>NZ_JAUZVY010000009.1:0-15372 GCF_030717955.1 Alkalimonas delamerensis | reverse complement strand
GTATAAACCCTTCTTAGTCAAATTGAGGGCCCGGTGTACCGGGCCTGATTTAATCGTTAATCAGCTTTACGTGCTGCAATAATTGCTTCTTTCACGTTGTTCGGTGCTTCAGCGTAGTTCAATGGTTCCATTGAATACGAAGCACGGCCCTGTGACAGAGAGCGCATATGCGTAGCGTAACCAAACATTTCAGACAGCGGTACGTTGGCATCGATAATTTTCATGCCACCAGGCGCATCTTCCATGCCATTGATCATGCCGCGGCGACGGTTTAAATCGCCAACCAGATCACCCATGAACTCTTCTGGCGTGACCACTTCTACTTTCATGATTGGCTCAAGGATAACAGGCGACGCCTGCAAAGCACCTTTTTTGAAGCCCATGGAAGCAGCAATTTTAAACGCCATTTCATTGGAGTCAACATCGTGGTAAGAACCGTCATAAACGGTGACCTTGACATCGATAACCGGATAACCTGCCAGGATGCCGTTCTTCATCTGCTCCTGAACACCCTTGTCGACCGCTGGGATGTATTCTTTTGGAATCACACCACCCACAACTTCGTTGACGAAGGTATAACCAGCGCCCTCTTCCTGAGGTTCGATGCGCAACCAACAGTGACCAAACTGACCGCGACCACCGGACTGACGAACAAACTTGCCTTCGACTTCGGTTTTGCCACGAATCGTCTCGCGGTAAGAAACCTGTGGCTTACCCACGTTGGCTTCTACTTTGAACTCACGACGCATACGGTCGACGATGATGTCCAGGTGCAATTCACCCATACCAGAGATGATGGTCTGGCCTGTCTCTTCGTCGGTGTGCACCCGGAAGGATGGATCTTCGGCCGCCAACTTGCTAAGCGCGATACCCATTTTTTCCTGGTCAGCCTTGGTTTTTGGTTCTACCGCAACCGAGATAACCGGCTCAGGGAACTCCATCCGCTCAAGGATGATCGGGTTGTCGATATCACACAGGGTATCCCCAGTGGTGGTATCTTTCAGACCGATGGCCGCAGCGATGTCGCCAGCCAAAACTTCTTTGATTTCTTCACGGCTGTTGGCGTGCATTTGCACGATACGACCAATCCGCTCTTTCTTTTGCTTGACCGAGTTGTAAACGCCGGAACCGGACTCAACCACACCGGAGTAAACACGGAAGAAGGTCAGAGTACCTACGAATGGGTCGGTGGCAATTTTGAATGCCAAAGCGGCAAAAGGCTCTTTGTCGTCAGACTTACGCACACCTTCGCTTTCGTCCGGTAAAATACCACGGATGGATTTTACTTCGGTTGGCGATGGCAGGAAGTAAATCACGTTGTCCAGCATGGCCTGAACGCCTTTGTTTTTAAAGGCAGAACCACACTGCACCAGCACCACTTCGTTGCGCAGAGTCAATTCACGCAACGCAGCACGGATTTCTTCTTCGGTGAACTCGTCACCTTCCAGATAGCGCTCCATCAGCTCTTCGTTGGCTTCAGCTGCAGCTTCCACCATGTTCTGACGCCACTCTTCGCACTCAGCAACCATGTCAGCCGGGATGTCTTCGTAGGTGAAGGTCATGCCCTGATCGGCTTCATTCCAGTTGATGGATTTCATTTTGATCAGATCAACCACACCTTTGAAGTCGTCTTCCGCGCCGATAGGCAGCTGGATAGGAACAATGGTGCTGTTCAGACGGGTACGGGCCTGCTCTACAACGCGCAGGAAGTTGGCACCGGTACGGTCCATCTTGTTGACGAAGATCATCCGCGGTACTTCGTACTTGTTGGCCTGACGCCATACAGTCTCGGTCTGAGGCTGCACGCCTGAAGAGCCACACAATACAACCACGGCACCATCCAGTACCCGCAGTGAACGTTCTACTTCGATGGTGAAGTCAACGTGTCCCGGGGTATCGATGATGTTCACACGGTGCTCTTCGAACTGTGCTTCCATACCACGCCAGAAGGTAGTAGTTGCTGCAGAGGTAATGGTAATACCACGCTCCTGCTCCTGCTCCATCCAGTCCATGGTAGCAGCGCCATCATGCACCTCACCGATCTTGTGCGACAAGCCGGTGTAGAATAATACACGCTCTGTGGTCGTGGTTTTACCCGCGTCCACGTGTGCACAGATACCAATGTTACGGTAGCGTTCTATTGGGGTTTTACGTGCCACAATACACTCCTGTTAAATTAAGATCTGCTTACCAGCGGAAGTGAGCAAACGCTTTGTTTGCTTCAGCCATACGGTGGACGTCTTCACGCTTCTTAACCGCAGAACCTTTGTTCTCAATGGCATCCAGCATTTCACCAGCCAGACGCTGGGACATCGATTTTTCACCACGTTTACGGGCCGCTTCAACCAACCAGCGCATTGCTAAGGCATTCCGACGAACCGGACGAACTTCACATGGAACCTGGTAAGTTGAACCACCTACCCGGCGTGATTTGACTTCGACCGTTGGACGAATGTTATCCAGGGCAACTTCGAACAAGTCGATGTGTTCTTTCTTCGACTTCTCAGCTGCGATTTCTAATGCGCCGTATACAATTGATTCGGCGATGGACTTTTTACCGTCGACCATCACGACATTGACAAACTTAGCCAGTAACTCACTTCCGAACTTAGGATCTGGAAGGATTTTACGTTGACCTATAACGCGTCTTCTTGGCATTCGAAACTCCGATTGCTTCAGGTGATTCCAAAACTTTAATTAAAAAGTCGTTTAGTTTGGCCTTACTAACGGAGTTCCGTTAAGATTTGGGCCGCTTGGCGCCGTATTTAGAACGGCCTTGTTTACGATCTTTAACGCCAGCACAGTCTAAAGTGCCGCGTACGGTGTGGTAACGCACACCTGGTAAGTCTTTGACCCGGCCACCACGGATCAGGACCACGCTGTGCTCCTGCAGGTTGTGACCTTCACCACCAATGTACGAGCTTACTTCGAAGCCATTGGTCAGACGAACACGGCACACTTTACGCATAGCTGAGTTCGGCTTTTTAGGTGTAGTGGTATAAACACGGGTACAAACACCACGCTTTTGTGGACAAGCTTCCAAAGCAGGAACGTTGCTTTTCGCAAGTTTTTCCTGCCGTGGCTTGCGCACGAGCTGGTTAATTGTTGCCATTAAATACTCCTGGTTAATTGATACCCAATAAACGTGAAAAATCCGCACCCCAAAAATGGGGTCGCGGAATTCTAATGGTCAAGCTTTGAGCTGTCAAGTTATCCTGCATTCTGCTGCCACTTGGACAGCAGAATTCACAACAACTTAATCCTCGTTACCTGACATATCCATATTCAGTGCATCGGTCAGGGCCTGTTCGGCCACTTCTGCACTCATGGACGGCTCTGTCGTTTCGGCCACAGCCTTCTGACGCTGACGCAGGCGGTTCTGGTGATACGCAAAACCAGTACCGGCCGGGATCAGACGTCCGACAATAACGTTTTCTTTCAGGCCGCGCAGCTGATCGATCTTGCCACCCACGGCAGCTTCGGTCAGTACCCGGGTCGTTTCCTGGAAGGAAGCGGCTGAAATAAACGAATCGGTCGACAAAGAAGCCTTGGTGATACCCAGCAGCACACGCTCGTACTGTGCCGGGATCTTACCTTCCGCTTCCAGCATGCGATTGGCAATATTCACCCGCGCCAATTCGACCTGCTCACCTTCAAGGAACTCACTGTCACCCGGGTTGGCAATCACACATTTACGCAGCATCTGACGGATGATGTTTTCAATGTGCTTGTCGTTGATCTTAACGCCTTGCAGACGATAAACCTCTTGCACCTCGTTGACGATGTAGCTGGCCACATGGTGAATACCACGCAGACGCAGAATATCGTGCGGTGATTCCGGACCTTCAGAGATGACTTCACCTTTTTCGATCCGCTCACCTTCGAACACGTTGATCTGACGCCATTTCGGAATCATTTCTTCGTGCGCATCGCCCTGCTCAGGTGTGATGATCAGACGGCGTTTGCCTTTGGTTTCCTTACCGAAGCTGATAACACCGGAGATTTCCGCCAAAATGGCTGGATCTTTCGGCTTCCGGGCTTCAAACAAGTCAGCAACCCGAGGCAGACCACCGGTGATATCGCGCGTTTTCGAGCTTTCCTGTGGAATGCGCGCCAACACATCACCTGGCTGAGCGGTCGCACCATCACGAATTTCAATGGTGGTGAAACTTGGCAGACGAATTTCCTGCAAGCCACCATCGTCGGTCGCCAGAATCAGCTTCGGCTCTTTGGCGTTGGCTTTGGTCAGGTCTTTGACCACGGTACGGGTCAGACCGGTCAGCTCGTCCTGTTGAATTTCCGTATTGGTGTCATCAACGTCACTGAAGCTTACTTTAGCACTACGCTCAACAATGATTGGGTGGGAGTGCGGATCCCAGGTTGCTACGATTTGCCCTGCTTCGGTTTTGCTGTTGTCATCAACCTGCATCACCGAGCCGTATGGCAGCTTGTAGCGCTCTTTCTCACGACCCAACTCGTCGAAAATGGTGACTTCAGCCGAGCGGGAAGTAATGACGATTTTGTCGTCAACGTTGCGGACAAACTTGGCATTGTGCAGCTTCAAGGTACCGGCGGTTTTCACCTGAACACTGCTTTCTGCAGAGGCCCGCGATGCCGCACCACCGATGTGGAAAGTACGCATCGTCAGCTGGGTACCCGGCTCACCAATGGACTGAGCAGCAATAACACCAACCGCTTCACCCTGGTTGATCAAATGACCACGCGCCAGATCTCGGCCGTAGCACTTGGCGCAGACACCGAAATCGGTGTCACAGGTGATTACCGAGCGAACATAGACTTCGTCAATCGAGTGCTTTTCCAACAAATCACAGAGCTGCTCGTCAAGCATGGTGCCATTTTCAATCAGCACGTCCTCGGTGTTCGGGATCAGCACATCGCCCAGCACAACCCGGCCCAATACCCGCTCACGCAAGCCTTCGACCACGTCACCACCTTCGATCAGCGGCTTCATCCAAATGCCTTCTTTGGTGCCACAGTCGTCTTCGGTGACTACCAGATCCTGCGCCACGTCGACCAAACGACGAGTCAGGTAACCGGAGTTCGCAGTTTTCAGTGCGGTATCGGCCAAACCTTTACGGGCACCGTGCGTAGAGATGAAGTACTGCAGTACGTTCAAGCCTTCACGGAAGTTTGCAGTAATCGGCGTCTCGATGATGGAGCCATCCGGCTTGGCCATCAGGCCCCGCATCGCAGACAGCTGGCGGATCTGAGCCGGTGAACCCCGGGCGCCAGAGTCGGCCATCATGTAGACTGAGTTAAAGGATTGCTGCTCGGTTTCGTTGCCGTCGCGGTCAATCACTTTTTCTTTCGACAAGTTGTCCATCATCGCTTTGGACAGGCCTTCGTTGGCGGTTGACCAAATGTCGATGACTTTGTTGTACTTTTCACCACCGGTGACCAGACCTTGCTGGAACTGGTCCTGGATCTCAGCCACTTCAGCTTCAGCCGCTTCGATGATGTCTTTTTTCGCATCTGGGATGACCATGTCGTCGATACCAACAGAGACGCCAGACAACATCGCATAATGGAAGCCGGTGTACATGATTTGGTCGGCCAGGATAACAGTGTCCTTCAGACCAATCTTACGGTAAGCACCGTTGAGCAAACGTGAAATTTGCTTTTTGCCCATCGCCTGATTGACTGCAGCAAACTCCAGACCTTCTGGCAGAATGGAATACAAAATGGCACGGCCCACTGTGGTGTCATGCACAGCCGTATTGCTGGTGCGATTGCCTTCTTCGTCAGAAACGATTTCAGTGATCCGCACTTTCACCTTGGCATGCAACGAAGCATGGCCGCCGCGATAGGCTTTTTCGGCTTCTTTCGGGCTTTTGAACAGCATGCCCTCGCCTTTGGCGTTAATGGCATCCCGTGTCATGTAGTACAAACCCAATACAACGTCCTGTGAAGGCACGATGATAGGCTCGCCGTTGGCAGGTGATAACACGTTGTTGGTCGACATCATCAGCGCACGCGCTTCCAGTTGAGCTTCCAGCGTCAGCGGCACGTGCACGGCCATTTGGTCACCGTCGAAGTCGGCGTTGTACGCCGCACACACCAGCGGGTGCAATTGAATGGCTTTACCTTCAATCAACACTGGCTCAAAAGCCTGGATACCCAAGCGGTGCAATGTTGGTGCACGGTTTAACAGCACCGGATGTTCACGAATCACTTCGTCCAGTACGTCCCAGACGGCGCCTTCTTCGCGCTCGACCATCTTCTTAGCCGCTTTGATGGTGGTGGCCAGGCCACGACCTTCCAGCTTGCCATAGATGAATGGCTTGAACAGCTCAAGGGCCATCTTCTTCGGCAGACCACACTGATGCAGACGCAAGGTAGGACCTACGGTAATGACCGAACGACCGGAGTAGTCGACCCGCTTACCCAGCAGGTTCTGACGGAAACGACCCTGCTTTCCTTTGATCATGTCGGCCAAAGATTTCAGCGGACGTTTGTTGGTGCCAGTGATGGCACGGCCGCGACGACCGTTGTCCAGCAGCGCATCGACCGACTCTTGCAGCATGCGTTTTTCATTGCGGACAATAATATCCGGCGCAGACAAGTCCAACAGACGCTTCAGACGGTTGTTCCGGTTGATGACGCGGCGGTACAGATCGTTCAGATCGGACGTTGCGAAACGGCCACCATCCAGCGGTACCAAAGGACGCAGATCCGGTGGCAGTACTGGCAGTACCGTCATGATCATCCACTCCGGCTTGTTGCCAGAAGTGTGGAAGGCTTCCATCAGCTTTAAACGCTTGCTGATTTTCTTGCGCTTGGTTTCTGAGTTGATGGTTGGCAACTCTTCACGCATCAGCTTGATTTCGTTAGCCAGGTCCTGATCACGCAGCAAGTCCAGAATGGCTTCTGCACCCATCTTGGCTTCGAACTCGTCGCCGTGCTCTTCCAGCACATCCAGGTACTCTTCTTCGGTCAGCATCTGACGACGCTCCAAAGAGGTCATGCCCGGCTCGGTGACCACGTAGGATTCGAAATACAACACCCGCTCGATATCGCGCAGGGTCATGTCCAGCAGCAAGCCAATCCGGCTTGGCAGGGACTTTAAGAACCAAATGTGGGCAACCGGGCTGGCCAGCTCAATGTGGCCCATGCGCTCACGGCGCACTTTGGTCAGAGTGACTTCGACGCCACACTTTTCACAGATCACACCACGATGCTTTAAGCGCTTGTATTTGCCACACAGACACTCGTAATCTTTTACCGGCCCGAAAATACGGGCACAGAACAAGCCGTCACGCTCAGGCTTAAAAGTCCGGTAGTTGATGGTTTCCGGCTTTTTCACTTCGCCGAAGGACCATGAACGGATCATATCCGGTGAGGATAAACCGATCTTGATGACATCAAACTCTTCGGTCTTCGTTTGTTGTTTCAGAAACTTTAATAAGTCTTTCACCTTAGCTCTCCTGTAAGAGGGTAAACCGATGGAGCCTGCCTGCAGGCTCCATCACGCCATGGAACGCGGGGTTTATTCCTCTTCCAATTCGATATTGATCCCGAGCGAACGGATTTCTTTCATCAGTACGTTGAACGACTCTGGCATGCCAGGCTCCATCCGGTGGTCGCCATCCACGATGTTCTTATACATCTTGGTACGGCCATTGACGTCATCCGATTTCACCGTCAGCATTTCCTGCAGGGTGTAAGCGGCACCGTAAGCTTCCAGCGCCCAGACTTCCATCTCACCGAAGCGCTGACCACCGAACTGCGCCTTACCACCCAGCGGCTGCTGGGTCACCAGGCTGTAGGAGCCGGTTGAACGGGCATGCATCTTGTCATCAACCAGGTGGTTCAGTTTCAGCATGTACATGTAACCGACGGTGACTTTACGTTCAAAGGCATTGCCGGTACGGCCATCGTACAGGTTGATCTGACCGCTGGACGGCAAGTCAGCCAGTTCCAACAGCTCTTTGATTTCAGACTCTTTGGCACCATCGAACACTGGGGTTGCAATCGGCAGACCTTTACGCAGATTGCCAGCCAAACGCAGCACTTCGTCATCACTGAAGGTAGTAATATCGACCTGCTGACGCGATTCGCCCAGGCTGTACGCCCGTTGCAGGAATTCACGCAGCTCGCCAATTTCACGCTGCTCTTGCAGCATGGTATCGATTTTCTCACCGATGCCACGTGCCGCCAGACCCAGGTGGGTTTCCAGGATCTGACCAATGTTCATCCGCGATGGTACACCCAATGGGTTCAACACGATGTCGACCGGACGGCCTTGTTCATCGTATGGCATGTCTTCGACCGGAACGATGGTTGAGATAACACCCTTGTTACCGTGACGGCCTGCCATCTTGTCACCCGGCTGAATACGACGCTTCACCGCCAGGTAAACTTTAACGATTTTCAGCACGCCAGGGGCCAAATCATCGCCCTGACTGATTTTGCGGCGTTTGACTTCGAACTTCTTGTCGTACTCGGCACGAATTTCTTCGTACTGGGCCGCCAGTTGCTCCAGGTCGCTTTGCTTCTGGTCGTCGCTGATGCTCTGATTGAACAGCGCATCGCCTTTCAAACCATCCAGCTTGGCGCGGTCAACACCGGCTGATTCCAGCAGGTTACGGGCACGGTCAAAGATACCCTGTTCCAGAATACGGAATTCTTCGTTCAGATCCTTTTTGGCCTGACGGATTTCCATGTCTTCGATTTCACGGGCACGTTGATCTTTTTCCACGCCATCGCGGGTAAAGACCTGCACGTCAATGACAGTACCATTGACCGAGTTTGGCACCCGCAAAGAAGTGTCTTTCACATCGGAAGCTTTTTCACCGAAGATAGCACGCAGCAGTTTTTCTTCCGGGGTCAGCTGGCTTTCGCCTTTTGGTGTCACCTTACCAACCAGAATATCGCCACTCTTCACTTCAGCACCGATGTAAACGATGCCGGCTTCATCCAGCTTGGACAGCGCAGACTCACCAACATTCGGGATATCAGCGGTGATTTCTTCCGGCCCAAGCTTGGTATCACGCGCGATACAGCTCAGTTCCTGAATGTGGATGGTGGTCAGACGGTCTTCTTCTACCAAACGCTCGGACAACAAGATCGAGTCTTCAAAGTTGTAACCATTCCACGGCATGAATGCCACGCGCAGGTTTTGACCCAGTGCCAATTCACCCAAATCGGTGGACGGGCCATCGGCCAGTACATCGCCACGCTCAACCGGCTCGCCCTGGCTGACGCAAGGACGCTGGTTGATACAGGTGTTCTGGTTGGAACGGGTGTACTTGGTCAGGTTGTAGATGTCGATACCGGCTTCACCGGCCACCATTTCATCTTCATGCACCTTCACCACGATACGGCTGGCATCAACGTAATCGATGGTACCGCCACGCTTAGCCACCACAGTAACACCGGAGTCTTTGGCAACCACGCGCTCGACACCAGTACCAACCAACGGCTTATCAGCACGTAAGGTAGGCACGGCCTGACGTTGCATGTTCGAGCCCATCAATGCCCGGTTGGCATCGTCGTGCTCCAGGAACGGGATCAGGGCCGCAGCCACAGAGACGATTTGCTGTGGCGCGACGTCCATGTACTGCACCTGATCAGCAGGCATCAGGGTAAATTCGTTTTTGTGACGGCAAGGGACCAGCTCTTCGACCAGACGGTTGTCGTCGCTCAGCTCGGCGTTAGCCTGAGCAATGACGAAGTTGCCTTCTTCAATCGCCGACAGGAAATCGACTTCGTCGGTGACCACACCGTTTTCAATCCGGCGGTACGGGGTTTCCAGGAAACCGTACTCGTTGGTCTGGGCAAACATCGACAAGGAGTTGATCAGACCGATGTTCGGACCTTCCGGCGTTTCGATAGGGCAAACCCGGCCGTAGTGGGTTGGGTGAACGTCACGGACTTCAAAGCCGGCACGCTCACGGGTCAGACCGCCCGGACCAAGCGCAGAAATACGACGCTTGTGGGTGACTTCCGACAACGGGTTGTTCTGATCCATAAACTGCGACAGCTGGCTGGAGCCGAAGAACTCTTTCACCGCAGCAGAAATTGGCTTGGCGTTGATCAAGTCTTGTGGCATCACAGCATCCAGATCGCCCAAGGACAGACGCTCTTTTACCGCGCGCTCAACCCGCACCAGACCAACACGGAACTGGTTCTCGGCCATTTCGCCAACAGAGCGAATACGACGGTTCCCCAGGTGATCGATGTCATCGACATCGCCTTTACCGTTACGAATATCGATCAGGACTTTCATCACCGCAAGGATATCGTCTTTGGTCAGTACACCTTCACCGGTGTTTTCATCAAAGCCAACACGACGGTTGAACTTCATCCGGCCGACGGTGGACAGATCGTAACGATCTTCAGAGAAGAACAGGTTATCAAACAGTGTTTCAGCGGCATCACGCGTTGGTGGTTCACCAGGACGCATCATGCGGTAAATTTCGACCAAGGCCTCGATCCGGTTGGAGCTTGGATCAATCCGCAGGGTTTCCGAAATGTACGGGCCCTGATCCAGGTCATTGATGTACAAGGTTTCAAAGCTGGTATAGCCGGCTTGAGACAGCTTGCTCAACAGCTCCAGGTTCAGCTCGGCATTGGCCTCGGCGATGATTTCACCTGAGCTTTCATCCACATAGTTCTTCGCCAGAACACGACCAATCAGGTATTCAGCCGGTACTTCCATCATGGTCAGGCCGGTTTTTTCCAGCTGACGGACGTGACGGGCGGTAATACGACGACCTTGCTCTACGATCACTTCACCGTCGTTATCGACGATGTCAAAGGCCGCAGTTTCACCGCGCAGGCGGCTTGGTACCACTTCCATCATGAACTTGCCGTCCTGAATATCAAAACGGGTGTTCTCAAAGAAAGTGCTTAAAATGGTTTCTGTCTCGAAGTCGAGCGCACGCAGCAAAATGGTTGCTGGTAATTTACGACGTCGGTCAATCCGGACAAAGAGGTTGTCTTTGGCGTCGAATTCGAAGTCCAGCCAGGAGCCACGGTATGGGATCACCCGGGCGTTGTACAATACCTTGCCGGAAGAATGCGTTTTGCCACGGTCATGATCAAAGAACACACCCGGGCTACGGTGCAGCTGAGAAACGATAACCCGCTCAGTACCATTAATGACAAAGGTACCGTTTTCGGTCATCAGCGGGATTTCCCCCATGTAGACTTCCTGCTCGCGGATGTCTTTGATGGTGCCTGGCGCTTCTTTGTCAAACAACACCATCCGCAATTTCACCCGCAATGGCGCCGAGTAAGTTACGCCACGGATTTGGCATTCTTTGACATCAAAAACAGGTTCCCCGATGCGGTAGCTGACGTACTGCAATTCCGCGCTGCCAGAGTAGCTTTTGATGGGAAAAACAGAGCGAAATGCCGCTTCCAGGCCATAATCACCTTCTGGATCAGGCTCGATAAATTTGTTGAACGACTCAATTTGAATCGACAACAGGTATGGCACATCCAATACTTCTGGACGTTTGCCGAAGTCCTTACGGATACGTTTCTTCTCAGAATAAGAGTAAGTCATGGGGTTCCTCAGCTTGCTGATTTTTTTCCCAACTACCCTTGCGGGCGGTTTTTATGGCAATAGCAGGTTGCCATCAGGGGTGGGGAAATCAAAGTCCCACAGCGCAAAAAGGCCGGTGATTAATTCATCACCAGCCCGGCCTGATTAACAGGCAGTAATACGGGTCTGACCCGAATTACTTAACTTCAACAGACGCACCAGCGGCTTCAAGGTCTTTCTTGAGCGCTTCGGCTTCGTCTTTAGAAACGCCTTCCTTGATTGGAGCTGGAGCGCTCTCAACCAGGTCTTTCGCTTCTTTCAGGCCCAGGCCTGTTGCGCCACGTACTGCTTTGATAACAGCAACTTTGTTCGCACCAACACCAGCCAGAACAACATTGAACTCGGTTTGCTCTTCAGCAGCACCAGCGTCGCCACCAGCGGCAACAGCCACTGCAGCAGCTGCAGATACACCGAACTTTTCTTCCATAGCGCTAACCAGCTCTACTACGTCCATGACAGACATTTCAGCGATAGCGTCTAGAATTTGGTCTTTAGTTACAGACATGACAAATTCCTACAATAAACGGCATTTAGCCTACATTAAACTCTTAATTGCACACAACGTAAATTACGCTGCCTGCTGCTCTTTTTGCTCGCGAACCGCGGCAATGGTACGTACCAATTTGCCAGCTGCTGCTTCTTTCATCGTGCTCATCAGACGTGCCAAAGCTTCCTCGTACGTAGGTAGCGTAGCTAACACATCGATACTGACGGTTTCACCGTTGAAGGCGGCACCTTTTAGCTCGAACAACTTTTCTTCTTTGGCAAAGTCTTTAAAAAGACGAGCCGCGGCACCTGGGTGCTCGGAAGAGAAAGCGATCAGCGTTGGGCCGACAAAAGTATCGCTCAGACACTCAAAATCGGTGCCTTGTACTGCACGACGGGCCAGGGTATTACGCACAACGCGCATCCAGACACCATTAGCACGAGCTTGCTTACGCAGGCTAGTGATTTTATCGACAGTGACACCACGAGCGTCAGCGACTACGGCAGAAAGAGCACCAGTTGCGGCTTGCTGGACTTCAGCAACAATTGCTTTTTTGTCATCAAGCTTAATCGCCATTGGCTCTTAACTCCTGGTTCATCCAGACAACTGTCTGGCTTTCCAACACATCACCGGCACAATGCCGGTGCGCGATTTACGGTGAGAGCCAGAAGAGTTTAAATACAATTCTGGGGCTAACACCGTCTGCGTAGGCGAATCATTAAGCAACAGCAAGCTGTTGCACCTACGGTCTCGGACGGAAGCTGCTGCTTTGCAAGCAAAATAGCAGCTTCTACCCTAAAAAACGAGCGCGAGATTATATCTCAAACCTCAGCACTCTGTAAAGCACAGTCGCTTCGACGCTTAGACCTGAGATGCCAGAGAAGCCTGGTTCAGAGCAATGCCTGCACCCATAGTCGAAGAAATCGTAACTTTCTTGATGAAAACACCTTTGGCAACCGAAGGCTTAGCACGCTTCAGTGCGACCAACAGGGCTTCCAGGTTTTCTTTCAATTTGTCTGCGTCAAAATCCACTTTACCGATGGTGGTGTGGATGATGCCGTTTTTGTCGTTACGGTAACGCACCTGACCTGCCTTGGCATTTTGCACAGCTTCAGCAACGTTTGGCGTCACAGTACCAGTTTTCGGGTTTGGCATCAGACCACGTGGGCCTAAAATTTGACCCAGAGCACCCACCACACGCATCGCGTCTGGAGAAGCAATCACCACGTCAAAGTTCATTTCGCCTTTTTTGACCTGCTCGGCCAGCTCTTCCATCCCAACGATGTCCGCACCGGCAGCTTTGGCAGCTTCGGCATTGGCACCCTGGGTGAATACAGCAACACGAACATCACGGCCAGTACCATGAGGCAGTACAGTCGCACCACGAACGTTTTGGTCGGATTTACGGGCATCAATACCCAGATTTACCGCCACATCGATGCTTTCTACGAACTTGGCAGTCGCCAGCTCTTTCAGCAGGGTCACTGCTTCCTGGAAATCGTACTCGCGGGTAGCGTCTACTTTTTCACGGATCAGTTTTGCGCGCTTAGATAATTTAGCCATGTCTTACCCCTCCACTACCAGGCCCATTGAACGAGCAGTACCAGCGATGGTACGCACGGCAGCGTCGTGATCTGCAGCAGTCAGATCCGGCTCTTTCAATTTAACGATGTCGTCGATTTGCGCCTGAGTCACCTTACCAACTTTCTTGGTATTCGGTTGACCAGAACCGCTCTTCAGACCCGCTGCTTTCAGCAACAAGAAAGATGCTGGTGGCGTTTTGGTATCGAAGGTGAAAGAACGATCGCTGTACACAGTGATCACGACAGGGATAGGCATGCCTTTTTCCATGCTATCTGTTTTGGCGTTAAAGCCTTTACAGAATTCCATGATGTTGACACCGTGTTGACCCAATGCTGGACCAACTGGCGGTGACGGGTTTGCCATACCGGCTTTAACCTGCAATTTAATTAATGCAGTGACTTTCTTTGCCATAGTACACCTCTGTTTCGGGTCTTAGCCTTGTAAATGCGAGGACATTTACTCAAACGGCTCCCCTTGGTTAAAAAGGCCGCAGATCTTAAAACAATCAGCGGCCGGAATCAATGAATAAAATTTAGGCTTTTTCGACCTGACCAAATTCCAGATCGACAGGCGTGGAGCGTCCGAAAATGAGTACAGAGACCTTGACCCGGCTCTTCTCGTAATCGACCTCTTCGACCACACCGTTGAAGTCGGCGAAAGGACCTTCGGTGACACGCACCACCTCGCCCGCTTCGAACAGCGTTTTCGGCTTAGGTTTGTCGGCGTTGTCTTCCAGACGGTTCAGTATGATGTTGGCTTCTTTTTCAGAAATAGGAGCCGGACGATCCGAGGTACCACCGATAAAGCCAAGTACCCGCGGCACGCTTTTCACCAGGTGCCAGCTTTCTTCGCACATTTCCATTTGCACCAGCACATAGCCTGGGAAAAACTTGCGCTCGGATTTGCGTTTTTGACCAGCACGCATTTCCACCACTTCCTCGGTCGGAACCAGCACATCACCAAACTTATCTTCCATCTGGTGCATTTTGATGTGCTCACGTAATGAGGTAGCTACTTTTTGCTCGAAGCCTGAAAAAGCCTGCACCACGTACCAGCGCATTTTACCTGCCATGATTAAACTCCTACCCCGGTAAAGAATGAAACAACGCGCAGCAGGATGGCATCCAGCCCCCAGAGAATCAAACCAACAATTAAGGTGGCGACCATAACGATCATGGTGGTTTGGGTGGTTTCCTGCCGGGTTGGCCAGACCACTTTACGTACTTCGGTCCGCGAGTCTTTGGCAAAAGCAACGAAGGTTTTACCTTTGGTGGTTTGAGCCGCCACCAAGCCAGCACCGGCAACCAACACCACGATGGCAATGGCACGCTCTAAGGTACCAAACTCAAAAATATAGTTGCCGACCACGATCAGTGACAGCAGAACAAAGACGACCAGCCATTTGACGGAGTCCAGACTGCTCTTAGGGGTTTCACTCGTTGCACTCATGCTTACTTTCACCTCAGCTCGGCTTCACCGATACAGATCTTCTTCAACACAGCATTGATACTGCTGTGAAAAGGTTGGCAGGGGCAGAGGGATTCGAACCCCCAACCGTCGGTTTTGGAGACCGCTGTTCTACCAATTGGAACTATGCCCCTACAATAAAACGGTTCACTGCTTTTAGCAGTACTCAAAATAGCCGCTCATTATACTGCCTTCATAGGTGAAGGCAAGCCCAACCAACGGCATTCAAAGCTTTTTCCGTCTCAGACTGAAAAAGGCCCCG
>NZ_JAUZVY010000008.1:0-15933 GCF_030717955.1 Alkalimonas delamerensis | reverse complement strand
CTTCTGAAGCAGGATGACGATGTCGTTGTAACCTCGTCGTCATCAGTGGTGCGCATTATAAGGATCCAAACAAGGCGATCAAGATCTTTTTTGCAGGATCCAACCCAAGCGCTCACTTTCTAAGCAAAGCGTAGTTTTCATGGTCAATTTGCTCGATAAGCGACCAGGTTTAGCAGCCAGGAACACAAGTTGACGCCTGTTGACCTAAAACCATTCGGACATAAAAAAACCGGGACACAGGTCCCGGTTTTTTTGTTCAAGGGAAGCTTACTCAGCAACCGCTTCCTCGACAACAGCTTCTTCGTCCACTTCTGGACGGTCCACCAGCTCAATGTAACACATTGGCGCGTTGTCACCGGCACGGAAACCACACTTAATGATACGTGTGTAGCCACCTGGGCGGGCATTGTAGCGAGGACCAAGTTCAGTGAACAAGATACCTACAGCTTCTTTATCCTGAGTACGGGCAAAAGCCAAACGGCGGTTTGCCACGCTGTCGTTTTTAGCCAGTGTGATCAAAGGCTCAATAACACGACGCAACTCTTTTGCTTTTGGCAAAGTCGTTTTGATGATTTGATGCTTCACCAACGAGCTTGCCATGTTGCGGAACATTGCCTGACGATGGCTGCTGTTCCGATTTAATTGACGACCACTCTTACGATGGCGCATGACCTATTCCTTCTTACTAAACCAGGAACCGGATCCGGTTAGTCTTTGTTTACCAGACTGGCTGGCGGCCAGTTCTCAAGGCGCATGCCAAGAGACAGACCACGTGAAGCCAGTACGTCTTTGATTTCGGTAAGCGACTTCTTACCCAGGTTAGGCGTTTTCAACAGCTCAACCTCGGTACGTTGCACCAGATCACCGATGTACTGAATTTGCTCTGCTTTCAGACAGTTAGCAGAACGAACCGTTAATTCGAGGTCATCGACAGGACGCAACAGAATCGGATCAAACTCCGGCTTCTCTTCGCGCTTCTCTGGCTCACTCTTATCACGCAGCTCTACGAAGAACTCCAGCTGTTCTGCCAGAATAGTCGCAGCACGACGGATTGCCTCTTCAGGCTCAAGCGTACCATTGGTTTCCATATCGATAACCAGCTTGTCCAAGTCGGTGCGTTGCTCTACACGCGCCGCTTCAACACTGTAAGCAATGCGCTCTACAGGGCTGAAGGAAGCGTCAAGCAACAAGCGGCCAATTGGACGCTCGTCGTCTTCAGAGGAAAGACGGGCTGATGCCGGCACATAACCACGGCCCTGCTCAACTTTCAGACGCATACTGAACTCAGTATCGCCGGTCAGGTGGCAGATGACATGATCCGGATTGACAATGACAACACCGTCACCGTGCTGGATATCAGCAGCAGTCACAGGGCCAGCACCTTTTTTGGTTAAAGTCAGAGTGACTTCATCTTTGTCTTCCAGGCGGAAGGCTAAGCCTTTCAGGTTCAACAGAATATCAATGATATCCTCTTGCACCCCTTCTTTCGAACTGTACTCATGGAGTACGCCTTCGATCTCAACTTCTGTGACAGCAAAACCTGGCATAGAAGACAGCAGAATACGGCGAAGTGCGTTACCCAAGGTATGTCCGAAACCGCGCTCAAGTGGTTCCAAAGTAACTTTGGCACGAGTTGGAGTGACTTTGTCGATCCCAACTAATCTCGGCTTAAGGAATTCGGTGACAGAACCCTGCATTGTATCCTCTCTTAATGGTTCGCTTTACTTAGAGTAAAGCTCGACGATTAACTGTTCGTTGATGTCAGCAGACAAATCTGAACGCTCAGGAAGACGCTTAAATACACCTTCGAGCTTAGTCGTGTCTACTTCAACCCAAGTTGGCTTCTCGCGTTGACCAGCCAGCTCCATCGCAGCAGCGATACGAGCTTGCTTCTTGGCTTTTTCACGAACAGAAACAACTTGTTCTGGCAATACAGTGAAAGATGGGATGTTGACCACACGACCATTCACCATGATTGCTTTGTGGCTGACCAGCTGACGTGCTTCTGCACGAGTGCTTGCCAGGCCCATACGGTAAACCACGTTGTCCAACCGTGACTCCAACAACTGAAGCAGGTTTTCACCGGTGTTACCTTTGATACGAGCAGCATCTTTGTAGTAGTTACGGAACTGCTTTTCCAATACGCCATACATACGACGTACTTTTTGCTTCTCACGCAACTGAATACCGTAATCAGACAAACGACCACGACGGGCGCCATGCTGACCAGGAGCAGTTGTTAAGTTACATTTTGAGTCAATTGCCCGCACGCCGCTTTTCAGGAACAGGTCCGTTCCTTCACGGCGACTTAGCTTGAGCTTAGGGCCCAAATATCTAGCCATCTTCTTTCTCCAATAATCCGTGAAGCGCTGTGATTACACGCGACGTTTTTTAGGTGGACGGCATCCGTTGTGCGGGATAGGCGTCACGTCGGTGATATTCGTGATACGGAAACCTGCGCCGTTCAATGCACGGATAGCAGATTCACGACCTGGTCCAGGACCATTGACGAACACTTCGAGGTTTTTCACACCATATTCTTGCGCAGCTACACCAGCACGCTCTGCAGCTACCTGAGCAGCAAAAGGTGTGGACTTACGAGAGCCGCGGAAACCTGAACCACCAGCAGTTGCCCAGCACAGAGCGTTGCCCTGGCGGTCAGTGATGGTGACGATGGTGTTGTTGAAAGAAGCATGGATATGAGCCATACCGTCTGCAACTTGCTTTTTTACCCGTTTACGAGTACGAACTTGTGCTTTAGCCATAAGTTACCTGCCTTATTTCTTAATCGGCTTACGTGGACCTTTACGGGTACGCGCATTGGTTTTAGTACGCTGACCACGAACAGGCAAACTACGACGGTGGCGCAAGCCACGGTAACAACCAAGATCCATCAAACGTTTAATGTTCAATGTCACTTCACGGCGCAAGTCACCTTCAACGGTGTATTTTGCAACTTCTTCACGAAGCGTATCCAACTGTGCATCGCTTAATGCACTGATTTTGGTACTTTCTTCGATACCCGCTGCTGCCAAAATGGCCTGAGCGCGAGTTTTACCGATACCATAAACATAGGTCAATGAGATGACCGCATGTTTATTATCGGGGATGTTAATGCCAGCTATACGGGCCACTAACCTTCTCCTTCACTTAAAATTTATGGGTGCCGATTTGAAAAGCCCGTAAGGATACTCAAATGGCGTCTGTTTTGCAAACAATTCGTGGGTCAATTGCTTGACCCACTCGATTGCTTCTGCCGTTAGCCTTGGCGTTGTTTGTGCTTTGGCTCGGTGCAGATCACACGCACAACGTTGTTGCGCTTGATGATTTTGCAGTTACGGCAGATCTTCTTAACGGAAGCACGTACTTTCATGACTTCACTCCGCAGTAAGTTCTTATCGGCTTACGCCTTTAAGATTTGCTTTCTTAAGCACAGAATCGTATTGATGCGACATCAAATGAGTCTGTACCTGTGCCATAAAGTCCATAATCACCACAACGATAATCAACAAGGATGTACCGCCGAAGTAGAATTGCACATTCCATGCAACCATCATGAACTCGGGTACTAAACAGATAAAGGTAATGTATAACGCACCTGCTAGTGTCAGACGAGTCATTACTTTATCGATGTATCTGGACGTTTGTTCACCCGGACGGATACCTGGAATAAAGGCACCGGATTTCTTCAGGTTGTCTGCTGTATCGCGCGGGTTAAACACCAACGCAGTGTAGAAGAAACAGAAGAAAATAATGGCAGCTGCATACAACATAATGTACAGCGGCTGACCCGGAGACAAGGTTAATGCCAGTTCCTGCAGGAAGTTAGCAACCATGCCTTCACCTGAACCAAACCAAGTAGCAATGGTACCAGGGAACAAAATAATGCTCGATGCGAAAATCGGTGGGATAACCCCAGCCATGTTGACTTTCAATGGCAAATGACTGCTTTGCGCGGCAAAGACCTGACGGCCTTGCTGACGCTTGGCATAGTTCACCACGATACGACGTTGCCCGCGTTCAAAGAACACCACAAAGGTCGTAATAGCCACCACAATCACAACGATCGCGACCAGTAATAAAAAGTGCAAATCGCCCTGTCGAGCTTGCTCGATGGTGCCACCTACAGCAGATGGCAGTCCAGCAACGATACCTGCAAAGATTAGCAACGAAATACCATTACCAATACCGCGCTCGGTAATCTGCTCACCCAACCACATCAGGAACATGGTACCGGTAACCAAACTAACGATGGCAGTAAAATAGAATGCAAAGCCTGGGTTGATAACCAAGCCTGGCATCATATTCGGCAAACCGGTCGCAATACCAATCGACTGCAGCGTTGCCAATGCAAGAGTACCATAGCGTGTGTATTGCTGAATTTTACGCTTGCCGGCCTCACCCTCTTTCTTCAGCTCCGCTAAGTGCGGGTGCACCACCGACAGCAACTGCACGATGATGGACGCTGAGATGTAAGGCATGATGCCAAGCGCAAACACAGAAGCACGCTCAAGTGCACCACCGCTGAACATGTTAAACATTTCAACGATGGTGCCTCGTTGTTGCTCGAATAACTGAGCTAGCACGGCGGCGTCAATTCCAGGAATTGGCACAAAAGTTCCAAGTCGAAAAACGACTATGGCTAAAAGTACAAACAGCAAGCGCGCTTTCAGCTCGCCAAAACTGCCTTTACTTTTTAAGTCCGAACCTGGTTTAGCCATTACGTACTATCCTTTTGTTATTCTTCGACTTTTCCACCAGCAGCTTCAATGGCTGAACGAGCGCCTTTGGACACACGCAGACCTTTGACGGTCAACGGGCGTGTCACTTCGCCGGACAGAACCACTTTGGCAAATTTGGTGGTGCGTGGGATGATGTTTGCATCCATCAGGGTGCTCAGATCAACCACATCACCTTCAACTTTTGTCAGCTCGTGCAGACGGACTTCAGCGGTAACCAACGACTTACGCGAAGTAAAGCCGAACTTAGGCAAACGCTGTTTCAAAGGCATTTGACCGCCTTCGAAGCCTGGACGAACTGAGCCGCCAGAGCGGGATTTCAAACCTTTGTGACCACGGCCACCGGTTTTACCCAAGCCTGAACCGATACCACGGCCCAGACGCTTTTTCTCTTTTTTGGCGCCAGCTGCAGGAGAGAGTGTATTTAAAAACATCGCTTACTCCTCCACTTGAACCATGTAGTACACAGCATTGATCATGCCGCGAACTGATGGTGTGTCTTCTAATTCAACCGTGTGTCCAATACGACGCAGACCCAAACCACGCAGCGAAGCTTTGTGTTTTGGCAAGCGACCAATGCTGGACTTGGTCTGAGTTACTTTCACTGTCTTTTTAGCCATGGCAGATTACCCCAGAATATCGTCCACGCGCAGGCCACGCTTGGCAGCTACCTGAGCTGGTGACTTCACAGAAGCCAAAGCGTCGATAGTGGCGCGAACTACGTTGATTGGGTTGGTAGAGCCGTAGCACTTGGACAGGATGTTTTGAACACCTGCTACTTCCAGTACTGCACGCATGGCACCACCCGCGATCAAACCGGTACCTTCAGAGGCCGGCTGCATGTAGACATTGGAGCCAGAGTGCACACCACGAGTTGGGTGATGCAGCGTATGGCCGTTCAATTCTACCTGAGTCATGTTACGACGCGCTTTTTCCATTGCCTTTTGAATGGCAGCAGGTACTTCGCGTGCTTTACCGTAACCGTAACCTACACGGCCGTTGCCGTCACCGACTACAGTCAGAGCTGTGAAGCTGAAAATACGTCCACCTTTCACAACTTTGGAAACGCGGTTTACAGCAACCAGCTTTTCTTGCAAATCAGATTGTTGTTTCACTTCTTCGTTAGCCATGTGCTACTCCTAGAACTGAAGACCGGCTTCACGCGCCGCGTCTGCTAAAGCTTTCACGCGACCATGATACCGGAAGCCGCTACGGTCAAAAGCACAAGCGGTTACGCCTTTGGCAACAGCGCGCTCAGCGACAGCTTTGCCTACAGCTGCTGCTGCATCAACGTTACCAGTGTACTTTAAAGATTCACGGATGCTGTTCTCAACAGAGGACGCAGCCGCGATCACTTCAGCATTAGGTGCGATCAGCTGGGCATAGATGTGACGTGGCGTACGATGCACAACCAGGCGATTCGCCCCTTGTTCGATAATAGTTCTGCGTACACGCTTGGCACGACGCAGACGAGCAAGTTTCTTATCCATCTTCCTACCCTACTTTTTCTTGGCTTCTTTGCGACGCACGTTTTCATCAGCGTAACGAACACCTTTGCCTTTGTAAGGCTCTGGTTTACGGTACGCACGGATGTTCGCAGCAACCTGACCAACCAACTGCTTATCGCTACCTTTCACAACGACTTCAGTCTGGCTTGGGGTCTCAATGGTGATCCCTTCTGGAATAGCGAAGTTGATCGGGTGTGAGAAACCCAGGTTCATGTTCAGTACTTTGCCTTCGACCTTGGCACGGTAACCAACACCCACCAGCTCAAGCTTGCGCGTGAAGCCTTCAGTGACACCAGCCACCAGGTTGTTGATCAGAGCACGGGCTGTACCTGCTTGTGCGATAGCGTTAGCGAAACCTTCACGTGGCGTGGTGCGAACCACATCGCCATCGATAACAATTTCTACTGCTGGGTTGACGTTAACCGTCAACTCGCCACTTTTACCCTTGACTGCTACTTTCTGGCCGTCCAGATTGATCTGAACACCAGCTGGAATAGCAATGGGGGCTTTTGCTACACGAGACATAGATTACCCCTCCGTTACGCTACGTAGCCGATGATTTCGCCACCAATCCCAACCTTGCGCGCAGCACGGTCAGTCATCAGCCCTTTGGATGTTGAAACAATAGCAACACCCAAACCACCCATTACTTTTGGCAAAGCGTCGCGTTTCTTGTAGATACGCAGACCAGGACGGCTGACACGATCAATGGTTTCGATTACAGGCTTGCCCTGGAAATACTTTAAAGTCACTTCCAGCTCAGGCTTGCCATCTTGTGCTACAGCGAAATCTTCGATGTAACCTTCAGTCTTTAATACATTCGCAATTGCAATCTTCAGCTTCGAAGAAGGCATTTTTACCGCAACTTTGTTGGCCGACTGACCGTTGCGGATGCGAGTAAACATATCCGCTACTGGATCTTGTAAACTCATAGCTCGTTACTCCCGTGATTCTTACCAGCTAGCCTTGCGAAGGCCAGGAATTTCACCGCGCATTGCCGCTTCACGGACTTTGATCCGGCTCATGCCGAACTTGCGCAGGTACCCATGCGGACGACCAGTCACGCGGCAACGGTTACGTTGACGGGACGGGCTAGAATCACGCGGTAACGATTGCAGTTGCAGAACTGCAGACCAACGGTCTTCATCAGACGTGGTTGGGCTTGCAATCAGGTCTTTCAGTGCGTGACGCTTTTCAGCGTATTTGGCTGCCAGCTTTGCACGCTTTTCTTCACGTGCTTTCATTGAATTTTTTGCCATAACCCTACACCTTATTTCTTGAATGGGAAGTTAAATGCAGAAAGCAATGCACGGCCTTCATCATCAGAAGCTGCTGACGTAGTAATGGTAATATCCAAACCACGTACTGCATCGACTTTGTCGTAGTCGATTTCTGGGAAGATGATTTGCTCACGCACGCCCATGCTAAAATTCCCACGGCCGTCAAAAGACTTAGGGTTAATTCCGCGGAAGTCACGGATACGAGGGATCGCAATGGATACCAAACGCTCCAGGAAATCCCACATACGCTCGCCACGCAGAGTGACTTTTGCGCCAATAGGGTAGCCTTCACGGATTTTGAAACCGGCAACTGATTTGCGCGCTTTAGTGATAAGCGGCTTCTGGCCAGCGATAGCAGTTAAATCTGCTACGGCATTTTCCAGAATTTTTTTATCAGCAACTGCTTCACCAACACCCATATTGAGTGTGATTTTTTCAATCCGAGGGACTTGCATGACGCTGGTGTAGCCGAACTGTTTCATCAGTCCAGGAACTACGGTGTCTTTGTAAATTTCATGCAGTTTCGCCATCGTATTACTCCAATAGCAATTAGATTACTTCATTATTCGATTTGAAGAAGCGTACTTTCTTACCATCTTCAAAACGGAAACCAACACGATCTGCCTTTCCGGTTTTCGGATTGACAATCGCTACGTTTGATACGTGAATCGAGGCTTCTTTCTCGACGATGCCACCTGCCTGGTTTAACGCAGGAACTGGCTTCTGGTGTTTTTTCACCAGGTTCACGCCTGAAACATAAACACGGTTTTCACTCAGCAGAACTTTTGTGACTTTACCGGTTTTACCTTTGTCCTTGCCAGCAAGAACAATTACCTCGTCATCACGACGGATTTTAGTTGCCATGGTGACTCCTTACAGTACTTCTGGTGCCAGAGACACGATCTTCATAAACTTATCGCCACGAAGTTCACGTGTCACAGGTCCGAAGATACGTGTACCGATCGGTTCCAGCTTGGTGTTCAACAACACCGCTGCATTGCGATCAAAACGGATTAATGACCCGTCCTGACGACGTACGCCTTTCCGCGTCCGCACCACCACTGCATTCAGCACGTCACCTTTTTTTACTTTACCGCGAGGAATTGCTTCTTTCACAGTAACTTTGATGACATCACCAATTGCAGCATAGCGGCGGTGAGAACCACCTAAGACCTTAATACACATTACGCTGCGAGCGCCGCTGTTATCAGCGACATCCAGCATAGATTGCATCTGGATCATCTTAGTGCTCCGTTATCCACTTAAATTGACCCTTTCGGGCCAAGCTGCATACAAATAAAAATTCCCCTCATAGACGAAGGGCGCGTGATTATAACAGCACTTTGCTTAAAGTGGTAGTTATCCAATAAAAAAAGCGGCCCTTAGCGGGCCGCTTCTATCTTCACCCTGCTTAGGATGCAGATTCTACGACGTTCACCAGCGTCCAGGACTTGGTCTTGGACAGTGGGCGACATTCACGAATCGTGACGATATCGCCTGCTTTGCACTGGTTGCTTTCATCATGAACATGCAATTTGGTCGTGCGCTTGATGAATTTCCCGTAAATTGGGTGCTTCACCTGACGCTCGATGGCTACAACAATGGACTTGTCCATTTTGTCGCTAACCACTTTACCTTGCAGTGTACGGGTGTTTTGTTCACTCATTACGCACCTGCCTTCTCAGTCAAGATTGTCTTTACACGCGCGATATCGCGACGTACGTTCTTCAGCAGATGAGTCTGAGCCAGTTGACCTGTGCTGGCCTGCATGCGCAAATTAAATTGCTCACGCAGCAAGCTCAGGAGTTCAGCGTTCAACTCTTCAACGCTTTTTGCTTTCAGTTCGCTCGCTTTCATTACATTACCGTCCGCGTAACAAAGGTGGTCTTAAATGGAAGCTTGGCTGCGGCCAGGGAGAACGCATGGCGAGCAAGCTCTTCCGATACGCCATCCATTTCATACAGGACTTTGCCAGGTTTAATTTGGCATACCCAGTAATCCACAGAACCTTTACCGCTACCCATCCGCACTTCCAGCGGCTTGGTGGTGATTGGCTTGTCTGGGAACACACGGATCCAGATTTTACCAACACGACGCACCGCACGCGTCATGGCACGACGGGCCGCTTCAATTTGACGCGAGGTCATTTGACCACGCTCAACTGCTTTCAGTGCATAGCTACCAAAGCTAACCTTGTCGCCTACTTGCGACAGACCGCGGTTACGGCCTTTATGCACTTTACGAAATTTAGTTCGTTTTGGTTGCAACATCGCTCAATACCCCTACTTACCTTTACGGCCGGCACCTTTCTTCGGCGCTTTAGGCTGATTCGTGTTGTTGGTGTTGCTGTTTGCCAAAGGCAAGTGACCCAGGATTTCTCCTTTGAAGATCCAGACTTTTACACCAATGATACCGTAAGTGGTCAAAGCTTCAGAAGTTGAGTAGTCGATGTCCGCACGCAATGTATGCAGTGGTACACGACCTTCACGGTACCATTCGGTACGAGCAATTTCTGCTCCGCCCAAACGACCGCTTACTTCAACCTTGATGCCTTTGGCGCCAGTGCGCATAGCGTTTTGTACCGCACGCTTCATCGCACGACGGAACATCACACGACGCTCCAGCTGGCTGCTGATGTTGTCAGCGACCAGTTTGGCATCCAGCTCAGGTTTACGAATCTCAGAGATATTGATCTGAGCAGGTACGCCGGCAATAGCCGCGACGCGCTTGCGCAGTTTTTCAACATCTTCACCTTTTTTACCGATCACGATGCCTGGACGAGCCGTGTGAATGGTCACACGAATGCTCTTGGCCGGACGCTCGATATCGATGCGGCTAACTGACGCTGATTTCAATTCTTTCGTCAGGTACTGACGAACTTTGAAGTCACCGTTCAGAAAGTCCGGAAAGTCTTTTGAATTCGCGAACCAGGTAGAGCTCCAAGGCTTAGTGATACCTAGGCGAATCCCGTTAGGATGTACTTTCTGTCCCATTTCTCACTCCTAGTTATCAGCTACGATCACAGTGATGTGACTGGTACGCTTGACGATACGGTCAGCACGGCCTTTAGCACGTGGCTTGATACGCTTCATTGAAGGTGCCTCATCTACAAAGATGGTTTGCACTTTCAAGGTATCAATGTCAGCACCTTCGTTGTGCTCTGCGTTGGCAACGGCTGATAAAAGGACATTTTTCACCAGATGTGCAGCTTTTTTAGGGCTGTACGTCAGGATATCCAACGCCTTATCTACTGGCAGTCCGCGGATCTGATCAGCAACCAGACGAGCTTTCTGTGCAGAAGAACGGGCAAATTTGTGTTTAGCTAATGCTTGCATGATTCACCCCTTAGCGTTTCTTGGCCTTTTTGTCTGCCGCATGACCACGATAAGTACGAGTTGGGGCAAATTCGCCCAGCTTGTGACCTACCATCTCTTCAGAGACAAACACAGGTACATGTTGACGACCATTATGGACAGCGATGGTCAATCCGATCATATCAGGTATGATCATTGAACGACGGCTCCAAGTCTTAATAGGCTTCTTGTCACCGCTTTCCAACGCTTTCTCTACCTTCTTCAGCAAGTGAAGGTCAATAAATGGACCTTTCTTGAGAGAACGTGGCATGGCAATTCCTCACAAATTATTTATCACGACGACGTACGATTAATTTATCAGTACGCTTGTTTGAACGAGTCTTGTACCCTTTGGTTGGTACGCCCCATGGTGTAACAGGGTGACGGCCACCAGAAGTACGACCTTCACCACCACCGTGTGGGTGATCAACCGGGTTCATTACCACACCACGCACGGTCGGACGAACACCACGCCAGCGCGTTGCACCCGCTTTACCGTATTGACGCAGCATGTGCTCCGCATTACCGATCTCACCGATGGTTGCACGGCAGTCAGCCAGTACTTTACGTGTTTCACCACTGCGTAAACGCAGCAACACATAAGCACCGTCACGAGCAATGATCTGAACAAAAGCACCGGCTGAACGAGCCAGCTGGCCGCCCTTACCTGGCTTCAGTTCGACATTGTGCACAACCTGACCAACCGGAATGTTGCGCATCGGCAGGGTGTTGCCTGCTTTGATTGGCGCGTCAACGCCAGACTGCACGCTATCACCAGCTTTCATGCCTTTTGGTGCCAGGATGTAACGACGCTCACCATCTGCATACAGCACCAGAGCGATGTTGGCAGTACGGTTTGGATCGTATTCCAAGCGCTCAACTTTGGCAGGAATGCCATCTTTGGTGCGCTTGAAATCAACCAGGCGGTAATGTTGCTTATGGCCACCACCAATGTGACGCGTGGTAATGCGACCATTGTTGTTACGACCACCAGTCTTGCTTTTCTTCTCTAACAAAGGGGCATAAGGCTTGCCTTTGTACAGGTCAGGGTTAACCACTTTGATGACGTGGCGACGACCTGGTGATGTAGGTTTACACTTTACAAGTGCCATTTCCTAACTCCTCTTCTTACTCAGCGCCGCCAACGAAATCGATTTCGCTGCCTTCTTTCAGGGTGACGTAGGCCTTTTTCCAGTCGCTACGCTTGCCCATGCGCAAACCCGTACGCTTGGTTTTACCCTTAACGTTGACCGTGTTTACTGCAGTGACTTCGACATCAAACAACTTTTGAACAGCTGCTTTGATATCGGCTTTGGTGGCAGTAGTAGCTACTTTGAAAACGACGGTGTTGAAGTTTTCTGCCGCAATGGTGCTCTTTTCAGATACATGCGGAGCAAGAATTACTTTCAGCAAACGTTCTTCGCGCATCATGCTAACAGCTCCTCAAGTTGTTTCACCGCAGCAGCTGTCATCAGCACTTTATCAAAGGCAATCAGACTTGCTGGATCAATACCGTGCACGTCACGCACATCAACCTTGTACAGGTTGCGTGCAGACAAGAACAAGTTCTCATCAACGTCGTTGGTGACGATCAGCACATCTTTCAGCTCCATCGCTTTCAGCTTGCCAACCAGTTCTTTGGTCTTCGGCGTCTCAACGGTGAAGTTTTCAACCACAATCAAACGTTCCTGGCGCACCAGCTCAGACAAAATGCTTCTGATGGCACCACGGTACATTTTACGATTTACTTTTTGGCTGTGATCTTGAGGCTTGGCCGCAAAAGTCACACCACCGCTGCGCCAGATAGGGCTGCGGATTGTACCAGCGCGCGCGCGGCCAGTACCTTTTTGACGCCATGGCTTCTTGCCGCCACCGCGAACTTCTGAACGCGTTTTCTGAGCGCGGCTTCCCTGACGGGCGCCTGCTGCGTACGCAACAACGACCTGGTGAACCAGTGCTTCGTTAAACTCACGTCCAAAGGTCGCTTCGGAAACTTCAAGAACGCCTTTTGCGTCCCGTAATGCTAATTCCATCACTTATCTCCCCAGACGTTAGCTTTTGACCGCAGGCTTCACGATCACATCGCCGCCGATGGCACCAGGTACAGCACCTTTGACCAGCAGGATGTTACGCTCAGCATCAACACGGACCACTTCCAGAGACTGAACAGTCACGCGCTCTGCGCCCATGTGACCGGCCATCTTCTTACCTTTGAATACTTTACCAGGTGACTGGTTTTGACCAATCGAACCTGGGGCACGGTGTGACAAAGAGTTACCGTGCGTAGCATCCTGAGTACGGAAGTTCCAGCGCTTAACGCCACCAGCGAAACCTTTACCTTTTGATGTGCCAACCACATCAACTTTCTTGGTTTCTGCGAAAATTTCAACAGTAATCTCGCTACCCACCTGGATGTCGTTGCCTTCATTGTCTGCCAGACGGAATTCCCACAGACCACGACCAGCGTCAACACCGACTTTAGCAAAATGACCTGCTTCAGGCTTGTTCAGGCGATTCGCCTTAACGGTGCCAGCAGTCACTTGCAACGCGCTGTAGCCATCAGTCTCTTCAGACTTAACAGCAGTCACGCGATTTGGTGTCGCTTCGATTACGGTAACAGGAATAGAGACGCCATCTTCAGTGAAGATGCGGGTCATTCCTACTTTACGACCGACTAAACCGATAGCCATTTCCTAAACCTCTCTTAAAACCTGTCTTGTCAGCCCAGGCTGATTTGAACGTCAACACCAGCAGGCAGATCCAATCGCATCAGAGCATCAACAGTTTTATCTGTTGGCTCAACGATATCGATCAGACGCTTGTGGGTACGGATTTCGTACTGATCACGTGCATCTTTATTGACGTGAGGAGAAATCAAGACAGTGAAACGTTCCTGGCGGGTTGGCAGTGGAATTGGACCACGAACCTGGGCACCGGTACGTTTGGCTGTGTCAACGATTTCCAAAGTTGACTGATCGATCAAACGGTGATCGAACGCTTTCAGGCGGATACGTATCCTTTGATTACTCATAAATCAAAGCCTCAAAGAGCAAAAAGAGCAAAAAATAACAAAAGCACAACTCCTAATTGGAGTGAGCCTTTGCAGCGAAGTACAGTTGCTCCCCAATCGGGAGCATTGTTGGGGCAAGAGTTGCCTCTTGCCAAACCTACCTAATACAAGGTCGGACGCGCATTATATAGAATTGTGATGAAAACTCAAGCGGTTTCTGATGTTCAATCCTGCATTATGGCAATAAAGGTTTCGACCCGCGGTAATATCCTGGCAAAGTAGAAGTGAGCCAGCTTCTGTTTCTGTTGTTTCGTTTCATCAGCAATCTCTGCACGCTCCAGTGCTTCAATTTGCTTGAGCCACATATAGCCATACAGCAGATAGCCATTCAAGGTCATAAAATCGTAAGCGTAGTCTGCCAGCAGAGCTTTGTTCTCAGAGCCTCGCTTAAGCAAAGACTCGGTCAGTTGCTGGCATCGTAGCAGGTAACTTGCCAACTGTTGATGAAGGACATTGCTGGTATCCAACCAGCTTTCAATCTCGCGATACAGCTGCTGCAACACTGCGCCCTTGTCGCCAGCGACCTTACGCAGTAGAAAGTCAGCGGCCTGAATGCCATTGGTCCCTTCGTAGATCTGGGCAATCCGTACATCCCGTACTAATTGCTCCATGCCCCATTCCTTCACGTAGCCATGACCACCAAAAACCTGTTGTGCCTGAACCGTGCATTCAAGACCCAAATCGGTCATAAAGGCCTTGGCGATTGGTGTCAACAAGTTGGCCAGTTGCTGCCCTTGTTCGTCGTCACTGTATTTGGCTTTATCCAATTGCAGGGCAACCCAGGTAGAAAAGCTGCGGCCGGCTTCATTCAGCGATTGAATGGTGTAGAGCATGCGCTGCACATCGGGGTGGCGGATGATGGGCTCGGCTTTATTGGCATCGCGCTCGCTAATGCGGCCCTGCAAGCGGTCATTGGCATAGGCCAGGGCGTTTTGCCAGGCGCGCTCGGCGGCCCCCAGTCCCTGACTGCCCATCGCCAACCGCTCGTAATTCATCATGGTAAACATCGCTGCCAGGCCTTTGTGCGGATCGCCCAGCAAGTAACCAACAGCGCCATCAAAGTTCATCACGCACGTTGCTGAACCATGAATGCCCATTTTGTGCTCGATGGAGCCACAGTGCAGCGCATTGCGCGTACCCGGCTGACCTGCAGCATCGGGAATAAACTTCGGCACAATAAACAGGGAAATACCCCGGCTGCCCGCCGGGGCATCTGGCAGTTTGGCCAATACCAGGTGAATGATGTTGTCGGTAAGATCATGCTCACCGGCGGTGATGAAGATTTTGCTGCCACTGATGTGGTAACTGCCATCGGCCTGCGGCTCTGCCTTAGTTCGCATCAGGCCAAGATCCGAACCCGCATGGCTCTCCGTCAAACACATGGTCGCTGACCATTCACCATTGTAGAGTTTTGGTAGGTACAAAGCTTTGACCTCGTCACTGGCGTATTGCTGCAAGGTGACGCAGGCCCCAGCCGTGAGCCCAGGATAAAGCGAAAATGCGATGTCGGCGCTGCACATCATTTCATCCAGCATCATCGACAGCACCTTGGGCATGCCCATACCTCCATATTCAGGGTCGCCACTAAAGCCAGCCCAGCCACCTTCACACCAGGCCTGGTAACAAGCTTTGTAATGCTCTGGGGTGCTGACCTCTCCCTGCTCCAACCGAACGCCAGTCTGATCGGCCAGCTGGCTTTGTGGGGCGATTTGTTGCTCACAAATCTTCGCTGCTTCCTGCAAAATGGCTTGTGCGGTTTCTGGCTCCAATTGCTCGGCCAAAGCTGGCACCTGTTGCCAATGCTGCTGGACTTGCCAAACATCGAACAACTGAAATTGCATATCACTGAGTGGGGCTTGGTATTGGCTGCTCATTGGGCACTCCTGACTGGACGGATCTGTCTGTTAGCTTCGCACAAGCCGAGCTTTCAAACAAGTGTTTGAATTTGTCGAATGGCAAATTCAGGGCAAAAAAAAGGCCCCT
>NZ_JAUZVY010000007.1:0-247370 GCF_030717955.1 Alkalimonas delamerensis | reverse complement strand
ATCAAAACCCTTCCTTTAACGGCGGTTCAAGCTTGAAATCAGGATGCAGTTACGAGAGATGTCAGAAAGAAGTGGTGCTGATACCCAGAATCGAACTGGGGACCTCATCCTTACCAAGGATGCGCTCTACCGCCTGAGCTATATCAGCACTATTTGTCTGGAGCGGGCAGCGGGAATCGAACCCGCATCATCAGCTTGGAAGGCTGAGGTAATAGCCATTATACGATGCCCGCAATCTACTCGTAGCCATGGCTGACGAAAGTGGTGGAGGGGGAAGGATTCGAACCTTCGAAGGCTGAGCCGGCAGATTTACAGTCTGATCCCTTTGACCACTCGGGAACCCCTCCACTAATGGTGCCGCTTATCCGAGTCGAACGGATGACCTACTGATTACAAGTCAGTTGCTCTACCAACTGAGCTAAAGCGGCACAACGTCAGTGGGTGCGAATTCTAGTAGAATGATTTGGCAGGCGCAACAGAAAAAAAGCGAAAACTGCAATTAAATGCATTAAATGGGCATTTCTTCACCAAATACCCAGAATAGCATCCAAGGCTAGCTATCAATAAAGCGGCTCAGACCATAAAACAACAAATTCGGCTCCAGCTGCACCGGGTAATTTTTCAGATAAGGCAACAAAAGCCTGGCATCGCCCCCGGTTAACAGCACTTGTTGCATCGGCTGCAATTGCCAGGCCTGCGAAATGGCGCCCACCACAGCCGCCAGACAACCATTTTGCAGGCAAGCCACCGTATCGCCGCCTGGCTGCAAACGGGCTTGATGGGTATCGGCATTGAACACCTTGGCCGTTTTTTGCACCACACTTTGTTGCTGCAATTTCAGCCCAGGTAAAATCCAGCCGCCCTGGTGCACTGCATCCGTACTCAGCCAGTCGAGGGTGACGGCAGTGCCAGCATCTACGACCAGCAGATCCTGCTTCGGCATGAGCCAGTGACTTCCCAGCATCGCCAACCATCGATCAACCCCCAATAAATGGGGCTGACTGTAGCAGTTCTGCACACCAAAGCGTGCTGCTTCACTCTCGATTTGCCGCCAGGGCTTGTCGTGCAATTGCAGCTGTTTTTTTAAGGCCTGCACCTTATCCTGCCCGGCGACAGCGGCATAATACACTGCCTCGATGGCAGTCCGATCGAAGCTGGCTGCGGACAACTCCACCGGGGTCATTTGACCGGTACGACTGGCCAGCATGCCTTTACTGCGGCTGTTGCCAATATCAAGCAATAGATACATGCCTTACACCTCCGCCCTTAAACTGAGCTCACCACCGTGAAATGCCAGTTTTTTGCCTTGTTGCTCCAGCACCAGGTTGCCTTGCGCATCAACGCCATGGCAGATGCCCCGAATCACTTGCTGCCCCTGAGTGAGACGAACTGCCTGCTGCGGATAGAGCTGACGACGATTAAACTCGGCCTGAAAGGCTGCAAACCCTGTTTGCTCGAAACGCTCTAAATGGCGAGTACAGCTCGCTTGCAAACGGGCGACCAGCCGATTGCGATCCAGTGTGCCGACCGCTGTTGCTAAATCGGTCCAGGGCTGACTGATGCTCTGCGCTGCTTGCTGTGGTGGCAATTGCACATTGATCCCGATGCCAATGACCAACTGACAACGACCATCACTCTGTCCGGATAATTCGATTAGAATGCCAGCTAATTTTTTGCCCGTCCAATAGACATCATTCGGCCACTTCAGCTGGACAGCCAGCTGGTAATCGTTTTCCAACAGCTCAGCCACCGCCACACCAATCACCAGGCTCAACCCCATGGCAGCCTGAATGCCCTGTTCGAGTTGCCACACCATCGAAAAAGACAAGCTGGCGGCAAAAGGGGAAAACCACTGGCGCCCATGCCGACCTCGACCTGCAGTTTGCGCTTCAGACACCAACACCTGGCCGGCCGGGAGACTCTCCCCTTGCTGCAATCGCTGCATCAACTGGCTGTTGGTTGAGTCCGTAATGGACAGAACATCGATCGGCGCGGCACCCGGCTGCTGCCATTGCGCGATCGCCTCAGAGTCCAGCAGTTGCAGTGGCGCTGCCAACCGATACCCTTTGCCTTTCACACTAAAAATATCCAGCCCTAACTGTTGCAGCTGCTGCATATGGTTGGCGATGGCCGTACGGCTGAGTTGCAATTGCTCACCCAGCCAGCGACCGGAGTAAAAACGTCCATCGCTTAAATACTGCAGCAGTTGCCGCTGAACTTGCCAGCCAGCTGAGGCGCTCATAACGGGCTAGCCTCCCAGCCCGGCCGCCCCAGCAACCGCACCTCGGGCTCCAGCGCCACTCCAAACCGGGCTTGCACCTGCAGCTGGATGGCTTCAATCAACTGCAACAGTTGCTCAGCCGTTCCCTCGCCGTAATTCACCAACACCAGCGGTTGACGGTTGTAACAGCCGATATCGCCCAATTTTTTTCCTTTGAAGCCGGCCTGGTCAATTAACCAGGCCGCCGAAAGCTTGCTGCTGCCATTGCCCTGACGAAATACGGGCAGTGCTGGATAACGCACTTTCAAAGCCTGCGCCGTTTTGTCGGGCAACAAAGGGTTTTTAAAGAAGCTGCCGCAATTGGCGAGCTCGGCAGGATCTGGCAGTTTTGACTGGCGTATAGCGACGACGGTATTCAGCACCTGTTGCTGACTGCAATCTGCTGGCAGTTGGTCCAGGCCCTGGTAGCTGAGCACCGGCTTTGCTGCTCTGCTCAACATCAGACCAACCGCAGTAATCACTCCCTTCCCTGCCAGCTCGCCTTTGAACACACTGTCCCGATAGCCAAAGCCACAATCAGCAGGCGTCAAGCGTTCAACCTGCTGTGTTTGCCAACGGAAGAAGTCGACATAGCCACAGCGGTCGGCCAGCTCAACGCCGTAAGCCCCGATGTTTTGTACCGGTGCCGCCCCGACCGAACCAGGGATTAACGCCAGATTTTCCAGCCCCCACAGGCCTTGCTCAACCGTCCAGCACACCAACTGGTGCCAATTGTGGCCGGCCTCAACATGCAGCAAAGCCTGCCCATCACTCTGCCAGGACAGCTGTTTTTCTTTGGCCAAAAAGCGGCACAAAGGCGGCAGCGCATCGCCGATAAAAATCGTATTGCTGCCTTCACCCAGCACCAGCGGCATTGGCTGTATTGGCACCTGGCGCAAGTCATCCGGCTGGTAACACAGGTAGACTTTGTCCAGACTGGCCGTTAGACGAAAAGTAGAGTAATCACGACCGTTCTGCTGTTCTAGAATTTCCATGCAGGGCTCAACAAGAATCACATGGCCGCCATTCTAAACAAAGATGCCTTGAAACACTATGCAAGGGCAGCTGTCGCAGCAAAATCCTATTGCTGAAATTGTTGTCAGCCCCTACAATAGCGCCGCCAACATACCGTTGGCTTCTCTGCCTGTTTCTATGTAATTGCTTTTTTCGTTCGGAGTCTTTATGCAACGACTGCGTGAGTTATCGCGTCGTGTTGAGGCTGTGTATGGCGAAATAGCGGACACCTATGCCAGTTACCAACAAGCCCGTGGCCTGCAGTGCCGCAGTGGCTGTGGTGCCTGCTGCCTGCATCCGGCCATTGAGGCCACGGTGCTGGACATGTTGCCGCTGGCAATGCACCTGTTTGATCAGGGCACGGCCGAATCCACACTGGCACAACTTGAAGCGGAATCACCGGGCCCACAGTGCCCGATGTACCAACCTTTGTCCTTTGACGGCAAACAGGGGCAATGCCGTATTTACCCATGGCGGCCAACGCTGTGCCGCACTTTTGGCGCAGCTGGCTACCGGGATAAGCATGGCAAAACGGCATTATCCACCTGCAAAACCATTAAGGAAGATCGCAGTGCCGCTTATGCCGACACCCTGATCGCGATGGAGTCTGATCCGCCCCCGATGCTGAGCCATGCCCGTCAGCTGGTGGATCAGCTGGATTACGAGCTCAGCCGCAGCAGCCTGCCAATTGCCGAAGCGATGCAAGCTGCCTTGCGCAAAGTGCTGTTTCAGGCCTGCTATTCCGACGTGGATACTGAGCAGCAAATTGCCTAATCCTTGCCACTTAGCCTTAGCCTGTGTCAGGCTAAGCAGATAGCAGCCTGACACAGAAACCTTTGATGACGACCACCCACCCATCTTATGCCCGGATCTGGCATACGGTGTTGCAAATCCCCCTTGGCAAAGTTGCCAGTTATGGTCAGATTGCTGACTTAGCTGGCCTGCCAGGGCGCGCCCGACTGGTCGGCAAAGCTTTGGGCTATGCCCCGCCAGAACTGGCCGTGCCCTGGCACCGGGTGCTACGCAGTGACTGTAGCCTCGCTTTCCCAGCTGGCTCAGCGATGGCTTTACGCCAGCGTGAACTGCTGCAAAGTGAAGGGGTGCTGCTCAACAACAACCGGGTGCGCAAAAACGATCTGTGGCAGCCGGATCTGATGGAGTTGTTGTTTAAGCTGAAGTACTAACGGCATTAACAGTACTGCCCGGCGACCCAGCCCGAACTCCAGGCCCACTGAAAGTTGTAGCCGCCGAGCCAGCCAGTAACGTCGACTACTTCACCAATGAAATACAAACCAGGCTGATGTTTCGCGGCCATGGTTTTGGAGGAAAGCTCGTTGGTATCCACCCCGCCTAGGGTGACTTCGGCAGTGCGGTAGCCTTCAGTGCCATTGGGTTTAAACACATAACGGCTCAGACTGTCACACAGGCGCTCAATGCTTTTGGGGTTCAGTGCTTTTAATGGCTGGTTCTGTACTACGTTGAGCGCCAGCAGTTTTTCCACCAGACGCTTTGGCAATAGCCGCCCCAATGTGGTTTTAAGCTCTTGCGCCGGGTGCTGCTGTTGCTGGGCCGTTAAAAATGCAGCCAGGTCCTGGCCTGGTGTCAGATTCACCAACAACTCATCGCCGGGCTGCCAGTAGCTGGAAATTTGCAAAATAGCCGGGCCACTTAAACCGCGGTGGGTAAACAGCATGTCTTCAGCAAAGAGGGTGTGGTTCGCTTCTGCCGTCACCGGTAGGGAAACGCCGCTGATTTCTTCAAAAACCGCTTTATCGCTCGGTTGCCAGGTCAGGGGCACCAGACCGGCCCGCACCGGCAGTACCTTAAGACCAAATTGCTCGGCCAGCTGATAGCCAAAGGCGGTCGCGCCCAAGTTCGGCAAGCTCAGGCCACCACTGGCCACCACCAGGCTCTGACAGTGCAACTGATGGGTGGCAGTACGAAGCTGGTAACCACCCGCTTCGTTGCTTACCGCCATAATCTGTTGCGACAGTGCCATTACCACGCCCGCACTATCGCACTCCTGCTGCAACATCGCGACAATGTCTTTGGCGCTATCGTCACAAAACAACTGCCCCAGGGTTTTTTCGTGGTAAGGAATTTGGTAGCGCTGTACCAAATCAATAAAATCCCACTGGGTGTAGCGACTTAGCGCCGACTTGCAAAAATGCGGGTTGGCCGAAATAAAATTCTCCGGGCTGGCGTAGATATTGGTGAAATTGCAACGGCCGCCACCGGACATCAGAACTTTCCGACCAATGCGTTTGCCGTTATCCAGCACCAGCACGCTGCGGCCACGCTTGCCTGCTTCGATGGCACAAAACAAACCAGCCGCGCCAGCGCCGACCACGATCACATCCCAATCAGTTTGCACCTTGCTGCTCCTGATAGCCGGCAAGCAACGAAGGCCAGGCTTCCGGCTGCCAATGAAAACTGGCCAACTTTCCTTGTTCTTTGTTTAAGGAGCGCAGCAACCGCTGCAGGTTTTGCTGGCACCAGTCCCCTTTCTCCCGACGGTCGCACTTATCAAAATCAATCAGCCAGACTTTGCCATCCTCATCCAACAAGATGTTGCGGCAATTTAAATCCGAGTGGTAGACCCCAAGCTGGTGCATTTGCGCAATGGCAGCCCCGACGGCTTGCCACTCCGCTTCGGTTAAAGCGCGCTGCTGCAAGAGGGCCGCAATGTCTTTGCTGTTTGGGATCAACTCTATTAGCAAGTCGGCCCGGTAAATCAGGCCACTGCGCTGATAGCTGGCCGCTACTGGCCTGGGCACAGCCAGGCCTTGCTGACGCATCCAGGCCAATAACTGGTATTCCTGCATCGCTCTGCTACTGGCGACCGGCTGCAACCAGAACTGATCGTGCAGCAGCTTGCCAATCAAACCGCCACGGTAATAGTGCCGAAGCACCAATGCATGTTGCTGATGCTGCACAAACCAGGCAGTGTTTCGCCCCTCGGAGCTGCCGATCACCGCCCCTTGCTGCTGCCACCACTGGCTCTGAAAATGCGCGCTGTCTACCGCATCGAAAAAATCGGGGTCGTACCAAAAGGTTGCAGCACCTTGCTGCAGCTGGCAATAGGCTCTGGTTTCGGTTTGTGATGTCATCTTTTGTCCTGTCAGGAGTGCCTCCATTGCCTGCATGGTTCGCTGGCTGGCACCTTGTTGCTGCTGAAAAAACTGCTGCGCCCGCTCGCCTTGCGCCTTGCGCCTTGCAGGCTGCGCCAATAACTGCCGGACACTGGCTGCCAATTCGGTGGTGTTGGCAACCAGCGATACCGCTTGCTGCTGCTGAAGCTGTCGGTACACCGTATGAAAATTAAACACATGGGGCCCACTTTGCACCGCCCTGGCAAAGCAGATGGCTTCAAGCGGATTGTGCCCACCCCGCTCAATCAGGCTGCCGCCAATAAACACCAGGTCGGCCAGCTGATACCAGGCCAAAAGCTCGCCAAGACTGTCAGCCAGTGCAATGTCCGTATCCGGCTCTGGTAAGCCCGCACTGCTGCGGCGCCACAGTTTTAGCCCAGCATTGCGCACCAGCTCAGCCACGGCTTCAAATCGCTCGGGATGGCGTGGAACCAGCATCAGCAACAAGTCGGGGAATTGTTGCTTTAACTCTGGGTACAGCGCCAACAACTGCTCATCCTCTCCGGCATGGGTACTGGCTGCCACCCAGAGCAAACGCCCGGCCATAGCCGGCCGGAATTGGTTCACCTGGCTGCCCGTTTTGTTGGGTATGGCCAGCTCATACTTCAGATTGCCGCTGATCTGCCAGGGGCCCTGATAGCCCAAAGCCCGGAAGCGCCGACCGCTGGCTCTATCCTGCGTTAACAGCAAATCAATGTTGCACAGCAACAACCGGGTCAGCCAGTGAAAACGGCGGTAGCCGCGGGCTGAACGGGCAGATAAGCGGGCATTGACCACAGCAACCGGTACCCGCTGTTTGGCGCAGCCATGCAGCAGGTTAGGCCACAGCTCGGTTTCAATGATCATCAGACCGCAGGGTTGCAGGGCTGTTAGAAGTCGCTGCACTGCCCCGGGGTAATCCAGCGGCAGGTAGCAGTGCTGCACCCGCTGGCCAAAACGCTGCTGGATAGTGCCCGAGCCCGTTGGTGTGGTGCAAGTGACTGTCAGCGGACGCTCAGGGTGCTGCTGCAACCATTGCTCAATAAAGGGGGCTGCCGCGATCACTTCCCCAACTGAAACGGCATGCAGCACCAAGCCGTTTTTCTGCAACTGCTGTAGCTGCAACCCCAGCGCAAAACGTTCCTTCAGGCGCTGTCGGTAAGCCCGGTCTTTACGTGAGCGCCAGAGAAAGTACAGCAGCACCAGCGGCAGCAGCAAATAGAGCAAAAAAGAATACAGGTGCCTTAGCAACAGCGATACCCTTCGTTATGCCGACTTTGCTGCCGGACTTTAGCGGAAGTGGTAAATAGTATACCATGGGCTCCTACTGTCTGCGCCCCTGCTAGCGACGAAACCCTATGAACATAGTCCATATTATTTTGACACACAGCTTTGCTGGCAGCGAGCGTTACGCCGTTGAGCTGGCCAACCTGCAAGCCGAACAACAGCATCAGGTGACCCTGATCTTGCATCAACGTGCGGCAGAACCCAGACCCAATGCCATCGCTCACCGGGTCTCACCCAAGGTCAAACTTCATCTGGTCAGCGGCTATAAATGGCTGGCCATCTTCCGGGCCCGCCAGCTTTTGAAGCAACTTAAACCCGATGTCGCGCACGCTCATTTAAGTGCGGCCTGCCGGGTCTTGCATGGTGTAAAAGGGCTTTGTTTGCGTCTGGCCACTTTGCATATTCACTATAAAAAGCAGCAGCATGAGCAACTGGATGCATTAATCGCCATCGCCCCGTGGCAGCTTGCTGCCATTCCTGAGCCTTTGCGGCAACACAGTGTTCAACTGGATAACTGGTCAGCGGCTCAACCAGCAGCAGCGGATGCGCGTCAACGCTTACGGGCCGAGTATCAAATCCCTGAGGATGCGTTGGTGATTGGCAGTCTGGGGCGGGTCGAGCCCAGTAAAGGGCACGATGTGCTGCTGGCGGCATTTCAACAAGCGGCGATCCCCAATAGCTACCTGGTGCTGGTGGGCGATGGTAAAAGCTGGCAAGGGCTGCGCAATAAGGCTGCGCCGAATGTTATCATGCCTGGCTTTAGCAGCACACCGCAGGACTGGCTGGCCAGTTTTGATTTTTTTGTCAGTGCCGCCCGCAGCGAGCCCTTTGGCCTGGTATTTCTGGAGGCCATGCATGCCGGCCTGCCCATCATCGCTACAGCCTCCGAAGGAGCCAGCTACCTGCAGCCATTATTTAACACAGAGCTGGTCGCCATTGATGATGTGGCACAGTTGGCGAAAGCCCTGCGGCAACAAAGCCAGGATCTGCAAAAGCGCAGCTATCCGATGCAGCGCTTTGATCCCCAGAGCAAAGCGGCGGAGGTGCTGGCATTTTATCAGCACCAAATAACCAGCCGGCAGCTTTAAAGAGGTGTAGCCGTGGCGGCGATTATTGCCACATCTCCTTCACCCATTGCACCGGCAATACCCGGCGGTACCACTTACCGCTGATGCCAGCAATGGCATCCGGTGGATTGGGCTTGCCATGAAAAGCAACGATTTTTGCACCGGTTGGTATGGTGGCTGGTTTAAACCAGTTCATGATGCCTTTTGGCAGGCAGTGGCGCTTAAAGCTGACACACCAGCCTTCGGGCCAGTACTGCAACTTGCCTTGTGCCGCCAGGTTTTGCGTGACAAATTCCTGCTCGTTGCGCACCTTGGCCAGTTCGCGCTCTTTGTGGTTTTTCAGCAGCTCTATCAAATCGCTGTGAGCACCAATGGTGTAGCGGTAGACCGAGGTATTGCCGGTTGCATCGGACTTGTCCCATTCTTTGATCACAAAGAACTCACCTTCGGGCTCGAAGAAGCAATTGATGTTATCAACAATGACCACATCAAGATCAATAAAAAGCGTTGGGCCACTCAAGTCGTACAAAGGATCAGCAAAGCTGGTGACTTTCAGCCAACCGTGACCAAAGCTCCAGGGCTGGCGTTCATCAAAATCCTGAAAACCAACTTTAGGGATGTCTTTTACCTCGATACTGGCGTCGATGCCCTCGGCATCGTCGGTCAGGCAAACGAAGCGAAAAGGTAAGGTTAAATTACGTTGCACCATGGCATGGAGCTTATTGACGTAATCGGGGCCATATTTTTTACCCCACTTGATACAAAGAACATTCACAGTTTGCGCAGTTGTCGACATGTGTTGGTCACCATCAAGAATTTGGCCGCTATCATAGCAGCTTGGCCATGGAAATGAAAAAAGGGAAGCAGCCCTGCTTCCCTTTGCCGCGTCACAGACTTAGAGTGCAGCTAAAATGGTTTCGGCTTTACTAACCTCAAACGATTTGGGTGGCTCGACATTCAACAAGGTCACTTTGCCATCCTCAACCACCATCGCATAGCGTTGTGAGCGCACGCCACCAAAATCACCGGTATCCATGGTGAGGCCAATGGCTTGATGGAAAGCACCGCCACCATCGGCTAAAAAGGTAATGGCTTCAGCATTTTGTGTCTCTGCCCAGGCCGCCATCACAAAGGCATCGTTCATCGCCGTGCAGACAATGCTGTCTACACCTTTGGCTTTGATTTCATCGGCCAGCGCAATATAGCCTGGCAGGTGCGCCTCTGAGCAGGTCGGCGTAAAGGCACCCGGCACCGCAAAGAGCACCACTTTTTTGCCTTTGAACACATCGGCTGTGGTGGGGCTTTTCATGCCATCGCTGGTTAGTTGAGAAAAGCTTACGTCGGGTAAGGTATCGCCTGGTTTGATCATAGCAAAGCTCCTGTAGCTAAGAGAAGTGAACTGCAACTGAGTGTAGTTGAAACATTTAAGACCAGAAAGGCCCGAGGTTACAAGGCCGCGTTCACATACACATCAAAACGATTGTTTTTGCCTTTGACCTGATGGCTTGGAGCTGTGTCTGCCAGGGCAGGCGCATAGCCGGGACGTTTTACCACCACCCGCTTGGTTGCCAGCGCCAGTGCAGCGGGTAGCAACTCATCGGCATCCGGGTCTTCGCCGACCACGTCATGAAAAGCGCGCATTTCTTTTTTCACCAGTGCAGACTTCTGCCGCTCCGGGAACATCGGGTCCAGATAGACCACATCGACCGCAGCTAAGGTGCTCAAGGCTTGTTGAGCTGGCAAAAAATGCAGCTGCATTCGCTCAGGCAACCAGGCGGATAACTCCGGGTGCTCGCTGGCCCGGCGCAGGCCATCGGCCAAGAGTGCAGCCACCAGCGGATTGCGCTCGACCATGGTTACCTTAGCTCCCAGGCTCGCCAGCACAAAAGCATCGCGACCCAGCCCGGCAGTGGCATCCAGCACCGTCAGTGCGCGGTTTTTATTCAGCCCGACGGCTTTGGCGATGGCCTCGCCCATGCCACCGCCATGTTGACGACGGTAGCTGGCGCTGCCACTGGCAAAATTGACCTGAATCGGGCTTTGCTTCGGCAGCTCAGTATGGCGCAACACCAGCGCATCATCCTGCCAATAAAGGTGCCAGCCAGTTGCCCTGGATTGCAAAGGAATGCCGTAGCGTCCGGCCAACTGTTGCAAATAGGCAGTGACATCCTGATTGAGGGTGGTTTCAGGCAGTAACAGCATTCAAACCCGTCCGGTAAAAGGCGACAGTATAAAGCGGACCTGCACTCAGTGCCAAAGCTTGTTACATCGTTTCTTGCTTGTGCGCACCGCTGATGCGGCACTGGCCATCGATCAGGCTGACCGCAGGCTCTGGCACGATGGCACAATCCGACATCCGCCCCAACCGGATATTTTCAGCCTCTGCTGCCCGGTTGTAACTGGCAATTTTTTGCTGCAACACGGTTTCATTGACGCCTTTGGTCGAATAAGCAATGTATTCTGCCGGACCACCGCAGGGTTTGTGTCCAAAGCCAATAACCCGGCATTGCTTCACATCGTCGGCCTCAGCTTTGCCTATCATGGCCAGGATATCTGCACGCATGGCTCGAAGATCTGGGTGTTCACGCATCTGTCGCTCCCGCTCTCTGACCGCAGCAATTGGATTGGTAACAGGATCAATCGGCTCTATCAACGGCTCTGGGGCCACGCGCTCACTGCGTGCCTGCCCCTGTTGACAAGCCCCCAGCAACGCAATCAAAGGCAGAGCAAACAACCAATACTGTGTACGCATTCAGAACTCCTATCGATGAGCTGCAGTTTTGACTAAAATTAAGCTCCCATTAAGCTTAGCAGACTAAGCTTAGTTGTGTTGAGCTCAGGTTACCACAGGATACGAAAATGAAACATGGCTTTTGGCTTGCCGCCATCATCATCACCTTAACGCTGAGTGGCTGTGGTGCCATTCATACCTCAGTCGCCAAACGCAATCTGGATGTGCAAACCCAGATGAGCTCCACCATCTTTCTGGATCCGGTGGAGCCCGAGCAGCGCACTATTTTTGTCGATATCCGCAATACCTCGGATAAACCCGAGTTTGATATCCGCCCGATGGTTATTCAGTCCTTGCAGCAGCGGGGCTACCGGGTGATCGATAGTCCATCGCAAGCCACCTACTGGTTGCAAGCCAATGTGCTGCAAGTGGGCCGTACCAATGCCCGCGCTGCGAACAGTGCGATGAATGCGGGTTATGGTGCGGCTGGCGGTGCGGTGCTTGGCCATACCGTGCACAGAGCCACCGGTGGATCTTCCGGCAGTGCCGCCACCGGTGCAGCCATTGCCGGAGCGGTAGCAGGCACGGTATTTGATGCCCTGATTGAAGATGTTTATTACAGCGTCATTACCGACATTCAAATTATGGAGCGCTTTGATGGGACTGTGCGCGAGCGCTCTGAGCATATTTTAGTGCAGGGCGATAGTGGCAGCACCACCTCCAGCTACCAGCGCCAAAGCGATCAGCGCCGCTACCAAAGCCGGGTCATCAGTTACGCCAACCAGTCCAACCTGAAATGGGAAGATGCGGCGCCTGAGCTGCAGGCAGGCCTGGTGCGAGCCCTGGCAGGCCTGTTCTAATGACGGGCAAGGCCACGCTAATAGTTTGCCTGTTGCTGCTGGTGCAACTAACCGGCTGCACTGCCATTCATCGCTCCATCGCCAAAGGTGAGCTGGATGTGCAGACCCGGATGAGTCAAACCATTTACCTGGACCCGGTCGAGCCAGAGCTTCGCACCGTCTTTCTGGACTTTCGCAGCACTGCGGCAGAGTTTCAGCAGCCACTGGACGCTGCAGTGGCCGAATTTCTGCAGCAGCGCGGCTATCAGCTAACCCAGAGCCCGGCCAAGGCGCACTACTGGTTGCAGGTGAATGTCCGCACGGTACTGAAGCAAGCACCGGAAAAAGTACTGGCCAAAGCCGAGTTTGGCATGAGCCATGAGGAAATTGAGCAGCTGCTTAATCCAGCGCTGCTGGCGATGCCGGCCTTTATCCCCGAAGAGGTGGAGCCAGAGCCGTCCAAAAATCGAAGCTCCAGCCGTTCCACTCGCTCCAGTCAAAGCAATGTCTACGTCGGTTACAGCGATGGGGTCAATGTCGACAGCCGGGACTTGCGCAACCTGTTGATTGCCGCAGCGGTGATTGCCGGCACCGAGTACGCGGGCCGGCAGTTGGTGAAAGATGTCTATTACACCATGGTAACCGACCTACAGGTGGCAGAGCGCATCGCCGCCGACAGTGATGAGTGGGTGCTTGAGTACAGTCAGCATTTGTTGCTGCAAGGCGATAGCGGCAGCAGCGACACCCTGTGGGAGCGGGCGACCGATCGCCGCAAATACCAGGCCCGGGTCATTAGCTTCGCCAACCAGGCCAATCTGAAATGGGAAGATGCCGAACCAGGCCTGCAATCCGGCCTGATCCGATCTTTGGCAGGTATCTTCTAACCTGCCAGCCGCATGTCCTTAGCTTGCAATCCCCATATGCCGTAACAGAGCTGCATTGGAGGGCTCGCGGCCGCGGAAGCCTTTAAACAGCTCCATCGGCTCGGCGCTGCCGCCGCGCTCCAAAATCCACTGTAAGAAATCACGCCCGGTTTGCGGGTTAAAAACGCCTTCTTCCTCAAAACGACTGAAGGCATCGGAAGACAACACCTCGGCCCACAGGTAGCTGTAGTAACCAGCGGCATAACCACCGGCAAAGATATGGCTAAAGCCATGTTGAAAACGATTAAAGCGCGGTGGAATAATCACCGACACCTGCTGCCGCACTTCATCGAGCAAGGCTTGCACCCGGCCACCCAGCTCGGGCTGGTACTCGGCGTGCAGTCTGAAATCGAACAGTGCAAACTCCAGCTGACGCACCAAAAACATGGCCGACTGGAAGTTTTTCGCTGCCAGCATTTTATCCAGCAAGTCCTGCGGCAGGGCCTCGCCGGTTTGGTAATGGCCCGAAATCAGCTGCAAAGCTTCCGGCTGCCAGCACCAGTTTTCCAGGAACTGGCTCGGTAGCTCGACCGCATCCCAAGCCACACCATTGATGCCAGCCACCGCAGCGGCATCGACCTGCGTCAGCATATGGTGCAAGCCATGGCCAAACTCATGGAATAAGGTCACAACTTCATCGTGGGTGAAGAGCGCTGGCTTGCCACCAACCGGCTTGTTGAAGTTGCAGGTTAAATAGGCCACCGGGCTTTGCAGCTCGCCCGTAGACAGGATACGCCGGCCGCGGCAGTCGTCCATCCAGGCTCCGCCGCGCTTTTTCGCCCGGGCGTACAAATCAAGATAAAAACCGCCACGCAGCGCACCTGAGCTGTCAAAAATATCGTAAAAACGCACATCCGTATGCCAGACATCGACGCCCTCACGCTCGCGCACTGTCATGCCAAACAGCTTTTCAATCACGGCAAATAAACCCGGCACCACCTTGGTTTCCGGGAAATAAGGCCGCAGCTGCTCGTCGGAAATGGCATAGCGGGCTTGCTTCAGTTTTTCCGAGTAATAAGCCACATCCCAGGCTTGCAAATCGCTGTGCTGGTACTCACTTTGCGCAAAGGCTTTCAACTCGGCCAACTCTTTTTCGGCCTGCGGCTTAGCGCGGCGGGCTAAATCCTGCAAGAAGTCCAGCACCTGGGCCGGAGACTCGGCCATCTTGGTGGCCAGTGATTCTTCGGCGGCATTGGCAAAATCCAGCAGCTGCGCCAATTCATGCTTCAGTGCCAGGGTTTCTTCGATAATGGCGCTGTTGTCAAACTGACCGGCATGCGGCCCCTGATCGGACGCCCGAGTGCAATAGGCCTGATAGACTTCTTCGCGCAAACTGCGGTCGTCGGCATAGGTCATCACCGGCAAATAACTTGGAAACTCCAGCGTCAGTACCCAGCCATCCAGCTCGCGGCTTTTGGCCTCTTCGGCTGCAGCTGCTTTGGCATCGTCCGGCAAGCCAGCCAATTGCGATTCGTCGGTCAGGTGCTTGTGCCAGGCTTGGGTGGCATCCAGCGTATTATTGGCAAAGTTGGAGGCTAGCTCGGATAAACGGCTTTGGATCTCGCCATAGCGTTGCTTTTTCTCGGCCGGTAAGCCAATGCCGGATAATTTAAAATCACGCAGCGCATTTTCTATCACTTTTTGCTGCGCCTGGGTCAACTCAGCGAAGGTTTTGCTTTCAGCCAGGGTCCGATAAGCCTGGTACAGGCCTTCATGCTGTCCCAACCAGGTGCTGTATTCCGACAGCAGCGGCAAACAGCTTTCATAGGCCTCTCGCAACTCCGGACTGTTGAGCACTGAGTTCAGATGCGAGACCGGCGACCAGAGTTTCCCCAGCCGATCGCCTCCCTCTTCGAGTCGCTCCACCAGGCTTTGCCAGGTGAAGCTGCTTTGTTGTACCACCTCTTCCACCACAGCTCGGCCTTGTGCAATTGCTGCTTCGACGGCAGGTTTTACTTGCTCCGGCTTGATGGCAGAAAATGGCGGTAAATCGGTAAATTCCAGCAAGGGGTTGTGCGCTGTGGTCATAAGGCATCCTGAGCAACTTTAGGTATTAATATTATGTTGGGGCGGATCCCCGTCAAGTCAAGGGACTTGTTTCCGTGCTCGTTTCGCCAAAGCCTCTTGTGATTCCAATGGCAGTCCCTTATATAGAAGAAAATGCGATGCAAACAACAGGAACTCCTATGACCCGACATTACGATTACCTCGCCATCGGCGCTGGCAGTGGCGGCATTGCCTCGGCCAACCGGGCCGCCATCCGTGGCGCCAAAGCCGCCGTCATTGAAGCCAAAGCGGTAGGCGGTACCTGCGTGAATGTCGGTTGTGTGCCGAAAAAAGTCATGTGGTACGGCGCTCATATTGCAGAAGCCATCAAGTACAGCCCGGCCTATGGCTTTGACTTGCAGCAGCAAGGCTTTGATTGGGCCACTTTAGTGCGCAACCGCGAGGCCTACATTGAGCGCATTCATGGCGCTTACCAGCGTGGTTTTGCCAGCAATGGGGTGGACTTGATTGAAGGCTTTGCCACTTTTGTTGATAAAAACACGGTGGAAGTGAATGGCGAGCGCATTACCGCCGATCACATCACCATCGCCGTGGGCGGCCGGCCCAGTCGGCCCGATATTCCTGGCGCAGAGCTTGGCATCGACTCGGATGGCTTTTTCGCTTTAACCGAGCAGCCAAAAAAAGCCGTGGTAGTTGGTGCCGGCTACATCGCCGTTGAAATTGCCGGTGTGCTGCACGCCCTGGGCAGCGATACCCACCTGCTGGTGCGTAAAGACCGGCCGCTGCGCAACTTTGATGCCGATATCACCGATGCCCTGCTGGAGCGGATGAAGCAAGATGAACTGCAACTGCATACCCATACCGAAGTGAGCAAAATCGAAGCCAGCAGCGATGGCCGCCTGACAGTGTATTTAACCGATGGCGGCATGCTGTTGAATGTCGATTGCCTGATTTGGGCCATTGGCCGCGAGCCTGCCACCGATGCCATTCAACTGGAGGTGGCCGGTGTCAGCACCGACGCACATGGCTATATCCGCACCGACGCCTTCCAGAACACCAATGTGCCGGGCATTTATGCCGTCGGCGATATCACCGGCGAAGCCCAGCTGACGCCAGTGGCGGTCAAAGCCGGCCGTATGCTGGCCGAGCGGCTGTTTAACCCGGCCATGCCGGAGGCCAAAATGGACTACCGCCTTATTCCAACCGTAGTGTTCAGCCACCCACCCATCGGTACCATCGGCCTGACCGAAGCCGAGGCCAAAGCCGAGTATGGCGACGCTAACGTCAAGGTATACCGCTCAAGCTTTGCCGCCATGTACAACGCCATTACCCCACACCGGGCGCTTAGCACCTTTAAGCTGGTGTGTGCCGGCAAAGAAGAAAAAGTAGTCGGCCTGCACGGCATCGGCGAAGGCATGGACGAGGTGCTGCAAGGCTTTGCTGTCGCGATGAAGATGGGGGCTACCAAAGCCGACTTCGACGCCACAGTGGCGCTGCACCCGACCAGTGCGGAAGAGTTTGTGACGATGCGCTAAACTGTCTTCAGTTTCGTCTCAAGAGCTGGGGAGCGGGAAAATGCAATGCGCACACTGCTAAGCTTAGCAAGCTACCTGCTGGCCGGTTATGGGCTATTGTGCCTGCTGCTGTATCTGTTGCAGCGCCAGCTGATTTATTTTCCAGTGCCGGCTGCCTTGCCGCCAGAACAACCGTTGGTGCTGAAGCAAGGCCAGGTTCAGGTGCTGGTAAGCCAGCAGCCGCGGGCCAGCGACAAGGCTTTGTTGTATTTTGGTGGCAATGCCGAGGATGTCAGTGTCAGCCTGGCGGAGTTTAGCGCGGCATTTTCTAAGCACGCGATTTACCTGATGCATTACCGCGGTTATGGCGGCAGTGAAGGCCGGCCGTCGGAGCAAGCGCTGGTCAGCGATGCACTGGCCCTGTTTGATGCCGTAGCAACAGAGCACAGCAACATCACGGTGATTGGTCGCAGCCTTGGCTCAGGCGTGGCGATGCAACTGGCAGCACAGCGACCGGTGCAGCAGCTGGTGCTGATCACCCCATTTGATAGCCTGACCAAACTGGCCCGGCAACAGTTTCCGGTGGTACCAGTGGGCTGGTTATTAAAAGATCGTTTTGAATCTGCCCACTACGCCCGCCAGATAGATACGCCCACCCTTTTGCTGGTGGCGGAGCAAGATGAAATCATTGGCCGGGCCCGCAGTGAAGCGCTGTATCAGGCTTTTTCCCCCGGCATTGCCCAACTGCAGCTGTACCCAGGCGGGCACAACAGTTATTTGCCCGCCAGTCAGATTGCGGCCTGGCTTTAGCCAGCACCCGGGTAATCAAACACCCAGTTAATAAACAGATTGGTGCCTACTTTGAGCGCCCGCTCATCGGCATAGAAAAATGGCGAATGGTTGGCTGGCATGCTGGCCGGATCTCTATCCGGCGGGGCGACGCCTAAAAACACAAACATGCCGGGGACTTCCAGCGCATAGTAGGAAAAATCCTCAGCCCCGGTCACCAACGGGCTTTCCTGCACCATCTGCTCGCCGGCCACGGCCCTGGTGGTCGGCAGCATCCGCGCCACCAAATCAGGATTGTTGATGGTCACCGGGTAACCTTCAATAATGGTCACTTCCGCTTTGGCACCGGTGACATGAGCCGACGCCTCTGCCGCCTGAGTCAGCTGACGGAAAATTTGCTGGCGAATGTCCATATCGAAGTTACGAATGGTGCCTTCCAGGTAAACCTCATCCGGAATGATGTTGTTGCGCACTCCGCCCTCGACAATGCCAAAGCTGACTACTGCTGGAGCCCGGGTAATATTGATTTGCCGGCTGACGATGGTTTGAACGTTGTTGATAATTTGCGCCGCCGCCACGATAGGATCAACCCCGGCCCAGGGCGATGAGCCATGGGTCTGCTGCCCTTTAACCCGGATTTCAAAGCGATCGGACGATGCCATCAAGGGACCTTTGCGGTAGCCAATGGCTCCCAGCGGAGCCTGGCCCCAGACATGAATGCCAAAAATCGCATCCGGTTTCAGCTCGGCAAACAAGCCTTCGCGCAGCATCAGCTCAGCGCCACCTTCCTCACCGGGTGGTGCACCTTCCTCCGCTGGCTGAAAGATAAACATCACGGTACCAGCCACCTGCTGGCGATGTTCAGCCAGATACTCGGCGGCGCCCATCAGCATGGCAACATGCAAATCATGGCCGCAGGCATGCATCACCCCCACTTCATTGCCGCGGTACTCGCCAATCACGGTAGAGCGAAAAGGCACATCGGTTTGCTCCGTGACTGGCAAGGCGTCCATATCGGCCCGCAGTGCTATCACCGGGCCAGGTTTGCCTCCGCGTAACACCCCGACCACGCCGGTATGAGCAATTTCAGTTTGCACCTCCATGCCCAGGCTGCGCAGATGCTCCGCGACCAAAGCTGCGGTGCGAAACTCGCGGTTACTGAGCTCGGGATGCTGATGAATGTCCCGCCGCCAGGCAATGACCTTTTGTTCCAGTTCGGCACTGATAGCAGGCCGATCGGATGGTGCAGCCTGCAGCATGGCAGGCAACCAGATAAGAATAAGCAACCCTGAAATTCGTAGCATCGGATTTTCCTTTGGTAACTAAGGCTTTGAGCTTAGCTAAGGTTGTCAAAACTTGCTAACTGGTTCCGTTTGCAGACCGGGACTTTGTTTACTCCGAGCTGTCCTGCTGCTTCTCCAGACCTTCTTTTATCATGCTTTCTGAAGATTGGGTCGGCAGCATCACAGTCGCACTGGCGCGGCGCTGACGCTGACGGCGGTCAAAAAAGCGCAGGTACAGCGCCATACTGCCCACAATGACCGGCAAGCTGGCAATAAACCAGAAAAAAACCTGAGTGCCGATAAAATGCATCAGCAAGCCGGATATCAGCAAACCACAAATGGCGCCCTGGCCATTGGCCCGCACCAGGGCACTGCTGGCACCCACCATCTGCTCTTTGTTCAGGTAATCATTGGTGTAGGCCACGACCATTGAAAAAATTGGCAACATCACAGCACCAAACACAAAATAGCTCAGATAAAGGATGCCAATTTGTGCACTGCCCAGGCTGGAAATCCACAGCGCCATCGCACAGGATGCAAAAGCACAGCCAGCGATGACCACCCGTCGGTCGAATGTGTCGGACAGCTTGCCCAACTGAAACTGAAAGCAGAGCGAGCCAAAAATCAGGCACGCCACCAGGTTGGCAATTTGAGTCAGTTCCAGACCAAGGCGGGAAAAATACACCGGGCCAAGGCCAAACAAAGAGGCATAAGCAAACTGCATTAAAAAGCAGCCAATGATGCCAAGGGGTGCAACCCGCATCAGCTCACTGGCCGGCATTTTTTTCGGCTGGCCAAAGGCTGGAGTGCTGGTTGTGGTAATCAGCAAAGGGATCACCGCAGCGCTGATTAAAATCGACACCAGGGTAAACTGAATAAAATCGCGGGGATCGCCAATGTAAAGCAAAAACTGCCCCAAACCAATACCGCCAAACAGCATCATCACATACAGCGACATCAGTTTGCCGCGATTCTTGTTGGTAGCACCGGCATTGATCCAGCTTTCGGCAATGACAAAAATGGCCGAAAAACAAAAGCCCGAGATCATTCGCAGCACAAACCAGACACCGGTATTGACCCAAATGGCGTGCACCAAAATACTAATGGAGGCCAGCGCAGCAAGCGCAGCAAAGGCCCGGATATGTCCCACCCGGTGAATCATCTTCGGCGCCCGAATCGCCCCCAGCAAAAAGCCAATGAAATAGCCGGCCAGAATCATGCCGGTACTGGCGCTGCTGAAGCCTTCCATTTCAGCACGAATTGACAACAAGGTATTTTGCAGCCCCGTGGTCATGCCGACAATCAACATGCCAAGCAGCAAGGGCCAGATGGTTCGAATCATGGCAAACAAAGTCGTCCCCTATGGGTGGTTTGATCTTGAGTTAACGCACTGAAGTTCAATAAGATTAGCAAAGCAACTCATGTCAGGCCAGCCACGCTACTCCCCATGGGGTAAGGGCTGGTGTTCCTGACCGGTCTGTGGCAGGCTGACACAAAAAACAGAGAAACAGCATAGCATGAATCGACTCCACAGCCTTTTGATCTTCGTCAGTATTGGCTTACTGGCCGCCTGCTCTGAACCTGCCAGCCAGAGTGAGGCACCGCCGCAGGATCCATTTGCCCAGTTGTCAGAATCAGAGCGCGAGCTGGTCCGCCATGGCGAAGCCAGAGCCCGCAGCTGTGCGGCTTGCCATGGTCCTCAGGGAATTTCACGCAATCGCATGTACCCCAGCATTGCTGGTTTACCATCAGAGCGGATGAGCGAGCTGCTGGAGGCCTATCGCAATGGCGACAAGAGCAACCCATTGATGTCTCCCCAAGCCCGGGGCCTCTCTGATCAGGACATCGAGGCCTTAGCGGCTTATTATGCATTACTGCCCGCAGCGCCTTGACTGCAGCAGCCAGTCCGACGCTTTTATCGGCTAGTCGGGCTTGCTGCGCGATGTTCGGCTTTGACAGTAGCAGCCTGCTTTGCAACTATATATGGGTATATCCTAACCACACTTTTTTCAGGACAGATTATGCGGTCGACTCTGCTACGTACAGCCAGCACCTTGCTGCTGAGTGTTTTTCTTTTTGCCTGCTCACCAGCCACCGATGTCGCGCCCCAAGCACTCGGCGAAGACAGTGGTGATACTTTTCAACAAGCTCAGCGCCAGGGCGGTGCCAGCCTGACCGTGCTTTATGTGCCTGCCGAAGGTTTCGCCTATACCGATGCTCAGGGTGCGCTGACCGGTGTCAGTGTTGAAATTATGCGCGACTTTGCCCGCTGGGCAGAGCAACATCACCGGCTGCAATTGGATCTTCACTTTGTAGCCGAAACCAATTGGCAACGCTTTTACCAGCGCGTGATGCAAGCCGAAGGCGGTGTCTTTGGGCTGGGCAATGTCACCATTACCGATGCACGCCGGCAAGAGTTGCAATTTTCACCGCCGTACATGAACAATGTCGCAGCCTTGATCACTCATCAGGATGTGCCGGAGCTGCAAGACTGGGCCGACTTCGGCAGCCACTTTGCAGAGCTGGAGCCGCTGGCATTCTCCGGTACCCTGCACGAAGTCCGGATCCGCCGGTTGCGAGACCAGCATCAGCCAGGGCTGGCCATTCAGCGTGTCACTTCCAATCCGGACTTGTTGGAGCTGGTCGCATCCGGTGACTTTTACAGCTATGTCGATGCCTACAACTACTGGCGCGCCCGTCAGGCCGGTATGCCATTGCGCGATCACCCATTGGCGGCAGAAACCGATGAAACCTTTGGCATTATTATGCCGTTAAACAGCGACTGGGGCACCTTTATCCAGGCCTTTTTCGCTGCTGAAGGTGGTTATCTGCACAGTGCGGGTTACCGCCGCATCATGGAGCGCCACTTGGGCACCGAGCTGGCCGAACTGTTATTAAATCCGAACTAATCAAAAGAGGACTGCTCTGCATGTTGTCGCACACCCCATTGTTCCGTGGCTGGCTTGCTCTTTGTTTATTGCTGATGCTACCGCTGGCGCACGCCGGCTTACCACACTTCAGCGCTGAAGACATTTTTGAGCTGGAATTTGCCAGCGATGTGCAGATATCGCCGGATGGTCAGCACATTGTCTATGTCCGCAACAGCAACAACATTAAGGCAGACAATACCTTGCAACGACTGTGGATCCTCGACACCAGTACCGGTCAGCATTGGCCCTTACTGGACGACGAGCATCAATATAGCCAGCCACGCTGGGCGCCTGACAGCAACCGCATCGCCTTCATCTCCAACCGCAGTGGCAGCGAGCAGATCCATGTGCACTGGCTAAGCCAGCGCCGCACCGCCCGCATCAGCAATCTGTCGCAGCGCCCTCAGCAAATCAGCTGGTCACCGGACGGTCAACAGCTGGCTTTTGTGATGGAAGTACCGGCCAGGCCTACCGACTTTGCTCAAAGTGTGTATCGCCCTACCATGCCAGCAGGCGCTGAGTGGGCCGAAAAACCCGTGATCGTGGAGCGCACCTACTATCAGCAGGATGGCCGGGGCTTACTCAGCTCCGCCTACCACCAGGTGTTTGTGGTGCCTGCCACTGGTGGCACAGCCCGTCAGCTCACCGACGGCCCCTACCTGCATCAGGGCCCTCTGGCCTGGACACCGGATAGCCAGCAGCTGGTATTTTCTGCCAACCGCTCCACCGATTGGGAGTACCAGCCTCGTCAGCGCGATCTCTACCAGTTGAGGCTAAAAGACAGCCGCATCACTCCTTTGGTGCAGGGCGATGGCCAACATTACCACCCAGTCTTTTCGCCCGATGGCTTGCAACTGGCCTACCTTTTTGCCTCGGCCGAGCCGGTTGCCTATCGCAACAGCAAGCTGAAAGTGCTGGATTTGCGCAGCAATCAGGTGATGCCCCTGTTGACGGAGTTGGATCGCTCGGTTGAACAGCCAGTCTGGCAGGACAACCAACAGCTGGTGTTCCAATACGAGGACCGCGGTCTGACCAAGGTCGCCCGAGTGACGCTGCGCAACCGGATGGCCGATCTGGTCAGCGACTTATCCGGTGCCAATTCTGGCCGGCCATACCTCAGCGGCATGTTCAGCCTGTCGGATAAAGGCCAGCTCGCGTATACCCGGGGCTCGTCGCAACGGCTGGCCGATGTGGCCATTTGGCAACATGGCCAGGTCCGCAATCTCACCCGGTTGAATGAGGATTTGCTGGGCCAGCGTCAGCTCGGCAAGGTACACGAGTTCACTTACCGCTCCAAACTGGACGATGAAGAGATCCATGCCTGGTACATCACTCCACCCGGCTTTGACCCTGAGAAAAAGTACCCGCTGATCCTGGAAATTCACGGTGGCCCGCACCTGCCGTATGGCCCGCATTTTAGTGCTGAATTGCAACGCTACGCTGCCGAAGGCTATGTAGTGCTGTACAACAACTATCGGGGCAGCACTTCCTACGGTGAGCGTTTTGCCCTCTTGCTGCAAAACAAATACGCCTCGACCGACGATTTTGCCGATCATATGTCCGGCGTCGATGCGATGATTGCCAAAGGCTTTATCGATGCGAACAATCTCTTTATTGCCGGCGGCTCTGCCGGCGGTATTGCCACCGCCTATGCGATAGGCCTGACAGACCGTTTTAACGCAGCCGCGGCCACCAACCCGGTGATCAACTGGGTCAGCAAGGTGCTGGCAGCGGACAGTTACATGGCGCAAATTCAGAATCAGTTTCCAGGCATGCCGTGGGAGCATTTGGACCATTACTGGCAGCGCTCACCATTGTCGCTGGTGGGCAATGTCAGCACACCAACCTTGCTCTTTACCGGTGAGCTGGATCGCCGTACCCCGATGGCCGAAACCGAGCAGTTCTACCAGGCATTGCGACTGCGACAAATCGATACCGCCATGGTGCGGGTGCCTGGTGCGGCCCATGCGGTCTCCAACCGCCCCAGCCGGATGATTGCCAAAACCGAGCATACTCTGGCTTGGTTTGCCCGCTACCGCCAAGATTAGCTGCGGCAAACAACGTATAGCAGGCAGAACCAGAAATATCGGTATACACTGACACCTTATCCGCTTGACGGGGGAGTGCGTTGGCTAAATTACGACAAAACATCTGGTTTCTGTTCGCCCTGCTCTTTGCCGGCAGTTGCGTGCTGTTGATTTTCTTCCTGCATCAGCGCTGGCAATTGGTGGTGCAGGAACACAGTCAGCAACAACAAACTCAAGTGCAGCAGCTAACGTCCTCAGTGCAATCGCTGCTTTCAGTGCAACAAGTGCTGGCCGATTTATACCACGATCAGTTGGTCCAATTGGTGCAGTCCGAGCAACTGGATGTCGAGCAAGGCACCCGGCTGCTTGACCACCTGATGCACAATAATCGCTATGCCACCGCTTATGCTGTAGCACGCCCTGACGGTGATTTGCTGATGGTGAGCTCCAACCGAAGCATTGAGCAGCTGGGTAACCTGCGCCGTTACGCCCGGGATCATGGTGAGTTCGAGCAGGCTCTGGCTTCAGAAAAGCTGGTGCTTGGCCGGACTTATTACATTGAACCTTTAGATGCATGGACTTTTCCTGTCCGAAAATCGCTGCGCTCCTCCGATGGCAAAGCTGTCGCCGTGATGGCACTCGGCGTTTCTTTAAAGTCGGAGCTAAGTGACTTTGTCACTCCATTGCTCTTACCGAAAAGGAACAATGTCGCTTTGCTTCGACAGCAAGATGGCTATTATCAGTTCTTTGCCGGCGAAGCACCCAATACAGCAGAGCGTTATCAGACACCGATCGCACTGAGTGTACTGCAACAATTGCAAGCCAGATTAGCCAAAAATTCAGGCGCCAACCTACAACAGCTCAGGCTATCGGAAGAAACTTACAGTGCATGGCTAACATTGCCTGAAGGCCGGATCCAGGCAGTGATCCGCTATTTACCCGATTATCAGTTGTGGGCTGTTTCTAAATTGCACAGCAAAGTCATGCAGGAAGCCTTTTGGCACAGTGCATGGCGTTATTTGTTGGTATTTTTTCTAAGCCAACTTTTGTTGTTTTTTCTGGTACGCACCATTGCGCAGGCCGACCGCTCACGTCGGGCTGAGTTGTTGTTTGAAGCCACCCACGACCAGCTTACCGGACTGCCGAACCGCAATTACCTTCGTCAATACAAGGAGCAGTTACTGGATTCTTCGACTGACGGTTGCTACTTACTATTTCTGGATTTAGACAACTTTAAAACCATCAATGACTCTTTTGGCCACGAGCTGGGAGATGCAGTTCTTAGAGAGGTGACCCGCAGAATTAAAGCTCAGGTAGGTAACTCTGGCGCTATTGTTCGCCACGGTGGCGATGAGTTTCTCATTTTCCAACCAGCCGCAACCGAACAGGCGACCGCACAGCTGGCAAACCAGTTGATTGAGCAATTATCCAGCCCCTATCAAATAGACAAATTACGCTTTGTGCTGGGTGCCAGTATTGGCATGGCTCATTACCCTAACGACGCCAACCAACTGAATGAACTGATCCGGGCAGCAGATGTTGCCATGTACGAAGCAAAAAAAACCAAAAACAATATTTACTTATACAACAAACCACTGGATGCACTCTACCAGCGCCGCTTTGCCATCGAGCAGCGGCTTAGGGCTGCAATGGAGCAAAAACACCTGTTTATGGTGTACCAACCTCAAATCGACAATGAAGGCCAGCTCTATGGCGTTGAAGCCTTGGTGCGCTGGCAGGATCCGATTGATGGCTTTATCCCTCCGGATCAGTTTGTATCGGTTGCTGAAGAAAGCGGCCAGATGCCCCAGCTCGGCCAGTTCATCATGCAGCAGGCGTTTGCAGACATCAGCACCATTCAGCACCAGTTTGGGCAGCGCTTCCAACTGTCCCTGAATATTTCAGTGCGCCAACTACTGCACAGTGACTTCCTGACCCTACTGCGCAGCAAAATACAGCAATACGAACTGCTTGCTGAGCAGCTTACCCTGGAGCTGACTGAGAGCATTCTGATTGAAGACCATAACCACGTGTGCCAGCTGCTTGGCAACATTAAGCAACTTGGTTGCAAAGTCTCCATGGACGATTTTGGTACCGGTTATTCCTCGTTAAGCATGCTGCGAACTCTACCGGTGGATGAGCTCAAGATTGATAAAAGCTTTATCGACTGTATTCGTGATGATGAAGCCTGTCGCAATATGACAGCCAGCATCATTGCCATCGGGCAACGCATGAAGTTACTGACCATTGCCGAGGGTGTCGAGCACGACTATGAACGCGAGCTGCTGCTGCAGATGGGCTGCCAGCTCTACCAAGGCTATTACTTTGCCAAACCCATGCCGGCAGCTCAACTGCTGGATTATCTGCAAAGTCATACACAACAACCAGCTGGCACAAAACTTAATCCAGAACAATAAAACCATCATCGGCATGCTTTAGACTGATGGACATTATCAAGAAGCATCCAAGGAGTCTTAGATGGCATCGCACAACCCACATCGCGTGTACATCCCAACCAATGCCCATTCCAACCAGTACCTGTTGGCCGAAATCAAACTGGACGATGGCTTTTACCGCCACTATGCCAGCACGGACGACTGCTATCAGGGGCTGGCGCAGCAGCTGTTTCAGCTGGCCGATGCATTGGAGCTGCGCAATGTGCATTTAATTGCGAATGACAAACTGCCCGTGGTGCGTTTTCATACCGAGTCCTACACCTTTCAAACTGAGAAGCAAATCCTGTTCTTCTACAACCCCAGATACCACGAAGGCCAGAATCTGTTTGTCACCCCGGATTACCAGGCAAGAAAGATTCGCTTGCTGTTTTTAGCCACCGGCGAAGAGCTGCGCAGCCAAGCCGCCAGCTTCCATAGCAAAGTGGTGCAGCTGCTAAAGCAGCTAAAAGAGCAGCTGGCCGAGCCCTGCGCCATTAAGCTGCGCGATCACCAGCATCTGTCGTACGACCTCTTTGCCAAAAGCAAAGGCCACAAAGAAAGCTACGGCTACAAGCTGCGTGGTCTGTACCCGCGCTATCAGGCACGGCATTGCGAGCTGCCAGCAGAGCACAGTGAAATCACCTATGTCACCGTCACGCTACCGCTCAGCCGGGCGCTGAAACAACAACTGCTGCACGAGCGCAGTGAGGACTTCAGCCCGCTCTACCAAAATTTGCAGGATAAATTCCAGCAAGCCTGTGCCGGCAAAAAACTGGACCGCCTCGCTATGGTGGCCAATGGGCTCACCCCGCTGGTGCGCAACAGCAAATGGGATCAGCACGATAAAAACCGTGAGCTGCAAAAGATCAGCTTTAACCCGGATTGCACCGAGCCGCAGTACCTGACCTTCTGGCAAGCCGATAATCTGGTAGAAAGCGCGCATTTTGTGCTGGTAGCAAGCAAGGAAGACAACACCGAAATGGGCTATGGCCGCTTTATGAATCAGGTGGAAGACGCACTGCGCAGCTTCGCCAAAGGCATCGGCTTTGATGGCAACCACCAAAACCTGACGGTGCGTTTTTTCCAGCACATCAGTTACGTACTATAAAAAAAGCGTGACAGCATCAACAAGAGGGCACAGACGATGGCCCTCTTTTTCGTTATACTAGCGCCACCATGAATACAGCTACCAACAATGCGCAGACTTACACCATCCTAGCCACTCCGGTTGAACACCGCCTGTTAGAAAAAAACAGCGACTTTCTGACCTTCTTGCAGCCGGTAGAAAACCGCGATGAAGCCATGCACTGGGTACAGCACTACCGCGAGCGCTACCCGGATGCCAGCCATGTCTGCTGGGCTTATAGTATTGGCAACACCCGCCAGCCCGAGGCGCAGGCCTGCAGCGACGATGGCGAGCCCAGCGGTACGGCTGGCCGGCCAATGCTGCATGTACTGACCGAGCGCGAGCTGGGCAACTGTCTGGCGGTGGTGGTGCGTTATTTTGGCGGCATCAAGCTTGGCGCCGGCGGCCTGGTACGGGCCTATTCGGCCGCGGTGTCGCAAGCGGCCAATCTGGCAGAGCTTGGCACCGTCAGCCCACAAACCGAACTTCGTATTCAGCTTGGTTTTGCCGATGAAAGCAAAGTACGGCAGCTGCTAAGCCAGCATCAGGGCGAGCTATTAAGCAGCGATTACAGCCATCTGGTCACCCTTACCATCCGCCTACCACAAAGCGCTGAAGCCGTCTTTTGCCAGCAGCTGAGCAATCTGACTGCAGGCAGCGCCGTCATTGACAGCAACCGCTGATTTCCTCTTTGGCATTTCCCGCTATTCCATGGATAATAGCCGTTATAACACGACAAAAATGACACCATAGCAGCCGAATCGGACTGCAGACAGGATGCGCTATGTCTCAATTACTTCGTATTGTGCTGATCCACACCCACCTGCCTGGCGTGGTGGAGTTGCAGCTGGATCAGCACACCAATATTTGCGGTACCAATGCCTCGGGCAAAACCACCCTGCAACGCTTGGTACCGGTATTTTATGGCGAGCAGCCAAACCGGGTGGTGCCCAAAACCCGCAAAAAATTTGATGAATTCTACCTGCCTTTCAGCAACAGCTACCTGGTGTACGAGTACCAGCGCGAAAACGGTGCCGTCTGTCAGGCCGTGTTGACTAAAAAAAGCGATGGCGGGGTTGAGTACCGCTTTATTGGCGCGCCTTATCAAAGCGATTTTTATTTGCAGCAAAGCGACGAAGGCGTCAAAGCCCTCAGCTACAGCGATTGGGCCAGCGCCATGCGCGGCCGGCCCGAAGTGCAAGTCTCGGCTAAAATCAGCGCCACCAGCGAATACCGCAGCATTATCCAAAACGATGCCGCGGCGCTGCGTGGCAACAATGCCGACAGCATCAAGCTGCGCCGGCTGGCCGCCAGCTTTAGTCTGGCCGACAGTGGCCACAAGCTGCGCCATATCGAAAAGCTGGTCAGCGCCGTCCACGCCAAAGAAGGCAAAATGGATACGCTCAAAGCCATGCTGGCAGCGATTTTTGAAGAGGACGGCGTTACCCTGCCCACCACCAAACAAAAAAGTGCCAAGGTGCGGGACTGGATCCAGCAAATGCGCCAGTCAATGCGCCTTGGCCGGTTGAAACAGGATTTTGAACAACTGCAGCAGCTGGCCGTGCAACTGGATGGTGCCGAGGCACAGCTGGCGGCCTTGCAGCCGTTGCTGGAGCAAGACGAGCAGCAGCTGAAACAGCAGCGTGCCGATGCCGAGCAACAAGTGCAAAGCCTGCGCCAACAACTGCACAGCGCCAAAGAAAGCTACAGCCAACAGCAAATGGAGCTGAGCAGCCAACTGGCGCAGACCGAAGCCAGCCTGCATGAAACCACGGCCCGGCTTGATCGTTTGCAGCAGCAGTTCGACGATTTTGACAGCAAAGACATGCCGAAACTGCAGCGCGATACCGATGCGCTGCCGCTGTGGCGTGAAAGCCTGCAAGAGCTGGCCGAGCAGTACCAGCTGATGGTGGAGCAACACGGCGATCTGGAGCGTCAGCTCGAACAGCGCAAAGCCAAGCTGGCCGAAGCCTTTAACCGCCTGAGCGAGCAGCACCGTGCCAAAGCCAAGCAGTTGCAGCAGCAAAAAGATCAAACCCGCGAGCAGCAGGAGCAAAAGCTCAGCGACCTGGAGCAAGCCTTTCAGGGGCGGTTGCAACAGCAGCAACAACTGTTTGCCGCCCAGCTGACCGAATGCAGCAATGCCATAGCCGTGCTGCAAAGCCAGCTGCAGACCTCGCCACTCAGTGAAGCTGAGCACGACGAGTTGCGCGCCGCCGAACTGCGGCTGGAGCAAGCGCAGCAACAAGCCCAGCAACAAGCCCGTCAGCTGCAGCAACTGCAAAAGCAGTACCAGCACGCCAAACAGCAACGTGAGCAGGCCGATCAGCAGCTGGAGTCCAGCCGCAAAGCCCTGCACAGCGCCGAGCAGCAGCTGCAGCAATTGCACCGCCAGCTCAGCCCGGAGCAAGGCAGTTTGCGCCATTACCTGCGACTGCATTACCACGGCTGGGAGCAACAACTGGGCAAGGTGTTGGATGAAAGCCTGCTGGAGCGCCATGATCTGCAACCGCATCTGCTGGATCTGACCGACAGCCTCTATGGTCTGCAGCTGGATTTAGCCGCCATCGATACGCCGGATTACGCTCAGGATGAAGCCGCCATCCGCCACCGCATTGAAAGTGCCGCCCAGCAGCTGGAGCAGGCCAAAGCGCAAAAAGCAGCTGCGGAAAAAGCGCTTAAAGAGCAGCACGAGCAGACCGAGCTGGTACGAGCCCAACTGGATCAGGCCGAGTGGCAACTGACCCAGTACGAGCAAAACATCGACTACGCCCGCGACGCCCGTAACCGCTTGGAAGCCCAGCAGCGCGAGCTGGTGAAACAGCGCCAGACGCAAGGTCGCAGCGAACTGCACAGCCGCCAGCAACAGCTGGAAAAACTGCAACAGCAGCAGCAACAGGATCTCGCCGCCTTAAAAGACGATCACAACGACCAGAAAATGGAGCTCAAAGCCGACTGGCAGGCCGAGCTGCAGGTGTTCGACGAGCAAATGGACGAGCTGGAGCGTCAACTCGAGCGCAAGCGCGACGACAACAAAAGCCAGTTGCGCGAACTGCAGCAAGCCTTTGCTGAGGAGCTCTCGGCCAAAGGCATTGACCCGCGCCGCCTGACCGACTTAAAGCAAAAACAAGAGCAGTTAAAAACCGACATTCAGGCAGTCAGCGCTCGTCAGAACGAATTAAGCGCCTGGCAAAGCTTTATGCAACTGGACTGGCAACAGCTGCGGCCCCAGCTGCTGGAGCAGGAAACCCAGCTGAAACAGCAGCAGCGCAGCAGCAAGCAAGCGCTGGAGCAGCTGAAAGCCGATCACAGCCAACAGCAAAAAAACCTGGAAGCGCAGAAGCAGCAGCACCAGGAGCAAATGCAGCAAGCCGAGCAGCGACTGGCGCAGTTAAAACCCTGCGTCAGCAAACTGGCCGAATTGCACCTGGCCAGTGTCACGCCGGCCAGCCTGGCCCCCTCGGCCGATGTGGTGGAGCGCCTGGCCCGCGCCGGCGAAGCTCTGGAGCAGCGCAGCAAAGTCGACAGCGCGCTGCAACAGGCATTGGAGCACTTCGAGAGCCTGCTGAGCAAAGATGCCGGCCCGGAATTTTTAGATCGGTTGGAGCACGAAAAACGCAAACTGCCGGATTACGCCGGCAAACGCCAGCAACTGCCGATTTTGCACAACCTGCTGCAAATTCTGCAGGATGCCCAGCAGCAACTGCTGGAAATGGGCGAGAACATCGGCGGCGATTTGAAGAAATTCTTTACCGTCTTTAGCGACATCAACCGCCGCATTGCGCTGCAAAGCCGCCGCTTAAGCGAAGCCGTGGCCGACGATCTGGTACTGGAGGGGATCAGCAAATCCGAAGTGCGGATTTTGTCCACCATCGACGAACTCGGCTTCTGGCAACCGCTGAAACACTTCGCCAAGCTCTACGACGACTGGGGCAACTCTGGTAAGGCACTGCCGTCGGATCAGTATCTGAACGCCCTGGCCGATGTGGTCGAGCTGCTAAGGGCCGACGAGCAGTACAGCATTGAATCCTTGCTGCGGCTGGAGCTGCATTTAAGTGAAGGCGGCTCCGAGCTGGTGATCAAAAATGATCGTCAGTTGCTGGAATCCTCCAGTCACGGCATGGCCTACCTGATCCTGTGCAAATACCTGCTGGCCTTTACCCGGCTGCTGCGGGGCGAGGCCAAGGTACGGATCCACTGGCCGATTGATGAAATCGGCACCCTGGCCTACCACAATGTGGAAAAACTGTTCCAGGCCTGCAGCCAGAACGACATTGTAATTGTTGGCGCCTTCCCGAACCCGGAATCCGATGTGCTGATGCTGTTCCAGCACCGCTATCTGATAGAACCAAGCCAGCAGGATCCCAGTAAGCGCCAGCTGAAACGCATTCAACCTAAAATCAGCCGCCTGGCCGAACGCCTGGCGCAGAAACAGCAGGAGGCGAGCTGATGCTGCAACACGGACCTTTACTGGAGCGGCTGTTGGCCGGCGACTTTATCTGCCAGGTAACGGACGAAGATGCTTTTCGTCACCTAAGCCAGGAGCAAACCCAGCAGGACATCAACCACTACCTGCGACCGCTTAATCGCCGCTTGGTCAGCAACGACGATGGCACGGTGTTTTATTTGGGTTATCAGGAGCTGAACAAAACTGCCCGTGAGCATTTAAGCAGCCAGTTTGCGCTGACGGTGCAATCCTTGCTGCCGCTATTGGAATGGTTGCAACTGGTGCAGGAGACCCTCGGCCGCGACAGCGCCTTAACCGCCGGCGATACCATCAAGCTGCAGGAATTTGTGCTGCGCACCGAAGACAACCAGAGCCTGCGCCAGCGGCTGAATGCACTGGCCAGCGATCGCTTCTTCAACAGTCAAAGCGAGCAGCTCGACAGCCAGGTCAAGCTGATTTTCCGCCGTTTAAAAGAGCACGGCTACCTGCTGCAACCGCACAGCGAGCGCCAGTACTACATTGTCACCGGCAAAATTGACTACCTGCTGGATGTGATCCGCTTTATCCGTGATGAAGAACAGCTGCCGGTCGAAGATACCCCCAGTCAGGAGGCCTTGCTCTGATGGCACCACTGGAACCCGCCTCCAATCTGTTTGCCATTGGCGCCGAGCGTCTGGCCTTGCTGGGCAAGCACCACAAGGCGCTGATGCAAGGGTATCTCGATGGCCATATCGATGAAACCGTCTTTAGCGACAGTGCGCTGAAAAAGCTGATGGCCGCCCGTATTTTATGGCGCCCGGACGAGCAGCAGCCACTGGCACTCAGGCCCTTGGTCAGCGAGCTGATTGCCAGCATGGTGGCCGATGAAAACCGCCGCCAGATCAACGCCGATGTGGCGGAGAAGCTGGAGCAAATCCGCAACCGGGTGCAGGCCTACCGCGATGCGCAGTACAAAGGCGATTACAGCGTGGCCGAGCTGCAACTGCAGCGCCTGACCGAGCATGTGCACGATTTAAGCGGCCAGTTTGAAGAGGCCATCGACAGCCTCTGGCACCGGCTGAACAGCGACTTTGGCTTTGTCAGTAGCTTGGACGATAAAATCCGCGAAAACGAACGAGCGCAAAAGCAATTGCGCCGTTTGCTCGATGGCCTGGATTTGCTCGATTTCAACGAGTTGATTGAGCTGTCTGAGGGCAACAACCATTTGCGCAAATTGCTGGTCAGCCAGCTGCAAAACCAGCTGAGCTCGCACCACAGCAGCTTGCTGGAAGTGCAAAAACGACTGGTGCAACTGCTGGCCAAATTCCGCCAGCAGCAGGCCCGCTCGCTGCTGATCGCCAATATGGCGGCTTTTTTACGCCAGCATCCGAAGTACCAGCCGGCCGATTACCCCAACCGCTCCGAGTTACCGGCCTTGTTCAATCAGGCCACAGCGATTCGGCCACAGGCCGCCATCGCACTGGATAAAGCCAGCGAGCGGGCCGAGCTGGCTGAACTGGTGCGCGCCCTGCCACGGCCTAACCCCATCGTCTTACCCGAACAGCACAGCGCCAGCTTTGCTGAGCTTTTGGCCGATGAAGAAATCGCTGCCCGCCAGCAAGCACTGAAAACCGATGTGGAAAACTTCTACCTGCGAGTGATTGATCAGGGCGGCAAACTAAGCGCGCTGGAGTACCTGGCGCAGCAACAACTGGAGTGGGACAGCGAAATCTGGCTGTATCAGATCATCGCCGAGTTCCAGGCGCTGCCGCTGGAAGAAAAGCGGATGTTCCGCATCTTGCGCGAAGAAGCCCCGGCCAGCGACGTGAATGCGCTGCTGCTTATTCGTGATATTCAGATCACACTCAAGGCCGCCTGATGCAGCCAGCCTTGGGGCTTCAGGCCCTGAGCTGGCTGCGCCAGCAAAAGATGCAGCGGATATTGCTTGAGCCAGTCTTACTGACATAAACGGCAGTCGGGGCTCAATTCCGAACGCCAAACCGGTTCAGTCTGATCAATGTCTTTGACCATCTTCACAAAACGTGTACTTTTAAGGCTTACGTTCTCTATGCTTGTCAGCTCAACAATTTGTACAACGCTGAGCTCTCCACCCGAGTTAAGCACCAACAGAAAGCTGATGGCATCATCCAGCGTCAGATGAAAATACCCATCTTTTTCAATCAGTTGGGACTCTTCAAAACACTTAGCTCGGCCCTGAGTTGCATCGGAAATCAGGGCATAACGATAACAACCGGAACCTTCAGCATAAAAAAAGAACTCCTCCAAATAAGGCACCACAGCATGAGATACGCCACGCCAGCTTCCTGCTAAAGGGTGAGCCGCAGAAGCAACCACCGGCAGCCACAAACCAATTAATAGCCATCCAATCCAGCATGTTTTGTTACTCACTTTGGTTCCTCATCAATTCAACCTGACTCTGGCGACTCAGGATACGACCCTCAGAATGCATATCAAGCAGCCGAAAACCGCGCAAAGAGCCAGTCATGGTCGGCGCAAGCACAAGGCGAACACGGTTGAGGCCAGGGTAAACAACCGAGTTCAATTCAATTTCCCAAAATCCATCGTGCTGAGTAATGTCGTGCTCAGAAAAGACAAATCGCCCCGGAGTCTGATTCCTTTGCATCTGAAGTAAATTGTATATAAGAAGCTCACCTTGCAGTTCCGCTGAAACCCGCATCCTGAGCACTTGATCGAAGCCACTGTTATGGCTAAGGACTCCACGCCAGTCACCTTGTAGTTGCTGAACTGAACTTGATGGATGGTTTGTGGCAGTCTCATTCGTCGTTACGCTACAACCAAACAAGAACAAACTGGCAGCCAACGCAAGGTAGCGTAGAGGAGAAACAAAGCAAGGCATTGATACTGCTTCCATACAGTTGAAAGGACGAAGATAACAAATTGAGCGCAACTATATCATTTCGGAAACCTTGCCAACAGTGCTTTTACGGCTCTGGCGAAGCACTGCCATTGATGATCAAAGAGCTATTTCACCAGGACTATCGCTTTGTCACCTTGAATGAGCTATCTCCTATAAAAAGGTACATTGCCAACTGATAGCAGTGTGCTTGTAATGCGACACAACCTGTCGGCTTACTACCCCGAAAAATTCATTTGAACTTGCATTCTGTCACTCCGGCGGCACCCGTGCCAGCACAGTCACGGGGTCGGTTAGCGGCAAGGCTAACAGTAAGCCTTCGCCGGAAGCGGGGAAAATGCCGGTCAGTGCGGTGATATTGACCTGATGCGTAATCAGCACTGTAGGTGTGCTCAAGGGAGTCTGCGCCAGAAATGCTCTCAATCCGCTGGTTTGTGCCTGCCTGTCACCACGGCCGGCAAAGAATGAATTCAGCAGTGGCAAGGGTTCAACCGCTGAAAGCGCCATCAGCTCACCGGTTTCAAGGCAGCGGCACCATTCACTGCTAAAAATCTGCACATCGGCAGCTGTTTTTTGCTGCAGAAGATCACCCCAGGCCTGGGCCTGCTGACGACCTTGTGCATTCAGATTACGCTGGGTGCTGCAGTCTTGCAGCACAAAACCTGGCGGGTCGCCGGTACCTGGCGCTAACGCATGGCGCATGATTAAAACGGCGTTGCCATCACGCCAGGCTTGCCATGCCAGCTCATCCGCTGGCAGGCTAAATGGCAACAAAAGTATGAGAATCCAGAGTTTCACGCCAAGCCCTCACCGTCACCCTACAGAGGCAATACGCCGCTGAGGGCCAACAGGATTTAGCGTGAGGGATAAAACCAGCAGGTTTTTATCCGGCCAGCGTCAACTTCGTATACCACCGCCACTTCGGATGGCGTGTCGCTTAGGCTATAGACCCGCTCGTGATCAATCACCTTATTGCCGACCACCATCCGACTGAGCACTTCGGCGCGTAGCGCTGGTAAGGTAAAACGCTCGGTGGCATAGAACTGCCGCAGTGCGTCTAGGCCCTGCAGTGCAGGGGCGCTTGCCGGCATGCGGTAAATGGCAATATCCGGGTGATAACAGCGGCAAAAAGCCGCTAAGTCTTTGGCATTGTAGGCATCGAGCTGGCGCTGTACCGGCTCGGACATATCTGCAGCTGCCTGCAGGTTTTTGTGCATAAAGCAGCTGTTTTCATCGTCCGGGTAATCGGCAAAAGGACCGCAAAACACAAAGCCTGCGCTTTGGTACAAGCTACGAGCGGGTTGGAAAAAATCCATCGAACCGGTTTCCAGATAGAGCTCGGTGATGCCACTGGCCGCAGCTTCGGTCAGCACATGTTGCAGCAAAGCCCGGCCAATGCCCTTGCCACGCATCTTTGGATCGGTGCGCATCGACTTTATCTCGCCCATGCTGGCACTGTGCTGCTTTAGTGCGACACAACCCAGCAATGCTTCGTTTTCCCAGGCGGTCCAAAAGCGGATAGCCGGTGCTTTTAATTTGCTTAAATCCAGCGCATGCACACTCTCGGGCGGCGAGGTGGCGTACATATCGGCCAGATGGCCCTGCAGCAGCTCGATGACGGCGGTGGATTCGAGCGGATCCAGCTGAATGGTGATCATGGCTTGCTTATCCTTTCATCGGACGTACAGCACCCGTCCAGCACCTGCTCCACCGACATACACAGCGTTTGTTCGGTAAAAACAGCACTTTGCAGTGCCAGCAAGCGCTGGCGCAGGGCGTCGTCGTCCAGCAGCAACCTGGGCCGCAATTTTTTGTGCTGAAGTTTTTGCAACATGTCTTCAATGGCAAACACCGCCGTTAGGTCCATGTAATCGACCCCGCGGCAATCCAGCACAATATCGTGGGTATCCAGTACCTGGTCGACCTTGTCCATCCGATCCAGCATCTCGGCCATGGAGCCAAAAAACAGCGGGCCGCTCAAGCGTACCAGTCGTACCCCAGGGTGCTCTGGATCATTCGGCACATCCAGCAGTTCGTCGTCTTCCAGATGAATGTGTGCCGTTTTGGCCATGCGCCAGGTCACCAGGCCCATCGCCAGCACCACACCCACGCCGACGGCAATCACCAGATCCACTAACACCGTCAGCGCAAAGACGCTGAGCATAATGATCACTTCGGGTTTAGGCGTGCCGGAAATGCGTTTTAGTAAGCGGTAATCGAGGATATCCAGCCCCACTTTCACCAAAATACCAGCCAGCACCGCCAGCGGAATTTGCGCCGCCAAAGGGCCCAGCCCCAGTAGTAAGGCCAGCAGGAAAAGCGCATGCACCATGCCACTTAACCGGGTGCGGCCACCGGCGTTGACATTGACCACAGTCCGCATGGTAGCGCCAGCGCCCGGCAAGCCACCAATAAAGGAGCACAGCACATTGCCAAGGCCCTGACCGATCAGCTCTTTGTTTGGTTTATGCCGGGTACGGGTGATGGAATCCGCCACCAGCGAGGTGAGCAGGCTGTCGATGGTGCCCAGCAGCGCCAGGGTCAGCCCCAAGGTGAAAATCAGGCTCCACTGCACCAGACTAAAATGCGGCAGATGCAGCTCCGGCAAACCGGTTGGGATATCGCCAATCACCGGCACCTGCCACTCCAGCAGCACCGCAGCCAGGGTACACAAACAAAGCGCCAGTAAGGGCGACGGCAGGTAACGGCTGATGCGCATCGGGGTAAACCAGACAATGGCGAAGGTCATCAGTCCAAGTGCTAAAGCGTGCAGATTGAGCTCTGCCAGCGTATCCGGTAATTTTGCCAACGCCTGCAGCGGCGACGGCGATGGCGCTGCCCCCATTAACGGCGCCAGCTGCAGCAAAATAATGATGACCCCGATACCGCTCATAAAGCCGGAAATAACCGGATAGGGGATGTAGCGTACCAGGCCGCCGACTTTGAGCAAGCCCAGCGCAATTTGCAGCACCCCACCTACCAGCACCACCGCCAGCGCCATTTCAAAACTGCCGCCTAAAGCCGCAATGGCCGAGGCAAACACCACCGTCATTGGGCCGGTGGGGCCGGAAATCTGCACCCGGGTGCCACCAAAAAGCGCAGCCACTAAGCCCAGCGCAATGGCCCCATACAAACCAGCGGCAGCCCCTGCCCCGGAAGCAACCCCAAACGCCAGTGCCAGAGGCAAAGCGACAATGCCCGCGGTTAAGCCACCAAAGAGATCGCCGCGCAAAGTTGCTGCGGAATAGGAAGAGTGAGTTGCCATGAGCCCGTCTTTTATCGTTGTTATCTGGATAGTTTGCCGATATTTGCAGCAAATTCATGCTGAAGTGTCGCTAAGTTACCGGTTAAAGACGGTTAAAACAAGGCGGATCAGTTGCTTTACTGCTTGACCGGAGCAGGTTCAGACTTGCTATGCTTGCAAAAAACCTGTTGTGGAGCCTGTGCTATGGAAAAGAAAATCCCGCCCTTACTGTTGTTTGTGGTCTTTGCCGGGCTGATTTGGCTAACAGCCAGTTGGCCAGCGCCCTGGCCGCTGTGGTTCAGTCAACTGTTGGCGATACTGTTGCTGCTGGATGGCAGCATCTTTTGTGGCTGGGCTTTTTGGCAATTCCGCCGGGCCAACACCACAGTTGACCCACGCTACCCGGAGCGCAGCAGTCAGCTGGTCACCCATGGACTCTATCAGTTTAGCCGTAACCCGATGTATCTGGGGTTTCTGTTGTTGCTGCTGGCTCTATCCTTTTGGTCGCACAGCCTGAGCAGCTTTTTATGGCTGCCGCTCTTTGTGTTCTGGTTGCAGTATTGGCAAATAATGCCAGAGGAACGGGCGCTGGCCGAGCGTTTTGGCGACAGTTGGCAGCACTACTGCCAGCAAACCCGGCGCTGGCTGTAGCCGAAAAAGCCGATGCTTACACCAGCGTTATCTCCTGCAGATGATCCTGCAGATGCAGCCAATGGGCATTGTAGTATTGCGCTTTGCTTAAACGGCCATACGCAAAATGCGGTGCCAGCGGCCCTTGCCAACGTATAAACTGCTCCAACTCTGAAATGAGCTCGGCATGAGCAACATCCACAGGCACAGTGGCGCGCAATTTGGGGGCTCCGGGTAAAGGCTCATTCAACGAATGCCGCATATTGCCGGCGGTGCTAAAAGCCGCTAATGCCATACCACCGACCGTCAACTGAAACAGTCGGGAGTGCTGCTCTGGATAGCCAATACGCGAATAGCGCACGCTTTGGGCGCAATGCTGAAAAATCTCACTGACTCCCCAGTCGCCCGTAGCCTGCAATTGCGCCAAGGGCAAGCGTTCCAAATAATTGGTTAATGCCTGCAAAGATGGCCGTCGCAGCGTGGCACCAATATGCAGGCCGGTCCACAGCACCACTGGGGTCGCAACAGCAAGTTGTAAAAAAGCCCGGCGTTTCATGGGTTCCTCAGGTGTCTGCAGCATCCGTTTGCATCATAACCTGAAAGAGGGTACAAATCGACGGTGGCTGGTCCGGCCTTTCTGCGCTAAGCTGGTATCAGTCTGCATGAATGGAGAGCGATGATGCGTTGGTGCTTGCTGTGGGCCTTGTTCAGTCTTGCCGTCTGGGCCGAAATACCTGCCATCCAGCTTCAGCTATACACCGAGCACATGCCACCCTACAGCTACCTGGAACAGGACAAGGTCGATGGCATCAATGTGGCCTTGCTGCGACAGCTTTGCGAGCGAACTCAGGTCAAGTGCCAGTTTGAGCTGCTGCCCTGGCCCAGAGCCTTTGAGCAGGCGCAGCAGCAGCCCATGAGCGGGGTGTTCTCCACCTCACGCAATGAAGCGCGTGAAGCTTTGTTTCAGTGGGTTGGTCCCCTGGCATCCGACTGGGGGTATTTGTTTCGCTTACGTGGCAGAGCCGAAGTGAATCCTGCCGACCTGGAGGAAGCCAAAGCTTTTCGGTTGGCGGTTGCCCGTGGCGATGTCTATGAAAGCTACTTTAAAGAACGAGGCTTTCAGTACGGTATCAACATGCTCGACTTTGCCACCAAATCCGAGCCGGTGCCGTTGTTTTTGGCCAAGCGCATCGATTTGTTGGTTGGCTCCAGACGCTCCGTGCGCAGCTGGTTGCAAAAACATGGCGCAGACGAAGACAGTGCCGAAGCCTGGCTTAAGTTAGAGGATGTCGGTGACAATTACCTGGCGCTACACCCCAACACCCCTGCCAGCCTGGTGCAGCGCTTGCAACAAGAGCTGGACAGAATGCAGCAGGAGGGTGTGGTGCTGCAGTTAATCCAGCACTACACCCAGCAGCAGTAAGGCTAAAAACGGTAATTCAGACCAAACAGCACGGTGCCAAAAGATTTAAAGGTTTTGCCAGAGCTGTAACTGGCTTCGGTTTGAAAACCCAGCCCATTGTTAAACTGATACTGCCAGCCAACTGCACCAATGACCCCAACCTCAGTTTCACTGAAGCGACGTGTGCGATACTGCATCGCCACCCGATTTTGGCTAAGACCTAGCTTTGCGTAGAGCTGCAGCTGTTGCGTTAACGGATAGCCGGCATAGCCACTGATGCTAATGGCACGGTAATCGATGTCTTCCAGTTCACCAAAAAAAATATTGGAAACCGCACTACCGATGCCCATAGAGCCGTGACGGTAGGCCAGTTCAACACCATATTGAGGATCCCATTGGTAACGATAAAACAGGTTGTAACCATTAAAATCTGAAAAGTTTTGCTCCCGATCCGATTCAGGATCGGCGACCTTGGTAGAGCCCCAAAAGAAACTCACCCCAATTCGATGGCTGTTGTCTGGCTCGCTGGCCATTGCCATTGTAGAAAATAATCCGGCCCCGAGTAAGGCAATTGTTAACATCACACGTCGTCGCATACTCAACACTCCTTTGATTTTACACCGCAACCATACAACAAAAAACAGACCAGTAAAACAACAAATGTAAACTAAGCGTAATGGCAGTCTGGCGGGAGTTTTGCGATAAAAACAGGTAAACTTCGCCGCTTAAATGGCATGAATGACAACACAAGGCTCACTGAACTTGACCCGATATCCTAGCTTTCGGCCGGCCTGGTGGCTCCCAGGCGGCCATTTACAAACACTGGCAGCCAAATACCTGCACCCACGCTATCAAGGCAGTTTAACCACTGAGTGGCTGCCGCTGGCCGATGGCGATGAGTTGGAGCTGTGCTGGAGTCAAAGCCTGAACGCCGATTACCAGGGGCCCTTGGTGGTGCTGCTGCATGGCCTGGCTGGCAACCGGCACAGCCATTACGTGCAAGGCATGTTTACTGCTTTTCAGCAGCTGGGTTGGCCGGTGGTGCTGATGCATTTCCGTGGTTGTGGCAGCCGGCCTAATCAATTACCCCGTGCTTACCACTCGGGTGAAACCGAGGATCTGCGTTTCGTGCTGCAACAATTGCAGCAACGCTACCCTGGTACTCAGCTGCTGGCCGTAGGCTTTTCGCTGGGTGGCAATGTACTGATGAAATACTGCGGTGAGCAGCAACAGCAAAACCCGTTGCGTGCTGCTGTGGCAGTCTGTGCCCCACTGGCACTGGCCAGTAGCGCCAAACGCATCAATCAGGGTTTTAGCAAGCTGTATCAGCGCTACCTGCTGCGCCAGCTGAAACAAAGCGCGCTGCAAAAGCTGCAACGCTTTGCTGACTTCCCTATTCCACTTTCGCACCAGACCGTAAAGGGTATGCGCAGCATTGAAGCCTTCGACGATGGCTTTACCGCACCCTTGCATGGTTTTTTAAATGCTGCCGATTACTATCAGCGCGCCAGTGGCCGGCAGTTTTTACCCGCAATCCAGGTTCCCAGCCTGATTATCCACGCCCAAGACGATCCTTTTCTGGCCCCTGACGTGGTGCCAAACCAGGCAGAGCTACCGGAGCTGGTGCTTCATGAGGCCTGGCCTTCAGGTGGCCATGTTGGCTTTGTCAGTGGCCGCAACCCATTGAAGCCGGTGTTCTGGCTGAACCAGCGGATCCCGCTATTTTTCCAAGAGGTACTGAAGCAGTGATTATTCCCTGGCAACAGCTTGAGACAGAAACGCTGAACAATTTGATTGAATACTATGTACTGCGCGAAGGCACCGATTATGGCGAGCAGGAAATATCGCTAGCACAAAAAGTCGCTCAGGTCCGAGCGCAACTGCAATCCGGTGAGGTCGTCCTGGTGTTTTCTGAGCTGCATGAAACCGTCAATCTGATGTCGAAGCAGCAGTTTAACGAGCAGTAAGGAGCGCATTTATACGCCCCTTACCAGAAGGTTATCAAACCAGCTGACGTGGAGAGCGGCTGCTTACCAACCACACCAATGCCAGCAGCAGTAACAAGGGCCAAAGCACACTAAAGCCTACGACCAACAGCACGATTCCTGCCAACACCATGCCAAGCATCAGACTGTTCAGTACAATAGCACCCAGTAAATAAGCCAGGCCGGCCAGACAGAGCACTACCACTGCGGCGATCAACACATCAAAGATCATCACCACGCCGCCAACCAGTAGGGCTGCCACCAGGCCCAGCAAGGCAGGCCCAAGCCAGACAATCATGGCCAGTAACGCGATAGCAATCATAACATTACGCATGACTGGGCTCCTTGTTGGGTTGCTGCTGTTTCAGTGCCGTTAATGCCTGCTCAATGGCCTCCTGTTGCTCCAGATCGCGGAACTGTTGTTTGACACTGGCCGCCGTATCGGAACCTCGCCCCAGATCCATCGCTTCCAACTGCGCTTCCATATCATCGACTTTTTGCTCATAACGCTCAAACTTGTGCAGTGCATCGGTCACTTTGTGCTGATGCTGCTTGCTGTGAACCTGCAAACGCACTTCAGCGCAATCCGCCCGGCGCGTCAGTTGCTGGTAGCGCTGCCGCGCTTCATCCAACTTGCTTTGCACCCGGCTGATATCGCCCTCCAGGTCATCCACTAGCTGTTGCTGCTGCGCCAACGCCTGCTGCAGCTTGCTTCGCTCTTGCTCTTCGCTCAAACGCTCTGCCAGCGCCGCACGGGCTAAATCTTCTTTATCGTGTGCCAGGGCGCGCTCGGCTTTTTGCTGCCAATCGGCAATGGCCACATCCAGCTGGCGAATCCGGCGCTGCAGCTGCTTGCGCTCGGCCAGATGACCAGCAGCCAGGGTGCGTAACTCCGCCAACGAGTCTTCCATTTGCTGCACCAGCAAACGCAGCATTTTCTCCGGCTGCTCGGCTTTATCCAGCAGGGCGTGCAGATTGGCATTGATGATATCGGTAAAACGGTTCAGTGCATTCATAGGATTTTCCCTTTTTTCTACCTGGAGTAAATGATGTCCCAATAGCATTTTCAAGAGCCGTGCCACATCTACCGAAAATTATTTTTTCATTTTAAATCAATAACATTAAAGCCAGAAAGCTCATCTCTGGACCAGCCTTGCCACGAAGAGAAAAATAGGAGGTTGGTGAATTTCACCAATTAGTGCGGATTTTATGCAGGTGCCAATCCGCGTTGGCACCTGCAAGCAGAGTTAAATTTTAAAACGCTTGCCATAAGCCAGCAGGTCTTGTGCCATCCGCTCCAGCTCGGTGGAAGTGGCATCCGCTTGCTGCGAACGGGCTTTGGTTTCTACCGTCAGGCTATTCACCTTCAACAGGTTTTGATCCATCTCCTGCACCACGGTGCTCTGCTGCTCGGTCGCACTGGCGATTTGCAATGTCATATCGGTGATGGAACTGACAGAGCTCATGATATCGGTCAGTGCACTACCAGCTTGATCGGCCAGAGCGACACCGCCTTTGGCTTTCTCAACGCCCGTTTGCATGGTGGCCACCGCGGCACCGGAGCTTTGCTGCAGGCGGTCAATCAAGGTTTTAATTTCAGTCGTCGATTGCTGCGTTCTGGCCGCTAAGGTTCGTACTTCATCGGCCACCACCGCAAAGCCCCGACCTTGCTCGCCGGCGCGGGCGGCCTCGATGGCCGCATTCAATGCCAGCAAGTTGGTTTGCTCGGCAATCGCCTGAATCGTATCCAGGATCCCGCCGATATTGGTGCTTTCCTGCTGCACCGTTGTAATGGTCCCTGACGCCTGCTCCACCTCGGCAGCGATGTCGCTGATGGCGTCAATAACACGCCGGACAATGGTTTGCCCTTGCTCTGCGTGTTGCTCTGAATCGTGCGTCGCTGTCGAGGTATTTTGTGCGTGCTTGGCGACCTCGGCAATGGTCGCCGCCATTTCATTCATGGCAGTTGCTAACTGATCGATTTCAGCGGCCTGACGTTGCAAATCCTGATCGGTTTCGCTGGTAATCACCGCCACATGCGCAGCATGCTCGGCAACTTTGTTGGCATTACCGATTAAACCTGCCATCAGGTCGTGCAGTTGCTGTTGCATCTCATTAAATGCCAGCGCCGCCATCCCCACTTCATCGGTACTGGCAACCTGCAAAGGCGCACCGGTTAAATCACCTCCGGCAATTTGCTGAGCACGGTTCTTCAGCGTTTTCATCGGCTCTGAAATCAAGCGGCGCAATAAGAAAATCAAAGCAATGGCAATAACAATCGTAAGTGCCATAGCCGTCCAGACCAAGCCCATGGAGCGACGGTCTGAACGCTCAGCTTTAGCAATAATGGCATCACGCTCGGCCTGAAAAAGCTGCGCAACTTCATTCAGATAACCACGCATATCGCTCAGATGTTGTAGGGTTTGCTGCTGATAAATGCGAATTTGCTCTTGCGGGCTGGCTGCTACGATGGCTTTGGCAGAGGCATGCAGCTCACGGTGCGGCCGATCCATCGCATCCAGGGCTCGTTTTAGTTCAGGACTTGCCGTGGTGTACGCTTCGGATGCGCGAAAGGCATCGTACCAGCGGCCAAAATTGCACTGGGTGGGCTCGAGCTGTCCGCGAAAAGGTTGTTGCAGCAGCATGCTGCTGGCCAGCTCATTGGCCCAGTTCAGGTGATCAATTTCCCGCTGCATTTGCAAGATGGACAGTTCTCGCTTTTCAGCTGCGGCACTGCGGGCAGCATTCATGGTGTTTTGTGCCAGCTGCACGACCACGGCGACCACTACCATCAGAACCGCCAGCAAGCCAAAACTCAGGGTTAATTTTTTTCCAACCGAGAACGCCTTTGTTGCCATGCCCACCTCGTATATTCATCTTCACTTAAAAAGATAGCTTACCCTATAGAACAGGGCTTTGCTTTGTGCTTGCGCAAAAAAACGGCCCGAAGACCGTTTTCCTGAGCTCGGCCAGGTAGTTAAAAGCTAAAAACTTTTACCGCCGGATTCAGCATCTTTTCAGCAATCCGCGGCGGCTGCGCTGGCGTTACGCCATCGAGCAGCGCATCGGCGGTGGCAGGCTTGTTCGGTAAATAGAGCGCACACACCTCGACACTGGCGCCGCCAGACATTAATTGCTGCAGCAACTGAGCTGGTGTGACGTCTCTTGGCTTTAACGTCGGGCTTTCATGGCCTTTGAGGGCTAAGTCGCCGGCCCCATCACACAGCAGTACCGAGACATTGGCACCTTGCTGTTGCATCTGGCCGGCCAGTACCATCGCCATGCCCTGGGTTTGCAAGGACGAGCTGGTCAGGTAAACAAAGACATCGTTATCAGCGTGAGCGGCTGTGCTGACAACAGCGGCACAAGCCAGGGTTTGCCATAGTTTCATCGATCGTTCTCCTTCGTGGTTATCATCGTAATTTGTATCGTAATTTGCATCGTAGTTTTCACAGCGGTTTTCGTAGTGGTTTGCAAGCCGTGGTTTGCAATCGGATGCGCTGTATCGTTGTCATTTAATGCTGTGCCGTTTCGGCTGTTGGGGCTGTCCAGGCGACATCCGCTGACACCCGGTAGCTCCAGGGCAAACCGGAATTGCGCCAGCCATCCAGCGCCCGTACGCCTTTGGATGGTCCTTCTGGCAAGGTATTGCCTTCAAAGCCATCGGTCACCGACCAGACATTGTGGAAACCATAACCTGCCAGCCGGTCCACCGCCGGCGCACTGCGGGTCGCACCGCTGCGGCAGATGAGGATAATGGCATCGTCTTTTTGCACGCCAAGCTGTTGCAAGCGGCTCAGTAACTGCTGATCAAACTGCGGGTTCGGCTGCATCGGCCAGCTTTGCTGATCCGCATTCAGCCGACTGGTATCGGTCAGCAACCAGGGCACATGAATTTTGGTGGGGGTGGCAAAACCGGTAAACTTTATTTCCACCGGATCGCGCACATCCACCAGCACCGCCTTCGGGTCTTGCTCCAGCATCGCATAGGCTTCTTTGGCCGTCACATAGAGCCCAAGACTGCTTTGACTGGGGTCATTGGCTGCTAACAAATTCTGGCTGATAAACAACAGCCCGCTTAACCAGAGCATGCGCATAAATAACATCGACGTTCTCCATAAAGTAAAGACAAACTGAATTTCTCTGGCTTCCATACCAGCAATCACTCCACTGCCCAACAATTAGATAAAGCTTAAGTATACAATCATTACATTAATTTTCTCTTATGAAAGCCTGCGACATAGTGTCGCAGATCAAAGTAAAGCTGTTTTTCACACTGGTACTGGGCTCGTTTTGCAGCTAAGCTTTAATTAAGGTTAATCTAATTCAATGGTGATACTGCAATGAAAACCAATGTAGGTGGACTTGATAAAACACTGCGACTGATCGTGGGTATTGTACTGATCGCTTTGGCGGCCACAGGCGTCATCGGTGTCTGGGGCTGGATTGGTGTGGTGCCATTACTGACGGGTTTATTCAAAACCTGTCCGGCATACAGCTTGCTCGGCATCTCAACCTGCAAGTCCAAAGCATGACCAATCAGACTCTGCAGCTATTTGATTCTTTGGTGTTACTGGCTGTGCGCTATGCCATGGCGGACACAGGAAGCGCCAGCTTTGCTCAGATGCAGCAAGCGATGGCGTATCTGCAGCCCCCTGGCGCAGAACCAGACGAGATCCGCACCGCCCTGCAACGTTTGCAAGGAGCAAACTTAATCACGGCCTGTGATCAGCAGTATCGGTTCAACGAACTGGCCGAACGCTTGTGGCAGCAAAGTGGTGCCGATAAAGTCTGCGGTGTGCGAGTGCAATGGCAACGTTTGCACCAGCAATTGCAGGGGTTTGAACTTGGAGCCCAGGAGGTCTCATGAGCACATCACCCACTCAGCCACTGCGGCGCAAGTTGCTGCTTGGACTGGCCGCCGGAGCCACTGCGGCTTCGCCAGTCGCCTTGCTGGCCAAGCCCCTGAAGAGCCAGGCCCATATCGTACTCTTGGGGGCCGGAGCTGCTGGCATTGCTATGGCGAATCGACTTCGGCGAAGCATCGACGGAGCCCGTATTACACTGGTGGGTGCGAGGAAAGAGCATCACTACCAACCCGGTTACACCATGATAGCCTCGGGCTTATGGCCGGCAAAGCGGGTGCTCTCCAGCACCAGCCAATGGCTTGGCAACGGCATCGATTGGCTGGCGCAGGATGTGACCGCCATCGATGCCCGTCAGCAGCGGGTCGAGCTCAGTAACCAACAGCAACTGACTTATGATCTCTTGGTGGTGGCCACCGGCTGTCAGCTCAATTATCACGAAATTGAAGGCTTTGATATCAGCATGATTGGCCAGCATGGCATTGGCAGCGTCTATGCCAGCCCTGCCGCCGCTCAGGCGACTAGCGAACAAATCGATGCCTTAGTCAGCAAAGGCGAAGGCCGGGCTTTATTTACCTTAAGCAATACCCCGCTCAAGTGCGCCGGTGCGCCCTTGAAAATGACCTTCACCACCTTGTCGCGGCTGGAGAAAACCGGCCAGCGAGAGCGCTTTCAGGTTGATTTTTTTACTCCGTATCAAAACCGGGTGTTTGCGGTGCCCACCTACAACGACTTTGTACTGCAGCGTTGGCAGGAACAAAAAGTCGGGTTCTTTGACCAGCGCGTCCTGACTGGTTTGGACGTAGCAAACCGCACCGCCTATTTCGCCCATACCGACGGCTCACGCAGTCGGGAACCGTATGATTTTATTCATCTGGTACCTCCGATGAGTGCACCGGATGTGATAAAAGATTCCGACCTGGTCTGGCACGATGGGCCTTTTGCCGGCAACTGGCTGGAAGTCGATCAATACAGCCTGCAACATCGCCGCTATCCGAATGTATTTGGGGTTGGCGATGTCATTGGCACGCCTTTTGGCAAAACCGCTGCCAGCGTCAAAATGCAGGCCCCGGTGGCCGAGCGCAATATCCTGGCCTTTTTAAGTGGCCAGCCACTGAGCGCCCGCTACAATGGTTATACCTCCTGCCCACTGATCACCAGCATTGGCCGCGCTATCTTGTCGGAGTTTGGCTACGAAGGAAAACTGCTGCCATCCTTTGGCTTTATCAGCCCCACCGAAGAGTCCTGGCTGGTGTGGATGATGAAAGAACAGATGCTGCAACCGGCTTACAATGCCATGTTGCATGGCAAAGTCTAAGGAGTAAATGGCATGAGCCTGGATGGTATTCTGATGATCCTGTGGTACGCAGCCAAGCCCTGGCTGTGGCTGATAGTACTGCTTATCCTGGTCCTGGTCGCCAGCCTATGGCTCGGACGGCAGCGGCAAGGAAAAGCACATACCCTGCTATGGCTCATAGCAATTGGCGCAGGCCTGGCAGGCATGATAGTCGCTCCTTGGTTTACTCACTCAAAACTAAGTTACGTGGCAACCTGGCCCGATCGCTTGGTGTTGCTGGTCATTGGTATCGGCATCACCCTGTATTGTTGGTGTTTGCTAAAAAATTGGCTGCGCCAGCCCTAATTCAGCTTGAGCATCCATTAGCACCAGCTACACTAAAGATTGCCCATGCAGTTTGAGGAGCTCGCCGTTGTACGCTTACATTGCACGTCAGCCCATTTTTGATGAACACAAGACCCTTTATGGTTATGAGTTGCTGTTTCGTGATGGCGAGCAGAACTGCTTTCCAAATGTAGATGGCGACATGGCCACCTCACGTTTGCTCACCGAGCATCATTTGATGGTGGGTGTTGAGCAAATCGCTGCAGGCAAGCTGGCCTTTATCAATTTCTCTGCAGAAACCCTGATCCACCACTTCCCAACATCCATCGACCCGGCAACCACCGTCATTGAAGTCCTCGAAACAGTACCGATCAGCATGGAACTGCTGCAAGCCTGCAAAGCCTTGCATGGCATGGGCTATGCGTTGGCACTGGATGATCACGATTTTGATCCAAAGTGGGATGTTTTCTTACCTTACACCCGCTACATCAAAGTCGATGTTCAGCAATTTAACCTGTTGCAAATTAGCAAGTTTATTCAGCGCATTAAGCACCACCCGGTCACTTTGCTGGCTGAAAAAGTTGAAACCGCTGAGCAGTTTGAAAAGCTAAAACTGTTGGGTTTCTCTCTGTTTCAGGGCTATTTGTTTGCCCGGCCTGAGATGCTGAAGCACCGTCAACTAAGCAGCAACAAACTCAACCTGCTGGAGCTGATTGGCGAATCCTGTGCTGAGCAGCTCAACTTTGACCGGCTAAGCCAAATTGTGGAACGTGACGTGGCGTTGTCATTTCGACTGCTGCGCTTTATCAACAACTCCGCCTACGCCAAAGAGCAGCGCATCGAATCCCTGAAACTGGCCATGGTGTATATGGGCGAAGCCGAGCTGAAAAAGTTTATTGCCTTGTTGGCCTTGTCCAACCTGGCTTCTGGAGAGGATGATGCACGTATCATCACCTCGCTGGTACGCGCACGCTACTGCGATGAACTGGCCCGCTTCTGCAACGAACCCAAAGATCCACCTACGGCTTTTTTAACCGGACTTTTTTCCAAGGTCGATGAGTTGGTCGAAATGCCAATGACGCAGGTGTTGAGTCAATTGCCGCTGCCCGACAGCATTCGGCTGGCATTGGAAGAGCGACAGGGCCGACTTGGCCAGTTTTTATGCCTGATTGAGGCTTATGAAGCTGCCAACTGGCAGCAAGCCGAACACCTTGCCAGCCAGCTGCATACCGACGCAGATTTGGCGATGCTGTACCATGATGCCGTCTACTGGGCTCAACAGATCCTGAAGCCTGAACGCTGATCCTGCGCAAAGCGAAGGACCTGCGACTGTACTAGACTTGCAATTCTGAAATCTGGATTTACATCAACAGGAAAGACAGGTGCCTGAGAAAATTAGTCCGACCAAACTCCGTATTGGCTATGCCATTAAGCTGCCCCTCAGCTGGCTGCAGCATCCTTTTATGTCGAGTAAACTGACCATTGAAAACATTCATCAAATCCGGATCATTCAGTCGCTGAAACTGGACTTTGTTTACCATTACCCAGAAAAAAGCCTGGCGGCAGCACCCAGCGCCCCCCCATCAGGCGATGAGGTGCTCAAGCAAATTGATGAAGCCGCAGAATACCGCGCCCAGTTGCAGCAACAAAAATCCGCCAGGATCGAAGCCTCAAAAGCACGACGTCGCAGCATTCAGAAAACGGAAAAGGCCTTCTCTCAATCCTTCAACCAACTGCATGCGCTGATGAAAAAGCTCAGCAGCCAGCCGGTCACCGCCATCGAAGAAGCAACCGAGCTGGCCGCCAAAATGGCCGAAGACATCGTCAAGCCCGATGCCTTGTCCATGCACATGATCGCCACAGCGCAAAAAGATCAGGAAAACCTCTACTACCATGCGCTCAATGTCTCCACCATCGCCATGGTGTTGGCAAAAAACCTCGGATTGAGCGAATCTCAGGTTCGCTTGGTTGGTTTTGCGGCCTTGTTTCACGATATCGGCAAGCTGCGCTTACCAAGCCAGATCATGCGCAAAAAAGAACCGCTCACTCAGCCAGAGCAAAACCTGCTGAACCTGCACACCCAATACGGTGCTGAGCTGGCCGAAAAGCTGGGGGATTTTCCGCCCGAAGCCATTCCTGTACTCTTTCAGCATCACGAGTACATGGACGGCAGCGGCTTCCCCAAAGGTTTAAAAGGCGATGCCATTGACCCCTTGGCCCGCATTGTGATGGTGGTGAACACCTTTGATAACCTCTGCCACCCAGGACCAGGCCAGGCGACACGCTCGCCGCATACCGCCCTGTCGTACATGTACAAAAAAATGCGGGAAAAATTACCGGAAACCGAGTTAAAGCTGTTGATCAAACAAATGGGTGTCTACCCACCTGGCACTTTGGTGCTACTCAGCGATGAGCGGGTTGGGATGGTGATTACCGTCAACAGCGACGCCTTGTTGCAGCCGGATATTATGGTGTATGAACCCGATATCCCAAGACTGGAAGCGCCGGTACTGTCATTGGCAGACGGCGATATCGCCATCGACAAAGTATTGAAACCTCAGCAAGTACCCAGCCAGGTGCTGGAATACCTGAACCCTTGCGCTCAAATCAGTTACCATGTTCAGGGAAAAAAATAGGGGGCTGTCAGGCCCCCTCTTTGCTTGAGCTTATCTTTATGATGTCAATTATCCGCTTTCATCCAATGCTCCACCGCGGCAGCCAGCTCATCCGGGTGGAATTTGGCAATAAACTGATCGGCACCGACTTTTTTCACCATGGCTTCGTTGAAAACACCGCTTAAAGACGAGTGCAGCACCACATGCATTCTGGCCAAATCAGGGTCCGCTTTCACTTGCGCCGTTAAGGTATAACCATCCATCTCCGGCATTTCAATGTCTGAAATCAGCAGTGGCACTTTCTTGGAAATATCACCACCGAGCTCTTCGGCTTTTTTCTTCAACCACTGCAGGGCTTGCTTGCCATCGTTAACCAGCTCAATGTTCACCCCAATCGAGGTGAGCGCACGCTTGACCTGGCCCCGAGCGACCGCAGAATCATCAGCAACAAGCACAATCATATCTGCCAGATTCATCTGAGCTGCTTCTTTTTTCAGGCTCTCGCTGACTTCTTCATCCGGTGGGGAAATTTCAGCAAAGACTTTTTCGACATCCAGCACCTGCACCAAACGGTCATCCACTTTGGTCACCGCCGTCAGGTAATGATTGGCACCTGAGCCTTTCGGTGGTGGGCTGATCTGCTCCCAATTGATGTTGACGATGCGGTCCACGCCCCCCACCAGGAAGCCCTGGGTGGTGCGGTTGTATTCGGTTACCAGAATAAAGGCCTTTTTCAAATCCTGAATGCCTTTGCCACCGGTGGCCTGGCTTAGATCAATCACAGTGATGGCTTCACCACGAAGATGGGCAATACCGCGCACATGGGGCGAAGCACCGGGCATTTCCGTTAACTCAGGGCACTGCAACACTTCCCGTACTTTAAACACGTTGATGCCATAAGGCTGAGCGCCATTTAACCGAAAAATCAGTAATTCCAAACGGTTCTGGCCAACCAGGTTGGTTCGCTGATCGACCGAGGCCATAAATTTGCTCATAGGGGCTCCAAAATGCGGTTGGCTTACCTTCAGTATAACCGAACATCAGTTCGTTATCCTGTTTCAGATCACGCTTAAGTGTAGCAGTTATTGTCAGGTATACGCCCACTGAGCGGCTTTGGCTTTTTTTTGGTGACAATGAACAACTACAGCATCCTGTCTCACGAGCGTACACAATTAAAAGCCCAGCTTGTCATCAAAAAAAGCGATTACCCTATTCAGGAAAATTTACTTTCGACACAGTGGTTTGCTGTCTATAGTTGATACAGCTAAAGCGTGAGTACCTGCAGTACGCTCAGTAAAACCAACCTGAACAAGGAGTGATGCATGGACAAGAGTAATCAAAGCACCGGCAAATGCCCGGTGATGCACGGCGCCAACACCGCTGCCACCGACAATGTAATGAGCTGGTGGCCCAAAGCCCTCAACCTCGATATTTTGCACCAGCACGACAGCAAAACCGACCCTCTCGGCAACGACTTTAACTACGCCGAAGCCTTTAAATCGCTCGATCTCGAAGCGGTAAAAACCGATCTCAAAGCCCTGATGACCGATAGCCAGGACTGGTGGCCAGCCGACTGGGGCCACTACGGTGGCTTGTTTATCCGCATGGCCTGGCACAGCGCGGGCAGTTACCGGATTGCCGATGGCCGGGGTGGTGCTGGCACCGGCAACCTGCGCTTTGCGCCGTTAAACAGCTGGCCGGATAACGGCAACCTGGACAAGGCCCGCCGTTTGCTGTGGCCCATTAAGAAAAAATACGGCAACAAGCTGTCCTGGGCCGATCTGATGATTCTGGCCGGCAACATGGCTTATGAATCCATGGGTTTAAAAACCTTTGGCTTTGGCGGTGGTCGCAAAGACATCTGGCACCCGGAAAAAGACACCTACTGGGGTTCAGAAAAAGAATGGCTGGCACCATCCGGCAGCGAAGGCAGCCGTTATTCTGGTGAGCGCGACTTAGAAAACCCTCTGGCTGCCGTAATGATGGGCCTGATTTACGTCAACCCGGAAGGGGTGGATGGCAAGCCAGACCCTCTGAAAACCGCACACGACGTACGGGTCACCTTCCAGCGCATGGCAATGAACGATGAAGAAACCGTGGCCCTGACCGCCGGTGGCCATACCGTCGGTAAAGCACACGGCAATGGCGATGCGGCCAACTTAGGCCCGGCACCTGAGGGCGCTGAACTTCACGAGCAAGGTTTTGGCTGGATGAACCACAAAACCCGCGGTGTTGGCCGCGATGCCGTCACCAGCGGCCTGGAAGGCGCCTGGACCAGCAACCCAACGCAATGGGACAACGGCTACTTTGAGCTGCTGCTAAACTACGACTGGGAGCTGAAAAAGAGCCCGGCCGGTGCCTGGCAGTGGGAGCCGGTCAACATTAAAGAAGAGCACAAGGTGCCGGACGCGGAAGATCCATCCATTCGCCATAACCCCATCATGACCGATGCCGACATGGCAATGAAGATGGACCCGGACTACCGCAAAATCTCCGAGCGTTTCTACAAGGATCCGGAGTACTTTGCCGAGACCTTCCGCCGCGCCTGGTTCAAGCTGACCCACCGCGATCTGGGACCGAAAAGCCGTTATTTAGGGCCGGATGTGCCAAAAGAAGATTTGATTTGGCAAGATCCGGTGCCCAAAGCCGATTATACCCTGACCGAAGCCGAAATCAGCGAGCTGAAAGCCAAAGTACTGGCCAGTGGCTTGTCGGTGTCCGAGCTGGTGGCGACCGCCTGGGACAGCGCCCGTACCTTCCGGGGTTCTGATTACCGCGGCGGCGCCAATGGTGCCCGTATCCGGTTGGCGCCGCAAAAAGACTGGGCCGGCAACGAACCAGAGCGGCTGCAAAAAGTGCTGAAGGTACTGCAAGCCATTCAGGCCTCGCTGAGTAAAAAAGTCAGTATGGCCGACTTGATTGTACTGGGTGGCAGTGCGGCAGTGGAAAAAGCGGCCAAAGACGCAGGTGTCGACATCACAGTACCCTTCGCACCGGGCCGTGGCGATGCCACGCAGGAGATGACCGATGCCGAGTCGTTTGAGGTGCTGGAGCCCTTGCACGATGCCTTCCGCAACTGGCTGAAAGCCGATTACAGCGTGCAGCCGGAAGAAATGATGCTGGACCGTGCCCAATTGATGGGCCTGTCTGCACCGGAAATGACGGTGCTGCTGGGTGGTATGCGGGTGCTGGGTACCAACCATGGCGGCAGCAAGCATGGTGTCTTTACCGACAAAGTCGGCGTGCTGAGCAATGACTTCTTTGTCAACCTGACCGACATGAGCTATAAGTGGGAGCCAACCGGCAAGAACCAGTACAACATTGTCGAGCGTAAAACCGGTGCCACCAAGTGGACGGCAACCCGGGTCGACCTGGTGTTTGGTTCCAACTCCATCCTGCGGTCTTACGCCGAGGTCTATGCTCAGGACGACAACAAAGCCAAGTTTGTGCAGGACTTTGTCAACGCCTGGGTCAAGGTGATGAACAACGATCGCTTTGATCTGAAATAGCACCAAGCTAAAAAAAGCCCCGCCAGGTCACTGGCGGGGCTTTTTTATGCATTTTTTAATGCGCGAAGCTTACTCTTTCGGGCCTGGGCCTAAGTAGCGGTCCAGCCAGCCGGTGAATTCATTGAACCAGAACACCGAGTTGTTCGGCTTTAAGATCCAGTGATTTTCATCCGGGAAGTACACCAGCCGCGCATCCAGCCCCATGCCTTTGTAGACACCATAGATTTCAAAACCCTGGGTCACCGGCACCCGGTAATCCAGCTCACCGTGGATGATCAGCATTGGGGTTTTAAAGTTGGCGGCATGCATCGAAGGGCTAAAACGCAGCACGTTCTCCATGCCATCCCAGGGCGCTCCGCCATAGGCATGCACCCGGTGCGCTGTGGTATCGGAGGCAAACTGACCTTTCAGGTTGTAGACCCCGGCGTGGTTAATCAGCGCCTGATAACGGTCGGTATGGCCGGCTATCCAGCTCACCAGGTAGCCACCGTAGCTGCCGCCGGCTGCTGCCAGCCGATTGCCGTCGACATAGGGACGCTGCAGCATAAAGTCGACGGCCCGCTCCGAGTCGATAAAAGGCTTGGTTGGGTGATCGCCATGAATCGAAATGGCAAAGTCCTGGCCAAAGCTGGTGGAGCCATGGAAATTAGGCAGAATGGTGATGTAACCGGCAGCGGCAAACACCTGAGCGTTCCAGCGAAAATGAAAGGTATCACCAAAGAAGCCGTGCGGGCCACCGTGCAGCAGGTTTAAGACTGGCCACTTTTTGCTGGCATCAAAGTTCGGCGGATAAACCACAAACATCTGCACCGGGGCATCGTTGGCGCCAGCGTAGGTCACATTCTCGACCTTGCCCCAGTCGATGCTGTCTTGCAGCGCCTGATTCAGCTGAGTGATCTGGCGGCGGTCACGGCCGTTTACCCGCACACTGAACAGCTCCGGCATCTGGGTCAGGCCGTGATGCACAAACAGCAAGCGGCCATCGGCGGTCTCAGCCAGGCCAGTATTGGTACCGCCTCGCAGCACCTCACGAATGGCACCGCCTCGCGCCGGCATGGCAAACAGGGAGGTCATGGCCCTGTCATCGGCCTGGAAGAAGATCTGCCGGCCATTGCGCGAATACTGCCAGTTGACCGGAGTAAGATCAAAATCCTGGGTCAAAATGCGGCTCTGGCCGTTGCGCAAGTCGTATTGCACTAAATTGATCTGATCGGCGTAGAAATCCGTGCGCAAGCTGCGGCCCCACAGCAGGTAGCGACCATCCGGGCTAAACACCGGATTGATGTCGCGACCGGTATTGTCCGCGCTCAGATTAACGTAGCTGCCACTGCCATCGGTTTGCAGCAACAGCACATCGGCTTTAAAGTCATCAAAAGGGGGCTCGGTGGTATTGGCCGTCAGCGCAATTTGCCGGCCATCGGGCGAGATGTCGTAGCTGATGCCACCGCCAATGTTGAAATACCGCTGCCAACCCGGTGTCAGCTCAGTGACATCGCCGCTGGCCAGTTGCACCCGAAACAGCCGCGGATACGCATCTTGCTCTAAGAAGCGATCCCAATGCCGGTACAAACGGTTTTCGGTGACAAAGGCCGAGACTTTGGATTTGGCCTTTTCAGCTTGCTGCTCTTTCAATGCAGCAAAGTCGCCGTCAAAGTCGGCTGGCACCTGGGCCATAAACACCAGGCTCTGGCCATCCGGCATCCACTGCACGGCCGACACCGCTACCGGCAAATCGGTCAGCTGGCGTGGCTCACCACCATCCATCCGCATCACAAAAATCTGGTTGCGCTCGGCCTGACGGCGCGACACAAAGGCAATCTTGCTGCCATCGGGCCGCCACACCGCCCCGCTGTCGCTGCCACTGGCCGGAAAGGTCAGCTGTTGGCTTTGGCCAGTTTGCAGGTTCAGCCAATGCAGGGCTGTGGTGCCGCGGTCGGTTTCCATGCTGTAGCTGCTCACACCGTACAGCGCACTTTTACCATCCGGCGCCATCACCGGTGCCGATGGCCGTTGTACCGCCCACAGGTCTTCAGGCGTCAGGGGTCTTGGCGCCTCGGCCTGGGCCAGGCCAGTCCACAGCAGGCTGGCCGATAAAGTCAGAACCGCCGTCAGGCGGCCGGAGAAGAAAGGAACCATGGGTTATCCTCTGTCGTTAAACCGCCGGCTACTTTAGCACAGGTGCAACGACAGCGGAAAAAGGCACGGTTAATGGCAGGCTTTGGGCGTTGGTTGGCTGAAGCCTAGGAACAGTCGCCAGAGCACTGGCAACAAAAAAGCCGCACAAGGCGGCTTTAACGAAGATGAAGCAAACTTAGCCCTTGTGACGGCTGCGGCGAGTCAGGCCTAACGCCAATAAACCAGCAGCAAACACACCAAAGGTTGCCGGGGCAGACACTGCTGCCACACCTTGTTGCGCCACCACGCTCACACCATCCAGAAAGTTGCCGATGGTGCCGCTGTTGTGCGAAGTAAAGCGCAAGGTGGTATTGGTATCGGTGGCGACAAAGCTGCTGCTAAAGAAGCTCCAGCCTTGGTTGGTGTGTTCGTTCAGCGTTTGGCTCAAATCCGCTACCGTCACTTCGAACTGTTCATTGCTGCCGTTCCGGGCGCGGTAATAAAAGCTCAGCTCATAGCTCTGGCCAATATCCGTGGCAAAGCTCTGGAAAATGGACCAGGCGCCGGTATTGCCACCATGCGCATTCAGCTCAATAAAATGATTGCCGGTCATCGCCTGCACACCATTCATCGAGTTCCAGATTTCAATGTTGCTGCCCTGCCAGCCTGGCACTTCGCTGGATGGTTTCCAGGTCCAGGAATTGGGGTTAATCGGGTTGGCTTCAAAATCGCCGTTTACAATCAACGACGCTTGGCTGCTAAAACTCGCTACTGCCAATACAGCAGCACCTACTACGGTACGAACAAGTGCTAAAGACATTTTGATCCCTCAAATATGCGGTTAAAAAACACGCTCATTGTACCAGTTAACAAATGGCAGCGGAACAAAAATTAATCGGCTTTGTTAATCAGGGGGTTATTACCATTCGCCCATCTGAAGTCGCTGTTTCACACCAAGCACCTGGTACTGCAGTGCATCAAAAACTTCATCAAAATCTTGGCATTCCTCGGAGAGGTTTGGCAGCGACAAACTCGCCTCTGTAAAAAAACGCCGCTGTTCTGACTCGCTCTGCCAGGCCTGTTGCCACCACTCGATAATAAACCAGCTTGAGGATTTAAGCCTCAACTGACTCGGAAGTCGATCACGTTTTTGCCTATTTTCTTTTGTACTGGCCGGAAGTAAATTCCACAGGTCATTATTTGGCCAATAGCTGAATGGAACACAATGATCAATGTCATAACTGTAAAGCCGCTCACCACTCCAGACGCTACAGACATCCATGCCTTGTTGGCGCAACTGCTCAACCTTCTTTCGAACCATAGCCGTGTCGTGTTGATGCTCTAACCAACGCAGTTGATGATGGTATGTATCCAGTGATATCTGCTGCTGTTGGTTCCGCTCATACTTTTGCATTTCAGTAATCCATTGCTGCACCAATAGAGGCTCAATCCAACAGCCATACTGGCGAAAGCAATGCCACATATCATCTTTTAAAATGAAGCGACCAAAACTATCAAGAAAGGTTTTATCCAGCAATACAGAGCTCTGTCGCTTAACCTTGGAACGCTCGATGGCAAACAAGCGGTTATCTCTGTGCCCTTGCCAGATATAAGTCACTGGTCCGGCTTTGATAGTAGCCAATGTATCAACCATTAACTGCTGCAGAGCTAGTGCATCCTGGCCAGTGTAAAAGTTACCGATAGCGAAATCATCAGCCGTCAGATGACTGAGTAAATCCCAGCCGTTCGCTTTAACAAACCCTAACCCTTTCGCAGGATCAGAGTTTTGCTGGATATTGTTGTCAACCAGACGCTTAAATAAACGGATCCAATAAAGCGCCACCAAACCAAGGGAGATAGCCACAGTTCCATCTTGTTTATCAACAACGGCGCCAGGATGCGCATCAGCTATACGCACCAAAGAGCGGAGCAAGGCCAACTTGTAAGTAGACGATTTGTTGTCATTCACAACAATATGCCGGACCTTGCTTAGACTACCGCTGCCATCATCAGGCAACTCTAGGACTAAAGTTTGCCACTCAACATCACTTCGTCCGCCACTGTCTGCTGTGCGCTCACTGATATAACGAACAACCAAACCAAACTTCTTCGCCAAGTCAGAAATTTCATCGATACCTACCGGGTAAGCCACCCGGTTGTCACTGAAACTGCCATAACGCAGGCTTAAAACAAAACGGCCACCAGGTGCCAGTAAATTGGTAATTTTCCGAAAAGCTCGCTCACGATCAGACGGCAAAATATGCATCCACACAGCACTGAGTAAAATAGTTTGGAACTGGAGATTAAGCTGATAAACCGCCTTAAGCTCAGGCAAGCTGTCTTGCAACCACTTAACTTGCTCAGCTGTTTTTAGCTTGCCCAACTGCAACAAATCATTAGCTGGCTCGACAGCTATCACCTGACACCCCTGCCGAGAAAGCCATTGAGCGTCTCGGCCACTGCCAGCGCCAATATCCAGCACCAGCTGTTCTTTGGGCCAAAACGACCGCCAACACGCATGTACCTGCTCGAAACTCAGCGCATCGTATTGAGCTGCAAACAGCTTTGCCTGCCTGTGATAGATATCAACATTTTTACTCATAACAGCACGGCTTACCCATGTGAGGTAAAAAAATAAATACTATGCCTAAAAGAATTCACCCCAAAAACTCAGCCAGCCCTTCAGGCAGCTTGGCGGGCTCAAAAATCTCAATCCAGTAACCATCCGGGTCGCGGATAAAGGCGATGTCTTTCATTTTGCCATCGGCTGGTTTTTTCACAAAAGACACGCCCAGCGCTTCAAAACGCTGGCAGGCGGCGGTTAGGTCGGGGACGGCGAAGCCGATGTGGCCGAATCCTTTGGGCTCGTCGTTGCCGTTGTGGTACTGGCAGTTGTCGTCGTTTTCGCTGCCCCAGTTCCAGGTGAGCTCCAGCATGGCCGGGCGGCTGAAGGTTTGGATGGTGCGCTCATCGGTATCCTTGGACCACTGCTGTGCTTCTTGCTCGCTGAGCGCCGCCAGGAAGAACAGCGAAAAGGTCATTTCGGGGAAATCCAGCTTGCGTACCAATGTCATGCCGAGCACCCGGGTGTAAAAATCCAGGCTTACGGCCGGATCTTTAATGCGCAGCATGGTTTGGTTAAAGACAAAGTCGTTGGTGGCCGGATCGCGCTGCTCGCACAGGCCGGGGGCGCTTTCATAATGACGGCTCATGGCTGGTTCCTTCTAAGTAGCAAGAATAAACAATCAGGCTGCCAGCTTAGCAGATTTCGCCCACCTTGTACGCCGCGCTGTTCCTATCTTGGCTGGATGTTTTGCTGCATGCTAACCGGCTTGCTGCAAGCTGGCAGTGTCGGTGCCAAAGCCCACCGATGCCAGCCAGGCAAAGGCTTCTTGCTCGGACGGGTAAACCCGCTTTTCAAAGCCCGAACTGCTGTCGCGAATCATTTTGTCGAGCTGGTATTTTTTGATCATGCTAGGGCAGTAGACCTGTGCAACGTAACGCAGTTGGTGTTGGATGCACCAGCCCACCAGATCCTGAATCACGGGCTCCATTTCCGGCACACCCAGTTGCCAGTCGTCCAGGTAGACGATGTGCGCCCAAGGCTGGTTGCACAAGGGAGCCGCCTCGGCTTTAAACTGGGTACTGAAATCCTCGGCAGTGAGACGGTTCCAACTGCCTTTGACACGCGCCAATAGCACGCGCTGCTCACGCCAGAGGGTAAACTTGGTGGTAGGCATGCTACTCTTCCTATGTGAAACCCAGACTATTAGATTAGCAAAACGAACCTGGCTTGCTTTGATCTGAACACGACTTTTAGTCAAAAGCTTGTCTCTGTTTTGCTACAGCAGCGCTGCCCCGCGATTTAAATTAGAATAAATTAATTTAATGAGTTTGAATTTGATCTGCCGCATACACGCCTTCGCCACAACCGTTATGCTAGGGCTTTTGTAATCAAGGCTAAGGATAACTTTATGAGCAATAAAACCGTAACCGTACAAGCCACTATGGCCGATGGCTTTGCAATCGCCGCAGACATTGATGGCCACAAAGTGATGATTGACCAACCGGTGGCGGCCAAAGGCACTGGCACCGGGCCTACGCCATTGCAAATGATGCTGTTTGCGGTGGGTGGTTGCATTGGCACCATTGGCCGGATTGCGGCTTTTCAGCAAAAAATTACCCTGCGCAGCATGCAAATTACGGTAGAAGGCGATTACAACCCGGCCGGCCTGATGGGCAAGCCGAGCGATGACCGGGTAGGTTTTGCGCAAATCCGCATCAGCGCCAGCATTGATGCCGATTTAACGGATGCAGAAAAGCAGCAGTTTCTGGATGAAGTCTGCGCCCGTTGCCCACTGCATGATAATTTGTTGCATGGTACTGAGGTGCTGCATAGCCTGGCGCATTGATTGCTCGATGAAAGCAAGCGCAGCCTGTCTGAACTGAGCGGCCGCGCTTCGCAGCCGGATGGGCTTTTTTGCAAGGGTTTTGCCTTAAAATTTTCATCATTTCATCAACAAATCATCACCCAATTGTCATTTAGAGCAACTACTCTAGCTGCTTTCTCGGATGACTTGGGTGTATTTTATGGCTTTATTCACAACCGTACATTTTCCACGCTCTTTAGTGAGTTCAGTTGTTGCTGCCTGCCTTACCGGTGTTTCCATGGCAGCCTATGCAGAGCTGGATGACGTTGAGCGCATCACGGTGACCACACAAAAACGGGTTCAGGCCATTCAGGATGTGCCGGTTACGGTTAGCGCCTTCAACGGCGAAATGCTGGAGCAATTGGGTATTGTGGATTTGGATGTGCTGTCTGAAATCACCCCTGGGCTTATTATTCAAGAGCAAAGCCCAAATAATCCGGGTTTTGTCATTCGTGGCATTACCTCGGACAGCGGTTCGTCCCAGGCGGCTCCACGCGTTTCGGTGTATTACAATGGCACCGATATTTCGCGATCGCGCGGTTCTTACTTTGAGCTGTTCGACATTGAACGGGTTGAAGTGGTGAAAGGCCCACAGGCTACCTTGTTTGGTACAGCCGCCTCGGTTGGCGCTTTGAGTGTCACCACCCGCAAGCCACAGGAAGACTTTGAGGCGGGTATCACGGCCGGTTTAGGTAACTTTTCTGCCCGAAGCGTTCAGGGGTATATCACCGGTGGGCAACCGACAGTCCAGGGTCGTCTGGCCTTCACCTACCGTGAACGGGCGGGGTACATTGAAAACATTGCCGTCAACCAACCTGATTTGAACGGCATTGAGCGTTTTGGTATCCGTCCTTCGCTGCGGTTTACCCCCAGTGAAGATCTTACCATCGATCTGGTGTACAACTACGAGAGAAACTCGGATACCGGCACCTCGTTTAAAAGCCGCCGCTTTGCACCAACCGGTGGCGACACCAGTCCCTTTAGCTTTGTGGAAGCCAGCGGCAGTCCGGTTGCTGCCGAGGTGTTGGGCAAAGCCGATTTGGGCATTGACCGCACGGTCAAAGATCTGAACCTGACCCTGAACTGGGATCTCAATGAGCATTGGCAATTAACCAGCATCAGCGCTCAGCGTCGTTTTGATTCACTGGAAGTGTTCGATGCTGACGGCACTCAGGCGTGGTTTTTGGAGTTTGCGGAGGATGCTACCGGCAAACAGTTCAGTCAGGAGCTGCGCTTGGCATACAGCGGGCAAAAACTGAATGGTTTTGTAGGCGTCAGTTATTTTGATGAAGAAGGCCATCAGCGCGTTCCTTTTAGTACGGAAGAATCCATTTTCTTAAATTGCATGGGCATGCTTCCGTCTGGAGTACCCTGCATCAATGCCGATGGCTCTGTCACTGTGCTGACTCCTTTGCTGACCCAAGGTGCCTTTGACGTCTTGCCCTACCAGGGTTATTTCCAGAACTTTGGTGAGCATACGGCGTACTCGGCTTTCTTTGATCTGAGTTATGCCGTCACCAAGCGGTTGGAACTGACGGCGGGTTTGCGTTATGTGCGTGAAGACAAAACCAGCCGCTATGCCTCAAACTTTGGCAATTCCGTGCTGGCTGGCGTGCCCTTGTTGCCAGTGGCATCGACCAATGATGTCATTTTCAGTGCCGACGGCCGCTTTTCCAGCTGGTTGCCACGCTTCAATGCCTTGTACCGTTTAAACGACAATCTCAATTTTTATGCTACCGTGTCCAAAGGTCGTCGCTCGGAAGTGGTGGATGTAGGGTCAACACAAAGTGCAGAAGGTGTGGTACCGCGGGTTGATATCATTCCGGCGGAAACCGTCTGGAACTATGAAGCCGGCTTGAAAGGCAGCCTGAATGCCAATCGCTTGCGTTACGCGGTCTCTTTCTTTTACCAGGACTACACCAATTTCCAGGTGACGCTGCAGGATGATGCCGGAAACTTTTTTGTCGACAACGCCGGCGATGCCAACAACATTGGGGTGGAAGCCGAGCTTAAAGCGACCATTACACCGGATTTGGAATGGTTTGCCAACCTGGCCTGGATTGATGCCAAAATAGATGAAAACAGCAGCAATGGCGACCTGGCTGGCAATCGCTTCCGTTTGCAGCCTGAGTACACGGTTGGTACCGGTGTGCTATACGGCCGTGATCTGAGTCGCCACTACCGCATGACCGGCTCTGTGCTCTACACCTTCCGCAGCGATGTTTTCTTCGAAGAGGACAATGCGCCAGTGGCCGGTTTTGATATCAGTCAGGCCGCAGTGCAGCAAACCAGCCTCCGGCTAGGGCTGGAGAACAGCCAGCACAACTGGGCGATTACCTTGTTTGCCAACAATATGTTCAATAAAGAGTACCTGGTCGATGCTGGCAATACCGGCGCCGCTTTCGGTTACCCTAGCTTTATTGCCGGACCTCCACGGATGGTAGGGCTGGAGCTTCGCAAAACCTTTATGTAACCTCCACAACGCGGGTGCAGGCTTCAGCCTCCACCCGCTGCCTAGCCTTTTTTAAGGAAGTCTCACCCCATGACCTTTGCATTGCTTTCAGGCTTGCTGCTTGCAGCCATGACACCCAACACGGATCGTGCCGCCGAGCAGTTGTATCCGGCCCGCCCTGCGGCTTTGCAACCCAGTCTTTCACAACCGGGTCCCTATGCAGTGGGGGTAACGACCATGCAGGCCGTTCATCCGCATCAGTGGGAACCGGCCAGCCAACGGCATGAAGATCGCACTCTGGTGCTGGAGGTTTGGTACCCGGCGACAGTCGCTGTAAACGCGGTGCCTGCCACCTACAACAACGTGACCAAAAGTGGCCTTCCCTTCCGGCTGCAGGGCCACGCCTGGCGCGATGCTGAAGCCGTGCAGGAACATAGTTTCCCCCTGGTGGTGTTATCGCATGGCTACACCGGTTACCGCACCCTGATGTTTTACCTGGGTGAGCATCTGGCATCGCATGGTTATGTAGTGGCTGCGCTGGATCATCCTCATTCAACCAACGCCGAAATCGATGCCGTTCAAGCGCCTTTTCAGGGATTTTTAAACACCCTGTACCATCGCTCACGCGATCAGCAGTTTGTACTTGAACACTTTCGGCAACCCAATAGCCCATTGCATCGTGTTATCGATACGGACACCGCGGCTGTGATTGGCTATTCAATGGGTGGCTATGGCGCCATCAATACGGTGGGTGGCTGTTTTGACTTCCCGGCTGCGAGCATTCAGGCCTTGACCGGCAGCTCCGATCCCGAGCAAACAGCGGCACTGCAGCAATTGTTGAACAGCTGTGCCGGAGGTCAGGTCGCCGATAGTCAGATTGATCCGGCCTGGCAAGCCGCTATCGCCATCGCCCCCTGGGGCGGACAGCATCGGCTGTTCTCTGCCAGTGCACTGCAGCAGATGCAGGTTCCGATCATGTTCTGGGCGGGCGATCAAGACGATGTATCGGATTATGCGGGTATGCAATGGTTGTATGATCACAGCGGCAGTCCCAGCAAATACCTGCTGACCTATCACCATGCCCGCCACAACATTGCGCCACACCCAGCCCCTGCAGTCGCACGACACGATGCGATGGACTTTGCCCATTACCACGAGCCAAGTTGGTCGATACAAAGCATTAATGCTATTAATCAACACTTTGCACTGGCCATGCTCGATTGCCATTTGAAAAAAATGGCAGAGCAGTGCGCCTATTTGCAGCTGAGCCCAACCCCTGGCGAGGGGCAAGTAACCAGCCCGGAGCAAAGTGGCTGGCCAGGCTTTCCGGCCAGGTACGACACAGGCATGTCCTGGCAGTTCCGTCACGAAGCGCCCTAGCCCACCCAATAACCCCTGCGACGCAGGGGCTTTGTATACGCCAGCTGGCTAACCGGTAAAGCTGGCCTGATGCGCTGTGCCCAGCCGGTAGTCCTCGGTTAGCACGTCTTCAACAAACTGCCATTGGCATTGCACCTGCGCAGCCGAAATGTCCAGCATCATAAAACCACGCTGATGCACGTTGCACCATTGTAGATCCGGGATCAGCAGTTGAAAAGCAGCCGCCAGCCCAGCGGCCTGCTCTGGCGCGATTGACAGGTACTTTTCAATGCCCGGCGAACTAACACTGGCAGTGGCAAACTCGACCCCAACCAATTCTCCATGCTGATCGCTCAGCACGCTGTGCCAGGCATTGTGGGTGTCGCCGGCCAGTACAACCAAAGGTTTATTCAGCATTTTGGCGGTCGCAAACAGCTGTTCCCGTTCACGCGGGTAGCCATCCCAGGCATCCAGGTTGTAGGGCATCAGCTGTGAGACTCTGGCCAGATCGGTTGGCTCGGGATCCTGCCCCTGCTGCTGTGCCAACAACACCCGTTGTTTGGCGGCGGTTAAGTCCTGCAGTTTCGCCGGTAAAGTACTGTAATCGGTCACAGCCAGCAACTCTGCCGGCAAATGCATTTTCGCCATCAGCACCTGCTGTCCCAAGAGCTGCCATTTGGCTGTGGACGCATCCAACTGCCCGCTCAGCCACTGCAACTGCTCTGCCCCCAATAAAGCCCGCTCCGCCCCCATGGCCTGACGAAATGCGTCTGTGGCAAAGGCTCCGCTTTGCGGATCGACAAAATCTTTGTAGTCCAGCTGCTGATCGCGGGCAATCAAACGGGTATCGAGCAAATGCAGGCTGGCTAAATCGCCGCACTGAAAGCTGCGGTAGATCTGGATGCTCTCTTCCCCCATGGGTGGACGAATGGGCAACCACTCGTAGTACGCCTGCACGGCTGCGGCCCGGCGGACGAAAAAATCGCCCTCGGTCTCGGGCTGATGATTTTCGGCCCCACTGTGCCAGGTATCGTTGCTGATTTCATGATCATCCCATACCAGGTACCAGGGCAAGGTGGCATGCAGTTCTTGCAAGTCCGGATCGGTCCGGTACAGCGCATACCGTTTGCGGTAATCGGTCAGGCTAATGGTTTCTGTGGCGTTATCCGGTGCCAGGGTTCGCCCAAGCCGCTCGGCATACTCGGTGGCATAACCATCGGCCGGGTACTCGTAGATGTAGTCGCCCAAGTGCACCACGGCATCCAGATCCTGCCGCTTGCAGGCTTCCCGGTATACATGAAAATAACCGGCCGGATAATTCGAGCAGGAGAAGACCGCCAGTTTCCAGGGCGCCAATCCTTCTGCCGGCAGAGTCCGTGTCTGGCCCACCCGGCTTTCGCCATCGGCCGCCACAAAGCGGTAGTAATAGTGCTTACCTGCGCCCAACTGCTGCACGTCAATTTTCACGGTAAAATCTTTATCCGCCGAGGTGCTTACCTGACCGCTGCGAACAAGGTTGGTAAATGCAGGATCTGTCGCCAACTGCCACCCGACCGTGACGCTGGCCTGCGAGGCCACGGCAGGCAAAGCTCTGGTCCAGAGAATAACCGCCGTTTGGCTGGCATCGCCGCTGGCCACACCATGACTAAACACCACAGGACTCAGTGCCTGTGGCCCTGTGAAAGGATTGCACCCTGTCAGTACGGTTGAAACACCAGCGACAGCGAGACAAGACATTGAAAATTTTAAAAAGTCCCTACGGGAAACAGTGGACATGCCATCACTCCAGAGAAAAACTTTAGAGTAAAAGCTTTATGTTTCCGCAGCATGACAGCCTCAAGTCACGGATGGATGCTGAGTGAACCCACAAATGAGAGCCTTTAAAAGCTCAGCTGCAGACCGGCGGCATAGTCCACTCGGGTAGCAATGAATATATTTTTACTTCGTAACAAAATGTTGCAATTTCGGAGTTAAAAATTGTTATTTTGCCTTAAAACCCCGTTATCATAGCCGTTCTTGTTTTTGAAGGAGCGAGCTATGGGATTTGGATTATCACTGATCGGCTTTTTCGTTGTGTTAGTGCTGGTGATTCTGGGCTCGATTAAGGCCTATGAAATCATTAGCGGCAAGTCAAAGAAGAAGAAGGACGATCAATAATGGCAAAAAATAAAAACATTTTTACCGCAGCTGCTGCGGCATTGGGGATTCTTATCCTGCTGTTTGCAGTCGGCAGTTTCTACACCGTGGATGAAGGTGAGCGTGGCGTGGTGATCCGCTACGGCAGCCTGATCAACGTGGCCGAGCCGGGTTTGCATTTTAAACTGCCGGTGATCGACAGTGTGCGCAAAATTTCAGTGCAAGAGCAGGTAGAGCTGTACCGCAATATGGAAGCCTACAGTAATGACCAGCAACCGGCGGTAATGAACCTGTCGGTACGCTACCAAATCGACAGCAGCCGGGTGGATGAAGTGTACCGGAATTTTGGCACCCGCCAGGCGTTGATTGACCGCCAGGTGACACGGATTGTGCTGGAAGAAGCCAAAACTGTGCTGGGTCAGTTCAATGCCGCCACCTCCATTCGTGAGCGTGGCCGCTTGAATTTGGAAATGGCGCAAGCGGTGCAAAGGTCGGTCACCGGGCCAGTGATTATTCTGGGTGTGCAGGTGGAAGACGTGTCCTTCAGTGCGGCCTATGAAGAAAGCGTCGAACAGCGCATGCTGGCAGAAGTGGCCGTTGAGCGTGAACGGCAAAACCTGGAGCGTGAGCGGGTGGAAGCCGATATCGTGCGAACCCGGGCTGCAGCCGAAGCGGATCGGGTGCGGGCTCAGGCCCAGGCCGAAGCCGACAGCATACGGCTGCGCGGTAACGCCGAGGCGGAAGCCATTCGCGAGCGGGCCGCGGCGCTTGCTAACAACCCGCTGTTGGTGGAGCTGGTAAAAGCAGAGCGTTGGGATGGCAAACTGCCTACCACCATGCTGCCGAACGCTACCGTGCCTTTTATTGAAGCCAATAAGTAGTCGTCAAGACAACAGCAGCATATCTGCCAAGACATGCTGCTGTTGCTAAAGCTACACCAAATGTTTCACCAAAGCAGCCGCAACGCCATGCGCGCTGGCTGGGTTCTGGCCGGTAATCACCCGGTTGTCTTCAATCACCAATTCGCCCCACGGCTGCCCTTTGCGGTATTGCTTGGCCGTACGGGCCAGTGACTCTTCCAACAAGAATGGGATTTTGTCGATGGTGCCGTAATCGACTTCCTCTTCCCGGGTAAAGCCAGTCACAATAGCCTCTGCCAGCAATTTGTTACCACTGCTCAGCGTAATGGGCAGCAACCCCGCCGGGCCATGGCAAACAGCCGCCAACAGCCCGCCTTGTTCATAGTGCCGGGCACTTAACCTGGCCACGCCCTCATGAGTTGCCAAGTCCGACAGCAAACCAAAGCCACCTGGGTAAAAAATCGCATCGTAGTCATCAATGGTCAACTGCTCGACAGCGGTGGTGTTATTGATGCGCTGTTGGAATTTCTCATCGGCCAGGATTTTTGCATTGATGGCATCGCCTTCAATATCGGTGCCGTAAAGCGGCGCTTTACCGCCTTGGATGGACGCTAATTCATAATCCACCCCAGCTTGCAGCAACACATCCAGTGCATGGGTTAGCTCGGGCGCATAGGTGCCATTGGCTTCATCGGTATCGCCAAGGGTGGCGTGGTTGGTCAAAAAAATCAGTACTTTTTTCATCGTTCCTCCAAATCGTTGTACGGCATCAATGGGTATGAGTACGCACAGATACAACCATTGGCTCAGATGACCGTCTGATCACCGCCACTATTGACTGCATGATAGGCTTGCACCGAACAACTTAGAAAACTTACCCGCCCAAGCGCAGCAAAGCCAGTTTGCCCCGCCACCAAAGTGTGTTAAGAATAAAAATTATCGTGCTAACACTACCAAGGATATGCCCTTCATGTTTAAAGCGAAAATGCCCATGCTGGTTGCCAGCTTGCTGCTTGGCCTTTGTGTTCAATCTGCTCAGGCTGCCACCGAAACGCCTGCACAGGGGCGGGTGATTGCATCGGCTGATCAATTCAGTGTGCTCGCTCACCGCGATCGCATTGCACCGGAAAATGCCATGCTGAACGAGCGCTTGAGCAGCCTGCTGCCTGCGCTGATGGCCGAGACAGAGCTTGATATGTGGTTGGTGATTAACCGCGAATACGTGGAAGATCCGGTGTTTTTTAGCTTAGTTCCCCAGCCCACTTTTGCGGCGCGACGGACCACCATGCTGATTTTTAACCGGCTGGCAGATGGCTCGGTTGAGAAGCTCTCGGTCAACACCTACCCCTTTGGGGCGCCTTATGAATCGGTCTGGTCGGGCGGCGATTTGGACGAGCAATGGCAGGCACTGGCCGATCTCATTGTGGCAAAAGACCCTAAGCGCATCGGCATCAATGTCTCAAAACACTGGCCGGAAGCCGATGGCCTGACCAAGGGCATGCATCAGCGACTGCTGGCCGTGCTGCCAGAGCAGTATCAACAACGGCTGGAGCCGGCCGAGAACCTGGTGGTTCGGTGGCTGGAAACCCGCACCGAGGCAGAGCTTAGTGTGTATGTGCATGCGGTTGGCCTGGCACGCGGCGTTATTGCGGAAGGCTTTAGCTCGCGGGTGATTACCCCTGGCGTTACCACCACCGACGATGTCGCCTGGTACTTACGGCAACGCTTTGAGGATTTGGGCCTGCCCATTTGGTTTATGCCCTATGTCACTTTTCAGCGTCAGGGGGAAAGCTGCAGCGATGAGCAACCGTTTTGCAGCATCAACCAAGGGGTGATTCAACGGGGCGATGTGCTGCATACCGATGTTGGCATTTGCTACCTAAAAATGTGTACCGATACTCAGGAAATGGCCTATGTGCTGAAGCTCGATGAAACCGAGGCACCGCAAGGTCTGCGCGATGCACTGCGCCAGGGCAACCGCTGGCAGGATATCCTCACCGCCGAATTTAAAACCGGTCGTAGCGGCAATGAAATCCTGGCGGCAACCCAGATAGCCAGCAAGGCTGCAGGACTTAACAGCAGCACCTACACCCACCCGATTGGCTTTTTTGGCCATGCGCCAGGGCCCACCATTGGCATGTGGGATAATCAGGGACCTACCGCAGTGAATGGTGATTGGCCACTCTATCCAAATACGGCCTATGCCATTGAAGGCAATATCAAACAGCCGTTACCGGAATGGGGCAATCAAACCATTCAGATTATGCTGGAGCAAAGTGCTTACTTTGATGGGCAGCGGGTGATTTATCTGGCCGGGCGGCAGACCGAGTGGCATTTGGTTCGCTAGCCATGGCCTCTGCCAGCAGTTTTTAGCACTGTTGATCGTCATAGGCTCAACATGATGTAGCGTATACAATAGCTTATTTTCAGTATGGGCGGGATGAGCCTCTCTCAGTCTCTGCATCGGACAGGTGCCAAACCTGCGGCTCACCGTCCAGTTCAAGCCATACTTGTGCCCGCCCGTTTTCTTTGGCCTGGTACAACAAGGCATCGGCTCGCTCAATAGCCGCTTGCCAGGTGTCGGTGGGCGCTTTGATCATCACAGCACCGCCCGAGGCATTAACATGAACGCCTTCAGCCGGTGAATGGACGATGGCAGCGCGGATTTTTTCTTTCACTGTGTCGAGTCCTTTAGCGTCAAGCCTTCGAACTACCAGCAGAAACTCTTCTCCACCCCAGCGTATCAGCAGATCTTCAGCTCGCAGTATGTCCGTTAAACGTGCGCTGACGCTTTTCAGAACCAGATCGCCCACATCGTGGCCAAAGCTGTCATTGATCTGCTTGAATTGATCGAGATCGAACAGGATGACCAAATCGCCCGGCTGCTCCGGGAACGTCGATAAGGCACGGCGGTTGTAAAGCTGAGTGAGTGGGTCTCGATTGGACAGCTCGGTGAGCTCCTGATTGGCGGCTGATAACTGCCGATTCAGCGTGCGCACATAGCGCGCCCCAAAAAGCGCGAAAGCCAGCGCAATAAAGAGCACCGCCGAGAGCAACATCACCCAGCGCTGATTGCGCTGCTGATCGGCAATGCGGGCATCACGTAAAGCCGACTCTTGCTCGAGCAACTGAATGCGCAAACTGGCTTCCTGCGTATCGTAACGTACTTGCAGCTCAGCCAGTGACCGCTCACGTTCGGCTTGATACGAGGCTTCACGCAACTGCAGTTGCTGCCGTACAATGGAGAGCGCCCGTTCAACCATGCCAGCGGTTTGATAGGCATCGGCCAGGTAGTTCAGCATATCGGCCTGGATCCCGGCAGGCGCCAGCTGACTAAAATCGGCAAAGGCAGCCTCCATAATCGGAAAGCCCTGCTCGTAATTCCCCTGCTTCACCATCACATAGCCCTGGTTAAACCGCATAATGTGCAGCTCGTAGCTATTGCCTATCTGCCGCCCAATCCGGATACCCTCGATAAAATACTGTTCAGCCACCTCGAAATTCTCTCGATGCAGATTCAAGGTGCCAAGATTATTGAAAGCCAGCATTTGGGTGCGGCCAACCGGCTCCCCCGGTGGTGGCGTGGTTGCCTTTAAGAAGTCGGACTCCGCAACATCGGTATGTCCTTCGGTGACTTGAATCACAAAGCCACGCACCATGTAAAGTTCGGGTAACCGATCGGGTATGCCATAACGGTAGGCCTCTTCGATGGTGTTATCCAGGGTTTGACGGGCGCGTTCGAAATGACGCAAGCGGGCATGCGTTCGCCCCACATGCAAGTTAATAAACTGACGGCGGTGCTGCAGCTTATCGTCCTGCAAGGTCATCACCACCTCGTGTGCTTGCAATAAGTAATGAAGAGCTCGCTCATGGTTGTGCAGTAGATCGTAACCACGTCCAATTAAGTGCAGTTGATGAAACTGCACTCTGGCTTCATCGGTGTTTAAAGCCTGCAGTTCAGCCAGCAATTCACGCATGTCCTCGCGCTTTTGCGCATGCAGGTAGATTTCGCCCCGGGCAAGCAGCAGCTCGGCTTGCGCATGAGGACTGTCCGCAACAGCAGGCTGGTTGAGGGTGCCAGCCAGCATGGCCAAAGCCTCATCCACCGCATGGTCTTGTATGGCGAGGGCCAGTGCCTGATAGGCCCGCACCCGGGCATAGGTCGCGCTGGGGATTTGGGTGTCCAGTTCACGCAAAATTAAAGGCAGTGCTTGTGGCTCCCGCGATACCAGGCTTAAACCAAAGGCCTCATCCAGCCGTGCTTCCAATCCGGGCTCGCGCTCTGCAGCATGGCCGGTTGATACCAGGCAGACAACACCCAGCAGCAACACGAGCCACAAAATTGACTTACTTTTTACCACTGCGTGTGCTCCAAAACCATTCAGGCTCACAAGGTATCAGCTCAACCATGGATTGCCTTGCATCGAAAAAAGGCCGCAAGCGACAACACCCAGAACATGTCGCTATGCCTATTTATAGATTAGTATAGAACTGATTTTAGAGGTAATTGCCAATTAACCGGCTGAGCGAGGCAAACAGAATACCTCCATTGCAAATAGATGCTGGAGCAGAGGACTTATTTTGACGGGCAATAAGTGATTTTCTGGCAGGGCGGCAAAGCCAGTGGCATCTGGTGCGCTGATAAAAACAAGGGCTGATTGGTTTCGCCTCACCGGCCCTTTTATCACCAAAGAAGCTGACAAAAACTGTCAGTCCAGCGCCACAGCAATTGGATGAGCACCGGTCTTTTCTGACCGATGCTCACCTCATAGTCCACAGCCTTTACTGCGGGCAAGCACCCAGTTCCCAATAACTGCCATCATAGGATGACAGCGTTGTGATTCCCCAGGTTGAACCAGCCATCGCAGCATTGCTGCCATTGGCAAAGTAATCCGGTAAAAAGACATTGCCGGTACTGTAGGCGCGCCCGGCTACTTTGTGGCTGTAATTGTTGGTGGTAAAGGCGACGCAATCGCTGGGGGGTGGCGTACCGCCCTGATCGCCGTCATTGCCCGGGGCGGCTCCGCTGCAAGTCTGGGTTGGCCCAAAGCAGCTGCCATCATCATCTTGCCAGCGACATTGATCGCCACTGACGACGTGCTCACGCAGCACAAAGCTGGCGGTGCCGTATTGCAGATAACAGTTGGCGTAATTGGTGTAATCCAGCCGGCCGGCACTGATGTGCTGATCCAGAGTACCGCTTTGGCCTGCATCAATGGTGAAGGTCACCACCTCAGCGCTAAGCAAACCCTCCAGATCGGTCGCTGTGATCAAAGCAGTTTGCTCACCACCGGCCAACTGGCACTGCTCGGCACTGAACACCTCGCCATCGACACTAGCAACCACAATGCCATTGCTAAACTCTACGGTGACGGTATCCAAATCGCGATTCAGATCAAATACCCGACCGCTGACCGTAGCGCACTGACCATCCATCACCACCGCCAATTCAGACAGCTCCGGTGGTACCGGTGGCGGCGGTGGCCCAATCAGCAGCTGCTCGGTATAAGCCGTGCTGACCAAGCCGCCACTATCGGTAGCGGTTACTGTCAGTTGGTACCAGTCATCCGCCAGTACCGGACTGGTCAAACTAAAATTGCCGGAGGCATCCGGTGCATCACTCACCAGTTGCTGCAGACCCAGGCTGTCAGTAAAACTGGCCGTAACAACAATGGAATCGCCATCGGCATCGGTCGCCGTGCCGGTCACCGTCACTACACTGCTCTGCTGGCTGACACTGATAGCGCTTAGCTCGGGGGCACTGTTGCGGTTAACCCGCTGGTTGTGCTCCAGAAAGTATTGTCCCAGATAGAGTGCATAGTTAATGCCATTGCTATTGATGTAAGCACCGCTGGCACCCTGACCACCTGACCAGGCGTGATCCACATTATTGAGCCACAGCATCGAGACCCGGCCATCCTGCCACAAGGTTTCATCGGCGGTACGGCCTGCGCCATGGCTAATCAGGTTCTCGCCGCTTAACTGGCTGACGCCGTAGAGTGTGGCCATGCCGTTGGCATTTTGCTCGTTGTAGCACTGATTGACGGTGGTATCGTTGCGGCCATGAGCAATGGAGGCAATCTGGGTCTCAAAGTGGCTGGCGAAACTGCCGGCATACTGAGCGCAGCGGGCAGCCACATTGGCCGTTTCACAAGGGCCGATGGCACCGCTGGAGCTGGTGCCGATGCTGGGGCCGGCACTAATGCCCATGCCGGCAAACACATCAGGAGCCAGGCAAGCCGTGGTATTGGCAAAGCTGGCGCCCGAAGATAACCCGGCAATATACACCTGATTGGGATCAATCTGATACTGAGTATCCGCGACCAGATTGTTGGCCAGGTTGATCAGGTTTTGGTAATCGCCGGCATTGCGGGATTTGGTACCCTGCCAATACGACCAGCAGCCAAAACCGGCTTTGTTCATCGCATCAGGCACCGCGATCACCAAGCCATACTGGTCTGCGGCCTGCTCTAAATTGGCAGTAAGGTAGGCGTTGATCGACTGGGTACAGCCATGCAGCACCAACAATAAGCCGCGCCCCTGACCAATGGACGAGACACTGTCGGGCGTGTAGATATGAACATTGTTGAAACCACCACGATTGACATTCTGCTGCCAACTGCCAGCCGCAGCAGGCTTGCCAAACAAACCAGCTGCGAACAGCACCGTGGCCAGCACAACACCGGCCCGGCTAAATACTTGAATTTTCACGTCTGTTGTTCCTTATCTTTATTCGTTGTAAGTGAACACCTCAGCGACGCTACGACTCCTTGTTTCGACCTCTGACTCCCCCGGTAGCAAGCTGGGGTGCCAAACCACTATAGGGGAGCTGCCGTGATTTCGATTTAGTACTTTAGTGCTGCTTTAACCGGGTGATGTTCGTTGACATGATGTTGGCGCGGTGGTTTTCATACAGGATGGTTGTTTGTTTTGGCACGCCCGCCAGGATTTAGTTTTACTTAAATAAACAGCGAAATAGCACACGTAAATTACGCCTTAGCGTATAAGAACAAAAATTACGGTAAAGCGTATATTGACACTAATTACGCTAAGGCGTATAAAGTTAAGACCCAACAAGATTTGGCATAAACTTTCATGCATATCACCCGCCCGGAGCAGCTTAGTACGCTAATTAAAGCGTATCGCAAAAAACACAAGGTCACTCAGGCCGAAATAGCGCAGCTCGTAGGCCTTCGGGTGGCGACCATTTCTGATTTTGAGAACAAACCCGAATCGTGCAAGTTAGCCACTTTTTTTAAAATCCTTGCCGCGCTGCAGTTACAGCTGGATATCAGCCCCCGCGATCAGGTTTCAGAGCCAGGCCAGAGCTCATGGCAGGAGGGTTGGTAAATTGGACAGGCTGGATGTTTACATGAATGGGATCAGGGTTGGTGAGTACCAGCGAGATAGTCGGGGGGCGAATGCGTTCATTTACGATACGGATTGGCTATGCTCGCCCGGACGTCGAAGCTTATCGCTTTCTTTAACACTTCGACCAGAGCGCTATGCAGGGCCGGAAGTCTATAACTTTTTTGACAACTTGCTGCCCGACTCACACGAAATTCGCGAGCGGATGGTTGCACGCTTCAAAGCAAGCTCAACGGAGCCCTTTGATATCCTGAAACAGGTTGGAAGAGATTGCGTCGGTGCAATACAACTGATGCCATCAGGTGCAGATGTACCAGCCATAAAACGCATCGAGGCAAGCGCACTGACAGATGCTGAAATAGCAAAGATATTAAACGGCTATCAATCGAAAAAGCCCTTGGGCATGCTGGATGATACGCAGGATTTTCGTATTTCACTGGCCGGTGCGCAGGAGAAAACAGCATTATTGTTCCATCAAGGCCATTGGTGCTTACCGCATAACGCCACACCAACAACCCACATACTCAAGCTGCCAATAGGCGAGATACGCTCCCATGATCGTGTCATTGATATGACACACAGTGTTGAGAACGAGTATCTGTGCCTTAAGATCGCCAAAGCCTATGGCTTTAAAGCCGCAAACTGTCAGATGATTGTACCAGACGGCGTTAAGGCGCTGGCGGTGGAGCGCTTTGATCGCACAATGTCCCCCGATAACAGCTGGATCATGCGACTACCGCAAGAGGATTTCTGTCAGGTGAAAGGCATCTCCCCCGCCAGAAAATATGAACCAGACGGTGGACCAGGCATTTCGGACATCATGCAGGAACTACTCGGTGCGACAAATCCCAAACATGACAGGGAAACCTTCATGCGCACCCAGGTTTTATTCTGGCTGCTGGGCGCAACAGATGGCCACGCTAAAAACTTCTCCATTTTTATTGAGCGACAAGATCACTACAGGCTGACACCGCTATACGATATCTTGTCTGCCTTCCCTGCCCTATCTAAAAAGGGCCGGCATGATAAAAACCTACGCCTGGCGATGTCACTAAAAGGCTCTAAAGGAAGAAAAACCGAATGCCGGTTGATCGGCCCAAAGCACTTTTTCGCCACTGCGAATGAAGTCGGTTTTCCACAATCGACCATGGAACAGATACTGCACGATATGGGAACCAGGACCGCAGCGGTGATCAATCAGGTTGCTGCTGAACTGCCCGCTGATTTTCCAGGTTTTATTGCCGACCCCATCTTTGAAGGGATGCACAGATATAGCCAGCGACTGCTTGGGTAAACAGCGCTACGTGGAAGTATGAAAAACAAAAATCCGCCGAGGTGGCGGTTGTTTGTTTTGGCGCACCCGTCAGGATTACTCGGGCTATCCCTGCCCTCGCCCTAACGGGCCCGCTGAAGCGGTTCAAATTTGCTCCTGGCAAATTGGTCGAAGGAGGTTCTCATCCTACGAGGTGCTGTAAATGAAAAAACCGCCGAAGTGGCGGTTTATTCATTTATGGCGCACCCGTCAGGATTCGAACCTGAGACCTCTGCCTCCGGAGGCCGAAAAAACCCTGTGTCACCATGAACTTAGGTGAACACCCACCCGCAAAAATGAACAAATAAACCATTGTAATTCAGCAAGATAAAAATTCACCATTGTTCTTCAGTGTTCATTCAGTTTCAGGGAAGCATACTCAACTTGCTACACTGGTGCTACACAGGGAAATGGAATGGCGATTAAAGGCAAGATCAACGTCACAACGATTAAGAGCTTTAGGCCTGAAGACAAACGGTTAAATGATACCGAAATTGCAGGTTTTCATGCTCGTATCACTCCGGCAGGCAAGATCCATTATTACCTCTTTTACCGGCTCGATGGCAAGCAAGTTAACTACAAGCTTGGCACTGAAGGTCAAATCACCCCAGCCATAGCCAGAGACCTTGCTAAAGAAAAAGCCGGTGAAGTTGCCAAAGGCATCAATGTGCAGCAGAAGAAAAAAGCCGTTCGCGAAGCTCAGAAAAAAGCGGCGGTTTCTACTCTGGAAAAGTTTATTGAACTGCAATACCAGCCTTGGCTGTATGCCCGCAATCCGAAAACCGCTCATTCCTTTATTCGTGATCTCAAAGTCAACTTCGGGCATTTAATGAATCATCAGCTCAGTGCTATTACGGCATGGGAAATCGAGAAGTGGCGCAATGATAAAAAGAACTCTGGCATTAAGCCTGCCACCATCAACCGGCGTTTAACCAGCCTGAAAGGCTGTATGAGTAGAGCGGTTGAATGGGGCGTGATTGAAAGCCACGATCTCAACAAAGTGAAAGCCTATCAGGAAGACAATTCAAAAGTTCGTTACCTGAATGCTGATGAAGAAAGCCGTTTACGGGCGGCCATGCGTCAGCGCGATCAAGACATCAAGCAACAACGGGACAGCGGCAACCGGTTCAGGCAAGAACGAGGCTATGAGCTATTACCCGATTTAAACCAACGACACTTTGCCGATCACCTTGAACCCATTGTGTTGCTGGCTATGAATACCGGCATGAGGCGCGGAGAGCTGCTTAGCCTGAAGTGGTCGAGCATTGATCTGGAGCGCAAGAACCTGACCGTTCTGTCTGAAAATGCCAAATCAGGCAAGAGCAGGCATATTCCCCTGAATACCGAAGCACACAATACCCTAAGCCACTGGATGCAAGATACCGGCAGTACCGGTTATGTGTTTAAAAATCCGGATGGCAGCCCGTTAAAAGAAATCCGTAAAAGTTGGGCGACCGTGATCGAAAGTGCTGGTATTGATAATTTCCGCTTTCACGACCTGCGCCACCACTTTGCCAGCAAGCTAGTGATGGCAAGAGTCGATCTGAATACAGTACGCGAATTGCTTGGCCATGCTGATCTGGCCATGACGTTGCGTTATGCTCACTTGGCACCAGAACACAAAGCCGCAGCAGTCAACCTAATCGGTTAATTTATAGGGACATAATGATGATTAATAAAGAGTACTACCGGCTGGATGATTTAAAACACCGCTTTGATCTTACGGAATCTGACATACGATACCTGCTGGAAGAAGGACAGATTCCCCTTATATTCAAAGTTAAACCGCTGCTTTTCATCGTCGGATATTTTCGCAAGTGGGATTTCGTTGGCCGATGCTCAGTAAGCTATGAAGGCTTAACACGTATACCGGATACCCATATACAGCCCATTCTGTCAGGAAAAGAAGTCAGGCCTGAACGATTTATCTTATTGCAAAGGAAAAGGTTGCGTTTAAAAAGCACTGATTATGACATTGAGGAAAAATGGCCTAACGATTACTTGCAAGGCTGGCAACCAAAGTCGCTTAATGAAATGGACGATGAAGTCTTTCATGCAAAACTTTACCCTAGAGTACAAACTAACCCTCTCTGGCAACTTAAAAAAGCTACAGCAACAGCGCTAAATTTTATTGATAAATCAAGATCAGGTGAAGCATCAGCACATACAGATGAAATATGGGGGGATGTCCCTGAGAGCGTATTAGCGCCTGATTGGCTTGCTTTCAAACTTGCTGATCTTTGCGTACAACATGAAACTTTGCTTCAACTTGGCATTGTAAGCAGCTCTTCGCTATCAAGCGAAATACATCAAAATCAGACGGAACCGAAGCGCACTAAGCTAGAGCTAATTTCACCAGTGTTTAAATACAAAAATCAATTTGAAGAGCTTTTAGCCCGAGTTATAACAGCACATCCAGAACTCAGCGCAAAAAATGTCTGTCGTATTTTGGATTATGAAAGCCTGCAAGAAGAAGACTCCCGTAAATTTGATACAGAAAACATCTTGCTCGATGCAGTAGAAAACAATATTTGCTGGCGGGACAAATTCCGAAATAATGCGGAACGAACATATACCCACAATACCATCGGAAATATGATTTGTACTTTAAGAAAAAAGATCCATCAGCACACAGCTTGAGCATGTGCTAATGGATCTTTTTGTCTGTTAGATTTTTGCAAACGCCTGAGCAAAATGCCGCGGATGCTTGTGGAACCTGACCCCACCGGCACACTTAAGGCTCCTTTGCTTACCTGCAAAAGGCTTGATGATGTAACCCCAATTTCCTTTTTGGGAAAAGTAAATGACGTAGTCAATTTTGGTGTCAGAGTTTTTCCATAGGTTTTTTACCAGCACAGATTCATCAGTTGTTTCAAGGGACTTTATCTGAACTCGGTAAAAAACATCTCCATCAGAAATGACTAAATCCGTTTTACGTCCATGATCTAACGCGGGTTGAAATACTTCCCAACCATCAGCCATGAAAAGGCCGGCAGCATATTGCTCAAAGGAATGGCTTTGGTAGTGACGTTGGTGTTCTGATGCTAAAGCAGATGATTTAAGTGGCATAATTAATCCAAAAATTAATTCCGATGCTTAAAGTTGGCTAAGCAACGGAAGCGACTGCCTTTACGACAAATCACTATTAATTTAAGAATCACTATACCGCTAGTGCGTGTATCGAGTAGTAACAGATGCCAGTCCCGAATTTCCGAGGTCACCTCGATACTCTTCGCTAATACTACTTTCAGCCCCATCGCGAGGCGCGATTCAAACTCACAACCGACAATAATTCAAAATCCGATCCTCGTCAATGAATCAATTAATTTCACTGGAACCTTAACTTTTTCATTAAGAGCCTAATTAGCTGTTTCCCATACTGGATTATCTCCTTGTTCATCAAAGCACAGGAGATACCACATGCACACACTGAACAAGAAAGCTTTATCCGAAATAGAAACCGCTGAGTACATCGGCATGAGCCGCTCTTTTCTGCGCCAGTCGCGTATGGAGGGCAACCGCAAAGGCCGCACCGCTGCCCCGCCTTTTGTCAAAATAGGCCGCTCTGTTCGCTACCTGAAAGACGACCTTGATCGCTGGCTCGATGGCCTGCACCGGCTGGAGCACTTGAGCGAAAGCAAGGAGGCTCACTAATGGCAAAATTAACGCCTTCAGCCATCAGGCTGGTTAAATGGCTTGCTAAAGGTTATGCAGTCGCCCAGTGCACTTCGCCAGGCCGCTCAATTGGTAGGTTTGATTTTCCAGTGGGTGAACCTGACTTTCCCATAAAAACAGCCTTTAACACCCTCTATCAATACACCCGCATGAACGAGCATGAGTTTGTTATGTTTGGTATGCGCTGGTGCATTTTTACACTCACCAAAGAGCAAGCTGCCGAGCTGCTGGAGGCTAACCATGATCCCGAATGACTATCGGCAACATGCTATCTCACAGCACATTCAATCAATAAATGCTGAGTTCGCGCCACTATTTCAGCATCTTGATAGAGCGGATCGGATTTTTGTCGAGCAGCAAGTTCAGGATTTACCCTTGATGATTCAGCGGTTGTTGCTGCAACAGTACCAGAAGGAAAAAAATCAGTTCGATGCCAATAGCTACCTGAGAAAAACAGTGCAGCAAATACGGCAACTGTTACCTGAACCGTTAAAGGTTCACTTCGATGCCAACGAAGATGAACTTAGGGGCTTGGCTCGTATATATGCTCATAGCTGCCGTAGCCAGTTAAACCAAATCCGTCAGCCTTTGCTGGATAATTTTCTAAAAGGCTCGCTAGTGGTGCGGAGTTCAGCCAATCTGATTTCAGAAACCAGTTTAAAAATCGCTTTAGAAAATTCAGACTGGCTGTTTAACTTTTTCAGAATTGATTCTGAAATCATTTCAAAAACGGTTTTTGAACAATGCTTCGCAAACAGGGACAGAAATTCAGAATTTCTGGACGTTAACCTTAGTTCCGTTAACGCACTGCTTCGGAATACTCCGGAACAAGGCGAACCATTACGGACAGAAAATTCCGTTAACGGAGTCTTCCGCCTTGTTGCGGAAATAGCCGCTTATGAAAAAGCCCAAAGTTTCGTTAACGGAAAAGGGCTAACCGCACCGAAACCAGACAAAACAAAGACAATGCTAGGCTGCATCGAACGGATGATTTGCGAACGGTGGTGGCTGCGAAAATTACGGGTGCTACAAAACCGTACTTTAGAAACGGTGATGATTCACTTGGGGCGGGTACATCGCTTCGCCGGTATTTATTGCAGCGATCTGACGGCTAAAAACCGTAAATATCAAAAGCAGCGTCAATTTGAAATGATGGAGCGGATCAGTATCGTTAACGAGCTGGATGAAAAATACAGCTTGCGCGAGTTGTACGAGCTGAATGTCTCTAACCCCGTTAACCGAAGAAATGAGTTAATGACCCGCATGCGGGGTTTTGAAGATGCCGCTAAACAGCTCGGCCATATCTGCGACTTTGTCACCCTGACCTGCCCTTCCAAATACCATAGCACTTACGCAGTGAGTGGTGATAGAAATCCAAAGTGGCAACAACTGACCCCGCAGCAAGCCCAGCAATACCTTTGTGGAGTTTGGGCAAAGATACGTGCCGAAATGGACAGGCAAGGCATTCGCGTCTATGGCCTGCGCGTAGCAGAGCCACAGCACGATGGAACACCCCACTGGCACCTTGCTTTGTTTTTAGAACCTGAGCAGTTGGAAGCGTTCCGGAAAGTATTCCAGCATTACGCTTTGCAAGAAGATGGCGATGAGAAAGGCGCACAGGAAAACCGCGTGAAGTTTGTCGCTATTGACCCCAGCAAAGGCTCTGCCACTGGCTACATTGCCAAATACATCGCTAAGAATATTGATGGCGCTAATCTGGATGAAGATATTCATGGCGGCGATCCAATACTGACAGCCCAACGGGTAGAAGCTTGGGCAAGCTGTTGGGGCATTCGCCAGTTTCAGCAAATAGGTGGTGTATCGGTGACTGTATGGCGTGAGCTGCGCCGGTTAAAGGCAGACAAAGACCATGATATGACATTAAAGGCTGTGCATCATGCCGCTGATAGCGGTAACTGGAAACGCTTTGTACTGTTAATGGGTGGCGTATTCTGCAAGCGTAAAGACCAGCTGATCAGGCCGCATTACCAGCAGGAAATAAATCAGGACACCGGCGAGGTAGCAATCAGCCGTTATGACGGCTTCATAGCCAGCAAGCTAAAAGGCATTTGCTACCTTGGCAAAGCCATAATCACCCGCTTGCACCAGTGGCGGCTTGAAATCGATCTAAGCGCTGTTTGCTCTAACTTGGAGTTCTGTAAATAAGTGTACTAGGACATTAAGATACAAACGGTGAGGTGTAAGTCGCTTTAGTCAAGCTAAAATTGGTTGGCTGAGCCAGAAAACAACGTTTACTAAGTTCGTTCAGCGAGACTCTTCCGCTGAATGTGAAGAAAACTATTATCGACAATTAGCTGAAGATGCGGCAGCATTACTCAAGCAAATCCACCACCGAATTTACTGGTGCGATTCACTCCGATTATGTCAGTATTAATCATAGTTTTGGAATAGAATTCAGCTAGAAAGGAAACTTCACCACTCGATTTAAGTCAGCTTGGTTAGATGAAATTCTACTGTGAACCCAGCACATATAGAGGCATAGAAAATTGATTATTAAGAATTTAAAGGTAGAGGAAGGCTTCTTTAGCAACCTAGACTTGTCTTTTACTTCAGGCCTAAATGTACTGATTGGTGGAAGAGGCGTTGGAAAAACCTCAATAATTGAACTGCTAAGGTTTGGACTCGCTTCAGGTAATTTATCATCTAACTTTAATGATTCAAGTGGGCATGCAATATCCATTTTGCAATCCTCTGGACGTGTGTCAATTGAGCTTGAACACGAAGGAAGAACAATCGACGTTTCTCGTTCAGCAATGGATAAACAACCCATTTACTCTGAGCCTTTTTCGCCTCCAATTGTATTTTCCCAAAAGGAAATAGAAACCATTGGCTTAAATGCAGAAGGAAGGCTCAATCTTATAGATAGTTTCATTCCTGATATTAATGAAGGTATGAAAAAAATAAATGAATTAAACAGAGCATTAGCAAGTAGCATTGCGCAACTTGTACAGCTACGCAAAGAGCTTAATGAGTTAAGAGATAAAACATTACCATTAAATGATTTGAGACAAAGAGAGCAATCTTTACAGGCACAACAAGCCAACTTCCAAAAACAGAATCAAGCCGTTTCAAACAGTCAGAAACAGCTAGACGAGACTCAAAACCATTTAGCGAAATTGATGGTCGATATCGAAAATTTAGACTACATCAAGAATTACTTAAAAAATAAAATAAGTAGCCTTTCTTCAATGTTAAATGAGCAGACATTACCGCAACTTTATACAGAAGAAGCTTCAAAGCTCAACGACATATTAAGGAATTCCAGTGGACGAGATAAAGATACGATTAATCAAGCAATACAGAATAATACCATTACGCTTAGTGAAGTCGAAAAAATTTATCAAAAACTAACAAATCAAAGATTACAGCTTGACTCAGCAGCAAGGCAAAGACGTACTGAAGTAGAAAGTTTTACGGAAGGTGCTGGAGCTGTTCTAAGCGAGTTGGGTAGGATTAAACAAGAAATAGCTCAGCTAGAAAACCTAAATAAGCTAATCAATGATAAAGACTTGCAAGTAGCGACAATTTATCAACAGTGCCAGGATTATCTAGAACAAGTATACGGGCTAAAAAAATCAATCTTTGAGATGCGTAAAGCTGTAATGCTAAGACTCAACTCTAACCTTTCTCCAACAATCAAAACTCTCATATCACCACAAGCAAACTTAACTTATTACGGTGAAGCCCTTGAAAATACTTTAAGAGGTTCTGGACTAAAATACAAAGAGTTAATCTCAGTAATTATAGAGAAAGTATCTCCAGCTTGGTTGCTCTATTATTCCCACACTCTCAAATACGGAGACTTCTCAGAAGCAATAGGTGTACCAATAGATAGAGCTACGCGCTTACTTGCCTATCTTAATGAAAAAGATATTGCATCTGTTCTTACAGCTAAAATAGAAGATAATGTTGAGTTTACACTTTTAGATAATGGTGTTTATAAAAGCATTTCAGAGTTATCAATTGGTCAGCGATGTACTGTTGCACTATCAGTTATTCTTGAGAATCCTAATAGGGTCCTGATCATAGATCAGCCAGAAGACCATTTAGATAATGAGTTCATAGCTCAAACGTTAATAAAATCAATTCAACAAAGAGCTGAAATATCTCAAACGATATTATCTAGCCATAATGCCAATATTCCGGTATTAGGTAATGCTAGTAATGTTGTAAATCTAGATTCAAATGGAAGAAGAGGTTTCATCAAGTGTCTAGGTTCGACTGAAGACAAGCGCATTAAAGATGTTATTGAAGCGATTATGGAAGGCGGAAAAGATGCATTTAAGAAACGTTCAGAGTTTTATAGTGATTAATTATGGATCTTGAAAAGCTGTTAATTGAGCTGCAAAGCTTCAGCCCTGAAAAACAAATAGAGAGCTTAAAAGCACTCAAAAAAACCGCGACCCGAAAACAAAGAAAGTTGATACAACAGGCTGCTGAAGGAGCTGGGCAACCTTGGTTAAAAAACGCCTTACTTGATATTGCCAACTCCAATAAACTCAAAGTAACAGACGAGGTTCAAACATCAACCTCCGACAACTTATTCGATATAGAAGCGGTAAGAAGTGAAGCCGTTTCAGTTAGTATTGGTCAGATACTTCATGAACTCGAACCAATAATAGGCTCCATAAACGTTTTCGCTGAAAAAGAAATAACTAACTTCTCCCAATCAAGAACTAAATATGAGTTAGAAAAATTAAATGAGGTGCTTGAAACTTTCGAGGATTGGCGAAAAGTAGAGCAATCACCAATATTCAAAAAAGTGAAAGTATTTGACGAAATTTCAAAGGAAGTAGATAGAATTTCCCCAAAGTCAAAGGTTGATATCAACATAGACGTCCCTAAAAACCTAGTTTATGTTTTGTCTCCGGCATTACTTCGCATAATAATTTCTAATGCTTTAAGAAACGCTGTTGAATCAAGTAACCAAGCTACCATTAGAGAAAAACACCCAATAATTGTAAGAGGCAGCTCAACTGATAGCTCAATTTGGTTTTGTATTATAGATGATGGACTAGGCCTTCAAAATAATGCTGAAGTCTTGCTCAAAAGCAGACATACCACTAAGCCGGGAAACCGAGGGCTAGGCTTAGCTATTATTGATAAAGCTGTCAGTTCAATGGGTGGGCAATGGAAACTAAGCAACTCCAAGCCACACGGGGCTGAATTGTATTTCGAAATACCTAAAAGGGATTTAGTATGAATATTTTGCAAATTGAAGATGAAGTAGAATGGTTTGAGGAAACGGTTAAACCTCTACTGCTTGAGATTGGTGCTCAGAATATTTATCACGCAGATACATATGAAGGTGCAATCAAATACCTAAGTGAGAAAGAAATTGACTATGTCGTTTTAGATCTTGCTATTCCACTGAACCACGACAACCCCGTACCCGATGTTTCTAATGGAATAAACCTTGCCTCTCAGATAAGAGTGAAATACGCCGGAACACCTATAATGATCCTTACTGGACAACAAACTGAAGAAGCAGTCGAACAGTTTGTTGAAGACCAAGATATAACGACATTTTGGGATGGTAAACGTAAAAGTCTTGTAAAAGTTAGACCGAAAAGAAAAGTAAATGAGGCCATAGATCTGCTTGCAGAAGCGGTACGAGAGCTGGGTGCAATTGATGCAATAGAGATCGAAGAGGTTGGCTGTGCTCTAAACTTATTAGAGAAAAGAGTAATTCGTATTTTCTGTAAGGAGAATTCCGCTATTGCAGCAAGAGTAAAAACATTAAATGATGGCCTCTCTTCTGCAAAAGTGCTCCAAGTTAGCTTGATCAACCCCCAAGGTGAGGAGTTTCCATGGACATCACTAGTAAAAATAGATAAAAAACAAAATATTGATAAAGAAAGTAGTAATTTTACCAGTTATGTCAACAAGCTCCCTGTCGCAAGTTATCCGAATGTTTTGAGTGAGTATGTTGCTGGTTGTGCTGACACAAAGGGAATTTGCTATAGGTTTGCCACTCATTACGACTTAAACTATTTTAGCTATTTAACATCAAACGAAGATGATACGCTAGCTATTTTAAAAAAGCTTCGTGAAATTCTTAACATATGGAGCAAAAACAAAGATGTGAAGCAAACTTCCATAGGTGACATAAGGAGACTATTATGCCCTGATCATAAATTTGTGAATTTATCTAAAATTAGGCAGCGTTTTGATTTAGATGGGTTCGAAAACAAAATCATAAGTGCAAATTTTAGTATCCAGCACTCTGATCTACATGGCCTCAATATTTTAGTCTCTGAAGATTTAAACCCTATTCTGATTGATTATGGTGATATTAAAGTGGCACCTTCAGTCCTAGATATAGTTACCCTTGAACTGAGTCAATATTTTCATCCGCACCTAAGAGAACGCAAGACCCCTGAAATAGAGTTATTCGAAAACTGGTATAATTACGATAAATTTTTAGAGCTAAATAAGTTACCTCGTGTCGCCCAATTTCTAAGAGAGTGGAAGACTAATAATAGTTTCATGGAGCGGGATTACATAGCTACGGTTTACTCATATGCTTTGAGACAATTAACGTACGAGGGAACAAATGTGGAAATCGCAACTAAACTAATTGAGATGTCGATCACTACTTACAAGTAGAGGTTTTAAAAACGCACAAAGACCTGACCATTTTTGTAATTACCGCTTTAACATTCTAAGCCTAAAATACCAGCGTTCGCCGACATCAACTATAAATCTGCTACATAGATGCTACACCAATAAATTTCAGACATAAAAAAAGGTCTAGCAGTTAAGCTAAGACCTTGATTTATATGGCGCACCCGTCAGGATTCGAACCTGAGACCTCTGCCTCCGGAGGGCAGCGCTCTATCCAGCTGAGCTACGGGTGCATCATGGGCTGCATGAATGCAGGCGCAGATTGTAGGGAATAACGCTGGCTTTGTCCAGCGCTGTTCTCTGGCTTTACGGCGGGGTGCTTATTTTTCCGCCGATTGCTGGGTTCCTTGCTCTGCGGCTTGCTCCGATGCCTGCTCTGGCCGGGCTTTACGCACCGGCTTCGGCGGGTTCTGCGTGCCCTTGACCCATGGCAACTGACGATGCAAGGCCGCTTTGGCCAGCATGTTGGCGCTGACCGGTGCCGTGGTAAAGATAAAGGCGGTGATCAGAGCTTCCTGCATGCTGATGGCATCGTGGTACACAGTGAATACCAAAAAAGAGCCGAGCAGTGTCGAGCCAACCCCCAGCGTACCGGCTTTGGTGGGCCCGTGCAGCCGGCTGTAGAAATCCGGCAAGCGCACCAGGCCTAAGGCACCGATAAAGGCAATGACGGCGCCAAACACCAGACAGAGGCTGATAAAGAGTTCAACAATCCACATAGCGCCCCCTATTCAATCAGATCGCCGCGCAGCAAGTAGCGGGTCAGTGCCACGGTGCTGATAAAGCCCATCAGTGCAATCAGCAAGGCGGCTTCAAACAAGATGGTGCTGCCAATCAAAATGCCGGTCAGCACAATGACGGCAATGAAGTTAATGGCCAGTGTATCCAGTGCCAGAATACGGTCGACCACGTCCGGCCCTTTGATCAAGCGGTACAGACACAGCAAAATGGCGGCCGAAAACAGCAGCAAGGCGATGTAGACAGCATAGGTCAGCATTGGAAGATCTCCTTCAGCGGTTTTTCGTAGCGCTCGGCGATTTCGGCAATCAGCGCCGCTTCATCTTTCAGATTCAGCACATGCAGCAGCAGGGTTTTCTTATCCCGGCTGATATGGGCCGATACCGTGCCGGGGGTTAGGGTGATGGTGCTGGCCAGGATGGTGATGGCGAAGTCATCCCGCAGGCTGAGTGGGTAGGACACAAAGCCCGGCTGCAGGCGCTCAACGGGTCGGATAATCTGCCAGGCCACCAACAGGTTTGAGCGGAAAATATCCGCCGCGAAGCGCCCGGCATAGCGCAGCATCAACAGCGGGTGATGCATGCTGGACTGCTCGACCCAGAATTGCTGGGTGCTAAATGGGATCAGCCAGGCCAGTCCCAGACCCAGCAAAATTTGCGAGGTCGCCAGGCTTTCCACCATCAGCAGCCAGAGCACCAGCAAAAAAGCGGTAAAGCGTGGGTGGGGTAAAAACTTGCGTGGATGATGGGTTGAGTTTTTCATAAGCTTCCTCCCAGAGGGATGGCGCTCAGGTAGCGCTCCGTGGTCAGGATTTGGGTGGCGGTACTGGTGGCGAAGGTCATCAATGGCTGCGCCAGCACACTGAACAGCACACTCAGCCCAAGCAGACAGATCACCAGCGAGGTCGCGCTGGCCGGCGCTTTGGCTTGCAACGGCTCCAGCTTGTTTTGCCGCCACAACAAGGCGCTGCCGGCACGGCTAAGCGCGACAATAATCACCAGACTGGCCAGCAGCAAAATGGGCCAGAACACCGCATAACCCCAGAAGCTGGTAACGGAGCTGAGCAGCCAGACTTTGCTGATAAAGCCCGACAACGGCGGTAAGCCGGCAAAGGCCACGGCCGCGGTAAAAAACAAGGCGCCCAGCAGCACCGGATGCCGCAGTCTGGGGCCGGTGACGAAGTAATCACGCGGGCCTGGCCGGTAGCGCTGAATCACGTCGGCCAGTAAGAAGAAGGCTGCTGTCAGCAGAGTGCTGTGAACCAGATACAACAGCGCTGCGGCCAGCGCCGGAATGCTGGCTTCGGCAATGGCCGCCATCAGGGTGCCCACCGAGACAATCACCATCCAGGCGGTTAACCCCCGCAGGCTGCGGGCACCCAGGGCACCAATGGCTCCAATCACCATGGTCGCCAGCGCCAGTGGCCAGAGCCATTGCCACAGACTGAGGTGAATGCCGTCATCGCCACCGAACACCAGATAAAACACCCGGATCATGGCGTAAATGCCAATTTTGGTCATGACGGCAAACAAGGCCGCCACTGGCGCGGCCGCGGCTGCATAGGCCCGGGGCAACCAGAACAACAAAGGCAATAGAGCGCCTTTGATGCCAAAAACCACCAACAGCAAGGCACCGGCAGCATGGATCAGCGGCCGGTCGGCTTCTGGCAACTGCTGCACTTTCAGCGCCATATCCGCCATATTCAGGGTACCGGTCACGCCGTACAAGACGCCCAGCGCGATCAGGAAAAAAGCCGAGCCCACCAGGTTCATGATGACGTAACGCAAACCTGCCCGGCTTCGCTCACGGCCGCCACCATGCAGCAGCAAGGCGTAGGACGCGATCAGCAGAATTTCAAAGAACACGAACAGGTTGAACAAATCCCCGGTCAGCACAGCGCCATTTAAACCCAGCAACTGAAACTGGATCAGAGCATGAAAATGCGCCCCTTTGCGATCATCGCCAACACAGGCATACAAGGTACTGAACAAGGCCAGGCCAGCCAACAGCAACAGCATCAGGGCACTGAGCTGATCCAGCACCAGTACAATGCCAAACGGCGGCTGCCAATTGCCAAGCTGGTAGAAAAAGTACTCGCCACTCAGCGCCTGCTGCATCAATAACAACGCCACCAACAACTGCCCCAGAATGCTGAGCAGGCTGACGGCGCGTTGCGGCCGCATGTCCAGACTGTGCAGAAAAATCAGCACGGCACCGGCAAACAAAGGGATCAAGATGGGTAAAATCATCAGGTGCATGATCAGATGGGCTCCTCTTCTTTATCAACCCCATCGACATGGTCATTGCGCAGCTCCAGTGCCGAGCGCAACGCCAGCGCCACCACAAAAGCGGTCATCGCGAAGCTAATGACAATGGCTGTCAGCACCAGGGCTTGCGGCAAGGGATCGGCGTGCTGTTCCGCCGCGCCAATCACCGCCGGCGCATTGCTGTGCAAACGCCCCATACTGAACAAAAACAAATTGACCGCATGCGACAGCATGGTCAGGCCAAGCACCACAGAAAAGGTGCGGGGCCGAAGCACCAGGTAGACGCCGCAGGTGGTTAATACGCCCAGCATCAGGGCCACCAGAATTTCCATCAGCCGATCTCCTTACCCGGACCATGAATGGTCATCAGTCGGCCCATATTGGCCAGAATAAGCATGGTCGAACCCACCACAGTGGCGTAGACCCCAAGGTCAAACAACAGCGCGGTTGCCAGCTCAAATTTTCCAATCAGCGGCAACTCGAAGTAACTGAACCAGGTGGTCAGGAAGGGGTGATCAAACCACAGGCTGCCAAGACCGGTCAGACCGGCAATCAGCAAACCCGCCCCGATCAAAGGCCGGAACTGCGTCAGCATCCGCACCTGAGCCCAGCGTATGCCGCACGCCACATATTGCAGGCTTAAAGCCGCAGCAGTGATAAGGCCGGCGATAAAGCCGCCGCCCGGCAGGTTGTGCCCCCGCAAGAAAATGTAGGCCGACACCAGCAAAGCCATCGGCAGCAAAGGCCTGGCCAGGGTGCGCAGAATCAGCGGGTAAGGCTGGGCATAGCCATGCCAGGCATCAATGTGCTCGGCACTGGGGGTATGGCCCTTTAACCGCAGGTTGCGGGTCAGCGCAAAAACTGCCAGCGCGGCGATGGCCAGCACGGCAATTTCGCCCAGCGTATCAAAGCCACGAAAATCGACCAGAATCACATTGACCACATTGGTGCCGCCACCGCCTGGCACACTGTTGGCTAAAAAGTAGTCGGAAATGGTCTGCTGCGGCCGGGTCATCACGGCAAAGCTCAGCACCCCCACCCCAATGCCGGCGATGGTGGCCACCACCGCATCGCGTTTCGCCCGGTAGCGCACTTTTTCTTTTGGTGAGCTTTGCGGCAAAAACGACAGCGCCAGCATCATAATGAAAATGGCCATCACTTCCACCGAGAACTGGGTCAGTGCCAGATCGGGTGCCGAGAAGCGGGCAAAGCCAACCGTAATCAACAAGCCGGTGGCACCGGTAAACAGCAAGGCAATCAGCCGCTGCCGGTGCAGCACCGCCACCGCGACCGCCATCACCATCAGCAGCACCAGGGCACCGGCCGACATCGGGTCGACCGGCATCAATGCCAGCTCGCCGCGCCATTGCTGCAGCTGCAGCAGCGGCCAGCTGGTAAAAAGCAGCGCCGTCAGCACCAGGTAGATCACGTAGCGCTGCAAAGAGCCATTTTCTACCAGATGCACCCCCTGCTGCGAGCGCTCAATCAACCAGCTCATCCAGCTTTCAAAGATGTCTTTGGCATCCACCGTCGGCAAGGAATCGTGCCAGGCAAAGAGTGCCTTACGGGTACTGTACAGGGCCAGGCCGCCGGCAAAGGTCAGGATGGAAATGCCGGTCAGCCAGGGGTACTGCTGCAGCACCGCCAAATCGTAACGGCTGAAGTCGCTGGCCAGGGCCACATTGCCCTGCGCAGCTTGCACCACCGGCTCCACCAGCTGATGGAGCACCACTTCCGGCCAAAAGCCAATCCACAAACACAGCGCTGCAAAACAGGCCAGCGGTAGATAGACCCAGCCGCTGATGGCAGGCAAAGGCCAGTTCGGGATATCCTGGGGTTTGCCATTGAAAAAGGTATTGTGAAACAGCCGGATGGCATAACCCACCGAGAAAGCCGCCCCCAGAATGGCCAGCGCCGGAATCAACCAGGACAACCAGCCGGCCCCTCCGCTTTGAAAGCTTTCGACGATAAAGAGTTTTTTGCTGAAATAACCATTTAAATAGGGCAAGCCGGCCATGGCAGCGGTCGGAATAAAGCTAAGCACCGCCAATAGTGGGTAATGCCGGGCCATGCCGTTGATTTGTCGCAGATCGCGGGTTCCGGCAGCTTTGTCGATGCTGCCCGCCATCATAAAGAGCGGCGCTTTAAAGAGTGCGTGGTTGATCAGGTGAAACACCGCCACCGTCAGGGCGGCTTCGGTGCCATAGCCCAGCAGCAAGGTGATCAGGCCCAGATGACTGATGGTGGAGTAAGCCAGCAAGCCTTTCATATCGTGCATAAAGATGGCGACAAATGACCCCACCAGCAAGGTGATAAAGCCAATCGCCACCACCCAGTAGAACCAGCTCTCAGTGCCACTGAACACCGGGTAGAGACGCATCATCAAAAAGATGCCGGCTTTGACCATGGTCGCTGAGTGCAAATAAGCCGATACCGGTGTCGGCGCCGACATGGCATGGGGCAACCACAAGTGAAACGGAAATTGCGCCGACTTGGTAAAGACACCCAGCAAAAACAGGCCCAGGATCCAGGGAAAGCTGCTGTGCTGCTGCAACAGCTCAGCCTGGGCCAGAATCTCACTGATTTGCAGACTGCCTGCCACCGACCCCATCAGCAAAATAGCAGCCAGCAAAGCCAGGCCGCCGCCGCCGGTAATAAACAACGACAAACGGGCGCCGCGGCGTGAAATTCGCTTCTGACCGTAAAAGCCGATCAGCAAGAAGGAGATCAGGCTGGTCATCTCCCAGAACACCAGCATAAACAGCAGGTTTTCCGACATCACAATGCCGAGCATCGCCATCATAAAGCCCAGAATCATCGCAAAAAAGCGGGGAGCATCCGGCTTGCCGGCAAAATAGTGATGGGCGTAAAAAATCACCGCCAGGCCAATGCCGCTGATCAGCGCCACAAAAAGCGCCGCCAGCGCATCCAGTCGCAGCGACAGCGACAAACCCAGTGTGGGTATCCAGTCAACATGCCACAGCAAGACTCCACCCTGCAGCACCGCAGGCAACAGCGGCAGCAGCAACCATAGAATCAGTGCTGGTGCCAGCAAGGTTACGCTTACCGCAGCGCGCGGAAAACGGCGCAGCAGCACAGGAGCCGGCAACAAAACCAGTGGCAGCAGTAGTATTAGCAATAGCGTCATGTCACAAGGATCTCAGGCTGGAGGTTGGCCAAAAAAACGCAAAAAGGATGCGACACCCGCAGCACCCGAGATGCAGCTTTTGCATGCGTCGGCGGCAGAAAAAATAAAGGTCACGGGCTTTTTGGTTTGGCGGCGCTATTGTCCTGCATTCTGGTCTCAGATTCAATTCTACCTTAGTTGAATTTTGGCCATCTACACATCTTTTTTTGCATACTCCCAAAGAATCGTCCCGACTTGGGAAAATAATGCCAGCTCTAAACCCAACAGCTGGTTTGCGAAATGCGCCCAAGCCGTTATCATTAGAGCTCAATGGTATCGGAGCCGGCATGAACACTACAGGGAAACTGCTATCTTACTGGCAATGGTTGCTGCTTGTTGTCTGCTTGCTGGCCTCTGTGCTGCTAACCGAAAATCTGGTGCGGCAGGACGTGGCCTATGCCCGGGGACAGCAGTTGGAGCAACAGGTTGCCAATGCCGGTCATTTGCGCTCCTTTTTAGAAACTGAACTGAATCGGGCCCTGTACCTGACCTTTGGTTTATCGGCTTATGTCCAGGCCAACCGTGGCCAGGTCTCAGCCGATGAATTCAACTTGCTGCTGCCGGAGTTGGTCGACCTGGGCCAATACATCCGCAATATTGGTGTTGCACCAGACAACCGACTTACCTACGTCTACCCGATAGCCGGCAACGAAGCCGCCATAGGTCTCTACTACCCTGACTTGCCGGAACAGTGGCCAGCCGTCGAAGCCATTATCAACAGTGGTGAGGCCAGCCTGGTCGGCCCGGTCACCCTGCTGCAAGGCGGCACCGGCTTTATCCATCGTTTACCGGTTTTTATAGAAGACCGCTATTGGGGCATCATCAGCATCGTGGTCGACCCCACCGAGCTGTGGCAGGAATTGCAACGGCTAAAAGATCGTTACGGCATTGAAGCAGCTTTGCGCAGCCGCTTGCCGGATGGCGGCTACAGCAACAGCTTCGTCGGCAGCAACACCCTGTTCTATGACGACAGCCTGCGGCTGGACCTCAGTATCCGCGGCGCTGAGTGGCAACTGGCCATCCGCTCATTGGACCCGCTGAAAGGCCGTACCCGCGAGATCCGGCTGGTCGGCTACTCCGTCACCTTGCTGTTGCTGGCTCTAATCAGTTGGTTGACCTTTTCCCGCCACCAGCTGCAACAGTCCGGCCGCGAGCTGCGTTTGCAGCAGCAGTACCTCAGCACCGTGATGGACAATGTCGCCGATGCCATTGTTACCACCGATGCCAACGGCCGCATTGAGCGCATCAATCAGGCTGCTGCGACCATCTTTGGTCTGGATATGCAGCAGCTGGAAGGGGTGCACTGGTCCTCGCTGTTGGATGACCCAACAGAAGAAAGCCATTTAATCACCACCACCAGTACGCCAGAGAAAGTCGCAAAAACCAGAGGCCGAAACCGCTTCGATCAAGCCTTTCCGTTGGAAATATCCCGCTCTGAAGTTGAGTTCAACCAACTGAAGAAAAACGTTATTTTATTGCGTGATATGACAGAGCGCTACAAGGTCGATCGGTTAAAAAATGAGTTTGTCTCCACCGTCAGCCATGAGCTTCGCACCCCCCTTACTGCCATCAATGGTAGCATTGGCCTGGTGCTCGGCGGCGTATTGGGCTCGGTCAGTCCCCAGGTGCAGCAATTGCTGCAAACGGCTTACGACAACTGCAGCCAACTCACCCTGCTGATCAACGATTTACTGGATATGGAAAAACTGGAAGCCGGCAAATTGCATTTTCAGCTGCAACCTGTGCGCCTGGCCGAGTTGATTGAACATAGCCTGCAGCAAAACAGTGCACTGGCCTTGCAAAGCCAGCTGAAGCTAAGCTTCGAAACGAACGACCATCAGCTGATGGCGCGGGTGGATCCACTTCGGCTGCAGCAGGTGCTAACCAATCTGCTGTCCAATGCGATTAAGTTCGCACCACCGCATAGCCAGGTTGAAGTCCGGTTGCTACAGCAGCAAGGCCAGGCCCGAATTGAAGTAAGGGATCAAGGGCCAGGGATCCCGGAGCACTTTCGTCCGATGCTGTTCCAAAAGTTTGCCCAAGCGGATAGCTCGGATAAAAAGATTCAGCAAGGCTCTGGCTTGGGGTTAGCCATTGCCCGCTCCCTGACCGAGGTCATGGGCGGCACCCTGGCCTATCAGCCACTATCACCGCATGGCAGCTGTTTTTACCTTGAGCTGCCGCTGATTGCAGCAGTCAGCAGCCATTAAACCCCTGACAGCAGCCACCGGACGGCAAAACAAGATTTCTGGCATTTTTTTTGGCATACTCGAGCAGTTACCTGGCCATGCCGTTGTGGCGGCATGGCGCACTACAACAAGAACGATTGCTATAGCCTCGTCCCAAAGGAGACACAACCATGCGCAAAACCCTGATCGCGACAGCCATTGGCGTTGCACTGGCCTTAACCGCCTGCTCTGAGCAACCAGTTGCTCCTGCTGACTTAGCGGCCGATACTGCCGTTGAAGCCATGCAGGACATCAGCAAAGACAACCCTTTTTTCCAGCCTTTCGCCCTGCAATACGGCGCGCCAGATTTTCGCTTGATTGAGGATGAGCACTTTTTGCCTGCCTTCGAAAAAGGCATGGCACAGCACATGGCTGAAATTGACGCCATTGCCAACAACCCCGAAGCGCCAACTTTTGACAACACCATCGTCGCAATGGAGCGTAGCGGTGAACTGCTGACCCGGGTATCACGGGTGTTCTCCAATTTGTCCGGTACCGACAGCAACGAAAAGCGTCGTGAAATTGCCCGCGAGCTGTCTCCTAAATTTGCCGCTCACTCCGACAACATCAATCTAAACCCGGCCCTGTTCGCTCGGATTGAAGCCATTTACAACCAGCGTGACTCGCTGGACTTGGATGCCGAATCCAGCCGTCTACTCGATATCTACTACCATCGTTTTGTCCGCTCTGGCGCTACTTTAACCGAAGAGCAGCAGGTAAAAATCCGTGCCCTGAACGAAGAGCATTCGCGTCTGACCACCGAGTTCTCGCAAAAGCAGTTGCAAATCACCCGTGAAATCGCCGTCGTTGTGGAGAGCGAAGCTGAGCTGGACGGTCTGTCGGCCAGCCAAATCCGCAGCGCCGCCAATGCCGCCACCGCAGCAGGCCATGAAGGCAAGTTCCTGCTGAGCATCACCAACACCACCCGTCAGCCTATTCTGACCTCGCTGCACAACCGTGAGCTGCGCCAGCGCATCTGGGAAGCTTCGGCATTCCGCGGTACTCAAGGGGATCACGATGTCCGGCCTATCGTTTCGCGTCTGGCACAAATCCGTGCTGAGCGCGCCGAGCTGCTGGGTTATGCCAACTGGGCCGAGTACATGCTGGAAAACACCATGGCGCAAAACCCACAAAATGTGCTGGATATGCTGACCAGCATGGTGCCGGCCGTGGTGGCGAATACCAAGCAGGAGCAAGCTGACATTCAGGAAATGATCCGTCGTCACGGTGGTGATTTCGAAGTGCAGCCATGGGACTGGGAGTACTACGCCGAGCTGGTGCGCCAGGAAAAATACGACCTGGATGAAAACGAAGTGAAACAGTACTTCGAGTTTAACCGCGTGCTGCACGACGGTGTGTTCTACACCATGAATCGTCTTTACGGCATCCGTTTCGAGCCACGGCCAGACCTGCCGGTCTACCACCCGGATGTCGAAGCCTACGAGGTGTTTGATCACGATGGTACCAGCCTGGCGATTTTCTACGCCGACTACTTTGCGCGTGAAGGCAAGCGCGGCGGTGCCTGGATGAGTTCTTTTGTCACTCAGTCGCACCTGCTTGGCACCAAGCCAGTGGTGGTCAACGTGATGAACATTCCGAAAGCACCGGAAGGTGAGCCAACTCTGATCAGTTACGATCACACCACCACCATCTTCCATGAACTGGGCCACGGCATTCATGGCATGTTTTCGGATGTTCACTTCCCGAGCCTGGCGGGCACCGCGGTCTCGCGTGATTTTGTCGAGTTCCCTTCCACCTTTGAAGAGGACTGGGCGGCTCACCCTGAAGTGCTGGCCAACTACGCCAAGCACCATGAAACCGGCGAGCCTATCCCAACTGAGCTGTTGGAGCGGGTTATGACGTCGCGTAGCTTTAACCAAGGCTTCGATACCCTGGAGTACATTGCGGCTTCCTTTATCGACATGGAGTGGCACATGCTTGGCGCCGACGCGCCTTTGCAGGATGTGGCTGAACTGGAAGCCTACGCCTTGGCTAAGTACGGTGTAGACTTGCCAGCGGTACCACCGCGTTACAAGTCCACTTTCTTTAATCACTCCATCGGCGGTGGCTATGCCGCCAGTTACTATGCCTACATCTGGAGTGAAATTCTGGCAGCCGATGCCTTTGCCTATGTGCAAAGCCAGGGCGGTCTGACCCGTGAAAACGGCGATCACTACCGCAAGCACATTCTGGAAGTGGGCAACTCACGGCCACCGATGGAGTCCTACATCAAGTTCCGTGGTCAGGAGCCAACCACCGAGGCGCTGTTGATTCGCCGTGGTTTGAAAACCCAGCTGGATTAATGCGCCAATAGCAAAACGGCGCCTGCAGGCGCCGTTTTTTTCAGTAAAAAGACCATAAAAAAACGCAGCCTCCGGGCTGCGTTTTTATTGGCTGACAGCCTTACAACTGCGGGCCGGCTGCGACCAGGGCTTTGCCTTCGTCGTTGTCGGTGAATTTTTCGAAGTTGTTGATAAAGCGCTGGGCCAGATCTTTTGCCTTGGCATCCCACTCCGCCGCATTGGCGTAGGTATTGCGTGGGTCCAGAATGCCGTCTTCCACATCGTGCAAATGCGTGGGTACCGCCAGGTTGAAGTACGGCAGCTGCATAAACTCGGCGTTTTCAATGCTGCCATCCAGGATGGCATCAATGATGGCGCGGGTAGCTTTAATGGAAATGCGCTTGCCCGTGCCGTTCCAACCGGTATTGACCAGGTAGGCTTCAGCGCCGGCCGCTTCCATCCGTTTCACCAGTACTTCAGCGTACTTGGTCGGGTGCAGGCTTAAAAAGGCCGCGCCAAAACAGCTGGAAAAAGTTGGGGTTGGCTCGGTAATGCCACGCTCGGTACCAGCCAGTTTGGCAGTAAAGCCCGACAGGAAGTGGTACTTGGTTTGCTCTTTGGTCAGCTTAGCCACCGGTGGCAGCACACCAAAGGCATCGGCGGTCAGGAAGATCACCTTTTTAGCATGGCCTGCTTTGGAGACTGGCTTGACGATGTTGTCGATGTGGTAAATCGGGTAAGACACCCGGGTGTTCTCGGTTTTGGAACCATCGTCAAAGTCGACACTGCCATCATCACGTACGGTGACGTTTTCCAACAAGGCGTCACGGCGGATGGCCTGGTAGATATCCGGCTCGTTTTCTTTCGACAAGTTGATGGTTTTAGCGTAGCAGCCGCCTTCAAAGTTGAAGATACCATCGTCGTCCCAGCCGTGCTCGTCATCGCCAATCAGCTTGCGCTTTGGATCGGTTGACAGGGTGGTTTTGCCGGTGCCGGACAGACCAAAGAACACCGCCACGTTGCCATCTTCACAGACGTTGGCAGAGCAGTGCATCGAGGCAATGCCTTTCAGTGGCAGGTAGTAGTTCATCAGCGAGAACATGCCCTTTTTCATCTCGCCGCCGTACCAGGTGCCGCCAATCAGCTGGATACGCTCGGTCAGGTTAAAGGCAATAAAGTTCTCGGAATTCAGGCCATGCTGCTGCCAGTTCGGGTTGGTGCATTTGGCACCATTCATCACCACGAAATCAGGCTGGTAGCTTTTCAGCTCCTCGTCGCTTGGACGAATAAACATGTTTTTGACAAAATGCGCCTGCCAGGCCACTTCGGTGATAAAACGTACCGATAAGCGGGTATCCGGGTTGGCACCGCAGAAGGTATCGACCACAAACAAACGCTTGCCCGATAATTGGCTGGTGACCAGACCTTTCAAGTCAGCCCAGACCTCGGGTGAAATCGGCTTGTTGTCGTTTTTGCCCTGATCGGCCCACCACAGCGTGTCGCGGGTGGTATCATCACGCACAATGTATTTATCTTTTGGCGAACGGCCGGTAAAGATACCGGTATCGACGGCAACGGCACCAAGGGTGGTGACTTTCCCCTGCTCATAACCTTCGAGATCCGCACGCGTCTCTTCTGCAAACAACTGGTCGTAACTCGGGTTGTATACGACTTCCGTGACATCGGTGATGCCGTATTGGCTCAAATCCAAATCGGACATGATGTAGGCTCCTAAGGGTACTGTAGGTGTAGGGTGCAGTCTCTAGGCGGACTTCAACGTTCATCTTTCAAGGTGCCGGCAGCTCCGCTGCCTAAAAAACACCCGCGCATGATACCGTTTTTGTCACCGAAAAGATAGGTTTTGATCGCAAGGAAATCGGCCAGAACCAAGGCAGGCCGCGGCCTATGCGGTTTTGCTGCATAGCTATGCGGATTTTTTTGTTTGGCAGCTTGAAAGTTTACTGCGGCTGTATCAATTCTGGCCAGGGCAAGGCCGCTTGCCCCATCACCACAAAATTTGGGTTGGCCAGACTTTCGCGCTGGTTGTAACTGAGCGGTGCAAAACTGCTGTCGAGGATTTTGCCGCCGGCTTCTTCCACAATGACATGGACTGCACCGGTATCCCATTCACCGGTTGGGCCAAGGCGGACATAGCAATCGGCTCCCCCCTCGGCCACTAAGCAACTTTTTAGCGAGCAGCTGCCAAGCGGAATGTACTCAACCTGCTGCTCGGCTGGCAACAATTGCTCGATGCGGGAGCGTGCCTGGCGCCGACTGACCGCCACCCGCAAAGGTTCTGAGGCTTGATGCTGATGCACCTGAATACGGCGAATTTTAGAGCCCTGTTGCTTAAAAGCACCATGGCCCCGGGTGGCGTAATACAGCACCCGCTCTTTTGGCCAGTAAATCACCCCCAGTGCCGGCCAGCCATGCTCGACCAAAGCAATGCTGACGGCAAAGTCACCGCTTCTGGCAACAAATTCCTGAGTGCCATCCATCGGGTCAATCAGCCAGTAGCGCGGCCAGTGTTGGCGCTGCGCCAGTGGCAGCAGCTGCACTTCTTCAGAAATAATGGGGATATCGGGGGTCAGCGTCTGCAGGTGCTGCATAATGATGTCGTTGGCAGCCAGATCGGCAGTGGTGACCGGACTTTCATCGTCTTTGGTGGCTTGCTGGTAATCCCCGCTTTGATAGAGCTGCCAAAGCCGATCACCGGCTTCTTTGGCGGCGTTTTTTATCGGTTCAAGCAGTGAACTCAAGAACATCGGGATTCCTTGCCAGGTATGCATCGGTCAGAAACAAAGCCGCCACGCTGCGGGCTTCGGTAAAATCCGCTTGTTGCAGCAACTCATCCAACGCGTGCCGGGGCCAGCGCATGCACTCCAGCGGCTCAGGTTCATCACCGGTCAGTTGCTCCGGGTACAAATCCAGCGCCAGCACTATATGCATTGTAGCATTAAAATAGCCCGGAGCCAGTGCCACCGACTTCAGTGGGATCAGACGCTTGGCGCCAAAACCAATCTCTTCCTTAAGTTCACGGTTGGCCGCCTGCAAGGGATCTTCACCCGGATCGATCAAGCCTTTGGGAAAGCCCAGCTGATAATCGTGGGTGCCGGCGCAGTACTCCCGAATCAGATAAAAGTGTTCTGCATCCGGCATTGCAACGACCATCACAGCGCCACGGCCACTGCCGCGCATCCGCTCGTACAAGCGCTCTTCACCGTTGCTAAAACGCAGTTGCAATTGCTCGACTTTGAACAAGCGGCTTTGCGCCACCACTTCCTGATTAAGGATCTCTGGTGGTTGTTTTGTCTGCTTCGATTCAGCCATCCGCTTCCCTCTGCTACAATAGCGCCGCCAGGCGGCTGTTGCCTGTGCAACACTCTGCTTTGCCCCATGATAAAACGAAAAACAGGAAAAAACGATGCTGAACTGGGATCAAATTGATACCGTCTTGCTGGATATGGATGGCACCCTGCTGGATTTGCACTTTGACAATCATTTCTGGCTGGAACATTTGCCACAGCGCTGGGCCGAGCTAACAGACCGCAGCCCGGAGCAAGCCAAAGCTGAGCTGTTGGCCGAGTACGCCAAACTGTCCGGCAAGCTGGAGTGGTATTGCCTGGACTACTGGGGCAAGCGGCTGCAACTGCCCATCACCGAGCTCAAGCGCGAAGTGATGGACAAAATCCGCATGCGCGACGATGTACCGGCTTTTTTGTCGGCGTTAAAGGACAGCGGCCGTCATATTGTGCTGGTGACCAATGCTCACCCGGACAGCTTGTCGCTAAAGATTGAACGTACCGATTTGGCCAAATACATTGAGCAACTGATCTCCACCCACGAGTTTGGCGTGACCAAGGAAAGCTGGGCGCTGTGGCAAAAGCTGCAGGACCGGCTGGGCTTTGATCCGGAGCGGACCTTGTTCGTCGACGACAGCCTGCCCATTTTGCAAGCGGCTCAGGAGTTTGGCATTCGACACCTGCTGGCGGTGGCCAATCCAGACAGTCAGCAGCAGCTGCGCCAGATTGACCAGTTCCCGGCCATCAGCGATTACCATCTGCTGCTCAATGATATTGCCGCGACCGCACGCCATCAGGCGTAACTGCTTGACGTTTGACCGATTCGAACTGGCCGTTCTGCCGAAAAGTGCGTATAAAGCGAGCGGAATCCACGATGAGACTTAGTATGAAATTATTTGTTTTTGCGGCCAGCGCCGCTGTGCTTTTGCTCGGCTGCAGCAGCCTGAACAACACCATCACCCCTGAACCTCAGGCCAATGCCGCCGCCATTGAGGGCCATATGCTGTTTCTGGCTTCGGATGAGCTGGAAGGCCGCGATACCGGCAGCCGGGGCCATGAAATTGCTGCTTTGTACATTGCCACCCAATTGCAGGCGCTTGGCCTAGAACCAGCCGGCGATAACGGCACTTTCTTTCAACGGGTACCACTGCGCAGCAGCCGGCTGGTGCCGAATAGTGCCCGCATGGTGTTGCATACGGCTGAAGGCGATCAGGAGCTTGCCTACCCGAAAGCTTTTTTCAGCGGCGCCGATCCGGTGGCTACTGAGTCCAGCGTCACGGCTCCGTTGGTCTTTGTCGGTTATGGCCTGATTTCCGAAGAGTTTGGCATCAACGATTATCAGGGACTGGATCTGCAAGGGAAAATCGCTGTCATGCTGCCGGGCTTGCCAGATCACCTGCCCAGCGAAGAAGCTGCTCACCTAGGGCGCGAACGCAATCGTTTTGCTGCTGAGCAAGGCGCTGTCGGGGTAATCACCATTCATACGCCACAACGTGAAGCGGTGCGCCCTTATGCCAACAGCATTTTGTTCCTGAACACCCCCAGCATGCGCTGGCTGGATAGTGATGGCGAACCCGGTGGCGTGCAGCGCCAGCTGCGTGGTGGCGCCTATGTCCACCATGAAGCTGCGGAAGCCTTGTTTGCTGAGGCTGAAACACCGCTTAGCAGCATCTTCGAGCAACTGGATGCCAATGCCATGCCAGCAGGCTTTGCACTGAACATCAGTGCCACCTTGAGCCGTCAGTCGACCCATGAAGACATCACCAGCCCCAATGTGGTGGCTGTGCTGCCGGGCTCAGACCCAAGCTTGCGTCATGAGTACGTGGTGCTAACGGCACACTCGGACCACATCGGCATGATCCAGGATGTGCGCAGCGACAACCGTATCAACAACGGTGCGATGGACAATGCCGCTGGCGTTGCCATTTTATTGGAAACCGCCCGCATGTTCACCGAACTGGCCGAGCCGCCTAAGCGTTCCATTTTGTTTTTGGTGGTCACCGCCGAAGAAAAAGGCCTGCTGGGCGCCGATTACTATGCCCACAACCCGACCCGACCGATTGAGAACCTGATTGCCAACGTCAACATGGACATGCCGGTGTTGCTGTATCCGTTTGCCGACCTGATTGCCTTTGGTGCCAATCATTCCTCACTGGGCCCCGTGGTCGAGCGCGCTGCTGGCCGCGAAGGCATTCGTTTAAGCCCGGATCCAATGCCGGAGCAAGCCATTTTCACCCGTTCCGATCACTACACTCTGGTGCGTCAGGGCATTCCGGCGGTGTTTTTGATGACCGGTTTTGAGTCGCAAGATCCAGAGCAAGACGCCGCCGCCATCTGGGGCAGCTTCTTTGCCAAGCATTACCATAAACCCACCGACTCCATAGCCGATTTAACCCGGGAATATGGGCCTATTCGTTACGATTTCGGCGCTATTTTCACTCAGATTAACTTTAACATTGCGCTGGATTTAGCCAATGATCCACAGCGGCCTTTCTGGCTGCAAGAAAGTTACTTCCATGATGTGATTGGCCAGCCGCATACGCAGCAAGCGGTGCTGGAAGCGGCCAACTAGCTCGCATCAAGCGCCAGCTGCTGATGCAGATAATCAATCAGCAGCTGCACCCGTGCCGTCAAATGGCGGTTTTGCGGATACAAGGCCCATATCCCTTCGGATTTGGGCCTGAACTCTGGCAAGACTTCTATCAGCTGCTTGTTCTCAAGCGCGGCGCCAAGGTAATAATCCGGCAACTGCACCAGCCCAAGACCAGAGATGGCAGCATCCAACAAGGCCAGGCCACTGTTGCACTGCACTCGTCCGCGTGGCCGAAAGCTGACCGCTTTGCCTGCTTCCTGAAACCGCCAATGATCCAAAGTCCCCGGCAAACAGGAGTGATGCTGCAGCTCGGTCAGACTTTTTGGCGTTCCCGCCTCGGCAAGATAGGAGGGTGCAGCCACTAGGTGCAACTGACGGGAAGTTAAACGCCGGGCCATCAGACTGGAGTCCTCCAGCTGCCCCAATCGTATCGCCAAATCAAAACTGCCCTGGATCAGATCCAGCCGCTCATTGCTCAGCTGCAACTGCAGCTCCAGCTCCGGGTACTGCCGTAAAAACTGGTGCAACAAAGGCGCAATCCGATGCTCGCCATAATACACCGGTGCAGTAATGCGCAACCGGCCCCGCGGGGTCTGATTAAAATCGGCCAATAGCTGATTCGCTTCCTGCAAACCACTGACCAGATGCCGGCAATGCTGCAAATACAATTCGCCTTCTTTGGTCAGGGTGACGCTGCGGGTCGAACGAAACAGCAACTTTAACCCCAACCGCTGCTCCAGCGCCGCTACATTGCGGCTGACTTGCGCGACCGAGCAATCCAGTTGCCTGGCTGCTGCGGTAAAGCTATGCCGCTCCGCTACAGCGACAAACTCACTAATGCCCTGCCAATCATTCATACAGCACCATTTATTGCATAAATGCAAAACTAATTTGATAAACTACCGGATTATCCTGCAATCAGAAAAAATTACAATGCACTAGACTTAGAGCACAACAATAAAGCAATGATTACAGGAACAGAGTATGCAACCAATTAAAACCCGCGCCGCGGTGGCCTGGGGCCCAGGCCAGCCACTTTCGATTGAAGAAGTTGATTTGATGCCACCCCAGGCAGGTGAAGTGCTGGTACGCATTGTCGCCACCGGTGTCTGCCATACCGATGCCTACACCTTGTCTGGCGAGGATCCCGAAGGCGTCTTTCCGGCAATTTTGGGTCACGAAGGTGGCGGTATTGTCGAAGCCGTTGGTGAAGGCGTAACCTCGGTGGCGGTGGGTGACCATGTCATTCCGCTCTACACCCCGGAATGTGGCAAATGCAAGTTCTGCTTATCCGGCAAAACCAACTTATGCCAGGCCATTCGGGCCACTCAGGGCCAGGGCCTGATGCCGGATGGCACCAGCCGCTTCTCCAAAGATGGCAAGCCGATTTACCACTACATGGGCACCTCGACCTTTTCCGAGTACACCGTACTGCCAGAGATCTCGCTGGCTAAAATCAACAAAACAGCGCCGCTGGAAAAAGTCTGTCTGCTGGGCTGTGGCGTTACCACCGGCATGGGCGCCGTAATGAATACCGCCAAAGTGCAGCCAGGCGATACCGTGGCGGTGTTTGGTTTGGGTGGCATTGGGCTGTCGGCCATTATCGGTGCTGTGATGGCCAAAGCCGGTCGCATCATTGCCATCGACATTAATGAAAGCAAGTTTGCCATTGCCAAACAGCTGGGCGCGACCGATGTGGTCAACCCGAAGGATTACGACAAGCCGATTCAGGAGGTGATCGTGGAGATGACCGATGGCGGTGTGGATTTCTCCTTTGAGTGCATCGGCAATGTGCAGGTGATGCGCTCTGCGCTGGAGTGCTGTCACAAAGGCTGGGGGGAGTCGGTGATTATTGGCGTGGCCGGGGCTGGCCAGGAAATTTCTACCCGCCCCTTCCAGCTAGTGACCGGCCGGGTTTGGCGCGGCACTGCCTTTGGCGGAGTCAAAGGCCGCTCCGAACTGCCGGATTACGTGGAGCGCTATCTGGCTGGTGAGTTCGAGCTGGATACCTTTATCACCCATACGCTGCCACTGGAGCGGATCAACGAAGCCTTTGATTTGATGCATGAAGGCAAGTCGATTCGCACCGTGATCCATTTTTAGGGAGCCACTCTTTAAGGGAGCTACTATGCAAGCCTTAGAAAAAATCAGCGATCAGCGGCTGTTTGGCGGCCACCAGATGCGCTTTGCCCACGACTCCAAAGTGCTGAATTGCCGGATGCAGTTTTCCGTCTATTTGCCACCACAGGCCGGGCAACAGGATGTCCCAGCGCTGTACTGGCTATCCGGGCTCACCTGCACCGATGAAAACTTCTCCGCCAAAGCCGGCGCTCAGCGGGTTGCCGCTGAGCTTGGCATTGCTCTGGTGATCCCGGATACCAGCCCCCGTGGCGAACAGGTACCGGATGATCCGGAAGGAGCTTATGATTTTGGCCTGGGTGCTGGCTTTTACGTCAATGCCACCGAAGCGCCTTTTGCCAGCCACTACCAGATGTACGATTACATCGCCAAAGAGCTGCCGGCGCTGGTTGAGGCCGAATTGCCACTGAGTCCCAAGCGCTCCATTTCCGGTCACTCGATGGGTGGGCATGGTGCTTTGGTAATCGCACTGCGGGAAAGCGGCCGGTATTGCTCGGTCTCGGCTTTTGCACCCATCAGCAACCCCATCAACTGCCCCTGGGGCCAAAAGGCGCTGACGGGTTATCTTGGCAAGGATGAAAGCCTCTGGCAAAACTACGATGCTTCGGTCCTGCTGGCAGAGAAGCAAGCGACACTGCCCATTCTGGTTGATCAGGGCGATGCCGATCCCTTCCTGGCCAAGCAGCTCAAGCCCGAAGCGCTGCAAACAGCAAGCCAAAGCAGCGGCTCCGAGCTCGAACTGCGTATTCAGCCAGGCTACGATCACAGCTACTACTTTATCGCCAGCTTTATTGAAGACCACCTGCGTTTTCATGGCCTTTATTTGTTGCCTCAATCCTGAGGCAACAAATAGCTTGTTACATAAAACCAAAGTTGATCGCCTTTATTACCACCCTTTGCTCACGTACTATCGGATAGGAAGCAAAATGACCCTTTGAGCAAACCATGAAAAAAGGAATTTGGATGAAGCTGGCGTTCACTTCAACTGTTGCCGTACTGGCCAGCATTTTTCTGCTGCAGGCCTGCAGTACTCCCAATAGCGTGCAACAACTGATCACCGAACAAGGAGTGATCGAGCAGGTCCCGGATGGCAAGCACCAGGGCATGTACCGCAATCTGTATCGTGGTCAGCAGGACTACCCGATCACTTGCGAGGGTGACTGTTACCCCGCTCACCCGACGGTGGCCTGCAAGAGCCATGGCCAGGATTGCCAGTTTATTGGTGAGCAAAGCGCACCAGAACTTAACAGCGGCTTTCTGGTGCATTGGGTCGGCCATGCCAGTTTCTTAATCAAAACGCCAGATGGCCAGCAGCTGTTGTTTGATCCTGTGATGGGCCAGTTTGACCGGCCAGTCAATTGGGCGGCGCACCTGATTGGCCTGCGCCGTCCCTTGCCTGCAGGTTTACCCAGCGAGCAGCTGGCAGCCAGCGATGCGGTGCTTTACTCACACCTGCATTACGATCACTTCAGCCATGCCACCATTCGTCAGATTGGCACCGAGGCACGCTACTATGTGCCAATCGGCATGGCTGATTACATGCCCAAAGGCGGTTATCAGGTACTGGAAAAAGCCTGGTACAGCAGCAGTGAACTGGGTGAACTAACGGTGCATCTGGTTCCGGCGCATCATTTTAACAGTCGCAAACTGTTCAACGATGACAACCGTGCCAAATGGGGCGGCTGGCTGATAGAGCACCAGGAAAATACCTTGTTTTTCGCCGGTGATACCGGCTATTCACCGCATTTTCGCGATATTCAACAAAGGTACGGCGATATCGATATTTGCTTGCTGCCGGTGGCGTCTTACCATCATGACGAGCACAGTGCCTGGTACCGCTATGTCCACACCACCCCAGAAGATGCGCTGGTGGCTGCCGAAGAGCTGGGCTGCAAGGTGATGATCCCTTGGGGCTATGGCAATGCCAGCTGGCAGATGGGCGATCACAGCTCGCACTCGCCACTGCTGCGCTTGCTGCATATGCAGCAGCAGATGCAAAGCACCGTGCCACTGCATATTCTTAATGAAGGGGAATCGGTGAGTCTTTAACAACAAGCCCGGCATAATGCGCCGGGCTATTGTTGTACTGAGTCTTACTTATTCAATACCCGCAGCATCCAAGCGGTTTTTTCATGCACCCGCATCCGATCGGAGGCCAGCGCTGCTGTCGACTCATCATCACCGGCTTGAGCATGCTTGAGCACCTCGCGGCAGGTGCGTACGATGGTCTCATGACCCTGTGTCAGCAAATCGACCATCTCTTTGGCGGCAGGCACGCCATCCACTTCTTTGATGTTGCTTAAACGGACAAACTCTTTGTAAGTCCCGGGCGCAGCGACATCCAGCGTACGAATACGCTCGGCGATATCATCGACCGCTACCGCCAGCTCGGTGTAGTGCTCTTCAAACATCAGGTGCAGTTCACGAAACTGTGGGCCTGTGACATTCCAGTGGAAGTTGTGGGTTTGCAAATAAAGCGTGTAGGTATCCGCCAGCAGGTGTTTCAGACTTTCGGCTATGGTTTCACGATCGGCCTTGGTAATACCGATATCCATTTGTGTCATGGGGCACTCCTTCAGATTGGGGGAATGTGCCATACCAGCTTTACGCTGTCATGGCATTGGCTTGTTGATAAGCCTAGCATTTCGAAAGTACTTAGGCTATGACACAGATCAGAACTTCCGCGAGCAGCTGCCTAAAAACGACGGCTGATACAACAACTCAGAACTCCTGATTTAGCCAGTCCTCATGGCCATGCCGAATGCGGATAATAAAAATGCTGTGATCTGCCATCTGCTGATAAATGACCAGATGCTGGCCAATGGGGTGTATATGAACCGGCGGGTTAATCTCTTGCCGAAGGGGGGCAGCTTTGGGGTGCGCCGCTAAAAACTCGAAAGTGCGACTGAACTGTTGATGGTAGCGGCGAGCCGCTGCAACACCAAAGTGTTGAGCGCCATACAAAAAGATATTTACCAGATCCTGCTCAGCCTGCTGACTCAGCCGATAGGGCATGCTTACTCCGCCAACTTTGCCAGTGCTGCTTGCTCAATCTCTGCCATAGAGTGCTGGCCCGGGCCGCTGGCAATTCCTTCATCCACCAGGCGCTGCATATGCGCTATTTTGGCCGCCTGCTGTTGATCACGGCGAATCAAATCGCGCACATAATCGCTGGCATTGCTGTAACGACCAGCAGCAGATTGCTGCTCAACCCAGTCTTTCATTTGATCTGGTAAGGAAACATTCATGGTAGCCATCTGCTTCATCCAGTGCTGAAACTCGTTGCACTTATTATGGCAAAGTTTGCCAAAAAATGCAGCTCTAAGCAGTATCAATGTCTATTGCGAGACACTTGGCACCAAGATGGAAGGGACAACCAGCAATAAGGCTGCAACCAGATAAACTCCAACTGCAGCATCTTCTGCTTTTATGCTGTCAGATGCACTTTTATTAGAAGCGGTGAATTACAATAACCGCCTTAAAAACGCCAGCTGACGCCAAGATCCCAGCTGTACTCTGAATCCGACTTATCTTCCAGTGACAGACTGCCACGCAGCTGAACGTTGGGAGTGATAAACCATTGTGAACGAACGCCCAGCCGATTGGTGCTGACCAAATAGTGGCTATCACGGTCACGGGTAACAAAAACGCCAAATGATAACGGCTGCCCCATGTAATAGTCTGCGGCCAGATCCCAGCCATCACGGCGCGGCCCTCTGGCTCTTAGGTAGCCAAAATCAAAACCGATAAAATGACCATTTTGCAAAGCCCAGAGCTTCTCAGTGCTAATGCCGGTGTGCCAGTAGCTTTTGTCCCCAGAAAACTTTTCGTGCTCGACATCGACCGTCACCAGCCAATTATCCTGCAGAAAATATCCCAACTGGCCCTGGGTTCGGTTTCCCGACCAGGAAATCATCTGGCTGTGCTGCAACGAGGCATAGAGGCTGTGCTCACTGGATTGATAGATCCCGCCCAATTGCCAGGCTTTATAGCGCTCTGAATAATCCAAACCGAATGCTCGCCAGGAAAAATCCGCCATCATGTACTGTGCGGATACTGAGCTGCGCCCTGCAAAGGTCGTGTAAGCCACATACGGTAAGGCCTGTGAACGTTCCTGACCCGGGATAAAATAACGGTAGCCAAGGGTATGACTGGTAAAGCTGTCGTAATTGGTATCGAAACGGTCGAGGCTTATCTCCGATGAAAAAGGTTCTGCCAATACAGCTGCACAACAAAAAAAAGAAAAACTGGCTACTAATATCTTCATACAACATCCATGAGTAAATTGAGAGTAAATTAATTATTGATTCAGGAGGTTATACAAAGAAAGCTGAACGAATGATGAATGATGAAAGCAAGACCATGGGCGCTGCCCTCACGTTCAATTAGCCTTGTTGAATAGACGTTTTGTCCAGACGATGACTTCGTTAGTAATGGCGTATCAGTTTTGATCCGAAACTGCAGTACTTTGTAAAAAATTTTGATCCATCGACTCAGCAGGGCACTCACAGCTGCTGCCAATGATTTTAGCAGGCACCCCGACCGCAGTGGTATTCGCTGGAACCGGATCCAGCACCACCGAGCCGGCACCAATGCGGGCATCTTCGCCAATAACAATATTACCCAGGATCTTGGCACCCGCTCCTATCATCACGCCAGGACGGATTTTTGGGTGACGATCACCTTGCTGATTGCCGGTTCCACCTAAGGTGACGCCCTGCAGAATCGACACATTGTTGCCAATTTCGGCCGTCTCACCGACCACAATGCCAGTGGCATGGTCGAACATCAGGCCATGGCCGATGCGGCAGGCCGGGTGGATGTCGACGCCAAACACTTCCGAGCAGCGACTTTGCAGAAAACGCGCCAGCTCCTTGCGGTTTTGCCGCCACAGGCAATGCGCCAAACGATGGGTTTGAATGGCGTGGAAGCCTTTTAAGTGCAGCAACACATTAAGGTAGGTATCGGCTGCCGGATCGCGATCCAGCACCGCTTTGATGTCATGGGCAACATGGGTCAGCATCTCGTCGCAATTGACAAAGGCCTGATCAAACAGCTCACGAATGGTAAAGGCAGAGACCACCGCATCGGACAACTTGTTGGCGACGATAAAGCTAAGGGCCGAACCCAGACAATCATGGTTCAGCACACTGGAATAGACATGGCTGGCGAGCAGGGGCTCTTTGGTCACCAGCTCGAAGGCTTCCTGTTTTAACTGTTGCCAGATCTCATGCCGCATACGCTTGCCTCTTGGTGTTGCCCCACCACCAACACAGACTGGCAGTGGTTTTCAGGGCTGATACGATAACGGATCCGGACCAAACTGGCAATGGTTCAGCGACAAAAAAGACATCCAGACATCTATTTATCTCTGCTATCTACAGCCCTACAGCATGCAATTGGCATACAAGGTGGTGGTAGCCGGCCAATCGGAGAACACGCCGATGACACCGACCTCCTGCGCCAACACATGCAGCAGCTGCAAGGCGACGCTGTCATCGGTGGTGAGATCAGCAATGCTCTGATAGTACCAACCGCCGCCATCATCCAGCCGGCCGGAGCGCTCCAGCGTCCAGCTGATGATCTCCAATCCGGCAGCGCGCGCTGCTTTGGCATAGGCCGAGGGCCGAATCTGCCCGTCTTCGTTATGCACAAGCACCCACAGCGGCGGAGCAATAATGTTCAAGCCAGCTGCTTTGAGCTCTGCCATACCGGGTTGCCAGCTGTCAGGCTGCATCGGATCAAAGGCGGGGTCTTCATAACGTCCATCCAGCCAGACCGCTTGTTTGGCGAACTCCGGCTCTGCCTTCAGCCAATAGACAATGTCCTGCCAGTCGAACGACTGCAAAAATACCTGCTCCGGTGGCACCCCGGCGGCTTTGTACTCATCCACCAGCTGCTGAGCATACTGCTGCTGGCTGAAGTGCCCCTGAAACGGCATCGGCACTTCAGCGGCTTTGAGTTCCGGTGTCATTTTGCGGCCCAGTTGCTGAAACAGTTCAATGCTTTGCTGGTGCGACAGCACCGCCGGGCAGGAGCCAGCGTAAAGATCGGTGCGCCAGTCCGCAGTGCCTCGCAGATACTGCTGTACCGTGCTCGCAGCGGGGTTGACCCCATCCATTTTGCCACACAGGGTTAAATACTCTGCCAGATCGATGTCGCTGGTGCAGCAGCGGGCACTGGCCGGCTGGCCCGAGACTGGGTCGGCCGGCGTAAAAGGCTCACTGCAACGGGCTGCCAGCTCCGGACGCAGTAAAATGTCGGTGGTCTGGTGCAGGTCGCACTGAGCATGGCGGCAGACCAGCTGGCGATCACGGGTAAAGGTCACGTCGCATTCTAAAATACCGGCGCCCATCAAGGCGGCAGCCCGAAAAGAGGCTTCAGTATGCTCCGGGAACATTAAGGGGGCACCGCGGTGACCAATGGAAAAGTCCTGTGGCGAAAAAGGCCCTTCACAGGCACTGAGCTGCTCTTTTAGTGCCCCTTCCGGCAATTTCGCCACTAAGAATGCTGGCCTGGGTCCAAGCTCCACGGTCTGCGGGCCAGAACCTACTTCTACCGACACAGGCTCACTCACTTGCTGGCAACCAACCAGTCCAAGTAGCGATAGCCCCAGCACACACAGCAAAACTTTGCTCATTTGAGTCACTCTCTTTCAGGCGTAAAAAAGGATAAGCCAGCCGGCTTGCGACAACAAAGCGCGCAGTTTGCCGGCAAAACATGACAGCAAAATGACAAGTGTTACTCTATAACAAATTAAGATAATCTAAAGTAAAGTTTCTGGTTTAAATTCACAAAATCGTCATTTTTTGCCGCCATACTTGCCCGCCGTCGGGATCTGATCCGACCACAAAACAACCATAACATACCACAACATTTTTGATCAGACGGAGAGCCCTGTGCAGTCTTTTAAAAGCAACCATTTGAGTCTGGCAATCATTGCCGCCCTGTCCACCGGTGTCTATGCCGGTGAACTGGACCAAGCCGAACAGGCTGAGAACGTCGAAGTGATTTCGGTACTCGGCAAGCGGGTCAGCTATGCCAACAACAGCACCGATGACAGCATGAAACTGCAACAAGCCCCCATCGGCAATGTGATGGATATGATTGATCACCTACCCGGTATTAACATCGGCCAGGGCGACGCTTTCGGCAGCGATGATTACACCACCACCATCAGCATGCGGGGCTTTGTGATTGACCGCGCCGATCAACAGCTGGGCATCACCATCGATGGCATCCCGAATGGCGGCTCGGCCTATGCCGGCGGCAGCAAGGCCAACCGCTTCCTTGATATTGAAAATACCCGCTTTGTCGAGGTAGGCCAAGGCAGTGCTGATATTGCCTCCGCCTCACTGGATGCATTGGGTGGCACCATCAACTTTGTCTCCGACAACCCGGAGCTTGATCGCGGCGCCCGCTTCGCTTACACCACCGGCAGCCACAACGCGCGTCGTTACTTTGCCCGTTTTGATACCGGCGAGCTGTTTGGCCACACCAGCGCTTATTTCAGCGTGTCCGACAGCTTCAACAACCGCTGGATGCTAACCGGCAGCAACGGCCATGCCGACCGGCTGCATGTCGAATTTAAAAGTGTCACGGAGCTGGCCGATAGCCGCTTTACTGCGCGTTTGTCTTACAACGATGCCCACGAAGACAATTACCAGCCGGTGTCGCTGGCGCACTTCAGACAAACCCCACGCTGGGATGGCCTGACCAATGTCTGGACCGGCGATCCGGATATCGACCAAAACTTTGCTGAAGCCTGGTCGACACTGCGCGAAAATACGCTGTTTTATGTCAAAGGTGAGTTTTATTTAACCGATGCACTGGAGCTGGATATTACGCCTTATCTGCACCTGCAAAACGGCCGTGGCGACTGGCTGCCGCCTTATCAGGTGTTTGCTGCCGATGCCGATGGCAATCGCATCGCACGCGGCAGCGGCGCCAGCCGCACCACCTACACCCATGTCGACAGTGCCGGCAATCCGATCCTGGATGGCAACAACGACCAGCCGGGGGCAAAGCGGGTCTCATCCTACCGCCATACCCATTACGACAAAACCCGTTATGGCGCAACTGCCAATCTAAGTTGGGAGCTCGGCACTCACCGTCTGCGCAGTGGACTCTGGCTGGAGTCGCAGCAACGCAATCAGACCCGCGACTGGCACGAAGTGATTGATCCGCAAGTCTACCACCACTTCGATGAACGCCCATACTGGGTGCATTTTGATGACGATTACCGCCACAAAGTTGCCAAGTTTTACCTGCAGGATCACATGACATTTGGCGATTTACAGCTAACAGTGGGCCTGCAAAAATACTTGGTGGACATCAGTCGTACCGACAACCTGAATGGCCTGGGCAAAGACAGCATCAGCAGCAACTCGTCCTGGCTGCCAAGTGCTGGTCTGGTCTATGGCCTGACGGATCGGCTGGAAGTATTCGCCGGCTACTCCGAAAACTTTAAAGCCATTGCCGACAGCATTCTGGAAAGCCAGCAAGCCGAAGACCTTGGCGACTTGCGCCCGGAAACCGCGACCAATATGGATCTGGGTCTGCGTTACTTTGGCGATCGCATCAGCCTCTCTACTGCCCTGTACAACGTCCGCTTTAATGATCGGGTGGTGTTGCTGCGCTACGCCACTGCAGAGGATGGCACTCCGAACTACCTGGCAGCCGGGGATGGTAATTTTGACAACGTCGGCGGTGTCCGTGCCCGTGGCCTGGAAAGCAGCCTGAGCTGGCGTTTAAGTCAGAACCTGAGCCTGACCAGCTCACTGACATTAAACACCGCCGAGTACTCGGAAGATGTGCTGACCAGCAAAATGAATCCGGCCGGTGAACCGGTGCTGGTGCAGGATTACCGCAAAGGCGACAAGATTGCCGGTATTCCTGAGCAGATGCTGTCGCTGGCACTGAACTACCACGATGGCAACTACCGGGCAGGCTTCAGCGGCAAGTACACCGGCAGCTACTATGGCGCCGCCAAACACAGCTTCGCCAGCGATGGCAGCGAGGTTTGGAACCGCGACCGCATTTCCGGCCACACCATTTACAATGCTTACCTCGGTTACGAGCAGTCGCTTGGTAACAACGGCTTGTTCCAAAGCGTTGATCTGGCTTTTGTGCTGAACAACCTGACCGACAAAAGCTACATCACCGGTGGCAGTGAAGGCGCTTATCTGATTGGGGCCGGCCGTACCGCCAGCTTTACCGTTAGTTTAAGCTTCTAATCGTCCTGCTATAGCGAAGCACAAGCGCACAAGTTACCCCTTGCGCGCTTGTTGCTGGCCTAGCTTGCTAAGACGATACTGCTGCAAGGGACTATTGGGCTGCTCTGGTCGGGTCATTTCCAGCAGACCAGCTGCCAAAGCCGGTCGAAGATAGCGCTGGCGAAATGACTCGCGATCTTTCAGGTTTAATAACTGCTGCAGTTCTTGTCGATTCAATGCCTTAGTTGCGTTTGCCAGCACTTTGAGCAAAGCATCTACTTGCGGGGTAGCTTGCGGGGTGGCTTGCGGGGTCATCTCTTCTGCTTCAGTACGGATAGTTTGCGCTATGACACTCAGCATAAACTCAATAAAAGGCGTAGCTTCTGATTTTTGGTTACTAAGATTAAGCGCCTGGTAATAATCATCCTGATATGCATGCACCATGCTCTCTATCGGTAGTTGCGCCAGTAATGGCTGCCACTGGCTTAAAATCAAGGTTTGCCACAAGCGGCCCATGCGGCCATTGCCGTCAGAGAAAGGGTGGATAAACTCGAACTCATAATGAAAAACTGAGCTGGCAATCAATGGGTGTTGTTTCGTCGTAGCCAGCCAGGTGAGCAAATCAGCCATCAACGGCGGCACCCGGCTCGCAGGAGGTGCCATATGCACCACCACATCAGCATTCATCACACCGACATTGCCGCTGCGATAGCTGCCAGCATCAGCAATTAACCCTGCCATCAAGGTGCGGTGTGCTTGCAATAAGTCGCGCTCACTGGCCGGCTGCCAGGTCGGAAACTGCTCGTATGCTTGAATGGCATTGCGAGCCTCACGAATATCCTTCGCTGGCGCCAACACCCGCTTACCATCCAAAATAGCGGTGATTTGCGCCTCACTTAAAGTGTTGCCTTCAATGGCTAACGAACCTTGAATGGTGCGGATCCGATGCAGCCGCCGCAGGCGTAGCCCCTGATCCGCCCCCTCAGCAATAGCGGCCATCCGGCCAAGTTGCTCGCTAATATCAGCGACCAACTGGACGATGTCCGCACTCATGTGAAAAGGAGGCTGGTAGTGAGCCGTCATTGCTCCACTCTGGCTAAATTCAAGACATACCTGGATTGTAAAACTACCTCAGCACATCCGCCAAGGCTTTTAAACAAAGCGCGATATTCTCCCGCCGGGCACCATAGCCCATCAAACCAATGCGCCAGGCTTTGCCCGCTAAATCACCCAGGCCTGCACCAATTTCCAGATTGTAATCCTGCAACAAGCGGCTGCGCACTTCAGCGTCATTGACACCGGCCGGGATCCAGACCGTGTTCAGTTGTGGTAAACGGTGGGCTTCATCGACCACAAAGCTAAGACCCAAGACTTCCAGACCAGCTTTGAGTTCTTGATGCAAGGCTGCATGGCGCTGCCAGGCTTGCTCCAACCCTTCGCTGGCTAGCAGGCGCAAGCTTTCGTGCAAAGCATAGAGCGCATTGACCGGGGCGGTATGGTGGTAACTGCGTTTGGCACTGCCGCTCCAGTAACCCATCACCAGACTTTGATCCAAAAACCAGCTTTGCACTGGCCGTGTGCGGTTTTGCATCCGCGCCACCGCCCGAGGTGAGAAAGAGATTGGCGATAAGCCCGGTACACAGGACAAGCACTTCTGGCTGCCGGAATAAATCGCATCGATGCCCCAGGCGTCAACCCGAAGTTCCACCCCACCCAAAGAGGTCACCGCATCGACAATGGACAAGCAATCAAAGCGCTGCGCCAGAGCACAAAGCGCCTGCGCATCCGACAGCGCACCAGTGGAGGTTTCGGCGTGGACAAAGGCCAGAAAGTGCACCTCTGGGTGCTGTTGCAGCGCGGCTTCGACCTTCGCCGGGTCGACCGGCTCGCCCCAGGGAAAGTCCAGCACAATGGCGGTGGCACCGCAGCGCTCGACATTTTGCCGCATGCGCTCACCGAACACACCGTTACGGCACACCAGCACGGTATCGCCCGGCTCCAGCAAATTGACGAAACAGGTTTCCATGCCGGCCGAACCTGGCGCGGAGACGGCCAGCGTCATCGGGTTTTCGGTTTGAAAGGCATACTGCAGCAGGCTGCGCAGCTCATCCATCATGCCAATAAAGAGCGGATCCAAATGGCCGACCGTTGGCCTGGCCTGGGCAGCCAACACCTCGGGATAGACATCGGATGGGCCCGGCCCCATCAGGATACGGCGCGGCGGGGTAAAAGAAGCAAATTCTGGGGCTGGGATCATCAGGGTCTCCTGCAACAAAAGCGGAAAACCCCTAGCCTAGCAAAGCCCGCATCATTTCGCTGCTGATTGCGCTTAATAGCGGGCATTCATTGCTGAAATACTAAAACCGGATCCGAAAGCGGCCTTCGGCATCGGGCGCGCCAACAAATTGCATCGCCTGGTGTACTTCTTCCGGCATCGACGCATCGGGCTTTAAGGTGCCCTCCACCGAGAAACGACCTGCGGCCTGCAGCCGGGCGGTGACATCCAGCCCCAGTGGGTTCTGACCATCGGTGATCAACACCAGCTCGCCGTTATCGCAGGCCAGGCTGGCAAAAATATGCTGCAAATCAATCCAGCCGGTCGGTGGTTGCAACCGTGCCTGTTGCCAGCTGGCCTGTCCCTGCAGTGTTTTGCACCAGGGAGCCCCCTGCTGGTAAGCATCAATGTCCAGCATCAGGGTGCCATCGGCACCAACTGGCAGTGGCAGTTGCAGCATCGGCGCTATCTGGGCAACCGGATAACGCAGCAAGCTGTCTCTGAGCTGCACCCCACCCAACCCATAGCGCAGCTGACCATTGAGGTAAGCCAACTCTTGCTCGGCCAGATCACCGGCCTGCAGCTGCACCACCAGCTGCCCCGTGAACAAGCGCCAGGGGCTCAACTGCCAGCGCAGCTGTCGCAGCTCCAGCTGCTGATAGGACAAGGCCTGCACCTGGCCTTGCCATAAAGTACCCTGCACCTGGCCTAACCGCAGCTCGGGCGGAAGCGGGGCCAGCTTCAGCCACCAGCTGGCTGGCGTTAACACCAGCAAACAAAGCAGATAACTGGCAAACCCAAGCGCACAAAGTTTTTTTATCGACATGCGTTATTCAACCAAAATTCGTCGGACCTGCACCACACCCGGCTGGCTGGCGGCGCTGACATCCAGATTGACCAGTTGCAAACCGTGCTGGTAGTGCAAGGCGTGCAACCAACGCACCAGGCTCTCAAAGGCGACATCGTCCAGCACCAGTTGCATCTGTTGATTTTGCGGCTGCATCCGGCTAACCCGAATGCCATGCTGACGGGCGCTGGTGGTCAGCACCTGCGACAAGCTGCCGGAGCTGCGCTCAACGCCGGTACCGGCCTGTTGCAATTGTGGCAGGACCGAGTGCAACCAGTCCAGTTGCTGCTCCGCCTGCATCAATGCCTGCTGATTGCGGGCCTTGCTTTGATGCACCGGCTGCCAGATCAGGTAGTAAAACAGGAAAACCCCAATGGCAATGGCGCACAGCAGTACCAGGGACTGCTCACGTGGCTGCAGGCCGCCCCACCACTGCTGAACTTGTTGTTGCAGTTGCTGTTTCATGCTGGCTTCCTCATGCTGCTTTTCTCATACTGACGGTGCCCTGCACTTTGCTGCCATCGTTGCTAAGAGCGCCTTGATCAACCAGATAGCCCGCTTGCTCAAGCTGATTTTTCAACCGTTCGAAGCTCTGAAAGCCTTCCGCTTTGGCCTGAAAACGCAGCTCCGTGCGCCGGGCATCAAAGCGCAGATTGTCCAGCTCCATATCGGTGACCGTTGCCAGGTTGTTTTGCAAATCCAGCAGCAAGCCCAAAAAGTGCTGTTCTTGCTGCGATAAACCGGCCTGCTGCAGCTTGCGCTGCACCAAAGCACGCAGATTCACCACCGACTCGCCGGGAAAAGCCGTCTGATAGGTTTGTACCGCCTGCTGATGCAAGGCTCTGGCTTGTTGACCATAGCGCCAGCCCTCCACCGCGGTTAATGTCAGATAGCCGGTCAGGCAGAGGCAGGCCACCACCGCCGCTGGTTGCCACAACTGCCAGCTTTTGTTCACTGCCCGCTTGGGCGCATAGTCCCCTTGCAACAGGTTGATGCCAGGCTGCTGCGCTTGCCGCGCCAACAGTGCCAGCGGCAACTCAGGCTCGGCCAGCTGATGGGGTTGCGCAATGCCGTCTGGCCAAGGGCTGAAACTGGTCAGTTCAGGCAGGGCCGCCAGTTCCAGATAGTCCGGCCACCAGGCTTGCTCGACACTGGTGGCCTGCCAGTCGCTCTGACGCAGCAACCAGCTGCCGTTGAGCTCGATGGTGGCAGGCAAAGCATCTGCCGGCAACAGCAAGGCATCCGGCACCAACTGACGCGGCTGGAAACCGGCTTCGGTCAGCCAGCTGAGCCACTGTTCCAGCTGCGCTTTTTTACACAAAGCCACTTGCTGCAGATACTGCTCTTGCTCTTTTCGCACCTGACCCAGCGCCAGCCATAGCTGCTCGATGTCCTCGGTGACATCGTCTTCCAGCAAGTAGGGCAAAGCCTGCAGCAGTTGCCGGTTTGGTTTGGCCGGCAACGGGACCTCTTTTAGCACCACATCGGCAGCCGGCACCAACGCCGTCACCGGCCTTGGTCCCAGCCGTTCGGCCAGCTCTGTTAAGGCCGCCGCCGTAGGCAAATCGCCCGAGGCAATCACTTCCTGCGTCTGCGACGACCACACCAGCCAGCTGATGGCCTGATCGGCCCTGCTGCCCAAACGGATCAGCAATTGTTCACTCATCCTGCTCCTCCAATTCGTCTGGCCACCACGGTGACCCGTTCGCCATCCTGCACCCTCAGAATGGACTCCAACCGCAAGCCGCTTTCCTGATAGCCAATGCGGGCGGTCAGTTGATAATACTCGGATTGAACCGTGATCAGCTCTTTCACGGCTGCCTCCACTTCAATACCGGCGAGCGGACCTGTGCCCCAAAACTCGTCCGTGCTGCTAAAGCCATTGTCCGGCCTGCTGGCAATCACTTCCATCGCAGCCGATACATCCAGTTCTGCCACGATGGCACTGAGCAAGACCGCGGTTTCTTCCGTTAAGGTGTTGGCGTTAATGCGCAACTGCTGATCGTCGGGTATCACGCAAACATAAGGCTGCAACAGCTGGTAATCATCCGGCGTCACCTCGTAAATAGCCCGCAACTCGGTGACCGACCCCATCAGGGTATTGGCAGCATAATACGGATAGGGCAAGGCTGCATAATCGTCATCTTCGGCACTGCCGGCGGTACGAAGCAAACTGTCTTCATCCAGCCAGTCGGCGATGCGCGCCATTAAAAACTCAGCAGGCATCGACAGCTCGGTGGCCACCAACTCCAGCAAACGCTGAAAGCTGCGCTGCTCCAGACTGGCTTCTGGCTGAGCCTGACCAGCAGGCGGCGGTGCCAGATACAAGGCATTTAAATTAAAACAGCTACGCAAATCGCTGATCACGCCACTGATGGTTCCATCATCTACCGGAAACTGAGCCCCTTGCTGGGCCCAATCCTGGCCAAGATGGCTGGTCTCCTGCCCTTGCAAGGAGCGACGCAGCACCTGGCGGGCAAAAGCTTCCGCGCCCAGCCCATACCAGAGCGCTTGCTGCTGTTGTTGCAGGTTCTGCTGGCGTTGCAAGGTAAGCTGCAAGCGACCACTCATCGACACAGCGATCACCACCACGATGGCGACAATCATCAGCACCATCACCAGGGCCACACCCTGCTGGCGTTGCCACCGCATCATCGGCTGGTCTCCGTTGGCTGCACATTGGCATCGGGCAGCAGGAACACCCGCTCAATCACACCCAGTTCGCTGTGCTCCAGCCGCACCCGCACCGCAGCTGGCCACAAAGCATCGGCCCAACGCTCTTCCCAGCGCTCGCCGACCAGAAAGTGAAACTCCAGCTCGGTGATATCCTCCAGCAGCGTTTGCACTCTGGGCTCGGTCCCAGTGACGGCGTCTGGATACAGGGTATACAGCCGCTGCAGTTGTTCCTCCTGCAGCCGGTAACCGACTGCCTGCAACTCACTGCGCGGCAGGATCATACCGGGATTGCGCCAACCATGCTGAGTAAAGGCGAGCGCATCACCATCGCTTTCCAGCAAAAAGCGCCCACCCAGCAAACGCTCTTTGCGAGGCGCTTCGCCCTGCACCCGGATATGCCGGCTGCTGATCTGCATCAGGTCTCGCTCCAGCAGTAGCAAAGCAAACTGCACCTTTTGCAAACGATCGGCCGCCTGTTGCGATAAACGGTCGCCTTCAGTGACGCTATTGAGGACTGCAAATGACGCCATGCCCACCATCGCAAAAATAGCCATCGCCAACAGCATTTCGATAAAGGTAAAGCCGAAGCTTCGGGCCCGCCCCCTTGCTGCTATCTGGTTAATTCGCATGGGGCCGCCCAATAAAGGTGGTCAGCTGATAAACCACATCCTCAGGCTGCTCGGTCAGACTGACTTTAACAACGACCTGACGCAGATCATCATCGGCCACCTGGCTCACCTGCTGCTGCCAGAGCCAGGTCCGGTTGGCCATCTCGACTTCACCACGGCTTTGTTCAGACGGCGGCCAGCTGGTTTCCAACTGCAACAACACCAGTTGGTTGGCGGCCACATAGCTGGCAAAGGTCATGTCTTCCAGCCAGGCCACAGCGCGGATGTGTTCGGTCACGGTACGCATCACCGCCAAGCCAGCAGTGGCAAAAATCGCCAAGGCAAACAGCACCTCGATCAGGCTAAAACCCCGGCGCATCATGGTGCCCTGTCCAGCAGCTCTGTCCGCAGCAGCGGAATGCTAAACTCCCCCCGCAGCTGCAGGTACCAAAAAGGACGCTGACTTTCATCCTGAAACAGCAACTCAAAAGGGGTAATTTCACCGGAGGACAGGATAAAAATATGCGGCAATACCGCTTCTTCTTCGTCATCTGTCTGCAGATGTTCCAACCGCTCCCGCTGGGCATTCAAAGCCCCGAGCAAGCTGTCTTGCTGCCAGGGCAAACCTTCCAATTCCAGTTGCAGTTGCTGCTGCTCAGGCAGTTGATGCCAGGCCAAAGACGCCGGCGTTTCCACCGGCTGCCACAGATCTTTGTCCGGCAGATAAACCAAAAACTTGTAACCATCGGGCTTTACCAACACGCCCCACTCTTGTTGACGCATCAAGGCGGTTTCGGCAGCGTAATGAAACAGTTGCTGAAAACGGTAGGCTTCTTGTTTCAGCTTATCATCCCGGCTATCGCCGGAGTAATTCACCAGCACAACGGCCACCACCACCGCAAGCAGTGCCATCACTAGCATGATTTCCAGCAGGGTAAAGCCTGCCTCGGATCGCCGGGATGCATGCATCGGAGCCAATGCCTTTAGTTGTCGATGTCCCAGTTGCCGATGTCGTCATCGGTGCCTGGAATGCCATCCGGCCCCATGCTAAAGACATCAATTCGTCCATACTGTCCCGGGCTAACCAGTTGATAGTCTTGCCCCCAGGGATCGCGCGGCAAGCGACGGATAAAGCCACCTTCCGGGAAGGAACGCGGCACCGGTTCCATAGTGGCGGGTTCGACCAAAGCACGCAAACCTTGCTCTGTGGTCGGGTAAAAACCATTACGAAGCCGGTACATATCCAATGCGTTTTCCAGCTGCTGAATATCGACCACCGCTTTTTGCCGATCGGCCTCTTCTTTGTTACCCATCACATTGGGCACCACCAAACTGGCGATGATGCCCAAAATGACAATCACCACCATCAGTTCCAATAAGCTAAAGCCACGTTGTTTGTTCATGTTACCCACCTACCATATGATTAAGTTCTAAAATTGGCAGCAAAATGGCCAAGACAATCAAAAACACCAGAATCGCCAGGGTGATCACCACCACAGGTTTAAAAATTTCCAGTGTGACCGTCATGGTCATTTCAAATTCCCGATCCAGCGTATCCGCCGTGCGGATCAGCATGCTGTCCAACTGACCGCTTTTCTCGCCGCTGGCGATCATGTGCAGCATCATCGGCGGAAACAACTTGGTTTGCTCCAGTGCATTACGCAGCGAACTGCCTTCCCGCACCCGCAAAGTTGCATCCGCCACCGCCTGTTTCATGTAGCTGTTGCCAAGCACATCGCCACTGATGCGCATGGCTTCAAGCAAGGGCACGGAACTGGCATTTAAAATACTTAAGGTCCGGGCAAAACGGGCGGTATTGATGCTGCGGATCACTTTGCCGAGCACAGCACTGTGCAGTAAAAAGCGATCGTAGCGAAAACGCATGTCTGGCCGGCGCAATAATCGTTCGACCAGCACCGCCAGCAATAATATCCCGAGTAAGGCCCAAATTCCGTAATCACGCACCCAATCGCTGGCACTGATCATAAAACGGGTTAAGGCTGGCAACTGCTGCCCCATGTACTCGAACTGCTCGGTGATTTGCGGTACCACGGCCGCCAGTAAAATGGCAATCACCGCCAGGGCCACGATCACCATCACCACAGGGTAAATCGACGCCATCAGAATTTGATTGCGCATATGCTGCCGCTGCTCGGTGTAATCCGCCAGCCGGTTGAGTACCTGGTCCAAATGGCCCGATTTTTCACCGGCGGCCACCATGGAGCGGTACAGATGATCAAACACATGCGGAAATTCAGCCAGACCTTCGGCCAGACTGTAGCCTTCGACCACCTTGGAGCGCACCCCCATCAGCATGTTTTTCAACCGCGGCTTTTCGCATTGCTCGGCCACGGCCAGCAAGGCATTTTCAATCGGCAATGCCGCTGCAACCAGGGTTGCCAGCTGACGGGTGATCAAGGCTAAATCGGCGGTAGGAATCGAGCGCTTGAAAAAGCTGCGGCGACTGGCCGAGGTTTTTTCCTGATTGGCAGCCAAGTCCACACTGAGCGGCGTCAGTTTGCGTTCGCGCAGCAGTTGTCTGGCCTGGCGCGCATTGTCGGCTTCCAGCACCCCTTTGCTCTTTTTACCGCGACTGTCGAGGGCCTGATAACTAAAAGCTGCCACTAGATATCCTCACGGGTCACCCGCAGCACTTCTTCCAGCGTGGTTAAGCCTGCCAGCACTTTGTCGAAGCCATCCCGGCGAATGCTGGGACAGTTTGGCCGGATGTACTTTTCAATGCTCTGTTCACCCGCTCTGTTGTGGATCATTTCCCGACTGTGATCGTCTATCACCAGCAGTTCATGAATGCCGGTCCGGCCGCGGTAGCCGGTAAAGTTGCAGTGCTCGCAGCCAGTAGCCCGGTAAATAATGGCCTCGTCTTTCTTTTGCACACCGAGCAGTTTGCGCTCTTCCTTGTCCGGCTGATGAGCCTCTTTGCAGTGTGGGCACAAGGTTCGCACCAGGCGCTGTGCCAACACCCCAAGCAAACTGGACGACAACAAGAAAGGCTCAATGCCCATGTCTTCCAGCCGGGTGATGGCGCCCGCTGCAGTATTGGTATGCAGGGTCGACATCACCAAATGGCCGGTTAAACTGGCCTGCACCGCGATTTGCGCGGTTTCGAGATCGCGAATTTCACCGACCATCACCACATCCGGGTCTTGCCGCAAAATGGCACGCAAGCCGCGGGCGAAGGTCATATTGACCTTGGGGTTGACCTGAGTCTGGCCGATGCCTTCCAGTTCGTATTCAATCGGATCTTCCACCGTCAGAATGTTGCGGTCTTTGGTGTTGATCTCGGTTAAACCGGCGTACAAAGTGGTACTTTTACCCGAACCGGTTGGCCCGGTAACCAGCAAGATGCCGTGCGGCTTTAAAATCAATTGGGAAAATTGCTGCTGAATCGCCGGTGTCATGCCCAGATCGGCCAGATTCAGATGGGAGGTATTTTTGTCAAGCAGACGCAGTACCACCCGCTCGCCATAGCTGGATGGCATGGTCGATACCCGCACATCGACTGCCCGACCAGCAATTTTCAGGCTGATACGGCCATCTTGCGGCACCCGTTTTTCCGCGATGTCCAGTTTGGCCATGACCTTGATCCGCGATACCAGCAAACTGGAGAGCTTGCGGTTTGGCCGCAGCACCTCGCGCAAAATGCCATCGACCCGAAAACGCACCACCAAGGCTTTTTCGAAGGTTTCGACATGAATATCGGACGCGCCCAGCTTGATGGCTTCGCCCAACATGGCATTGATCAGCTTAATGATGGGCGCATCGTCTTCGTTATCCAGCAGATCTTCGGTTTCCGGAATATCCTCTGCCAACGAAGCCAGATTCACCTCGTTGCCAATGTCCTGCATGATCTGCTGCGCTTCGGATGAATCGCGCTGATAACTGGCCTCCAACAAGTTTTCAAAGGCCTCGCCAGAGAGCTTCTGAATACGAAAGGGCTCGCCCAGCATGCGCCGCACTTCCTGCACGGCTTCTGGGCGGGTAGCCGGTTGCACCGACAACAAAAAGCCTTCGGGCAATTGCTGCAACAAGACCGCATGCCGTTTGGCAAAGGAGAATGGCAACCGGATGCGGGTACTGACCGGCTGCACCTCGTCCTGCGGGTTGTCGATCGATTCTGACAACAACTCGCTCATCAGTCACGCTTCCCTTTTTGTTGCTGCTGCAGGTACTCGTTAAAGCTGGGCGGCAGAATCAGGCTATCGTCCCAATCGGGCAGCACGGTTTGCGGCGTCCGGGGCATCAGTGGGATCCCCCGCTCATCGCGGATTAACTGCTCGGCCCGAATGTAATTGTATTTGCGCTGACTGATGTCCGACATGGTAGCGCCATCCCGCACAATGGAAGCCCGGATAAAGACCATCAGGTTGCGCTTGCGTTTGCTGACGCTGGTGGACTTGAACAAATGCCCCAACACCGGAATATCGCCAAGCAGCGGCACCTTGGAGACACTTTCCTGCACGTCCTCATCAATCAGACCACCCAGCACCACCACGGCGCCATCGTCGGCCATCACCGAGGTACGGATTTCCCGTTTGTTGATGGTGATATCCACCGCCGTGGCGCCACCAATGCTGGAGACTTCCTGTTCAATCATCAGCTGCACCGCGTCCCCTTCATTGATTTGCGGCGTCACTTTCAGCTTGATGCCCACTTCCTGTCGGTTGACCTGCTGGAAGGGGTTGGTGTTGTTGGAGCCAACGGTCGAGCCGGTAATCACCGGTACTTCCTGCCCCACCAGAAAAAAGGCTTCCTGGTTGTCCATGGTGGTGATGTGCGGCGTGGCCAGAATATTGGAACTGGTGCTGGTCCGAACCGCTTGCAGCAAGGCTGCCCAGTTGCCCTGGTAAATGCCCAGCATGGCGCCATTGAGTCCCTGCAGCGATTGAGCCAGCACCGAATAGTCCCGGTTGGAGTCAGGCGTTTGTGTCTCAATGATTTCACCGGTGTTCGGATCACGGGTTCGGGTGGTGGTGCCCCGGGTAATTTGCGAGGCAACGGCCGCACCGGCGGCGACATCCACTATCGGCACCACATTGCCGGAGCGGAAATTGGTGCCACCACCATGTTCGTTGATCCACTGTACGCCCAGATCGGTGCCACTGCCATCGAACACCTCGACAATAATGGCTTCGACCAACACCTGAGCACGGCGGATATCCAGCTGACGGATCACCTCTTCCAGCGAACGCAACAGATCCGGTTGCGCAGTAATGATGAGCGCATTGCTGTCGGCATGGGATTCAATACTGACACCCCGGCCCTGGGGGCTTCGCCGCGGCTGGCCTTGCTGTTGTTGCGAGCCACTGGCTTCACTGACAATGCTTTCGCCAACACTTTTCAGCACCGGCACCAACTCTTCAGCTTTGGCGTATTTCAAGTAAAACACCCGGGTGTTGCCGCTGGTCTCAAGCTCGGCATCCAACCTGCGCACTAAATCAACCACCCGCTGCCGCGCCTGCGGCTCACCACTAACCACCACACTGTTGGTGCGATCGTCCGCCACGATACGGGGTATCAGAAAGTCCGGCTGCTCGCCCCGACCTTGTGAGCGGTAGATGCTTTCCAGCACCCGCACCATTTCGGTGGCCGAGCCATAATTAAGCCGGATGATTTCCACTTCCTGATCGCCGGCACGGTCAACCCGTTGGATAATCTCTACCAATCGATTTACCACGGCTGCCGGACCGGTCATCATAATGACATTGGATGGATCGTAGTTCACCACATGGCCACTGCCAGCCTGATTGCTGAACTGACGCAACAAGGGCGCCAATTCACGCACCGAGACATTGCGTACCTGCACCACCCGGGTCACCATTTCATCGCCGACGCCGGGGTTGTCATCACCGACCACCGGAATGTTGGAGGTTTTAGCGTCCTTGGCCCGTACTACTTTTAAAATGCCGCTTTCCATTTCCACCACAGCAAAGCCGTAGACTTCCAGCACATTCAAAAAGAATTGGTAGTACTGCTCGGCGCTGAGCATTTCATGACTGCGCACATTGACCCGGCCCCGAACCTGCGGCTCCACGATAATGGTGCGCTCTAAGTTCATGCCAACTATGTTGATAAACTCATTGATGTCGGTGCCACGAAAATTGGGCGAGAACAACACCTCGTCGTTGCTGTGCACGGAAAAGCTGAGTGCTGCTGCCAAACCAAATACGGCAACTTTGCGGCCAAACCGCGCGAAAAGAGACCCTGACTGCATCTTGACTATCACCATCTGCTGAATCGTTATTATTGGGACAGGTTGAACTGAATGTCGATCAGCTCCCCATCCCGTTCTATGCGCACCGAAGCATCTGTTGCTTCACGTAGTTGCCCTAAAACCTGATTGGCTTGTTGCAGGTCAGTCAACGGAATACCGTTGATCTCGACCGCCAGATCATTGGGTCGAAAGCCGAGCCGCTGAAATAAACCAGGATCCCGGCCCGGCATTAACCGAAAGCCTCGCAGTTGACCATCTGGCTGATGAGGCGTCACCCGAATAAAATCGAAGAAGCGCGTCGGCTCCGCCAGAATGGCTTCCCGCTGTGCCGCCAGCTCCGCTTGCTCCAGCTCAGGCGCTTCCGCCAGTGGGCTTTGCATCATCGGCTCTTCATCTTGACGTCCTAAGCCGACATTGGCTTCCGCAATGCGGGTAAACTCCACCCCATCAAGCATCAGAGTTTCGAAACGACCGGCGACCTGCAGCAGCACCCGATCTGGAAACACCTGATGCAGGCTGGCATTGGTGCCTTCAATGTCGTCACCCACCCGGTAAGCCAGTTCAGTGCCACGGCTTTCAATCACCGCACTGCCACTATCCGGTGTACTGCCAGCCACCAGGCCGGTCAATTTGACGTTGAGGCGGGTTTTGGGCGCCTCAGTCACCACCGGTTCAGGTCGACGCTCGGGCACTGCATCAACTTTGCCAAATAAAGAAAAGCTCAATAAACGTTGCAAGTCGGTACTGCTGCGACTGCTGCCAGTCTGAACAGCAGCTGTCGCTTGCCAGGGATCGGTTTCAGGCTGTGGCAACAATAGCCAGCTAAGACGGGCCAACAGGTACCCCAACAGCAGAATCAACAAGGCAGCCAGCACCCGGCTGAGCTGCTTTTGCGGCAAATGCCGGGCAAATTGATTCAATTGTAACGAAAGGGACTGCCAATTCATCGGTCAAATTCTTATAATAGGAGACAGCTCATCTTACTGAGTTGTCGTACAGACAACAAGGGGCGCGAAAAACTTTCACACCCCGTTAACCGCAACCCGGTTGATTCTGACCTACTGTATAACAGAAGTTGAGCAACAACCAGAGGATTATGATGAACAGCAGCCAAAGTCAAACAACGCCCTCTGTCCGACTGGATAAATGGCTCTGGGCCTGTCGTTTTTACAAAACACGCACCCTGGCCAAAAGCATGATCGATGGCGGTAAAGTTCACTACAACGGTCAGCGCTGCAAAGCCAGTAAGCTGGTTGAGGTCGGTGCCACCATCAAATTGGCACAAGGGTTCGATGAAAAAACAGTCCAGGTGCTGGCTCTGGCCGAAAAACGCCTGTCGGCACCGCTGGCTCAGGCCCTGTATCAGGAAACCGAGCAAAGCCTGGCTTTGCGGCAAGAGCGCGCCGAGTTGCGCAAAACCAATTCCTTGTTTGCGCCTCACCCGGAAACCAAACCCGATAAAAAGATGCGGCGGCAACTGCTGCTGATCAAATCCCAGCAATGAGAGACGCTATGAGTTCCGATACTTTATTTCGCTTTTTATTTCAGCAGCGTAATGTGCGCGGTGAAATCGTCGATCTGGCCAGCAGTTTGCAACAGATGCTGCAGAACCACGATTACCCCTACCCGGTAAAACAATTGCTGGCGGAACTGGTTGCCGCCACCAGTCTGCTGACAGCCACACTGAAGTTTGAAGGGGAGATTTCTGTTCAACTGCAAGGCGATGGCCCCATCCGTTATGCCACAGTCAATGGCAGCGATCAGCAGGTATTTCGCGGTGTGGTTAGGCTGCAGTCTGAAGTCCGGGGAGAGGGCTTAAAAGCCCTGGTCGGTGACGGCTATATGCTGGTCACCATTACACCACAGCAGGGTGAACGTTATCAGGGCATTATTCCGCTCACAGGCGACAGCTTAAAAGAAACCCTGGAAGCCTACTTTGCTCAATCCGAGCAGCTGCCGACCCGGGTCTACCTGTTTAGCGATGTTCAGTCCGAGCAAGCCAAAGCCGCCGGTATGTTGCTGCAGGTGTTGCCGGTGGAACAGCAAAAATCACGGCAGGATTTCGATGAGCTGGTGATACTGGCCGATACCATCACGGCCAAAGAGCTGCTTGAGCTACCTGCCGCAGAAGTGGTGCACCGACTGTTCCATCAAGAACAGGTGGAAGCCTTCCCACTGCAGCCGGTGCGCTTTGAATGCGGCTGTTCCCGACAAAAATGCGAGTCGGCCATTCTGAACCTGGGGGCCGCGGCCATTGCAGAACACCAGAGCGAGGGCAAGCTGGATATTCGCTGTGAATACTGTCAAACCAATTACCACTTTGATAGCGCAGACCTTGGCGCTTTGCTGCAATCACTGCAACAGTCGCAGGATTGATCGCAGCACTATGCTTTTGGCGTTTTGGCTTTCAGTGGCAGATAGACCCGAGCTACCAGGCCACCGTGGGCGTGATTGTGCAGGGTGATCTGGCCATGATGCATATCGATAATTTTCTTGATGATGGCCAGCCCTAGGCCGGAACCACCCGAGCCCCGGGCACTATCGCCCTGGGTGAAGGGCTCGAACATGCTTTGCATTTTCGCTTCCGGAATCCCCGGCCCATGATCCCGCACTTGCAGGTAAACCATGCGTCGGCCCCGCTCAAAGCCGGTGCTGATTTCAATATCGCCCGAGCTGTAACGTAGCGCATTTTCCAGCAGGTTATTGAGCACCCGCTTCATCGCAATGCGGCGTAAAGGCACCTTCGGCAAGTCGGCGGCAAGCTCATGCAGCAGCTGTCGCTGTTGCAGGTGTTCAGATTCCAGCAGTTCTTCAATCAGATCATTGAGGCAAACCGCTTGCAAAGGCTCATCTTTGTGGTGGCGGATAAAATCCATAAACTGATCGATGATGGCATTCATGTCGTCGATGTCGTTGATGATGCCATCCCGGATCCAGGCATCTTGTTCTGGCAACATCTCACTGGCCAATCGGATTCGGGTCAAAGGTGTACGCAAATCATGCGATACCCCAGCCATCAACAAGGCCCGGTCTTGCTCCAGGTGCTTGATGCCGGTGGCCATCTGATTAAAGGCCCGGGTCACGGAGCGAATTTCGCTGGAGCCTTTTTCAGCCAGTGGCTCCGGGATTTCGCCGCGGCCAACTTTTAAGGCCGCTTGCTGCAGACTTTTTAATGGCCGGTTCAAAGTGCGGGCAAACCACCAGCCACCAGCGACGCTGAGCACCCCTATCATCAATAAATAAAAGGTCAATAAGGAAAAACTGCTTTCATCCAGCCCTGCTAACGGCACCCGGATCCAAAAATCCGGTGCTTGCGGTGCCCGAATCCAGAATGCCAGCTGTTGGCCCTGTTCGATGCGCACTTCCGCCGGCCCACCCAGCTCCTCCGACATGGCGCTCGACATAAACTGATAGAAACGCGCCTGCTGCAAGCCATGCTGCAGCGCCAGGGCTTCGGGGTAAACTTCAATGTCGGTCGCATCCTGAAAGCGCTGCGCCATGGCCTCTGTCAGCAACGGCTGGTCCTGATCGTGATCAATAAAAACCACTTTGATTTGCTTGGCAATCAGGTGGTTGATTTGCTGCGCGGTCGGTTTGATCACATGAAAGGCTACAGTGACATAGGACACCAGCTGGTTGATCAACAGCAAAGAGCCCAGCAACAACACCGTCTGACCAAAGGCACTGCGCGGCAACAGTCTCATGAACGAACCGCACCGTCCGGCACAAAGACATAACCTAAGCCCCACACCGTTTGAATGTAGCGTGGGTGAGCCGGATCATCCTCCAGCATCCGGCGCAGACGGGAGACCTGTACATCGATGCTGCGCTCCATCGCAGAGTAATCCCTACCACGGGCTTGATTCATCAGCTTATCCCGGGATAACGGCTCACGCGGATGACTGACCAGCACTTTCAGTACCGCAAACTCACCGCTGGTCAAGGGCAATACCTCCTCCCCTTTGCGCATTTCACGGGTGGCCAGATTAAAATGAAAAGGCCCAAAGGTGACAATGGTTTCTTCCTGCGCCGGTGCACCGGGTAATTCTTTGCTTTTACGCCGGAGCACAGCGCGAATACGGGCTAACAACTCACGCGGATTAAAGGGTTTAGGCAGGTAGTCGTCGGCCCCCATTTCAAGCCCAATGATGCGATCCACTTCATCGCCTTTCGCCGTCAACATAATGATAGGAATTTGATTTTCTTGCTGGCGCAACTTGCGGCAGATGCTCAAACCATCTTCACCTGGCAGCATCAAATCCAACACCATCAGATGGAAATGCTCACGCTCCATCAAACGTTGCATTTGCTCAAAGTCGGCCACCGCCCGAACCATAAAACCTTGCTCAACCAAATAGCGTTCCAGCAAAGCGCGCAAGCGTACATCATCATCAACAACCAGAATTTTGGTGGTTTCCGTGGTCATAATCAGCCATCCCAACACTCTTTTTATGCCACTATAAACCAAAACAAACCCGGAGATGCACTCCGGGTTTGAAAACAGTGTTACAAAGTTTATCCAAGCGTCATTCTTGCTGCCGCATTTGCTCGAACTCCGCGCGCGATATCCGCTTCATCGGTGGATTCACCCATTGGATTTTATTGCTCATGGCACTGTTACGGTTTGCAGCCTCAATTCGCTGAATCTGCTCATAATCTTTAATCCAGACGTAATCGCCTGGCGGTTGACTGCTGCATGCAGACAGCATCACCAGAGCCGGAATTGCAATTAAGCCAAGCTTGTTCACTCTACACCTCCTGCAAGGCAAAAACCTCCATCTAAGTATAGTCTATTTTTTAACCAGCAAATGCCATGACCGCATCATTGTGTTGAAAGGTGCCTCGGTTGCGATAAGTGACTTTAAATAGACGCAGCTGCCCCCATATCACTGTGTTATCTGAAGGACCGTCATGGACAGATCAGCCATGAGAACGAACTTAATCAGCCGCCAGGGCTACCTGAAACTGCAACAAGAGTTGGAACATTTATGGCGGGTCAAGCGACCGGAAGTGACGCAAAAAGTCAGCTGGGCTGCCAGTCTGGGCGACCGCAGTGAAAATGCCGATTACCAGTACAACAAAAAGCAGCTGCGCGAAATCGATCGTCGGGTTCGCTTTTTGCGCAAACGACTGGAAGTACTGCGTCCGGTCGACTATGCCCCCGAGCAAGAAGGCAAAGTCTTTTTCGGTGCCTGGGTCGAGGTGGAAAACGATCAGGGCGAGCTGCGCTCGTTTCGGATTGTCGGCCCGGATGAAATTTATGGCCGTCATGACTACATCTCCATCGATGCGCCCATGGCCAGAGCCTTATTGGGCAAACAAGTGGACGATGAAGTCCAGGTCAATACACCCGATGGCCGGAAAAGCTGGTTTATCAATCAAATAAGCTACCAACAACCGGACCCTAGCTCTGACTAGGCAATTGCCATTGGATTTTTATTGGAAGAACAGGGACAATTCGTCCCAATTATTTTGTGATCGCCAGCTTAGCGTCTGAAAGCCGGCCATAGGAAGCATGCATGACCATCAAGCTTGAACACCAGATTGCCACCGAAATCTCCGCCCGCCCAGAGCAAGTGCTGGCCACCATTCAGCTGCTGGATGACGGTGCAACAGTCCCGTTTATCGCCCGTTACCGCAAAGAGGTCACCGGGGGTCTGGACGATACCCAGCTGCGGACCCTGGAGCAACGCCTGTCGTATTTGCGGGAACTGGAAGACCGGCGTCAGTTGATTTTAAAAACCATCGACGACCAGGGAAAGCTCAGCAGCGAGCTGCAGCAGCAAATTCTGGCCGCCGACAACAAAACCCGATTGGAAGATTTGTACCTGCCCTACAAACCCAAACGCCGCACCAAAGGCCAGATGGCGATTGAAGCTGGTCTTGAGCCTTTGGCCAATGCCATTCTTGCCCAGCCAGAGCTGGACCCGGAGCAGCAAGCGACCGGCTACCTGAACCCTGAAGCCGGCTATGGCGACAACAAAGCCGTGCTGGATGGCGTCAAGTACATTCTGATGGAACGCTTTGCCGAAGACGCCAATTTGCTGGCCCGTTTGCGCCAACAACTCAGTCAGCATGGCGTCTTGAAAAGCAGTGTGGTTGCCGGTAAAGAAAAGGAAGGCGCCAAGTTCCGCGATTACTTTGAGCACAGCGAGTTGTGGCGCCAACTGCCATCGCACCGGGCGCTGGCCATGTTTCGCGGCCGCAACGAAGGCTTTTTGCAATTGCAACTGCTGCCGGACAGCGATGAAACCGAAGCGCACCAGCGTTGCATCGCCCTGGTCGCCAGCCATTTTAACCTCAGCAATGAAGGCCGGGCAGCCGATGCTTTTTTGCAGACCGTGGCGCAATGGACCTGGAAAGTAAAGCTGCACCTGCATTTGGAAAATGACTTGCTAAGCGAGTTGCGTGAGCGTGCCGAAGAAGAGGCCATCAAAGTCTTTGCCCGCAATATGAAAGATTTGCTGATGGCAGCTCCCGCTGGCCTGCGTCCGACCATGGCACTGGACCCGGGCCTACGCACCGGGGTGAAAGTAGTGATGCTGGATGAAACCGGCAAGCTGCTGAGCAGCCAGACCATCTTCCCACACGCGCCACAAAACCACTGGGACAAGTCGCTGCGCACCCTGCAAAACCTGTGTCAGCAATTCAAGCCCGAGCTGGTGGCGATTGGCAATGGCACCGCTTCGCGTGAAACCGATCAGCTGGTGGCCGAGCTGATGAAAAAGCACCCCGAGTTAAAACTGACCAAAATCATGGTGTCGGAAGCCGGCGCTTCGGTCTATTCCGCCTCGGAGTTTGCGGCTCAAGAGTTTCCGGATTTGGATGTCTCGTACCGCGGTGCCGTGTCGATTGGCCGCCGGCTGCAAGACCCGTTGGCCGAGCTGGTAAAAATTGAGCCCAAAGCCATCGGTGTCGGCCAGTACCAGCACGATGTCAACCAAAGTCTGCTCACTAAATCGCTGGAAGCGGTGGTTGAAGATTGTGTGAACGCCGTTGGCGTGGATTTAAATACCGCGTCAGTACCCCTGCTGAGCCGGGTCGCCGGCCTCAACAAAACTCTGGCGCAAAATATCGTGCTGCACCGGGAGCAGCATGGCCGCTTCCAAAACCGCAAACAGCTGTTAAAGGTTAGCCGGCTTGGTCCCAAAGCCTTTGAGCAAGCCGCCGGCTTTATGCGCATCAGCGGCGGTGACAATCCACTGGATGCCTCAGGCGTGCACCCGGAGTCCTACCCGGTGGTGGAAAAAATTCTGGCCCAGCACCAAAAATCGCTGCAGGACATTCCGGGAAACCGCGATTTTATCAGCAAGCTGAAAGCCGAAGACTTTGCCGATGCCCACTTCGGTATTCCAACCATCAGCGATATTTTAAATGAACTGGAGAAACCAGGCCGGGATCCTCGGCCGGAGTTTAAAATGGCCAGCTTCAAAGAAGGCGTCACGACCATCGACGACTTAAAGCCCGCCATGCTGCTGGAGGGTGTGGTCACCAACGTCACCAATTTTGGTGCCTTTGTCGATGTTGGCGTGCATCAGGATGGTCTGGTGCATATTTCCTCCTTGTCCGACACCTTTGTCAGCGACCCACACAAAGTGGTAAAAGCCGGTGACATCGTCAAAGTGAAGGTACTAGATGTGGATAAAGAGCGCAAACGCATCGCGCTCACCATGCGGATGGACGAACAGCCTGGCCAGGCAGCAGCATCAAAGAGCCCGACCGGCAAAGGAAAAAGCCAGCAGCCCCGAGCGGCCAAGCCAGCCAAAGCTGCCGCCCCGGCCAATGCCGCTATGGGCAATGCCTTTGCCGATGCGTTGGCGAAGTTAAAGAAATAGCTGTTGAGAAGCTGCGTCAGGCCAGTTGGCGCAGGCTGCTTTGACTGGGTTGGGTGGCACGCTGGTAATAGCCGTTAATTACCTGGCTACGTCGCTGCAGTGTTTCGGTGTCAGACACTGTACCCGTATTGGCTGCAGGCACACGGATTTGATCTTCAGCAGCCGTATCGGCCATCGCCCGACGCGGCGCTGACGGCTCGTTGCTACGACTAATGGCTTCTTTAGCCATCTCGGCTCTGGCTGCCAGCATGCGACGACTAGCGTCTGCAGCAATACGCCGATCAGCGGCTGAGGGTTCAGCAGGCGCCAAAGCAGCGGCGCGGACTTGCTGCATTTTTTGCACCGTTGCCTGTGGGTCGCCGGGGATCTCAGAAATATCGATTTGTACTTCACCACCAACGGCATACTGATTGCCGTCCGGGCCGCGTTCGTAGGTGTAGCTTGGTGCACTGGCGTATTGACCACCCACCGCCGCATGCGCTTGTTCGTGAGCACGGACTTCACGATCCCGCGCCTGCAGCTCACGTAACTCCTGCTGCTCGGCACGCTCCTGCTGGCGTTGTTGCTCATCCTCAGAACGACTTTCTGGATCCCGCTCTGCGTCTTGCTCCCGGCCACGGGCCGCGGCATTGGTTTCTGTCGCGGTTTGTTCACTGCGCTGCGCATTGCTGACTGGAACTGGTTGCTGCTGTTTGGCTTTGTCATCGGTGGCAACCGGTTTTTCCGCCGCGCTTTTGGCCGCTTCTTGTACCGGCTGAAACAGATCACGGCGCTCACCATCACGCCGCGCCATCTCCGTCGCCGGGTTGGCGGTATTCAGGCTGACGTTGGGGTAATGCGACGTAATCAACATGGCATCAGGCCTTGGTATCAATCAAGGTGCCCAGCACACTGCTGGCGGTTTCGATGGAGCGGACATTGGCTTCCGCCAGTCGCTGCTGCACGGTGAGATCCACCAAACTGGCTTCCAGGCTGGGGCCGGTGGCTGTTGGTACAGACACAGCCGCATTGTCATCCGGCTGAACCGCGTCCAGCGGGCGGCTTTGCTGGTTGATGTTCTGAGTACTCTGCCGCATGCCATCACTGGCCGATTGCAGACCTTGCAGGCCGGACGCAAAAGCCGACTGAATGTTCATAGGCCCCTCATTCCACTTACTTCACTGGTTAATTATTAACCATTTTGGGTAAAAAATAAAGCGTTTAAGCCGCTAAGCCGGTAATTGCTGTTGGCAATGCAGCAACCAGGCAGCGCTTTCAGCCGGATGCGAGATAAAAGGCGCGTGTGAGGCATGGGCAAAGCAATGGGTCTGAGCTGATGGCACTAATTGCTGCAATGCCTGTTCAGCAGCACTGGGCACCAAGGTATCGAGCCGGCCAAAGGCAGCATAAACCGGCAGCGGCAACCGGGCCAGCTCAGCCCGCAGATCGCCATGCTGCAACAATTCCAAGCCGCCCAGTACGGCCTCTGGTTGTGGCTCGGGCAACTGCAAAATGGCCTGGCGCAACTGCTTGATGTCCTCTTTTGCGCTGGGGCTCCCCAGCGCCTGGATGGCCAAAAAGCGCTGGATGGTTTGCGCTATGTTGTGGCTGAGTTGCTGCTGAAACTGGGTAAAAATGCGTGCCGACATCCCCGGCCAGTCGCTTTGCGCCATAAAGCAAGGCGATGCTGCCAGCAGAGCCAGCGCCTGCACCTGTTGTGGGAAGCGCCTGGCCAGCTCAATGGCAACCAGACCACCCAGCGACCAGCCACAAAGCACAGCCCTGGCCGGCAGCTGCGGCTGCAACAACTCAACCAGAGCCGCTAAATTGTAGGGTTTCGGGCACTGCCGGCTCAGACCAAAGCCCGGTAAGTCCAGCGCCTGCACCTGCCAGTCCTGCTGCAATAAAGGCAGCCACTGCTGCCACACCGCCTGATTCATCCCCCAGCCATGCAACAATACCAACTGAGGCTTGCCCTGATCTGCCACCTGCACCATACTCCTAAAAAACATCGAATAAACATTTATGCTACAAAAACTATTGCATCCGCTGATCCCAAACCGCTGCCTCTGGTGTGATTTAGCGGTGCACCGACCGGGTCAGCAGCTATGCAGCTGCTGTGAAAGCGCCTTGCCAGGCTTTGACATTGGTTTTTATCAGGGCAATTTGCTGTGGCTGCCCGCTGTGCAGCAAGGCTTGCCCAAACTCTATGCTGAGCGCTTGCTGAGCCTGAGCTGGTATCAGGCACCTTATGATTATGCCATTAGCCAATGGAAGCACCAAGATCAACTGGCCGCCGGCCACTGGTTGATGCAGCAGTTTCGGCAGATGGCTGTGCGCTACCGCGCTGAGGGGCATCCGCTGCCGGATGCGATTTGCTACATACCGATGCCCGCATGGCGCTATCTAAAGCGGGGCTTTAATCAGGCCAGGTTGTTGGCGCAGGTCCTGAGCAACTGTTGGGATCGGCCACTGCTGCCGTTGCTGAAACGACGCCGGCAAGGGTTAAAGCAGCAGCGATTAAAACGGGGCGAACGCCTGAAAAACAGCCGGCAATTGTTTCAGTTGCATCCAGCCTGGCAGGGGCGCCTGGCCGAGCTGGGACGAATTGCCCTGGTCGACGATGTGATCACCACCGGCAGCACCTTGCAACAAGCCTGCCGCTGCTTGCAGCAGCAGGGTGCCAATCCGCCTCAGCTCTGGACTTTGGCCATCACGGCCAAAGACCGGCGTAGCTAGTTTTCATCCAGAAACGGGCTCCTGCCCTTATTCTGGAACGACAAATGAAAATTGCGATTTCCATCCTTAGGTTCGCGAAACGGTACATCCCTATACCCGCTTTCCATTTGTCTCACATTTTCAATGCGTTACCACGCACTGAAAATGGCAGCGCATCCCTGCGCTGCGCTAGTGCCCGCCTTTCTGGACGGGCACTAACTAGCGGCTAATCCTCTTCCTCGGTTTGCGGGCTGGCGGAAAAGGTGTGGCCCAGATACAAGGCATTGATCAGCAAGCGGCTGGAGCCTTTAAAGTAGCCACGAAACACCGGATTGTCGGTCATGGCAATCACCCGTCCCCGACCATGATTGTGCGCAATTAAGGCCGCAGCCTGGCCAATACGGGGGACAAACTCCGGTGCGGTGTAACCAGCCAGATGCGGCTGCTCACTGTACAGAGCGACATTGACAAAGGGCGCATGCGAAGGCTGCAACAACAAGGTGCTGTTTTTAAACAGCGGCAGCCGGTCCCGGGGGAAGCCAAAAGCCAGTGGATGGCTGCGATCCAGCTCGGCTTCAAAAATGGCGCCGGCAATCCGCTGCCTCCCGGCCAACACCTCTTGATCGGCATAGCGCAGGTTTTGGTGGGAAATCAGCCGGTTCATCTCCGCCGGGTGCCACAATTGCGCTTGCAGCAGCTCATGCTGCACCAGCCAGCTCAGGGCTCGTTTTTGTCCCCAAAGGATGCCACCGGCATTCAGCCAACGTCGTAATGGCTCCAGCTCGGCGCTGTTCCAGCTTTGGTAATTGCCATCGGGCAAAATAATATGGCTGTAGCGGCTTAAGTCAATGCGACTGAAGCGATCAGGCTCCACCATGCTGGGCGAAATGCCCGCCAGCCGCTCCAGGTTGTACCACAGCTCACCGACCTCGGTGGAGTTCATGCCAGGCCCGGCCAGCAGCAGCACCTGCGGCAAGGACACCGGCACAAAGCGGAAGCTGCCCAGGTCACTGCCCTGCGGCGTTAAACCCGTTTGCACCGCATAAAGCGGCAACGACAACCGTTGCTGCGCCGCCAGCAAGCGGCTAAACCAATCGGACTGCTGCTGCAAGCCGGCCGGGATCAACACCGAGCCGGCGACAAAAGGCTGGGGTCCATCCGGGGTCACGGCGGTAAAATCAGCTTGAGCGACTTTGGCGACGACCCCATCGGCCAGCAACGCCTGCAGCAACAAAGGCGCATTCTGATCCTGCCAGTCAAAAGCGTAGGCGTAGGCACCTGACTCAGGTGCGACAACCGACTGAGCAACCTCCTGCCAGTTGTCATTGCTCAGAACCCGGGATGGGTCCCGCTGCACCGGTCGAAACTCAATGTTGTAGGCGTAAGGCAAGGTCCAGCTGGACACATCGTAAAAGGTGTTGTCCGGGAAATTCTTGCGGGTGCTGAATGCGCCTTTCAGCAGGCGGTACTGTGGCTGCTGGAAGGGCACAAAGTAGCTTTCCCCGGCCCGGTAACTATACTGCCCATCCTGCCAGTCGCGCACCAGCGGGTAGACCTCAATCTGGTGCTGGCGTAACAACCGCAGCAATGCCTGCAACCGGGTTTTATCCTGTCCTTCGGTCAGCATGTAGCCACGGTAATTTTCCTGCCGGGCTTCGGTTTGCCCCAAACGGAAGAAGTCCAGCTGATAGCGCTGCAGTTCGCGGCGGTATTCCACCGAGCCCCGGATGGTCGACAGCGAGGTCAGCAACTGATTGCGAATGGTACGCTCAAAGGTCAAAACGCCGTGAATGGACTCCTGCGCATGGCCCCGGCTGCTGGCTTGCTCAAACAGAATGCCAACGCCACCGGTCACATCCGGGTAGGTCGAGCCTTTGCCGATGTAAAAGTCATCGAAGCTTTCTTCGGTGTAGTACAACTCTTTCGCCTGATCCAGACTGGCGGCATGAAACTCCGCCAGGATCCGGGTCAGTTCGAAATTGCGCTCTGGCGTCAGTGGGTAATTGCGGCTTGGGATCCCAGGCTGAAAAAAATAGGTGCTGTTGGTGCCCATTTCGTGAAAATCACCCAGCACCTGGGGCAACCAGCGATGGTACTCGGCGATTCGGGCCTGACTTTCCGGATGCTGCAGCAGCAACCAGTCCCGGTTTAGATCGAACCAATAATGATTGGGTCGACCGTTGGGCCAGGGCTCAACATGCTCACGATGCTGCGGATCCGCCACCGGTGTTTTGCCACGGTGCATATTGACCCAATGCGAAAAGCGATCGTGGCCATCCGGGTTCAGGCTGGGCTGAATAATGATCACCGCTTCGTCCAGCCATTGCTGCACCTCGGTGCTCTGGCTGGCGGTCAGGTAGTAAGCCAGAGCCACAGCGGCGTGGGCGGCACTGGGCTCGTTGCCATGCACACCGTAGCCCAACCAAACAATCACCGGGGCATCATCGGACAGAGCCTGTCCCCGGCTCTGCGCCTGGTTCTGCTGGCGAATTTGCTCCAACCGGCTCAGGTTGGCTTCGGATGAGACGATCAGTTGCAGCAAAGGACGCCGCTGATGGCTGTAGCCAATCACCTGCAACTCAGCCAGCGCAGAATGCGCTGCCAGGCGCTCAAAGTACTGCTGTATCTGGTCATGACGCCAATGCCACTCGCCCATGGCGTACCCGGATGTTTGGGCCGGGGTTGGCACCTCAGGATCAAGCGCGCTCTCTGGCCAGATGGCTTGCAGGTGAAAGCTGCACAGCAGCAGCGTCAGTAACAGGTATTTCATGCAGTCGTCTCCGGATTTGAAAATCCGTATCGTGAGGATACTTGGGTATAAGTGTCCAATAAAGGCCGCCCAAACTCAAGCCGGGCTGGAAACCCTTCGTCAGGAAGAGTATCATAGGCTATAACCTAGTAATTTAGTCAGGTACTAACGATGATCGCAATTTCTGAAAGTGCACAGAGTCACTTTGTTAAGCTGTTGGAAAAGCAGCCCGAAGGCACCCATATCCGGGTCTTTGTCGTCAACCCAGGCACGGCCAGCGCGGAGTGTGGCGTTTCTTACTGTCCGCCCGACTCGGTGGAGGCCACTGATCTGCAGCTGCCTTTTACTGGTTTTTCTGCCGTGGTCGATGCTGAGAGCCAACCCTTTTTAGTGGATGCTGAAATTGACTTTGTCACCGATCAGATGGGCTCGCAGCTAACGTTAAAAGCGCCGAACGCCAAGGTACGCAAGGTCAGTGACGATGCGCCGCTGCGCGAACGGGTCCAATACATGATTGATGCCGAAATCAACCCGCAGCTGGCTAACCATGGCGGCAATGTTCGGGTGGTCGAGCTGAACACCGACGGCGTTGTGGTGCTGCAATTCGGTGGTGGTTGCAACGGCTGTGCTCAGGTTGATCTGACGCTGAAAGAAGGCATCGAAAAAGAACTGCTGAATCGTTTTGCCGGCGAGTTAACCGGCGTGAAAGACGTGACCGAACATCAGCGTGGTGAGCACTCTTACTACTAAAATGCCCGGTCGGCCCAAATCAGAACAAGGAGGCCCTGTGAAATCAATGCTACTGAGTCTGTTGCTGTTGCTCTGGCTGCTTTGCTCTCCAGCCCAGGCCGCAGTGATCCTGATTTACCATCACATTGCCGAAGACACGCCCAGAGTCAGCAGCACCACCGAAGCCGAACTGCGTGAACACCTGGACCACTTGAAGGAACACAACTTCAAGGTAATGCCCCTAGATGTCTTGCTGCAGCAGCTGCAAAACGGTGAGCCGGTGCCGCACAATGCGGTTGCCATTACCTTTGATGATGGCTACGCCAACAATTACACCGCTGCCCACCCTATTTTGATGGAGTATGGCGTACCCTACACCATTTTTATCAGCCCGGGCGACATCGACAACCGCACCGGGCCGGTGATGAGCTGGGATCAGATCCGCCGTATGAGTGAGGATGGTGTGCTGGTTGCCAACCATGCCATGTACCACGAGAAGATGGCGCAGCCCGAACCCGGTGAAAGCAAAGAGGCCTGGTTGCAGCGGATGCGTGCCACCATCTTGGATGCAGAGCGCCGCATCAAAGAAGAAACCGGCCAAAGTCACCGTCTGCTGGCCTACCCCTATGGGGAGTTCAGCCCCCGCTTGGAAGCCCTGGTCAAGGAGTTGGGCTTTATCGGTATTGGCCAACAATCCGGTGCCGTTGGCCCTAGCACCAAGATGACCCGGGTGCCTCGCTTTCCGGCCGCTGGCCGTTTTGCTGAAATGTCGGATCTGGCGCAAAAGCTACGCACCCTGCCTTTTACCATTGTGCAGCATCGCCAGGCCGATCCGATGGTGACTAGTTCGCAAAACCCACCGACGCTGTCGTTGCAACTGGAGGTTGACGATTTTCGCCCTGCGCAGCTGCGCTGCTTTGCCGGTATGGAAGTGATTGAACCCGAGTGGCTGGAGGATGGCCAGACCTTTGTTGCTCAGGCCAGCAAGCCACTGCGTCAAGGCAGAGCGCGCTACAACTGCACTGCCCCATCCATCAGCAAGCGTGGTTACTTCTATTGGTACTCGCAACCCTGGCTCTACGGCCGCTCCAGCGACTAGAGCAGCGGCTTAAGAGCAGCGGCTTAAAAATGCCGACAGCTTAGCTTCGGCTAAGCTGCCGGATCACCCAGGGGAAATCGGCCAGTAAATCCTCACTGTGTACGGTGGGGACCCGCCCTTCGGCCAACTCTGGCTTGAACATTGCCACCAACTGCCCCTTTGGATTGATCAGCACAATGGAAGCGCTGTGGTCCACCAAGTAATGCTCATCGGTGGTACTCGACATGGCGTACATCAGCCCCAATTGGCGGACAAAAGGAAACAGCTGATCATGGCCGGCAGTCACCCCGGTGATGGCAGCCTGCTGAAAATACTGCACATAGCTGGCCATTTGTTGCGGTGTGTCCCGGTTCGGGTCCACCGACACGAACCAAATACCGAGTGGCTCCGACACATGCCGCTGCAAGTCATCATGCAAACCGGCCAGTTGCGCCAGGGTTAACGGGCAAATATCCGGGCAGTAGGTGTATCCGACAAAAGCCAGTGTCCACTGACCATACAGCTGGTCCCTTGTCACCGCAGAGCCGGTATGACTGGTCAGCCTGAAATCCGACAACACCCGCGGCTGCGGGTACAGCAGCGTGTGTTCCGGTTGATGGCTGTTTTGCAGCCAGTGGTAACCTGTTACACCAGCGACCAGCGCCAGCACCGCGATCAAAGGAAAGAAAAGTTTAGAAGCCATAAATCGGAGCTATCTTTAAGTAATGATCCAGCAAGAGTACCAGAAAAAGTACCATTAAATGAACGATGGAGAAACGGAACATGGCCATCGCCTGGCCATCGCTATCGGCAAACTTCAGCCGCCAGGCATGCTGCATAAAGCGTAAGTTCAGCAGGCAAGCCCCCACCAGATAAATCAGCCCGGTCATGCCCACCACATAAGGCAGCAAGCAGACAATAAACAGCATGATGGTGTACAGCAGGATGGCGCTTTTGGTAAAAGCAATGCCATGGGTTACCGGCAGCATCGGCATGTTCACCTTGGCGTAATCATCACGGCGGTGAATGGCCAGTGCCCAAAAGTGTGGAGGGGTCCAGGTGAAGATGATCATCACCAACAACAGTGCGTAACCGTGCAGTTCGCCCGTCACCGCCGTCCAACCGAGCAAAGGCGGCATCGCGCCTGCCAAGCCACCAATCACAATATTTTGTGGCGTAGCACGTTTTAAAAACATGGTGTACACCACCGCATAGCCAAACAAACTAAGCAGGGTCAGCCAGGCCGTCAGGGCATTCACGCCCAGATACAGCATCACAAAACCACTGACAGCCAGCAGCAGGGCAAAACCAATGGCCTGATTGGAGCTGATGCGCCCTTTGGCAACAGGGCGGCTGTGGGTTCGCGCCATTTTGGCATCAATTTTTTGATCAACCACATGATTCAGCGCAGCAGCGGCAGCCGACAACAAACCAATGCCCAGCGTGGCCAGCAGCATCACCTGCACATCGGGCAAGCCCGGTACCGCCAGCATCATGCCGACCCAGGCGGTGAGCACCAGCAATGCCACCACCTTGGGCTTGGTCAGCTCCAGATAGTCGCGCCAGCTGGCGATGGCATGGCGATTCAGTTGTTTGGCAATGGCCATTATGCTTTCTCCTGTTCCCTGGTGCAGTGCTTGAGCTGATAGAGGATCACCACCATGCACAGCAATAAATTCGCCCCGACAAAGTTGTGCGCAACGGCATTCAGCAGCGGCAGATGCAACACCACATTCAGTACCCCTAACACAAACTGTAGCAGCAAAATCGCCGCCAGCGCCAGCGCTAGTTTTTTCATCAGGGCGGTTGCCGCTTTTTGCCACAGCAACCAGCTAAAGAGACCGGTAACCAGTAAGGTAATGCCCGCACCAATTCGGTGAAAGACATGAATGGTTTGGCGTGCATCCTGCGACATCACGCCAAACTCGTAGTCATCGTAGCCCAAGTGCAAACTAAAGGCTTCCCCAAGTGCCAGCCGGCTGGCCCAGCCAGGCTCGCAGATTGGCAGCTCAATGCAGGCAAGAGCTGCGTAGTTGGCGGCGGTCCAGCCGCCGAGGGCAATTTGCAGTGCCACCACCACCGTCGTTGCAATCGCCAGTGGCTTGAGCCTGGCAAGCTGAGGTTCCAGCTTAGCCTGATACTCTGGCCGCAACTGCAGCCAATAGAGGCCAAGCAAACAGAGCAAGGTAAAGCCGCCCATCAGGTGCGCCATCACCACGATGGGCAACAGGCTCAAGGTCACCGTCCAGGCACCCAGGGCGGCCTGAAAGATCACCAAAGCCGCCAGCACCGTTGGCAGCAGGCGTGGTGTCAGAATTCTGCCAAACCAGCTGATAAAGAAAATAGCCGCGATCATCAAACCCAAAGTGCCGGCAAAGTAACGATGAATCATCTCGTTCCAGGCTTTAAAGGGCTCCAGTGGCCGCTCAGGAAAAGCCTGCTCCGCCTGCGCTATCCGTGCTTCGGTCATCGGCACTTTTATAAAGCCGTAACAGCCGGGCCAGTCCGGACAACCCAGGCCGGCATCGGTCAAGCGGGTGTAAGCCCCCAGAATAATGACCACCATGGTCAGCAGCAGAGTCCAAGTGGAGAGTTTTTGCAAGAGACCTTTGTTCATACCCGGATCCGATCATAGTTCATCAGTTTTAACAAATCGCTGCGAATGGCGCGGGCAATATCGGCCGGCAGCTGCTCATCATTGGGCAACGGATAGCGCAGCAGTGCCAGCCCTTGCACATCGACAATCACAATGTAGTTTTGTACCGCTGCATGACTGCTGTTAGCCCCCGGTTGCTGCTGGAACACCGGGTATTGCTGCAGAATGGTATCGGCAGGTTCAGTGCTCAACAACCAGGGCTGCACCTGCACCTGCTTTCGCCCCAAACCAATAAAGAGTTGCTGCACCGTATGCAGGCCCTGCTGACAGCGCTCGGTACAGTCGTTTGCCGGGATGACCGCCAGACGCCATACTTTTTCATGCGCCTCCAAACCCGGCAGCACAAAAACCTCTTCCGGCATCCACTCGCCCTGGCTGGCGGTACCCCCTTCGAACCATTCAAAATGCAGTGCCAACTTGGCCAGCAACAGCGGCAACAAGCAAATCGGCAGGAAAATACTGAGAAATTTAGTTTTGTTCATTGTCATCCTCTTTACGCAAACTGGCGGCCAAAGCAACCCCCAATGCAGCCACCCCCAGCATAAACCATTGCAGGGCATAACCGCGATGTTTTTCCGGCGGCAACACCACGGGCTGATAATGGGGAAGAAAAGGGCTTTGTTCCATTTGGTAAATCACTGCCGGCAAGGCCGGTTCTGGCAAGTAGGGGTTGATGCTTTCCAGCTCAATTTGCTGGATCCGCATCGGCCAGTCCCCGCCGGCCTCCAGGTTTTGTCCCAACCGGAAGCTGCCAAAGGAAGTGCGCAGCAAACCGCGGATTGGCAATTCTTCCGGGATCTCAATGTCAGGCAACTCATTGCGGCTGCCGGCGGCCGGCACCCAACCGAGGTTGACCAACACCGGAGGATCAAAACGGTTAAACTGCACCGGGATCACCACATCGTAGCCAATGCGGCTCTGCACCATTTTGTTGTCCAGCAGCCAGACTCTGGGAGCCAGCCAACGTGCCTGGTCGGCTATTTGTACCAGGTCGGCTTCGGCCAATGGCAGCTGTTGCAACTGGGTCCAACTTAGCGGCCCTTCGGCCTGCCAGCTTGCCAATTGCTGCAATTGCTGTTCTTTTTCTACCGCACGGCTGAGCTGCCACCAACCAAGCTTGATTAAAATGACAAATACCGTCAAAGTGATCAGCAACCAGACAGGGTGCACCGAGAAGGAACGGCCAGCCATCCTAAAATGCATAAAACCAATCCGGGAGAACAAAAAATATGTGGTTGAATCTTGCCATCATCGCACTACTGCTCTTTATTGTTGTTAACTTATTCCGTGCGCTTTTTACCATGCTACGTAGCGAACCAGGTACAGTGCGGATGAGTAGCTTCCTGGGTAAGCGTGTCTTTTTATCCGCACTGGTGATGCTGTTAATTTTAGTGGCGCTGGCAACCGGCGTGCTGACGCCAAACCCGCGTCCCTACTAAACGAAAAAGTAAGGCAAAAAGCCGGGGTGATCCACCCCGGCCGGTTAAAACACGTAGACCAGACAGAACACAATCACCCAGACCACGTCGACAAAGTGCCAGTACCAGGCACCGGCCTGGAACGCAAAGTGTTTCTCTGCAGTAAAGTGACCTTTCAGCACCCGCAGCAGCACAAAGAACAAAATCAGCGCGCCCAACAGCACGTGCATGCCATGAAAGCCGGTCAGGATAAAGAAGGTATTGCCATAAATCCCTGAGTCCAAACGCAAGCCAAGGTCGCGGTACGCCAGGATGTACTCATAGCCTTGCAGCCCAAGGAAGATAACCCCAAGGATCAAGGTTACCAGCAGCATGCCGGTCAACTGGCCGCGTTTGTTTTGCTCGATGGCAGTATGGGCAAAGTGCAGCGTGATGGACGAGGTGATCAAGATCATGGTGTTGATCAATGGCAAGCCCCACCCCATGGCCTGGGTCTCGGTGCCACCTGGCGTGGTGAGCAATGGCCAGACGGCTTCGAAATTTGGCCACAGAATGGCACCGGTCATTTCGTTGTTGCTGGCCCCACCGAGCCAAGGCACGGCAATAAAGCGAGCGTACAACAAAGCGCCAATCAGTGCGGCAAAAAACATGATTTCGGAGACGATAAACCAGCTCATGCCCTGTTTGAAGGAGCGATCCATCTGCGCGCTGTACAAGCCCGACATGGATTCATCCACCACATTTTTAAACCAGCCATACAGCATTACAAACAGGATAGCGATGCCGAGCAGCAGCATGTAACCACCCCAGCCACTTTGGTCCTTGCTCATGTCAATCACATAAAAGCCGGCCCCTAAGGCAATAAAAAACAATGCAATGGCACCGACCAGTGGCCATGGGCTCTGATCAGGCACGTAATATTTTTGGTAGCCTTCGTTATTCATTCTTATTCCCCAAACTCTTTGGCACTGTCGTCTTGTTGCCCGGGCTGCCACTGACTGGTGACATCGTACAGGGTATACGACAGCGTAATGGTACTAAACTGAGATGGCAGCGCAGGATCCACATAAAATTGCAGCGGCATCAGCATGTCGTTGCCGCCCGCCAGGTACTGCTGGGTAAAGCAAAAGCATTCAATTTTATGGAAGAAAAGCGCCGCCTGACCGGGTGAGACAGAGGGCACAGCCTGACCCACAATGGCCTGGCCGGTCGGGTTCTCTGCCAGATAATTCATCACGTGGATTTCGCCCGGGTGCACCCGCATTCGGCGCACCTCGGGTTTAAAAATCCACGGCATCTGCTGATTGGGCCGGGCAATAAACTCAATGGTAATTTCCCGGCTGGTATCGACAATGGCAGCCTCAGCAGATACCGGTTCGGATGCTGTTTTGCCGTTGATGCCGGTGATCTCACAAAAGACATCGTACAACGGCACCAAGGCGTAGCCGAACGCAAACATGGCAACCACCAGCAAGCTTAATTTGCCAATCAGGGTGCTGTGTTTCGCATTCATAGTGGCCTCCTATTTCACCTGCGGTGGGGTATCAAAGGTATGGTACGGCGCCGGTGACGGCACTTCCCATTCCAGGCCTTCAGCGCCTTCCCACGGCTTAGCCGGTGCTTTTTCGCCGCCACGGATGCACTTCACCAGCACCCAGACAAAAATCAGCTGCGACAAACCAAACAGGAAACCACCGACACTGATAAAGGCATTAAAATCTGCGAACTGCAAGGCGTAGTCCGGGATCCGCCGCGGCATACCGGCCAGGCCGACAAAGTGCATCGGGAAGAACAGCAGGTTCACCGAAATCACCGAGCACCAGAAATGCAGTTGGCCCAGTTTCTCATCGTACATATGGCCAGTCCATTTCGGCAGCCAGTAGTAAGCAGCGGCAACCAGCGAGAAGACAGCACCCGACACCAGGACATAGTGGAAATGCGCCACCACAAAGTAAGTATCGTGGTACTGGAAGTCGACCGGCGCAATCGCCAGCATCACCCCGGACAAGCCCCCAATGGTAAAGAGCACAATAAAGGCCAGCGCAAACATCATCGGCACTTCAAAGGTCATGGCGCCACGCCACATGGTGGCCACCCAGTTGAACACCTTGACCCCGGTGGGCACCGCAATCAGCATGGTGGTGTACATAAAGAACAGGGTGGCGTAGACCGGCATGCCGGTGGTGAACATATGGTGAGCCCAGACTAAGAATGACAAAATGGCGATACTGGCCGTGGCATAGACCATGGAGGCATAGCCAAACAGCTTTTTACGGGCAAAGGTGGGTACGATGGCGGAGATAATACCAAAAGCCGGTAAAATCATAATGTAGACTTCCGGGTGACCGAAAAACCAGAAAATATGCTGGAACAACACTGGATCACCGCCGCCTGCCGCATCAAAGAAGCTGGTGGCAAAGTACTTGTCGGTCAACACCATGGTTACCAGACCGGCCAGTACTGGCATCACCATGATCAGCAAGAAAGCGGTGATCAGCCAGGTCCAGACAAAGAGGGGCAGTTTCATCCAGGTCATGCCCGGTGCCCGCATGTTGACGATGGTCACAATGACGTTGATGGCACCCATGATAGAGGAAATCCCCATAATATGGATGGCAAACACAAACAAAGCGGTGCTGTCATTGCTGTAGGTGGTCGATAGCGGCGCGTAGAAGGTCCAGCCAAAGTCCGGCCCACCGCCTGGTAAAAACATCGAGATAATCAGGATCAAGAACGCGAAAGGCAGGATCCAGAAACTCCAGTTGTTCATCCGCGGCAGTGCCATATCCGGCGCCCCAATCATCATTGGGATCATCCAGTTGGCCAGGCCGGTAAAGGCTGGCATGACCGCGCCAAACACCATGATTAAACCGTGCATGGTGGTCATTTGGTTAAAGAATTGCGGCTCAACAAATTGCATGCCCGGCTGGAACAACTCCAGTCGGATCACCATCGCCATGGCGCCGCCGAGGAAAAACATCGCCAGCGCGAACAACAGGTAGAGGCTACCAATGTCCTTGTGGTTGGTGGTAAAGAGCCAACGTTTGATGCCGGTTGGCTTGTGATCATGATGTGCATCATGATGATCTGCAGTGGTTACGGTGCTCATGCCCTACTCTCCCTTACTCTGCATGTACTCATAGACTTCAACCGCCTGCACCACATCGCCGGTATCGTTGCCCCAGGCGTTACGGGTGTAAGTGATTACGGAGGTTAGCTCACGCAGACTGAGCTGTCGGGCAAAGGATGCCATTGAGGTGCCGGGGCGACCATCGACCATCACCCGGATGTGCTCGGCACGATCCTGAGTCGTCACATGGTTGTCTTTTAAAGCCGGGAACATCGGCGGTAAACCGGTGCCGTTTGGCTGATGGCAGGCCGCGCAGTGCGCCAAATAAACCCGCTCACCCAGTTCCATTTGCTCATCCAGATTCATCCGAAGTGCCAGCAAGCGCTGTTCCTCTTCACGAATGGCGGCAATGCGGGCTTCTTCTTGCTCAACCCAGATGGCAAAATCGTCGGGCTCTTTGGCAATCACCACTATGGGCATAAAACCGTGGTCCATGCCACAAAGCTCGGCACACTGGCCGCGGTAAATACCTGGCTCATTGACCCGGGTCCAGGCTTCATTGATAAAGCCCGGGTTGGTGTCTTTTTTAATGGCAAAGGCCGGTACCCACCAGGAGTGAATGACATCGTCCGACGTCATCAGGAAACGGACTTTTTTGCCGGTCGGGATCACCAGTGGACGGTCGACTTCAAGCAGGTAGTTCTGCCCCTTGGGCAGCCGGCCTTCAATCTGACCACGCGGCGTCGCCAAAATGGAGAAGAAGTCGATGTCGTAATCCAGATACTCGTAATGCCAACGCCACTGCGAGCCGGTGACCAGCACCGTCACATCCGAGTCGCTGGTATCCTCCATCGCAATCAACACCCGGGTGGCCGGAATCGCCATCAGGATCAGAATCAGCACCGGTATCGCGGTCCAGATGATCTCAACCTTGGTACTTTCATGAAAAGTGGCGGGGGTGACGCCACGGGACTTACGATGCAGGATAATGGATACAAACATCGCGGTGAATACCACCAGGCCAATGGCGCAGCAAATCCAGAATATCGTCATGTGCAAGTTGTACACCTGCTGACTGATATCGGTGACACCAGGGGTCATGTTGAACTGGATTTCAGTTGCATGAGCCTGGCCTGCCAACAACAAGGCCGGTAGCGACCAACGCAAACTTCTCGTTTTCGCCACGTTTACTTCTCCTCTGACATTTTGCAAAAAGCAAACTGTCGAAACGAAGCACACAGTACACCTTAATCCATGGCAACATTTCGCAATTGCTGATTTGAAATTGTTGTAGTTATTTGTCGCAATGCTAGCGCACAATTTTTTAAGCTGATTGTTGTCGCACAAAGCGGAACAGACGCTGTCCCTTTATGGGTACTTATTATTTCATCAGTTCTCGCCTAAGAATTATCCAAATCGCGCTCAGTGTAAACCCCTAAATAGCAAAAGCGCCGGCAAAACCAAGTGGTCGTACCAGCGCTCTTTCTATTTTTTAGCTCAGTAAGTTAGCGTTGTTTCGTCATCCGTTACAGCCAACTGCCATTGCGGATCACCCCAACAGCAAGGCCTTCTATCTGAAACTCCTGCTGCGTCAGATCCACCTTGATCACCTCAAAGTCCTGGTTTTCCGGGTGCAATAGCACCCTGGAGCCCTGACGCTCAAAGCGTTTCACTGTCACTTCATCGTCTACCCGGGCCACCACCACCTGCCGCTGTTCGGCCCGGTTGGTTTTGTGCACCGCCAGCAGATCGCCATCCAAAATGCCAATGTCCTGCATGCTCATGCCCTGCACCCGCAGCAAAAAGTCGGCATGCGGCTTAAATAAGTGAGCATCCAGCTGGTAATGATCCTGAATGTTCTCGGCTGCCAGAATCGGCTGACCGGCCGCCACTTTGCCAACCAGAGGCAAACCCAGTTGCTCTGGCGCGGCCTCTTCATCCTCAATAATACGTAAGCCACGGGAGGTACCCGGCAGCATTTCAATCACCCCTTTGCGCGCCAAAGCTTTAAGATGCTCTTCGGCGGCATTGGCCGACTTAAAGCCCAATTGACGGGCGATTTCCGCCCGGGTCGGCGGCATGCCGGTTTCGGCTTGATAATCGCGCAGCAGCTGCAAAATTTCAGCCTGACGTGCAGTAAGTGGTCTCATAGTGCTGGTTACCTGTACAGTGGATACTGTCAGTATATACAGGCTTTTTTAAAATGCCAAGTCGAACCAGGCATCCACTGCCGAACTGGCAGTGGGCACCCTGGCTAGCAAGGTGGTCGACATTGCGTCGCCAGTGTGCCTTGCATTGAAAGCGGTTATAGGGATATACCGTTTCGCGAACCTGAGGATGGAAAGCGCCCAAAGGCTCTGAAACTCGCATCTTGAGGTCACTTGGGTATAAAATATAGGTTTTGCCATCACGGAAACTCGATATGCTGCTGCGCTTGCAATGGCTTGCTGCTTTGTTGAAATGGCCACTGCGCCCTTTGGTTCGTTGCAAATTACTGCCGGCGGAGCCGATAGCGGAACTGCAGCTGAATGTCCAACGTCCGGTGTTCTACATCTGTCATACCGAATCGGCCAGCGATTTAGCGGTGCTGCGCCGGGTGTGCCAGCAACTGCAACTGCCGGATCCCATGCAGCCGGTGCAGCTTGGCTCTGAGCGGCACGACCGCATTTTATTTTTGGAAAAACCGCATCGGCTGATTGGTGGTCGCGGCAAAACCCGTGCCTTGCAGCAGGGACTGGCGCTGTTGCAAGCCCACCAACAGCAGCCTGAACTCAATGCCCAGTTAATTCCAGCCGCCATTTTATGGGGACGCACGCCCGGCAAAGAAAACAGCATTAAGTGGCTGCTGGGCGAAGCCCACTCCCCCAACTGGCTGGCTAAACTGCTGATCGTGCTGATCTCAGGCCGTCATACCCTGATCCGCTTCAGCCCGCCAGTGCAATTACAACAGATGGCCGCTCAATTTGGTGCCGATGCCGTGGTAGCACGCAAACTGCTGCGGATGTCGCGCATTCATTTTTACCGGCAGCGGCTGGCAGCGACCGGGCCTCGCTTGATGAACCGCAACCAGCTGCAGCATGCCATTTTGGCGCGCCCAGCGGTGAAAAAAGCCATCGCCGACGAGGCCAAAGCCAAACAAGTCTCTACCGAAGCAGCCCGCAAGCGGGCCCGGCAACTGCTGTTGGAAATAGCGGCCGATTACCGGGAATCAACCCTGCGGGTCGGTGATCGGGTGCTGGGCTGGCTGTGGCATAAACTCTACCACGGCCTCAAGATTCAGCATGGCAAGCAGTTGCAGGAGCTGGCGCAAAAAGGCCATGAAATTGTTTATGTGCCTTGCCACCGCAGCCATATGGATTACCTCTTGCTCAGCTATGTGATTTACCACCAGGGCTTGGTACCACCGCACATCGCGGCCGGGGTCAACCTGAACTTCTGGCCAGCCGGGCCGATTTTCCGCCGCGGCGGGGCTTTCTTTATTCGCCGCAGCTTCAGTGGCGACAAGCTCTACTCGACGGTGTTTCGTGAGTACCTGGGCCAACTGTTTAATAAAGGCTATGCCGTTAAGTTTTACCCGGAAGGAGGTCGCAGCCGCACCGGTCGTTTGCTGGCACCAAAAACCGGCATGCTGGCCATGACGGTCCAGACCCTGCTGCAAGGCAGTGACCGCCCCATTACCCTGGTGCCGGTGTACCTGGGGTATGAGCATGTGATGGAGGTCAACACCTACCTGAGTGAACTCAAAGGCTCAGCCAAACAAAAAGAGTCGGTCTTCGGTGTCTTTAAAGCCATTCGCAAGCTGCGCAATTACGGTTATGGCTACATCAATTTCGCCGAGCCGATTTCACTGAACAGTTATTTATCCGAGCGGGTGCCCGACTGGAAGCGACTGCGTGAGTACAGTACAGTCCCTAAACCAGCCTGGCTGGGTGGCGTGGTGGATGAACTGGCCACAGAGGTGATGGTGCACATCAATCAGTCGGCGGCGTTAAATGCAGTGAATCTGGTGGCTTTGGTGCTGTTGGCAACCCGACACAAAGCCATGGCCCGCTCGGAGCTGGAACAGCAACTGGCGCTTTATCTTAAGCTGCAGCAACAGCTGCCCTACCATGCCCGCATCAGTTTGCCGGAGCAAAGTGCAGCCGAGCTGGTCAATCACGCCATTGCGATGGAAAAAGTACAACAAAGCAGCGATCATTTTGGCCAGATCATCGCGCTGTCCGCCGAACAGGCCATTCTGCTCAGCTACTTCCGCAACAACATCATTCATCTGTTTATGTTGCCCGCCATCCTGGCATCGGCTTTGTTGCGTCAGCGCGATCTGAGTTCGTCCTTGCTAAGCGATACCATCAAACAGCTCTACCCCTTGCTGGCAACCGAACTGTACCTGCACAGCCAACCGGATGCGCTGGCCACAAGTTTGCTGGATTTCATGCAGCAGGCCGGTTTGATTGAAGGGGGAGCCAAGGCACCCAAGCCAGTGCCCCAACAAGCGCCAGGCTACCGGCAACTCGGCCTGTTGGCCGGCGTGGCAACCGATACCCTGCAGCGCTACGCCATCGTATTGAATTTATTGCAACAAGGCCGGAGCTGGCAGCGAGCAGCACTGGAGCAGCAGAGTCAGGCGCTGGCCGGACGCTTGCTGACGCTGCATGGCATTACCGCACCGGAGTATCTGGATAAACAGCTGTTTGCTACCTTGTTGAAGGCACTGCGTCAGCAACAGTTGCTGCGGCTAACCGAGGATGGCAGCTTGCAGGCTACCTACCAGCTGGACAATCTGACCAGCATCGTCAATGCCATGCTGCACTCGGACGTACTGCAAAGCATCCAGCGGCTGGTTCAGAGCTGTGCAGCCACTATACCCAAGTGACCTCAAGATGCAGGCTTCAGCGGATACTGCCGGATCACCCCTTCCTGCATGGTGGAGGCCACCAGACGTCCGGCGCGGTCAAAAAACTGGCCGCGCACCAGGCCCCGGCCTCCGGATGCACATGGGCTGTCAACGGCATAGAGCAGCCAGTCGTCAAAACGAAAATCCTGATGAAACCACATCGCATGATCGATGGTGGCCACCTGCATGTTAGGCGCCATAAAGGAGCGGCCATGCGGCTGCAAAGCCGTTGGCAAAAAGTTGAAGTCCGAGGCATAGGCCAGCAGGTATTTGTGCACCCGCAGATCATCTGGCATGGTACCATTGGCTTTAAACCAGACATAACGCTTGGGCGCACTTTTTTTCGGCTCGAAGGGGTTTTGAAAATCGACCGGCCGCATCTCTATCGGCTTTTCACAGATAAACTTGCTGCGCAGTGCCTCGGGGATTTTGTCGGCATGCTGCTGGTAAAAGTCCAGATCCGACACCAGTTCATCCGGCCCCGGCACCTCTGGCATTGCATCCTGGTGCTCAAAGCCCTCCTCTTCGCGCTGAAACGAAGCCGTCATGTAAAAAATGGCTTTGCCAAACTGAATGGCCCGCACCCGGCGCGTGCTAAAACTTTTGCCATCGCGAATGTTTTCCACTTCGTAGACAATGGGTTTGCTGGCATCGCCCGGCCGTAAAAAATACGAGTGAAAGGAGTGCACCTTGCGATCTTCATCGATGGTTGCTTTGGCCGCCGATAACGCCTGCCCCATCACCTGGCCACCGAACACGGCTTTAAACCCCAGGTCCTGACTTTGCCCGCGGTACAGACCAAGCTCGATGGTTTCCAGCTTTAACAACGACAACAACTTATCCAATACCTGACTCATAGGCCCCTGCTTTTGCTTTATCAACTGCAACGATGTCGCTAGTATATACCCAAGTAACCAACAAAAGCAGTGACCCCATGGCCTATTGGCTCTTTAAAACCGAACCGGATGAACTGAGCATCGATGATCTGAAAGCCGAGCCCAGCCGGAGTTTCCTATGGGATGGAGTGCGCAACTATCAGGCACGAAATTTTCTGCGGGACCAGGTGCAGTTGGGTGATCAGGTGTTGATTTACCATTCCAGCTGCAAACCACCCGGCATTGCCGGCATTGCTCGTGTTAGCCGCACTGCATACCCGGATCCAAGTCAGTTCGATGCGACCAGTCCCTACTTTGATGCCAAGTCAACTGCGGATAATCCGCGCTGGGTAGCCGTAGATGTGCAGTTTGAGCAGAAGTTTGACCAGCTATTAATGCTGGACATGCTTAAAAAATACACTAAACTGGCTAATATGCCATTGGTCAGAAAAGGCAACCGCTTATCGGTAATGCCAGTGACAGACGATGAGTGGCACGCTATTCTCAGCCTGAAAGCATTGTCCCCTCAGGACTGAATCTTTTCGACAAACGAAGGTAAAAGGTGTTTTATGATGCAAGCAGCTCTTGTGGAAAGACGCCAGTCGAACAAGGAAATGCAACAAATCTGGGATGAACTGAATCTGGCACAAAAATTCTCGGTCGCTGAATTACAGCGTTATGGGTACGAGTTGGCCTTTGTTCGCCACTCCACCACTGGCAACCTGGCCATTTTACTGGCAGGCCCCAGAGTCGCCGCCATCGACCAGGACGGCGAAATTGATACCGAGCCGAAGATTACCATCCGGCACTAAGCAAAAAAACAGCAGCTCAGGCTGCTGTTTTTTGTTTCAGGACACTTTGCATTGCGGCCAAAGCTTTCACCCTGACCGCAAAACACCGTTAACGACGTTGCTGCTCGGCAATGTACTGCTGAATCTGTTGCTCCAGCACTTGCAACGGCACACTGCCATTTTTCAGCACCTGATGGTGGAACTCGCGCAGATCAAAATCGCTGCCCAAGGCTGCTTCGGCTTCCTGGCGCAAACGACGAATGGTCAGCTCTCCCAGTTTGTAAGACAAGGCCTGGCCGGGCCAGCTGATGTAGCGATCGACTTCCGTCACTACATTGTGCATCGATAAAGCGCTATTGCTGGCCAGGAAGTCGATGGCCTCTTGCCGGCTCCAGCCCTTGGCATGCAGGCCGGTATCGACCACCAGCCGCACCGCACGCCACATTTCAAATGACAGACGGCCAAAGTTGTTGTAAGGAATTTGGTAAAAGCCCATTTCCAGCCCTAAGTACTCAGCATACAAGCCCCAACCCTCACCAAAGGCAGAGGTGTAAAAACTGCGGCGGTAATCCGGCAGTTGTTCCATCTCTTGCGACAGCGCAATTTGCAGATGGTGGCCTGGCACTGCCTCATGCAAAGTGAGCGCCTCCATTTCATACAAAGGCCGACGATTCAACGCATAAGTATTGACCCAGTAATAGCCGGCATCGCGGTCGGTATTGGCACTTAAATAACGGCCTGTGGTGTATTTGGGGGCAATTTCATCCGGTACCGGTGCCACGCCATACGGGGTGCGAGGCAAGGTTTCACGTAAAAAGAAGCGCGGCAGCGCGGCATCGGCTTTTTTCGACAGGTAGGCCGCGTAGTGCATCAGTTGCTGCGGCGTTTCAGCGTAAAACTTCGGGTCGGTGCGCAAGTAATCAACAAAATCGCTGAAACTGCCTTCAAAGCCCAAGTCATCGATCACCTGCTGCATTTCAGCCCGGATGCGGGCGACTTCATCCAAACCAATCTGGTGGATTTCGGCAGGCGTCATTTGCAAGGTGGTGTAGTGCTCCAGCCGGTTTTGGTAATAATCGCGACCATTGGGCAGCTCACTGGCGCCAATGCTTTGACGGGCATTGGGGTAGTACTCGCCAACAAAGAAGTCGTAAAAGGCCTGATAGCTTGGGTTGACCGCATCATTGATCAGTCGCTTAGCGCGCTCGGTCAGTTGCTGCCACTGCGCATCGGTCACAGTATCCGGCTTGCGACGAAACGGCGTGAAGAAAACATTCTGCTCGGCTTGCTCAGTAATGTAGGCCTGAATGCTCTCTTCAAAACCGGTTAACACCGCCTGAGGCTGTGTCATGCCCGAAGCCATGCCTTGCCGCATCCAGTCTATCTGCTGCTCGAAGTAGCGTGGCATCTGGGCCAATTGGCTTAAATAGTTCTCAAAATCCTCCAGTTGCCGAAAGCCACCACGCTGCGCCATAAAAGCCAGGCTGGTATGAAAACCCGACTCGGACAGTAACGGCATTTGGTGCGCCCCAAAACGGTACTGATCGTACTGGTTGGCCAAACGATAACGTAAAATAGCGTGATTGATCTGGTTTTGCTCCGATAACAGCGTCAAATCCATGGCATCCAGTCGCTGCAGCCACTGCTGCCGTTCAGCGGCTATTTTGCTTAAGTGCTCGGGCGACATGTCCGGCAGCTGCCCTGGCGCCGGCCGGCTCCGCTCTTGCTCAGCTTGCCACAACTCTGCAGCAAAGGTACTGAAAGTCTGATCGCTGTGAACTGGAACCGACGGCTGGCTGGCGCAACCCACAACAAAGGCCGTGGCTGCGACTAGGGTGAAAAAACGCATGAGAACCTCACTGTTTCTTGTTTGTAAATGAATTCTACTTAGCTTGGTGACAAAAGCCAGTCCATGCCAACGCTTTCGAAGGCCCATTAAACGCATTTTGTATGCTTTCAGTATTTTTCAAAATTGGTACAGGACAAATGTTAAAAAACACTTGGCTATTGGTCGGGAAGTCGTTATGTTAGGGAACATTACAAGCGACAGCTTGGTTTTGCTCAATAAAACAACAAGTCGCGACCTGTAGCTGTGATGTCCCTGCGGTGAAGAGCACAGCACAGTAAACCTGAAATTCAAACGGAGTTTCCATTGTCATGATGTATAATGACCCGGTAGCGCTGGCCAGAGAGAAGTCGTCTCAGGCAGCCGCTTTCCTGTTAAGGCACAACTTAGCGCCTCACCCGGTCAATTATACCGTCAGTTACGAATACAGCAGTGGTCAAAATGCCGGTCTGTGTCAGGCCATTGAGCAACGGGTTGAAGCCCGGCTGCCTTTCGACGACTTTATTATGGCTGAACTTTACAGCCATTGGATCGAGAAATCTCAGCAACAAAATGAACAGCTGGTGCAGCGGGTTGGTACCATGGTCACTCGTTTGTCCGGGTGCACCGATCTGGCGCATGAAGCCACCAGCGACTACCTTGAGCTGCTCGATCATCATTTGCCTGAGCTCAGCAGCAGCGATCCGGCACTCAAGCTAAACCTGATGCAGCTCATTGAAGCAACAGAAAAAGTACGCAATAGCCACCAGCAATTGCACCAACAGTTGGATCTCGCCAACCAACAAAGCCATCAACTGCGCACCGAGCTGAAAGAGATGAAGCAGTTGCGTCTGCTGGACCCGCTCACCGGCCTTTACAACCGACTGGCCATGCAAGAGCACCTGGAATTGTGGTTTACCGAGCAGCCGGAACGCCAGATTGCCGCCATTGCGGTGGACCTGGATCATTTTCGCCAGTTCAACCAGGATTATGGCAACACCATCGGTGATGTTATTCTAAGCAAAGTTGCCCGCAAAGTCCGCAGCTACGTTCAAGACAGCGGCCTGCCTGTGCGGGCTGGCGGTGAAGAGTTCTTGATCTTACTGCCGGATGTGGATTTGCGTACCGCCGGTGAGATTGCCGAACAAGTCCGTAAAGGGGTCGAGAAGTTACGCTTTGTCTCGTCCCGCAGCAAAAAAACCCTGCCAAAGGTCACCATTTCACTGGGCGTCTCTTTGTATCAGGCCCAGGAAAACTGGCAGCAGTTTCTGGCCAGAACCACACAAATTTTGCAGATTGCCAAACACCGGGGCCGCAATCAGGTAGCCACCGAAGCCATGCTGTAAAGCGCAGCGGCTGCAACGGTTCCGTTGGCGTCTTGCCGTCAGATCTTTTACACTAGCGGCTGAATTTCTCTGCAAGGCTTTGACATGTCCGATAGCAATTCCAAAACCACCCACTTTGGTTACAAAACTGTGGCTGAAGACGACAAAGTGTCCCTGGTAGCCAATGTCTTTCATTCGGTAGCAGCCAAGTACGATGTGATGAACGACTTGATGTCCTTTGGCATTCACCGGCTCTGGAAGCGCTTTACCCTGGATTGCAGTGCGGTGCGTCCCGGCCAGAAGGTACTGGACCTGGCTGGCGGCACCGGCGATTTGACGGCGCTGTTTTCCAAACGGGTAGGTCCAAGCGGCAAAGTGGTGCTGGCCGATATCAATGCCTCCATGCTGGCCGTGGGACGGGATAAGCTGCGCGATCAAGGCTTGGTTGACAACATTGAGTATGTTCAGGCCAATGCCGAAGCCCTGCCCTTTGCCGACAACAGCTTTGACATCATTACCATTGCCTTTGGCCTGCGCAACGTCACCAACAAAGATGCGGCGCTGGCCTCGATGTTCCGGGTGCTGAAGCCGGGCGGGCGCTTGCTGGTCCTGGAGTTTTCCAAACCCCAGTCTGAATTGCTCAACAAAGCCTACGATTTTTATTCATTCAACCTGCTGCCCAAAATGGGGCAGCTGGTGGCTGGCGATGCCGACAGTTACCAATACCTGGCCGAGTCCATCCGAATGCATCCAGATCAACAGACCTTGCAACAGATGATGGAACAAGCCGGCTTTGCCGAAGTCAGCTACCACAATCTCACCGGAGGTATCGTGGCCTTGCATCGGGGTTATAAATTCTGATGCTGCAATTGGCACCGCATTGGCTGACGGGCCTGGCGGAAACAGCTCTGACCGAAATCATTGCACTGGACCCGGCAGCTCAAAGCCGGCTGCAGCGACTGAACGGCCGACAACTGGCCTTCCAGCTGACGGAATTTGATTGGCGCCTGGTGCTGACAGCAACCAAGGACAGCATAGCGCTGAATCTGCACCAGGAAGCGGTAGACTGTGCCATTCGGGCCAGCCTCAGCAGTTTGCGGCAACTGCGCGATCCCAATCAATTGACACACCTGATTAAAACCGATGCGGTGCAGATTGACGGCGATATCCAGATTGCGCAGCAATTTAGTAATTTTTTTCAGCAACTAAACCCAGACTGGCAAAGCCATGTCGCCCGCTATCTGGGCGATGGTCTGACCCACAAGCTCAGCCTGTTGCTGTCGCAGCTGTCGATGCTGATTCAGCACAAACAGCAATCCTTGCAGCAGTTGACGACCGAGCTGCTGCAAGACGAGCTGCAGCTCAGCCCAACCTCATTGGAAGTGGTGCAATTCTGCACCGAGGTCAGCCAGTTGCACGCCCGGCTGGAACGGCTGCAGCAACAACTTAGATTACGGCAGGAGTAACCGATGCGCATTGGTCGGTTTTATCAAATTCAAAAAACTTTACTGCAATACGGACTGGATGAGCTGGTTCCGCTCAAGCACCGGCCCTGGTATCTGCGTCTGCTGCGCAACAGCGCCTTTTGGCTGCGCAACCAATGCCCTGAGGCGCCGGAAGGCGTGCGATTGCGACTGGCATTGCAAAGCCTGGGGCCGGTTTGGGTCAAGCTGGGACAAATGCTCTCGACCCGACGTGACTTGTTGCCGGCCGACTGGGCCGATGAGCTGGCGAAGCTGCAAGACAAGGTTGAACCTTTCCCTGGCGATCAGGCGCAGGTGCTGATTGAAAAGGCCCTGGGGTTAACCAGCATCAGCGACAAGTTCAGCCAGTTTTCGCTGCAGCCACTGGCCTCGGCATCCATTGCGCAGGTGCATGCCGCCACCATGAAGCAAGCCGATGGGCCCGATGCCGATGTGGTGGTTAAAGTCATCCGGCCGGGGATCCGCAAGCAAATCCTGGCCGATTTGTCCTTAATGGAAGCCGCTGCCGAAGCCGCAACCCGCTTTTTGCCCGATGGCAAGCGCTTACGGCCCCGGGAAGTGGTGGCAGAGTACCGCAAGACCATCCTGGATGAGCTGGATCTGCAACGAGAAGCCGCCAACGCCATTCAGTTGCGGCGAAACTTTATGGACTCCGACTCGCTGTACATTCCCTATGTCTACAGCGATGACTGCCGCAGCAATGTGATGGTGATGGAACGCATTTATGGCATCCCGGTGTCGGACATTGCCGCTTTAAAAGCCCAGGGCACCGATATGGAGCTGTTGGCCAAACGTGGTGTGGAAGTGTTTTTTACCCAGGTGTTCCGGGACAGTTTTTTTCATGCCGACATGCATCCGGGCAACATCTTCGTCTCGCGTGAGCACCCCCACAACCCGAAGTACATTGGCATTGATTGCGGCATCGTTGGCACCTTAAACAGTGAAGACAAGCGCTATTTAGCGGAGAATTTTGTCGCTTTCTTCAATCGGGATTACCGCAAAGTGGCTCAGTTGCACCTGGACTCAGGCTGGGTGCCCGCCAATACCAATGTGGAAGAATTCGAAAGCGCCATCCGCACAGTTTGCGAGCCGATTTTTCAAAAGCCATTGGCTGAAATCTCCTTTGGCCATGTGCTGCTCAATCTGTTCAGCACCGCACGACGCTTTAACATGCAGGTGCAACCGCAGCTGGTATTGCTGCAAAAAACCCTGCTGTACATTGAAGGCTTGGGTCGCCAGCTCTATCCGCAACTGGACTTATGGAAAACGGCCAAGCCCTTTTTAGAAAACTGGCTGCAGCAACAAATCGGTTTGCCTGCCCTGTGGCGCCAACTGAAAGAAAACGCGCCTTTTTGGGCAGAAAAGTTGCCACAAATGCCCAGTTTGCTGCATCGGGCACTGGACCAACTCCCCAAACAACAACAGTTGATGAGCACCTTATTGGCGCAGCAATTGCAGCAACGCCAACAGCAGCACAGTCGCTTACTCGCCACCATAGCAGCCGGCTCCTTGCTGATCGCCAGTTGCGTTCTGCTTGGCGCAGGCAGCTTGCTGGCAACCGCACTGACTGCAACTGGTGCTTTATTTTTTGCTGTGAAAGCAGTATGGTCGTAACCTGACAATAGGCTGTGTTAAAAGGATAGCAAGATGGGATTTGGTGGAATTAGTATCTGGCAATTGTTGATTGTACTTGCCATCATTGTGCTGTTGTTCGGCACCAAAAAGTTACGCGGTCTGGGCTCGGATCTGGGTTCTGCTATCAAAGGGTTTCGTAACTCAGTAAAAGATGACGAAACCACAAGCAAAGAGTCCGATGAGTCAGAAACGCCAGAGCAATTGAAAAAACCAGCTGAGCGCGAGCAACACAGCAGCAGTGCTGACAACGCAAAAGAGCGGGAAAAACACTAAATGGGCTTCTGGGAGCTGTTGGTCATTGCGGTGGTTGGCTTGCTGGTGCTGGGGCCAGAGCGCTTACCCGGTGCCATTCGCTCTGTCAGCCGCACCATCAACTCGGTCAAGCAATTTGGCCACCAGATGCAGGCCGAGTTGAGCGACAATTTGCGCGTGCACGAATTGCATCAAAAGCTCAAGCAAGCCGAGCAAAAAGACTTCCTGAACCTGACCGAGGATGAAAAAGCCGCGGTGGCCGAGCTGAAAAAAGCCGCCGAGGATGTCAACAAAGGCAGCAGCAAACCACCACAGGATGCGACACCAAGCAATGACGATTCAAGCCGAACCTGACAGCCTGCTGGGACATTTGGTTGAGCTGCGTAACCGACTGCTACGCTGCATTATTGCCGTGCTGCTGGTATTTGCCAGCCTGGCCTACTTTGCAGCAGACCTGTACGAATTGCTGGCGATGCCGCTGATAGCCACCATGCCTGAAGGCAGCAGCATGATTGCCACCGACGTTGCCTCGCCCTTCTTTGCACCCTTTAAACTGACTTTTATGGTGGCGATTGCCCTGGCCATTCCGTACATCTTGTTTCAGCTCTGGCAGTTTATCGCCCCAGCACTGTATCAGCGGGAGCGCCGGCTGGTTGCCCCCTTGGTCATCTCCAGTACCCTGTTGTTTTATGCCGGCATTGCCTTTGCGTACTACGTGGTCTTCCCCATTGTATTTGCTTTTTTTACCAGCTACGCTCCGGAAAGCATCACCATCGCCACCGATATCAGCAGCTACCTGAACTTTGTGTTGAAGTTGTTTTTTGCGTTCGGCATCGCCTTTGAAATTCCGGTAGTCATCCTGCTGCTGATCTGGTCCGGCACCACCACACCTCAGGCACTGGCTGCTAAACGCCCCTACATCGTGGTCGGCGCCTTTATCGCCGGCATGCTACTGACTCCTCCCGATGTGATTTCCCAAACCCTGCTGGCCATTCCGATGTGGGTCTTATTCGAATGTGGCTTGTTGTTGGGGCGCTTTTACCAACCGAAAGCTGAGGACAGCACAGAGCCTGAGCAGGAGATCAACGATGAACGCTAAGCGATTTTGTTGTGTTGTCAGCAGTCTGGCCATGCTTTGCAGCCTTCCAGCCCTGGCAGCTGAAGCCCCCCTGCGTCAAGCCTTGCTGCAATGTCAGCAGCAGCAAAGTGCCACCGAGCGTCTGGACTGCTACGATCAATTGGCCAGCTCGCTGACACCACAAGCAAGAGGCCAGCAACGAGCTGCCGAACGCCGCGCTCCTCAGGCCAGTGACCGCCGCTCAGAAGCCGATTTTGGCGCCCCGGCACCACGGCAGCAGGAGCAGCTTGATCGAATCCATGCCACAGTGATTCAAGTAGAAAAAAGTGCGCGCGATCAGTTAATTATTCATTTCGACAACGGTCAGATCTGGCAACAGAATAGTGCCGAGTTTTATCCGGTTGAACCTGGACAAGAGCACTATGTCCGCCGTGCTGCGCTGGGTTCTTTTTTAATGGGCAACGATCGCAACAACCGGACCACCCGGGTACGTCGGGTCGAATAAACCATGGCTTGGTTTGATCTGGGCGTCAACCTGTTCAGTTCGCAATTCGATACGGATCGCGAGGCTCTGTGGCGCAATGCACAACAAGCCGGAGTGAACAGTTGGCTGCTGATTGCTTCTGATCTGCAAGAAGCCAGACAAAATCTGGATTGGAGCCAGCAGCATCGCCACTGCGTGACTACTGCGGGTGTGCACCCGCATCAGGCCGACCATGTTCAGACCGATTGGATCGAGCAGTTGCAACAACTCGCCGCTGAGCCGGAGGTGGTGGCTATCGGCGAATGTGGTCTGGATTTTAATCGCAACTTTTCTTCGCAACAAAGCCAAATTGCAGTGTTCAGACAGCAATTGGCTCTGGCACAACAGCTGCAACTGCCAGTTTACCTGCATGAGCGGGATGCCTTTGACACCCAATTGACGCTGCTGCAAGAGTTTAACATCCAGCACGGTATTGCCCATTGTTTTACCGGCAGTAAAGAACAACTGGGCGCCTACCTCGATTTAGGTCTTTTTATCGGCATTACTGGCTGGCTATGCGACGAGCGCCGCCATCACGAGCTGGTTGAAGCCATTCACTACCTGCCACTGGATCGCATCTGCCTGGAAACCGATGCACCCTACCTGTTGCCGCGTAACCTGAACCCCAAGCCCAAGAACCGTCGCAACGAACCCGCCTTTTTACCTGCCATTGCCAGCTATCTGGCCGAGCTCAAAGGCGTTTCTATCGAGCAGCTGCAGCAACAATGCTGGCAAAACAGCTGCCAATTGCTGGGGCTCGACGGAGAGCAGGCATGAGCCTTGATTTCTGGCTGCAAACCGAAGTGCTGCTGGCACTGGGTGTAGGAACCCTGATAGGCCTGGTGATAGCTGTGATTGGCCTCAGCTATCTGCATCGCAAGCACATCCGTTGGCTTGAATCCGAGCTGGAAGCCACCTTGTCGGAGCGAACCTTAGAGCTGCAAATCACCTTGCAGGAGCTGGCAGACAAAAATCAGCAACTTGAAACCCAGAGCACCACCGACAGCCTCTCTGGTGTGAAGAACCGCGCCTATTTTGAGCGTAAAATGCAGGCAGAGATCAATCGAAGCCGGCGTGAGCAGCGTCCGCTGGCCCTGGTGCTGCTGGATATCGATCACTTTAAACGAGTCAACGATGACTATGGGCATCTGGCCGGTGATCAGGTGATACGCCAGGTTGCCGGTCTGCTGCAAAGTCAGCTAAAGCGCACCAGCGACATCGTATGTCGTTATGGCGGCGAAGAATTTGCACTGATATTGCCCAATACCGATACCGACGGTGCCAGTCAGGTGGCAGAGCGTATTCGCCACTTGCTGGCAGAAAAGCCCCTACCCGTTCAGCAGCATCAATTGGCCATTACCCTGAGCGCCGGGTGCTTTGCCGCCGTTGCCAATGCCGACAGCAGCATCGAAGTTTACGTGCATTATGCCGATAAGGCCCTCTATCAGGCCAAGCATCAAGGTCGTAACCGGGTACAAAGCCACCCATCCATCACAGTCTTACGACCAGAGCCCAACAGCAGTAAGGATCCACAACATGCCACCACTGAATGATTTCCCCTGGACCCGGATGCGCCGTATGCGTCAGGCCGATTTCAGTCGCCGGCTGATGGCCGAGCACAAACTCTCAGTCGACGACCTGATTTACCCGGTCTTTGTGCTGGAAGGTGAGCAGCAGCGCGAAGCCATTGCTTCAATGCCCGGTATTGAGCGACTCAGTATTGATCTGCTGGTCGAAGAAGCCAAACAACTGGCTGCGCTCGGCATTCCTGCCATTGCTCTCTTTCCCGTTACCCCGGCCGATAAAAAATCCTTGCAGGCCGAAGAAGCCTGGAACCCGGATGGACTGGCGCAGCAGGCAGTACGGGCACTCAAAGCCGCCGTGCCGGAGCTTGGCGTCATTACCGATGTGGCTCTGGACCCTTTCACCACCCATGGCCAGGACGGCATCATTGATGACAGTGGCTATGTGGTGAATGATGTCACCACCACAGCGTTAGTAAAACAAGCGCTGTCGCATGCCGAAGCCGGTGCCGATGTGGTAGCACCATCCGATATGATGGATGGCCGCATTGGGGCGATTCGTGAAGCGCTGGAAGAAGCCGGCTTCGTCCATACCCGCATTCTGGCTTACTCGGCCAAATACGCTTCCAGCTACTACGGCCCTTTCCGCGATGCGGTCGGCTCCGCCGCCAACCTAAAAGGCGGCGATAAAAAGACCTATCAAATGGATCCGGCCAACAGCGACGAAGCACTGCGCGAAGTGGCGCTGGATTTAACCGAAGGCGCCGATATGGTGATGGTCAAACCCGGCATGCCTTACTTAGACATTGTGCGGCGGGTCAAAGATGAATTTGGCGTCCCGACCTACGCGTACCAGGTCAGCGGCGAGTACGCCATGCACATGGCCGCCATTCAAAACGGCTGGCTGGCAGAGAAACCAGTGATTATGGAGTCCTTGCTGGCCTTCAAACGCGCCGGTGCCGATGGCATCCTGACTTACTTTGCTAAAAAAGTGGCGATTTGGTTGCAGCAATCCAAGGCGTAAATGATCCGGGGCAGTTAGAACTGCTGACTGTCCCAGGTTAACGCATCGACTCCACGCTGACGCAGCACGTTTTTTTGAATCTTGTTGGTAGCCGTGGTTGGCAGCTCACTCGCCTGCGTCAGGCGGATGAAGCGTGGCATGGCGTAACCAGGGATTTTTCCCTGACAAAATGCATGGATCTGCTCTGGCTTGATCTCTGCGTCTGTCACCACCACCAGCATCACTTCATCCTCCCCATCCGGAATGTCCGAGGGCACAGCATAGGCAGCACACTCGGTGACGCCTTCCATCGCAAGCACCGTGGTCTCAATCTCGTACGACGAAATATTTTCCCCACGGCGGCGAATCGAGTCTTTTAGTCGGTCGACAAAATAAAAGTACCCGTCTTCATCGCAGCGCCCGAGATCACCGGTGTGAAACCATAAATTCCGCCAGGCCTCGACCGTTTTATCTGGCATGCCGTAATAACCACTCATAAAGCCAGCAGCCAGTTTGGGCCGGACCTGGATCTCGCCAACCTCTCCGCTTTCGCAGGGCAAGTCAGTCGCAGGACAAGCAATCCGCACCTCAAAGTAACGGCTGTAAGGCCTGCCACAACTCCCCGCTTTGGGTTTATCCATTGGGGTATACAGCGGAATATTAACTTCCGACATACCATACAGCTCATACATAGCAACGCCAAAACGCTGCTGAAAAGCGGCAATCATGGCTGCGGATGCCGGGGCTGCGGCAATGGCTTTTAACGCGTGGCTTTGCTCTTCCTGTTGAACTGGCTGGCGCAAAATAAACTCGCTCATGACGCCCAGCAAATTGGTATGAGTCACCTGATAGCGCTGAATATCACTGAGCCAGCGGCTGGCACTGAACTTAGACCGGATCACTGCTTTAATTCCCAGGATTAAACAGGCATAAAGCTGCATAAAGAGTCCATTGGCATGATTGAGTGGCATGCAAATGTAGTAGCTGTCGCCCTGTTGCAGCTGCAAATTTTCTATCGTGCCCAGTCCATACAAAAAGCAGTGCGCATGCGGCATCATCACCGCTTTGGAGGGCCCGGTTGTGCCTGAGGTAAATAACAAACAGGCCAGCTGCTGAAAGTCTTGCGAAGGCAGTGCTGCTGACTGATGCTGACTCATTAACGCATCAAAGCGATGCACGGTCTCACTGGTTTTATGCGGCTGGTAATCGCCAACCACAAAAACCTGTTGCAGCTTCGGCAGCTGCTCTGCGATCAGCTGCAGCTTGTCCAGTTGCTTCTGTTCGCAAATCAGTATCCTGGCTTCACTGAGCGCAAGCGCATGCCGTAAGAAGCCATCAAGTAGCTCGGTATTCAGTGGCACAAAGACACCGCCAGCACGCTGGATCCCCAGCCAGCTCAGACAGAGCTCGGGCCCTGTTGGTAACAGGCTGGCGACCTTGTCACCGGGCGACAAACCATAAGCAACCAAGCCATTGGCGAGGTAACAGCTTTGCCGATGGAGATCGTCAAAGGTGAATGCCGGACCATCAACAAATTGAATCGCACAGGCGTCTGGTTGCTGCTGATATTGGAAATCAAGCACCTGGGCTGTCGTCCAGCTACCGGGCTTATGCTGAAGAAAATACGATAAGGGATCCACCATGGCTTAACTCGCTCTGCGACGTAAAATGCTGGCATTGTTCACTACACCGGAACCGCCCAGATTCAACACTGCGGCATGTTCAGGTAGCTTGTGCGCCGCCACCCCTATCGCCTTACCAAGCAGCTGCCGGTACGCAAAGAAATGCATGGAAACACCGCTCGCCCCGACCGGGTGCCCTTTTGATTTCAGGCCACCGGACAGATTTACCGCAATATCCTGATTGGCAGCAAAGCGGCCAGCCAGATAATCGAAGCCTGCTTGGCCGGGTTGGCAAATGCCAGCGGCTTCCAGACAGAGCAGCTGATTGCTGGTAAAGCAGTCATGCAACTCTATCAAGTCAAGCTGCTGCTGGGTAATGCCAGCTGCCTTCACAGCCTGCTCCATGGCATAACGGGCCCCTTCCAACTGGTGCAGCTGCTGTCGCTGGCTCAGTGGCAGCATATCCACCGCACTGCAATGCCCGGCAAGTTCAACGCTTTGCCTTTGTGCCAACGGGTGATCCCCCCGGGTCAGCAGCAGGGCAACAGCCCCATCACTGACCGGCGAGCAATCATGCAAACGAAAGGGTGGTGCAATCATCGGATTGCGACTTTCGTCCTCCGCATTGAGCGCAAGGAGCGCACTGGCAGTGGTCAGTTGCAGTCTGTCAATGAAACTGCCCGGCCCGAAATGAGCCAGCGGATTATGCACGCCTTTGGCGTAATTCGCCGCTGCAACCTCCGCCAGCATCTTTGCAAACGACTCGTCAGCGATGCCATATTCCAGCTGGTAGGCCTGAGCCTGACGGGCAAAAAGCTGCGGAAAACTTACGCCTGCCGCCCCTTCTTCCGGCCAATAGGAGCAACGAGCCAGAATGCCCGTGACTTCAGCGGTGCTGCGCAATGTCATTTTTTCCACCCCTAGCACCAGTGCAGTATCCACCCGCCCGGCAGCCAGCGCATCAACAGCCGCGAAGATGGCGGCACTGCCTGAGGCGCAGGCCGCCGTCACTTGGGTCATGGCTTTAAAGCGAAAACCACTGTCCAGCTTGGTCAGCACCGGAGCCAACAGCTCCTGACCGGTAAAAGCACCCGGTGAACAGCTCCCCAGCCAAATGCCATCAACCTCGGCTGCAGCTAACCCCGCATCTTGCAGGCATTGTGTGACCACGTGCGCCAGCATCGACTCCTGCGACCAGTCATCCTGACGCTTTCCGTCCACATCTTTACTGGAGTGGGCTCCAAACTTGCTATGCGCACCTGCAACGATGCAGACTGCTTGCTTCGCCATACTGCTCTCCTTTGACCTGAGGCCGTTACCAAAAACGATAGGTAAGATTGGCCGTTAGGGTACGTGGTGCGCCATAGTAACCAATCACGCTGTTGGCGAAGGCCGGAAAGTTGTAACCAGCCACCCGGTACTCCCGGTTGGTCAGGTTCTTGCCATGCAGGCCCAGCTCCCATTTTGCACTCGGGCTAATCCAAATCATATTTAGATCCAGCAAGGTCACACCGGGCTGATCGATGGGTGACGGCTGCTCAAACAGATGTACCGTACTGCGATAAGCCGCACTCAAGTTGGCTCTGAAATCACCATCCCACAGCTCATTGCTGTAGGAAAGCCCCAGGTTCAACGTCGTTTTCGGCGTATTCGCTGTTACGGCGCTATCGGCAATATTGATCTGTTGCAAAGTCTCTGGATCAACCGTTAAGAATTCATCGAAACCGGTATTGATGTAACCGTAGGTCAACATGGCCGACCAGTGATCGGATAAGGCCGCGATGGTTTCAATCTCAAAACCCTGCGCACTGGAACGCCCAGCATTCAGCACTTGTCCGGCAAAGCTGTCGGCATTGCCATCGCCGGTAGTGTCAATCAGGATGCTGGTGGCAACCTGCTGATCTCGATAAGCACTGTCAAATAAGGTCAGATTCAAGCGCAGACGACGATCCAGCAGTTCGCTTTTAAAACCAAGCTCGGTGGTCGCCACTTTTTCTGGCTCAAAGGGATCGCCGGCATTGGCATTGGCCGCCAGATTGGCTCTGGGGTCGACACCGCCGCTTTTAAAACCCTGAGAATAGGATGCAAACCACATCAGCTGTGGGCTTGCATAGTAGGATACGCCAAACTTGGGCGAGAAATCGCTAAAGCTCGGCGAGCGCACAAAGTCCGAGGCAACAACCTGATCATCATAGCTGCCCACACCCTGCAACGCATTGAAGCTGGAAAAAAAGGAGCTGGTTTCTTTTTTATCCTGCGTGTAGCGTCCCCCCAGGGTCAGCACCCATTGTGAGGTCAATTCATAATTGGCTTGAGCGTACAGCGATGTGCTGGTGGTATCCACGGAGCCGATGGTCCGGGTGCCTATCACACGGGCACCAAATAAATCCCGGAACAGGTCTAAATCAAAAGCGCCGTCGGCACTGCCATCAAAGTAGTAAAGACCAGCCACCCCGGATAACCGCTGTCCCCGAAACGTTGCCTGCAGCTCCTGGCTAAACTGGGAATCGCTGTACTCGACGCCTTCAGCTTCCATCAGGCTGAGTTGTTGATTGTCAAAATCAATATTGGTTTCGGTACTGCCTTTGCGCCTTGCCGTCACCGATTTCAGTGACCAACTATCGGAAAGCAGCCAATTCAAAGTCAGGGCGCTGCCCTCGCTGCGAACCCGCTGCCGGGGATCGATGCCAGATCGGGTATCAAACACATTGTCCAATGGCGGCAAGCCTGTCACTTCTTCATCCGTCATACGGTGGCCGCCGCGGTTATTAGCATTATCGCGGGTATTGTCCATATCCAGACGCAAAGTAAATCGCTCGCTGGGTTGCGCTTCCAGTGAAATGCGGTATGCCAGCAAATCCTTATTGGCATTGTCCGCGCCAGCATGCAACGGCCCCACATAACGACCATAGCCTCCGCGGTCCAAACGGGCTATAGCGCCACCCAGCCATAGGGTGTCATCCATCAACTCCACAGCACCGCCCAGTTTGACATCGCGCTGCTGGTAACTGCCAATGGCGACATCCAAGACCAATGGGTCGCTACGACGGACACTTTTGGTCACATACTTAATGGCACCGCCAATGGTATTTTTGCCGTAAAGGGTTCCCTGAGGTCCACGTAAAACCTCGATACGCTCAACATCGTACACATCCAGTAAGGCCGCCTGTGGTCGAGCCAGATACACATCGTCGATGTATATCCCCACCCCAGGTTCAAAGCCCCAGAGAGGATCCTGCTGCCCGACACCACGAATATAGGCCGTCAGGGTGGTATTGGTGGCGCGGCTCGCAGCAAGTGTCACATTGGGTGCTTCCCTTGCTACCTGCTCCAGACTGCTGATGCCTTTATCCCTTAAAGCCCCTTCGTTTAGGGCGGTGACCGACACCGGCACCCGCTGCAAATTTTCAGCCATGCGCCGTGCCGTAACTTCAATCACCTCCAGCCGGCTTTCTTCAACCTGCTCGCTGCTTTCTTGCACAACTGAAACCTCCGCGATACTGCCGGTAGAGCACAAGAGGCAGAGGGCTATAGGCGTTAATTTTGTTTTTATCATGGTATTCGCTCCGTAGATGGCTGCTTTGACTCACAAGTGCAAACCGCACCGCTGGTTCAACAGTTGTTGAGGATTCCTTATTAAAGTTCAACGACTGTTGAAGATCAAGCGACCGAACTAGTACTTTGGTACAGTGCCGCCATGAAATACTCCGCCTGGCACCATCAGGGCTTGTTGTCCCAAGCCAGGCTGCCTATACTCGGCTAAAACCCCACTGAGAAGCGCAATGCCACCGCAGGATAAAGACAGCAAAGATCGGATACTGGATGCTGCCGAGGAGCTGTTTGCCCGGCATGGATTTGATGGAGTGACTCTGCGGCAAATTGCCAGCCTGGCAGGTGTAGATGTGGCACTGACCAACTACCATTTTGGCAAGAAGCAGGCCTTACTGAGTGCTGTCGTTGCGCGGCGAGGTGCTCTGCTCAACGCTGCACGCCTGGATGCGTTGCGCTTTGCAGAGCAAGTGGCAAGCCCGAAGCCTGCTGCCATCGAGCAGATTGTAGAAGCCTTTTTGCAGCCCCTCAAAATCGCTCAGGCCAGTACCGATAAAGGCTGGAAACACTATTGTGCGCTGATTGCTTACATCAACAACTCACCGGTCTGGGGCAAGACGATGATGGAACAGCACTTTGACGATTTGATCCGGGAATTTACTTCTGCGATGCAGCGCACTTTCCCAAAGGCCTGCCCGGAAAAGATTTTTTGGTGTTACCATCAATTGTCCGGTGCTTTGGCATTAACCTTTGCCAATACCGGCCGGATTGACAGCTTGTCCGGTGGCTTATGCCATTCAGACGATTTTGAAGCCGCCTATCAGGTGATGGTGCCTTTTATTTCCGCTGGTTTTCGTCAGCTCTGTTCGGATCAGGGTGCTTGACGTATCACGGTTACCTGTCGCTGTAAGGCTTCTATCATCTGTGCCACAGCGTTGATTTGCTCCCCTTCTTTGGTGGCATAAGCGGCAGAGGTATAACCCCACCAGTCCCAGCAAGCCTGCGGGTTCAGTGGCGCATTCGTGGCCATCGTTTGCGGATAAAGCACCACCGTTCGGTGTTGACCTGCCCACTCATTGAACCCTGTCTGTCGCACATAAGCCTGACCAACAGACTCGGCATTCTGATTGCAACCATGAAAGCTGATATGCAGTGCGCACGTGTTGCCAGCCTTACAAGCTTCGGGGACAAAAAGGTAGCCATGCTGCGCCATACCGCGAACCGGTTGGCCGGCGAGCTGGTATTGATCAAACTGATAAATCTGCCCCGTTTCCTCTGGGTAAGCGGTCGCTTCGGCTGTCAAAAAATCCATCATTTCGCTGGCGGCAGCAAACTGGCAATGACCAATAAAAGGAGACTCAGAAACCTCGCAGGAGCCACCTGCTGATTGGGTAGGAAACAAATGCGCTACCGCCTTATCATCAACCAGCCGTATTTGTGCATCAGGAAGCCACTGCTGATATTGTTGTTTTAATTGCCTGGTCAGCTGAGAGTCCACTCGCTGATCCAACTGGCCATGAAACAACCAGGCCCTGCTGTTTGCCAGCGAAACAATCGGATCAATCAACCCCTGGTGCTGCCAGCTGGCCATCCGCTGATTGATTTGCTCAAAAGGAAGTTCTGCATTTGCCTGACTAACGCATTCCTGCAGCGCCAGTTGCAAATTGTTGCGGGCGCAAAAATAGGGCCCTGCCGAGAAAATCCCCGCCCCCACAACTCTGCTGGAGTGAGCAATATGAAACTGGCTTGCCATGTAGCCACCACTGGATAAACCCGATACGGTGATTTGATTATCAACCAGCTGCAACTTGAGAGACACTTCTTCGCCAACGGCCAGACCGGCCAACAAAACCAATGTGGTGATCATACCAATCACTCCTTATTCCTCAAGAAAAGTACGAAGCGCTGCCTCGGCTTGTGCAATATGCGCAATTCCATCCAGGTGGCCTAATTGGCCATCCAGCCACAACATGGTGCTCGCTTTACCGCTGCTATCCAGCGACTGGTGCAGCTCCTTGGCTAAATAGGGCAATAAAATAACGTCTTCTTTTGCCGCAATCACCAGCGTGCGCGCCTGGATCTGCTGGATTGCATCCAGCAAGGGTCCTTGCTGCCCAGCGACATACAATTGGCTGGCTCGCACCAGATAAAGCAAATGATTGGCATCGGCGTACCGGGCCCGCTCTTTGGCATAATCACGCAACCAGCTCACAATCGCAGGGGCTGTATGAATGGATGCCAAAGCGGCTTGATCCATCGCTTGATGTTGAACCGGGCTCTGATTAAAAAAAGACGGATGGGTTGCCTGCTGTGTCATCAAAGCCAGCGCAGCGACCAAGCCTTCAGTGGGCGGCTCAGCATCGTAATAATTGCCTTGCTGCCAGTTAGCATCCAACCGGATGGGTGTGCCCCAATGCTCCAGAGCCGACACAGTCCAGGCATCCATCTCAGCTGCACCTATCACGGAGATCAACCGCTCCACCCGCTCGGGATAGACAGTGGCCCACTCCAATGCTTGCAACGACCCCAGCGAAGCGCCCATCACAGCATGCAAACGCTTGATCCCCAGTGACTCCAGCACCAGCCGCTGCACTTCGACAAAATCACGAATGGTCACCACCGGGAAGTCCAGGCCATACGGCTGATTGGTTTCAGGATTAATGGTGGCAGGTCCGGTGGTAATCACCTTGGGGTGATGCACATTCAAATTCACCAGAGTATCGACACTGATCACAAAAAACTGGTTGGTATCTATGGCTTTACCTGGCCCAATAATGGCGTCCCAGTATCCAGTAGTATCATCATCCGGCTGATACTTACCTGCGGCATGCGAGCTGCCGGAAAAGAAATGGGTGATCAAAATCACATTATCGCGTGCAGGCGATAAGGTGCCATAGCTCTGCCAGCCAACATCAATGCGTGGGATCCGCTGGCCTGAAAAAGTTCGGAAATTGTCACTGCTAAATGACCGTTTCTCGGTTAGCAAAGGCTCAGCAACAACCGGCATGCTCCAGCAGAGCAACAACAACAGGAAAAATTTCATGGGGCAACACAACTAATTGAACGCTTGTTGAAGACAACATTAGTCAGTTTCCACTGCAATGCTATAGCACTTTAGTGCTAGTTGGCAGCGATCAGTACCTGCTTGCAAGATTGCGGCAAGGATTGACCTTTATCCAAAATCCGGTGGTTCTCTACACGACGCTCCAGTAACGGTAACCATGGCCAAGACTTGGTCAGATGCACATCATGATAGTTATAAGCTGTTGTGGCATTGCCACTGGTGTAGACGGTGCAAACCAGACCGTCTTGTGACTGACGATGCTGTGGCGCCAGGTCACCGGCTACAAAAAACAGCACCATCATGCCAAGCACGCTGATAGCAGCCAGCGCCAGCATCGGCACTGTGCCCACAAAGGTCAGCAGACGCCCCAACCAACGCGGCTTTAACCGCAACAATGAGAATACCAGCACGCAGTAACCCAGATACCAGGTCCCCCATGCCATAGCATTGAGTAGCTGCCAGCTAAACCGAATATCCAGCGTCATGGCAAGTGAAATAGTTGCCATACTACCAATAGCCGTAAACAGCACAGGTTTGAGTCTGTAGGGACCAGAGCTGATAAAAAAGCCAACGAAGGGCGCGCCCAAGACACTGAGATAAATCATCGCCAGAATTAAGCCTTCCATGCCTAAGCTCCCGTTTGCAATTGGCGCAAGAAAATATGCTGCGGTCCGGCGGATCCACCCAGATACAACTGGCCGCTGTCGGCAAAGCCATGCTGTTGGTACAAACGCGCTGCCGCCTTGTTGCGGCAATTGACGGTCAGCAGCAACCGCTGAAAACCGGGAAAATGCTGCTGGCAATAGCTGGGCAGCTGACGCAGTACTGCGCTGGCAATGCCTTGCCCCTGCGCCTGCTGATCAATAAAAAAACAGCGCAGGCCAAGATCGCTATGGTTAGCAAAGTCATGCTGTTGGCTGTAACCGGTATCCAAGAGAAAAAAGCCCACCAACTGCTGCTGGTGATAGACCAGTTGGAAATGCTCGCTGGCTTGCTGCTGGGCAATGATGCTGGCGATGGGCAGCACAAAGTCTTGTTGCTGCGGCGCCACCCTGAGCTGCCGTAATGCAGCTGGGAGCGGTGTAGGACAGGGCTTAAGCACAGTGCTCACTGCAGCGCCAGCTCCCAGCCAGCAGCTTGCTGGTACTGCACTTCTTGTTCGAGCTCAGCCCGCATCAGCGGGTGTTGATCCAACCAACCTGCTGGCAGTTGCAGCACCAGCTGCTCGCCTTTGCCACTTAAGGTGACATTGGGCAGGGCTTCGTGGCGACGGCGCATCGACAACACCACCGCCAGCCGGAGGATCCGGGTCAGGCGGACCGTCAGCAGCACCGAGGTCATGGTCTGTTTGGCAATCAGCTCGCGATTGATATCAGCCCGGTGATTGTGCACCAGTGCCATCAGCAGTTGCTGCTGCGCCCGGGTAAAGCCTGGCAAGTCGGAGTGACTGATGATGTAGCCGCCGTGGTGATGGTGGTTTTTGTACTCAATCAGTAAGCCCAGCTCATGCAACAAAGCTGCACCCTGCAACAGGCTTAACCCATCAAAAGCACTCAGCGCCCAGCGTGGGCTAAGCTGCTGCGCCAGCGACTGAGCCATATCGGCCACCCGGTTGGCATGCTGCTGATCAATGTGGTAGCGCACCATCAGACTAGCCATGGTGCGATGTCGGACGTCGGTCTCCTGCAACTGGGGCAACATGCTGTACAGCACCCCTTCGCGCAAAGCCCCGCCTGATAAAGTCATGCCCTGAATGCCAAGGGCACGAAACAAGGCGATCAAAATAGCTAGCCCGGACGGAAACACCTGCTTGCGCTCTTGCGCCAGACCTACCAGGCTCAGCTGGTCTTGCCGGCCACAGACCACCGCCTGCTGCATAATGGCTTCCAACCGCTCCAGGGTAATGGTTTCATCCATGCCCTGAGCAATCAGAATTTCCTGCATTGCCTGCACCGTGCCGGAGGCTCCCACCGCCACTTGCCAGCCCAGTGCCTGATAGTCCGGCAAAATGGGCGCCAGAGTTTGTTCTGCTGCAGCGATAGCGGCATTAAAGTTGTCTTCGGTCAGCAAGCCATCGGCAAAATACCCATCCAAAAAGGTGACGCAGCCCATATGCAGACTGCTGAGCTTCAGAGGCTCAAAGCCCTGGCCAATGATGATTTCGGTGCTGGCACCGCCAATATCAATCACCAGCCGGTTTTGTTCGCAATTGGAAGTGTGGGCAACGCCCAGGTAAATAATGCGGGCTTCTTCTTCGCCGCTGATCACCCGGATGGGGTGCCCTAAGATGTGTTCGGCATCGTGCAAAAAGGTTTTGACGTTGCGTGCCAGCCGCAAGGTGGCGGTGCCGACAATGCGGACATTTTGTGGCGGAATGTCCTGCAACCGCTCGGCAAAAAGCGCCAGACATTCCCAGCCCCGTTTCATGGCGCGGCGACTAAGCACCAGGTTTTCATTCAAACCAGCAGCCAGCCGAACTTTACGCTTCACCCGGCCTATCACCTGCACACTGCCGCCAACCACCTTCACCATCAGCATATGAAAGCTGTTGGAGCCAAGGTCGATGACGGCGTAGATATCCTGATGCTCTGAGCGCTTAGGCTCAGCGGCTGCGGGGACGTCGGCTGGCATTGGGGTTGGATCCGCTACGGCCACGACCGCCGCTGCCACTGCGCGCCGTGGTGGTGCGACGACGAGCCCGGGGTTTCGGTGTGGTTAAATCCGTCAGCAGCGCATCCGCATCGTACTGAGTGACCGGCAGCGGGTGACGGATGTAGTCTTCAATGGCCGTCAGGTTCAGCGCATAACGTTCGCAGGCAAAGCTGATGGCCTTACCGCTTTCGCCAGCCCGGCCGGTACGGCCGATGCGGTGCACGTAATCTTCGCAATCATCAGGCAAATCAAAATTAAACACATGGCTGACTTTCGGGATGTGCAAGCCACGGGCGGCAACGTCGGTTGCTACCAGAATGTCCAGCCGCCCCTGAGTAAAGTCCTCTAAAATCTTCAGCCGTTTCTTCTGAATAACGTCGCCGGTCAGCAAGCCGACCCGGTGGCCATCGGCTTCCAGCCAGGCGTGGACGTTTTCACAGCTGTGCTTGGTGTTGGCAAAAACAATGGCTTTATCCGGCCACTCTTCTTCCATCAAGGTCAGCAGCAGCTTCATTTTGTCTGGATCGGACGGGTAAAACAGCTCTTCGCTGATGCGGCTGGCGGTCATCTGGTCCGGCTCGATATGGATATGCACCGGTTCGTTCATTTGCTCAAACGCCAGCTCCTGCACCTTGTACGACAAGGTCGCCGAGAACAACAAGCTAAGCCGTTCATTGGCCGGTGGCATCTGCCGGAATAAAAAGCGGATGTCTTTGATAAAGCCGAGATCAAACATGCGATCGGCTTCGTCCAGCACCACCACCTGAATTTGGTCCAGCTGAAACAGGCCTTGTTTCTGGTAATCAATCAAGCGGCCGGTGGTGCCAATTAAAATATCGACCCCTTGTTCCAGCAATTGCCGTTGTGAATCGTAACCTTCGCCCCCATAGATCAGGCCAAGGCGAAAACCGGCACTTTTTGCCAGTGCCACCGCATCCTGATGGATCTGAACCGCCAGTTCACGCGTAGGAGCCATAATGATGGCGCGTGGTTGGCCTGAACCCCTGGGTTCATTGTTCAGCAGGTAGTGAAAGGTGGCGGTTAAAAAGGCCAGCGTTTTGCCAGTACCTGTTTGCGCCTGACCGGCAATGTCTTTGCCTTGCAATGCCAAAGGCAGACACTGCGCCTGGATTGGAGTACAATAGCTGAAGCCCTGACTGTTCAGTGCATCCAGTATCTGGGGTGCCAATGCGAAATCGGCGAACTTCTGTGATGTTAAGTGTGTTTTATTCATACCAGCCTAGCATAACGGTTCCCCTTGCATTAGGAAACAGCCACGTTTAAATTGATGACATTTTTTGCAGTCGATCTGCCCAGTTTACTAACGGAGACAATCAATGAGTGACCTGATTTTACATGTTTCAGACGATAGTTTTGAAACCGATGTCCTGAATGCTGAACAACCTGTATTGGTCGATTTCTGGGCTGAATGGTGTGGCCCTTGTAAAATGATCGCGCCCATTCTGGACGATGTGGCAGGTGAATATCAAGGAAAAGTCACCATTGCCAAGCTGAATATTGACCAAAACCCGAATACCTCGCCTAAATACGGCATTCGTGGCATTCCAACCTTGCTGCTGTTCAAAAATGGCCAGGTTGCTGCGACAAAGGTGGGAGCTTTGTCCAAGACCCAGTTAAAAGAGTTTCTGGACAGCAACATCTAATCACCGCTTGTAGGCATGGCTGTTTTTTTATCGCCGCCATGCTGCTGACTTTTTATGCAGTTTTTTGCCGATAACATATAGACGGCTGTGCCATCACCTGCTATTGTTATCGGCAGTACAACACCCATGACCACGCTTGTCTGTCGAGTAAACCAACTCCAAACCTTTTCAAACCCGCTGATAAGCTAATAACATCTATTTCGATCAACTAGAACCCACACTATGCATTTAACCGAATTAAAACGTAAGCCAATCAATGAACTGGTGGAATTAGCCGAGTCCATGGGCTTAGACAGCATGGCTCGCTTACGCAAGCAGGACATTATTTTCGCCATTTTGAAATCCCACGCCAAAAAAGGCGAGGAGATTTATGGCGGTGGCGTACTGGAAATTCTGCAAGATGGCTTCGGCTTTCTGCGTTCAGGCGACAGCTCTTACCTGGCAGGGCCTGATGACATTTATGTCTCACCCAGCCAAATCCGACGCTTTAACCTGCGCACCGGCGATACCATCGACGGCCTGATCCGGCCACCGAAAGAAGGCGAGCGTTACTTTGCCTTGCTGAAAGTCAGCGAGGTCAACTTCGGCAAGCCCGAGCATGCCCGCAACAAGATTCTGTTTGAAAACTTAACGCCTTTGCATGCCAATGACCGCCTGCGAATGGAGCGTGGCAACGGCAGTACCGAAGACATCACCGCCCGGGTGCTGGATTTGGCCTCCCCGATTGGCCGCGGCCAACGTGGCCTAATCGTGGCACCACCAAAAGCCGGTAAAACCTTGTTGCTGCAAAACATCGCCCAGTCCATCGCCGCCAACCACCCGGAATGCGTGCTGATGGTACTGCTGATTGACGAGCGGCCGGAAGAAGTCACCGAGATGCAGCGTCTGGTGAAAGGTGAAGTCATTGCCTCCACCTTTGATGAGCCAGCCAGCCGCCATGTGCAAGTGGCTGAAATGGTGATTGAAAAAGCCAAGCGCCTGGTCGAGCACAAAAAAGACGTCATTATCCTGCTCGATTCCATTACCCGTTTGGCCCGGGCGTACAACACCGTGATCCCAAGCTCCGGCAAGGTATTAACCGGTGGTGTCGATGCCAATGCGCTGCACAAGCCGAAGCGCTTCTTTGGTGCCGCCCGGAATGTCGAAGAAGGTGGCAGCTTAACCATCATCGCTACTGCGCTGGTCGATACCGGCTCGAAGATGGACGAAGTCATCTACGAAGAATTTAAAGGCACCGGTAACCTGGAGCTGCACCTGGCACGCAAAATTGCCGAAAAACGCATCTTCCCGGCCATCGACTTCAACCGCTCCGGCACCCGTCGCGAAGAATTGATGGTGTCGCAAGAAGAACTGCAAAAGATGTGGATTTTACGCAAAATCCTCAATCCGATGGATGAGTCCGATGCGATGGAGTTCCTGATCGATAAGCTTGGTATGACCAAGACCAACGACGAGTTCTTCGAATCGATGAAGCGCCAGCGCAGCTAACAAGCGAAGCGTCAAGGTGAAAAGCCAGCCTCATCGGGCTGGCTTTTTTGTTGCTGATTCAGGCTAGCCGTTGATGCACCAGCGGGAATGATGCTGCGGCATCAGTACAAAGTGCACAAGCAGCCAGCACTTCCTGCACCGCCTGCTCGGCAGCCGCATCCGAGCTGGCATGGACTTTCAGTAAAGGTTGCCCTTGCTCCAGCCAGCTGCCCGCTGGGCATATCGCACTAAAGCCTACGGCTGGGTTGATTTGCTGATCGGGGTGAGCCCGGCCACCGCCGAGCCGAACCACCGCCATCCCCAGTGCTACGGTATCCTGCACCTGCAAGTATCCGCTGACCGGCGCTGGCACCTCCAGCTCGACAGGGGCTTTGGCCAGATAGCGCTCTGGCCGCTCCAGCAAATCAGCCGGGCCTCCCAGAGCCGCCACCATGCGGGCGAAGTACTCCGCCGCTTTGCCGCTGCTCAGGCTCTGCTCCAGCGCTCGGATGGCACTGGCCTCATCCGGCTGCAAACCGGACAGCACCAGCATATCGGCGCCCAATGCCAGCGTCAGTTGGTGCAACCGGGGCTCACGCACCTTGCCGGTTAAGTAGTCCAGCGTTTCCAGCACCTCCAGCGCATTGCCGGCTGTCGTGCCCAGAATTTGATTCATGTCGCTGATCAGAGCCCGGGTGGCCACACCGGCACCGCAGGCGGTATCGACAATGCTGCGCGCCAGAGCTTCGGCATCACTGGCAGTGGCCATGATGGCGCCATTGCCCACTTTGACATCCATTACCAGAGCGTCCAGACCTTCAGACAGTTTTTTCGATAAAATGGACGCGGTGATCAGCGGAATGGACTCGACGGTCGCTGTTACATCACGGATGCCATACAAGCGCCGGTCGGCCGGTGCCAGCTCATCGGTCTGACCGACAATCAGGCAGCCCAGCTCTGGTAACAACTGACGGATACGGCTAAGCGACTGATTGCAGCTGTACCCCGGGATGCTTTCCAGTTTATCCACAGTACCGCCGGTATGGCCCAGCCCCCGGCCTGCAATGCTAGGCATGTAAGCGCCACAAGCGGCCACCATCGGCGCCAGCATCAGGGTCACTTTATCACCCACGCCACCGGTACTGTGCTTGTCCACCACCGGGCCATTGAGTTGGCCCTGCCAGTTCAGGCAGGTGCCCGAGTCGCGCATCGCCAGCGTCAGCGCGACTTTTTCGTCTACCGTCATGCCATTGAGATAAATCGCCATCGCCAGCGCGGCGGCCTGACTGTCGCTAAAGCTGCCATCGGTTAAGCCCTTAGCAAATTGAGCGATTTCGTCCTGGCTCAGGGCTCCGCCATTGCGTTTTCGTTTGATTATTTCCTGTGGGATCGGCATAGCTACTCCGTCGGCACCCTTAGTTTGGCACCTTAGTTCGGCACCTTGGTGCTGTTGGCTAAATACAAAGGGGTAAAGGCATCCGGCAGCAACTGCTGTACTGTCCAGCCCTGGATCTGCTGCTGGTGGTTGCTGCTGTAGATCAGGGTCTCCGGCAAAAAGAATTCAGCAATCACCTGACGGCACAGGCCACAGGGCGGAGTCAGCTTCTCCTGCGGCGTGTACACCAACAAGGCATCAAACTGACGCTCGCCAGCGACCACTGCCGCAGCAATGGCATTGCGCTCGGCGCAAACCGTGCCACCGTAAGAGGCATTTTCGACATTGCAGCCGCTGTAGATGCGGCCACTGAGCCCTCGCACCGCCACCCCAACCGGAAACTGGCTGTAGGGAGCATAGGCATTGTTAGCGGCTTCACGCGCCGCCTGATACAAAGGCTGCAAGGCTTCGGGTAGTGCAGTCATAACTCGGGTATCCTTGATGGCTCAAAAGCCGGATCCACAGTTATGACGGCAAAAAGCCGTTAGATCAAGAGCACAGGTTGAAAAATTGTTACTTTATTAACTCAACTGCACGAATGCTGAGCAATGCCTCTCCCCCAGCTTCGTCGGTTAAGTCCGGCACCAGATAGATGGCACTGACATGGGCTGGAACGATGCCCTGATCGACGGAGATTGCTGGTGTCCAGTAAGGACGCTGAAAGTCAGCCAGTGATAAAGTAGCCTCTTGCCAATCGGTGGCAGCAGGCAGCACCGCCTGGTAATGAGCGTAGCTCTGATCGCCCTGCTCGCCATACTCCAGCTGCGCCAGCTTGACCACCAGATCGCTGCTGCTTTGGTAGCTCAGCTGCAAGCCACTGGCGCCTTGCAAGCTCCCATTCGGCAAGTCGTAAATCAGTTCCACCCAGGAATTGTTCTGCGCATCCACCCGAGGTACCCGGTAAAAGGCGATCTGGGCAATGCCATCCTGCACCAGCTCACCGCTGTAGCTGGCGCTGCTGCCGTGTGGATCGGTGGCGTAGCGCCAGTGCACGGCATCCAGCTCACCTTGCTGATTGGCCGACGAATCAGTGACGGCTTCGCCGCTATCGCTGCAACCAAGCAGCAACACCAATAAGGCTAGCCCTAACACCCCAAGTGCGTACTGTTTCATCATCCTCTCCTTATGGTTAGTTCAAAAGCATCCGCATCCAGATAAGCCGGGAACTTCTGTTTAAATTGCTGCAAGGCAGCCGCGTCAAGCTCAGCGCAGAGCACGGTGCTCTGGTCCAGACCATCAGCCAGGGGTTGGCCCAGATAATCAACAATCAAACTATCGCCACTGTACTCAACACCATTGCCATCGGTGCCAATACGGTTGCAGCCAATGACATAGGCTTGGTTTTCAATGGCTCTGGCCGACAGCAGGGTGCGCCAGGCCAGGCGGCGTGGCGCCGGCCAGTTAGCGACGTAAATCAAGGCATCGTAGTCGTTGCGGTTGCGGCTAAACACCGGAAAGCGCAGGTCGTAGCAAACTTGCAGGCAAAACCGCAAGCCACGCCAGGGTACGATGACCCGCTCGCGGCCAGCATCATAGGCCTGATGTTCACCGGCCATCCGAAACAAATGCACTTTATCGTACTGCGTACACTCGCCTTCAGGCGTTACAAAGTACAGCCGGTTGTAGTACTGCCCCTGCTCTTGTACTGCTACCGAGCCACAAAGCGCAGCGCCGGATAACGCTGCCTGCTGCTTCAGCCAGTCCAGGCTCTCACCGCCGGCCGGCTCGGCAACAGCGGCACTGTCCATCGAAAAGCCGGTGGTAAACATTTCCGGCAACACAATCAGATCCTGACCGCTCAGCGCTGCAATCTTCTCAGCCAATTGCTGACGGTTGGCCACAGGGTCCTGCCAATGCAGACTGCTTTGCACCACGGCTACTTTTAAAGACGACATAAAACCTCCGCCGCTTGCTGCAAGGTGGATTCTTCTTTGGCAAAACAAAAGCGAACCAAGCGCTGCGCCGGCGGCTGGCGGTAAAACACACTGAGCGGAATGGCCGCCACCTTGTGCTGCACCGTTAACCAGCGACAAAACTCCAGATCCGGCAGCTCGCTGATGGCACTGTAATCGGCCAGCTGAAAGTAGGTGCCCTCAGCCGGCAGCAGCTGCAAGCGACTGCCACTAAGCGCCGCACAAAACACATCGCGTTTGCGCTGATAAAAAGCGGCCAAACCAACGACTTGCTCCGGCTGCTGTTCCAGCATGGCGGCGACAGCAAACTGGGCCGGGGTAAAGCTGGAAAAGGTCACGTACTGGTGCACCTTGCGAAACTCGACCATCAGCGCTGGGGGCGCTACGCAATACCCCAGCTTCCAGCCGGTGACATGAAAGGTTTTGCCGAAGGACGACACCACCAGGCTGCGCGCGGCTAAATCCGGGAAACACAAAGCACTCAATTGTGGCCGGCCATCAAACACCATGTGCTCGTACACTTCATCACTGATGCAATACAGTCCATGCTGGCAGACCAATTGCTGCAACTGTTGCCAGTCGCTGGCACTGAACACCTTGCTGCTGGGGTTGTGCGGACTGTTGACAATAATCAGCCGGGTTTTATCGTTGATGGCATCCGCGACCTGCTGCCAGTCGACCTGAAAGTCCGGGGCCAGCAGAGCCAGGTGCACCGTGGCGCCACCGGCCAACTGCACCGCCGGGGCATAGCTATCGTAGGCAGGATCAAACACAATCACTTCATCACCGGGGCGAACCAGAGCCTGAATGGCACAAAACAAGGCTTCGGTGGCTCCGGAGGTCACGGTAATGTGCTGCTCTGGACACACCTTTTGATGGTAGCAACGTGCAATCAAAGCAGCGATTTGCTGACGCAGTGGCAAGACGCCAGCCATGGGTGCATACTGATTCAAACCTTGCTGGCTGAAGGAGGCCAGCTGCTCCACTAAAAAGGGATCGCAGCCAAAGTCTGGAAACCCCTGGGACAAATTAATGGCCTGCTGCTCTGCCGCCAATTGCGACATGGTGGTAAAAATCGAGGTTCCGATACCGGGTAATTTGGACTGAAGGTCGTTTTGCATCTGAATTCCTGCCTTTCGGTTGCCTCTACCATAGCGCCTGTCCCTTCGCTCTGGCAAGAACGACAGGGTACCGAGCAACAGGCAACGGTTGCCAAACTGGACCAGCATGGTATCATTTCAGACCTTTTTATGTATAGACATCTAAACGTCAGGGTGTTCAGGAGCAGATCAGATGAATCAAGCCGCGCAGCACGTGCAGCAACTGAATCCATATGCCATTGCGCTTTGTGCCACCGGCCGCTGGATCGCCAGCCGCCACTGGGTGCCGGCCACGGGCGGCAACTTCTCCATTCGAACGGGTGAGCACAGCGCCCTGGTCACCGCTTCTGGCAAAGACAAAGGCCAGCTCAGCCCACAAGATTTGCTGCCGGTGAGCTGGCAGCAAGGCCCCCTGCAATGCGACGGCACCCCTTCTGCAGAAACGGCGCTGCATGCCCGATTGTATCAACTGGATCACCAGATTAAGGCGGTGCTGCACACCCACTCGGTGCACTCAACGGTGTTTTCCCGGCTGCTCCCCGGCACAGAACATCTACTGACCGGCTACGAAATGCAAAAAGCCATTCGTGGTCAGCACAGCCATGAAGATAGCTGCCCGTTGACGGTGTTTGACAACACCCAGGATATCCCGGCACTGGCCGATGCAGTCGCCGAACGCTGGCAACAGGTACAAACCGCTTCGGCCCTGCTGGTGCGCGGTCATGGGCTTTATGTCTGGGGACAAAGCCTGGAAGACGCAAAAAGGCATTTAGAGGCCTGGGAATTTCTTATACACTGTGAGTTAGAACGCATCCGACTTACAGGACATGTATGAACTACCGCGCCCTTGTCACCGATATTGAAGGCACCACCACCCGCATCAGCTTTGTCACCGAGGTGCTGTTTCCCTATGCCGCTGAGCAGCTGCCAGAATTTATTCGTCAGCGCAGTGAACAAGCCGAAGTGGCCATGCAGCTGAAGGCGGTGCGCCAGCTGATGAAGCAACCGGAAGCCAGCCTGGACGCCATCATTGCGCAATTGCAGGCCTGGATTGCTGCCGATGAAAAAATCACGCCACTGAAAGCCCTGCAAGGCATGATCTGGCGACTGGGTTATCAGCAGGGCCACTTTACCGGCCACCTGTACCCGGATGCTGCCGAGCAGCTCAAGGCCTGGCAAGCCAAAGGCGTCCAGCTGTTTGTCTACAGCTCCGGCTCAGTAGAGGCGCAGCAACTGCTGTTTCGCCACAGTGATTTTGGTGATCTAACCCCGCTGTTCAGCGGTTATTTTGATACCCGCATCGGTGGCAAGAAGGAAATCTCCTCCTACGCAGCCATCTTGCAACATTTGCAGTTCCCACCCAGCCAGGTGTTGTTTGTATCCGATGTGGTGGCCGAACTGGATGCTGCCAGCAAGTTGGGGATCGCCACCACCCAGTTGATTCGTGACGGCCAGGCGCCGGGGACTCACCCGGTTGCCCGGGACTTTTACCAAATCGAGGTCTAGTTATGTCCAGCTTAACCATCTACCCAGCGCAGGAGCCCTCCCAGGCATTGTTCCAGAGCGACAACCTTGTTGAGATTGCCGAAAAACTGCAGCAGCAGGGGATCCGCTTTGAACAATGGCAAGCCAATCAACCCATCGATGCCAGCACCGATGCCGACAGCATTCTGGAGGCCTACAGCGATGACATCGAGCGGCTAAAGCAGCAAGGCGGCTATGTCACGGTGGATGTGATTTCGCTCAACAGCGATCACCCGGACAAAGCGGCGCTGCGGCAGAAATTTCTGGCCGAACACACCCACAGCGAAGATGAAGTGCGCTTTTTTGTCCGCGGTGAAGGCTTGTTCTGCCTGCATTTGGGCGAGCACATCTACCAAGTGCTGTGCCAGCAAAACGACTTGATCAGTGTACCGGCCAATACCCCGCACTGGTTCGATATGGGCAGCGAGCCCAATTTTACCGCCATCCGGCTGTTCAATAACCCGGAAGGCTGGGTCGCCAATTTTACCGGCAGTGCTATTGCCTCGCGCTTTCCGCTGTTGGATTGACGCTTAACTCCGAGCGCTATGGATGAGATTTTTTCACCCGACGGATGGATTTATCTCCTTTGTCAGCAAAGCAGAAACACCTTAGTCTGGCTTTGTCGCCCCGAAAAGGCGGTTCCACCCTGTCTATCCTTGTCTTTCGCCCGGAGCTTGCTCCGGGCTTTTTTATTGGGTTGGGTTTAACCGGACTAAAGCACCGGCAGCCACATCAGCTTGATCAAGCACACCACTATCCAGCACCCAGCCGCTAACCAGCCCGGCAGGCGTGACATCAAAAGCCGGATTAAACACCGGTGCCTGCTCCGGCGCCCAGCAAACCTGACCAAAACTACCGCTCACGCCGCGCACTTCCGCCGCTGGGCGCTGCTCAATCGGGATCTGGCTGCCGTCGCTGCAGCGGGGATCGACCGTGGTGTGCGGAGCCACCACATAAAAAGGGATTTGATGATAATGCGCCAGTACCGCCAAATTGTAGGTACCGACTTTGTTAGCAAAGTCGCCATTGGCAGCGATACGATCCGAGCCGACAAAGATGCGATCGACCTCGCCCCGAGCCATCAGCATGGCGGCCATATTGTCGCAAATCAGCTGATACGGAATGCCCAGTTGCTCACATTCCCAGGCCGTTAGACGCCCGCCTTGCAACAAAGGCCGGGTCTCGTCCACCCACAGTTTGATGGCTTTGCCCTGCTGATGTGCCAGTCGCACCACCCCCAGCGCCGTGCCAACCCCTGCCGTTGCCAGACCGCCGGTATTGCAATGCGTCAGCAGCCGCTCATTCGGCTGAACCAAAGCCGCGCCATGCTCGGCCATCTGCAGGCACAGCTGCACATCTTCGGCAAAGAGCTGCTCGGCGCAGGCCACCGCCGCGCTGACATAATCGGACTGTTGCAAGGCGGCTACCATCGCATCCAAGTTATTCATCAGATTGACCGCGGTAGGCCGGGCTGCTCTGAGTACTTCAGCACTGTGCAGCAGCTGCGCACGGCTATCGCCCTGCTCAGCCCGGTAAGCCAGCAACAAGGATGCAGCAATGCCAATTGCAGGTGCGCCCCGCACCTGCAATTGTTGAATCATCGCCACCATCTGCTCAACCTGCTGGCAATGCAGCCAGCTTTGCTGATGCGGTAACAGCGTCTGATCCAGAATAAACAACTGGCCTTGTTCGATTTTGATGCTGAGACCCGCCATGTTTTTCATGCTTTATGCCTTATTTAGCCTTGCAGACGTCTAGAATGTTTGCGATTATGCAGTTCTTCTATTGGCCTGACAAGTCCGGATCCCCTATGAGTGACTACCAAACTTTTACCGCAGATGATGCCAAGCACTTTGCCCTTAGCCATGCTGATGCTTTTCGTGACAACGATCAGCTTGAAGCAGAAGAATTTGGTGATGGCAATCTGAATTTGGTATTTCGGGTGAAAAACCAACAGGGACGCAGCCTGATTGTCAAACAAGCTCTGCCTTATGCCCGCTGTGTTGGTGAAAGCTGGCCACTCACCATCGACCGGGCCCGAATAGAGGCTGAAGTCTTGCTGCGTCATGGCCGGCTGTGCCCGGAGCATACCGTTAAGGTGCTGCATTACGATGCAGCCCTGGCCGCGATTTTGATGGAAGACCTGGGCCAGCTGGAGATATTGCGCAGCGCCTTGGTCGCAGGCAAGCAATTCCCCTTGTTGGCCAACCAGATGGCACAGTACCTGGCCCAGACCTTGTTTCATACCAGCGACTTTGTTTTAAACGGCTTGCAAAAAAAAGCCGAGGTTGCGCGCTTTTTAAACCCGGAGCTCTGTCTGATCACCGAAGATCTGTTTTTTACCGATCCCTACTGCAACCACGAGCGCAACAACATTCATCAGGCCATTTTGCCGCAGGCCCGCGAGCTATGGCACGATGAGGCCTTGCAAGCAGAGGTCGCACGGCTAAAAGCAGACTTTTTGTCCAAACCACAGGCTCTGTTGCATGGCGATGTGCATAGCGGCAGTATTTTTGTCAGTGCAAAGCAATGCAAAGTGATCGATGCCGAGTTTGGCTTTTACGGCCCCATAGGTTTTGATGTCGGCAGCCTGCTGGGGAATTTATTACTCAGCTATGCCGGTCAATTTGGTTTGCAAGAAGACACCGCTGCCCGCGAGCAGCAACAAGCCTATCTGCTCGAACAAATTGAAACACTCTGGCTGAATTTTGCCAGCACCTTCAACCAGCTGATGCAAACCCAGACCAAAGAAAGCAGCTTTGCCAACAGCAATTATCAGAGCTTTTTCCTGCAACAAGTCCTGGCCGACAGCATTGGCTATGCAGGCTGTGAGCTGATCCGTCGCACCGTCGGCCTGGCGCATGTGGCAGACCTGGAACAAATTCGTCATGAGCCGCAGCGGGCCCGCTGCGAACGCTTTGCACTGGCACTGGGCCGCCAGCTGATTATGCAGCGGCAAAGCCTGAGTACCATCGCTCAGCTCACCACCTTGGTCCGTCACTTACCACTGCCGGAATAATGGTATTTTTGCCAGTCTGACTTGCGAGGCTGGCTAAATGCATCTTTACTCTGTTTACCCGCTGGTTTAACTGGAGCCAAAGATGCGCATCTTACTGATCCTCTTCGGTTTGTCCCTATTTCCGCTCGAAGCCAAGGTGCTGTGGCAGGACTTCCGCTTAACCTATCTCTATGGCGAAAATTACCGGCTTGGCGATCCCAGCCGCCATGTCTTTACCATTGAGCACGCCGCCAACACCTCTTGGGGCGATAATTTTTTCTTCCTCGACCACATGCGTTTTAAAGATGGCACCCGCACCAATTATGCTGAACTGCAACCGCGTTTTAGCCTGGGCAAGAACACCAGCGGCAACTACCAGTTTGGCCCGGTCACCGATGTGCTGTTGGCTGCCCATATCGAGATGAGCAGCCTGGCGACCAACTACCTGTATGGTGCCGGCGTTGATTTAGCCGTGCCAGGCTTTCGCTTCGTGCAAGCCAATGTCTACCGGCGCAACAACGACAAAGTGGCCAATAACTGGCAACTCACCCTGGTCTGGGCCTACCCTTTTACCTTAGGCAACCAGCAGTTTTTACTGGATGGCTTTATGGACTGGGCCAGCACCAGTGTCGATCAACGCGCCAACCTGAATCTGACCCCGCAACTGAAATGGCTGGCCAGCCCACATCTGGGCATGGAAAGTCAGCTATGGTTAGGCATTGAGTATGTGTTTTGGCGCAACAAATTCGGCGTAGCCGACAGCCCGGCACTGCGCAGTCATGAAAACAATGTCAATCTATTGGTGAAGTGGCACTTTTAACGCTTTTTGTTTGTACGGGTAGCGCTGGATCCTTCCGAAAAAGCTGTTAGCATGTAAGAATTTAAGTGACTTTGGAGCCAACTATGGCCATCCAATTGCAGTGCATCTGGCAGCAGGCCGCGCACAATGCCTTTACCGACCTGATTCACTTTAACCGTACCTTTTGGTGCGTATTCAGAGAAGGCAGTGCCCACGTCTCGCCTGACGGCCATTTCCGCATCCTGCGCTCCCTCGATGGTGTGCATTGGCTCAGCTCTGCGGTGATTCGCCTGCCGGATGCCGACTTACGCGACGCTAAATTCAGCATCCTGCCCGACAGCCGACTGATGCTGTACGGTGCCGGTGCTTTGCATGACAAAAGCCAGCAAAGCCACCAAAGCTACGCCTGGCTTTCCGACGATGGCCTGCATTGGTCAAAGGCTGTGCCAATAGGAGAGCCCAACATCTGGATCTGGCGACTGAGCTGGCACCAGCAGCAAGGGCTGGCCATGGGCTATAAATGCGGCCAGCCGCGCTTTGTCCGCGCTTACCAAACCAGCGACGGCCATCACTATCAGCCAATCAACCCGGATAGCTACAGCGGCAGTTACGCCAACGAAAGTGGTTTATTGTTCGAGCCGGATGGCACCGCGCTCTGCCTGCTGCGCCGCGATCCGGAGCATGGCCTGTATGGCCGCGCCAGGCCGCCCTATCAGCATTGGGATTGGCGCGACATTGGTTGTCGCATCGGCGGCCCCGAATGGCTGGAGCTGCCGGATGGCCGCTTGCTGGCCTGCGTTCGGCTGTACGATAACAAGGTACGCACCAGCTTATGCTGGATAGACCGGCACAGTGGTCAACTGACCGAATGGCAGGCTCTGCCCTCAGGCGGCGATTGCAGCTATGCCGGCATGGTGCTGCAGGGCAACAAGCTGTTCATCAGCTACTACTCCTCGCATGAAGGCCAGAGCCGGATTTATTTAGCTACTGTATCACTATAGCCATCCTTTCACTGGCGTGCCTTGTTGTTACTTCCAGCAGAGTATGCTTTAGCTGCTGCCAAATTTTTTAAGGTCGCTGCATAGCCTGTCAGGCATGATACTCGGCAGGGCGAAGACCATAGCAGACAAGCACTCACTTGGCGCGGTGTCCAAAAGTGTTGGTACGGATCAATCGAAGATTTTCTATCACCAAGGCCTGTGAATAGTAAGGTTCATCTGCTGCAACTTGTCTGCCAACAGCTTATTGGATATAGAAAAGTGCCTCAGCAGCTGCGAGCGTTATCACGCCATGGATCGTTTGCTTGATAAAATCACGCCAGCTAAGCCGAAGATGATCCGGTTCTGTTAGAACAAATATCCTGACTATCGGCAGAAACAGGAATTCGTTGGGCCCTAGTGGCACGCCCTGCCCTCTGGAAGTGCCCGCAGCTATGCCGGCATGGTGCTGCAGGCTAACACTCTGTTCATCAGCTACTACTCATCACATAAAGGTCAGTGCCAGATTTGATTGGCAAAAATAATGCTGCAAATATCACTAAAATATCTCTTGTTTATCACATTAAATTATTACCTTTTGATTACTTTCCTGAGATTATCACTTAGCCAAATGGCGACTACTTTTATCCCAAAAATGGAGTGATTTATGGTCAGAAAAACAGTTATTCTTATAATTATTGGATTGTCTTTTTCGGCTAGCAAAGCCTATGCGGGTTCCAGAGTTACTGTAGATGGTACAACTTATCGGTGTGATAACTCCTGTAATGTCGATACCAGCACTAATCCAGCAACCGTAACGGACTGTTGCGGTGGTGATGTGTGGGTTAGACAAATACAATAGAAAATTCGCCTGTCTTCAGCAGTCACGGCAGGCGTTTAATTCATTTGAGAATCAGCGTGTATGACTATGAAAAGCAAAATTTTTTTTATCAGCGTAACTATCATCTTAGCCATTGCCTTTGGAGCTTTCAACTTTCTATCACCTTCTGCCAGCTTTCAGCCAAAGTCTGAGCAGCTATCGACTTTGCAACAAACGAAAAGTGCAACTCTTCAGAGTCAATCAACTAAAAAAACAGATTTAATCGCTGAACAACCGAGTCAACAAAACATACGTGCAGCCTCATTGACTCAAGACAAGCCAACCTCAGCAGACCCAGGTAAGCAAATTGAAGCTGCAGATCCTGAAAAAACCATTTTTCGAAGCGACGATTACCGTCAGCTGCTCTTTAGTGATGACACCTCACTCATAGTAGCAGCGAAGCAAGATTTCAAAACGACTGAAAGTATGGAGCACGAACATTACTTACAGCAAGTGTTCTTAGACTGGCAACAGCAAAACCCGCAATACAACACGATCCGCTTAGATGTCGCTGAGTGCGATAAAAACGCGTGCTTCGTTTCGCTCGCGGGGGTTGAGCGCTTAACAGAGCTGCAATTGCAACAATTGGAAGACGAATTATTGTTTAATAAGCAGAAATTCTCCGGAATCACGGCTGCTGGCACTGGTGGAACCTATGGCATTTACGATGATGGGAACACTAAACATTTCAGGTTAGTTTATGTCACCAACGAGCACTTTAGGGGGATCCATTGAGAGCATAACGAACAGCAGCCGGTTTATGCAGCACAATAGCGTTTTTGTTTATGTGGCATTGATCAAACTGCGCCATAATTTAAAAGAAAGAATGGCATAGTTTGATCAAAGGATCCCAAGCAGGCAGACTTAGTACTTAATACTGCAGCCATAAGGCCGGGTGATGGGCTTGCTGACCGGCTGGCCGGCGAGGACTTCATTGCCGGCATTCGCCAGGTAGGCTTCGGCTCTTGGAATATCCTCCGGATTGGCGGTAGGAATGCTGTCGATGCCGCCCATATACAGCAGGTTGCCATCGGCACCAATCACATACATATGTGGTGTAACGCGAGCATCAAAGGCGCGCCCCATGTCGCCGCTCTCATCCAGTAGCACCGCAGCTGGCTGGGCGCCACGGCTGGCGGTCAGCTCGTTGGCCTGTTCCGGGCTGACATGGCCCTGGCTGCCTGGCCTGGATGAAATCACACTCAACCAGACCGTATCGTTGTCGGCAAAGTGCTGTTGCAGCCCCTGCATGTTGTCGCTGACGTAATGCTTGACCACAAAAGGACAGTCGTGATTGGTCCACTCCAGAATCACATTCTTGCCGGCAAAATCGGCCAGTGAGTGGGTTTGGCCATGGCTATCGACCACGGTAAAATCCGGAGCCGGAGCGCCAATTTGTGGCGCGGCAGCCACCGCAGTTACTGTACCAGCCAGCGCCAGAGCACTGAAGAGTTGCTTAAGTTTCATGGTATTGCTCCTTTCGGGCGTGTGCCCGCTCACAGTTAAATGGCAGCCACTACCACACAGGCTGCAGGTTAAGATCAGTTGGGTTTTGCTGCCAACTGCGCCAGCTGATCGCGTAGCGTATTTGGCGTTAAAATCTGCGGCAGAATTTTTGGCTCCTGTCCCGGCCAGTACAACACATACAAGGGCACCCCATCACGCTGATACTGTTGCAAATAGGCGTGGATATCCGCACCTCTCAGCGTCCAGTCACCTTTTAAGTAAGTCACGCCATAGTCCGTCAGTGCCTGGCGGCCACTCTCGGTATTGAGCGCCACCCGCTCATTGACTAAGCAGGTGATGCACCAATCAGCGGTCATATTGACCAGCACCGGTTGCTTATCCGCTTGCAGTTCAGCCAAGCGTTCCGGGCTCCAGGGCTCCCAATGCCGGTTTTCCGCACTTTGCTGCGCACCCTGCTGTGGCTGCAACAGCACCAGCAATAAGATAGCCAGCAGTGCAAAGACCCAGCTTAGCTGCGGCGCCAACCGAAAGCCCTGCCCCAGCTGCTGACGGCCCCAAAGCCACAGCGCAGCGGCCAGACAAACCAGGCCAACCAGCACCAATGCCTGCGCATCCACGCCGGCCTGACGACCCAGCACCCACAGCAACCAAACGGTGGTGAGGTACAAAGGGTACGCCAGCCATTGCTTCAGCGTATCCATCCAGGCGCCTGGCTTAGGCAGTAAACGGGCCAGTCGGCGGCTGTATGCCAGAAGCAAGAACGGCAACGCCATGCCAAAACCCAGGGCTAAAAACACCAGCAAAGCCACCGGGGCCGACTGGGTGACCGCATAGCCAAGGGCAGCGCCCATAAAAGGCGCCGTGCAAGGGCTGGCCACAATGACAGCCAAAACTCCGGTCAGGAAGGAGCCTTTGGCGCCCTGACGCTGACCCAGGCTGGATCCCAGTTGCATCAGGCGACTGCCAAATTGCACCAGGCCGGACAAACTTAAACCCAGCGCAAAAAACAGGTAAGCCAGGCCCCCAACCAGCCAGGGGTTTTGCAACTGAAAGCCCCAGCCCACTGCAGCACCCGCCGCCCGCAAGCCAATTAACGCCAGAGCCAGCACAGCGAACATCGCCAGCACACCGAGTGTATAACTCCAGGCGTCGCGCTTTTGCCGGCCGGCATCGCCGCTGTTGTTGGCAAGACTGATGGCTTTTAACGACAACACCGGGAAAACACAGGGCATCAGATTCAGGATAAGGCCACCACCAGCCGCCAGCAGCAGTGCCGTCAGAAAAGCAGCCAGACCAAATTCACTACCAGCCGCGACTGCGCCCCCCACATCAAGACGCTGCGCCTGCACCACAAAGGATTGCGGGCCACTGGTCAGTACAATCTCGATCTGCTCGGGTGCCTGATGGAAATAAGTATTTTGCGGCTGACGCAGCAGCAAACTGCCATCCTGCCAGCTGATCTCCTGCGCCTGGGCATGCTCGACCAGGTCGGTCGCACCGACAAAAAAAGCATCGACCAGCAAGTCGTCTCTGGATTCAATCACCGCCGAAAAAACGCCATCCTGCACCTGATACGAGGCTGTGCGCTGAAGGGCCACCGGCTGGGATGCCCGCCCTTGTTCGAACAGGGCCTGATGGTGGGTGGACTCTGCCGGCTGACGCGCCACCGCCAGTGGCAACTCAAAGGACATATCACCGGGAATGCAAATCTCTTCACACACCAGCCAGGACGCATCGGCCTGCAGCAACAAGCCAGTACCGGCATAATCGGCTGGCAGAGTAATCTCGCTGAGCAGCACCGTCGACCCTTCAAAGCCATAATTCATCAAGGGCGGAATAGCGAAAGCCTGAGGTGTGGGCCACTGAATATCGGATACCGTTACGCCATCTGGCAGTTGCCAGCGTATCTGGGTAGGCATGCCCGAGTCGCCGGGGTTTTGCCAGTAAGTATGCCAGTGCTCTTGTGGCAGCAAATGCAAAGCCACCAAAAAGCTCTGGCCAGGTGCCACCGCCTGATGCGAGCTCACCAGCTCAACCTGAATGTGGGGCGCCTGCTTCCAGCCGGTGGAAACTGCGACTGTTGGTGCAGAGTACAGCGCCGTACAGAGACCGATGCAAGTGAGCATCAGCCAAACTAGTCGTCGATACATGGCCATTTCGAAGTTACCTATTGGCTTTCCAGTGTACGCCATGTCACCGGGGTGCGATCAAGTCCTATGGCCTTGCTGCGACCAGCTCCCCAAAAGCAAAGATTAAAGGTAGCTCTGTACCAGCATTCGTGCACCAGCAGCGCCAATCGCACCACAATGGTGCACAACAATCGACTGTTAGGGCTGAAAATGCCCCTTTGCAGCGGCTTTGAGCCGGCACGACTCTTGCTGTACCTTAAGTGAAACCTTGACCACAACTTCATTCAGGAGTCTTCATGTCGACTCGCCTGCCGCCGCTGCGCGGCCTGCGTTGCTTTTGTCTGGCAGCCGAAAATTTAAGTTTTAAATTTACTGCCGAGCAACTGTACATCACCCCTTCGGCAGTCAGCCACCAAATCCGCCAGCTGGAAGAGGATTTAGGGCTGACTTTATTTGTTCGAAAAACCAGGGCGTTAGAACTCACCCCGGCTGGCAAGAGCTTTTATCTGGCGATTCAGCCAGTGATGCAGCAGCTGGTACACACCATCGGTGAGTTCAGCCAAAACGCGGGCAGCAAGGAGGTCAGCATCAGCATGCCCGAGTTCTTCGCCAGTGAGCTTTTTATGCCGCGGTTGCGCGGTTGGTCGGCACAATACCCGGGCATCAACTTACGGGTTGATACGGTAAAAACCCGCAGCGATCCCAGTCGGCCAACCGATGTGTCCATTATTCTGTCTGGCAGCCCACCCCAGTCCGCGCTGTGCCATGAACTCTTTGCCATCAGCTATCAACCGGCCTGCAACCCAAGCCTGTACCAACAATGCCGCGAATTGGGGCTGGAAGCGCTGAACAAGTTGCCGTTGTTGCTGCACCAATCGAGGCCCCATGCCTGGCACCAATGGGCCGAGTTCGCCGGCTTTGAGCACTTCAGGCCAAAGCAAATCCTGCAGCTCGACAGCATGTTTGGCATGGCACGGGCCGCCGAGCAGGGGCTTGGCATCGCCCTGATTCCGATGCCCATCAGCCAGGCCTGGTTTCACAGCGGCGCTTTAATGGCACTGTTTGATGGCAGCTGGACCACCCGTGATAAGTACTACCTGATCCAGCACAAACCCCAGCCGGAACGCCCTGAAATCCAATGGCTGCTGGATTGGGTCTTGCACAGCTTTGCCGAGTACAGATGAGTTTTGCTCATCCATTGGCTGTATTTTTATCCTTTGTCGGATTGGGGAACAAACTCTAAAGTTAGGGCTGTCAGCACCCATGACTGACAGCAACCGGAGAATCACCATGAAGACGTCACTTTCAAACTTTTTGATGCCAGCAGCCTTTGTTACCCTGGCTTGCCTGCCCGCCTTGGTGAGTGCCACGAACCCCTACCAGATGGCGGTCATCGAGGCCACACCGGGAGCCATGCAGTTGCAACAAGGCGAGACCACAGAAGGCCTTACCGCCCTGAAAACGCAAAGCCGGGGCAGCGATGCCTTTTCCCAAACCATGGCGTTGTGCGTAGCCAACACTCAGCTGGCCAACCTCAATGGCGCCAGCCCAGCCTGCAGCCGAGCCATCCACCTGGCAAGACACCAGGCGCAGGCGACCCCAGCCGAGCGTCGTGAAATGCAGGCCTTAGCATTGAGCAACCGCGGCGTGATGCACTGGGTTGCTCAGGACCTGCCCAGTGCCCAGCAAGACTTTCAGCGTGCGGCCAAGCTCAGCGACAATGAGCTGGTGCAGCACAACCTGCAGCAATTTTCCAGTCGACTTGAAGGGCTGATTGCACAGCGCTGATACCAGAACAGGGGAAACCAGGCCCGGCAGGATGCCGGGCTTTTTTCTGCACCTCGCTCAACCGGAGTTACGCATCCCAGCAGCAATACCGGCGATGGTCACCATCAAAGCCCGCTTAATTGGTGGGCTCAGCTGCTCAGACTGGCTACGCTGCCGGTGCAGCAGTTCCACTTGCAGCAAGTGCAGTGGGTCGACATAGGTGTTGCGCAGCATAATGGACTCGCGGATCCAGCTTTCATTTTCCATCAGCTCACGATGCTGCGTCAGGCTAAGCAGCAATTGCTGATCATGCGCCAGCTGCTGGCGCAGTTGTGCCCCGAGCTCATGCAGTTCAGCCGGCACCAGCCGCTGGTCGTAGTAGGCGGAGATAGCAGCATCGGCTTTTAAGAACACCATTTCCAGCATCGACAAGCGGGTAGCGAAAAACGGCCATTGTTGCTGCATGTCCGCCAGCACCTTTTGCTCACCGCGATCAAGCACCTGCTGCAAGGCATTGCCAGCGCCCAGCCAGGCCGGCAGCATCAAACGGTTTTGCGACCAGGCAAAGATCCAGGGAATAGCGCGTAAGCTTTCGACCCCACCTTTGGGGTTGCGTTTGGCAGGGCGACTGCCCAGCGGCAACTGGCCTAGTTCCTGCTCTGGCGTTGCTGCCCGGAAATAGCGGACAAAATCCGGGTGCTCGCGCACCATGGCCCGGTAAGCCTGGCAAGAACTCTCTGCCAACTCCGTCATCACCCGGCGCCAGCTGTCTTTGGGTACCGGTGGAGGCAGCAGCATGCCTTCCAGCACAGCGCTGGCATACAGACTCAAACTGCGCTCGGCCAGCTTGGGTAAACCAAACTTAAAACGAATCATCTCGCCCTGCTCGGTGACGCGGAACCCACCGCTTAAGGAGCCCGGCGGCTGTGACAAAATGGCGGCATGGGCCGGCGCTCCGCCACGGCCAATGGTGCCACCACGACCGTGGAACAGGGTCAGCTTCACGCCAGCATCGGCACAGACCTGCACCAAGGCCTCCTGGGCGCTGTACTGTGCCCAGGAGGCAGCCAGTACGCCAGCGTCTTTGGCCGAGTCCGAATAGCCAATCATCACTTCCTGCTGGCCCTGAATGTAGCCGCGGTACCAGTCAATCGCCAGCAACTGCCCAATGCACTCCGGTGCCTGCTGCAAATCGCTTAAGGTTTCAAACAAAGGCGCTACCCGCATCGCAAAACCGATGCCGGCTTCTTTTAATAGCAGCTGCACCGCCAACACATCCGACGGCTTGCCCGCCATCGAGATCACATAGGTACCCAAAGCTTCTTCGCCATGGCGGGCGACCATCTCGCAGGTGTCCAACACCTCCTGCACCTCTTCGGAAGGTTGCCACTGCTTTGGAAAAAGCGGCCGGCGATTGGGCAGCTCGCGCAGCAGGAATGCCTGGCGGTCCGCTTCACTCCAGGCAGAGTAATCGCCGAGCCCCAGATGGCGGGTCAGCTCGCTGAATACCGCCGCATGGCGGGCCGCGTCCTGACGGATATCGAGCTTTAGCAGCGTCACTCCAAAGCAATAGACCCGGCGAATGGTATCCTGCAACCTGCCATCGGCAATTTGTGCCATGCCGCATTCGCGCAAGGAGCGATCGCACAGCAGCAAAGGTTCCAGCAACTGATCTTGCTGCCAGATCAAATCGGCTGGGCGCTGCAACCGATCCCGGTTCAGCGCTTCGGTCAACCAATCACGGGTATAGGCCAGTTGTTGTTGCAATTGTTTGAGTACTGCACGGTAGGGTTCAAAGGCACCGTCACTGAGCTGCAGCAATTCATCGTTGGCCTGATTCATCGACAGCTCTTTGCTGAGCACATCCAGATCCTGCATAAACAAGTCAGCGGCTTTCCAGCGGCTTAACAGCAGAACCTGCCGCGTCACTTTGGCAGTAACAAAAGGGTTGCCATCGCGGTCGCCGCCCATCCAGGAGGCAAAGCGCACCGGCGTAGCCGCAAGCGGCAACGCCTGACCAGCGGCATCACGCATCCAGCTGTCCAGCTCACGTAAAAAGGCCGGTACTGCCTGCCACAGGGAGCTCTCAATGATGGCAAAACCGGATTTGGCTTCATCGACCGGAGTCGGGCGCTGCTCCCTAATTTCATTGGTAAACCACAGCTGGGCTATCAGCTCCTGCATCCGCCCACGCAGCCGCTGCTGCTGGCAATCGGCGCGTTGCTGCTCCAGCGCGGTTAAGCAATCGGCAATTTCCGTTAGTTTGTGAATGATGGTGCGGCGTGATACTTCGGTCGGGTGTGCCGTCAACACCAACTCAATGGCCAGCTTATCAACAGCAGCAGCGATGGCATCGGCGTCCAACTGCGCCGCTTTGAGGTGCGTTAACATCGCCTGCAAAGGTGCGGCTTGGGGATCTTCGGCCAGTACTTCCTGACTGGTGCTGTGCTGCTGCTCGGCCAGGTTGGCCAAATTGAGGAAATGGGCAAAAGCCCGCGCTACCGGCAACAGCTCCTCGTCGCTTAGCGATTGCAGCAACTGTTTTAATTGCTGCTCACGACCACTGTCACCAGCCCGTGCTTCCTTGGAAAGTTGGCGAATTTGCTCAATACGCTGGTAAACATCATCCCCTAAATGCTGCCGGATCAAATCGCCTAACTGAGTGCCTAGTAAACCAACATTGCCCCTTAAAGCTGCATAATGCTCCATGATGTTCTCCACACTGTCTACTTTGCACCCACCCTAATACTAAGCAAGACTGTACTCAAGCATGATAGCTTACCGCAGCAGCGACATTCTGCCTTTCGGCAGACACGCCACACTTTTGTTATCTGCAATTTACCATTATGATAATGTTTTTAGCGCACAAGGAGCGTTTTTAAGATGACACAAATTTTTTCCCGCCTGTTTGCGATTGGCCTGCTGTTTTGCAGCCAGGCGCTGCTGGCACAAAGTGCCGTTTGGCAGATCAGCAACGACCAACATCAGCTGTTTATTGGTGGCACCGTCCATCTGTTGCCAGCCAGCGAGTTTCCTCTGCCGGCGGAATTTGATAAAGCCTACCAACAAGCCGAAAAACTGGTGTTTGAGGTGGACATCGCCAAAATGGCAGACCCCAGCATTGGCCCCATGGTGCTTGGCTATGCCATGTATCAGGATGGCCGTACCTTACAAACGGTGCTTAGCCCGGAAAGCTACCAGCGTTTGCAACAGGCTGCCGCCGATTTAGGTATCGATATCACGGCCCTCGCCCAGTTCAAACCAGACTTTGTGCTGGTGCAAATGCTGCAATTTAAGTTGCAGCAACTGGGAATGGCCGGTGAAGGGGTGGATGCCTACTTTTTCAATAAAGGGGCGCAGGATGGTCTGGAAAAAGGCTTCTTAGAAACACTGGAACAACAATTTGCCCTGCTGTTTTCCATTTCCGATGGCTTTGAAGACGACTGGATCGCGCAAAATCTGGATCAACTGGATGAAACTGAGCAGTTTATGCAACAAACCCTGGCCGCCTGGCGCGCCGGTGATCGCGAGGCGTTAACCGAACTGGTCAGCGAAATGCACGACACCGAAGTGGGCCAGCGCTTTTATCAGCGACTGCTGACCGAGCGCAACCTGGATTGGGTTGAGCAAATCGATGCCATGCTGCAAACGCCACAAGTTGAATTTGTGCTGGTGGGCGCCTTGCACCTGGCAGGCCCGGACAATGTGCTGGACTTGCTGAAAGCCCGCGGCTATCAGGTACGGCAACTCAGCGCTCAGTAGTCGCCATCCTCAATAATCCAGCTGCGGCTTGCCCTGCCGCAGCGCCTTGGTGGCCCCACGCTGCTTTTTCTGCGCCAGTCGCCGCTGCTTGCTGCCAAAGGTTGGCTTGGTGGCGGTGCGTTTTTTCTGCTGCACCGAGGCCGCAGCCAGCAACTGGATCAGCTGCGCCAGCGCCTGCTCACGGTTTTGTTCCTGACTACGACTTTGCTGGCACTTGATCAAAATTTTGCCGCTTTGGGTAATGCGATGATCGGCCTTGCTCAGCAACCGCTGCTTCAACCAATCCGGCAGCGAGCTGCCCCGGATATCCAGCACCAGCTGCACCGCGGTCGAGGTTTTATTGACATGCTGGCCACCCGGGCCACTGGCACGCATAAACTGCCATTCCAGTTCGTCGTCGGCCAGCTCCAGCTGTTGATTGATACGTATCATAGCATTAGCGCCTCGTTTCGACAGAGCGCCAGCCTACCACAGTTGGCTTGAGCTGCCGATGGCAATCGCCTAAAGTCGACCTAAACCTAAAGTAGCATGGTGACCTACTGCCACTTGATGGATACTGCAAAAAACAGGAGCCCTTATGCCTTCCACCCTTGGCATCGACTGGAAAAAGTACCTGAAATCCGGCCAGCGGATTTTTATTGGCTCCCATGCTGCGGTGCCAGGCGCTCTGATGGACGACCTGCTGGCCCATGGCCGCCAGCTGCACGACATTGAAATTGTGCAATTGCTGACCCTGTCCGACAATGTCTGGGCCAACCCGGATCAGCAGCACCGTTTTAAAGTGAACACCTTTTTTATTGGCGGCGATACCATCCGCCAGGCGGTGGCCGAGGGCCGGGCCGATTACACCCCCTGCTTTATGTCGGATATTCCGCACCTCTTTACCGACGACATTCTGCCGCTGGATGTAGCGCTGATTATGGTTAGCCCGGCCGATCAGCACGGCTATCACTCGCTCGGCGTCTCGGTGGATGTGGTGGCAGCAGCAGCCAAAGCGGCCAAAACCGTGATTGCTCAGGTCAATCCACGCATGCCGGTGACCTATGGCCAAAGCTTTATTCACCGCGACCAGATTGACCTTTGCATCGACTGCGAACAGCCCCTGCCCGAGCTGCCACTGGTGGAAACCGACAACGAAGTCAGTGAGCGGATTGGCCAGTACATTGCGTTGCTGGTGGACAATGGCGCCACCATCCAGCTCGGTGTTGGCCGCATCTGCAATGCGGTGCTGAAATACCTCGGCAACCACAAAGACCTGGGCGTGCACAGCGACATGATCACCGACGGCATCATGGCGCTGATTCAAAAAGGCGTCATCACCAACCGACAAAAAACCTTTCACCCCGGCAAGGTAGTCACCAGCTTTTGCGTCGGCAGCCAGGCGCTGTACAACTTTGTCCATCACAACCCGCATATTGGCTTTTACCCCAGTGAATACGTCAATTCACCTGCGAACATTGCCCGCAACGATCGAATGATGGCGATTAACAGTGCCATTGAGGTCGACTTAACCGGTCAGGTGGTGGCCGACTCCATTGGCCATCAGTTTTACAGTGGCATTGGTGGTCAGGTTGATTTTTGCCGGGGTGCCTCGATGAGTGCTGGTGGCAAGCCGATCATTGCGCTGCCCTCCACCACCGAAGATGGCAAGCACTCACGCATTGTGCCGCATATTCGGGAAGGCGCCGGTGTGGTCACCAGCCGCGGCCATGTGCACTATGTGGTCACCGAGTTTGGCGTCGCTTCGTTGCGCGGTAAAAGCATCCGCGAGCGGGCGCTGGAGCTGATCCGGGTTGCCCACCCGAAGTTTCGCCATCAGCTGCTGCAAAAAGTGCGCGAGCATTACTGGGTGCCGCATTACCAGCAACAAACCCCGGTCGATGTGCCTGAGCTTGGCAAAGTGGGCTTTAAAGAACTGCGCATCGACGGCCAGAGCTTTGATTTGCGTCCGCTCAACCCTTCCGATGAACGGCGGCTGCAGGAGTTTTTCTACTCGCACACCAAAGAAACCCTGCAACTGCGTTACAACGCGGTGCCAACCCAGATGAGCCGGGAAAAGTCCTGCAACCTGGTCAGTGTCGATCAATCGAAAGATTTGGCGCTGTGCATCGTGCGACAAAAAGGCTCAGCGGTGCAAATTCAGGCGGTGGGTCGCTACTACCTGCTGCCGGCCAGCAACAGCTGCGAAGTGGCCTTTGTGACCCGCGAGAAATACCAGGGCAAAGGCATGGCCAAACGGCTGCTGGATACCATGATCGCCATCGCCTGCCAGCGCGGCTTAACCGCCATGCTGGCCTATGTGCGGGCCGACAACCAGCCGATGCTGAACGTCTTTATCAAAGCAGGCTTTGTCCGCCTGCCGGCCGATGAACCAGGCGAAGTCACCCTGAAGCTCAGCCTGCCGAAGGCCACCAAGGAGTAAATGATGCCACTCACCCTGTTTAGCCACGCGCGCTGCGCCTTGCACAACCCGGACCCGGAGCATCCGGAGCAACCGGCCAGGCTCTATGCCATTTCCGATCAGCTGCTGCGCTCGGGCCTGGAGTACGTGATCAAACAGGTTGATGCCCGGCCGGCAGAGGTCAGCGATCTGTACCGGGCCCACAGCAAGCTCTATATTGACGAGCTCTTTGCCAAGGCACCCAGCGAGGGCCAGATCTGGCTGGACCCGGATACCCCCATGACACCGAAAAGTCTGCCGGCCGCCCTGTTGGCGGCAGGCTCTGGCATTCAGGCAGTGGATGAAGTGATGCAAGCCGACAACCAGCAGGCATTTTGCGCCATACGGCCACCGGGGCATCATGCCACCGCCGATCAGGCGATGGGCTTTTGCCTTTTAAACAACATCGCCATTGCCGCCAGCTATGCGCTGGATAAATACCAGCTAAAGCGGGTGGCCATCGTCGATTTTGATGTCCATCATGGCAACGGCACCGAGGCAATTTTCCGTCACGACGATCGGGTGCTGTTTTGCTCGTCCTATCAACAGGCGCTGTACCCCAACAGCGGCGATGACAGCAGCAGCGAACACATCCTGAACCTGCCCCTGCCTGCTGGCTGCAAGGGGGAGCAATGGCGCACGGCAGTGCAACAACGCTGGTTTGCTGAGTTGGATGCTTTTGCTCCGGAGCTGGTGTTTATTTCCGCCGGCTTTGATGGCCATGCAGAAGATGAGATGTCGCAGTTTTTATTAAAAGAAGACGACTACGCCTGGTTGACCGGGGAGTTAAAGCAATTGGCCAACCGCCATTGTCAGGGCCGTATCGTCTCGATGCTGGAAGGCGGCTACGATTTAAGCTCGCTCGGACGCAGTGTAGTGGCGCATCTAAAAGCCATGCTCTGATGCCGCGCTATCTGGTATACTGACGGTCGAAATCACAACCGCTGGCTCTTTGCCATCGTCACGGAGCCAAAGCCCATGCCTGTTACCGATTTTGCTGCACTTTCTTTAGCCCCTGAACTGCTGACTACCTTGCAGGATCTCAATTACCGGCAGATGACGCCGATTCAACAGCAAAGCCTGCCGGCCATTCTGGCGGGCCAGGATGTGATTGCTCAGGCGCAGACCGGCTCGGGCAAAACCGCCGCCTTTGCGCTGGGCTTGCTGAGCCGCTTAAAGGTCAAACGCTTTCGTATTCAAAGCCTGGTGCTGTGCCCAACCCGGGAGCTGGCCGAGCAGGTCGCCAAAGAAATTCGTACCCTGGGGCGAAGCATTCACAACATCAAGGTGCTGACCCTGTGCGGTGGGGTACCCAGCCGTCACCAGATTTTGTCGCTGGAGCATGGCGCCCATATTCTGGTGGGTACGCCGGGCCGGCTGCTGGATCATTTGCAGCAACAGCGGCTGGATTTATCCGAGCTCAGCACCCTGGTGCTGGATGAGGCCGATCGCATGCTGGAGATGGGCTTTCTGGACGATGTCGCCACCATCGCTGCCGCCACCCCGGCCAACCGCCAAACGCTGTTGTTCAGCGCCACCTATCCGGCACAAATTGAGCAACTGGCTGCCAGCCTGATGCGCCAGCCACTGCGAGTATCGGTGCAACAAGCCGAAGCCGAAAGCCCAATCGCGCAGCAGTTTTATGCCCTGGGTGACAGCAGCCGCGAAGAAGCGGTGATGCGGCTGTTGCAGCAGCATCAGCCGGCCAGCTGCGTGGTGTTTTGCAACACCAAGCGGGTGACCCAGCAACTGACCGATGCGCTGCAGCAGCATGGTTTTAGCGCCAAAGCGCTGCATGGCGATTTGGAGCAAAAAGACCGCGATCAAACCCTGCTGCAATTCGCCAATCAAAGCGCCCGTATTCTGGTGGCGACCGATGTCGCCGCCCGTGGCCTGGACATCAGCGATTTGGAGCTGGTGATCAACGCCGAGCTGGCGCACGATACCGACACGCATACCCACCGTATTGGACGCACTGGTCGCGCTGGTGCCAAAGGGCAGGCCTTCTCACTGGTCGATGGCAAAGATGATTACAAAGTCAGTCTGCTGCAAGACGAGCTGACAAAGACGATCCAATTACAGCCATTGCCAGCACTCAGCCTGCTGGATAAGACACCGGCCAAAGCCACCATGGTGACCATTCAGATCCAGGGCGGCAAAAAACAGAAACTACGACCAGGCGATATCGTGGGAGCCTTAACCCGCAATCAGCAAATCGCTTTTGACGATGTCGGTAAAATTCAGCTGCATGACTTGTGGGCTTATGTGGCGGTCAAGCGCAGTGTCGCCAAAAAAGCGCTGCAGATTTTAAATCACGACAAAATGAAAGGCCGCAACTTCAAAGCCTGGCAGCTGTAAATCTTCGTAAAAGAGCTTGTATCGCGTTCGTGTTTCATAACCAACTGGTTTAGATTTGCTTATGTATCATCTGTCACTCTAAACCAAATACTATATTCATTATACCTCTACCGTGGTTGACGTAATGTCAGCTTATTTTACCATTCAGCACCACGCAAACTATAAGCCATTGTTTTTAAATGAATAAATTAACGGCTTGTTTTTTGCTGGTGTTTACCGGATTTAAAAAAAACCAGTCAAACCACAAGGGGTACTCAATGAAATCAATAACAATAGCACTTGTTGCACTGTTTTCTTTCAATGCTTCAGCCAATCTAATTACGGAAACTTTTGCTGATGGTAGCTCCTTGGGCGATTGGATTGTCGATCGCTGTGCACCATCCTCATTCTCCATAGTCAATAATGAACTACAAATGTCTATAAATGGTAATGAACAAGACAAGTGTGGTGCAGACCCCTTCTATGCAACACAAGGCATGAAGCGCATTCTTAGCCCTTCAACTTTTGTTTCTATTGATGTATTTCTGGACACTGAAAACTGGCTAATAGAAGAGCGCTTGGGTGGCTTTTGGGCAACTACTTATAACTCATCTGATGCTATCAGCTTTTATCCAATTATTGAGTATATTTTCAATGGAGGAGCAATCACAGCCCAAACTTGGAATGGCAATGACGGCTGGTGGGATCAAGGAAATGATTTGCTTAGCGACAATGCATTCAACACATTCTCGTTTGAAATTGTAGATGGCTTTATACAATATGCAATCAATGGTACACATGTTCTGACAAGCAACACCGGAGGACATGCTTACTTTGGTGATGTGATACTCAATGCAAGAAACGATGGTAACGACTTTACTGTGCGATATGATAATCTGACTTATGGCACCATTTCTGTTCCAGAAACACCCACACTTATCGTAATGTTAACTGGACTGATACTCTTAGGCAGTCGCAGACTGGTGTAGACTTTAAGCCGCCACTTCCAGAGTGGCGGCGCTATTTAGAAGTCACACACGCCACCAAAACCTCACTCTTTCTAATGCATGCTTCACCTATAAAATACAACTTTAGCTTTTTAAAGCCAAACGAAGAGAACAAGCTGCCGGCTGAGCGGTGACCGATGTGGCCACCCGAGGTCAGGAGATTAGCGACTTAGAGTTGGTTAACGACGCCTTACTGGAGCACTTGGTGCAGCAAAAAAGCGCTGCAGATTTTAAATCACGACAAAATGAAAGGCCGCAACTTTCGGGCCTAGCAGCTTTAGTGCGTGCTCAGCCTCCACTCGTGACGCATTACCATTGAGAGGTCGGGGTCAAGTCGGACTCAAGCGAGAGATTGTAGTTACGATACACCTCGGCTATTTTGCCTTGCTGGTACAGCTGCAGCCAGGCATCAGCCAGCTTGCGAATCTGAGCGTCCGATAGTGATGCTTTACTAAAGCCAAAATACACTGGGCTTTCATACACTTTCAAGAGCGGCTGAAAGCGCTCAGCCTCTTCATACTGGTGTTGCTGCCAGTAGCGCACCACGCTGATATCTTCTAAAATCACATTCACCCTGCCAGCACGCAGAAGTGCCAGCTTATCCTGAATACTGCTAATAACGACCAATTGGCTGGCAAAATTCGGTTCTTTCCGAAGGCGCTCAAACGTCTCACCATAATAGCCACCGTGCAAGGTCGCGATGCTGCCAAGATCAACCGAATCGGCCAACTGCGCCAACTGCTCTAGCGGCGGCAATTGCGTCGCATCCCCTATCAGATAAATGCTTTCAATGTGATGAGGTCCGATAAAGGCAAAATGAGCCTGACGCTCAGGCGTGAACGATAAATGGCTGACCACATCCAATTGCCCTTGCTCACTCAGCTGCAAGGAGCGTAACCAGGGAGAGTTTATCAGCTTCAGCTCACAGCCTACTTTGGTTGCCAGCAGCGCCATCAGATCCACACTAAGGCCTGTCCAGGCTTCGTCTTGCTGAATCAGATGCGGCGGAAAGTCCGTTTCCACCGCCATGCGAAGCGCGCACGTCTCCGACTGCGCAACACCACTCTGAACACCGATGAACAACAGCAGCAGTCGAATAAATAACCTCACAACTTAAAACCTCGCAACGAGTCTTTCATGCTTGCAGCCATGGTACGTATATTCTGGTCATACGCACCCAATGCTACGGCCAGCTACCGTTGAGTACAAGTTCATCCGCCTCTCCTTGTCACAAGGTTTATTTGTCTGAATGACCGTTTCTGCCTCATGCAGTTAAAGATAGCTGACTTTTGTTGCGCAGTGACTCCTTTTTTCCTTTTACCTTGGTTCTAGACAGTTGGCATCAGCCGCATTCCGGCCTGTATTTATCGCAACCACTTCGACCGGCCCTTGCTGGTACCCGGTTTGCCCTTTAGGGTAAAGGTAATTTTCTTTTTTTTGTGAGAAATCGATGCCAAACTTTCGTCGCTCGTGGCTCCTGCTGCTGGCTTGCTGTTTACCAGTCTTTGCCGCCGAGCCAATCCCTACGCCCCAGTTTCCAGGCAGCGACCACAACCCTGCTGTCGCCACAGTAGAGCAGGTACTGGGCTACTCGCTGGGTGCGCGCATTTCAGAACCTGCCGCCATTGCCCGCTACTTTGAGCAGTTGGCCAAGGATCACCCTGAGCAAGTACGGTTGGTGCCTTATGCCACCAGCTGGCAAGGCCGGCCGTTATTTTATGCGGTGATCGGCAGCCCAGATCATATTGCGCGGCTTGATGAGATTGAAGCCGATATGCGCCGGTTGGCGGATCCGCGCAGCTTGCCCACCGCCGAGGCCCGCGCCTTGCTGCAACGGCTGCCTGCCAGCGTCTGGATTGCCAGCACCCTGCATGGCAATGAAATCAGCCCGGCCGATGCCGCCATGGCGCTGGCCTACCACTTGCTGGCCGATCGCAGTGAACGCACCCAGGCCATTCTGGCCAATACCCTGGTGTACATTGACCCGCTGCAAAACCCGGATGGCCACCACCGCTTCGTCAGCCGCTACTACGCCACCGTTGGCCTGGCGCACTCCAGCGATCGCCTGTCGGCCGAGCAGAATGAACCCTGGCCCAATGGCCGCACCAACCACTACCTGTTCGATATGAACCGCGACTGGATTTCACTGACACAGCCGGAAATCCGGGGTCGCGTCCAAGCCCTGCAGCAGATGTACCCGCTGATTTTTGTCGACTCGCATGAAATGGGCGGCGACATGGGCTATTACTTTAGCCCGGAAGCCGAACCCTACAACCCCCATATTCAGGCAGAGCAACGTGCTGTGTTGCATAAAATTGGCCAGAACAACGCTCACTGGTTTGATGAGCTGGGTTACGACTACTTTACCCGGGAAATTTTTGATGCCTTCTACCCCGGCTATGGCGCCAGCTGGCCACTGTATTACGGCAGCATCGCCATGACCTATGAAATGGCGTCAGCCCGCGGTCATCAGTTCCGCAAACGCGATGGCACTATCCTGACCTTCGCCGATGGGGTCCAGCGCAATTTTGTGGCCTTCAAAGCGACGCTGGAAACTGCCAGCCGCGAGGCCAATACCTTGCTGCAAAACTTCTACCAGTACCGCCTGTCGGCCAGTCAGCAAGGCGAAAAAGACAGCATTCGCAGCTACATTTTCCCGGCGCAGCGGGATGCAGCGGGCCATCAGAAGCTGATGGGCGTGTTAACCCAGCATGGCATTGAAGTCGACCAGGCGACAGAAGGCTTTCGGGCCTGCGGCAACAGTTACCAGCCCGGTGCCTACATCGTGCACACCAACCAGCCGAGCTATCACCTGATCCGCACCCTGCTGGATGATACGGTGCCGATGGACAGCGTTTTTATTGCCCGCCAGGAAGAGCGGCGCGCCAACAACCTGCCCGATCAAATTTACGACGTCACCGCCTGGTCACTGCCATTGATGTACAACCTGGAGCTTGACCGCTGCAACCGGGCGGTTCGGGTTAGCAGCAGCCGTGTCGGGCCAGAGACAGTGCTGCCTGGCAGCGTGCAGCAGCCGGATGCACGCTTTGGCTATCTGGTGCCCTGGGGCGATATGGCCAGTGCCCGCTTTATGAGCCGGGCGCTGCAACAAGGCCTGCATCTGCGCAGCAGTGATCTGGCATTTACCCATCAAAATGGCAAGCGCTACCCGGCAGGTACCTTGATACTCAGCCGGGCCGATAACCCCAGCGAGCTCACCGAGCTGGTGCAGCAGCTGGCACTAGAGAGCGGCGCTCTGGTGGAAGGCATTGACAGCAGCTGGGTGCTGGATGGCCCCAACTTTGGCTCGATGAATGTCAAAACCCTGCATGCACCGCAAGTGGCCATGGTCTGGGACGAACCCACCAACCCACTAAGCGCCGGCAGTGCACGCTTTGTGCTGGAGCAAGGCATCGGCTACCCGGTGACGGCGATCCGCCCCGCTCAGTTGCGCACGGCCGATTTAAGCCATTACCAGGTACTGATTTTGCCGGCGACCAGCCGCGCTGGCTACAGCGCCGCCCTTGGCCTGGCCGGCCAGAACAATCTGCGCCACTTTGTCGAGCGTGGTGGTGTGCTGATCACCCTGGGCAATGCCACAGAGTGGCTGCTGGAAGGCGAACAACCTTTGCTGGCCAGTAAGCGGGAATACCGCATCAGTGAGCAGGAAAAACCATTGGATGAACCGCGGGTGCCAGGGCGTTTGCTGGCCGAGCAGCAGGAGCTGCAAGCGATGCTGGAGCCCTACCGGGTCGATCCCGATTGGGTACCCGGCTTCCTGGCCAATGCCAGGGTGGATCAGAACCACTGGCTGACCGCCGGCATCGCCCCAACAGTGCGCAGCATCTATGTCGGCAATCAGGTGTACCAGCCGCTGCGCATCAACGACGGGCGCAATGTGGTCAGTTTCAAAGGCCCGGATGAATTGCTGGCCGGTGGCTTTGTCTGGGATGAAAACCGGCTGCAAATTGCCCACAAGCCGCTGCTGATGGTCCAGCCGCGCGGCCGCGGCCAGGTGATTGCCTTCACTCAGGAGCCGAACTTCCGCGCCTATGTCGATGGCATGCACCTGCTGTACATCAATGCCGTATTCCGCGGCGCTGCGCACGCCACCCCACTGCGTTGAGTCTCTGCTATGCTTAATCAGCCCGGCCATCTGGCCGGGTTTTGTCACGCTGTTGTCATGCTGCGCTGGCAGCATAGCCAGCAGCTGCCAAGCTGGCACAGTTTCTGTATTCCTTGCCAGTAGCGGTTAAAACCAACTGCAAAGCTGTTGTCGTTGCCTGCTGATGGTGCCTTTTGCACCAAAGCCAGGCAGCAGGGCCTGATGAACTGTTGCACCAAGGAGCTCCCGATGCCATTGAAGAAACAATTTCTGAAAAGCCGCCCTGTGGTTAAAGTCACTTTTGAGATCCCGGCCGAAGCCGCTAAAGAAGCCAGCAGCGCTTTCTTGCTGTGCGAGGCCCAGGGTTGGCAAAAGGAGCCGCTGAAGCGACTCAAAAATGGCGGTTTCAAAACCGTACTGGAATTGCCGACCGATCAGCAGGACGATTTTGAATTCCGTTATTGCCTGCTGGATGAGGCTGGCAACGAGCAATACGACAACGACTGGCAGGCCGATGGCTACCGGCCCACCCCGCTTGGGGTGGAAAACTCGGTGGTGTCGGTACGGGCCAGCTAGTACCCGTGCAGAAAGACCGGTAGTGTAGGATAAAATACGGTTCAGCTGATCGATTGCGCCCAGCTGGCAGTAAAGGCTATGCTTGCTGCCAGCCATAAGGATGCCTTTCAGCGTGAGCCGATTAGAGACCGTCTTTTACCGCAATGGCCCAAACCACAGAGCCGGGGCCGACGTCAGCTTCACCGATATCGTCAAACTGTTTGGCTTTCGTGGCATTCGCATTGGCCGCTGGGTGACGGCTGAAGAACAGCAGCGTGCCGCCAACTTGTTTTTTGATGCGCTGTGCGATTTGCAGCAGCTGCTGCAGGTACCCGAGCAGGTACTGTCATTAAATCAAACACTCACCCTGACCTTTGGCATTGGCGGCCAGCGCGGTGTCTGCGCCCACTACCAACCGCGAGGCCGTATTTTAGCCCTGGCCAAAAATGCCGGTGCCGGCAGCCTGGCCCATGAATGGTTTCATGCCTTTGATCACTACATTGCCAGCAAGGTGTTCCCAGGTGCCGGCAATCAAGACTTTGCTAGTCGCTGCTTTTTGCACGCACAGCGCATCAAGCCCCACCCATTAAACCAATTGCTGTTGGATGGTTTCAAAACCCTGCTGCTATCCCCCGATGGCAGCCAGCCCAGCAGCTGGTTTTTGCACTGCGCCGAACTGGATCGCGCTCGCAATCAACTGTACCTATCCCAACCAGAGGAGCTGTGCGCCCGGGCATTTGAGGCCATGCTGCAAGCCCAACCGTTGAAAAGCCATTTTTTAGTCAGCGGTACTCGTCAAAGCCAGCTGGCCAAAGCCGGCGCCTACCCGAATACAGCCTTGCTGCAACAACTCGGCACACACTGGCTCCACTACTTCTCAACTCTTGGGCTGGCACTTGGAAAAAACAAACACCAGGAATTGTGACTATACTTCTGTTTTAAATCCAACAACTCGATATTTTCTTTTCTCCGAGGGTAGCCCATGAGCAGGTACGTCTGGCTGTTGATTCTGTTGTTGCCGATGACGATCAATGCCGCCAATTCAGAGCCTCATGAAAAAAAAACGGCCCTGGTGATCATTGATGTGGTGGACTGGCTCAACCCAGAGCATCAAATAAGGCACCAGTCTGCGGTACTGCAGCAGATTTTACAGAAACTTCCTGTGCCCTTTCAGATTGAGCACATCACACGCAATCGAGCCAGACAGTATGTACAGGAGCACCCCACCGCCTGCATGCCCTGGCTGCTGAAAACACCCGAGCGGGCCCAGCAGTACCTGTTCAGCACACCCTACATGGTAGAACATGCACTGCAATTGGTGACATTGCGCGACTCGCCCTTATCTGCACGGCTTGAGCGCGATAGCCAGGTCGGGCCCATCCAGTTGCAGCAACTGCTGAACGAGCGACGCCCTCCGGTATTAGGTATCGAAACCAACCGCAGTTACGGCCAACAAACCGACCACCTGCTCGCCACCCTACAACGAAGCAGCTCCATCTACACCCGCACCAGCTCCAGCAATCAGCCGGCAGAGTTGCTACCGATGCTGCAACGAGGCTTCATTGATCTCATGATTGATTACGAAGTGGTGCTTTACGAGCACCGAGAGGCATTGTCTTTTTTCCCATATGCCGAAACAGAGCCCTTCCAGCTGTCACACTTTGCCTGCTCCAACAGTGCTGAAATGCGCAGCATCCTGCCAAAGCTCAACCAAGCCATTCATGCACTCAGTACCGATCCTGAGTTCCGGCAATTGATCATGCAAAGCATCCCGTCCCATCAGCAAGCGCAGGGGTGGGAGTACCTCAAAGCCGCGCAGCAAAATTGATAAACCAGATTGGTAAAGCGGCCAAAAACAACTAAGGTTGATGGAGAATAAAAAATAAGGAAGCGCTATGCCCATTACCCCAGAGCTCAACGATGAAATCCGTATTCTGAACCTGTACAACCTCGACAGTGTCCGCGAAGGCATTAAAGTGCATAAAGATGCCGATGCGGCCACCAAAGCCGCGATAGGCCGGCTCTATCAAAAAGGCTTGCTAACCCAAGCCGATGGCGGTTACCTGACCGATCTAGGTATTCATTGCGCCGAGCATTTGCAAATGGCATTGCGGATTTTGGAGGTGCCACGTTGAAAAAGACACAGACCTGCCATGCTCCGCCCGTCTTTGGATGCGAGTTTATCGATTAACCAGCACCTTTGTGCTGGACTAAGCAAAAGCAACGTGCCAAAACAACAAGGGCTGCCCAGTGGCAGCCCTTGTTGTTTTGGAATGCTAGCTCGCCAGCTTAGGCGACTTTCTCTGCCTTATGCTCAATGGCAGTGTTGCCATTGGCGGCCTTGATGGCGATTTGCTTTGGTTTCATTTTCTCTGGAATTTCTTTCACCAGACTGACGGTCAGCAAACCATGATCCATCGAAGCGTCGACCACTTCGACAAACTCGGCCAGGTTAAATTTGCGCTCGAAGGAGCGGGTGGCAATACCGCGATGCAGGAACTGACGTTTTTCCTTGCTGTCGCTGTCTTTGCTGCCTTTGATGGTCAGCACGCCTTGCTCGACTTCGATGCTGAGATCGTCCTGAGTGAATCCTGCTACCGCCAGGGTAATGGCGTAGCGGTTTTCATCCAGCACTTCAATGTTGTATGGAGGGTAGCTGTTGTTGCTTTGGTCCGAACGCAGTGCGTGATCCAGCAAAGAGGCAAAGCGGTCAAAACCAATGCTGCTACGGTACAGTGGGCTAAAATCGATGGTGTTCATAACATATTCTCCGAAAAGCAATACGAGTTGTGATTAAGGGCACTCTCTTAGAGACCTGCCCCGTCATCACTGTATGTATGGTTTTCGGTGAAACTTTCAAGTGCGCTCAGGCAAATTTTCACTGCATCTGTTGCAGCATTTGCTCCAATTGGTGTAAAGAATCATCATCCATGCCCATCATCTGCTGCATCAGTTCACCGGTTAATTTGGTGATGGTTTCTTTTTCTTCATCCGTCATGCACTGGTCCAGTAATGCCATAATCTGCTTGAGGTTGCGCATCTCTGCTTCTTGCTCGGCACGCTCTTCGGCTGGCATGTATTCCAGCATTTGCTGCATCATGTCCATCATGGGTTCAACCATCTGCAGGGAAGTCCAGGCGAATTTAAAGCTCAGCTCAGTGTATTCGGCCGGAGTGAAGTTGTGTTGCCTCAGCAATTGCTCCAGGGCACGGCGGTGCTCGGGTGTTGCCAGCTGGGTCAGGGTTTGGTCGTAGTGCCGCTGCCAGTTGCAATGCGCTTGCAACTCCAAAGTGCTGCTGTCGACTTCCGGAAAGCTATCTTCCAATGCCTCCATCTCAGGCAGTAAGGCCAGATAACGTTGCAAATTCTGCTCAGTCACCACGGTGGACGCCTGGGTAGCACCGATAACCAGGCTCAACAAGCAGCCAACAGCCAAATTAATTACGTTCATTTGATTTTCCTTTAACCCTTTTCACCGAGCGGTATCGCTGTTATAGCTGCTTTTGCTGTCTGGCTGCAACTTTTATTGAGCCTCCGGGTTGCAACCGATACACTGCTCTTTTTCTGATGCAGAGGCGCACATGGCACTGAAGTCGACCATTTTCAAGGTCAAGCTGACAATTGCCGACATGGACAGGAACTACTATGGCGATCATCAACTGACGCTGGCGCAGCATCCATCCGAGACAGACTTACGACTGCTGGTGCGAATGATTGCTTTTGCACTCAATGCCAGCGACCAGCTAAGCTTTACCAAAGGCCTGAGTTCGGAAGACGAGGAAGCCGAGTTGTGGGAGCGCAGCCTGAGTGGCGAGATTGCGCTTTGGGTGGAGTTTGGCCAGGCAGATGAAAAGTGGCTGCGTAAAGCCTGTGGCCGGGCAAAGCGGGTGCATTTGTATTGTTACGGTGGCCGCAGTACCGATGTCTGGTGGCAACAACAGCAGTCCGCTTTGCAACGCTATCAAAACCTGCGTATTTGGCAACTGCCTGAAGATACCTTGCAACAGGGGCTGAAACTGATCCAACGCCAGATGACGCTGCAGTGCACCATCACCGAGGGACAAATCTGGCTTAGTGACGACGAGCAGACAGTGCATCTGCAGCCTGTGCAGCTGAAAGGCGAGCCCTGAGTCAGGTTGTATTCAGCAAGGCATGGGCAGCATAAAGCTAAAGTTGCCTCTGGCAACAGTTGTATTTGCACAGCATACTTGTAAAAAAAGGGGCGCTGATGCCCAACCAATGGAGCCAAAACATGATAAGCCTGGCAACGTCTATTCACAGCAATGCAGCCAGCAGAAGCCCGATCCGCGCTAGCAGCTGGCTGATGTGTCTGCTGCTGATGGTCGCCCTGCCAAGCTGGGCGGATTCCGATATCATTTTGCTGCTGCGCCATGCTGAAGAGCAGCATGCCCTGACACTGAAAGACCTGGACAAACTACCACAGCAGCAAGCCCGTTTTCAGGCAGCCTGGGGCCCGGAGGGGCAATGGCAGGGTGTGTATTTGCAGGATTTACTGACACAATACCAACTAAATCACTTTCAGGACATTCGTTTAAATGCGCTGAATGATTACCGCATTCGTTTAACTACCGAAGAAATCCATGCCGGCCAGCCAGTGCTGGCGACCCGCTTTAATGGCCAGCCAATCGCGCTGGAACACAATGGTCCTGTCATTTTAATTTGGCCACGCCAGGCGCAAGCTGTGCTGGATGGCACGGCTCCTTTGGCACCATGGATTTGGAGTCTGGCTGAGATCCGGGTCCGGCCCTGATGCGCTCCTGGCACAACATCAAGCTGAGCCGCCGCGCGATCGCCTTGTTGTTGGGCTATGTTGCGCTTGCCACTCTGGTGAGCGGCTGGATATGGCATACCAAGTTAAGCCTGCAACAGCATCCGCCAATGCGCGTTATTGATGTGTCGCGCCAGATTGAAATGCTGAATCGTGAAGTCTCCCTTTATATCGGGGCCTTGTCTGATCAAGCCGGCAAAGAAGCCGCCAGGCCCTTATGGACAAGAGTTCAGGCCAGGCAACAGACCATTCAGGGCCTGCTGCGCAACTTTGTCGATCTGGGCAGCAACTTTAAAGTACTGGAGTTGCAACTCGAGCAGTTGCGGCAGATGCTGGAGCTGCCAGCCGATCATATCGACCCTTTGGCTCTGCAAGACTTTATAGAGCTCATCCAGGAGGATATGGATATCTTTGCCAGCGATGTGCATCGCACCATGCAGTGGATCGTGGCCGATCAAACCCGCTTGCTCTACCGTTACAGTGCGGCAGTCGCATGGCTCAGTCTGGCCATGTTTGCCATTGGCCTGGTATTGCTGACGCTCTTTGTAGTATTAATCCAGCAAAATCAGCTGCTCAACCGGCTTGCTACCGAGGATGGACTAACGCATTTGCTCAATCGCCGCAGTGCCATGCTGCAAGGAAAACTGCTGACATCGATGGCACAACGTACCCGCCAACCGCTCGCTCTCGCTGTGCTGGATATCGATCATTTTAAAGCGATCAACGACCAGTATGGTCACCCGGCAGGCGATGCTGCGTTGAAAATGGTGGCCCAGGTGATGCGCACCTGCATCCGGCGCGAAACCGATGTGCTGGCCCGCATTGGCGGTGAAGAGTTTATGCTGATCATGCCGGAAACATCGGCCGAAGTTGCCGAGCAACTGTGCAAAGTGATGCTGAGTGCCTTAGCCGAAGCCAGAGTCAGTGACAGCTTCCACATCCATATCACAGCCAGCATGGGCTTGGCCATCAGTGAACAAGGCCAGCAGAACTTCGAGCACTTGTACCGGGCTGCTGATGCGGCTTTGTATCAGGCAAAAGCGGCCGGTAGAAACCGACTCAAGCGTCATATCGCCGATTAAAAAAAGCCCGCGATCAGGCGCGGGCTGTCTTCATTCAAGTCAACGCTTAGAACCGGTACGACACATTGCTGTAGTAAAAACGACCAATGTTGTTGTAAAGGCCGGTGGTGCCGGTGGTACCGGTCGTCACGCCTGGCAAGTTACGATCGAACACGTTATCCACTCCCAGAGTCAGCTGTACCCCTGAAGCGAATTGATACCCCAACCGCACATCGGTGACAAAGTAGCTGCCATAATGCATGATGTCACTTGGATCCGGGTTCACAGCCAACTCTTGCTGACGGAACAAGGACACACGATCCAGGTAGCGGGTTTTCCAGCCAAGGCTCCAAACATCGTAGCGATAGCTGATACTCAGATTGCTTTGCCAACGGGCATAACCAAGGGTACCTGCAAACTGATCGAACTCTTCAGGGCTGTCCTGAAACGAGAAAGTCTTACGCGAGTCCAGGTAAGTACCAATCAGCTTGGTATTGAAACGTCCTCCCAGAGCATCGAAGTCATAGCCAAGCTCAAAGTCGACCCCTTCGGCGGTTAAGGCTGCCACATTTTGTGTGATGGAGGTAATCAACACCAGTTCATGCTGTTCATTTCGCTCCACCAGCTCACAAAACTGGTTGTTCACGCCCAGCTCTGCATCCACGCACTTATTCAGGATATTTTGCGCCGATACCGACGAAATGGCATCGTCAATCTCTATCGACCAGTAATCCAGTGTCGCACTAAAGCCTGGCAACCAGTCCGGTTGGTACACCAGCCCCAATGTGTAACTGGTGGATTTTTCTTCCCGCAGTTCCGGGTTACCACCACTCAAGCCTTCAATGCTGGAAGCGGTCGCCTGAGGGTCAAAGTCTGCCGGTACACCCAAAGCTGCACAATTTACCCGGCGGGTTTCACTTTGCGCTTCGTGCACACTGCACGGGTCGGTGACCCGGAAAAAGGTCTGATTTTGTGGCCCGAACAACTCGCCAATATTCGGTGCCCGCAAGGCTTCCGAGTAGGTAGCACGAGCCCGTAGCTCCGGGTTCAGATGCCAATCCAGCCCGGTTTTCCAACTGACGGCAGTGCCAATGGTGCTGTAATCGGCCACGCGTACGGCCAGGTCAAGCACCAGATCTTGAATCAAGGGCAAATCAGCCAACACCGGGATCGACAACTCAGCAAAGGCTTCCTGCACATCAAAATTACCTTTTTCATACTGCAGCGCATTTAAAAAGGTGGCACCGGTAGCCGCAAAGCTGTCCGGTGTGCTTTCACTTTCTTCTTTCCGGTACTCTGCACCCAGTGACACCCCAACGAAGCCAGCAGGCAACTCAAACAAACCACTGTTGTTTAGGTGGCCACTGAATACGGTTTGCCGGATGGTGCTGTTGCTGTAAGAGTTGGTATTAAACCAATGGCGTGCTTGCTCATTAATGGCGTTATCGCCAAAAATGCTGGTTGGTACACAGCCGTTTGCACGGGCCAGCTCATCACGGCACACTATCTCACCATCGACCACAATGGCATCGATGGATTGCGCAAAATTGGTGCGAATTAAATTGTTGCGGTTTACCTGCTCGAGTTTGGTTTCGCCAAAAACACCATACAGCTCGTAGTTCCAATCCAGGCCAAGGATACCCTCCACACCTGCGACAAAGCGTGCTGTTGTTCTGCGGTTATTCTCCAGGCGGCGCCCGGCATCCTCCTGGAAGCGATGGACGGCAATCTGGTCAATACCATAGTTGTCCATCAGACTCACCAGGCTCGGATCCAGATAAGCATTGTCCCGCCCCACCATCAGGGCACTGTCGTACTCAAAAAAGGAGGGCTGCCCTTCGCTGTTACCTCTGTTGCGGACAAAACTGGCTTGGGCAAACAACAAGGTATCGGGCGTCAGCTCAAAATTTAGCTTGCTGTTGACATTAAAACGGTTAAAGGCTGGCTGTAAGTCATTGTAACGACGGAGATCAAGAAATTCGCAGTCGGAACAACGGCCCCATTGTCCATAGGTAGTACCCAGGTCCTGTGGCCGTACACTGCCATCCGGGTTGAAAATAAACCAATCCACCGTGCCGCTGTCGGACACCAGATAAAAATTACCGGCAGTAGAACTATCGTACCAGCCGGCATTGGCCACGGTGATGGTATCGGGGATCCCATCGTGTACCCATTGTCCATCGTCATCCCGGTAATCGCCATCTTCAGGATTGCGGACCGCCATGAAGGAGGTGCGTGTTTGACGGCGCTGCGTCGCATTGATGCCATTCTGCCCGGATACCTCAGCAGACAGCGCAAAATTGCCCCGGTCCTGTGCGAAGTAACTGCCATAGGAGGCAGTCAATTTATGGTTCCGGTAAGGACTATCTTCCGCTCGGCCAACACTGGCGTGCAAATCAAAGCCTTCAATATCGCGTTTTAGGCGGAAATTCACCACCCCAGTCACCGCATCTGCGCCATAAACAGCAGAAGCACCGCCGGTAATAATTTCTACCGAGTCAATCCAGGCGGTTGGAATGGCATTGGTATCGACTGCAGCCGAGCCCGCACTGCTGGAAACATGACGGCGGCCATCCACCAGCACCAAAGTTCTGGCTGTGCCCATGCCACGTAAGTCCAGTAAGTTCAGTCCTGCCGTACCGATGGAGCGGCCCGAGTTGGCTAACGAGAAGGTCGCAGCCAGTGATGGCAGTGCATTCAACACCTCACCGATATTCATAGCGCCCGTTTCAACCAGCTCCTGACCGGAAATCACGGTGACCGGCGATGGCGCAATAGCCCCTTCACGTAAAATGCGCGACCCTGTGACCTGAATACGCTCTGGCGTAACTTCCGCCATCGCCAGTGTGTCGGTTTCTGCATGCGCAACACCCAATAAAGCCCCGGTTCCCAGCAACCCAAGCTGACTAACCTGCCACAGGCGTTTGCGAGAAAAATTTTGCAACATAGTGTCTCCCCTGAAAAATGCGACCCTCGGGTCTTTCAGTGTTGAAAGTCCATTGACTGCTTAGCGAGCCAACGATGAGTTTCCCCAAAATGGGGCGCATTGTAAGGAAAGGCGCGGCAGGATCCAGCAAAACAGTGGTAAAAACCACTGCATGCTGACTTTTTATGCAGATTATTATGAATAATTATACAAACTGAGTGATTTTACCGCAGCCAGCCTTAGAGGCTGGCCTGATAACGCTGAAAAGCCAGCTCAAGGTCGGCAATCAAATCGGCCGGATCTTCCAAGCCAATGTGCAGTCGAATCAGCGGCCCCTGGTAGGGCCATTCGCTGGCGGTTCGCAGCTTCTGTACATTCAGCGTCGGTGAGATCAGGCTTTCGTAGCCGCCCCAGGAGAAGCCCATCTTAAAGTACTGCATGCCTTCAACAAAGGCCGCCACCGCTTTGGCGCCGCCTTGTTTCAGCACAAAGGAAAACAAGCCATTGCTACCGGCAAAGTCACGTTGAAAAAAAGCATGACCAGGAGTACTGGCAAAAGCCGGGTGGCGCACCGTTTCAACCTCGGGCCTTTGCGCAAGCCACTCGGCCACCTGCAAGGCATTTTGTTGATGCTGCGCCAGCCGCACACCTAAAGTTCGAAGACCACGGCTGGCCTGATAAACATCGTCTGCAGAAGCACAATAGCCAAGCAAATAACTGTGCTCACGCAACTGTGGCCAGTGGCTGGCATTGGCACTGGCGGTACCCAGCATCACATCGGAGTGCCCCACAATGTATTTGGTTGCCGCCTGAATGGAAACGTCCACCCCCAGTGCAAATGGCCGGCACAAAATGGGCGATGCCCAGGTGTTGTCCAGTATGGTGACGATGCCGTTGGCACGGGCAATGCGGCAAATGGCCGGCACATCCTGCACTTCCATGGTAATGGAGCCTGGCGACTCTAAAAAAATCACTTTGGTGTTGGGGCGTATCAATCGTTCAATATCTGCGCCCAACATCGGATCGTAATACTGCGTTTCCACGCCCATGGGTCGCAGCACTTTTTCGCACAAGGCGCGGGTCGGCTCGTACACCGAGTCTACCATCAGCAGGTGATCACCTTGCTGCAAAAACGCCAGCAAAGAACCGCTTACCGCAGCGGCGCCGCATGGGTAAAGCGCACAGCCAGCGCCGCCTTCGAGCTCACAGATCGCTTCCTGAAATGCAAAGTGCGTGCTGGTACCACGGCGCCCGTAATAAGGCACCCGCTCCCCTTTGTGCTGACTGGCGTGGGCCAGCTCGGCCATGGTGTCGAAGGTGATGGTAGAGGCCCGTACCACAGGAGGATTCACTGCCTGTCCGATCCACTGCTTGCCTCGCCCTGCCTGAATTAATCGGGTGTTCTGCTTCATCGCTGTGCCCTTTTGCTAGTCCTGTCGTGGCATGGTACTGACTTTTTTACTTCAAATCATCCATTCGACTATTGTTGAAAGGAAAATCATGCGCTTATAGTCTATGCTTCTCGAAACAGCGATACCGTTTGCCTGCCTGCGATGCGGCGACAAGGGTACGATGCAGCAACAATGCAGTTTATTGTGACGGATAAGAAGCCGAAGAGGCCATCTTTCATCAGCACCTTTTGACCAAGGATAGAACTGATAATAAGAAACTCGAGATCCCACAGGAGAAACTGTATGCGTTACTTTCAACTCACGCCACTGGCTCTGGCGATAACATCCCTGCTAGCTGCCCCGGCTGTTTTCGCCGATAACGATGATGCCAATGCTGAAAATGTAGAAACCATTGTCGTCACCGGTACCCGGGTCGCCGGCCGAACCATTTCCGATACAGCGGTACCGGTCGACTTAGTCCGCTCTGATGTGTTGGAGCGATCCGGCACCACCGAGCTAAACCAGGCCTTATCGGTCGCTTTGCCTTCATTTAACTTCCCAAGACCCGGCCTTGCCGATGGCACCGATACCATCCGGCCGGCCACCTTGCGCGGCTTGTCACCGGATCAATCCCTGGTGTTGGTCAACTCCAAACGCCGCCATGCTGCGGCCTTGGTCAATGTCAATGGCACCGTCGGTCGTGGTGCCTCGGCGGTGGATCTTAACACCATTCCGATGAGCGCCATCAGTGCCATCGAAGTGCTGCGTGACGGTGCCTCAGCCCAATATGGCTCCGATGCCATTGCCGGCGTAATGAACGTACGGCTGCGCGAGGCCAGCGATGGCGGCTCCGTCACAGCTGGTTACAGCTTCCGTGACACCAGCTACACCACCCCCACAACGGATCCCACCAACCCACCGGTTGCTGGCCAAACCGTGCCAGATGCAACCTGGGGCATTGCGGATGGGCGCATTAAGCGATCCAGAACCGATGGCAAAACCTTTACCTTGGCAGGCTGGAAAGGGTTAGAGTTGGGTGACAATGGCTTTTTGACCCTATCGGCGGAGTTTAAAGATCAAGACCGCACTGAGCGCGGTGGCTGGGATTACCGCCGTCAGTACCCACGGCTGGAAGATGGCAGTCTGGACCCACGTGAACTGACCTTCGATCGCTTTAATGCCTGGTACGGCGAGCCAGAACTGCAACAATGGACCTTATTCGCCAATGCCGGCATCACTACAGATAACGGCAAGCTGTATGGCTGGGCCAGCTATCAGAATCGTCAGGCCACCTCGGCCGGCTTCTACCGACCAGCCAGTGATGCCCGCAATGTGATCGAAATTTACCCGGACGGCTTTTTACCGCTGATCTCACCCGATGTCGATGATTTTAGTGCGGCATTCGGCTACGAGTGGGACTGGGGTGAATGGCAACTGGACAGCTCTCTGGTCTACGGCTCGAACAAAATGGCCTTTACCATTGAAAATACCCTTAACCGCTCGTTAGGCCCTGCCAGCAAAACCGAGTTTGATGCCGGTGGTTACAAGTACAATCAGTGGGTCTATAACTTATCCGGGGTCAAAGCCATTGATGTCGATGGGCTTGCCTCTGCCCTGAACCTGGCGGTGGGCATTGAAGCACGGCGCGAAGCCTACTCCATCTTTGCTGGCGAACCCGACTCCTACCGCAATGGTGGTGTCTTGCTGCCGAGTGGCCTCCCTACAGCTTCTGGCTCCCAGGTGTTTCCAGGCTTCCGGCCAGCCAATGAAGTCAGTGAAAGCCGGACAGCTGTCGGTGCCTACCTGGATTTGGAAGCCAATATAACGGATGACTGGCTGGCATCGGCGGCCATCCGGGCCGAGCGCTATTCGGATTTTGGCAGCAACCTTTCGGGCAAATTTGCAACCCGCTACGATTTTAGCGATGCCTTTGCGCTGCGTGGCTCGGTGCAAAATGGTTTCCGGGCGCCCTCCTTACAGCAACAAAACTTTACCGCCACCTCAACCAATTTTATCAATGGCATTCCTTTTGATATTACCACCTTCCCGGTCAGTGACCCGGTGGCAATAGCACTAGGAGCGCGCGAGCTGGATGCTGAGAAGTCCATCAACTTCTCGTTGGGTGCCGTGATGCGTTTTGATGCTGTCACCATTACGGTGGACGCTTACCGTATTGATATTGATGATCGCATTGTTCTTTCCGAAAACCTGACACAGGCGAACGTACGTGAGTACCTGGAGTCTCAGGGTTTCCTTGGCATTGGTGGTGGCCGTTTCTTTATCAACGGTGTCGATACCGAAACCCAGGGGGTTGATGTGGTGATCAATTGGTCCACCATGACCGACAGCATCGGTAACTTCGACTTTACGCTGGTAGGAAATTACAACAACACCAAAGTCACCCGGATACCGGAAACAGCCGAGCTGGCCGCTTTGGATCCTGCCCCAACCTTATTTGGCCGGGTCAATGTGCTGACCTTTGAAAAAGGCAACCCGAAAGACAAGCTGGGTGCCATTATCAATTGGAGCCATGATCGTTTTGGCGCCACTTTAAAAGCAACCCGCTATGGCGAGGTATTGGCACCCAATGCCAATCCGGCCAACGACTTTACCTTAGGGGCTAAGGTCCTGGTGGATTTGGAAGGACGCTACCAGCTGACCGACAGCATGCGTGTCGCCTTTGGTGCCGATAACCTGTTCGATACCTATCCAGATGCCTTTCCAATTCACCTGAACACCACAGGAGCCACTTCTTTTTCCAACTACTCGCCTTTCGGCCGCTCTGGTCGCATGGTCTACGCCCGCATTAGCTACGATTTTTAAGCTGATCGCGGCACAAACAATAAAGGCGCCTCCCGGCGCCTTTGTTGCTTGCTAAGAGAATCCCTGTGGGGTCAGCCACTACTGCGCTAAACCATGAATGGCTGACAGCGGCGTAAGCTGCTCCAGCGCTGGCTTGGCAAAATAGTAGCCTTGCAGGTAACGCACACCGGCCGACACCAGCCAGGCCAGCTCAGCGGCACTTTCTATGCCCTCAGCCAACACCCGGGTCCCTTGCAGTTCGCATTGTGCCATGGTGTCCTGGACGATGGCTTGCTTGGCCGGGCTTTGGTCGATGTCTCTGATCAAGGCCATGTCTAATTTCAGAATGTTGGGTTTTAGGCGTTGCAACCACTCCAGATTGGCAAAACCAGCGCCATAATCATCAATGGCCGTTAAGAAACCATGGCGGGCATAACTCTGGAAGATGCGGGTTAAGTGTTCTTTGTCCGGGATCTCTTCCGTCTCTACTACTTCAAAAATAATTTTTTCTTTGCAAAAGCCATAGAGATCGCTGGCTTCCAAAGTGGCTTTGATGCAGGTCTCAGGGTTGTAGACCGCATTGGGCATAAAATTGATATTCAAATAGGTGCTGCAGCCAAGCCGGGCCGCAGTTTCAATGGCTTTGACCCGACAGGCCTGATCAAAATAATACCGATTGCTTTTGTTGATGCGCTCAAACACCCAACCAGCCCCCTGCCCTTCAGGGCCACGCACCAAAGCCTCGTAGGCAAAAATTGATTGCGCTTGCCAATCCAGAATTGGCTGGAACGCCATTTTGATGTCAAAACCAAGGGATTGACCGCTCAGGCAGTCCTGACACGTCTGCTGCTTGATGCTGGCGGGAAAGTCCATGCAACCTCTGTTCGTGGGTTCGTTTCTTTTCAGTATAGTCATAGATTCAAACCATTACAGCCCGCAGGCGGGTCTTTAATCGATAATTCGTGTTGATTCAGCAGAAGCAGGCAATGATGGATTTTATCAAGACAGCCAACCACCAGCCGGACTGACAGCTCGGCTGTCAAAGTGTATACTTCGCTACCTGAGTCGGGGCTGATCCTGCCATGCTGCAGCTACGTAATTTGCTGCTTTGCCAATGAACGAGCTTATGAAATACAAAGATTTGCGAGACTTCATCCATCAGCTGGAACAACGAGGCCAACTGAAACGCATCACGGTCGAAGTGGACCCGGTGCTGGAAATGACCGAAATAGCCGACCGCACCTTGCGTGCCGGTGGCCCCGCCTTGCTGTTTGAAAACCCGAAAGGCTCAAAGATCCCGGTACTGGCCAATCTGTTTGGTACCCCGGAGCGGGTGGCTCTGGGCATGGGGCAAGAAGATGTCAGCGCTTTGCGCGAGGTGGGCAAACTGCTGGCCTTTTTAAAAGAGCCCGAGCCCCCCAAAGGCTTAAAGGACGCTTTCAGCAAGCTGCCAATTTTTAAGCAAGTGCTGAACATGTCGCCGAAAAAAGTCCGCAAAGCGCCCTGCCAGGAAGTGGTACTGACCGGCGACGCCATCGACCTAACCCAACTGCCCATCATGCATTGCTGGCCCGGCGACGCCGCGCCTCTGATCACCTGGGGACTCACCGTCACACGGGGCCCACACAAAGAGCGGCAAAATCTGGGTATTTATCGCCAGCAAGTGCTTGGCAAAAACAAAGTCATTATGCGCTGGTTATCCCACCGCGGCGGCGCACTGGATTTTTTCGAATGGCAAAAAGCCCACCCGGGTGAGCGTTTCCCGGTTGCGGTGGCCTTGGGCGCAGACCCTGCGACCATTTTGGGGGCGGTCACGCCAGTGCCAGATACCCTGTCCGAATACGGCTTTGCCGGCCTGCTGCGCGGTGACAATACCGAAGTGGTGCAATGCCTAAGCAATGACCTGCAAGTCCCAGCCAGTGCCGAGTTTGTGCTGGAAGGCTACATCGAGGCCGGCGAGATGGCACCGGAAGGACCTTATGGCGATCACACCGGCTATTACAACGAGGTGGACAACTTCCCGGTGTTTACCGTCACCCATATCACCCATCGCAAAGACCCGATTTATCATAGCACCTACACCGGCAGACCACCGGATGAGCCGGCCATTCTGGGGGTGGCTCTGAATGAAGTATTTGTCCCTATTTTGCAAAAACAATTTCCGGAAATTGTCGACTTTTATCTGCCACCCGAAGGCTGCTCTTATCGCCTGGCGGTTGTGACGATGAAAAAACAGTATCCGGGACATGCCAAGCGGGTGATGATGGGGGTCTGGTCGTTTTTACGCCAGTTTATGTACACCAAGTTTGTCATTGTTTGCGACGACGACATCAATGCCCGTGACTGGAAAGATGTGATCTGGGCCATCACCACCCGGATGGATCCGGCCCGCGATACCACGCTGGTCGAGAACACGCCCATTGACTACCTGGATTTTGCCTCACCGGTTTCAGGCCTGGGTTCTAAAATGGGGATGGATGCCACCAACAAGTGGCCGGGTGAAACCGACCGCGAATGGGGCGAGCCCATTGTGATGGATCCGGCGGTCAAAGCCCGGGTGGATGCACTCTGGCCCGAACTAGGCATTGAGCTGCCAGAGCCATGAGCCAAAGCTACCGGATTACCATTATGCCGGCCGGCCTCAGTTTCGAGGCCAGTGCTGGTGAAACGATACTGCAAGCTGCACTGCGCCAGGGCATTGATTACCCATACCGCTGCCAACAGGGCGTTTGCACCAGCTGCGTTTGCCGATTGCAGCAAGGCGAGGTACGCTATCAGCCACCGTCGCCGCTTTCGGACATCGACAAGACGCAAAACTTTACCTATGGTTGTTTAGCCTATCCGACCACGGATTTGGTATTGCACCACCCTTTTATTCAAGCCTGATGAGACCAACATGAACCCAACCCAATGCGCCGTAGAAGCCATTACGCCTTTAACCCCTTTTGTGCAAAGGGTGTTGCTTCGACCGGAACAACCGGTGACTTTCCTGCCAGGCCAATACCTTCAGCTTTGTCTGACAGAGCAGGACAAGCGCCCCTTCTCGCTGGCCTGCACGCCCGATAGCCAGCTGCTGGAACTGCATATTGGCGGCTCCAAAGCCGATGAATACAGCAGTCAGGCGCTGAATTATCTGATGCAGCAGCAACAAGCCGGGCAGCCGGTTTGCATTGAAGGAGGGCTCGGCCAGGCCTTTTTGCGCGCAGAGCGCGACAACCCCATCGTATTGCTTGCTGGTGGCACCGGCTTTTCCTACATCTACAGTCTGGCTCAGGCGTTGCAGCAACAAGGCCAAAACCGACCGGTGTTTTTATACTGGGGTGTCAGGGAAGAGAGCAGCCTTTACCTGCAGCAACAGCTGGCGAGCTGGGCTAGCAGCCAGCCTGGCTTTCGATTTATTCCGGTGGTGCAAGAGCCTGAAGCCAGCTGGCAAGGACGGACCGGCCTGGTGCATCAAGCGGTGCTGGATGATTTTGTCTCACTGGATGCGTATGATATTTACATCGCTGGCCCTTTCCCGATGGTGGGTATGGCACGGGATGCCTTTTTGCAGCAAGGCGCACATCGCGAACAGATGTTCGCTGATGCGTTTGCTTATATCTAAGCGGGAACCAGACTGCATGGACCCGTTCAGTCGTGTTTTGCTCAGCATGAACTGGTCCAGCCAGATGGCCTGTGCCATAATCCGGGTCTGTTTATAGACGAGATTGCCCCTATGCCACACCTAACTGATATCAAAGTCCGCGGCTATCACCTTGATATTTATCAGCATGTCAACAATGCCCGTTATCTGGAATTTTTAGAGGAAGCCCGCTGGGGCTATCTGGAAGACAATGGCGACGTCGAGTTCTTTCAGAAGCTGGGCCTGGCCTGGGTCATTGTGAACATCAATATCAACTACCGTGAAGCCGCCACCATGGGGCATACTCTGCAAATCAGCACCCGCTTCAGCAAAATTGGCAGCAAAAGTGCCATGGTCCGCCAGGAAGTTCGGATTAAAGGCAGCGACACCCTTGCTGCCGATGCTGATATTACCTTTGTCTGTCTGGATCAAAAAACCGGCAAAGCCGTCGCCATTGAAGGGGCTTTAAAAGAGCGACTGGAGCAGCAACTGCAGCAGGGTTAAGGCTAGGCGCGTAGCAGACACTAATCTTAAGAGCAGAATCAACTGCTCTGATTGAACACACTGCTAATAGGGGTTGCTAGGTTGGTAGCTGGGGTTTTGCCGTCCATCCAGCGAGATCCGCAGCGGCACTACTGAGCTTTGATGGCTGCCCAGCTGATAGTGATCCCCCGGCACCAGACGGTAACGCAGCAAATCATCAATGATGACCGGCTGGCCACACTCGGTTTGACGAAACTGAGTCTGATCGTCGGCTCTGACCATATAAACTTCATGGTGCCCATAGACCTCGGTCTGGCCATCGCGCGCCACCCAAAGTGCTGTTTGCTCGGAGACCGCAATACCGGTCAAGGCTTTTTCGGGATGATGGGCTAAAAACACCATCAAACGCCCCATTCGATCCCGTTGCTTAAAGTGGGTATCGGTTAGGGTGCCAGCCAACATCGGAGCCTGCAAAAAGTCGCCGCTAAAGCGAATGTTGGCATCGCAAAAATCCTTCGCCACCTCAGAAGATACAGCACTGCCCACCCCATCCGGGTTGTAGACAACTTCGCCTAAAATCGCATTACCTGCCGAGGTACCGCCAATAATGGCCCCTTTTTGGTAGGCGTAGTGCAGCTTTTGCTGCAAGCGGGTATCTTGCCAATAGCGGATGTACTCGGACTGATCGCCACCGGCAAACCAGATAAACTCAGCGGTTTTCACCGCCCAGGCCACATAATCGCTGTTGGCCTTATCCCGGCTGTCAACAATCAAAGTTTCCACCGAGGCAGCCTGAGTCAGCTGCTGCAAGTAGTCGTTGTAGCCGGCCGCGCCGCGGGTGCGCAATACCAGCACATTGCCATTTTGGATGTGAGGCCGTACCTTGCTGACAAAAATACTGTCCACATCACTGCTGCCACCCATCAGAATAACGCCGGCATCATCGGGGTTCAGAGCAACACACACATCGCCGGTATAGCCCACCGCATAGCGGGTTAGATTTGCCGGCCGCTCTGGCCTTGGCCCATAGCCACAGGCCTCCGCATTGGCCAGTTGCTCAATACTGCTCAGCAATTCTGTTTGTGTATCACTGCTGCTACAACCCGTGTTCAGTACCACCATCATGCCAAGAGCCAGCACTGGCATTAACTTCTTCATTTGAACCATTGCGTATCGCATCCCTCTGTTGTGCGCTGGCCGCAGCAGATGCGGCCAGGCACTTGTTTCGTGTTAGTAAGGGTTGGATGGCGTATAAAAGCTACTAAAATTGCCATTGATTCCAATCCGGATTGGCGAGACCGAGCTGCTGTTATTCAGCAGATTGTAGCTATCGCCAGACAACAAGCGGTACCGCAACAAATCGCTCATCACGACCGGCTGACCACAACTGGTTTGCTGATACGAGGTTTGGCCATCGGCCCGAAGCACATACACTTCGTACTGGCCATCCACCACCGCATGGCCATTCGCCTGCACAAAGAGTGAAGTACGCTCTGACACACCGATGGCGCGACCCGAGCTGCCTAAGTGCGCCTGAAACACCGCCGAACGTCCCATCCGATCCCGCTCATAAAAGTGGGTGTCGTTGATGGTGTTGGCCAACATCGGAATGTTCAGAAAGTCGGTGCTGATTTGAATGGTATTGTGGCAAAAGTCGGTTACCACTTCAGCGCTTACAGCTCCCTGAACACCATCCGGGTTGTAAACAAACTGACTGAGCACATGGTTACCGGCCGACGTACCACCCACCACGCCACCTTTGTCGTAGACATACTGGATGGCCTCTTCCACCTTGGTGCCCTGCCAATTGCTGATGTAGGTACTTTGATCACCACCGGCCAGCCAGACAAACTCAGCGGTACGAATCACCCAATCCACATAGTCGCTGTTGGCCTTGTTGCGGCTATCGACAATGATGGTTTCTACCGAAGCGGCATTGGTCAGCCCCTGCAGGTAGTCATTGTAGGCACCGGTTCCAGCAGTACGCAGTACCACAATATTGCCGCCCTGAATATGTGGAGCAACCCGCTGACTGAAGGCGTCATCCACATCGGTACCGCCCCCCATCAACAATACAGCCGGCTCCGACAGCTCGACGCAGTTATCCTCCAGACTGCCCACCCGGTAAACCGTCAGGCCACCCGGCTTACTGGGCCGCGGGCCATAGTCGCAACTGCCAGGCGTCGGATCAGGATCGCCCCCTTGCCCGTCCCCGTTAAAGGTGACCAGCAACTGGTAATTGCCAGTGCCAGCATAGCGGGTGACCTTGATGTAGTGTCGTCCGGGGGCAGCGGCTGGATAGGTGCCGGTTTCCGGGTTGTTCGCCGTTTGGCCGGAGAGGATGTAACTGCCGGTTTCCCGGTACAAAAACCAGTCAAAATCAACATTATTGCCGTGACTTAAGCTGATGGAGATATCACCGGTGCTGGTGGTATCAAAATAAAACCAGTCCACATCGTTGCGGTTATGGATGCTGGCATCCACCGTCACCCCGGAACACAAAGGCCCATTGGCGCGGCTTTCGGTGTTGTTGTTTTCCTGCTCCTGCGTCAGACAGGCGTAGGCATGGCTACTAATCAACAGCGCCATGGCGCTGATTTGAACGAGTGCTTTCATTGTTGTTACCTGCTTATCGTTATTATAGAAATGCCCTAAGGGCAGAAACTCCGCAGCATGCACTACAGGTACTACACAGACTACGGAAGTATTCGGATTGAACCTTGGCTAAGACCTTAGCAAGGGAAGGTGGCTATTCGTCGAACCACTCAGAGAGGTGATAATCGGTGGCGCATGCATGCAGGCCCTGCTGGCGAAAAGCCAGGCAGCGGGTGTCGAATTGACAGGGGCCATGCAGGATCATACAAAGGTGTCAGTTTGATTACTTTATAAACACTATTGTCCCGCGACAGGCATGTTGTCAAGAAAAAACTTAATATTTGTCAGCTTAATTGACACTGCAGCCAAGTAAGCCATTGAGGGGTTTGATTTTAATCAGGCCAAAAAATCTGCCAGTTGTCGCCACTGCAGCAAGCGTTGCTCGCGTGCAATAGTCGCATTGGCCGGGCTGCTTGATGGCAAGGCCAGTAGCTGGCAGCCGTCGGGTAACACCTGCTGTGGCAGCACCCAGCGCTGAAAGCTGTGTTGCGCTTTTCGGCCGTTAAAGGCGATCACACGAATGGCCGGGTGAGTGGCAAAAAACTCAGCAAAGTTGTTTGGTATTTCAGCACGGATGGCACTGTCCAGGCTGCCCTGACGTTCACAGTGCTGCAGCACATCCCACAGCGCTACTTGATTGTTGAGTAGCGCCTGGACGCGTTCCGGGTAGGCTAAAGCGGCATCAAAGCCAAACAGCTCGGCCATGATGGGCCAAAAATGATTGCGCGGATGACCATAATACTGCTGCTGCGCCAGTGACACGGCTCCTGGCATGCTGCCCAGCACCAACAGCCGCGCATCGGGCCGGCTGACTGGCGCCAGCCCGGTGAGCTGCGCCATCAGGGCGATCCGAACGTCGCCAGTTCAGGCTGGTACTGCAACGCTTTTTTCCAGGCCAGCCGCGCTTGCTCCAGCTCCCCTTCCTGCGCAGCCAGCCAGCTCAGCACGGCATAGAGGTAACCATTGGCGGCATGATCACGCAACCAGTGTTGCACCTGTTTGCGCAGTTGCAACACCGAGTTGCCCAGTGGAATTTGCCGCAGGTAAGGCCAGGCCAGCTCCACATCGGCCAGCGCCAGCGTATTGACCAGCAGACGCTCCGCCTGCTCCGTTTGGCCCTGATTGGCTTTGGCCCAGGCCCGGCCAATCGCAGCCGCCACCGATTTGCGCTCTTTGCCAGGCAACTGTTGCCAGTAATCGGCCTGCTCGGAAAATTGCCCTTGCTGCACCAGGCTGCTGATGGCTTTGGGATAAATCTGGTAACGCTGCACGGCCCATTGCGACTTGCTAAACCAACGCTGTTTAAGCGCCGTCGGCACCTGTTCCAGCAAGGATTGCCACTGCTCGGCTTGCTGTAAGCTGTAAAGGTAGAGCTGGCCCAGGCCACAGGCCGTTGATTGCTGCTCCATCCGGGGCTGTAGCAACTGGGCCGCCTCGGCCGCACGTCCTTGCTGAATCAGCAGGTCGGCTTTGACAAACCAGGTATTGGCATCGGACTCGGGCAACGCCTGGACCAACTGCTCAGCCTGTTGCTTTTGGCCGGCATAAAAGGCGGCGTAACCGGCCAACATCTGCTTTTCCTGCTGGTGTTGGTGATGCTGCAGCGATTGTTGCAGCAAAGCCGCGGCATCCTGCCATTGTTGCCGCGCAAAAGCGCGCAGCCCCTGCTGGAAGGCTTGCTCGGCTTTTTGTCGCCGGCGCCACTGCCAAAAGCGCCAGGATCGACTGGGCAGCAACCAAACAAAACGCAACAGCCGCAGCACCAGCCAGCTCAGCAGCATCACCAGCAACAGGCAGCTCAACAGCCCCACCAAAGTCATCTCAAGGGTATAGCCGGCAACCACGATACGGACATAGCCTGGCTGGGCCAATACCAGGGGGCCGAACCACATGGCGAGCGCCAGCAACAACACCAACAGCAGTAGTCGCATCATGGCGCCTCTCCTGCTTCATCCGACAGCAAATCGATGGTGCGCTGATAACGTTGCAATGCCTCCAGACTTTGAAAGGGCGCGATGTGGCCTGGGTGAAGCTCCTGGCCAATTAGGGCTTCCAGCCGGGCTAGCAGTTGCTGGGTAGCCGGCGCAGAGTCCAGGTAAAAACGCTGCACCAGGCTTTTGGCCTCTTGCAGGCTGGCCCGAAACAGCGGTGTCTGCTGTTGCAGCGCCGCCAATTCGGCCTGTACCAGTTGCTGTTGCAACCGCTGCTGCACAATGAACTCCTGCTCTGCGCTCAGGCTAAATTCATCATCCGCCGTGGCCCGACGCACCTGCACCAGTTGACTCAGGCCTTGGCGCCACAGCTGCCGCCAGCGCTGTTGCCAGCCTTGCTCTGCGGGCACCTCAGCTTTCAACACAGGCCCGGCTTGATGTGTAAAAGGCAGTTCCAGCGCTTGATCACGCAGCGCACGAATGGCCAGCTGCGTCTCGACCGGATCGGGGATCCGAAGCCGCGCCAGCGCTTGCTGATCTTGCCGGATGGCTTCACGAACCATCACCAAGGATGGCTCCGCCAACTGTGCCAGCCGACTGTCGGCGCTTTTCAGCAACTGTTGGCTGGTGGCCACATCCAGTTCCAGCCAGATTTTCTGGCTGGCCATCCGCAGCAGGTAGTCCACCTCTGCCAATAACCAGATGCTGGGAGCTGCACCCTGTTGTTGCTCCAGCCGCTGCTCCAGAAAACGCAGCTGCTGCTGAAATTGAGCCGCTTGCTGTTGCAATTGCTGCTGTTGCTCCTGCTGCTGAAGGCGCTGTTGCCGCAACCATGATTCCTGCCCGGCTTGCATATCGGCCTGCACCTGCCGGCTTTGCTGTTGCAACAAGCGCCGCTCTTCACTGAACAGTCGCTCCCACTGCTGCTGTTGCTGCTGAGGCAGCTGACTCAGTTGTTGAAATTGCGGGTAAAGCCACCAGGCAGCCGCTGTCAGTGCAGCCAGCAACATCAACAGCAACCACAGCGCCAGCCAGGCGATGCCCCTGCCGGTTTTCCGCGCAGGCTCTTGCATCGCTTCTTCCGACAGATAACGCATCGCATCGCCTTCCTGTGGCGTTGCCTCTGCTGCAGCTGCTTCAGTGGTATCCGGCTCACGGCTCATAAGTAACCTCTTTTGTAGTGACCTATCGCTGCCATCAAGGCGCTGTCGTTGGCATTGTCTGCCAGTATAATCTTGCTCACCGGAATGCCAAGTGTCAGCGCGGCATCGTGCATGCGCGGGCTGACCAGGATCCAGTAGCGGCTGCGCAACCAGTCATGGCCCTCGACCGGTAGTAACGAAAATAACCGCCGCATAATTTCTTCGCTGGTGACCAGAATACAACTCACCTGCTGCTGCCACAATGCATACAAGGCACAGCCATCCAGCTCGATTGGCAACCGATGGTAGCTTTGCACATAACGCACCCGGGCTCCCCGCTGTTGCAGCCCCTGCTTCATCAGTTCACGGCCACTTTGCCCCCGTACAATCACGATGTTCTGACCATCCACCTGCTGCATGCAAGGCATCGACAGCACCCCTTCGCTGCGCTGATCGTCCGGGTACAGCACCTCGCGGCCGGTCCACTGCTGCAACACCGTGGCGGTGGTGTGGCCGACAGCCCGAAGGGGAGCCGCCAGCGTGCTGGCATCCAGCTGCTGCTGCAGCGAGGTGACGGCGCTGACACTGACAAAAATCAACTGATCGGCCTGTTGCAGCCATTGTTGCTCTTTGGCTTTGATCGGTACCAGTTGGGTCGCAATCAGAGGCTGATACAGATACTGATAGCCCAACTGATCCAGGCTGGCCAGCAAGCCATCGGCCTTGCCGGCTGGTCGGGTGATTAACAGGCTGTGCGCTGTCATGCGCGGTCCTGATAAGCGGCTGCCAGCAAATCGGCAGCCCCCTGGGCCAGCAGTGCTTCTGCGACCTGCTCACCCAGGGCTTCGGCTTGCTGACGCGGCGCTCTGGCTTCCGCCTGCAGTATCTGGTCGCCATCCAGCGAGCCGACCAGGCCGCGCAACCAGAGGTGATCCCCTGCCAGTTCCGCGTAAGCGCCTATCGGCACCTGGCAACCACCTTGCAAGCGACGGTTCATCGCCCGCTCGGCCAGCACCCGATCCGCGGTATCGGCATCATGCAGTGCAGAGAGCCATTGCTGTGTCACCACATCGTCAGCCCGGCATTCAATGCCAACCGCCCCCTGACCATTGGCTGGCAGGCTTTGCTCGGGTTCCAGCCAATCGGCGATACGCTGTTGAAAGCCCAGCCGAATTAACCCTGCCGCCGCCAGAATGATGGCATCAAAGTCGCCCTGGTCCAGCTTGGCCAGACGGGTATTGACGTTGCCACGCAGATCATGAATCACCAAATCGGGGCGTCTGGCTTTTAACTGGCACTGCCGGCGCAAGCTGGAGGTGCCAACCACAGCGCCAGCGGGAAGCGCATCCAGATTGGCGTAACGGTTGGAAACAAAGGCATCGCGCGGATCTTCCCGCGGGCAAATGGTTTGCAGCACCAGGCCATCCGGAAAGGCCACCGGTACATCTTTCATGCTGTGCACCGCGATATCGGCCCGTCCATCCAGCAAGGCCGTTTCCAGCTCTTTGACAAAAAGCCCTTTGCCTCCAATTTTGGCCAACGGCGTGTCGAGAATTTTATCCCCCTGAGTCGACATCGGCACCAACATCACCTGCAGATCAGGATGATGCTTTTCCAGCTCGGCTTTCACGTATTCAGCCTGCCACAGTGCCAGCGCGCTTTTCCGGGTTGCTATGCGTAAAGTCTGGGACACCTCAGCACTCCTTTTCAGTGATCAGCAGACGCTGCAAAAAGCTGCGGATGTCGGCCACTTCCTGGGCGCACACGCTGTGCTCCATCCGGTACTCGTGCCAGCGTACCTGAAAGCCCTGATTTTTTAAGGCATGAAACGCCTGTTGCCCACCGGCCATCGGCACCACCGGGTCCTGGGTGCCATGACCAATAAAGACCGGTGTTGTTTTGTTGGTAGCCACGGCCTCTGCTGGCAGCTTATCGGGTGCGCAAAGGTAGGTGGACAACGCCATCACGCCCGCCAGTTTGTAGGGCAGACGCGGCAACAAATGCAGCGCAATAACGCCGCCCTGGCTAAATCCAGCCAGCACAATGCGCTCGGAGGGAATGCCTTCGGCGATCAGGCTATCCAGCAACTGCTGTACCTTGGCCGCAGAATCGCGAACACCGGCTTCGTCGGCCCGGCTCAATAAGTCCATACTTTTAATGTCGTACCAGGCACGCATTTCCATGCCACCATTGATGGTGACCGGCTGCACCGGCGCATGCGGAAAAATAAAACGAATACCGGCATCAGCTGGTAAGCGCAGCTCTGGCACTATGGGGGCAAACCCATGACCTGAGTCACCCAAACCGTGCAGCCAGACCACCACGCTCTGGCATGGCCCCTGGCTGGGTGTATCGACAAAAGGAAGTGTTGTCATAACATTGGCTCATCTTGAGTAGCTATGCCAGTCGTTGTACTGGCGGTTCGTCGCAAAGTCCGGACTAACCGGGACCCACCCGGCTAGCCGCCGGTCGGTGTGCACAGGTTTCAGCCAACGAATTCAGCCTATTCGCGATCATTCATAGCGTCAGCTGTTTGCTTTTGCGGCTAAGGATGCGATTATAGAGTGTCTGGCAATTTATGAAATACATCATCATGCATCCAGCTTACCGAACTCGTTTGCTTGTTTCCCGTTTCGCCTTGGTCGCGGTGGCTTTGCTGGCCTTCACAGCCTGTGGCCAAAAAGGTCCTCTTACCTTACCACAACCGCCGGAAACTGTCGCAGAAGAGCCAAGCGATCCCCCTGAAAAAACCAACAACTTTGTTTCTCAGAGCGAGCCATATGGACCATTTTAATTACCGTGAGCAGCAGCTTTTTGCTGAAGACGTGCCTTTAACAGACATTGCCAGTCATTACGGCACCCCCTGTTATGTCTACTCCCGGGCCACCATCGAACGGCATTATCATGCCTTTGCCGATGCCGCCAAAGGGCACCCCCATTTGATCTGTTATGCCGTCAAAGCCAACAGCAATCTGGCTATTCTGGATGTGCTGGCCCGACTGGGTTCTGGTTTTGACATCGTGTCCGAAGGTGAGTTGCGCCGGGTCATCGCTGCCGGCGGCGATCCAAAAAAAGTGGTCTTTTCTGGTGTGGCCAAAACCGCCGACGAAATGCGTTATGCGCTGCAACTGGGCATCAAGTGCTTCAATGTCGAGTCGGAAGCCGAACTGATGCGCCTGCAGCAGGTGGCCCAGTCGCTGGATCAAGTGGCACCGGTTTCCATCCGGGTCAATCCGGACATCGATGCCAAAACCCACCCGTACATTTCAACCGGTCTGAAAGCCAACAAGTTTGGCATCGATATCAATGATGCCGAGCGCATCTACCAACAAGCAGCCGCCGCTTCTCACTTGCAGGTGGTCGGCGTCGACTGCCACATTGGCTCACAGCTCACCGAAACTCAACCTTTTCTGGATGCGCTGGACAAGCTATTGGCATTGATTGACCGTCTGGCTGGCCTTGGGATCCGCTTGCAACACATCGATGTCGGTGGTGGCCTGGGTGTCCGTTATCAGGAAGAAACCCCACCGCACCCCAGCGAGTACGCCGCTGCTGTGGTCGAACGCTTGCAACGCTACCCGGAACTGACGCTGATTTTTGAACCGGGCCGGGCCATTATGGCCAATGCCGGCGTGTTGCTGACCCGGGTGGAGTACTTAAAGCCAGGTCAGGAAAAAAACTTTGCCATTGTCGATGCCGCCATGAACGACTTAATCCGGCCGGCACTGTACAGCGCCTGGCAAGCCATCGTGCCGGTGCAGCAACAAAGTGACCGTGCAACCCAGCGCTACGATGTGGTGGGCCCGGTCTGCGAGACCGGTGATTTTCTCGGCAAAGACCGCGATCTGGCGATTGCCGAAGGCGATTTGCTGGCGGTCCGCTCAGCCGGAGCCTATGGTTTTACCATGAGCTCCAATTACAACAGCCGGCCCCGGGCGGCCGAAGTGCTGGTGGATGGTGGCAACTGCCATCTGATCCGGCAACGTGAACTATGGCAGGATTTATGGCGCGGCGAACAAACGCTCCCATGACAGCGCAGCGTCATGACAAACGCGGGACTGTGCTGCACTTTTCCAAGATGCACGGTCTTGGCAACGACTTTATGGTGGTGGACAACGTCAGCAACAATGTCTACATCACGCCCGAGCAAATTCGCCGGCTGGCCGATCGCAACTTTGGCATTGGCTTTGATCAACTGCTGATGGTCGAGCCACCCTATGATCCGGATCTGGACTTCCATTATCGCATTTTCAATGCCGATGGCTCCGAAGTGGAACAATGCGGCAATGGCGCCCGCTGTTTCGCCCGCTTTGTCCGTAGCCGCGGCCTGACCAACAAACACAAAATCGGCGTCAGCACCAAGTCAGGTACCATTCAGCTGCTGGTAGAACAAGATGGCCAGGTCACAGTCAATATGGGCGTGCCGCAGCTGGAGCCGGATCGCATACCGTTTAAAGCCAACAAACAGGAAACCACTTACATTCTGCGGGCCGACGATCAAACCTTGCTGGCAGGGGTGGTTTCAATGGGCAATCCCCACGCGGTGACCATTGTTGACCAACTGGATACCGCCGCGGTTGACATTCTGGGGCCTTTATTCGAGTTGCATGAGCGCTTCCCGGAGCGCGCCAACATCGGCTTTATGCAGATCATCAACCCTCAGCACATCAAGCTGCGTGTCTGGGAGCGCGGTGTCGGTGAAACCCTGGCCTGTGGTACCGGAGCTTGCGCTGCTGTGGTAGTGGGTGCTTTGCAGAAAAAACTCCAACAACAAGTGCGGGTAGACTTACCCGGTGGCAGCCTGACCATTCGCTGGCAAGGCCCCGGCCAACCGGTTCGGATGACAGGCCCCGCCACCCACGTATACGACGGACAAATCAATTTATGAGTAGCAACAAAGAAAACAACAGTCTGACAGCCGCTGAACTGCAAGCCGATGAGCAGCGAATGCAAGCCGCCCTGGTGATGGATCACCTGCAGCAACACCCGGACTTTTTCCTGCACTACCCAGAGCTCTTGGCAGAGCTGCGTTTACCCCACTCGCAAAAAGGCAGTATTTCCCTGGTCGAGCGCAAGCTGGAGCTGCAACGGGAGAAAATCCACGCTCTGGAAGAAGAGATCACCCGCCTGATGGGCATCGCCCGTCACAACGAGTTGATTTTTAAAGCGCTGAATCAATTGCATGTCGATTTGATGCAGTGCCGGCACGCCAGCGAGCTGCAGCAGCACTTAACCGCCTTTACTACCGCCATGCCAGGCGTGCATGCCTGCAAGCTGTTCTCCTTTGCCGCCGAGGGCAGCAAGCCGGATTACAGCCAGTTTGAACTGCTGCTCAACCGGCGCCTGAACGATCGCAACCTCTATCTCGGGCGGTTAAACCAGGAGGAGCAGCAACTGATTTTCCCGGCCAGCATTCATTCGGTCGCTTTGCAATTGATTCAGGCCGGCGATACCCCGCTGGCCTTGCTGGCCTTCGGCAGTGAGCAGGACGATCACTTCCAGCCCGAGATGGACAACTTGTTTCTGGCCCATATCGCCGAACTGGTGGTGCGGGTGCTCTCACCGGCGCACCATGTCGCCTGAGCAGACGGGCTCAGCCTTGCCTGAGGCGCTGGCCGGGCCGCTGCAACGTTTTATCGATCACCTGCGCCATGAGCGTCAGTACAGCAAGGCCACACTGAGCAGCTATCGGCAGCAGCTGGAAGCCATTGCCATCCGTTTGCCGGTGTCCTCTTGGTCGGAGGTAAAACAGACGATGCTGCAACGCCTGCTGATGCAGGATTTTCAGCAAGGTTTAGCGCCGCGCTCACTGGCCCTGCGCGCCGCCAGTTTGCGCAGCCTGTTTCGCTTTTTGCAGCCCGAGCTTGGATTGGAGATTAATCCGGCCCAACAGCTGAAAGTCCCCAAAGCGCCGAAAACCCTGCCGAAGCAACTGGATGTCGATCAAATACGCCAGCTGCTGGATGCCGAGCCCGAGGATAGCCTGGGCTACCGCGATCGCGCCATGCTGGAATTGTTTTACTCGTCCGGCCTGCGTTTGGAAGAGCTGGTCAACATCAATCTACCGGACATTGACTGGCACCAGCGGCTGCTGCGGGTGCGGGGTAAGGGCAGCAAAGATCGGTTGGTGCCCATTGGCCGCTTCGCCATCAAGGCACTGCAAAGCTGGCTGCAGCACCGGCCCGAACTGGCCGGCCCCAAGCTGCCGGCAGAGGACAGTCAGGCACTGTTTTTAAGCCTGCAGCAACAACGCATCTCCACCCGCCAGGTCCGGCAACGGGTCGAACGCTGGGCCAAACAGCAAGGGCTGCCACAATCGCTGCACCCACACATGCTGCGCCACTCCTTTGCCAGCCATCTGCTCGAATCCAGTGGCGACTTGCGCGCCGTGCAAGAACTGCTCGGCCACGCCAATTTAAGCACCACTCAGGTCTACACCCACCTCGACTTTCAGCACTTGGCTAAGGTGTACGATGGTGCGCATCCCAGAGCAAGGAAGAAAAGTTAATGCAGTTATATAAGGCATTGGCGCCTTTTCAAGTCTTATCATTCGATTTGGACGACACCCTGTACGACAACCGGCCGGTCTTGCTGGCGGCCGAACAGGCGATGCTGCACAGCCTGCAGCAACAACTGGCGCCTGAGCTGCACAAACCGCTGGACTACTGGAGTCAGCAGCGCTGGCAACTGGGGCAACAACAACCGGACATTCGCCACGATATTGGCCGTTGGCGCTTGCTGGGACTGGAAGCAGGGTTAATTCAGCTTGGGCTGGCGACTGGTAAGGCGGCTAAAATCGCCGAAGCCGCTTATCAGGCTTTTTGGCAGGCACGAACGACGATCTCCATAACACCAGAAGTGCGTCGGTTGCTGCAGCAATTGGCCAGCCGCTATCAGCTGGTAGCGATCACCAATGGCAATGCCTGCATCCAGCGCATGGGGCTTGGGGATCTGTTTCAGTTCAGTCTGCAGGCCGGGCCGGATGGCCGGATGAAACCCTTTCCAGATCTATTTCTGGCCGCCGCCAAAAAGCTGCAGCTTACGCCACAACAGATCCTGCATATCGGCGACAGCCACCGGGCCGATGTGATGGGCGCACTCAGCGCCGGTTGCCAGGCCGCCTGGCTGGATCACCATCAAAGCTCAGTCCCTGTATTGCCCCATCTGCGGCTCACCCAGCTGTCGCAATTGATTAAACTGCTGGGATAAACACTGGATATCCATCCACCAAATCTTGGCCTGCGGCTCAGGCCTGTTATAATGCCTTTTTCTGTAACAATCGGATGCCCTGATGGATGTATCGAGCCTGCTGGATGACCTGAACGACCCCCAACGCGAAGCTGTGGCAGCGCCGCCGCAGCATATGCTGGTGCTGGCAGGGGCTGGCAGTGGCAAAACCAGGGTGTTGATCCATCGCTTGGCCTGGTTAATGCAGGTCGAACGAGTCGCTCCTTACAGCTTGCTGGCAGTGACCTTTACCAACAAAGCCGCGCAGGAAATGCGTGGTCGCATTGAGCACACCGTCGGGGTCAGCTTGCACAACCTCTGGATGGGCACTTTTCACGGCTTATCGCACCGCTTGCTGCGCCACCACTATCAGGAGGCAGGTTTGCCGCAGGGCTTTCAAATCCTCGACTCCGACGATCAGTACCGGCTGATCCGCCGGGTGCTGAAAAGCCTGAATCTGGATGAAAAACACTGGCCCGCTAAGCAAATTCAATGGTTTATCAATGCCCGCAAAGACGAGGGCGATCGGCCAGGCCAAATTGAAGCCGGCGGCGATTTCAGCCTGCAAACCATGCTGAAGATTTATGCCGCTTATCAGGATGTCTGTGATCGGGCCGGGCTGGTCGATTTTGCTGAGATCCTGCTGCGTTCGGTCGAGTTATTGCAGCAACACCCTGAAGTACGGGCACACTACCAACAGCGTTTTCGCCATGTGCTGGTGGATGAGTTTCAGGATACCAACGCCATTCAGTACCGTTGGCTAAAGCTGCTGGCAGGGCCAGACAGCAAGGTGATGATAGTCGGCGATGACGATCAGTCGATTTATGGTTGGCGCGGTGCCCGGGTTGAAAACATTCAGAGCTTTTTGCGCGACTTCAGCGAGCCTGTCACCATCCGGCTGGAGCAAAACTACCGCTCCACCGCCACCATTCTAAAAGCCGCCAATGCCGTCATTGCCAACAACAGCGACCGGCTCGGCAAAGACTTGTGGACCGATGGCCAGGAAGGCGAGCCCATTTCGCTCTACACCGCCTTTAATGAACTGGATGAAGCCCGTTTTATTGTCGGCCGCATTCAGGACTGGCAGCAGCAAGGCAACACCTTAAGCGATGCAGCCATCCTCTACCGCAACAACGCCCAATCGCGGATATTGGAAGAAGCCTTGATCCAGGCAGGGCTCAATTACCGCATCTACGGTGGCTTGCGCTTTTACGAGCGGCAGGAAATCAAAGATGCCTTGGCCTACCTGCGGCTGATTGCCAACCGCAACGACGACGCTGCCATCGAGCGGGTGATTAATACGCCAGCTCGCGGTATTGGCGACACCACCCTGGCCAAAGTAAGGGCAGAAGCCCGTAGCCAGCAGCTGACCCTATGGCAAAGTCTGCAGCGGATGTTGGCTGAAAAGCAGCTATCGGGTCGTGCAGCCAATGCCATTGGCCAGTTTATCGAGCTGATTGAGCAGTTAAGTAGCGAATGCATGGAGCTGCCACTGCACGAACAAGCCGAACATGCCATCAAACGCTCAGGCCTCTACGCCATGTACCAGGCCGAAAAGGGTGAAAAAGCTCAGACCCGGCTGGAGAACTTAAACGAACTGATCAGCGCCTGTCAAAGTGCGCCTTACCAGGCCGACGAGCAAATGACGCCGCTCGAGTCCTTTTTGTCCCAGGCTGCGCTGGATGCCGGTGAGTACCAGGCCGATAAGCACGCCGATGCGGTCCAGCTGATGACCTTGCACAGCGCCAAAGGGCTGGAGTTTCCGCTGGTCTTTATCAACGGCCTGGAAGAAGGCATGTTTCCCAGCCAGCAAAGCGCCGATGAGCCCGGCCGGCTGGAAGAAGAGCGTCGCCTCTGTTACGTCGGCATGACCCGAGCGATGCAAAAGTTGTATCTGTGCCACGCCGAAAGTCGCCGCATCTATGGCCAGGAGCACCACCAACTGCCATCCCGTTTTCTGCGCGAAATTCCCGAGCAGTATCTGCAGCCCATCCGCTTGACCACCCGGGTGGTGCAGCCCGCCACAGGGGGACGCTTTGGTCAGCAAGCCAGCCATCTTGCCTTTGAGAGTACCGGCTACAAGCTCGGACAACGGGTGCTGCACAGCAAATTCGGCGAAGGCACCGTCCTAAACTACGAAGGCAGCGGGGCTCAGTCACGAATTCAGGTTAATTTTGACGAGGTGGGCAGCAAATGGCTGGTCACCGCCTACGCCAGGCTGGAGGCCATCGCCTGATGTTGGTGCAGCAGCTGCCTGATTGGCTCAGAGCCGCCAGCGCTGCCCAATGCCGCCTGCCCGTGGTGTTCAGTGGCAGCAACAGCCGCTTGTTGCCGGAAGTACAGCAGCTGTTGCAACACTTCCAGCCGGACAAACTGTGCTGGATTGGCCCGGATGCGCCGGCTGGTGCACTGGTACCGAGCCGACAACACAAACAGCTCGGCACTGAGTGCGACTGGCTGATTATTAATGCAGAGCAAGGTTTTCCTGCCGATTTGGTTGCTGCGGTTAGCGGCAGTCTTAAAGCGGATGGTCTTTGGTTGCTGCTGACACCAGAGCCTGAGCAGTGGATGCAACAACCGAACCCTGACCATCGCCATCTGCTGCCCTATCCACTGGATGCAAGCAAACACCGGGGTGATTTTGTGCGGTTTTTCTGCCAGCGCTTGCAGCAATGCGCACTGGCCTGGCTGACACCCGATGAGGTGCAGCAAGCCCCCATCTTTCCGAAAATTACCACCCCTGAGCCAGCACCGGCACCTTATGCCAGCCCCGAGCAGCAAGCTGCAGTTGCCGCCATTCATAAAGTAGCGCTGGGCCATCGCAAACGCCCTTTGGTGCTGACCGCGCATCGGGGCCGGGGTAAATCAGCAGCACTTGGGCTGGCTGCCGCTGAATTAGCACAGCACGATAAACAAATCCTGTTGACGGCGCCCACTGAGTCAGCTGCGGCTATCTGCCAACAGCACTTTTGTGCCCATGTCAGTTCTGAACAGCAATCGCTGCTGCGTTACCTGCCGATTGATGTGCTGCTAAAGCAGCAACCGCATGCTGATTTGGTGCTGGTGGATGAAGCAGCCGCCATCCCCACCCCTTTGTTGCAGCAACTGGTGCAGGCCTATCCCAGAGTCGTTTTTGCCACCACTGAGCACGGCTATGAAGGCACCGGCCGCGGCTTTCAGTTACGTTTTCAGGCTTATTTGCAGCAGCACTTTGCCGGTTTTAAACAGCTGCAGCTCACGCAGCCGATACGTTATGCGGATGGCGATCCACTCGAACAACTGCTGTTTCATAGCTTGCTGTTAAATCTATCGGAGCAAGATCCGGAGTGGGACGGCGCTATCGATGCATTGCAGCTGCAACAACTCAACTCCGGCCAGCTGCTTAAGCAGCCAGAGCTGCTGCAATCTTTGTTTCATTTGTTGTCTTTGGCGCATTACCAAACCAAAGTCGATGATCTGGCCGCTTTGCTGGATAACCCGCAACTGGAAGTCTTTGCCCTGCTGCAACACAACAACCTGCTGGCTTGTGCCCTGGTTAGTCTGGAAGGCAAATTACCCGAATTACTCAGTAAAGAAGTACTGCTTGGCAAGCGACGGGTACAAGGGCATTTGTTGGCACAAAGCCTGACGTTTCACCTGCAACAACCCAAACTTGCCCAAGCGCCGATGGCCCGTGTCCAGCGCATAGTAGTGCACCCCAAATTGCAGGGGCAAGGCCTTGGCACTGAGCTGCTAAGCCGTATCAGTGCACACTATCAATCTGCGCAGCGCCTGCTCGGAACCAGCTTTGCGGTATCGGCACCGCTGCTGAGCTTCTGGTCTCGAGCTGGCTTTGTGCCGGTACGCTTGGGCGTCAAAGCCGATCAGGCCAGCGGTGAGCATTCACTGCTGATGTTGCAGCAAAGCAATAAGCACCAAAGTACCATCAGGCAATTGGAAAGCAGCTTTAGCCGCCAGCTCTATGATCAAGTCCCGGCCCTTTACTCGCAGCTTTCCCCCGCACTGCTTCGACAATTAGTCACACCACCACAGCAAACACTCAGTCAGTTGGATTATCAGGCGCTGATCCTGTTTGCCGATCAGCAGCGTCCTTTCGAACTTATTTATAGCCAGCTGCTGCATTGGTTTAATCAGCATCTGCAGGATGTGCCAGCTGCAGATGCCGAGCTCTGCATAGCCCTGCTGTGGCAAAAGAGATCCTTTGATTCTTTAGCCAGAACCTTTGGTTTAACCGGTAAAAAGCAGATCATCGAGCGATTGCGCTGCATGATGGCGGCAGCACTTTCAACCCCCGCCTCAAAGTAGTACATCAACTAAAATAGTGTTAATCTGGTGTTTTAGCTGATGACATTACCATGCTCTCAATTGTTGCTTTTACCCTCTTTTCCAGCCTTACCGCGGAGGATTTTACCGCACAACAAATACGCTTGCTGCAGGTTGCGCTTGATACAGAGCAACTTAGTCAACAGCTGACCGAAGCTTATCACCACTGTCAGCACAGTGAATCAGCTATTCAATGGAGCAGCTTATATCAAGAGCTCGAAAGCTTCCCTGCCGTCAGCGTGATCGAGCAAACTCTAGCGCTGCCCATTGCGTCTTATCGGGACTTTATAAGGAGCATCGCTCTCAAACCTTCCAGCACTGTGTTCAAATGGCAAGACAGATCGTTAGCCTGTGATGACGACGATGGCTGGGAGCAATTATTCAGGGATTACCGAGAGGCCTACTTTGCTCTAGAGCTCAGCCCTCCACTGGATCAGAGTTTTGCAGATACCCTTGCTCTTAGACAGCAAGGCCAGGATCTTCAGCAGCAGCGCTACCAACAACTGATTGCAAGCAGCAACAGCATCGCCATTGTCAACATCGTCCATAAAAGCCAGCTTTCCGCTATCCAGCAGGCCAATTACCTGCATCTGGATTACCAAAGCGATTACATCTTTCGCAGCCAAAAAGGCTGGAAGCATTATCCGCCACTTTTCCTCGGAATGCATCGCTACCTATCAGCATCTGAGCTTGCTGAGAGCAACCAGCAATGGTTAATCTTTCTTGACCATCAACAACACTTTATCCATGCCGTTCCTCTTTCCGAGGCCAAATCCTATCTGGAGTTACTTGGCACAGAGCATTGGAGCTTTGACAGGCATGGTAATCTGAACAGAAAACCGTAACGCAAAAAGGCCTACCGGTG
>NZ_JAUZVY010000006.1:0-303139 GCF_030717955.1 Alkalimonas delamerensis | reverse complement strand
GTTCAAACCGCTTCACTTCTCATCGCTTTTTGAGAGCTTTAGGCTCATCTGCAAGCGAGGGCGCCATTTTAGGGATTTAAATCTTGCTGTCAAGGCTGAATCTCAGCATTTACCGCACTTTTTTCATCCCGATGCAGAGCGCTTATTCGCTGCCCCGCTGGCATGGGTGGGCATTATAGGGAGCTTTTAATGCCTTGCAAGCAGTTATTCGTTAAAATAGCGCTTTTCAGCACTGTTCGCTTAAAGTTCGCCCGCCACGGGCATTTAAGCGCCAACTGTTGCATACTAATGCAGCACAGGAGGATTTATCATGACAACGCGCTCGTACCGTGGCATCAACCCAAGCTTTGATCACAGTGTTTATATTGATCCATCTGCCGTTATTGTTGGCGATGTGCAGCTGGCAGCAGATGTTAGCATCTGGCCGCTGGTGGCGGCCCGCGGTGATGTCAATCGCATTCGCATTGGTGCCCGCACCAATGTGCAGGATGGCACTGTGCTGCATGTCACCCGTACCAGCCCAAGCAAACCTGAAGGCTCCCCGCTTATTATTGGTGAGGATGTGACTGTCGGCCACAAGTGCATGCTGCATGGCTGTATCCTTGGCAATCGGATCCTGGTGGGCATGGGCGCAATAGTGATGGACGATGCGGTAATAGAAGATGATGTGATTATTGGTGCTGGCAGTCTGGTACCACCTGGCAAAACTCTGCAGTCCGGCTATTTGTATGTTGGTAGCCCGGTCAAACAAGCCCGCCCATTAACCGAGGCCGAACGCGCCTTCTTAGCCGCATCCGCCAAAAATTATGTGCTGTTAAAGGATGAGTATCTGGCAGAGCAGGCTTAGTATTTTACAGGGGCCGGCAGCCAGAACTCGCCGGCCTCATTCCAGCACTCCTCGGCAAGCGCCTGCTCGGCCGCATCTTCCCAATCAAAGGCAGCCGCTTGTACCTGGCTAAGCCAGACGTCTGCCGACATCTCGTCAGGCCGGGCAATATAGCCGGTCAACCGAAGCCCTGCCAATAAACAGCTGAAGCTGACGGCATCTTGCTCGGCGCTATACACAAAGTCATGATTAAAGATCAGCTGCTGATTCATGCCAGCGCCTTTTTTAAGGCCGCTATCACCGGCTCTGTCGCAGGTGTTTTACCACGCCAGATGCGAAAGGCTTCTGCTGCTTGCCCCACCAGCATACCTAGACCATCCGCCTGGCGGGCAACCCCTTGCTGCGCGCACCAGTGCAAAAAGGCGGTAGGCTCCTTGCCATAAAGCATGTCGTAAGCAAAGGTGCAGCCACTCAGGACCTCTGGTGCAATCGCTGGCCGCTCTCCGGCCAAGCCGGATGAGGTGGCATTAATCACCAACGGATAAGTGCCTGCTGGAATATCTGTTAAAGCGCAGCCGCTCACCTTGCTGCCAAAGTGTTCTGCCAACAATTGCGCTTTGGCGGCGGTTCGATTGGCGATGGTAATGGATGCAGCACCTGCCTGCAGTAAAGGCTCGATCACACCGCGACTTGCGCCACCGGCGCCAAGCAGCAATACCGGCTGATCTTTTAGCGGCGCTTCAAGCCGCAGCAAGTCCTGCACCAGGCCGGCACCATCGGTGTTGTCGCCACACAACTGACCGTTTTGATCAAAATACAAGGTATTGACGGCACCAGCCTGCGCCGCCCGCTCGGTCAATTGCTCCGCCAGGGCAAAGGCCTGCTCTTTAAAGGGCACCGTCACATTGCCGCCCCGGCCACCTGCGGCAACAAAAGCCTGCCAGCTCTCGGCAAAGCCATCCAGCGGTGCTAAAATCGCCTGGTACTGCATGGCCTCGGCGCATTGCTGTGCAAAGAGCGTATGAATAAGCGGCGACTTAGAGTGCGCAATCGGATGTCCAAATACAGCGTAACGGTCCACTTTTATGTCCATCAAACAAATCCTGCAGCAAGTATTTCATAAAAAACAACCTAAGCGCCAGCCAGAACACCCAACCCCGAAGCAAACGCCTTATGCCATTATGGGTGGAGAAGCAGCAGTACGCCGCCTGGCCAACCGTTTTTACGATGTGATGGAAACAGCGCCTGAGGCGCGCGAGCTGTTGGCCATTCACCCCCAACCTTTGGATGCGATACGGCAAAAGTTTTTTGAATTCTTATCCGGCTGGCTGGGCGGCCCCGCGTTGTTTGAAGAAAAATACGGCCACCCCAGGCTGCGCGCCCGCCACCTGCCTTTTACCGTCAATCAACAGCTGCGCGATCAGTGGATGTTTTGCATGGACCAGGCGCTAAACGAGGTAGTTGAGGACACCATGTTACGCGAAGGGCTGCGCCAGTCGCTGGGGCAACTGGCGAGTCATATGGTTAATACCAATTAGTTTAAGATGGTGCAACGGGTTGTTTTCGTAACATCATAAATCCAAAATAAATCCAGCCGACAGGGGGCAAAAGCAAGCACAACAGCAAACAAATGGCTGCATAAAAACCAGACTGCCTCTTAGAGTAGAGGATGGATGCAGCTACAAAAGCCACAATGATGATAAATAGTAATTGAAAAACACTGATACCCTGCATCATTTTTAGCTCCCTGCAATATAAAAGAAACTTATTAGCTGATTAACTTATCTCATAAAAAAAACACATAATCAACGATGGGTAATATCTCCAATACATCAGTGCGCCAGTCATTAGTCCCAACTAATTTAGCTGTATAATTAGCCGTTAATTCCTAACCAGTCCTGTGGCTGCAGATAACGCTCGTACAAAGCGGCTTCCGGGCTGCCGGGCTCGGGCTGGAAGCCGTATTGCCACCGTACCAGCGGTGGCATCGACATTAAAATGGACTCGGTACGACCGCCGCTTTGCAGCCCAAACAAGGTACCGCGATCAAACACCAGATTAAACTCCACGTAGCGGCCGCGGCGGTACAACTGAAACTGCCGCTCGCGCTCGCCATAAGGCGTCTCTTTGCGGCGTGCTACCAACGGGAGATAAGCCGGCAAGAAGGCCTCACCGACCGCACGCATCAGCGCAAAGCTTTGCTCAAAGCCCGGCTCATTCAGATCGTCAAAAAACAAACCGCCGACACCGCGGGTTTCGCCACGATGTTTTAAGTAAAAATAGTCATCGCACCACTTTTTGTAGCGCGGGTAATACTCCGCGCCGAACGGCTCGACCGCCGCCCTGGCAACCTGATGCCAATGCACCACATCGGCTTCAAAGGGGTAAAAAGGCGTCAGATCAAAACCACCGCCAAACCACCAGACCGGCGGCTCGCCCGCTTTTTCAGCAATAAAAAAACGCACATTGGCATGGGTCGTCGGTAAGTAGGGATTGTTCGGGTGAATCACCAGCGATACACCGCAGGCATGAAAACTGCGCCCGGCCAGCTCCGGTCGGTGCGCCGTGGCCGAAGCTGGCATCTGGGCCCCATAGACATGCGAGTAATTAACCCCTGCCTGCTCAAATACAGCACCGCCTGTCAGCACCCGACTGCGGCCGCCGCCACCTTCAGCGCGTTGCCAGGCATCCTCGACAAAACGGGCCTCGCCATCGGCCTGCTGCAATGCCTGGCAGATGCTATCCTGCAATTGCTGTAAAAAGCCTTGTACCTCGGCCAGTTGCTGCTGACTGCTATTGGACATCTTAACTCCTTAAAACCTGGCCACTGATGGCATCGCGGATTTGGCTGGGTTGGGCGGCTCCGCCCAAATCACCGGCGACCAGTGCGGCAATATCACCGCCCAATTGCCGCAGTACTTCGGCGCTGTCGGTCAGTGCCGGTTCACCGGCTCGGTTGGCACTGGTGGACACCAGCGGCATCGCCAACGCCTGACACAGCGCCCGCACCACCGGATGGGTGCTAACCCGCACCGCTATGCTCGAATGCTGCCCGGTTATCCAGGCCGGTGCCTGAGCACTGGCTGGCAGTACCCAGCTGATATGGCCCGGCCAGCTGGAAAAAATCTCGGCCCGACGCTCCAATGGAATCGCCGCATCATCGATGTAAGGCAGCAACTGCGAGTAATCGGCTGCAATTAAAATCAACCCTTTTTCGACCGGGCGCTGTTTGATCGCCAACAGCCGCATCACAGCGGCTTCATTTTGTGGATCGCAGCCAAGGCCATAGACCGCCTCGGTCGGGTACGCAATCACTTCGCCAGCCTGAACCAGCTCTGCGGCTGCCTGAGTGGAAACAATTTCAGCCATCGTCATTTCAGTAAAAATTTAATTCGGGGTCAGAAGCCGCTATAATACCGCTTTCGCGAACACACTTCATTCTCTTCAGAAGGATTTACCAATGCAGGTTGGCATTATCATGGGCTCAACGTCGGACTGGCCGACCATGAAGCATGCAGCGGCCATGCTGGATCAATTTGGCATCGCCTACGAAACCAAAGTGGTCTCTGCCCACAGAACACCACAACTGCTGGCCGACTATGCATCCAATGCGGCCGGGCGGGGCTTGAAGGTGATTATCGCTGGAGCCGGTGGTGCCGCCCATTTACCCGGTATGGCAGCGGCTTTTACCAGCTTGCCGGTGCTGGGTGTACCTGTCCAGTCCAAGGCTTTGAAAGGCCTGGACTCGTTACTTTCCATCGTGCAAATGCCCAAAGGCGTTGCGGTAGGTACTCTGGCGATTGGCGATGCCGGTGCTGCCAATGCCGGCCTGTTAGCGGCTCAAATCCTGGCAACCCACAATCAAGATCTGATGCAAAAAATTGATGCCTTTCGCCAACAGCAAACCGATACCGTGTTAAGTCAACCTGATCCATCGGAGCTGCCCTGATGCGTGTGCTGGTATTGGGCTCAGGCCAGCTGGCCCGCATGATGGCGCTGGATGCCATGCCGCTGAACATCGAGGTGCAGGCGTTTGATGTGCGCAGTGATCAAATTGTCGATCCACTCAGTCAGCAAGTGCTGGGTGAAGGCTTGTCTCAGGCACTGCGCGATGCAGATGTGGTCACCGCCGAATTTGAGCACATCCCGGCTGCGGTGCTTGAGCTCTGTGAACAAAGTGGCAAGTTTTTACCAGGCCAGGATGCCATTCAGGCTGGTGGTGATCGCCGGCTGGAAAAAGCCTTGTTGCAGCAGGCAGGCGTTGCCAGTGCTCACTTTCATCTGGTACAAAGCAAAGCGGATCTGGAGGCGGCTGTCGCCAAACTTGGACTGCCGCTGGTATTAAAAAGTGCTCTTGAAGGCTACGATGGCAAAGGCCAGTGGCGCTTAAAACAGATGGAGCAACTGGATGCGGTCTGGGCTGAGGTGGCGCAGTTTTTGAAGCAAGCCTCAAAAAAAGCCAAGCAAGGCATTGTGGCCGAACAGTTTATTCCCTTTGATTACGAAGTTTCTCTGGTCGGTGCCCGCGGCAAAGATGGCAGCACGGTATTTTACCCGTTGACCGAAAACCATCATGTCAACGGCGTGCTGAGTGTATCGCTGGCAAGATCTGAGCATCCGCTGCAAGCTCAGGCCGAGCAGATGTTTCAGGCCATTGCCGACAAGCTCAACTACGTTGGGGTGCTGGCGATTGAGTTTTTTGTGGTCGGCGAGCAATTGCTGGTTAACGAGTTAGCACCAAGAGTACACAACTCTGGCCATTGGACCCAACAAGGAGCCGATACCAGCCAATTTGCCAACCATATCCGGGCAGTCTGCGGCTTGCCGCTGGGCGCCACCACGGTACTGCGCCCAACGCTGATGGTGAATATTCTGGGGCTGGATCAGTTGCCAGACGCCCTACTCGCCATTGCTGGTCTGCATGTGCACTGGTACGGCAAAACGGCTCGCCCCGGTCGCAAGATGGGCCATATCAACCTTTCCGCCGACACCACGGAGCAATTGGCAAAGCGTTTTGCCCAACTGATGGCTTTGCTGCCAGCAGAGGATTTTCCCGAGCTGGAGCTACTGCTTACTAAAATTTGACCATAGCTAGTTTCCATCCTGAAACGGCATCCCTGCCGTTTCGCGGAGTCGCCAGGAAAAAAACGCGGTTTTTCCTGGCTCGCAAAATCAATTGCTTACACCAATGGTTTTGGCAGCGCATCCCTGCGCTACGTTAGTGCCCACCTTTCAGGGCGGGCACTAACTACGACTGCTCGGCCTGACAAGCTTTATCGGCGCAGAGCAGTCGCTCCCCTTTGGCCGTTTTCTTGCGGATCAGCAGTGCAAAGCCACACTGTTGGCAGCTCCCTGCAACAGGTTGCTCATTCAGCAGAAACTTGCATTTTGGATAGCGATTGCAGCCGTAAAAGTGCTTGCCATACTTGCTAATGCGCTCGACCAACTGGCCTTTGCCACAGTCCGGGCAATCAAAGGTTTCACTTTGGCTGTCATCTTCATGCACCACAAAATCGCAGGCCGGGTAGTTGCTGCAACCAATAAACATGCCATAACGGCCATTTTTGACCGCCAAAGGCCCACCACAACTGGGGCAAGGTTCCTGCTCCAGCAACTTCACCACAGTATCTTCGTGCTCGTGCAAAGGCTTCAGGTATTGGCAACCTGGATAGTTGCTGCACCCCAAAAAGGGGCCTTTTTTACCCGACTTGATCTGCAGCGGGTGCTGACATAACGGGCAAGTTCCCGGTTGCTGGGACAGCTTAAACAGTGGATCAGTGTGCGCGGTCATGGTCATCGAAACCCACCAGCCTGGAATCGGGCCAGTATGCCACAAGGCTGGCTTTGACCCAACAGCAGTGCAGCCCCTAGTGCAAGGGGCCGTCTGGCTCATCGAAAATCAAATCTTCCATTTGGGCGTAGGCGTTTTCACGGCCAGGGACATTAAACAAGACCATCAGCACCACCCACTTCAAATCATCCAGGCTGATGCTGGGACCATCGAGATCCATCACCCGATCCAGCACCATCTCACGGGTACTGGCATCCAGCACATTGATTTGCTCTAAAAACAACAGAAAGCCACGGCACTGGCTATCGAGCTTGCGGCTTTCTTCCGGGGTGTAGATGCGGGTTGCACTGACACTGACTTTGGTCAGATAGGGCTTAACATGACTTTCCTGCAGCTTGGACAAGCTCTCCAGCCACTGCAAAGCACGAAATATATCGTCATCATGAAAGCCTGCCAGGCTGAGCTCTTTGGTGAGATCAGCACGGTCGGTGTAGATTTCCGATTCATTGTGGATGTAGTTTTCAAACAGGTAAACGAGGATATCAAACATGATTAGGTACTCCTCACTCTGATGTAGCCACCAGGCACTACTGCCACCAGACCTGCCAGCTCAAGCTGCAGCAAAGCAATGGTCGTGTCTGCTACTGAAAGCTCTGACCGTTCTGCGATCAGGTCAACCGCAGTAGCTTCATCTCCTACGTTAGCCAACAAAGTGTCATCGAACAAGTCTGGCGTGGTATTTTTTTCACTTTGTTGTTGCTTTAGACCCGATTTTGCAGAAAAAGTCCACTCTTCCAAAATATCGGCCACGCAGGTGGTGAGTTTAGCGCCTTGTTGGATCAAGGCATGGCAGCCCGCCGACTGCGGGTGGTAAATAGAGCCGGGAATGGCAAACACATCCCGGTTGGCATCGACCGCCAGGTGTGCACTGATTAAGGAACCACTTTTGAGTGCCGCCTCCACCACCAAAGTGCCTTGCGACAACCCCACCACAATGCGATTGCGCTGCGGAAAATGTGCAGGCCTGGCATCGACCTGAGGAAAGTACTCGGTAACCAAGGCGCCTTGCTGGCGAATTTGCTCTGCCAGGGCCTGATTCGATTTGGGATAAATGCGCGTTAACCCATGCCCCAACACCGCTATGGTAGGACCGGCAATGGAAAGAGCGCCTTGGTGGGCGCAGCTGTCAATGCCACGGGCCATGCCACTGGTCACCACATAGCCATGACGCACCAGCTCGGCAGCGAAATCAAAAGCGATACGCTTGCCGGTCGGACTGGGTTGGCGGCTGCCAACCATTGCCAGCTGGGGCTGACTCAGAATGGCCGGGTTGCCTGCAACAAACAACAACAGGGGCGGTTGACGAGTTTGCTTGAGCAATGCCGGATAGCGACCATCATCAAAGCTTATCAGGTGATGCGCATCATCCGCTGCCAGCCAGGCTTCTGCCTGTTGCAAGGCCTGTGCTGAAGGTGTGTGAATGGCAAGAGCTTGTCGCTCCGTCAGCCCCAGAGCACGCAAAGTGCTGATGGGTTGGCGGCACAACTCGGTGACAGAGCAATGTGGCGCAAGGCGTTGCAGGTGGTAACCGTTCAATCCCGCTTGCGCCAATATCAAGTACGGCAGCCTATCATCCATGATACGACTCCAGCAATGTTGTTAAGGGTTGACGATACGATCTCCCACCCGGACAGGTCGTAATGTATCAGTAACAATGGCAAAGCTGGCACGCTCTGTCACCTTGAACACCATCAGATGACCAACCATCTCGCGAGGCATTTCAATTTGCTCATGGCCAAAGTTGCTGGCAAGTCGCTGGTAGCGGCTGGCATCTTCCATATAGACCGGTTGACCATTGCGGCTGTCGACCACCGTCGGTGAAGGCCGCAGGATATCGAGCATATGGCCGGGAGCCAGCTGATCCACCGCGCCTTTGTTGATAATCACAATGTCCCACTTGGCAAATTCACGCAGCTTAGAGGTGGTATCAATGATCACCCCTTCCAGTGGTTGCTCTGGCCGGGCCATATGGAAATAGGCAGGCAAAGCCTCACCATCGATAGCCGGCAACACAATGTCACCCTGGCGAATTTCTCGTTTCACGTCAACTAAGTACAGGGATGCCGGTACATTCTGCTCGGCATCGCCAGCTCGAAAAGCCCGACTGGTGGCAACCAGGGTAAGCGCATAACCCAATTTGTCGCCGCTGTCCGGGTCGACATAAGGACGACCACGGCGGTAGATGGCATAGCCTTTATCTGGCTCCAGCTCGCCGCGGGCATAGAGGATATGACCTTCAGTGGCATTTTTAACGTTGCTGCTGGCGCCAAGAATGTACGGTTTGGTTGCCAGCTCATCGGCACTCATCATCTTGTCGTGCGTTAAGAATGGCCGAATCATCGCCAGCGGCACTGTGGTAACAGCAGCAGGACGGGTATCGGTTTGCCGGGTATGCGGCGATAGCCGGCGAACCCGATCATCCCGCACCAGCATAGGCCGGCCATCGGCATCGTAGACCAGCATTAGCACATCACCGGGGAAAATCAGGTGGGGATTGTCGATTTGCGGGTTCATCCGCCACAGTTCAGGCCAGCGCCACGGCTGATTCAAATAGATGGCCGAAATGTCCCACAAGGTATCCCCTCGCTTGACAATATAACGCTCCGGCGCGCCTTCACGAACCTGCAAAACATCCGCAGAAACAGTTACGGTAAAACAAAAGACGCACAGCGCCAATAAGTTAAGGATAGGTTTTAACATGCCAGCATCCCCAGCGTGATCTTGTTGTAATTATGACAGACGAAGCTGTTCATTGCGCACATTAATGGCTAAAATTAGACCTTAGCACAGTTATTTCCTTTAAGCATAGTATTTGTGGAGCCTATGAGCGTACTTCGAGTGTTGCACTTCCCGGACGAACGACTGCGGACGGTCGCCAAACCCGTAGCAGAGATTACCCCTGAAATTCAGCAACTTGTCAAGGACATGCTGGATACCATGTACGATGAAAATGGCATTGGCCTGGCCGCTACCCAGGTGGACCGCCACTTGCGGGTAGTGGTGATCGACATTTCCGAGTCGCGTGATGAACCCCTGGTGCTGATCAACCCGGAAATCACCAGCAAAAGTGGCGAGACCACCTACGAAGAAGGCTGCCTGTCCGTGCCGCAAAGCTACGCCAAGGTAGAGCGGGCTGCTGAGGTCACCGTTAAAGCACAGCAGTTGGATGGCAGCTGGTTTGAACTGCAGGCCGATGGCTTGCTGGCCATTTGCATTCAACACGAACTGGATCACTTACTCGGCAAGCTTTTCATCGACTACTTATCCCCGCTCAAGCGTGACCGGATCCGGAAAAAGCTGGAAAAAGAAGCCCGGCTGGCTGCCCGCCATGCACTCTGATACAGGACTTCGCGTGACAGAATCGCTTCGTATTGTCTTTGCCGGTACCCCTGAGTTTGCCGCAGATCACCTGAAGGCATTGCTCAACAGCGAGCATCAGTTGGTGGCGGTGTACACCCAGCCCGATCGCCCGGCCGGCCGTGGACAGCAATTAACGGCCAGTCCGGTGAAGCAACTGGCGCAGCAGCACCAGTTGCCCGTCTATCAGCCGGCTAACTTTAAGGCGGCCGAAGCCCAACAACAACTGGCAGCGCTGAAAGCCGATGTGATGGTGGTGGTTGCCTATGGCCTGTTGCTGCCGCAAAGTGTGCTGGATACACCCCGGCTGGGTTGCATCAATGTGCATGGGTCCTTGCTGCCGCGCTGGCGTGGTGCCGCGCCCATTCAGCGCGCCATTTGGGCTGGCGATCACCAGACCGGCATTACCATTATGCAAATGGACAAAGGGCTGGATACCGGCGCCATGCTGAGCAAAGTTGAATGCAGCATCAGCGACGCCGACACCAGCGCCAGCCTCTACCAAAAACTGGCACAGCTTGGCCCCCAGGCACTGGTTGCAGCTCTGAATCAATTGCCCGCATTGCAACAGCAGGCAGAAAGCCAGGATGAACGCCAGGCCTGTTACGCTGCCAAGCTCAGTAAAGACGAAGCCCTGCTCGACTTTGATAAAACTGCTGCTCAGCTGGAGCGGGAGATCAGGGCCTTTAATCCCTGGCCCATTAGCGTGCTGGCGCACGGCAGCCACCGCATTAAAATCTGGTCAGCTCACCTTGAACCGGACATTGAGCCAGCCTCCCCGGGCCAGGTACTGGCACTCAATCGCCAGGGTTTAAAAATTGCCACCGCAGAAGGTGTGCTGGTGATTACCCGCTTGCAACCCCCCGGCAAAAAACCGATGTCGATTGCAGACTTCTTAAATGGCCGGGCCGACTGGTTCCAGGTCGGTCAGCCCATTCGGACCCAGGATGCCAACTAATCTTCGCGCCCTGGCGGCGCAATGCTGTTTTCAGGTGGTCGAACAAGGCCGCTCTTTGTCCGAAGTCTTGCCCGAAGCACAGCAACAATTGCACGACAGCAAAGATCAGGCGCTGCTGCAGGAAATCTGCTTTGGCGTACTGCGTCATCTGCCGCAGCTGGATCATGTCTGTCGCCAGCTGATGGCAAAACCCTTGGTCAAAAAGTTGCGCCCGCTGCAATTTTTGCTTTATGTCGGCATCTACCAGCTGCACTGGCTGCGCATCCCCGATCATGCTGCCATTAGCGAGACCGTTGAAGCCGCCAGGCTGCTCAAAGGCAAATCGATGACCGGCCTGATCAATGGCGTGCTGCGGACGGTGCAGCGGCGGCCCGAGTTGCTGCAGTTTGACCAGCTTCCGGTGACTGTGCAATACAGCCACCCAGGCTGGCTGGTGCAGATGCTGCAGCAAGACTACCCTGAGCAATGGCAGCACATCCTGCAGGCCAACCAGCAAAAAGCGCCGCTGTGGCTTCGGGTCAATCAACAGCAAGTCAGCATCAGCGCTTTTAGGCAGGCGCTCACGGAAAGCGGCATTGAGCATCAGCAACCACTGGCCGAGTTACCAGAGGCCATCGTGCTGACGCAGGCCTGCGACATCACTTTGCTGCCTGGTTACCACGACGGCTGGTTCTCGGTGCAGGATGGCGCGGCCCAATATGCGGCAGCCTTGCTGGAGCCGCGCAATGAGCAGCGCATTCTGGATGCCTGCTGTGCACCTGGCGGTAAAACCAGCCATATTCTCGAGCTGGCGCCCAGAGCCCGGGTGCTGGCACTGGATGTTGATGCCAAGCGTTTGCAGCGGGTGCATGCCAACCTGGCTCGCTTAAAACATCAAGCGACGGTGCTGGCTGCCGATGCCTCTGAACCAGCCAGCTGGTGGGATGGCGAACCCTTTGACCGGATTTTATTGGATGCGCCCTGCTCCGCCAGCGGCGTCATTCGCCGCCACCCGGATATCCGCTGGTTACGCAAAGCCAGCGACATTGCGGCTTTGGCCGACATTCAAGCAAAGATGCTGCAACAGCTCTGGCCATTGCTTAAACCCGGTGGCATCTTGCTGTACGCCACCTGCAGCGTTTTTCGCCAGGAGAACCAGCAGCAGCTGACGCAATTTTTGCAGCGAACCCCGGATGCACGCTTGCAGCCGATCCACGGCCACAGCAACGGCTGGCAAATCCTGCCTGGCCAGCAGCAGCTGGACGGTTTTTTCTATGCTAAAGTGATGAAAGCAGTGACGGCAGAACAACCAACATGAAAATCATTATTCTGGGTGCGGGACAAGTCGGTGGAACCCTGGCCGAAAATCTGGTTGGGGAAATGAATGAGATCACCGTGGTCGATACCAACATGGAAAAGCTGCACCTGCTGCAGGATCGGTTCGACCTGCAAGTGATTCACGGCTATGGCGCTCACCCGGATATCCTGAAAAAAGCCGGCGCTGAGGATGCCGATATGCTGGTCGCGGTGACCAGCAGCGATGAAGTCAATATCGTAGCTTGCCAGGTCGCCTACAGCATTTTCCATACCCCACTGAAAATTGCCCGCATCCGCAGCAACCAATACCTGAAATACCGCGACCAGCTGTTTCGGCGCGAAGACATGCCGGTGGATCACTTTATTGCCCCTGAAACCCTGGTGACCGACTACATTCGACGCTTAATTGACTACCCAGGCGCTCTGCAGGTGGTGGAGTTTGCCCTGGGCAAGGTCAGCCTGGTCGGTTTACGCGCTTATTACGGCGGCATGCTGGTCGGGCATGCGCTGTCCACCTTGAAAGTCCATATGCCGAATATTGATGCCCGGGTCGCTGCGATTTATCGGCGCGGTACCTCAATCAAACCGCTTGGCACCACGGTGATTGAAGCCGATGATGAAGTCTTCTTTGTCGCTGCCACCAAGCACATCCGGGTAGTGATGAGCGAGCTGCAAAAGCTGGAAAGCAGCTACCGTCGCATTATGATTGCCGGTGGTGGCAATGTTGGCTACGGCCTAGCACGAGCGCTGGAAAACAACTACAGCGTCAAGTTGATTGAGCGCAGCAAAGAGCGGGCGGAGTTTTTGTCCGGTGCGCTGGACGACACCCTGGTCTATGTGGGTGATATTTCTGATCCAGAGCTGCTGGAAGAGGAGAACATTGAGCAAATCGATGTCTTTATTGCCGTCACCAACGACGATGAAGCCAACATTATGTCGGCCATGCTGGCCAAACGAATGGGCGCTCAAAAGACCATAGTGCTAATCAAACGCGGTGCCTATGTTGACTTGCTGCAAGGCGGTGAAGTCGATATCGCAGTATCGCCGCAACAAGCCACCATCTCAGCCTTGCTGACGCATATTCGCCGTGGCGACATCGTCAATGTGCACTCGCTGCGCCGTGGCGCGGCTGAAGCGATAGAAGCCATTGCGCGGGGGGATGAAACCACCTCCAAAGTGGTGGGAAAAGCCATCGGTGACATTAAACTGCCCCCCGGTGCCACCATCGGTGCCATCGTCCGGGGCGATGAAGTCATCATCGCTCACGATCACATTCCCATCCAGACCGATGACCATGTGATTTTGTTTTTGGTGGATAAAAAGCACATCAGCGAAGTGGAGAAACTCTTTCAGGTGAGCGCCATTTTTATTTAGCGCTCAGTTTTTCCAGAAGGCCGGGGTAAAGAGCACCAGCAAGGTAAAGATTTCCAGCCGGCCGAACACCATCGCCAGCACCAGCAAATACTTACTGACGTCTGCCAGGTCGCCATAATGCGAAGCGACTTCGCCAAGCCCTGGGCCTAAGTTGTTCAAACAGGCCGCGGTTGCGGTAAAAGCAGTCATGTTGTCCAAGCCGGTCATAATCAGCAGCAGCATAATGATGACAAAAACCAGCGCATAGGCAGCGAAAAAACCCCAAACGGCTTCCACCACCCGGTCCGGCACCGCCCGCCGCCCCAGCTTGATGCTGTAGATGGCTCGCGGATGCACCAACCGGTTCAGCTCGCGCTTGCCTTGCAAAAACAACAGCAACACCCGCACCACCTTCATACCGCCACCGGTAGAGCCCGCACAGCCGCCAATAAAGCTGGAAAAAATCAGCAAAATTGGCAAGTACAAAGGCCAGTAGGCAAAACCGCCGGTGGCAAAGCCTGCGGTGGTTGAAATGGAGACTGCCTGAAACAGGCCATGATCAAAGGCTTCCCAGCTGGTGTCGTACACCTGGCTACGCAGCAAACCAATAAAAATCAGCAGTACCAGCGAACCCTGGATAAACAAAAAGGCCCGCAATTCTGGATCACGCCAATAGGTCAAAATGTTTTTCCCCCGCATGGCAGCAAAATGCAGCGGGTAATTGATGGCGCTAATCAGCAAAAAGACCACACACACCAGGTTGATGGCACTGCTGTCAAAGTGCCCGATGCTGGCATCGTAGGTTGAAAAACCACCAATAGCCACGGTGGAAAAGGCATGGCCAACCGCATCAAACCAGCCCATACCCGCCAGACGGTAGGCCAGCGCACAGCTGAGCGTCAGCACCACGTAAATCAGCCAGAGGTGTTTGGCGGTATCGGCGATACGAGGCGTTACCTTGTTGTCTTTCACCGGGCCCGGCGTCTCGGCTTTGTACAACTGCATGCCCCCAACGCCTAGCATCGGCAAAATCGCCACCGCCAAAACAATGATGCCCATACCGCCCAGCCACTGCAGCTGCTGACGGTAAAACAAAATGGCTTTGGGCAGGGTTTCAATGCCGGTCAACACAGTAGCGCCGGTGGTCGTCAGGCCAGAGAAGGCCTCAAAGGTGGCATCGGCCAGCCCCATGCCCGTTTCGGACGACAGGTACAATGGCAAGGTGCCCACCGCGCCCAGCACCAGCCAGAACATCACCACGATCAAAAAGCCGTCCCGCACTTTCAGATCGCGTTGGTACTGGCGGTTGGGGTACCAGATCAGCAGGCCGGTAAAAACACAGATGACAAAGGACAGCAGGAAAGGCACCCCGGCACCGTCCTGATACCAGAGTGACACCAATGCCGGCGGCAGCATGCTGGCGCTGAACACAGCGACCAGCAACCCCAGAATACGGATAATGGAGCGATATTGCATAGTTCCCCGGACTGACAGGACGACCGATCAGCGCGTGGTTTAAGCCAGCTGCAGATCTCTGGTCATGTTTTCGTTGCGCTCCCGGTGCACGATGACATTGTCTTCGATCCGGATGCCGCCAAATGGCTTAAAGGCCTGAATTTTATCCCAGTTTAGCAGCTTTTTCTGAGCGTCGGACAACTCATCCAGCAAGGAATCAATAAAATACAGCCCCGGCTCTATGGTGAACACCATCGACGGCTCGATCAGACGGGTGCAACGGAGAAAAGGGTGCTGCTCCGGTGGCGGCAAATGGGTACCGCGCTCATCCAGCATAAAGCCACCGACATCGTGCACCTGCAAGCCCAGATGATGGCCAAGCCCATGCGGGAAAAAAGCCCGGGTGATTTGTTGCTCCACCATGGCATCGGCATCCAGCCGGACAAAGTCAAAGTCCGCCAGCAACTGGGCAATGCGCTGGTGCGTCAGCAAGTGCAATTCGCTGTACTTGATGCCCGGCTTCAGTCCGGCCACCATTTCCAGGGTAATGGCATCCACTCTTTTGACCAGCTCGGCAAACTCGTGCCCTTGATCAAAGCTGTAGGTCCGGGTGATATCGGCCGCATAGCCATGAAATTCGGCACCAGCATCGATCAGGAAGCTGTGCGGCTGACTGGGCTTTTTCCGCTCCAGCGCCGTGTAGTGCAAAATGGCGCAGTTTTGATTCAGCGCGATGATGTTGCCATAAGGCACTTCATTTTCCGTTTGCCCCACGGCCGCCAGATAAGCCAGCTGAATGTCAAACTCGGCGCCACCGGCATAAAAAGCAGCACGGGCGGCACGATGGCCGGCCACCGCCATCTTATTGGCCTGGCGCAGGCACTGCAGTTCGTAATCGGTCTTGTAGGCACGGTGATAGTGCAGGAAGTTAAGCACCGGCTCTGGGTTAATTTCACTAAAACCCAGCGCTTGCGCCACCTCCAGGTACTCACCAATGTAGGCCAACCGGGCTTTGTCGTAAGGCAGCAAGCGCTCGACCTGGTTGGCTTTTTCCAGCAGTTGAATGTCAAAGTGCTCGGCCCAGAAATCCGCGGGTTCATCAGGCACTTTGTGCCAGAAGTCTTTCGGCCGATAGAAGATCAGCTTTGGCTTGTTGACACCGTCCAGCTGCAACCAGCAATGCGGATTATCCACCACCGGCAACCAGGCTTTGAAGTGAGGATTGGCTTTGAACGGGTAATCCATGTCATCGAGAAACTTGCGCTTGCTCTGGCCAGAGTGAATCACCAGCCCATCCAGATTCTCCCGCTCCAGCAGTTGGCGGGTCCGTTGTTGCAACGTCTGAATATGGGTTGCATAGAGTGCAGGATTGATGTCCGTCATAGCATCCTTCTTGTGTCTGTGTCTGGAAGTGAAAGCCGCATCATAGCATCAATCCTGATCCTGCCCAATCCGCATGGTAACCAAAGGTGCAAACACATCCACCGGCTGGTCCATACGAATATTGTAAATCTGATAATACGCCATCACCGCTTTGACGTACTCGCGGGTTTCCCGAAACGGAATGGTTTCGATCCAGATATCCGCCGGCACAGCTTCGTCTTTCGGGATCCACTGCCGTACCCGGCCAAAACCGGCATTGTAGGAGGCGGTGGCAATCAACAAGTTGCCATCATTACGTCGCATCAGGTAATTCAGGTAGTTGGTACCAAAATCTATGTTGGTAATGGGGTTGTACAACTGGCCCAGTTGCACCGGTTGGCGGGCAATGTAGTTGGCGGTATCGGGCATGATTTGCATCAACCCGCGGGCACCAACCGGCGAGTTGGCATCCACCATAAAGGAGCTTTCCCGGCGGGTGATGGCCATGGCCCAGGCGGTATCGACCTCGGCCATTTCGTCCTTGAATGCCAACGGGAAGCGCAGCTCAATATCATCCCAAAAACCAACATCGGCCAAAGAAAAAATGGAACGTTCGTACCACTGCATTTGTGCTGCTAAACGGGCAGAAGCCAGTTTGGTTTGCTCATCGACGGTGCGCTGCAAATGGTTCCACTCCCGCCGCGCTTCGGTCATCCGCCCCAGCGCCAGCCACTCTTTCGCCCGCTGCACCGATGGGTGTTGGGTTAGCTCCGAAACCTCGCCATCGGTCACCGGCACCGAGCGGTGCGACAAGCTGGGCGGCAACCCAAGCCGGGATGCCGCCATAAAACCATAGTAGTTGCGACGCTGTGCCAGCTCCTGCCACAGCAGCCTGGCTTGCTCGCTCTGGCCTTGCTGCTCCAGCGAACGCGCCAGCCAGTATTGCCAGGCGGCATTTTGTTGCAAATCTTCCGGCATGCTTTCGATCAGCTGCTGGACTCTGGGCCAGTCCTGCTGCTTTAACACATGGGCAATGCGCCAGTGCGCCAAGGTATCGTCCATGTGCTCAACCGGCACCTGCGCCATCCAGGGCTCGGCCCGCTCGTCCCCCCGGCTTGCCAGAGCAACGGCAAAAGCACGGATCACCACCTGCCGCTGCGCTTCGGTAAAGTGCGGATCCTCGGCAAAACGCTGCCAGGTGCTTAAAGCCTGATCGGCATTGCGCCAAATCAGGCGCCGCAGCCCATAGGCCAAAATTTCACGTTCTCTGGCGTCCCGGCCCGGAAAGAAGTTGCGCTGGGCGACCACGGCCGGGTTGCGGCGGGCGCGGATCCACAAATCAACCAGATACTGATCACGTGCCGGCATTAAACCACGCAGATAGGGCAACAAATTGGCCTGGCCACCGTCGGCCACTTTGCCCACCCGCTGCCAGATCACCTCCGGCGTCATCTGGCCGGCGTCGCGCCAGCGGGCAAACAGTGGATCACAGGCTCTGGGCTGGGAGACAGCAACGGTCCACAAAGCCCGTACTTCGGGCCAGATCCGCTCCGGTGCTTCTTTTTCCAGCCGGAAGCGCAGTGCATGGCAATTGAGCTCAGCGTCCTGAGTAGGACGGTAATTGGCGAGAAATAACTCGGCAGAGCGGCGCTGCGCCAGATACAGCAACCAGCGCTTACGCAGTGGCCAGTCCATCGGCGTTCCCTGATGACGGCTTAAAAAGCGCTCAATGGCGTCACTGGCTGACAAGCGCCCTTCCAACCAGCGCAACTCCAGATACGGCTGCAACGGATAATCCGCCAACTGCTCCAGCCAGGCTTCAGCCTGATTGCGATTGGTTGAGCCGATGCGAAGCTCGGCATGTAAAAATTGCTCGCGCTGTTCAGCCCGTAAAGCCCCCTGCTCATCCAGGGGCTCGGCCAGCAGCCAGCAGCCAGGCAACAGCCACAACAAGGCTGCCAAAGTACGCTTGCCAGCTGCATTAATTTTCGAGTGCTTGACCATGCTTTCAGTCCATTTCCTGCCTATAGTTTAGTACTCTTGTCGCGTGATGACCGATCAAACTGGCAAAAGTCAAACACCTGTTTAAAAAACAGTTGAATTTTCCAGCCATCCACGACACACTGGAAAGAACGCTATCTCATCGTACCAGTTAGCGCGTGACCCTGCACACATGACCTGACTTAAAGGGAGACCATGCATGATGTATCAAAGTCCACGCATTACCGTCGAGCAAATCGAAGACGGCATTGCCAAGTTTACCTTCAATGCCGAAGGCTCCGTCAACAAGTTCGACCAACAAACCTTAGCAGATTGCAAGGCCGCTTTGGAACTGTTGCAGCAAGATAAATCGGTAACTGGCGTGCTTTTCACCAGTGGTAAAGAAAACTTTATCGTCGGCGCCGACATCACCGAATTCTTGCCGGTGTTCCAACGCGATGAACAAGAGCTCATTCCCTGGATCAAACAGGCGTCCGATGTGTTCGATCTCTGTGAAGATTTGCCGGTGCCAACCGTGGTGGCGATCCGCGGCTTTGCACTGGGCGGCGGCTGTGAGTGGACTCTGGCCTGTGATTACCGGGTCGGTGACAGCAGCACCAAAATTGGTTTGCCGGAAGTCAAACTGGGCCTGATGCCAGGTTTCGGCGGCACCGTCCGGCTGCCGCGCATCATTGGTGCCGACAATGCGATGGAGTGGATCACCACCGGCAAAGATCGCAATGCAGCCAAAGCCCAACAGGAAGGCTTGATCGATGCCGTCACTGCACCAGAAAAGCTGGAAGCTGTGGCATTGTCCATGCTGCAAGATGCCATTGCCGGCAAGCTGAACTGGCAGCAAAAGCGTGCCGTCAAGCTGCAGCCGCTGAAACTGAACAAAACCGAAGCTACCATGAGCTTTAACACCGCCAAAGGCATGGTGTTTGCCACCGCCGGCAAGCATTACCCGGCGCCGATGGTCGCGGTGCAAACCATTGAAGCGGCAGCCGGGCTGGACCGTGCCGGTGCCATGGCACTGGAGAATCAGGGCTTTGCCAAGCTGGCCAAAACCGATGCGGCCACGGCTCAGATTGGTCTGTTCTTAAACGACCAGCTGATCAAAGGCAAAGCAAAAAAAGCTGCCAAAACGGCCAGCAAAGCGGTCAACAAAGCCGCCGTACTGGGTGCCGGCATCATGGGTGGTGGTATTGCTTACCAGTCGGCCAGCAAAGGCGTGCCGGCGGTGATGAAAGACATCAATCAGCAGGCGCTGGAGCTCGGCATGGGCGAAGCGACCAAACTGCTCGCCAAGCAAGTCGAGCGCGGCCGCTTGGACGCTGTCGGCATGGCCAAAGTTATCGCCAGCATTACGCCATCGCTCAGCTATGAAAGTGTCAAAGACGCTGATATCGTGGTGGAAGCTGTAGTGGAAAACCCGAAAATCAAAGGCGCAGTGTTAAAAGAAACCGAAGCCTTGCTAAGCGACGATGCCATTTTAACCTCCAACACCTCGACCATTTCCATCAACTCACTGGCCGAAAACCTGAGCCGGCCGCAGAACTTCTGTGGCATGCACTTCTTCAACCCGGTGCACCGGATGCCGTTGGTCGAAGTGATCCGGGGCAAAGATACCTCGGAAGAAACCGTGGCTGCTGTGGTGGCGTACGCTGCCAAAATTGGCAAGTCGCCGATTGTGGTCAATGACTGCCCGGGCTTTTTCGTCAACCGGGTGCTGTTCCCCTACTTCGCTGGCTTTAGCAAGCTGGTGCTGGATGGCGCCGACTTCACCCAAATCGACAAGGTGATGGAAAAGCAGTTCGGCTGGCCGATGGGCCCGGCGTATTTGTTGGATGTGGTTGGACTGGACACCGCCTTCCACTGCACCGATGTCATGGCCGCTGGTTTCCCAACCCGGATGGCCAAGCTGGACAATGATCCGGTCGCCGCCATGTACCAGGCCAACCGTTACGGCCAGAAAAACGGTTTTGGTTTTTATGCGTACAGCAAAGATGCCAAAGGCAAGCCGAAAAAAGCGGTGGATGATGCCAGCCGCGAACTGCTGGCCGGCATTTGCCACAGCGCCACCGAGTTTAGCGCCGAAGACATCATTGCCCGCACCATGGTGCCGATGATCAACGAAACCATTCGCTGTCTGGAAGAAGGCATTGTTGCCAGCGCTGCTGAAGCCGATATGGGCTTGATTTACGGCCTGGGCTTCCCGCCCTTCCGCGGTGGTCCGTTACGTTACGTCGATACCCTGGGTCTGGCCAATTTCGTTGCTCTGGCCGACAAGTACGCCCATCTGGGTGAAATTTACCAGGTGACCGATAAAACCCGCGCCATGGCCGCCGATGGCCAGCGTTTCTTCCCGGTCTAAGCGCAGGAGTCAAACAGATGAAAAACGCCGTAATTGTTGATTGCATCCGTACCCCGATGGGCCGTTCAAAAAACGGCATCTACCGCAATATCCGTGCTGAGTCGTTATCAGCCCATGTGATGGCCTCCTTGCTGGCGCGTAACCCGCAGCTGGATGCCAGCGAGATTGATGACATCATCTGGGGCTGTGTGCAGCAAACCCTGGAGCAAGGCTTTAACGTCGCCCGCAATGCTTCCTTGCTGGCTGGTATTCCGCACTCGGTCCCTGCCGCCACCATCAACCGCTTGTGTGGCTCTTCGATGCAGGCACTGCACGATGCGGTCAAATCCATTCAAACCGGCATGGGTGAGGTGTACCTGATTGGTGGTGTTGAGCACATGGGCCATGTGCCGATGAATCATGGGGTGGACTTTCACCCGGCCTTAGCCACCTCGGTGGCCAAAGCTGCTGGCATGATGGGCCTGACCGCCGAGTTGCTGGGTAAGATGCATGGCATCAGCCGTCAGCAGCAGGATGAGTTTGCCGCCCGCTCACACCGGCTGGCGCATGAAGCCACGGTGCAAGGCCGTTTTAAAAACGAAATCATTCCCACCGAAGGCCACGATGCCGATGGCGCTTTGCGGGTGTTCGATACCGACGAAGTGATCCGGCCGGAAACCACAGTGGAAGGCTTAAGCCAGTTGCGCCCGGTGTTCGATCCGGCCAATGGCACCGTCACAGCCGGCAGCTCCTCTGCCCTGTCCGATGGCGCTTCCGGCATGCTGGTAATGAGCGAAGACAAAGCCAAGGCGCTGGGCCTGCCAATCCGTGCCTATGTCCGCGGCATGGGTGTGGCTGGCTGCGATCCGTCCATCATGGGCTATGGTCCGGTACCAGCGTCGAAAAAAGCGCTGAAGATGGCCGGTGTCAGCATCAACGATATCGACTACGCAGAGCTGAATGAAGCTTTCGCTGCTCAGGCCTTGCCGGTAATGAAAGATTTGGGCCTGCTGGAAGTCGCTGAGCAGAAAGTGAACCTCAATGGCGGCGCCATTGCCCTAGGGCACCCACTGGGTTGTTCCGGCTCCCGCATCAGCACCACCTTGCTGAATGTGATGGAAGCTAAAGGCGGTAAATACGGCCTGGCGACCATGTGCATTGGCCTGGGCCAAGGCATAGCTACGGTGTTTGAACGGCCTTAAGCTGGCAGCAACACAGTCGATACCATAGAATAAGGGCCTGCAGGCCCTTTTCTTTTGCCAGCAAAACAGTAACTCATTAGGGTTGTTATTTGCCCGTAACGCCACTATTAATCCAGAGTCTTTAGCATGGAGTCATGATGCAACAACCATTTGATAATCCAACCCAAACTCTGGATGCCTTGGGCCTGCGCTGTCCTGAGCCGGTGATGATGACCCGGCTGGCCATCCGTAAAATGGCGGTGGGCGAAACCCTGCTGATTATCGCCGATGATCCGGCGACGACACGGGATATCCCCAGTTTTTGCCGCTTTATGGATCACCAGTTGCTGGCCAGCGATACCACGGAGTTGCCCTATCGGTATCTGGTAAAAAAAGGAACTTAAGATGCTTTGGCCCTACATCAAAAACTCACGGACCATCCAATCGCTGCTTTTTCTAAGCATCCTGTTGCTGCTTTTCTGGCAAGGTTATTACGTGCTGTTGCTGATGGCGTTGTTAGCCGTTATGGAAGGCCTAGCGGTCTTTTACGGTCTTCGCAACACCACCAAATGGACCGACATCCGCGATGTTCAGGCCCTGCTTGCCATCGACAAAGACGGCAAACTGCGCGTCGGTATGGAGCAGGCAGCCAGCCCAGAGACGGTCAAGGTTCTGCTAAAGCACGATAAAAAATACGGCTACCTGCAAGTCACCCTGAATTACCATGGCCCTTTGCGTTACCGTTTCCCTTTGCAGCAGCTGGAGCCCCTGCAGCAATGGCTGAGCACAGAACTGCCAGATCTTCAGCTTGAACATCAGTTACGCAACTAAGGTAAACAAGCCTTAGGGCATCCTGATTATTTTGTGCTAGCCTCAAAGCATCCACGTATTTTGAGGCTGTTTTTTTGACACCAGCTCTGCCTGCCAATGGCCACAAACAAGCACAGCACATCGATGCACGACGTCGCCATCATATACTGGTGTTTGTCAGCTACATCACCAGTCTGGTGATGTTTTTCTATGGTGTCCGAAGCCTGAATCAGGATTCTCTGCTACTGCCACTGATCCTCTTTGCCACTGGCGGTTGTTTTTTACTCAATGTCCTGCTGTATCACCTCAGTCAACAACTGAATCGCGCCTGCATCATCGAAGCATTGCTGGTGGGAACTTTTGTGCTAAGCCTGGTCTATCAGGGTGGCCACAACAACACAGCGCTCTACTGGGTATTTCCCTTTCCTGCCATCTTATTTGGTTTGCTGGGTGTCCGCCATGCTTTGGCCAGCAATGCCCTGCTGTTGCTGGTGTTGGGAATAATGTTGTTTACCCCAGACTTGATTCTGGCCGAGTACAAAGAAGCGGAAAGCAGTCGCTTCCTTGCTTCGCTGGTGATTGTCATCATTGTATGCTGGATCAACGACCATTATCGGGAGCGCAGTCATGCCGCCATGGAACAGCTGCAACAAAGCAAAGAGCTGCAAGCCAATACCGACCCCTTAACTGGCCTGGCCAACCGCCGCTTTCTGGATTCCAGCCTGATCCCGGCACTGGAGCAGCAAAGTGATGAACTGCTGCCACTGGCTGTGATCATGTGCGACCTTGATCACTTTAAACAGCTGAATGACCAATACGGTCATGATGTTGGTGACGAGGTGTTAAAAGCCGTTGCCACTGTGTTCAAGCAGAATATCAGGCAACAGGATATCGCCTGCCGCTTTGGCGGTGAAGAGTTCTTGCTGATTCTGCCCCATACCAACACGACCGATGCCCACTTAGTCGCTGAAAAAATTCGATTGCAGCTCAGCAAAGAGCGTCTTAATGCTGCGGCGCCAGACTACCAACTAACCGCCAGCCTTGGCGTGGCCACCTGCAACAAAACTACCGCCTTTTATGACGCAGTCAAAATGGCGGACCAACAACTCTATCAGGCCAAACATCAGGGACGCAATCAGGTTTGTGGATAGCTTAGTCACCCTTGCCAGGCAAAGTATTGGATTTCTGCCAGCGCTATGCCAAACTGACTTTTTGCCACAGGAGCCGTTATGCAGCTTTCAACTCAGGATCTGGATATCTTGCTGGCCGAGCCATCGGATGTGCAACGCAGAATTATTCGTCAACGCCTGAAGGCCGAAGATGTCCACCAGGTGGCCGAGGCGGCCAGTCTGCAGCAGGCCATCACCGCTATCCGTCAGCACCGCCCCGATGCCATCGCCAGTGCTTTGCACTTTCCCGACGGCACAGCGTTGGAGCTGCTGCAGCAACTAAAGACCGAGCCTGCTACCGCTGATATTCCGTTTTTACTGGTTTCCAGTGAAACCCGCAAAGAGCAGCTGGAAGCCTTTAAGCAATCCGGTGTTATCGCCATCCTGCCTAAGCCTTTTGATGCCGAGCAATTGGGAAAAGCGCTGAATGCAGCCATTGACTATTTAAGCCCTTCCGAGCTTCAGCTGGAATTATTTGATGTGCAGGATGTACGGGTTTTGATTGTCGATGACAGCCGGCTGGCACGGAACCACATTCGTCGGGTGTTGCAAAACCTTGGCATGCAGCACATCAGTGAAGCCGATGATGGCAAAGCTGCCATGGCTTTTATGCAGCAGCAGATGGTCGATTTGGTGGTGACCGATTACAACATGCCTGAGGTCAATGGCGAAGAGCTGACCCGCTTTATCCGCGAGCACAGCAGTTTGTCGCACATCCCGATTCTGATGGTCACCAGCGAGGCCAATGATGCCCACCTGGCCAACATCGCGCAAAGTGGCATCAATGCGCTCTGTGACAAACCCTTCGAGCCTGCCGCCGTCAAAGAGTTGCTGTACCGCTTGCTCGAGCAGAACTAACTTGCCGCCAAAGCAGTACTAAAAAAGCCAGCCCCTGCGATTGGGGCTGGCTTTTTTTATCTGTGTTGCCGTAGATGATTAGCTTTGCAGCAGGGAAATATCCGCCACCTGCAAAAACAACTCACGCAACTGCTTTAACAGCGCCTGGCGATTGGCGCGAACCGCTGTATCGTCCGCATTGACCATCACCTGATCAAAGAAGCTATCGATAGCGTCCCTCATGGCTGCCAAATGCGCCAGACCATCGCGGTAGGAAGGTGCGGTCGCCTGGTACTGCTGCTCAGCGGCAATGGCCTGATAGAGCGCCTGCTCTGCTGGCTCCGTCAGCAGCTCCGGTTGCACCGAGTCAGCAATAGCGCCCTCTACTTTGGCCAGGATATTGGCAACCCGCTTATTGGCTGCGGCCAGAGCTTCGGCGGCTTCCAGCTGACGAAACTGTGCAACGGCTTTGACCCGGCGATCAAAGTCAGCCGGTTTGGTCGGCCGACGAGCCAGCACTGCCTGGATTACATCGACCGCATAGCCCTGCTCCTGGTACCAGCTGCGGAAACGCCCCAATAGAAAGTCCAGCACTTGTTCGGCCACATCCGGCTGCGTCAGTTTGTCGCCAAAGCTTTGCTTACTGGCCTCAATCAAATCGACCAGATCAACCGGCAGCTCTTTTTCCACCAGAATGCGCAGGGCTCCAATCGCCGCCCGGCGCAGTGCGAACGGATCCTTATCGCCTTTAGGTGCCTGACCAATACCAAAGATGCCAACCAGCGTATCAAGCTTATCGGCAATGGCCACCGCGCAGCTTTCCAGTTGGCTTGGCAAGCTGTCACCAGCAAAACGTGGCATGTACTGCTCATTCAGCGCCAGGGCTACGGCCTCAGCTTCACCATCCAGCCGGGCATAATGCATGCCCATAATGCCCTGCACTTCCGGAAACTCACCGACCATATTGCTCATTAAATCCGTCTTTGACAGCAGGCCAGCCCGGCTGGCTGCAGCCACATCAGCACCAATATTGTTGGCAACCCATCCCGCTAACTGACTGATCCGATTAGACTTTTCAGCCAAAGTGCCCAATTGCTGCTGGAACAATACCGTCTGTAAACTAGGCAGGCGATCGACCAGTTTGGTTTTCTGATCGGTGACAAAGAAAAACTCGGCATCGGCCAAACGAGGCCGCACCACTTTTTCGTTGCCCTCGATAATTTGTTGCGGATCCTTGCTGCGGATATTGCTGATAAAAATAAATTGATTCAATAAGTTACCAGATTCATCCTGCAACGGAATGTATTTCTGGTTGTCTTTCATGGTAGAAATCAATGGCTCAGCCGGCACCGCCAGAAAACGCGGCTCAAAACTGCCCACCAATAACACAGGCCACTCGACCAAAGCGGTAATTTCATCCAGCAAGGCCTGATCCAGTAACGGAACCGCCTTCAGCTCCTTGGCTTTGCTGGCAACGGCGTCCGCGATCAGTTGCTGCCGCTCGGCAAAATCAGCCACCACAAAAGCAGCTTTTAGCTGAGGCAGGTAATCATCGGCATGATCAAAGCTGACTTTAGCTGGGGCATGAAAGCGATGGCCATAACTCATACGGCCGGCCTCACGCCCTAAAATGGTCGCTGGAACCACCTCAGTGCCATACAGCATCACCACGGTATGCACCGGGCGAATAAAGAGCGCATCGGAATTGCCCCACCGCATCGGCTTGGCAATAGGTAACTTATGCAGCGCTGATTTCACCACATCCGGCAGCAATTGCCGGCTTTCGCTACCAGCTTGCAGCTGCTTAAACAGCAGCCAGGCACCTTTATCGGTTTCCAGTCGTTCCGCCTCATACACGTCAATGCCCAAGCCTCTGGCCCAGCCTGCGGCTGCTTTGGTGGGATTCCCATCGGCATCAAAGGCAGCAGTTAGCGCCGGGCCACGCTTTTCCACCAGCTTATCGGCTTGTTTGGCCTGCAACTGATTGACCCGAACGGCCAGTCGGCGTGGAGCTGCGTACCAGCTTATCTCGCCGTGTGTTAACTCCAGCGCTGCCAGCTCAGCCTGAATATTATCGGCAAAAGCGGTAGCCAGTGTTTTCAGTGCCTTGGGTGGTAACTCTTCGGTACCAATCTCAACCAAAAAATCCTGCGCCATTACGATGCCTCCTGCGCTGAGGTTTTACATAGCGGAAAGCCAAGCGCTTCCCGGGCGGCGTAGTAAGCTTCGGCACAGGCCTTGGCCAGAGTACGTACCCGCAAGATATAACGCTGACGCTCTGTCACCGAAATGGCATGGCGTGCATCCAGCATATTGAACGCATGCGATGCTTTCATCACTTTCTCGTAAGCGGGCAACGGCAGCCCCTGTTCAATCAGGTAGTGGCTTTCTTTTTCACACTGATCAAACAGCGCAAACAAAGCCGGCACATCGGCATGTTCAAAGTTATAGCGTGACTGCTCCACTTCATTTTGATGGAACACATCGCCGTAGCTGACTTTCCCCAAGGGTCCATCGGCCCACACCAGATCGTAGATACTGTCCACGCCCTGAATGTACATCGCCAGCCGCTCCAGGCCATAAGTGATTTCACCGGATACCGGCTTGCACTCCAGGCCGCCAACTTGCTGGAAATAAGTAAACTGAGTCACTTCCATGCCATTCAGCCAGACTTCCCAACCCAGACCCCAAGCACCCAGTGTCGGTGATTCCCAGTTGTCCTCAACAAAGCGGATATCGTGCACCAGGGTATCGATACCCAGCTCACGCAACGAACCCAGATACAATTCCTGAATGTTGTCTGGCGACGGTTTTAACAGCACCTGAAACTGATAATAGTGCTGCAGGCGATTGGGGTTTTCGCCATAACGGCCATCGGTTGGCCGGCGGCACGGCTGTACATAGGCCACGTTGGTTGGCTCAGGGCCTAAAGAGCGTAAAAATGTCATGGGGTGAAAGGTACCCGCGCCCACTTCCAAATCCAATGGTTGCACGATGACACAGCCCTGACGCGCCCAGTAGTCCTGCAAGGCCAGAATCAGGCCCTGAAAGGTATTCAAGTCATACTTTTGCATGGGTGTTGTATTCCATCTATGTAAAAAGGGGCAGGCAGATGCTGGCCCCTTTTGGGTTCGTTTCGTCAATCGCTTACCAGACCTAGACGTCGAGGTTGGCGACCCGCAATGCATTCTCTTCGATAAAGGCACGGCGCGGCTCAACATGATCGCCCATCAGCGTCGAGAACAGCTGGTCAGCGCCAATGGCGTCTTCAATGGTAACCTGCAGCATACGACGGGTGTTGGGGTCCATGGTAGTTTCCCACAATTGATCGGGGTTCATTTCACCCAAGCCTTTGTAGCGCTGAATGTAGAGTCCTTTCTTCGACTCACTCATCAACCATTCCAGGCCTTCTTTAAAGCTGCTGACCACTTTGGTCTTTTCACCACGGCGGACATAGCTGCCTTCTTCCAGCAAGTCGCGGATTTCATTGCCCAGGGCGGCAATGCTTTGGTAATCACGTGAGCTGATAAAGTCGTGGTGCAGCACATAGTCGTAATCAATGCCATGTTGCCGCACGGTGATTTTGGGCAGGAACAAGTGCCGCTCACGATCTTCAACCACCTGATGCACATAGCTGGTGCCGTTGCCTTCTTGTGCCTGCAGTTGCTCGACCAGGTTTTTAACCCAACCACTGACAAAGTCATGATTTTTGCACTGTTCAACGCTAAGCGAAGGCACATAAATCAGCTCGTGCAGTAATTGGTAAGGTATTTTACGAGCCAGTCGATCCAGGGTATCCATCACCTTGTGGTACTGACGGACCAAAGTCTCCAGCTGGGCTCCACCAATACCAGGCGCGCTGTCATTGACATGCAGGCTGGCATCGTTCAGCGCCAGTGTGGTCAGGTATTCGATGCGGGCCGCTTCATCTTTCAGATACTGCTCTTGCTTGCCTTTTTTCACCTTGTACAGCGGTGGCTGTGCAATGTAGACGTAGCCTTTTTCAATCAGCTCTGGCATCTGGCGGTAAAAGAAGGTCAGCAGCAAGGTGCGGATGTGCGAGCCGTCGACGTCCGCATCCGTCATCAGAATGATGCTGTGGTAACGGATTTTATCCGGGTTGTATTCTTCACGACCGATGCCGCAGCCCAGCGCAGTGATCAAGGTGCCCACTTCCTGCGACGACAGCATTTTGTCAAAACGCGCTTTTTCCACGTTCAGGATTTTACCTTTCAACGGCAAAATGGCCTGATTTTTCCGGTTACGACCTTGTTTGGCAGAGCCACCGGCCGAGTCACCCTCCACGATGTAGAGTTCGGATAAAGCAGGATCTTTTTCCTGGCAATCCGCCAGCTTGCCTGGCAGACCAGCGATATCCAGCGCGCCTTTACGGCGGGTCATTTCCCGCGCTTTACGCGCTGCCTCACGAGCCCGGGCTGCATCGACAATTTTGGTAACGATGATTTTGGCATCGTTCGGGCTTTCCAGCAGGTACTCGTTCAACCGCTCGTGCATCGCACTTTCAACCGCCGATTTTACTTCCGAGGAAACCAGCTTGTCTTTGGTTTGGGAGCTGAACTTCGGATCCGGTACCTTGACACTGATCACCGCGGTTAAGCCTTCACGGGCATCGTCGCCTGAAGCTGCCACCTTCATTTTCTTGGCGTAGCCTTCCTGGTCGATGTAGGTATTCAGCACCCGGGTTAAAGCTGAGCGGAAGCCAGCCAAGTGGGTGCCACCATCACGCTGAGGAATGTTGTTGGTAAAGCAGAAAATGTTTTCCTGATAGCTGTCGTTCCACTGCATCGCGACTTCAACCGCAATACCATCCTCCCGTTCCTGGGTAAAGGTAAAGACTTTCGGGTGAATGGCAGTCTTATTTTGGTTCAGGTAAGCGACAAAGGCCTGGATACCGCCTTCGTATTTAAAGTGATCGCGCTTATCGGTGCGTTCATCGGTCAAAATAATGCTGACGCCTGAGTTCAGGAAGGACAGCTCCCGCAGCCGTTTTGCCAGAATATCGTAATGGTAATTGATGTCGGTAAATACAGTTGGGCTGGGCCAGAAGCGAATTTCAGTGCCACTGTCTTCGGTTTCGCCAATGACGGTTAATGGCGCTTGCGGCACCCCCAGGCAGTACTCTTGTTCAAACACCTGGCCTTTACGACGAATGGTCAGCGCCAACTTGTCGGATAAAGCATTCACCACAGAGACACCCACACCATGCAAGCCGCCGGATACTTTGTAGGAGTTGTCATCGAACTTACCACCGGCGTGCAATACCGTCATAATGACTTCGGCAGCCGAGACTCCTTCTTCGTGCATATCGGTCGGAATGCCACGACCATTATCACGGACTGAGACCGAGTTATCGCTGTAAATCGTCACCCAGATATCGCTGCAGTGCCCAGCCAACGCTTCGTCAATGGAGTTGTCCACCACTTCGAACACCATGTGGTGCAAACCTGAGCCATCGTCGGTATCCCCGATGTACATGCCAGGACGTTTGCGAACGGCATCCAGCCCTTTTAATACTTTGATACTCGATGAATCGTAATCATGTTCAGCCATAATTGTCAGTCCGTGCTGTCAAGGTTCCATGTTCCACGTGAAACACCCTGGTTGTTTCGGGCGGCATCCACTGCAGAACAGGATCAGGTTCAATTGCGGTTACAAAGACCTGTGAGTTAATTGTTTTCAGTAACTGGAAAACCTGCCGCATAGAATCGGCATCCAACTCGGATGCCAGGTCATCAATCAACAGGATGGGCTGCTTTGCAGCAACCGCACCAATCACATTGCTCTGAGCAATTTTAAGTGCAAATAATAACATCTTTAGCTGCCCACGTGATAACACTTCTTCCGCGGGCTGTTGCTCTACTTTGATTCGTAAATCGGCTTTTTGTGGTCCTGCCTGGGTAAATCCCATTTTGGCATCGGTCGCCCGGTTTTGCTCCAGCAGCTGCAACAGAGGCAGTTGTTGATTCCAGCCTGGATAAAACTGCAGTCGCACGGTCGAGAGCACCGGATGCTCGGCTACCAGTTGCTCAAACTCGCTACTGAGCCGCTGGACATAGTGTTGGCGGAGTTGGTTCAGGGCTTCTGCATGTTGGCAGAAGATCTGATCCCAATAGCCAAATTGGCTCAGAGTCCCACCCTGCTTTAACAATGCATTACGCTGCTTGAGCGCTTTACTGAGCAATTGCCAATGCTGATAAAAGGATGGTTCCACGTGGAACAATCCCATATCAAAGAAGTGGCGTCGCTCTTTTGGCCCACCAAAAAAAATTCGGAAGCTATCCGGTGTGATCAGTTGCACTGGCAACAAATGCGCAATATCGGCCAGTCGTTTGGCACTGTCGCCATTTAACCGTAAGGTTAAGTCCCCTTGCCGGTTGCGTTGCATGCCAACCGAGTGGTCTTGCTGCTGACTGGCTATCCGCGCATGCAGGATGCACGCATCCGTGTTAAAGCGAATCAGTCGGGGCAATTTGCTGGTGCGAAAAGAACGCCCATGCGCCAGCAAATAAATGGCCTCGAGCAAACTGGTCTTGCCACTGCCATTGGCACCGCAAATCAAGTTAAAGCCAGTGCCAGGCTGAAATTGCTGACTTTGAAAATTCCGAAAGTCAGTGACCGACAACAACTGTATCGACATGCAGGCCTAGAGACGCATCGGCATCACGACATAGGATGCCTGCGCATTGCCAACCCCTTCAATCAGCACACTGGAGTTGCTGTCACTCAGGTGCAAAAGCACCAAGTCGGTGTTCAAGCTGTTCAAGACATCCAGCACGTAGCCAACATTGAAGCCTATTTCCAGCGTATCCCCCTGGTACTCGACTTCAATCACTTCTTCGGCCTGTTCATGCTCAGGATTGTTGGCGGTGATTTGCAGTTCATTGGCCGCCAAATTAAAGCGGACACCACGGTATTTTTCGTTCGACAAAATGGAAGCCCGGGTGCAGGCATCTTTCAGGACCGGCCGATGCGCCGTGACCTGCTTGGTGCTATTGCGCGGGATCACCCGACGATAGTCAGGAAAGCGGCCATCAATCAACTTGCTGCTAAAACTAAAAGCAGCATCGACCAAGCGAATGTGGTTGGCACCCAGACTCAGGGTCAGGCTGCCATCATCGTCTGGCAATAACCGCAGCATCTCAAGCACCCCTTTGCGAGGAATGATCAGCTGTTGCTGAGCCTGAGTAGCTTCGTTCAATTGCAATTGGCTCATGGCAAGACGGTGGCCATCGGTGGCGACAGTCCGCACCAGTTGCTGATCCACTTCAAACAACAAACCATTGAGGTAATAACGCACGTCCTGGTTGGCCATCGAAAAAGCGGTTTCTTCCAGCAGACGCCGCAGTTCAGCACGCGACAGTTGCAGGTTGACCTCACCTTGCCAGCTTTCAAGGTTGGGGTACTCGGTCGCAGGCAGAGTTGTCAGAGTGAACTTGGCCTTGCCGGAGCTAATGACAAAATGCTCACCCACCAGGGTCAGCTCAATCTGACAGCCATCGGGCAAGCTTCGACAAATATCCAGCAGCTTTTTCGCTGGTACCGTAATGCGTCCAGGCTGGTGCACCTGACTTACCGCAACACTGGCTACCATTTCAATTTCAAGATCGGTACCGGTCAGCGACAACTGTTGTTGCTGCACATCCAACAGCACATTGGAAAGGATCGGCAAGGTATGACGTCGCTCGATGGCGCCGGAGACCATTTGCAGCGGTTTTAACAGTGTTTCTTTGTCGATGCTAAGGTGCATATCGTATCCCTGTTATGACGATAAGGTACGCAATAAATTCTGGAAATCTTCTTTGATTTCGTGCGTTTCTTCTTTCAGCGATTCTATTTTGCGGCAGGCATGCAGCACCGTGGTGTGATCCCGACCACCAAAGGCATCGCCAATTTCAGGCAAGCTGTGATTGGTCAACTCTTTGGCCAAAGCCATGGCCATTTGACGGGGCCGGGCTACCGAACGGCTGCGCCGTTTCGACAGCAAGTCCGCCACCCGGATTTTGTAGTACTCGGCCACGGTTTTTTGGATATTCTCGATGGTAACCAACTTGTCCTGCAAAGCCAGCAAGTCACGCAGTGCTTCGCGCACAAAGTCGATGGTAATGGGGCGGCCGGTAAAGTTGGCATTGGCAATCACCCGGTTCAGGGCCCCTTCCAGTTCGCGCACATTGGAGCGCAGCCGCTTGGCGATAAAGAAAGCCACCTCTTCCGGCAAACGGATCTGGTTTTCCTGCGCTTTGCGCATCAGGATCGCAACACGGGTTTCGAGTTCAGGCGGCTCAATGGCAATGGTCAGGCCCCAGCCAAAGCGGCTTTTCAGCCGGTCTTCCACCCCATCAATTTCTTTCGGATAACGATCGCTGGTCAAAATAATCTGCTGATTGCCTTCCAGTAGCGCATTGAAGGTGTGAAAGAACTCTTCTTGCGAGCGCTCTTTGTTGGCAAAAAACTGGATATCATCGATCAATAACGCATCGACGGAGCGGTAATAGCGCTTAAATTCTTCAATGGCATTGTTCTGCAGCGCTTTGACCATGTCCTGCACAAAACGCTCCGAGTGCATGTAAATGATTTTGGCATTTTCTTTTTTCGCCAAAATGCCGTTGCCTACCGCATGCAGCAAGTGGGTTTTACCCAGACCAGTACCGCCATAGATAAACAAAGGGTTGTATGCCGTCCCGGGATTATCGGCAACCTGACTGGCCGCAGCACGGGCCAGTTGGTTGGATTTACCTTCGACAAAGTTCTCAAAGGTGTAACTGGCTTTCACATTGGATTTGACGATGGTCTTCGGAGCCGGCTCCGGCATGCTGGCTCGGCTTAGACCTGCCCCCTGTTGACTGGGCGCAGCTGAACTTTGGCTGTTTTCCGCAGCAGCTTGTGGCCGGCTGCCAACATCAAACCGAAGCCTGGGTGCATTATCGCCGCAATAATCATGGATTAACTCATTGATTCTATTGAGATACTTCTCCCGAACCCAGTCCAAGACAAAACGGTTTGGCGCATACAGCGTTAAGGCATCATCGGAGCTGGCTGCTTGCAGCGGCCGGATCCACATGCTGAAATGTTGCGCTGGTAATTCCTGCTGCAAAGTTTGCAGGCAATTCTTCCATACAGACTGGTACACCCTGGCTCCCTGAGTTCTTGTTTTGGCGGTAGCGCATTATTTTAAAACTAGGGAAGCATTATGGGCTTAGTTATCCACAACTTCAATATTGACTTTTTATAAAAAGCTCCCTCGTTAGACCATTGAGCACAACACCATGAAATAGATAGCTTTTTATTTCAAAGCATGCCCAAAAACTGACTTGGTATGACCTCGGTCAAGCCGGCAGTAAAACAGCGCTTTCGTCAAAACTTGCACACACTTTATTCAACAATGGCGTTCAGGCTGTGGAAAACCTGAGATCGCACAGGATCTCAGTAGATATACCCAAGTGACCTCAAGATACGAGTTTCAGAGTAGCTGGGCGTTTTCAATGCAAGGCACACTGGCGTGGAAACGCCCAGCGACTCCCGTAGGGCGGGGCTAAAAGCGCTTTATGCGGCGTTAGCTGTTGTCGATTTGGAACCACCAAAGCTTCCAACAACTGCCTTGCCTAAAGCGCTTTTATCTCCCGCTGAATCCGCATCTTGAGGTCACTTGGGTATAATCACTAGGATCGCATTGACTTTCGCATCCGGAGTACGTAAAATTCGCGCTCATTTTTATCAACTGTGTTTTGGTGTTTCACTGAAGGTAATACTAAAACAGAGCACTTTTTTTAGTGTTATCTAAAGCGGACGGACAAGAATATGAGCAAAAGAACTTTTCAACCTAGCGTATTAAAGCGTAAGCGTGTGCACGGTTTCCGTGCTCGTATGGCCACGAAAAACGGCCGTCAGGTCCTGGCGCGTCGTCGTGCCAAAGGCCGTAAGCGTTTAGCTGTCTAACCCGACAGCTAGTGCTTCGTGCAAACCTTTAAATTCGGCAGGGAGTTACGTCTGCTAACTCCTGGCGAATTTAATGCTGTATTCCAACAGCCTTTTCGGGCTGGCTCTCCTCTCTTTACCATCCTTTGTCAGCCAAACCAGCATCAACATCCTCGACTCGGTCTGATTATTGCCAAGAAACGTGTTAAATTGGCCGTGGATCGCAATCGCATTAAGCGCTGCATCCGGGAAAATTTCCGGCTGCAACAACATCGGTTACCAGCGGTCGATTTGGTGGTGATGGTCAAAGGCCCAATCACAGAGACAGAGAACCAGGAACTCAGCAAGCAACTGGAGCGGTTATGGAACAAAATTTGTCGCCATTACAACGCTTAGCTCTGGCATTGCTTCAGGGCTACCAGAAGCTGATCAGCCCGCTGTTTGGTCCCAGTTGCCGTTTTCACCCCAGCTGCTCCCACTACGCCATTGAGGCCATCACCCGCTTTGGGGTGCTCAAAGGGACTTGGTTAGCAGCCAAACGTCTATTAAAATGTCACCCCTTACACCCTGGGGGTCACGATCCCGTTCCCGAAAAGCACAATGAGAAAAGCTAACCTATGGACTCGCAACGTAGTATTTTAATCATCGCGCTCGCTTTCGTCAGTTTTTTGCTGTGGCAACAATGGCACAAAGACTATGGACCAGAGCCTGTCGTCAGCCAGACTCAAACCGAGCAATTGGACAGCAATGGTGAATTGCAACTCTCAGCCGATGAGTTTGGTACCCAGCCGGTAGCCACCACCCCCGGCCCAGATGCTGGAATCAGTCGCCATGAACAACTGGTGACGGTCGAGACCGATGTGCTTCAAGTAAAAATCAGCACCCGGGGCGGCGATATTGTCAGCCTGAAACTGCCACAGTACGAACTGACCAAAGACAGCCAAACGCCTTATGTTATGATGCGTCGTCAGCCTGGTTTTGACTTTATTGCCGAGTCAGGCCTGATCGGCCAACACGGTCCAGACGACAGCCGCAATGCTGATGGTCGTCCGCTTTACCACGCCAGTGAACTGAGCTTTCAACTAGGTGATGGCCAGCAAGAGCTGATTGTGCCGCTGCATTACCAGCACCAGGGTCTGGAGATTGAAAAGCGCTTTATCTTCCGTCCGGGTCAGTACGATGTTCGGGTTGAGTACCTACTGCGCAATACCAGCGATGAAGTTCGGGTGGTGCAAAATTACCAGCACCTGCTGCAAACCATTGAAGGTGGCCGAGACAGCAGCTTCTTTATGCCGATTTACCGCGGTGCCGCCTACGGTACCCAAAGTGATCGTTACAAAAAATACAGCTTCAAAGACATGCAGAAAAGCAATCTGTCCATCCCAACCCTTGGCGGCTGGGCAGCGATGCTGGAGCATTACTTTGTGGCTGCCTGGGTACCGGATCAGGAAGCGGATAACCAGCTGTACAGCCGGGTTAACCGTGGTCGTGGCGTTATTGGCGCTTTAGGCCCAGTGGTGCAGCTGCAACCAGGCCAGGATGCGCTCATTAGCACAACCTTCTATGCCGGTCCGAAAATTCAGGACAACCTGGCTGAGCTGGCCAATGGTCTGGATTTAACGGTCGACTATGGCTTCCTCTGGTTTATCTCGCAACCCCTGTTCTGGTTACTCACCTTAATCCAAGGCTTTGTGGTGAACTGGGGTGTGGCCATTATCCTGATCACCATCGTAGTGAAAGGTGTGATGTACCCATTGACCAAGATCCAGTACGAGTCAATGGCCAAAATGCGCAACCTCAAACCTAAAATTGAGGATCTGCAAGCCCGTTACAAAGACGATCGGCAGAAGCTTGGCCCGGCCATGATGGAGCTGTACCGCAAAGAGAAAGTCAATCCGATGGGTGGTTGCTTGCCATTGCTGCTGCAAATGCCCATCTTCCTGGCCTTGTACTGGGTATTCGTCGAAAGTGTCGAGCTGCGTCACGCCCCCTTTATGCTGTGGATCCAGGATTTATCGGCACCAGACCCGTGGTTTATTCTGCCGGTCTTGTTCGGTGCCAGCATGTTTATGATGCAGAAATTAACGCCGATGACCGTCACCGACCCGATGCAGCGCAAGCTGATGATGTGGATGCCGGTTGCTTTCTCAGTGTTCTTTATCTGGTTCCCAAGCGGCCTGGTGCTGTACTGGTTGGTCAGTAACCTGATCTCGCTGGCCCAAATGCTCTATATTTACCGGGGCATGGAGAAAAAAGGCCTGCACAGCCGGAAGGCGTAAGCCAAGCTCTGCAGAAAAAAGCCTGTGATTCACAGGCTTTTTTTATAACTCTTTGTGAGGATACTCAGCATGTACAGCACCGATACCATAGCCGCTATTGCCACCGCGACCGGCCGCGCCGGAGTCGGCATTATTCGCATTTCCGGCCCGGCAGCCAATCAGGTGGCAGCGGCAGTGCTTGGAAAAATCCCAAAAGCCCGCACCGCAAACTATCTGCCATTTCTGGATGCCGATGGAAAGGCATTGGATCAGGGCATCGCACTGTACTTTCCCGGGCCTAACTCCTTTACCGGCGAAGATGTGCTGGAGCTGCAAGGCCATGGTGGCCCAGTGCTGCTGGACATGCTGCTGCGCCGTGTCATTGCCCTGCCCCAGGTACGCATTGCCCGGCCAGGCGAATTCAGTGAACGGGCATTTTTAAACGACAAGCTGGATTTAGCGCAGGCCGAAGCCATTGCCGACTTGATTGATGCCAGCTCCGAACAAGCGGCCCGCTCGGCCATGCACTCGCTGCAAGGGGAGTTCTCAGCCCGCATTCATGCGCTGGTAGAAAAAGTCATTCACCTGCGAATCTTCGTCGAAGCCGCCATTGATTTCCCGGATGAAGAAATCGACTTTTTATCCGATGGCAAAGTGGCCACCGATCTGGCCGACATCATCGATGATTTGGCAAAAATACGTCGTGAGGCCAATCAGGGCAGTATTTTGCGCGAAGGCATGCGGGTGGTGATTGCCGGCCGGCCCAATGCCGGTAAATCCAGCCTGCTGAACGCCTTGGCCGGACGCGAAGCTGCCATTGTCACCGACATTGCCGGCACTACCCGCGATGTGCTGCGTGAACACATTCACATCGACGGCATGCCGCTGCACATTATCGACACCGCAGGCTTGCGCGATGCCAGTGATCAGGTCGAACAAATCGGCATTGAGCGCGCTTGGCAGGAAATAGAACAAGCCGACCGGGTGCTCTTTATGGTGGACGGCACCACCACAGACGCCATCGATCCTCATGCCATCTGGCCGGATTTTATCGACCGGCTGCCTTCCGGACTGGGCATGACGGTGATACGCAACAAAGCTGATCTGACCGGCGAGCCGATGCAGGCCGAGCTCAACCAGGCGGTACCGGTTTTTCGATTGTCAGCCAAAACCGGCAGCGGCATCGAGGCTCTGCGTGAGCATTTAAAAGCCTGCATGGGCTTTGAAGGCACCAACGAAGGCAGCTTTTTGGCCCGCCGCCGCCACCTGGATGCCCTGGAGCGTGCCCACCAGCACCTGTTAACGGGCCAAGAGCAATTGCACGGCTTTATTGCCGGCGAAATCCTGGCTGAAGAACTGCGACTTACCCAACAGCATCTGAACGAAATCACCGGCGAATTCAGTTCCGATGATTTGCTGGGCCGGATTTTTTCCAGCTTTTGTATCGGCAAGTAAATCCTGTGCAGCATGGGGCAGGTTTGGATAACCGGGTATCAGTATACAGAGCCCAACAAGGCTTTTAGCGAAGGGCTGTATTGGTCTGATGGCCACTTTGTAGCGTATTCCCGAAACCGAACTTCTGGGAGTTGTGCATGCATCGCGTTGGATTATTTTGGTTTCAGCAGGATCTGCGCCTAAGCGATCAACCGGCTTTGGCTCAGGCCTGCGCTGAGTGTGAGCAGCTGATACTGCTGTACTGCGCCGAGCCCGGCTGGTTTAGCCCGGGCCGCTACCACAGCAAACGGATGGGCATGCAGCGCTGGCGCTTTATCGCGGACAGCCTGAGTGAACTGGCCCAGCAGCTGAGCGCCCTGCAACAACAACTGCTGTTGCGCTTCCAATCCCCGGTTGAGACCATCAGCCAGCTGATCAGTCAGTACCGGGTGGATGCCATCTACCAGAGCCGTCAACCCGGTTATTACGAAAGCCGGCAATGGCAGCAATTGCAGCAACGTTTCCCCTATCTGCCGTTTTATACCATCGACAGCAACACCTTGTTCGATGCCAGCCAACTGCCGTTTGCGCTGGAAGCCCTGCCGGCAAGCTTCAGCCAATTTCGGAAAAAAGTGGAAACTATGCCATTGCTGCCGCTGCACCCCACGCCAGCACGGATTCCTACGGCGCCTAAAGGCCTTAAAAGCCAGCAACTGCCTGCGTATCCGTCCTGGCTTCGATCGGTGTTTCAGGGCGGTGAGTACAGCGGCCAGCAGCATCTGGCACGGTACTTTGGCAGCGACTTAGCAGGCAACTACAAAGCGGTTCGCAATGCACTGGATGGCTTTGATAACTCCACCAAATTTTCTCCCTGGCTGGCCGCTGGCTGTTTGTCGCCCAGACAAATCATTGCGGCGCTGCACGACTACGAAGCCCGGCATGGCCGCAACGATTCCACTTACTGGATCTACTTTGAGCTGTTGTGGCGCGAGTACTTCCACTGGTACAGCCATCGTCATGGTAAAGCCCTGTTTTTGCGCCAGGGCATCAAGCAAACCGCGCCCCTGACCAGCTTCTACCCGCAGCGATTTTCAGCCTGGTGCGAAGGCAACACGCCCTACCCTCTGGTCAATGCCTGCATGCGGCAACTGAAGCAAACCGGCTATTTGTCCAATCGCGGGCGACAACTGGTGGCCAGCTGTTTTGTGCACGAGCTGCAGCTTGACTGGCGCTATGGTGCAGCCTGGTTTGAACAACAACTGATTGATTACGATGTCGCCATCAACTGGGGCAACTGGCAGTATCTGGCCGGTGTCGGTGCCGATCCCCGTGGTCACCGGCATTTTAATCTGGACAAGCAGCAGCAACAATTTGATCCCGATGGCGACTACATCCGCCGCTGGCAGGGCAGCCAGCAGGCCACGCCGCTGGATGTGGTCGATGCTGCCGACTGGCCTGTTTCCTAGCAACCACCCTGGTTGTGTTTGATGCAGCACAAAGCCTCCCTTGATTGCACAGGAAAGCACTGGGGAAACGGCCTGAAAAAAGTTACAATGCTTGTTTGCAAAAAATTCGCGGACCCATGGCAATGCCCGAACTCCAGACCCAAGCCTTTCCACTGACCGATTACGAACTGAAACTGCGTTATGGTGCAGCGGTCTACCAGCGGGCCTTGCCTTATCTGGAGCAGAACAAGGTGTTCCGGCTGGACTGCAGCGATGATTACAGCCGGATCGAAGCCCAGGTCTGGGGCAACTCACTGGTTCCCTACCGTCAGACCATCCGGCTGTTGCGTCAGGGGCGGGACTGGCAATTGCAGGCCCGCTGCAGCTGCCCAGTAGCGGTCAACTGCAAGCATACCCTGGCAGTCTTGCTGAAAATCGTGCAACTGCAACAGCGGCAACATCAGCAGCAACAAGATAAAGTTCAGCTTTGGTTGAGCAGTCTGCAACAGCTGGAACAGCAGCCGGCGGAGCTGGAGTACAAAGACAGGGTGCTGTTTTTGCTGGATCTGACCGAACAAGGCCTGCAGCTGAGCCCGAGGCGGGCACGACGGTTAAAAAAAGGCGGCTTTGGTCAGGGCAGTCTGCTCAGCGAACACGATTACCGCCAGGGCTACATTCCACACTGGGGTTGCAGTGAGGATTTTCGCTTGCTGGGGCTGATTAGCAGTCAAAACCGCTTTGGCCAGATGCTGTTAAAAGAGCGCTGGGGCGCACTGGCGCTGCAAGACATACTGCGCAGCAATCGCTGCTTCTGGCAAAAAGTCCAGCAACCGCTGGGCAGCGGGCCCAAGCGGACTTTGCAGCTCAGCTGGCAGCAGCAGGACCAGGACTATCAACTGCAGTTTGCGCTCAGTGGTCTGACACAATGGCAACTGATCGATACCACGCCCCCGATGTATCTAGATGAAGCGGCTTTGCAAGTGGGGGTTATCGACACCGCGCTAACCGGTGAGCAATTGCAGCACCTGTTGAGCATGCCACAGGTGCCGGAAGCAGAGCTGGCCCAGCTTTGGCTGGGGTTGCAACAAGCCCTCCCCACCGAGCCCCTGCCGGCTCCGGCCGACATTAAGATTGAAGTGATTCAACAAGCACCACAGCCGGTTCTGCAGCTTGGCATGCAATCGCAAGGGCGTCGCAGCCTGCCCATTGCACGGTTGCGCTTTCGCTATGGCGCTTTTGAATTGCCACCGGCTCAGCCGGATAGCCCGGCTACCAGTCACCAGAGCCAGGGCAGCCGGCATTTTGCCATTGAACGCCAGCCCGACGCCGAGCAACAAGCCATCACCACCTTGCTCGATACCCAGCTGTACCCGGCAGACAGCCCCCTTTCGGTTGCAGACAACTACCGGGTAGTGGACAACAGCCCGCTGGCCTGGCTGGAATGGCTCGAGCGCGACAAAGACTGGCTGGAGCAGCAGGGTTGGCGTATTGAACAAAGCGCTGATTTTGATCTCGGTATTGTCGAAGCAGATGCCGAATTTGAAGTGCAAAGCGATGCACCGGGCTGGTTCCAGCTCGATATGCAAGTGCAGCTAGGCCAGGAGCGGGTGCCGATGCTGCCCCTGGTGCAGCAGTGGTTGCAGCAACATGGTGAACCCGAGCCAGACAGCACTCTGTGGCTGCCACTGCCGGATGGCCGCACCCTGAAATTGCCTGCCCATCAGTTGCAGCCGCTGTTCAGCACCTTGCAGGAGTTTTTGCAGCAAGGCAGCGACGACAACACACTGCGTCTGCCGTCTTACCGCAGCGCTTTGCTGCAGCAATTGCCAGCGCAGCGACTGCACTTCGCCGGTGCCGCCGAAATCGAGCAGCTTAGCCAAAAGCTGCAGCATTTTGAAGGCATTGCCGAAGTCCCCTTGCCCGATGGTTTGCAAGCCACCTTGCGGCCTTACCAGCAGCAAGGGCTGAACTGGCTGGTATTCTTACAGCAGTATGGTTTCGGAGGCATTCTGGCCGATGACATGGGTTTGGGGAAAACCCTGCAAGCGCTGGCGTTTTTGCTGCACCAGCGCCACCAAAACGGTCGCTTGCAAGCACTGGTGATCTGCCCAACCAGTCTGATTGGCAACTGGCAGCAAGAAGCAGAGCGCTTCACCCCAGGCCTGAAGGTGCAAGTGGTGCATGGCCAGCAGCGGGGCAAAGCCTTGCAGCAACTGGCTGAAGCTGAGCTGATAATCACCACCTACCCTTTAATGGCGCGCGATCTGAAGCATTACCAGGCCCACAATTTCAGCCATATTGTGCTGGACGAAGCCCAGCAAATAAAAAACAGCCGCAGTCAGACCACCGCCGCCATTCGCAAGCTGCAAGGGGATTTTCGGCTCTGTTTAACCGGTACTCCACTGGAGAACCATCTGGGGGAATTAAAATCCTTGTTTGATTTTTCCTTGCCAGGCTTGCTGGGCAACGATGCTTTTTTCCGCAAGCAGTTTCGCCGCCCAATAGAGCGGGAACAGCACCCGGAGCGTGGCCGGGAGCTGCAACAACGGGTGGCCCCCTTTTTGTTGCGCCGAACCAAGAGCGAAGTGATGAGCGAACTGCCGGAAAAGGTGGAAATTGACCAGTATCTGGCGCTCGACAGCGATCAACGTCAACTCTACGACAGCATTCGTCTCAGCATGGAAAGCCACATTCGCCAACTGTTTGCTGAAAAAGGCCTGGCCAAAAGTCAGATTGAGTTTTTGGATGCGCTGCTGAAATTACGCCAGGCGTGCTGCGATGCCCGTCTGGTCAAATTGCCCAGCGCGCAGAAAGTACAAAGCAGTGCCAAACTGGACTGGCTGACACAAAACATACCAGAAATGATCGACGAAGGACGGAAAATCATTATTTTCAGTCAGTTCACCAGCATGCTGGCGCTGATAGAAGAAGTGATGCAGCAACAGCAGATCCCCTACGCCAAACTGACCGGTCAGACCAAAAAACGTCAGCAACAAATTGATCGTTTTCAGCAGGGCGAGGTGCCGCTGTTTTTAATCAGTTTAAAAGCCGGTGGTACCGGCCTGAATCTCACCGCTGCCGATACCGTCATCCACTACGATCCCTGGTGGAACCCGGCCGTGATGCAGCAGGCCACCGACAGGGCCCACCGCATTGGTCAGGACAAAAAAGTCTTTGTTTACAAACTGATTGCCAAAGACACCGTGGAGCAAAAGATCCAACTGTTGCAGCAGCAAAAACAAGCGCTGGCCGACAGCCTGTTCAGCGGCAACCAGCAAGGACTGTGGCAGGGCAGCGCCGATGACTTGCTGCAGCTGTTAAGTGGGTAAGTGCTGTTGCAACCATTGCTTGAGCTGTGCCTTGGGCAAAGCACCGCTTTGCTGCGCCTTTAACTTGCCATCCTGAAACAGCATCAGCGTTGGGATGGAGCGAATGGCAAAACGGCCAGCCAGTCCCGGCTCTTGCTCGGTATTGATTTTTGCCAGCCGAACCCTGGGTTCAAGCTCAGCCGCCAAACCGGCAAAGATCGGTGCAAATTGCAGGCAAGGGCCACACCAGGGTGCCCAAAAGTCCACCAGCAATGGCAGCTCAGATTTTTCAGCATGCGGGGCAAAATTAGCGGCCGTCAGCTCCAACACCTGGCCAATAAAAAGCGGTTGTTTGCAGTGGCCACAACTGGGCTGCTCTGCAAGACGATCTGGTGGCAGGCGATTTAAACGGTGGCAATGTGGGCAGGCAAGGATCATCACAAACTCCAGCAATAGTGTCTAAACCGGATCTATGGGGCCAAAGGTTACTTTTCAATAAAAAACCTATCTTACATAAGCGAAAGAGCACTGGTTCCATCCTGAAACGACATCCTTGCCGTTTGGCGGAGTCGCCAGGAAAAACGCGGGTTTTCCTGGCTCGCAAAATTATTTTCCAGCTTTAACGTAATTGATGTATGCCTTCGCGTGCTCAAGGACAAGTTTGGCTTCATCTTTGGTATCAAGCATCTCAATTGCGGGTCTATGAAGATTGGGCAAACCTTGTAAATTAGCTGCTACTGGATCTTGCTCCAACCATTTATAGACAGAATTGCGCTTACATAAACCTTCAAGTAGTAATTCGAAAACTTCGGATGCGAGTTTTGATTCACCAAACCATTCTATTGGTTTTCTGATTATTTTTTTTCCAGCCTGTATGGCTCTTGGCAATTGAGCCTGTGATAAAATTTGGCTAGATAAAGCTCCTGTACTCCAGTCCGCATTTTTAATTAGCTGCCCAGAAGGTCTTGTAGCAGGATCTCTTATTGGAGAAATAATCCCTGTTTTAATATGTGGTAATTGCGCCAACATATTGATTAACGGTGCGAGATCAGAATCGTTGGATACAAAGATATGCAATTGTTCAGTGGTATCTGTATAGGCGTCCTGAAGAGAGTTTATGGCGATATTAACGTCGGTTTGTTTTTCCTCAATATGCCAAACCAATGTTTTTTCACAACCGGCATGGGGTGCTTTGGGCGCCCAATAATCAAACGCTCTACGAATTACCGGTGTTACCGTGTGGTAACCAAAAATAATGTCTAGCTCGGGGCGATGGTAAAGAGCTTGTAATGCTTTGTGGTAAGCATCTTGATCCCTGGCAGCTGTTTTCTCAAACGCACTGGTATTTAGGACTTTAGCTGTGAAATACTTAGCTTCAACATTGCCATTTATTTGTCTGAGAATGTGCTTAGGCGCTGCTATTTGGCAGCATAATTTGGCGAGCTTGATTGGATCTAACCATTTGAAAGGACTATTTTTTAGGACTCCGTAATACAGATTGTAGCCATCGATGTACACTCTAGTTTTCAAACGGAATCCATACCCTTAAATTATTACTTGTTTTTTAGATACGAAAAAACCACCTTTCGGTGGCTTTCTCTCCCTCATCTCATAAGTCACAATGCTTAAGTAGATTTTGGGTTAGTTGTAATCATAATAGCAGAGTTGTCAGGTAAACTGGTCTGATGAGTTAGTCCGCAACCCTTAGAGCCACCTCTACAACATATACCTTGCAAATTTGTAGGGTCAAGCACAGTCACAGTGGCGCGAGTTTACGAGCGTCCGGCGGCAGCAGGCCGAGAACTGCTACGTCTGATTGATTAAATGACTACAAGCTCAATGCTTAGCATATGCTTTGATTCAATCATTTTGAGGAACATTCCATCTAGGCGTCCCCTCAACGAACTGATACCGTTTTCCTCACTGATAAACACAAGTTTTTTTAGCTTTTCTTCTGCATCTTGGTACTCATTGTAGGTAAGCACCTTTACCAGATCCTTGTAAAATTCGTGATGCGTATTCTTGCCAGAAACCTTGAGTTCATATGCTGTCTTTGTCTGTAAATCGACGACATCGATGCGTTCATTGTTTGCCCTTGAAACTCTCACTTCACCCACCACGTCATCATTGCAAACCGCTGCTTGCCACTTCTTCGTGATGAGTTGTGCAGACTTGGTGTGTGCAGAAACATCGCCTTCTTGTAGTCGATGCTGTAGATGAATTTTTCTCAAAGTCTCAACGATCATCGCCATTTAACACTTATTCAGCGGGTCGCCCCGTAGTGAAACACTGTTCAAGCTGCTTCTGTCAATTTAATATACAGAACACTACACAGTTATCTTTAGGCTTACAACAACTTACGGATACAATTGATGTAAATCTGGCAGACAAGTACGGGTTCATCCGTCAATAAAGGCACTGTTAGCATTATCAATAGATTGGATATAAATTCAGCAATTATGTCTCGGATGATGAAATGAAAAAATGTCCGCTATTGGCACAAAGCAGCACCAATCTATCAATCATCAGCGTTAAGCCCTATTAAAAGAGGTGATTAAGGTTTGTAGCTATGATGAGGGAATCAGTCTGCAAAGCCTCATGGACGAGGCGAAAAAAAACGTACACACGATTAGACATAATGTGTACGTTTTAACTCTCACTCAACAGCCACACATAGTGGCACTGCTCACTCACCCCCGAATAGGCATGGTGCTTACTTTAGACTCATTGAAACAAGTCTTTATCAAGCATCCAAGCCGGGTTTATTGCGAGCGGCGCCTGGAGGCAGCACCCGGGCGTGGGCCTGCGCCCGGACGAGGCCCTGGTCCACTTCGACGTTCGCCAGCCCCCTGATCGACCGAGATATTCAGCTTTTGCTTGCGCACATAGACCTTTTTCAGGTGCTGGAATATTTCCTGCGGCATGCTGGCCGGCAGCTCAACGGTACTGAATTGATCAAACAACTTGATGTTGCCAATAAACTGACTGTCGATGTTGGCTTCATTGGCAATAGCGCCAACGATATCGCCAGCACGCACCCCATGCTCTTTGCCCACTTCAATGCGGTAGGTGGTGTAATCGCCTTTCATTTCACGGCGCTGACGAGGCCCGCGTTCTGGGCGATCGCCACGCTCCCGCACTGGCCGGTCACCACGCTCACGATCCCGCTTGCTCATGGGTTCGCGCAGCTCCGGGAACTGGCCAGCCACATTCAGCGGCTGTTCTTTTTGTGCCAGATAAAGCAGGGCTGCGGCCAGTTCGTTGCTGTCGCAATCCAGTGTTTCCTGCCAGGACGCAATCAACTCCTGGAAAAAGCTCAGATCCTGGGTTTCAATCGACTGGGCCAGCTCAGCCCGGAAGTTTTCAATCCGGCGCTGCTCGATCACTGCACCGGTCGGCAGTGTCATCTTCTCGATTGGCTGACGGGTAGCCTGTTCAATGCTGCGCAGCAAACGGCGTTCACGTGGCGAGACAAACAAAATCGCCTTGCCTTCCCGGCCAGCGCGCCCGGTACGACCAATGCGGTGCACATAGGCCTCACTGTCGTAAGGGATGTCGTAGTTCACCACCAGACTGATGCGCTCAACATCCAGACCACGGGCGGCAACATCGGTGGCAACAATCACATCCAGTTGGTTGTCTTTTAAACGGCGAATGGTCTGTTCACGGTGGGCCTGATTCATGTCGCCATTCAGGCAGGCCACGGCATAACCACGGGCGCCCAGTTTAACGGCAATCTCTTCGGTGGCACTTTTGGTGCGCACAAAGACGATGCTGGCATCGTAGTCTTCCCCTTCCAGCACCCGGGTCAGCGCATCCAGCTTCTGGCTGTTGTCCAGCAACACAAAGCGCTGGGTAATGCGCTCAACCGTGCTGGTTTTGGCGGCAATTTTAATTTCGTGCGCATTGGTCAGGTGTTTCTGGGCAATGGCACGGATCTGGGTAGGCATGGTCGCTGAGAACATCGCGACCTGGCGGCCAGCCGGGGTCTGATCCATGATGGTTTGCACATCATCGATAAAGCCCATCCGCAGCATTTCGTCGGCTTCGTCCAACACGATGGCTTTTAAGTTATCCAGCACCAGGGTTTTGCGCTCCAGATGATCCATTACCCGGCCTGGGGTACCAACCACCACCTGACAGCCACGCTTTAAAGAGCGCAACTGGTTGCTGTAGCTTTGGCCACCATAAATTGGCAACACATGAAACTGCGGCAGGTATTTGGCGTAGGCCTGGAAAGCCTCGGCAACCTGAATGGCCAGTTCTCGGGTAGGTGCCAGCACCAGAATTTGCGGCTCACGTTGGCCAGCTTCGAGCCGGGCCAGCAATGGCAAGGCAAAAGCAGCTGTTTTGCCGGTACCGGTTTGGGCCTGTCCCAACAAGTCACTGCCAGCCAGCAATTTGGGGATGGATTCAGCCTGAATAGGAGACGGCGTTTCGTAACCCAACTCTGCCACAGCTTTCAATAGTGCTTCGGGCAGATCCAATTCAGCAAAAGATGTCACTTCAGACATAAATAATAAAACCTCAATACACAGGCAGGCAGCATGGTTGTGCTATTCTGGTCTTTACCTTGCCTGCCTGGCAGTAAAAACACCAAAAATCCGGCAATGCCCAGTGCACCGCCAAATCATCATCCAATGGCATACCCAATGGATTTCAAATGCGCGTAGGCGGCAAGACCCTTCATCCCCATGAGCTTAGCAATACTAAGTGATTGAGGTGAACAATCGCAGCCAACACCCGTGCATTTTGAAAGACGACGGGTATAGTATAGTCAAACATCCAACAAACCTTAGGACAGATCGATGATCCAAATCCTTGTCGGCAGCCAGATGGGTGCAGCGGAATATGTGGCAGAACAGGTTGCGGAAACCATGGCTTTAGGAGGCGTTGAAGCAAAACTTCATTTGGCTCCTGAATTGGATCACATCGCAGCCAGCGACAGCTGGCTGGTGATCACGTCCACTTATGGCGCAGGGGATCTGCCTGATAATATTCAACCCTTCGCGGATCGATTAGCACAAGATCAACCTGATCTTACCACAGTTTCCTTTGCCGTGATCACTTTAGGTGACTCCAGCTACGATACTTTTTGTCAGGCCGGCCGCACTTTAAGCAGCTTATTGCAGCAATGTGGTGCCAAACTGCTGTTACCGGCACTGGAAATTGATGTGCAACAGCCTGATTTACCAGAAGATCAAGCCATCGCCTGGCTGCCGAACTACCTGCAACTTAGCCGTTAAACCGATCCTTGGATCCCAGTTGATCACCCCTTACCAAGAAGTTACCCACATCTTTTAGGGTTGAAAATATTTTTTGTGTATAAATACGGTATAAACCAAGGTGTAAGCTGTTTTTATCCTATGCACTGAAATCAATCTCGTATCGCCTGTGGATAAATAGCATGGTTATCCAAAGGTTCGATCCGCCAGGATCGGGTCTTGATCACAGGATCCGATCCTTCTTAACCCAATGTATTTAAATACGAAAAATTGGTTATCCAAGCAGATCCTTCCCCTTAATAGTAATCATAATAAAAGATCTTTAAAAAGATCCTATTTATAGATCTTAATTGATCCTGAAGATCCAGCTGCATTTTGAGCTTGGTGCCACCCGCTGAAACAAGGTACAATACGTGCCCTTTTTGCCGGGTCGAACCATCTTAACTGAGGCACAACTATGCATTACCAGACTTCCTTTGATGTCATCGTGATCGGCGGTGGACACGCCGGGACCGAAGCTGCACTGGCTGCGGCAAGGATGGGTATGCATACCTTATTGTTAACCCACAACATGGATACCCTGGGTCAGATGTCTTGCAACCCGGCGATCGGTGGGATCGGCAAAGGGCATCTGGTGAAAGAGATCGATGCTTTGGGTGGCGTAATGGCGCAGGCTGCCGATCTGGCCGGGATCCAGTTCCGCACCCTGAATGCATCCAAAGGGCCGGCCGTTCGGGCTACCCGCGCTCAGGCGGATCGCCAGTTGTACAAAGCCGCCATTCGGCAGAAATTGGAAAATCAGCCCAATCTGTTTATCTTCCAGCAAGCCTGCGACGATTTAATTGTCGAACAGGATCGGGTGACTGGGGTGGTAACCCAGATGGGTCTGCGCTTTGTTGCCAAAGCTGTGGTGCTGACCACAGGGACCTTTTTGGGCGGTCAGATCCACATTGGACTGCAAAATTACAGCGGTGGCCGGGCGGGCGATCCACCCTCCATTGCTTTGGCGCACCGTCTGCGTGAAATGCCCTTCCGGGTTGATCGACTCAAAACCGGTACGCCACCACGACTGGATGCCCGCAGTCTGGACTTTTCTGTGATGCAGCCGCAGCCAGGCGATACGCCCTTGCCTGTTTTTTCGTACCTGGGCTCTGCCGAACAGCACCCACAGCAAATTCCTTGTTACATCACTTACACCAACGGCAATACCCACGATCTGATCCGCGGTGGTTTGGATCGCTCGCCAATGTACTCCGGTGTGATTGAAGGCATTGGGCCACGTTATTGCCCGTCGATTGAAGATAAGATCATGCGTTTTGCCGACAAGGATCAGCACCAGATTTTTGTCGAGCCTGAAGGCCTGACCACGCATGAAGTCTACCCGAATGGCATTTCCACCAGTTTGCCCTTTGATGTCCAACTGGCATTGGTTCGTTCGATCAAGGGGTTTGAACAGGCGCACATTACCCGGCCTGGCTATGCCATTGAGTACGATTTCTTTGATCCACGCGATCTGAAAAAGTCGCTGGAAACCAAATTTATTCAGGGGCTGTTTTTTGCCGGCCAAATCAACGGCACCACTGGCTACGAAGAAGCCGGTGCTCAGGGGTTGCTGGCCGGTTTGAATGCGGCCTTGCAGGTGCAGGGCAAAGACAGCTGGGCGCCAGGTCGCGAGCAAGCCTATTTGGGCGTACTGGTGGACGATCTCAGTACTCTGGGGACCAAAGAACCCTACCGGATGTTCACCAGCCGGGCGGAGTACCGTCTGATGCTGCGCGAAGACAATGCCGATGCCCGTTTAACCGCCAAAGGCCGTGAGCTGGGTCTGGTGGATGATGAGCGCTGGGCCAGTTTTAACGCCAAGATGGAACAAATTGAGCGCGAACACCAACGTCTGCAGCAGCAGTGGATCCATCCACAGCACCCGTCGCTGGACAAAGTCAATGCGCTGCTGAAAACGCCACTGAGCCGCGAAGCCAGTTTGGAAGAGTTGATCCGCCGACCGGAGGTCAGTTACCGCGCGCTGATGGCGATTGAAGGGCTGGCGCCAGAAGCTTTGGATCCGCTGGCTGCGGAACAGGTTGAAATTCAGATCAAGTACCAGGGCTACATTGACCGGCAGCAGGACGAGATCGACAAACAAAAGCGCCATGAACAAACCCGGTTACCGGCTCAGTTCGACTACAGCCTGGTCAAAGGCTTGTCCAACGAAGTCATCAGCAAACTGAATCAGACCCAACCTGAAACAGTCGGCCAGGCTGCGCGTATTTCCGGCATTACACCGGCTGCCATCTCCTTGTTGCTGGTGTACCTGAAAAAACAGGGCTTGCTAAGGAAAAGTGCCTGATGTTGCGTGCCGAACTGGATCGTTTGCTGGCGCAAACGCAGCTGAGTGTCAGCGATGCGCAACGTCAGCAGCTGGTGCACTTTGTGGAGCTGCTGGCGAAATGGAATCAGGCCTACAACCTGACATCGGTGCGGGATCCGCTGCAGATGGTAGGCCGGCACATTCTGGACAGTCTGGTGGTAGCACCTTACCTGGCGTCAGCGCAGTGCCAGCGTATCATTGATGTGGGCACAGGCCCCGGTTTACCGGGCGTGCCTTTGGCGATCCTGTATCCGGAGAAAGAGTTTGTTTTGCTGGACAGTCTGGGCAAGCGGATCCGTTTTCTCAATGAGGTAAAACGTCAGCTTGGATTGAACAACATTACGCCGCTGCAAAGCCGGGTTGAAGCGCATCAAGCTGCCGATGGCTATCATGCGGTGCTGAGTCGCGCCTTTGCCAACTTGCAGGATATGGTCGACTGGTGCCAGCATTTGCCAGCAGCAGAGGGCCGTTTTCTCGCCATGAAGGGCGCGGCTGTGGAAGAAGAAATTGCAGCTTTAGCGGATTTTGTTAGAGTAACGGCTGTACACGCACTCGAACTGCCAGAGCAAGCTTGCGCGCGCTATCTGGTGGAACTGGTAAAAACAACAGCTGCATAGCACGGAACAAGGGGTTGGTGTGGGAAAAGTCATCGCAATTGCTAACCAGAAAGGGGGTGTTGGCAAAACCACCACAGCGGTGAATCTGGCTGCGTCCATGGCCGCTACCAAACGCAAGGTGTTGCTGATCGATCTGGATCCTCAGGGCAATGCCACCATGGGCAGTGGCGTCGATAAATACGAAGTTCCGGCCAGTGCCTATGAACTGTTGATCGATGAAACCCCACTGGATCAGGTGGCGGTGAAAGAAACCAGCGGTGGTTACCACCTGGTGGCTGCCAACTCGGATGTGACGGCAGCCGAAGTCCGGTTAATGGATGTGTTTGCTCGTGAATTGCGCCTGCGCAATGCGCTGAAACCCTGGCGCAACAGCTACGATTTTATTTTTATCGACTGCCCACCGTCACTGAATATGCTAACCGTCAATGCGATGGCTGCCGCCGACTCGGTGCTGGTGCCCATGCAATGCGAGTACTATGCGCTGGAAGGCTTAACCGCGCTGATGGATACCATTCGGCAGTTGGCGGCTGTGGTCAATGCCGACTTGAAAATTGAAGGCATCTTGCGAACCATGTACGATCCGCGCAATCGTTTGGCCAACGATGTATCGGAGCAGCTAAAACAGCACTTTGGCGATAAAGTGTACCGCACCGTGATCCCGCGCAACATCCGGCTGGCTGAGGCACCAAGCTTTGGTTCGCCGGTGATGTATTACGATAAGAGCTCCACCGGCGCCAAAGCCTATCTGGCTTTGGCAGGTGAATTGCTGCGTCGGGCCGATAGCAAAGCCAGGCCGCAACCCCAGTTCAGTGGCACGGATTAAAAAGGAAAATCAAGCAGATGGTGGTAAAAAAACGAGGCCTGGGTCGGGGGCTGGATGCATTGCTGACCGCCGCTCAGCCGGCAGAGTCCAAACCCGTCGCCGCCAGTGAGTTGCAGAAGCTGGCCATCGAGTTTTTGCAGCCTGGCAAGTACCAGCCCCGTAAAGACATGTCGCAACAGGCGCTGGAAGATCTGGCCTTGTCGATCCGTGCTCAGGGGGTGATCCAGCCCATCGTGGTTCGCAAAACCCAAACCGATCGCTATGAAATCATTGCCGGTGAACGCCGCTGGCGTGCTGCTCAGTTGGCCCAACTGGCCGAAGTGCCCTGCATCGTCAAAGATGTACCGGATGAAGCCGCGGTCGCCATTGCGCTGATTGAAAACATTCAGCGTGAAGATCTCAATGCGATGGAAGAAGCGGTGGCCCTGGAGCGCTTGCTGACCGAGTTTGAACTGACCCATCAGCAAGTGGCCGATGCGGTCGGGAAATCCCGTACCAGTATCACCAACTTGCTGCGCCTGAATCAGCTGAATGACGACGTGAAATTGCTGCTTGAGCATGGCGACATTGAGATGGGCCATGCCCGGGCCTTGCTGGCGCTGGAAGGTGAACAGCAGTCGGAGACCGCCCGCCAGGTGGCTTCCCGTCAACTGACGGTGCGGGAAACCGAAAGCCTGGTGCGTCGGGTGCAGCAGCCACCGGCCCCGAAAACCGCGGTAAAAAAAGATCCCGATGTGCAGGCTCTGGAAAACCGTCTGAGTGACCACTTTGCTGCCCCGGTGCAAATCGATTACAACCGCAAGGGCAAGGGCAAGTTGGTTATTGGCTATTCCAGCCTGGATGAGCTGGAGCAAATACTCGAGAAAATGCAGGGGCAGGCCCAGCCGCTTTAATGGTTTGTGAGCTGTAACTATCGTCGGGAAAACGCCGCTTTTGGTTGCAAATTAAGGCTGGATAAGTATACTTACGCAGGTTTTTTGACCCCTGAACCGGCACTGTGGTCAACAACGGAGTCGAAATGCAGCCAACAGCACGTCAGGTACGAATTGCTTCCTACCAAATGATAGGCTTTCAGCTGCTGGTTGCATCCGTGATGATGCTGGTTTTTTTCCAGTTGCAGGGGGCTCAGGCAGCCTATTCCGCTTTGCAAGGCGGTTTGATTGCTGCGTTACCAAATTTAGTTTTTGCACTCTTTGCTTTTCGTTACCTGACGCAAGGCAGTGCAGAACAGGCCCGCAAGTCCTTTATGCGAGGCCATGCGCTAAAAATTTTGCTGACGATTGCTTTATTTATCGGGGTGATGCGACAAGATGATGTGGTGGCCTCTGCACTGATCATCAGTTACACCATCACCCTGCTGGCACAATGGTCGGCCGTTTTTTTCTTTAAACATTGATAATTGGGATGAAACATGGCTGATAGCAACATTTCAGTCCAGGGTTACATCAGTCACCACTTAACTGATTTAACCGTAGGGGAAGGCTTTTGGGCTGTGAACCTCGGTGCATTGGGTTGGTCACTGATTCTGGGCACACTCTTCATCATTACTTTCGCAGTCGTAGGGCGCAGAGCGACCACCGGCGTCCCCGGCAAGTTTCAGTGCCTGATCGAGATGATCATTGAGTTCGTCAATGGTTGTGTCAAAGAAACCTTTCATGTCAAAGATAAGCTGATTGGCCCTATCGCGCTGACCATCTTTATGTGGATCTTCCTGATGAACCTGATGAAGCTGGTTCCGGTGGATTGGTTCCCAACAGTGGCAGGTATGGTTGGTTTGGCGTTGAACAGCAGTGCCCTGCCTGAGTACGCAGCCGATTACAGCTTCCTGGAGCGTGTGATGGCGCACCCATGGAGCTACCTGACCATAGCCCCAACTACCGATGTCAACATCACTATGGGGATGTCCTTGGGTGTCTTTATCCTGATTCTGGGCTATTCCATTTATTACAAAGGGCTGGGTGGTTTCAGCAAAGAGCTGGCCTTCACCCCGTTCAACCACTGGTTGTTTGTGCCTTTCAACCTGGTGCTGGAGTTGGTGACCTTGTTGTCCAAGCCGGTCTCTCTCGGATTGCGTTTGTTCGGTAACCTCTATGCCGGTGAAGTTATCTTCATTCTGATTGCATTGGTCGGATTGGCGCAGTTGCCGTTGCACTTTGCCTGGGCGGTGTTCCATATCCTGGTCATTGTGTTGCAAGCCTTTATTTTTATGATGCTGTCCATCGTTTATCTGAGCATGGCAGCAGAGAAACACTAAGTCGTTTTTTTTAACCTTAAACCTTTAGAAACTGGAGAAACTCAATGGAAGTTCAAGTCGCAACCTTGTTTGTAGTCGCAATCATTCTGGGTGTTGCTGCCCTGTCTACTGCATTTGCTTTTGCCATCATGGGCAGCAAATTCCTGGACGCCAGCGCGCGCCAGCCTGAAATGGCACCACAACTGCAAACCAAGATGTTCATCCTGGCAGGTCTGATTGATGCGATCTCTATGATTGGCGTGGGTGTTGCTCTGTTACTGTTGTTCGCAAACCCGTTCATCTAAGAGTCCTCGTTCATCAACTTTAAAGGAGGCTCGTTGTGGATATAAACGCAACCCTAATAGGTCAATCGATTGCGATGGCGGTCTTCGTGTGGTTCACACTGAAATTTGTGTGGCCACCGATCAACGCAGCGATTGAAGAGCGCCAGAAAAAAATCGCTGATGGCTTGGCCCACACTGATCGGGCAGAGAAAGATCTGCAAATCGCTCAGGACAAGGCCAAAGACATCCTGCGGGAAGCTAAAGATCAGGGCGCTGCTATTATCAAGCAGGCCCAAAAACGCGAAGGCAAGCTGATCGAAGAAGCGACCATCAAAGCCAACGAAGAGCGGGATCACATCCTGGCTCAGGCGCGGGCGGAAGTGGAAGCAGAGAAAAGCCGCTTACGTGAAGATCTGCGCAAACAAGTGGCGGCCTTGGCCGTGGCTGGTGCCGAGCGCATCCTGCAACGCGAAATTGATGACGCTGCACATAGCGACATTCTGGAAAAACTGGTCCAGGAACTGTAAAAGGAGCGAGCCATGTCAAACTTGACGAATATTGCTCGTCCTTATGCCAAAGCAGCCTTTGACTATGCTGTAGAGCAAAAGCAATTGGCTGATTGGCAACAGATGCTGACCTTTGCCGCTGAAGTCGCAAAGGACCCCCAAATGATCGCTTTTTTGGGCAGCAACAGCACTGCAGAAACCCAAGCCAACTTGTTCAATCAAGTTTGTGCGGATCAGCTCACTCAGCCTGTTCAGAATCTGATCAGGCTGATGGCTGAAAACAAACGTCTGCAGGCGTTGCCTGAGGTTCTGGTTCATTTTGCTGAATTGAAAAATGACCACGAGCGCGAAGTGCTGGTGGATGTCACCTCAGCCAAGCCGCTTGATGCTGCTGCACAGGAAAAGCTGGTCGCTGCTTTATCCAAGCGTCTGGAGCGAAACGTAAAATTGAACTGTAGCGTTGATCCTAATGTGGTCGGCGGTATGTTAATGCAAGCGGGTGACCTGGTCATCGACGGCTCGGTCCGTGGTAAGCTGGATCGGCTTATCACCACGCTGCAGTCCTAATTAGGAAACAGAGTATGCAACTGAATTCCACTGAAATTGCTGAACTGATTAAGCAACGTATTGCTCAGTTCGATGTGGTCAGTGAAGCTCGCAATGAAGGTACCATCGTTCAGGTAACGGACGGTATCATTCGCATCAATGGCCTTGCAGACTGTATGCAGGGTGAAATGATTGAGCTTCCTGGCAACCGTTACGCAATTGCGCTGAACTTAGAGCGCAATTCTGTTGGTGCCGTTGTCATGGGCCCGTACGCGGACCTGACCGAAGGCACTAAAGTTAAAAGCACTGGCCGTATCTTAGAAGTTCCGGTTGGTGAAGCCCTGCTGGGTCGTGTGGTAAACACCCTGGGTGCACCTATCGATGGCAAAGGCGCAATCGATGCAGCCGGCTTTGAGCCGGTTGAAAAAATTGCTCCGGGCGTTATTGACCGTCAATCGGTCGACCAGCCTCTGCAAACCGGCTACAAGTCGGTTGACTCGATGATCCCAATCGGTCGTGGCCAGCGTGAGTTGGTGATCGGTGACCGTCAGACCGGTAAAACGGCACTGGCCATCGATGCCATCATCAACCAGAAAGGCACTGGTGTTAAGTGTATCTATGTGGCGGTTGGCCAAAAAGCATCCACCATTGCCAACGTGGTGCGCAAGCTGGAAGAGCACGGCGCTCTGGCCCACACCATCGTGGTGGTGGCTTCTGCTTCGGAAGCTGCGGCCCTGCAGTTCCTGGCACCTTACGCCGGCTGTACCATGGGTGAGTACTTCCGTGACCGCGGTGAAGATGCGCTGATCGTGTACGATGACTTGTCCAAGCAAGCTGTTGCTTATCGTCAGATTTCTTTGTTGCTGCGTCGTCCACCAGGCCGTGAAGCCTACCCGGGTGATGTGTTCTATTTGCACTCCCGTTTGCTGGAGCGTGCATCTCGTGTCAATGCCGACTACGTTGAGCGTCTGACCAATGGTGAAGTGAAAGGCAAAACCGGTTCTTTAACCGCCCTGCCAATCATTGAAACCCAGGCGGGTGACGTTTCTGCGTTCGTACCGACCAACGTGATCTCCATCACCGATGGCCAGATCTTCCTGGAAACCGATTTGTTCAATGCCGGTATTCGCCCTGCGGTGAATGCGGGTATCTCGGTATCGCGGGTGGGTGGTGCGGCTCAGACCAAAGCCATCAAAAAGCTGGGTGGCGGTATCCGTCTGGCCCTGGCTCAGTACGCTGAATTGGCGGCTTTCGCTCAGTTTGCTTCGGATTTGGATGACGCGACCCGTGCCCAGTTGGAGCATGGTCAGAAAGTTACTGAACTGATGAAGCAGCTGCAGTACGCGCCAATGAGCGTCGCGGACATGACGTTGTCTATTTTTGCCATCGAAAAAGGCTTTATGAAAGATGTGGCGACCGACAAGATTGGCGACTTTGAGTCGGCTCTGTTGTCCTATGCCAAGTCTGAGCATGCTGAGCTGCTGGCAGAAATCAACAAAACCGGTGGTTACAACGACGAGATTGAAGCAGGTTTGAAAAAGGTGGTTGAGACCTTCAAGTCCACCCAAACCTGGTAACAAGACATGGGTGGCCTGGCCACCCTTAGTCGTTGAATGAAACGGAGACATCGTCATGGCCGGTGGTAAAGAGATAAAAAGCAAAATTGGGAGTATTAACAATACTCGCAAGATCACCAGCGCTATGGAAAAGGTTGCGGTCAGTAAAATGCGCCGCGCGCAGGATCGAGTCGCTGCATCCCGCCCATACGCTGAAGGTATGCGCAAAGTGGTCGGAAATATGGCCGGTGGTAATCTGGACTATCGTCATCCTTACATGGTTGAGCGTGAAGTCAAAACCGTCGGTTACATCATTATCTCAACCGATCGTGGTCTTTGTGGCGGCCTGAACAGCAACGAGTTTAAGCGTGTGCTGCTCGAGCTGAAAGACTGGAAAAGCCAGGGTGTTGCGACCGAGTTTGCCCTGATTGGCAACAAAGCAACCGCCTTTTTCCGTCGTTTCGGTGGCAAGGTACTGGCTCAGCAAGCCGGTTCCAGTGAAAGCCCAAAACTGGCTGACATCATTGGGACCGTGCAGGTGATGCTGAAAGCTTATCTGGAAGGTCGAATCGATCGCCTCTATTTGGTGTACAACCAGTTTGTCAACACCATGAAACAAGAGCCAAGGATCGATCAACTGTTGCCTTTGCCAACCCACGATGCGCCTAAGCGTAAATACAAGTGGGATTACATCTACGAACCCAAGCCAGAGCCGATCATCGATATGCTGATGGATCGCTACATGGAATCGCTGGTGTATCAGGGGCTGGTAGAAAATGCGGCTTGCGAACACGCTGCCCGTATGGTGGCGATGAAAGCCGCAACCGACAACGCCGGCAACCTGATGGATGAGCTGAAGTTGGTTTACAACAAAGCGCGTCAGGCGGCCATCACTCAAGAGCTGAGTGAGATTGTATCGGGCGCAGCTGCGGTTGGTTAAGTGAACAGTTTTGAGACATTTGAGGAAACAACATGAGTCAAGGTAAGGTAGTCCAAATTATTGGCGCCGTTGTGGATATCGATTTTCCACAAGATGCGGTACCTGGTATCTATGACGCGTTGAACGTAACTGATGGCGAGCTCGCTGGTCTGGTGCTGGAAGTTCAGCAGCAGCTGGGTGGCGGCACAGTACGTACCATCGCACTGGGCACAACGGATGGTCTGCGCCGTGGTGCTGCCGTCAGCAATACCGGTAAAGCCATTCAGGTACCCGTGGGCAAAGCCACACTGGGCCGTATTATGAACGTATTGGGTGAGCCGATCGACGAAGCGGGCCCTATTGGTGAAGAAGAGCGTTGGTCCATCCACCGCGAAGCACCAAGCTACGAAGATCAGTCCGCATCCAACGCCCTGCTGGAAACCGGCATCAAGGTTATCGACCTGGTATGTCCGTTCGCCAAGGGTGGTAAAGTTGGTCTGTTCGGTGGTGCCGGTGTTGGTAAAACCGTGAACATGATGGAGCTGATCCGCAACATCGCGATCGAGCACAGCGGTTACTCGGTGTTTGCCGGTGTGGGTGAGCGTACCCGTGAAGGTAACGACTTCTACCACGAAATGAAAGACTCCAACGTACTGGATAAAGTATCGCTGGTGTATGGTCAGATGAACGAACCACCAGGCAACCGTCTGCGTGTGGCCCTGACCGGTCTGACCATGGCGGAAAAATTCCGTGATGAAGGCCGTGACGTGCTGTTCTTCGTGGATAACATCTACCGTTACACCCTGGCCGGTACCGAAGTATCGGCACTGCTGGGTCGTATGCCATCGGCGGTAGGTTATCAGCCGACGCTGGCCGAGGAAATGGGTGTGCTGCAAGAGCGGATCACCTCGACCAAAACCGGTTCCATCACCTCCATTCAGGCCGTTTACGTGCCTGCGGATGACTTGACGGATCCATCGCCAGCAACCACCTTCTCGCACTTGGATGCAACCGTAGTACTGAGCCGGAACATCGCTTCTTTGGGTATTTACCCGGCGATTGACCCACTGGACTCCACTTCACGTCAGTTGGATCCGCTGGTCATTGGCAAAGAGCACTACGAAGTTGCCCGTGGCGTGCAGACTGTACTGCAGCGTTACAAAGAGCTGAAAGACATCATCGCCATTCTGGGCATGGATGAGCTGTCGGACGAGGATAAAACCACGGTATTCCGTGCCCGTAAAATCCAGCGTTTCCTGTCTCAGCCATTCTTCGTGGCAGAAGTCTTTACCGGTTCTCCGGGCAAGTACGTGTCGTTGAAAGACACCATCCGTGGTTTTAAAGGCATCCTGGACGGTGAGTACGATCACTTGCCAGAGCAAGCCTTCTACATGGTTGGCTCCATTGACGAAGCTGTTGAGAAAGCGAATAAGCTGAAGTAAGCAGCTGAGGAGGCGACATGGCGATGACAGTGCATCTGGACGTAGTCAGTGCGGAAGATAAAATCTATTCCGGTCTGGTTGAGTACGTCGAGGTAACCGGCAGTGAAGGTGTTCTGGGTGTGTTACCGCACCACAGTCCTTTGCTGACCACCATCAAGCCAGGCATGGTGCGCATCGTCAAGCAATTTGGTGAAGAACACTTCATCTATGTTGCTGGTGGCGTGCTGGAAGTGCAGCCGGATGGTGTCACGGTACTGGCCGATGTAGCTAAGCGGGCCGAAGATCTGGATGAGCAGGCAATTCTGGAAGCGCAACAACGCGCTAAAGATGCGATGCAACACGCCAGTGCCGATTTCGACTACGCAGAGGCCGCGGCTCAGTTGGCGGAAGCCATTGCACAGCTGCAATTGATCCGCAAATTGCGCAAAACCAAATAAGCAAAGCGAATCGCTTGCAGCAAAAAGCCACCTTCGGGTGGCTTTTTTATTGGTTGAATTGAAGCAGCCTGGTGTTCGTTGCGTCTATACCAGCGACCAAGCAACTCAATGTTTCTGCTGATGCTATCCCATAATGTTTAGATAATAAAATTAATATATCAAAATCAATTGCTTAAATTATTTATGTTTTGAATGAATTCCTAAGAGTTCGATAAGCGACACTGGGCAGCTGCCACCTTATAGTTTGGCTATCCGGTTCTGAACACAGGCTGGTCATTTACCAAACCATGGATATCAGGGAGTCAAGATGCGCTATTCATCCTCGTTAAGCCGCCTCAGTCAAGTAACTAGTTTTCATCCAGAAACGGGCTCCTGCCCTTATTCTGGAGCGACAAATGAAAATTGCGATTTCCATTTATCTCACATTTTCAATGCGTTAGCACGCACCGAAAATGGCAGCGCATCCGTGCGCTGCGCTAGTGCCCGCCTTTCTGGACGGGCACTAAGTATGCTGGCTGCTTTATTGTTGTCTGCCTCAGCTGTTGCTGAGCCTTTATCCGGTGCTCGCAGTGCCACGCTGGAACCTTGTCATGCCAAGGGGCTCAGTGATCGCATGTTGTGCGGACGTATTGAACAACCGCTATCAACCGACAGTAACGCCAGCGATCAGGGCAGCATCAGCATTCATTTTGCCGTGTTACCTGCTATTAAGCCCGTCTATCCGCATGAAGCGGTGCTGGCATTTGCCGGTGGGCCTGGGCAATCGGCTTTTGATGCGGCTGCAAGCTTCGAGCACTCGTTGCGCTATGCCCGCGAGACTCGTGATATTGTGTTGGTTGACCAGCGTGGCACTGGCCGGTCCGGATTATTGCAATGCGATTCGATGGATCTTGTCACTCAGTTTGCGCTCGATGAGACTTCAATCGACATGGCAGCACTGATTCGCAGCGAGATGAAGACTTGCCAGCAACAGCTTCAGGTTGATTTGCAGCATTACACCACTCAGGCTGCAGCCAGTGATTTCGAAGCCGTCCGGATAGCACTGGGTTACCATAAGCTTCATTTGTACGGTGGCTCTTATGGCACCCGTATGGCGCAGGAATACATGCGGCAGTACCCGGAAGCTGTGTTGAGTGCGACTTTGGATGGGGTGGTTCCTTTTCAGCAAAGTTTTGCGGCTATGGGGCTGGCATCGGATGCCTCCTTAGCGGCATTGTACCGGGACTGCGAAACCTCAACGGCTTGTAGCAAGTCATTTCCAGCAGCAAGCCAGCAGTTGCAGCAGCTGATCACACAGCTTGAGCAAGCGCCCATCCACACACAAGTGCGGCATCCCCGCACCTTTGAACGCATCGAGCTGACACTAACCCGCTCCAAGTTGCAGCAGGCGCTTCGATTTGGGCTCTACAGCAACAGCACCCGTGCTTTGATCCCATTGGCTGTTGAAAAGGCCAGCCAGGGGGATTACAGCGCTCTGGTCGGTTTGATGCTGGCACAGGACATGGTGACCGACTTGTCCGTCGGAGTGAATACCGCTGTGGTCTGCGCGGAAGACTGGCCATTTTGGACCGAAGAAAACCGGGCTTACTACAGCGGCAGTTATCTGGGCCATGAATGGATGGAAGCCGTCGACAACATCTGTCCGATCTGGCAGCTAACACCTGTAGCAGCGGACTTTCTGCAACCTCTAAGCACCGATATACCGGTATTGCTGCTATCCGGAGGCTTGGATCCGGTCACGCCGCCCGAGGGAGCTGAGCTTGCGATGGCTGAAATGCGTCATGCCAAACATCTGATTGCGCCGGAGGCGACCCATATCGTCGCCAGCCAAAGTCGCTGCGCCCCCAAATTAATCAGTCAGTTTATTTCGGAACAGTCGGTCGAAGCGCTGGATGGCAGCTGTCTGGAACAACCGCTTCGTCAACCCTTTTTGACCAACGCCAATGGCATCGCGATGCCGACAGCACCAGCGTCAACACAGCCTCAGAGTCAGGAGTAAGTCATGATCAAAGTCACGGATTTGTACAAAAAAATAGGCGATGTTCAGGCGCTAAATGGCCTGAGCTTCCAGGCAGAGAATGGCACCATTACCGGTTTGTTGGGACCCAATGGAGCCGGAAAAACCACATGCTTACGCACCTTGTTTGGCCTGCTAAAAGCCGACCGTGGTCTGGCTGAAATCGATGGGCTGGATATCGCCAGGCAACCACTGCAGGCACGCAAGCAGCTGGGGTTGTTTCCGGATCCTTTTGGCCTGTACGAGCGATTAACCCCACGTGAGTATCTGGAGTTTTTTGCCGGGATCCATGGCATGACAACCGCCGATGCGCGGGAGGCGACTGCCAAAGTGCTGCAAGTATTGCAGATGGACGACATTGCCGACCGGCGCAGTCAGGGGTTTTCGCAGGGCCAACAGATGAAAGTGGCCTTGGCGCAGTCCATTGTGCACCAGCCGACCAATATTGTGCTGGATGAACCCACCCGCGGTCTGGATGTGATGAGCACCCGAGTTTTGCGTGAGTTGCTGTTGCGCCTGAAGCAACAAGGGCATTGCGTGCTGTTTTCCAGCCATGTGATGCAGGAGGTTGCTGCCCTCTGCGATCAGGTGGTGGTGATGGCCAAAGGCCGTGTTTTGGCGCAAGGAACGCCATCAGAGCTTTGCGACCGTACTGGCAAAGCCAATTTGGAAGAAGCATTTATTGCATTAATTGGAACCGATGAAGGAATCGCAGCATGATCGCATTAATTCGCACTTTATTACGAAAAGAACTGCTGGATGCCAGCCGTGATAAACGCTCAGTCATGGCAGGCCTGTATTACGCCATCGGTACCCCGGTGCTAATGTGCCTGTTGTTTGCGGTACTGCTGCAGCAATTAAGTTCGAACGATGAGCTGTATATCCGCATCGATAACGCCGAAGCTGGCCCTGCTCTGGTGCAGTACCTGGCCAACCGGGAGATTTTTCATGGCGATGAAGGTAAAGCCAGAGCAATCCGGCTATCGCTGGCGGATAACTTTGAACAACAGATGCAGCAAGGTCGGCCGGCGACGGTGATTTTGGATGCCGATCATTCGGATGATCGCTTGCTAAGCTCCATCCGGCGCATCGAGCGGGCACTGGGGCGCTACAACAGTGAGGTGGCCCAACTGCGGCTGATGGCGCGTGGTATTGATCCGGCGCTGATGCAACCGGTGGATGTGCAAATCCATGATCAGGCAACGCCGGATTCGCGTGGTGGCATGTTTTTGGGGATTGCTACCCTGACCATCATTCTGACCTTGTTTTACGCCGCCATGAACCTGGCCATTGATACCAGTGCCGGTGAGCGTGAACGCAACTCCCTGACCTTGTTGCTCAGTCAGCCATTGCTAAGCTGGCAGCTGGTTGTCGCCAAAGTGCTGGCCATTACCAGCTTTTCCATGCTGGGTCTGGTGGTCATTTTAGTCGTTTCCAAGTTTGCTTATGGCTTGGTGCCCTGGGAGCAATTGGGCTTTACCATTCGTTTGAATGCCGACTTTATGGTGTTTACGCTGTTGATTGGCCTGCCGCTGGCGCTGCTGTCAGCCAGTTTGCAAGTCTTGGTTTCGTTTTTGGCCAAGTCGTTCAAAGAAGCGCAAACCTACGTCACCATGGTACTCTTTATTCCACTGACGTTGAGTATGGTCACCACCTACAACATTGCCACCGACTACGTGCAATGGTTGCCGATTGCAGCACAGCAGCAAGCGATGATTGAGTATTTAAAAGGAAGTGCGCTGCCACTGCCGCAATTGCTGGTCTCCACCCTGCTAACCTTGCTGCTTTTTGTCCTGTTCAGCTATGGCAGCAGCCGGCTGCTGAAAAGCGAAAAAGTTGTCTTTGGTCTGTGATGCCCAACCCCGGTGGTGGCACCGGGGTTGTCTTTAGCGCCACTCAACAAACTTAATGGACTGCTCTGCCGGCTGATAAATGGTGAGAAAAACCGTGTTCTCCGAGTGCGGATCAGGTTGCAGTTGGACAATCTGGTAAGGAATGTCCCAAACTTGGCTTTGCTCTGGATTGCCTGGCAAAGTTCTGGCCACAGTGCCCATGATGTTAAAACGATAAATGGCCTCTTGCTGGAATCGCATCACCGGGAACCACTGGCTTTCTTCGTCAGCAGGGAGTACCGGGCTATCCTGGCGGCCACCATCGACATAACGCAGCAGTTGGCCCGCTCTGTGGTAGTGCAGTCGGCCTGCTGCATCGACCACCGGATGGGTGGCAGGAAGATGACTTTTTTGCTGCCATTGCTCGCTGAACAAATCGTAGGACCAGACAAACTCACCGCTTGGTTGCACTTTGACCAGATAAAGCCCACTGCTATCGGCTTTCCAAACGGGCCGCCCCATAGTGCCTTGCTTACTTTTTTGCCGCAGGTGTCGTTGCTGAATATCCAATACATACAAATTGCCGGCCTTGGAAAACGCGATCATCCGGCCGTTGGGTGACCAGGCGAGATCGGCAATGGGACTGCTGGAGTCGGGCAGTTCGGTCAATTGTTGCAAACCATCCTCACTCTGCAGCCACAACTGCCAGCTGCCGGTAAAGTCTGCCGAAAACACCGCACGATCGCTTTGGGTCGGATCCAGTGCAACGGCCATGGTGTTGCCTGCCGCATGCAGCAAGGGGGTGATTTCAACTGCTGAATCATCGTCATTCAGATTAACTTTTACGATCTGAAAGTTGTGCTGCTTGGTGCTGATGCTTAAGGGAGAGGTGTACGCCTGATGGTCGGAATAAAGGCTAAGCTCGCCAATCCGCGTGCTATCGGGCAGCAGCTTTAACTGCATCTCTTTGCTGTGCACATCAATGTAGACCAAAGCGTCATAGGCTGGGATGACCAGATAGCGGTCATCCAGGCTCCAGCTCAGATCAAGCAGCAGTGCGCTAAAGTCAAAGCGATACAGCAGTTGATGTTCCCGACTGGCCGGATCGTAGAGGTAAAGGTAAGGTTTGCTTTCATCATTGTAATAGAGGTACGCCAAACGCTCACCTGAGCGGGACAGTGCCAGCAAAGAGGCGCCAATTCCGGATTCCGGCGCACTGAGCAGCACCCGTTGATTGCCTGACTCAAGTTGCTTCGCCATCAGGCTGGCCGGCGTAAAGGGCCCCTTGGCCGAATCGGTGTAATACAGCGTCTTGCCATCGCGACTCAGTTGCGCAACCCCAAATACCAAACCTCTGCAGGCACTTAAGGTCTGCACCTCGTAAAGCGGATACTGCTCCAGCTGATACAGCCGGTAGTAACAACTGCCATCCTGAGTGCCAAGCTCCATGGTTAAAAGCTGCTGGCTGTCGGGTTGCCAGCTTTGCAGACTGATCAGAGTATGCTCCCGTTCCAGCACCAAATCTTGCAAGCTTAAGGGGTTGAGCAAAGAGCGGACTATGGTGCGGACACTGCCGTCTGGCTGAGTGTGGTTGAAGGCGAGTAAGCTGTTATCCGGTGATAGCAAAGGCCTGGATTCAACGCCCTTGTACCAGGTTACTTTTTGCTGTTGGCTAATGGTCAGTTCAAAGCGCTCAATACCAGCAGGCTGCGGGCTGCTGTGATCCGGTTTGAGGCTGCTAGCCTGCCAAAAAACCAGGCCGGTGATTAGAAGCAGCAGAGTCAGTGCACCGGCCCACCACCATGTCTTGGCGATGGGGCGACTCTGTGCTGCCGGTACAGCCGGTGCTGGCTTGGCTTCGTGCGTTGCCGTGGTCTGATTTTGCAGGCTTGGGCTGGAAGACACATCCAGTTGCAAGCTGTAGCCCTTGCGATGGTGCGTTTTAATGGGGGACTGGGTCAGTTCCGGGTGCTGCAAAATTTTACGCAGCTCAGAAATGGCGCGGTTGATCGCATTGTCATCAACATAGCTTTGCTGCCAGACGGCATCAATCAGCTGCTGGCGGCTGAGGATTTGTCGGGGATGCTGCATAAAGTAAAGCAGCAACTTAAACAGCAGAGGCTCCAGCTCAAAGCGATGTTGCCCATACTGAATGCTGTAATCCTCTGGGTTTACTTTCCATGGCCCTAAATACACCTTGACTCCCTGATTCGTAACATCACGCCCACCACTTCGCTGCTACTGTAATGGAATTGCTGATAAAACGAAACACTAGCCATAAAAAACCTTATGAAAATATTATCCGGTTTTCATAAGGTTTTTTATTCCCTTTATTTTTAATGGCTTATAGTTGCATCGTTAGAAATAAATCCATTAGACCCCGATAAGCGACACCAGGCGATCGAGACGCTAGAGTTGGCATCAGTAGTTCAGCTGACCCAGGTTGGTTGCCATTAAAACACATAGTAAGAGGGATATTTAAATGAAAAAGTTAACATGTTCATCCATTGCCTTGATCTCAGCTGCTGTATTGTTGGGGAATTCGGCCATTGCGGAGTCAAAAACGAGTTCCGAAACTGAAACAATGACGGCACCCTACGTGCAGCTGATTGCTGATGAAGGCAGGATTCTGATGGAGGAGGTGCGGGCAGAAATTAAGCTCGAGCTGCGCCGTCGTATCCGGGATGCCATTCGGGAGTTGCCATTGTCGTTGAATCGTCCGGGCTAACCGCATGCGATCTGCTCAAATTTGGAGTCGGCTGGCACACTTTGTGATGGTGTCAGCCAGTCTGCTCCCACTGTGGTTGCAGGCAGAATCCGTGGTTTGGAAAGTCAGCAAAGAACAGGATTATCTGTATCTGGCTGGCACCGTGGTCATGCTACCAGAGCGCGACTTTGCCTTACCGTCCTCAATCGAGGCGGCTTACAACAAAACCAACCGGTTGATCCTGGAAGTGCAACAGCTGCAAAGCTCGGATGCGCAGAGCACGCTTGCCGTGTTGCAAGCGTTGCATTATTCGCAAGGACAACAACTGCTGCCGCAACTCACCGCAGCCACAAGACAACAGCTGCAGCAGCATCTGCTGACCGCTGCTGTGGATCTGCAGCAACTGAATGACTACAAGCCGGCCATGCTGATGGTGCAGCTTTTGGCGATAGAAAAGCAGCGCCTGCAGCTGAGTGGCTTCACTGTGGCTGAGCACCTTGCTGCCTGGGCCGAAAAAGAAGGGCGGGCGATTGAACACCTGGAAAGTTTTGATCAGCAGCTGCAGTGGCTGACTGATTTGGGCCAGGGGCATGAAGAGGCGTTTATCCGGGCTGCTCTGCTGCAAGCAGAGCGTTTTGCAAAAGACTACCACCGCCAGCTGGATGCCTGGCAAAGGGGGGATTTGCAGCAACTGACGCCAATCCTTAGGTGGTTGCAGCAAAACGATCCGAACAGCTACCAGGCGCTGTTTTGCAAACGGCAACAGCAGTGGGTAGAGCAGATTGAAGCCTTTTTCGGCAATGGTTACCGGGAGCTGGTGTTGCTGGATCTGCTGCACTTGGCCGGCGAGCAAGGGGTATTGGCTCAATTGCAAGCACGTGGCTACCTGTTAGAACCCTTGATAATCTCTAACTAATCTATTGATTTTTATGAAAGTTATAACTTGGTCACAACGAAATCATTGCTTCATCCGCTGCTTGTTATCGGTGCAACGGGTTATGCGGGTTAGGCTTGTGGCCAATGACCAAACACCAAAAAAGGATGCAACAATGAACAAAAAACTATTTCGATTAAAAGCAGTGAGCTTGGCTTTATTGGCTGCCAGCAGCAGCGCTTGGTTGCTGAGTGGCTGCAGCAGCACCGCGACCCAAACAGTTGCGGCGGAGCAGCCTGCTGCTCAGTCCATTATCACCAGCCCGAACGATGCGCGTCAGTACAAAACCATTACCCTGCCCAATCAGCTGCAGGTGGTCTTGGTGTCGGACCCTGCAGCGGAAAAATCGTCCGCAGCGCTCAGTGTCGATGTGGGCTGGTTGAACGATCCCAAGGAACAACAGGGGCTGGCGCACTTTTTGGAGCACATGCTCTTTATGGGCACCGAGCGTTTTCCAGACCCGGATGGGTTTATCAATTTTATGAGCCAGCATGGTGGGACCTACAACGCCTTTACCAATCAGCTCACCAATTACATGTTTGAAATCAACAACAGTCATTTTGACGAAGCGCTGGATCGTTTCTCCGATTTTTTCAAATCGCCGCTGTTGCTGCCGGATTACATTGAAAAAGAACGCCATGCGGTGCATTCCGAGTGGTCGATGATGCGCACCCAGGATGGCTGGGCCATGCTGGCTTTGGGAGCCAAGTTGCTGGGTGACCACCCATCCAACCAATTTTGGGTCGGTAACCTGGACACCTTAAGCGATAAAGAAGGCAGTAAACTGCACGACGAGCTGCTGGCGTTTTACCAGAATTACTACTCAGCCAACCGGATGCAGCTGGTGTTGATTAGTCCGCAGCCACTGCCGGAGATGCAGTTGCTGGCGCAGCGCTTTTTCGCCGACATTGAGAACAAAGATCTGGCCAGCCCGCGCCCAACACGCTGCATCAACTTCGAACAGCATGGGCCGCGTCTGGTGCACTTTGTCCCCAACACTGAAATGCAACTGGTTCGATTGGGCTTTACCATCAAAAACAATCTGCAGCAGTTTGCCAGCAAGCCGAATGAGTTTTTGGCGCATCTTATCCGCTCAGAAATGCCAGGTACGCCGGCACAGCAGCTAAAAGCCATGGGCTTGGTGGATACAGTTTATGTCGACTACGACCCGAAGTTTTATGGCAACTACGGGCATTTTAATATCAACATTGCTCTAACAGCAGCCGGCATGCAGCAACGCGACGCTATTACCGCAATCTTTATGCAATACCTGGAGTTGATTCGTCAGCAAGGCGTGGATGAGCGTTATTACCAGGAAATCCGCACCTCATTGCAAAACCAGTTTAACTTCCTGGAAAAGCGCGATGGTTTTGGCTATGCCGCTCAGTTAAGTAGTGCCATGCAGTACTACCCGGTAGCCTCTGTGGTCAGCGCACCTTTTCAGTACGATGGTTTTGATGCCGAAGCCATCAATACCTTGCTAGCGCAGCTGGTACCGGAACGTTTGACAGTCTGGCACATCAGTCAGCAGGAGCCCGCCGAGCAAGAGCTCACGTTCTTTCAAGCCCGCTATTCGGTGCAGCCGATTGGCGAAGAGCAACTTCAGGCTTGGCAGCAACCATTGTTGCCACTGAGTTTGCCAGCGCTGAATCGCTTTCAGCCGGAAAGCTTTGCGGTGCAGCACAGCGACTACAGCCAGCCGACGCAGGTGCTGAATGAAGACGGTGTTGAGGCCTGGTTGATGGGCAGTGCACATTTTTCCGACCAGCCGCGGGGTCATTTGCTGATGCAATGGCATCAACCTACGGCGAAAACTACAGCGAAAGACGCCGTGATGCATGGTTTGTGGCAATTGATCTTTATGATCACCAATCAGGCATTGCTGCAAGAGGCCAGTGCCGCTGGCATGCAGTTGCAGCCAGAAAGCGAAGAGTACGATCTGGTCTGGCGCCTGGCCGGCTTTACCGATAAACAACCGGAATTGGTGCAGGAAATTGGCCGCTTACTGGCCAGCGAGGTGAATGTGCAGCAATTTGCTCAAGCCATGGATTTGTTGCAGCGGCAATTGCGCTCTTTTGAGCAGCAAATGCAAGTGCGTCAGGCCAGTGAATGGATGAGAACCACCATGCTCGGCGGCCGTTTTGAGCTAAGTGCCATGCTGGAGGCCAGCAACCAGGTTAGCCTGGAGCAGCTGAATGCGTACATTCAACAGACGTTGGCGGCAAGCCAGTTGCGCGTGCTGGCGCAAGGCAATTACAGCCAAGCCGATGTCATTGCTATGGCGCAGTCGCTGCGCGGCAGTCAGCAAACGGAGCGCTCCTACCAAGTTTCACCGCGTTGGCAGCCCGAAGCCGGCGAGCGTCTGCTGGTGCTTCGCAGCAATCCACAAGACGATAGCAGCCTGGTGCGTACCCAGCTGTTGCCGAATGCCGGTGTCAGTGGACAGGCTGCCGCCAAAGTACTGTCGGGTCACCTGCATCAGGCTTTCTTCAACCAACTTCGTACCGAAGAGGGGTTGGGTTATGTGGTGCAGGCAGGTGAGTTGCCGTTTAATGATCACGCTGGCCTGGCCTTTTACATCCAGAGCCCGGTTCTGTCGGCTGAGCAATTGCAGCAGCGGGTTGATCGCTTTTTGCAAGAGTACAGTGCGCAAGTGGCGGCATTAACCGAAGAGGAGTTTAACCGCTTAAAAGAGTCTCAATTGCTGGAGCTGCGCCGGGCACCGAACAACCTGACCGAAGAGTTTGCCTCGATGCGTCTCGATTGGCTGCGTAACCGCATGGGCTTTGACAGCAAGGCGCGCTTAACCGCAGCGGTAGAAGCCCTGACACTGCCAGAGTTGCAACACTTCTATCAGCAGGTCGCTTTATCGGAGCAAGCAGCCGCCTTGCAGGTGATTTTGCAAGGCCAGTCGCAGGAGCAGGACTTTACGCCACTGCCCGGTTTTAAGGCGCTGGATGACCTGGCGGAGTTTCATCAAGGCTTCTAAGGTGCTGTAATAACCTCAATCCAAGCCCCTGCCTGTCAGGGGCTTTTTCATCTGTCATTTTTGTGGTCAAACTGTATACCTAAGTGACTTCAAGATGCAGGCTTCAGCGGGAGATAAAAGCACTTTAGGCAAGGCGGCTGTTTGAAGCTTTGGTGGTTCCAAAGCAAGAACAGCGAACGCGGCATAAAGTGCTTTTAGCCCCGCCCAGCGGGAGCCGCTGGGCGCTTCCACTGCGGCGTTACCCTGGCTAGCAAGGTGGTCGACATTGCGTCGCCAGTGTGCCTTGCATTGAAAGCGCCCAGCGACTCTGAAACTCGCATCTTGAAGTCACTTAGGTATATAATCGGTGCAACAAATAACCACAGCGGTTTGCTTTTAGTGTCAACCAATCTCCCTTCGAAGCTTCAACTCAACGACATTGTGCTCGACACCGTGCAGCAAGCGCTGCGCCGTGGTGATGACCTAATTCAGCTGGAGCCGCGGGTGTTTGATGTGCTGTGTTATTTGCTGGCGCACCGCGAGCGCTATGTCAGCTTGCAGGAGTTGCATGATGAAGTTTGGGTAGGCCGTATTGTCAGTGACACCGCTGTACGAAGAACCATCAGCAAATTGCGGGCGCTTTTGAATGACACCGACCGCGAACAACCCAAGTTTATCCGCTCGGGCATGAAGCGGGGTTATCAGTGGCTGGTGGAGCCGGTGGTTATGGCTGCCACTGCAGTAGGCCAAGCAGAGCCTGCGAACCAGGCTGAGCCATCTGAACAAGAGCTTGCATCAGTTGACGCTGTGAAAAGTCCGACTCAATCGGCAACGGCGGCACGCACCGTGTTCCCGCTAGTCAGCCGCAAATGGCTACTGGCTAGCAGCGCCGGTGTGCTTGTTGTACTGCTTTTGTGGCTGCTATTCAACGGCTGGCTACGAACTACACCTGAACCCACGCCACTGGCGATACCTTACGAAGTGCTGCTGGATATCCCAGGGCGTAAATCTACCCTGGCCGTCAGCCACGATAGTGAGCAGCTGGTCTTTACCGGTACGCTGGACAACACCCCAGGCTTGTTCTTACTGCAGGTAAAAACAGGCGCAGTTCAGCGTATAGCAACGGCGATGGACAACGTACTGTATGCTGCGTTTGTCCAGCAGGGCCGCACAATCATCTACAGCGCTATGGATGATAGCGGCAGTCAGCTTTATTTGCAGCAACTGGACGACCTAAGCCAGCCGCCCCGTCGTATTGAAAGCAGTGACTATATTTTCGTTGGGCATTATTTAGTTCTGAGTGATGATCAGATCTTAATTGCAGCGATGTCAGAACCAGCGTCATCAAGCTATTATCTGTACCATCTTAAGCAGGATAGCTGGCGGCCCTTTAGTGTCAGCTCTCAGAGAGATACCTATGACATAAGTGCCCGGCTGTCACCTGATGGCAAACAGATAGCTATGTTGCGTCGTAATGCGGCGACTGTCATGGCTCAGGTATTGCTATTTGATGCCAGCAGCCATGAATTTTTGCAGCAGTTCCCGCTTGCCGCCGATTTTCACTCTTTGGAATGGCTGAATGATCAACAGCTACTACTGAGTCGCGTGGCTGAGCCGACGCTCTTTCGCTTCGATCTAAGCAGTCAGCAACTCGATACCATGGCTATTGCCGCGCCCTGGCAGCAATTACAACGCAGTAACAGCGGCGACTGGTTTGGTATTACTTCCCCCAAGGCTGAGCCTGGCCGCTTTTATCGACAGCAGCAGGGGGTGCCAGCCCGGCCCGAGCGGCTCTTTAATTTACCGGATACGGCAGATCAGCTAACTTTTAGCCAGCAAGCAAGCTGGTACTGGCTGGTAGAGCAACACGGGCAGCAGTCGATGTTGTTTCAGTACCATGCCCAGTCGGGTGAAAAAGTGCAGGTTTATGTGGCGCTTGAGTCACTACGGGTCATTCAGCAGCAAGCAGAAAAACTGTTAATTTATTTGCTGAAGCAAGAGCGGTTGGCCGTGTTGGATACATCCAGTGGTGCACTACGTTACCTGACCAGCGCGCAGCAGAAGGTTGATCGGCATCAGGCGTATTTGACAAAAGATGCAGTCTACTTTGGCGAGGAGCGCTCCGGCCGCTGGCAGGTTAGTCGCTATGACTTAGTGCAAAACCAGCAAGAAGTATTGCTGCCGGGCTACCGCTTTCTGGCGCCCTGGCAGCAGCAGTATGTAGCACGGGATCAGCATGGCCTGTACTGGTTGCTCACGCCAGATATGGAGCCTTTAAAACCGCTGCCTTTGCAAGTGCCGAGTTTGTTTCCAGTGCGCAGCATGCTGGTGAATGACCAATTAATTGCTGTAACGAGGCAGCCTGACCTGAGCTATTATGCCTATCAGTTGGATCTGCAAACAATGCAAATGACTGATATACCATTACCGCCAGATTTCCACGCATTAATGCACCTTAGTGTGGCCGATAATCAGCTGCTTTACCGTGAGAGCCCAGAGGGTGCGAGCAAGGTGGTGCGGTTGAAGGGTGCGCCTTTGTAGTAGTTTATAGTTACAGCCTTATGATTTTATTGTTTCTTTATAGGTTATAACTTGGTTATAACCTAAATCCCTACTTTGTCACAGCAAAGTCCTGCCACCGTTATCGTCTTTGTACCCTGCTCTGCCTAAGCTGGCGTTGTCTTAAACAAACGCCATTGGAGGCACCTATGAAAACATCACTAAAACGCTATGCCGCTGCTATCGCCATTTTGTCTGTGAGCAGCTTACCTTTGACTGCTGCGGAACTAACTGGGCAAGACGATGCTTTGCCGGAACTGACACAATACATTCAGCAGGATTTACGACAACAACTGCAAGACCAACTGGTAGTGCTAAAGCAAAGCACGAAACAGCAATTGCAGCAGCAAGTAAAACAGTTGTTGCAGCAGTCCATCCAGCTGGTGTTGCCAGAGCGCAACTAAAGAATAAAACATGGCAGGTAGCACTTTATGAAACCAGTGATTAATAAATGCATGCCCATTTTGAGCTATGGCTGTTGGTTGTTGCTGTGCCTGGCTCTGCAGCAGGGGCTGATTGCGCTGCTCAATACCATGGTGCCATTGGGCTGGTACCTGCCGCTTTGATAACAAGGAACACAACATGACAACTCAGACACTGAACGAAGCGCCGGCAGCTGAAGCCATTGAGCAGCCGCAAACATCGACAACGGCTCAACCTTTTAGCCGTTCCATCAAGTTTTTGCTGGCCATGGTGGTGACTTACTTTGTAGCGGCATTTGTGTATGGCATTGGCGCTGTGATTTATGGTACCGCCACTCAGCCGGATTTGTCACAGGCAGAGAGCCAGGCCTGGATAAGTGCGCATTTGATCAGCCCCAATGGCATCACCTGGATGTATTTGGTGACCGCCATCCCTGTGCTGCTGGTGTTGCTTAAAGCAGCCAGCTTGCCGCAGCAGCGCTGGACACAAACCTTGGCATTAACACCGGTCGCGGCCAAGCGCTACTTGCCCTGGTTGGGTGCTTTTGCGCTGTATTACGCGTCGGCCTGGCTGATCAACTGGTTGTGGCCGGTAGAGTCGGGGGAGTTTATTGAAGCCCTGGTGGGGGTGCGTCATCTGGGGCTTTTTGTCACCATGGTGCTGGTAGCGCCGGTGCTAGAGGAACTGGTGTTTCGTGGCTACTTCTTTCAAGCCTGGCGCAACAGCTTTCTGGGTTTGTGGGGTACCTTGTTGCTGACCTCGGTACTGTTCACCTTGATCCACGCCGGCCAGTACCCGCTGTTAATTTTGGCCATGCTGTTTAGCTTTAGCTTAATTCTGGGACTGGCGCGGGAAAAAACCGGTTCGGTCTATGTGCCGATGGCAATGCATGCGGCGAATAATCTGCTGGCATTTATCCTGATCAACTGGCTAGGTTATGTCTAAGCGGCGCCTGCTTATCGCCTTGCTGTTGGGAAGCCCGGTGCTGAGCCTAGCTTCTCTGTATGGCTGGCAATGGTATCAAACGCCCAGAGTGACGCTAAGCCCGGAGCTGTGGCAGCCGGCTTCCTTAGCCAGCACGGGTGACATGGATCTAAGCTTCTGGACCCAAAAGCGCCATGCCCACCAGTTGCAACTGTCGAAAGACTTTGTGCTGCAAAGCCATGACAGCAGCATTGGCATTCGCTTAACCTCGATCAGCTATCCCAGTTTGTATCCGTCCAAGGTTCGGGTTGGCTTTGAGCTGATTGAGCCGGAGGATATGGAGCCGCTTAGCCAACAGCAAAACTTTGTGCTGCGTCCACAGGGGTAAATGCCCTGTAATCGGGCGGTAATTTCGGTAGAATAGTGCCATTACGAACAAAGGAAGCATCGTTATGGCATTGAATGTAGTGATACTGGCGGCCGGTAAAGGCACACGGATGAAATCGGACTTGCCCAAGGTATTGCACCGTGTGGCCGAACGGCCGATGGTGCAGCACGTGATTGATACCGCCCGCGCTTTGGGCTCCGATAAGCCGCAGCTGGTCTATGGCTATGGTGCTGAAGCGTTACAAAGCACACTTGGCGAGCAGGCGTTGCATTGGGTGCTGCAGGCCGAGCAACTGGGCACCGGCCATGCGGTGGCGCAGGCGGTGCCGAATATCGCCGATGAGGATACCGTGCTGGTGTTGTACGGCGATGTGCCTTTAACCCGGTTGGAAACTCTGCAGCAACTGCTGGCAGTCAAACCTGCTGATGGTTTGGCCATTCTAACTGTTAATCTGACCAACCCAACCGGCTATGGCCGCATTGTGCGTGAAAACGGCAAGGTGGTTGGCATTGTTGAGCAAAAAGACGCCACGCCCGAGCAGCTGCAAATCAATGAAGTTAATAGCGGCATTATGGCGCTGCCCGGCAAGCAGTTAAAAAACTGGTTAAGCCGCTTATCGAACAACAATGCCCAGGGCGAATACTACCTCACCGATGTGATTGCGATGGCACACGCCGAAGGCGTTGAAATTGCCACTGCCCAGCCGCAAGATCCGATGGAAGTGGAAGGTGCCAACAACAGAGTGCAATTAGCCGCGTTAGAGCGTGCTTACCAGCAACGCCAAGCTGAAGAGCTGATGCTGGCTGGTGCTAACTTGCGCGATCCGGCGCGTATTGATGTGCGCGGTACGGTTGAAGTAGGCAATGACGTAATGATCGATATCAACGTGATTTTTGAAGGCCGCGTGGTGCTGGGTAAAGGTGTTACCATCGGCGCTAACTGTATTCTAAAAGACTGTACTATCGGTGATAACACCGAAATTAAACCCAACTCGATGATTGAAAAAGCCACTGTCGGCGCTGATTGCTCGGTGGGCCCTTATGCCCGCCTGCGGCCAGACAGCGTGATGCTGGATGATAGCCATGTCGGCAACTTTGTCGAGATGAAAAAAACCACCCTTGGCAAAGGCTCCAAAGCCAATCACCTGACTTACTTGGGTGATGCGATCATCGGTGCTAAGGTCAATGTTGGTGCCGGTACCATTACCTGCAACTACGACGGCGCCAATAAGTTTGTGACCACCATCAAAGACGGTGCCTTTATCGGCTCCAACAGCGCCCTGGTGGCACCGGTCACGGTCGGTGAAAACGCCACCATAGCGGCAGGCTCAGTGCTGACCAAAGACGCCGGTGACCACGAACTGGTCGTCGCCCGCGCCAAACAGCGCCATATCACCGACTGGCAGCGGCCAGTGAAGCAAAAAGCCTAACCATCTTACCGGTCCTGTTCCGCAGGGCCGGCAAGATACGTTGTTCTCAAATTTGATTTTTTGTTTATTTGTTGCTACAAATAAAAGTCATTATTTGAGGATGAAATTATGAAAATCTTAACAATGGCCGCTACTTTGTGCCTAGTTTCGGCTTTTGCTGTACCTGCGCATGCAACGGATGAGAGTGTTCAGGCCTTTTGCGATACCGAAGATTGTGTCAATACGTTAAGGCATCTTGAGCGTCGTGCCAATCATGGCAGTACCTTAGCAGCCATAGTGGTGGCAACTGCTTATGCGAATGGTGATGGCGTGGAGCAAGACTCCGCGAAGGCTGTGCGATTGTTGCGCCGAGCGGCCAACCGGGGTGATCCAGCCTCTGAGTTGCTGATATCGAACTGGTATCGAGAGGGAGTCCACCTGGCCCAGAATAGTGAGAGAGCCGATATGTTTTTGGCGCGGGCCGTAGGTCGTGATTACAATCCAGCATTAAAACATCAGGCCATGCTGTGGTTGCAACAGGAGACTCCAGAGCTTGATGCCAAAGCCATTGCGCTGCTGGAGCAAGCCTCGGCTCAAGCACATGTACCCTCGCAGTATTTTTTAGCGCAACTGTACATGAGTGGCGTCGGTACCGATGTGGATCTGGTTCGTGCCGGCACTCTCCTGCGGAATCTGGCCATCAGTAATTACAAAGACGCTCAGGTTTATTTAAAGCAGGTCATAGCTGCACTGGACAACGACGATGCAGTAAGTGAGGAATATCTGGCCAGTTTAACAGCAGCCTTTGATGTTGAGCGGATCGAAGTATTTGGTGGTCGCAATTCACCAGAGGATGTGTTGGGCTTTATTGAGTCCAACTTTCGTAGAGCCAATATTTACAACCGCCCAGGGACAGGGACCCGCATCATCGGCCGTTTATGTGGTGAAGCGGGACCTGCCAGCAACTGCATATCCCGCAGCGTGCGGCATGGTGAGTGCTGGTATGATATTTTGCCTGACCTGGTTGACCCCTCGGATGGCTGTTAAGCTTCTACCTTTTTGCAGTGAAAGCCTGGGTGACCAGGCTTTTCTTTTTGAAGGGCATAGAGCTTTATCAATGAATACAGCAAAAAGTGTCAATAGTCGGATTTGTTAGTTAGCTGGGCTGATTAGCAAGCGCTGTGAAGTTAGACTGATTTCCCAATGCTCCAGAGTTAACTGATAAAGAGCACTGTTTGGCCTGCTTTTTCCTTGGAATGGCAGCTGTCTATTGGGGGTAGCTTATGCCCAAAGACTACCCATCTATTTGAAGTCACTTATTCACAGATCTGTTAGCTTGCTATCTCCACTTTATTGTCATCAAGTAGAGGGGGTGGCGTCAAGTTGTGAAAAATGAAAAAAATTATTGTGCTACCTGCCTTTTTTCCATACTCTCAATTGTAAAGAAATTAATATGCAAAGTTAATTTGGGGGGGGAGTGAAAGCCAATTTAAGTACGCTGGTCTACAGCGCTGTTGGTTTGGTGTCTGCTTTATTGCTAATCAGCGGCTGGAGCATCGGCTTTGCCGGTGGGCTGCATTATATGAATGCATCCAGTGTCAGCGTGGCGACGGTGCAAAGTGGCGACTTTATCCAGCGCGTGACCGGCTATGGCAGCTTGCAATCGCAAAATCAGCGTTTGCTGACTGCCAGCAGCATGGCGACGGTGGATGAAATTAAGTTGCGCCCGGGTGCCGTGGTCGAGCCGGATACGGTGATCCTGACGTTAAAAAATCCTGCCTTAGAAATTGCCGCTCAGCAGGCGTTGGCCAATCTGCACAACAAGCGCAGCAACAGCCGCCGGCTGGCGCTGGAACAGCAACGCGAAATTTTGGAGCAAAGCTCGCGTTTGGCCGAACTGAAATCCGAATCCGAGCTGGCCGCTTTGCAGGTAGAAGCCGAAGCGCCGCTGGCTGAAGCCGGCATTATTTCGGCGATGGATGCCAGGCGCAGCCGGGCCCGGGCTGAGCAGCTGGCCGAGCGCTATCAATTGGAGCAACAAAAGCTCGCCACCTTGCAGGAAGTGCATCAGCAGTATTTATTGATCCAGCAAGAAGATATTCAGCAGGCGGAAGCCGAGCTTGCCAATGCTACCAGTCAGTTGCAGCAATTGGTGGTGCGGGCAGGTTTGGCTGGTGTGCTGCAGCGCTTGCCGGTCAGTTTGGGCCAGAGCGTCAATGTTGGCGATGAACTGGCGCTGGTTGGCAGCTTGTCGCCTTTGGTCGCCGAGGTCAAAGTGCCGCAAATGCAGGTACGGCTGTTGCAAACAGGGGCTACGGCTGAAGTTGATACCCGCCATGGCATTGTCACCGGTCAGGTGGTGCGGATAGATCCTGTGGTGGCCGATGGCGCGGTGCAGGTGGATATTTTATTGCCCGAGCAATTATCCGCCGATATCCGGCCAATGCAGATGGTGGATGCGCGCATTCATGGCCAAAGCCGTGGCCAGGTCAGCTTTGTCGACCGCCCGGCTGGGGTGGCCGAAGATGCACGGGTTGAGCTGTTTAAACTGGATGCCAATCAAGTGGCCAGCCGGGTGCCGGTGCAATTTGGCAAGGTATCTGGCCAGCAAATCGAAGTGGTGTCGGGCTTAAACCCGGGCGACCGTATTATTATCAGCGATCTGCAGCTTGATAGCAGTGTGCGGCAACTGAAACTGACTCAGTAAGGATTGAACGATGAAAACCGATGTACTCAAAGTAAAACAACTGAAAAAAGTCTTTCAATCCGGCCAGCAACAGCAAGCGGTGCTCAATGGCGTCAGTTTTAGCGTGCACGAAGGTGACTACGTGGCGATTTGCGGCCCTTCTGGCTGTGGTAAATCTACCTTACTCAATATTTTGGGGCTGCTGGATACTGCTGATAGTGGTGAGTATTACATCGATGGCCTACTGGTGTCGGATATGAATGCCGAGCAGCGGGCGCAGATGCGCAGCCGCCGTATTGGCTTTGTGTTTCAGGCCTTTAATCTGATTGATGAATACAGCGTGCTGGATAATGTCGCCCTGCCGCTGAAATACCGTGGCGACAGTGTTAAACAGCGCCAGGCACGGGCGCTGGAGTGTCTGGAAAAGGTGGGTCTGGCCGATAAAGCGGCACTTTTTCCTAACCAGCTATCCGGTGGTCAGCAGCAGCGGGTGTCGATTGCCCGGGCCTTAGCGGCCGACTCCGGCATTATGCTGGTGGATGAGCCGACCGGTAACCTGGACTCGAAAAATGGCGATGCGGTAATGGCATTGCTGGCCGATTTGCACCGCCAGGGCACCACCATCGTACTGGTCACCCACGACCCGCGCTACGCCACTATGGCGCACCGACAGATCCATTTGCTGGATGGTCAGGTGGTCGCCGCCGAGGCACTGCAGACTGATGCAGAGGAGCAAGTGGCATGAATGGGCGGCTAATCTGGCCAATGCTTTGGCGCAGCTTTCAGCAATCCCGGCACTACTATTTGACCGTCGTGGTCAGCCTGGTCTTTACCCTGACACTGCTATTTAGTGTGCTGAGTTTGGTCAATATTACCTTCTTTGCGCCCCTGCCTTATCAGAATGATCGCGAGCTTTATTTTGTCGGCGGTGAGCTGAATTATCAGGGAGCCGTGCATCAAGCCAGCAATGTACAGACTTTGTTTGACCTGCAGGAAAAAAGTCAGTTTCTGCAGCAGATGGCGGTGTATTTTAGCTTTCAAACGGAGTACAAGCTGCTGGATCAGCCAACACGGCCAAGCGTTCCGGTTCTGTTTGGCGCGCACGATATTTTTGAGGTGATGGGGGTAGAGCCTTTATTGGGTCGGCTTTTTAACGAGCAAGAACAAATGGGCAATAAGCAGCCCTCGGTAGTGCTCAGTCAGGCCATCTGGCAGCAGCATTATGGCGCTCGGCCGGATATTATCGGCCAAAGCGTTCAACTCAATCAGCGCCAGTTTACCGTGATAGGGGTGGTGAAACAGGCGCTGGAGTTGCCGGGTTTTACCGATGCGCATGAAGCCATCTGGCTGCCGCTGGATATGGATGAGTTTGTTGATATTCGCGGTTTTGATGGCTACTCGGGAGGTTTTGCTGCGCTAGGCCGGTTAAAGCCAGGCGTTAGCGTGCAAGAGGCCAATGCCGAAGCTTACCAGCTGTTAAAGCAAGCCTCAGCCGAGCGGCATCCTGACTTTCAAGGAGTGTTTGAGTATTACGGCAAAGTGGTACCACTGCGCCAACAAATTCAGGGCGACTCCGGCCGTTTGGTGTTGATGCTGATGGCCGGGGTGTCGCTGCTTACCTTAATTGCACTGGTCAACTTATCCAGCATGCAGCTGGCTCGGGCAGTCAAGCGGCTGCAGCCGCTAGCGGTCTGCTACGCCTTTGGTGCCAGCAAAAAGCAAATGTTTCTGCAGGTGTTTCGCCACAATATCGCCTTGCTGGCCGGGGCTGGCTTGCTGGCGCTGCTGTTGACCTGGTTGGGTTTTGGCGTCATTGCCAATGTGGCCAGTGAGCAACTGCCACGCATCAGTGCGCTGCGTATTGATGGCATGATGTTGCTGCTCACTGCCCTGGTGCTGCTTGTGATCGCCTTGCTGTTTAGCTGGATTGAGCTTAGCGGTGTGCGCGAGCAGCAGTTGATGGCCAGTTTGCAAAGCAGTGGCAAAGGGGCCGGTAAGCAGCTCAAGCAAGGGGTGGCGCATACTTTAATCGGGGTGCAGCTGATGCTGTCTTTGCTGGTGCTGCTGGCGACCGCCCATGTCTTTGTTGCCACCTGGACAGAAGCCAACCGACCGACTGGTATCGACAGCACTGAGCTGTGGTCCATTACAGTCAACTACAGCGACTTGGACAACCGCGAGCAGCGGCAAAACCAACATCGGGCCTTGCTGCAAAATCTGGTTGCTTTGCCTCAGGTGCAACAAGTTACTGCGGTATCTGAGCCGCGCGCCCCCCGGGTGCGTAATCAGGATACGGTTAGCAACGCGCAAGGGGAAGTCATCACCTCGGCCCGTATCATTCGGGTGCTGCCAGGTTACTTCCAATTTTATGGTCTTGAGTTGAGTGGTCAGGATTTTACTGCCGAGCAAGTCGGGCTGGAACATTACCCGCTGATTATTAATCAGCGATTGGCTGATCGCATTGCCCGCACTTCCGGCAAGCCTGCATTGGGGCAAACGCTATCCATTTATCAGGACAGTACCCAGCGGCAAATCATCGGCGTGGTGGCCAATACCAACTTCCCCGGCGACCCCAGCTATGAAGTGGATGAAGTGTTTTACCCGTCAGAAAATCCCGGCTGGCGTGACTACAGCTATCTGCTTAAGCTGAATCCCGGTGACGCCTTAACCGATACCGCTTTGCTGGAGCTGCTGCGCCAGCAGGATCCACGGCTCGATTTAATTGAACTCACTACGGTAGCGGCCGCTTTTCATCGCTTTTCGCTGGCACACCGGCTGGCAGCGGCTTTGGCGGCTACCCTGGCACTGATGAGCCTACTGACGGTGCTGGCCGGTATTGCCGGTATAGTGATTTATCTGGTGCAGGCCCGGCGGTATCAGCTAGGGGTAGAAATGGCGATGGGGGCCAGCTTAAAGCAATTGCTAAAAGACAACCTGGTTAAGCTGGCGCAGCCAATAGCGGCGGCGCTGCTGCTGGGCTTTTCCTGCTTCTTTTTTCTGGCCGGCATCAGCCGCACCCAACCCGAGCTGATGTTTCAAGCCAACTGGAGTCTGGTAGCGGTCTTGCTGGCGCTGTTGGCGTTGGCCGCCCTGCTCTGCAGCTTTGTGCCACTGCGACGGGTGCTGCTAACCGATCCGGTGAAGGCGCTGCGCAATGAGTGATCATAAAATGAGTGAACCGGCCAAAAAAAATGTTAACTGGGAAAAGTACACCGCACTCAGCTCGATGCTGATCGCGGTTTGTGCTTTGGTGATTTCCATCTGGCAAAGTTACAGCATGCAGCAACACAATAAGCTGTCGCTACGACCTTACCTGGAAATGGCATTTGAGTATGATCGCCGTGAGGGGCGCTGGGGGCTTTATATCTACAACCAAGGTATGGGGCCAGCCCAGGTAACAACTGTTGAGTATAAAGTGGATGGGAAATCTTACCCAAACATTGTTGCTTTTTTAATGGCTTTAGGAGAGGACCCTGATTGCTATACCAGAGGAAATATTAGTCGCTTTTATAAAGTAGAGGATCGGCAAGTTGTACTAAGAACACAAAATGAGCCCTGCTTCAAAGAAGAGCAAGCCTTTAGTGCTATGTTTGATAGGCTGCAGATAATATTGAATTACCAATCCTTGTACGGTGAATCGTACCGCTTAGTTATTGGTAATCCAGACGCTGTTGGCTAGCCCACCGACAGTATCGGCGGGCCTTTCGGTAAACATACTCAGCTGGCTTTATCCACCAACACGGAAATAGCCCCATCGCCGGTCACATTACAGGCGGTGCCAAAACTATCTTGTGCCATATACAGCGCTATCATCAGCGCAATGGCGGCGTCGCCAAAACCCAGCATCGAAATCAGCAAGGCAACGGCCGACATCACGGCGCCGCCCGGTACCCCTGGCGCAGCCAGCATCACCAGGCCCAGCATTAGGATAAAGGGCAGCATGGTGATAAACGATGGAATGGCCAGGCCATCCTGCATCACCATCACCGCGACCGCGCAGGCAACAATCGTAATGGTGGATCCGGCCAAATGAGTGGTGGCACAGAGTGGCACCGTGAAGTTGGCGATGTCGTCTTTGACACCATTGTTTTTGGTGGCCTCAAGCGATACCGGAATGGTGGCGGCGCTCGACATGGTTCCCAGGGCGGTAAAATAGGCGGGCAGCATGTTTTTCACCAGGCCAAATGGCGAGCGGCCAGCTTTGATGGCCGCCAGGGTAAAGAGCGCAAAGATCCAGACCCAGTGCAGTGCAATCGACAGCAGCAACACCACACCAAAGGTTTTCAGGGTAGCAAACACTGTACCGGCCACCGCCATCTCAGCAAAGACACCGGCAATGTAAAACGGCAACAGTGGGATAATCACCTTGGTCAGCAGCAGCTGAATGACATCCCGGCCCTGATCGGATAATTGTTTCAGTTGCTCGGCTCTGGTGGCGGCAATGCCAAGACCAAAAATAAAGGCCAGCGCCAGCGCCGTCATCACATTAAACACCGGCGGAATGGCCAGCTCGATAAAGGGGCTCAGCACAGTGCCATTGCCACTGGTCGCCGCGGCATCTGCCGAGCCTGCCAGCATCGGCACCAGCAAGGCGGCGATAAAAAACGCCAGGCTGCCGGCTAAAATGGTGGAAAGGTAAGCGGTGCCCAAAGTGCGGCCCAGCAGCTTGCCGGAATTTTGCGGCAAATTGGCAATACCGCTGGTTATAAAAAACAGGATCAGCAGCGGAATGGTAAAAAACAGCAGCTGAGCAAAAAGGCCTTTGAAGGTGATTAGCAGTTGGGTCAGCACCGTCGGGGCATAGAGCCCCAACAGCATGCCAAGCACTATGCCGGCAATCAGTTTTAAAATAAGCAGCATGGTCGTTTCTCGTTGTTTTACACCAGCACAGTGCTGGCGGTCCCCTGGTAACGGTCAGAGCATACCATAAGGCAGCGGCAGAGATCTGCATCTGCAGCTTGAGTTGGTATTAGGCGCTGCCCAGCAAACGCCCAATGCTGTCACTCAAGACAGCAACACTGTAACCAACAGTGCCGCCAAAACTCATGCCGAGTACCAATGCTCGGGGTAAGGTATGGCCCAGGTAGCTGAGCGGTGAGGAGGATGAAGGCTTGTTGGCTGCCAATGGTGGCTTGAACAGCCAGAACAGGCACAGCAGGCAAAGCGCAGCCAAGCTTAGCAGCGGCACCAGCACATTGCGGGCATCGAACAGCAGCAGCGCCACCATCATGGCCAGTGGTATCAGCAACGTCAGCACAAAAGGCAGTTTCAGCTCGGCCAGCCAGGCGGCGTTTTCAGGCTCTGCCAACTGCTTCTGATCGGCGCCTTCGAACAGTACGATTTCCTGTTGACTGAGCAGAGCACCACCGCGCATAAATTCAACTTTGATGGTATTCATCAGGCCGGGCTCTATACGAATGCGGATGTGCTTGCCTGGATTTAACTCGACCAGATAATTGCTGTTCATGGTCCAGTTCAGCCGGTTGATTTTCACCTCGCCATCCACCAGCACGGTTTCACGACCGGTTAAACCATTCAACCGTACTTCGACCTGATGGCCATCAATTTGCTGCACCAGGGCTGGTTTATAGCTCATCGGTTCCCTCCGGATTTTTATCTTGTTCTGTCTCGGTGTAGGCCAAAATATCGCCCGGCTGGCACTCCAGCACCCGGCAGATGGCACTTAAGGTGCTAAAGCGAATGGCTTTTGCCCGGCCGCTGCGCAGTACACTAAGGTTTTGTGGCGTGATGCCAATTTGCTCCGCCAGCTCGTTGGATTTCATTTTGCGGATCGCCAGCATCACATCCAGATTTACGGTAATCGCCATCAAGTTCTCGTCTGTAGTCAGATGGTAAGGTTTTGCTCGTCTTCCAGTTGCGCGCTCAGCTTGAGCTTGGCAACAGCCAGCGGCACGGTACAGCCCAGGCCAATCAGCGGCAGGTTTAGCTGCGCCAGCAAGGTGAGCAGGTGCAGCTCCTGGCCCCAGTACAGCAATAAACTGCAAAGAAATAGGGCGGGAAACAGCGCTGCTACCAGGCAACCGCTGGCCAGTTGCATCCACAGGGCGCGGCTTGCTGGCTGGAACAGCTGGCCCTGAGATGCGCTGAGCAGCAAGCGCTGGATAATCAGGCCCAGTCCAAGGGCGCTGACCAGCTGGGCCAGCCACAGCGCCCGTTGCTGGGCCCGGTCTAGCTGCTCTGGTGGAAACAGCAGGTCCGGTAGCAAGGCGACGGTATGCACCAGGCTAAAAGCAAGCAAGGCCCAGATCACCAAACGGCTGCGCTGGTAGAGTACTTTGGCGTACTGTTGAATAATCATGCTTGGCCTCAGTTATTATTCAGATAGTGATCAAGCTGTTTCAGTGCGGGGCGCAGCAAATGCAGGCCATAACCAATTGCTGCTGGGGCAACAAGCAGCAGCAAACTAAAGCGCCAGTGACCATTGGCGAGCCAGCTGCCAAGTTCATAGCCCAGCATCAGGCCGCCGAACATCAAAAACAGGATGGCGACCAGGGTTTGTTGTTTCAGTGAATTGGACATAAGCGACTCCATGCGTGTTGTTTACACTCGCATTAAAGCCGAAATTGATTTGATGGGCAATAATTAATTATCGAAAAACAATCATTAATTATTGCAAAATGTTTCAGCGGCTAGGTCATGCGCTCGGTGAGATCCATCGAAAAGCTGGCCTGATCGGTCAGGCTGAGCCGCACTCCTTTAGATTGAAAGTGCAAATCGCTCAACTGCAGATTGGCTGGCAGTTCGTACACGATCAGGGTACCGGAGCTGATGGAAAACAGCTTGGTGCGGCGATCGCTTTTTTCTTTCATGGTGCCGCTGACACCATCCCGCAAAATGGTGTGACCACTCACCTTCACGATCCCATCCTGGTAGGCTTCGACTTCACCGAGAAAAAAGCGGCTGTCATCCTCCGGGAACAAGCGCCGGTAGTTAATGAGGACCAATGATTTAGGTTGTAACATAACATAGCTCCTTGGTTAGATAAGGTGGCGCGCTGCATAAAGCTGCTGCCAGTGCTGGCCCTGCTTCTCTGCCACTTCGGTTTCAAAGTAGTGCTGCAACCGTCGCCGGTCTTCCGGGTTGTCTTTTAAGGCTGAGCCAAGCAAGAAATGCAGCAATTCGGTAATTTTTAGCTCGCCTTGATGGTAATACCAGGCATGCAGACAAAAAGTGTGGGCTACGGATACGGCTTCGGCGGTCGACATCGCGGCTCCAGCCAGTCGGTCGGTGCTGCGCCCGTCCAGGGTTTGACCATTGCGCAGCTCATGGAAGATGGTGACCAGCATTGCAAAAGGTGCGTGATCCAAAGTCAGCTCAATACCGGCTTGTTGATTGAGTTTTTCTGTTTGCTGCAACACCACAGCAATTTCATCATCCAGCTGCCGAATGGGACGAATGTGCTCAAAACTAAGCCGTCGTTTTAAGGCTGCACTCATCTGATGCAGTCCCTGATCAACGCTGTTGGCGGTGGCAATCACATTAAAGCCATGGCGGGCATACAGCACACCGTCCTCACCGGAGAGCTCCGGGATGGTAATCACCCGATCGGACAACAGGGACAAGGTCGCGTCCTGCAGCGGCTGTGGACAGCGCGACAACTCCTCAAACCGGACGCACTTGCCTTGTTGCATCGCTCGAAACAGCGGGCTGGGTACCAGCGCCTCCAGGCAGGGCCCTTTTTGACTCAGAATGGCTTGATTCCAGCTGTACAGCAATTGATGGATGGAGCTGACAGCGCCGCCCTGAATAATCAGGCTGGAATCGCCGGAGATAGCGGCTGTGAGCAGCTCCGACAGCCAAGACTTTGCGGTGCCAGGCTCACCGACCAGCAAGCTGCCTCTGTGGGTGCATAGGGCCACCACGATACGGGTCACAATGCCGGGATCGGCGACAAACTTACGCTCTATGCCAAGCTTTGAGCAGCCAAGAATAAATTTTTCGACGGCCTGAGGCGAAAGTTGCCAGCCCGGTGGTGGCGTCATCGGATCCCACTGCTTCAGTTGCTGCAGTTCGCTGGCATAGGCGATTTCTGCCGGTGTGCGTTGAGTGGCGGATTGGGTTGTCATCAGCGGCTTCCTCCACGCTGTTCTGGAGCCATGCGCTCTGCCGGTAAAATTCTGGGCAGTTCGGATAAAGGGATGACGCCGGCGATCACCAGGTCGAGTGCACTGTCGCGCATGGTAATTAAGCCTGAGTCCAGCGCTTGCCAGCGCAATTCGGCCACAGGCTGCTGCTTGGAAATCGCATTGCGGATGGCACTGTTTACCTGCATGTATTCGATAACCGCTACCCGGCCTTTGGTCCCCCGCTGATGGCAGTGTTCACAGCCTTTGCCTGCAAAGCTGCGGAAGCTGGCAGGGATGCCATCTGGGAACACCTCCTCCAGCAGCAGTGGGTCGGGTTCGATTTCATGGCGGCAATGCGGGCAGATGCGTTTTGCCAGACGCTGGGCGATCACCGCCAGCAATTCACTGGCAATGGAGTTGGGGTGGATACCCAGATCATACAGGCGTTGCAACGCATCGACCGCGTCATTGCAATGCAAGGTGGACAGCACCAGGTGTCCGGTTTGCGAAGCACGGATGGCTTCCTGGGCGGTTTCATGATCGCGGATTTCCCCCACCAGGATCACATCCGGATCTTGCCGGACAAAAGAGCGGACGGCATCGGGAAATGCAAAACCAATGTCAGGCCGGATGCGGGTTTGCTGAATGTTGTCGATGGAGTACTCCACCGGATCTTCGGCGGTAATCACTTTGCGCCGGCCATCATCGGCCAGCTCTTGCAGCCCGGCATACAAGGTGGTGGACTTGCCGGAACCCGTTGGGCCGACCACCAACACCAGGCCTGCCGGGTTATTGAGCAGGCGCTGATAGTATTGAGCGACTTTGCCTGACATACCCAGTTCACGCATGGTCATCGCCCGGCCTGTGTGCTTCAGCAAACGAATAATGACATGCTCGCCGTGCAGGGCGGGTTGGGTCTGTATGCGTAAATCGTAACTGTCGCCGGCACACTGCAGCAGGGCTCTGCCTCCTTGCGGCAAGCGATGCTCAGCGATGTTGAGTTCAGCGCGAATTTTGATGATGTTGACCAAGCCAACCAAGTCTTTGGCGCTTAGATTGTAGTGCTCCAGATCATGCAAGTCGCCGTCTATCCGCAGCCGAACCCGAACTTTGTGACGGTAAAACTCCAGATGGACATCGCTGGCCCGTTCACTGACCGCTTCCAGTAGTATGGCTTCGTACACCGAGACCAGATAGGGGCTGATCACCGGTTGACCTGTCTGCGGGCTGGCCGGAGCGGACTCGGTTTCCTTGCGCACAGGTTCCGGTATCTGCTGACCGCGACTGCTGACATCCAGGTGCGACCAAATACGGCGAAAGTCAGTGGCACTGACCAGCGCCATGGTGATACCGGCGCTGCCGTTCATTTTTTCCAGATCGGTGGTGTCCAGCTGTGGCGTATCGGTAATCAACAGCAGTTGTTTGTCCAGTTGGCATACCGGCAGGACACGGTGGTGGTCGAGAAAAGTTCGGGAGAACTGAATAAACAGGGCTGGGTTCAGCTGTTCCAGCACCTGATGTGCAGAGAGCAGTGGCCATCCGCGCTGTTCTGCTATGGCCTCCAGTGTGGGCAGCTGTTGCGTGTGTTGTTGCTGCAGTCCATCGGCCACCGGTTGCTTTGTGGCTCTGGCGGCTTGTTGCAACTGCTCCAGTTCGGGTGTGGAGTCGATATCAAGCTGAATGGCTGTCGGCGCTTGTTGCAACAGCAAAGGCCCCAGGTTCTTTTGTCGAACCAACTGCTGATGATTTTTCTGATACAGCACCATTGATGTCTGGTTAGGGCGCTCACCTTCGAGCCGGAGCAGCCAGCCTTGCTCGACCAGCACCGGCAGTACTGCATCCAACCGTTGCAACAGGCAAGTGGCTACGACCAGCTGAACTGGGGTCTCTAGCTGGATGAGCCGATTGGCATCACCCACCAGGAACTCCATATTACGAACATTTAATCGTTGCAGATGCCGCATGGCGATGGCGATGCAGGCGGGGTTTTTATCCAGCACAATCAGCTCGGGTACGCACTGGGCTAAAAGCGCAGCCAGATAACCACTGCCGGCACCGATAAGCAGCATCGGGGTGTCGGATTGCAGGGGTTTAAGCCAGTTCAATAGCTGCCGAGCCGCTTGCTCTGTCGGGATACTGTGCCCGGAAATCAGATGTGCGATGTCTTTGGAGGTGATAAACTCCGAGCGCGGGTAACGGGCCAGTATGGTTTCTACGGATGGTATTTGAGACATCGGGGAACCTAACTTTCAAACTGCATTAGCAATAGCTTAGACAGTGATGCGGTTTTTTTCCTTGATAGGGATCAGACTAGTGCTCTTTCCAGTTAATTATGACGGATTCAGTCGGAATTAACTGGAAAGAGCACTCACGTTAAAAATGGAGAATAAAGATGCGCCGATTCATAGTGATGTTGTTTGTGGTATTAGGGCTCACCGCCTGTGCTCAGGTGAGTGAGCTCACCAGTTACAGCGTGAGCGAGCAGCAATTGCAGCAATTGATGCTGCGGCAGCTGGATCAACTGCAACAACAGGTGCGGCTTGCTGGCATGCCGGTGGCGCTGGCGGTGGAGGATATGCAGGTGCAGATTGGGCCGGACAACAGCGATACCGTTCGGCTTGGAACGACTGCCAGTGCAGTGTTTTCAGCCTTCGGGCTGCACTACCCGGCCAGTCTGGCGCTGCAGATAGAGGCCTCGCCTTACTACGATGGCGAGCAAAAGGCGGTGTTTTTACGCAATCTGCGCTTGCTGGACTCGACCGTCGATGCAGCCGGCTATCGTGGCAATCTGGCGCCGCTCAGCACCGAGGTGTTGCAGTTGGTCAATGCCTGGTTGCAGGAACAGCCGGTGTACCGGCTGGATGAAAACGATGCCACCCAGCGGCTGCTGATGCAAATGCCGCTGAATATGGCGGTGCAACAGGGCCGGATCCGTTTCAGCCCGCTCTAGTACAGGTCGCGTCGGTAGCGTCCCTGTTGCTGCAGCTCCGTGAGTTGGGCATCCCCCAGCTCACGGCGCAGCAATGCATCCACAGCCTGCCCCATGCCCTCCAGGCTGCCACACAGGTACATCGCAGCGCCTTGCGCCAACCAGGCCTTGAGTTCGGGTAAGCGTTTGGCCAGCCGGTGCTGCACATAGCGTTCGTTACTAGCATCACATGGGTCACCAGCATCGCGTGAAAACACCCGGTCCAGCTCCGGTAAAAAGCCTTGCTGCTGCCACAGCTGCAGATCTTTGGCAAAAAAATTATCCACCTTGTGCTGACGTTCGCCAAACAGCAGCCAGTTTTGCTGGTGCCCCCGCTTCACCCGCTCTGCCAGTAAGCCGCGGATGCCTGCGATGCCGGTGCCATTGCAGATAAAAATCAGGGGCCTGTCATCCTCTGGCAGGTGGAAGTTTGGATGTGTCCGCAGACGGCACTGCACCGGCTGACCTTCCAACGCATAGCTGGTGAGCCAGCCAGAGCCCAAGCCTAAGCCATCCGCCTTTTTCACCTGCCGTACCAGCAGCATCAACTCGCCTTCATCGGCAATGCTGGCAATGGAATAACTGCGAAGGGGCAGCAAGGGTTGTTGCTGTAACCATTGTTCCAGCGACTCCTGCTCTGAGGGTCCCTGTGCTGGCAGTTCGATTTGTGCCAGTGCGCGACAAAGAGGCAGTTGCTGCTGATAAAACCGTACGGTCTGGCAGCCAAAGACCTGATGCTCGGTGAGCCAAAGGGCAACGGTACAGCGGCTGTGCTCTGGCTGGATTTCAAGAAGATCGCCGGCTTGCCAGTTCATCTCGGTGGTACGGGGAAACTTGACGACAAAGCAGGGGCTGCCCTGGCTGCCAGGGTTGGTGCAGTAGCGGCTTTTCAGTGGCAGCTTAAGCCAGCTGGGGCTGACTGTTGGCTGGATTTGGCTGGCCCCCAGCTGCTGCAATAACTGCTGCCACTGTTGCCAGGGCGTTGTGTCCCGCTGCCCTTGATCCCAGGGAAGCAAGGGCTGCATTGCCGAAGCACCTTGCTGCGTCAGCCACTGGTGCAGCCAGTGACCAAAAGCACAAAAGTGCTGGTAGCTGCGATCGCCAAGCGCCAGCACCGCAAAGTTCAGACCCGATAAGCCCAGTTGTTGCTGCCGGGCTTGCTGCAAGAATTGCTGGCCATTGTCCGGGGCTTCGCCTTCCCCATAGGTACTGACAATAAACAAGGCTTGTTGAAACTGCTGCAAAGGGGTCGCAGCCAGCGCATTAAGCGGCAGGGTTTGCACCCGCTTGCCAGAGCGCATCAGCTGGGCAGCACTGTGCCTGGCCAGTTGCTCGGCGGTGCCAGATTGGCTGGCGTAGCCAATCAGCCAGTCCGCTGGTGCTTTGGCATCCGGTTTCAGCGGTCGCCGCTGAAGCTGACGCACCGCCAACAACAGCAATTGCGTGCACAGACACCACAACCACACAAATGACCAGCCAAAGGCCAGGGGGGTAAGCCAAAGCAAGCCAACCAGGCTGAAAAAAGCCAACAGGCTAAGCTGTTCCAGCCCTTTGGCTGAGGACAATAAGTGTGTTTTTGCATGATGACTATACCGCAGGACAACGGCCAACAGCACAACAGCCAGTAGCAACAGCAATGGGTGGGAAAGCACAGAGAAAAGCATCGTCAGCACCGAAAAAAAGGGGGCAGCTATTGCTGCCCCAAAATGCAGGACAAGTTAACAACGACCAGGAAAAAACGCTGTGAAGCGTACGCCAGTTTCCCGACAAGAGCGATCGTAGCAAAAAGAGAATTTAAATGCAAATGGTTATCATTATTATAATTGCACCTGATTTGAATTTGGTGATCGCAACTGCAATACTTTAAAAATCCCAGTCTGTGAGACCTGTTATGCCTCGGTGTCGTTTTCAAGCACTGCTGTGTCATTTTTGTCTGTGGCTGTTGCTATGCATCGGCTCCGTTGGCTGGTCTGCCCCTCAGGTTTACAGCCGTTTTATTCATTTAAATGATAGTTTTGATATTTCCCCACTGTCGACCAGTATCGCGCAGGATCATCATGGCATGCTTTGGCTGGGAACTCAGCATGGCCTGTACCGCTTTGATGGTGGTGATTTGACCCGCTTTCAGGCCGATGCAGCAACCAGCAACAGCCTTTCTGCCGATTGGGTCACCAGTTTGTTGGTAGAGGGTACCGATACCTTGTGGGTTGGTACACGCTATGGTGGTTTGAACCGACTGAATTTAACAACAGAGCGTTTTGAACAACTTCGCTTTGCCATCGATGCGGATGATGCACCCCAGAATGAAATTTCAGTGTTGTATCAGGATGCGGCTGGCCAAATCTGGATTGGTACCAATGGTGCTGGGGTATTCTATTGGGATCGGCAGCTAGAGCGCATTGTGGCTTTGGAGTTGCCAGGTAAGATTGATGATGTCTCGACAGCTTATATCAATGATATCTGGATGGATGATGCCCAGCAGTTGTGGTTAGCGATCGGGGATGCCCCGCTTCGTACCAAAGGCCGTGCGACAGGTGGGATCATTCGATGGGATCCGCAGCTGCAACAAGGTCAAGGCTGGCATCCGGGAAACTCCGATTTAAGCCATGACTCTGCGACTAGCCTGGTCGTACACCCAGACAAAGGGTTACTTATTGCTTTGTATGGTGGTGGGCTCTGGCGCATGAATCCTTCGTCTTTGCAGCCCGAACCGATGCCGATGCCAGAAAACATGCAGCGGATCCGGGCGACGTCTATCGGCCTGGATGCAACAGGCAACATATGGGTTGCCAGCGATGGGCAAGGCCTTTGGTTGTATTTAACAGCCCGTCAGCGTTGGCAGCAGTTTCAATACCACCCTGAGTTTGCCAGTGGTTTGCGTAACTCTGCAATTACCAGGTTGTATTTTGATGGGCAGGGTACACTGTGGTTGTTAAGCCAATCGGGCTTTAGTCTGCTTGGGCCAGTCGCACAGCAGGTGCGCACCTTGCCTTTTGGAAGGCTGGATTCGAACTTACTGGGTGCTGCCAATGTTTTTGGTATAGAGGCGGTTAGTGAGCAGGAGGTCTGGATAGCCAATCGCGAAGCCGGAGTTGCCTTGTTCAATCCGTTATCCGGTAAGTTGCAGCGCTTTGCATTGCCTGAGGATGACAGAGGCCCAAGCCTGGTCCGGGCTGTATTAAAAGAGCAAGACTGGCTTTGGGTGGGCACCGACCGTGGTTTGTACCGTTTGTATCCTGAAACCGCTGTCTGGGAGCATCAAGCATTGCCGGAAATTGGTGGGCCGCCAACCATCTCCATTTTTTACCCAGATGCACAGGGACGTCTATGGTTGGGCAGTCGGGGCGCGGGGTTGTACCTGTTGGATCAGCAGCGTCAGTTGGTGCGTCATTACCACACCGGTTCTGAGCAACACCCGTTACCCTTTGATACCATTACCAGCATGGTGATGGATCCACAAGGGTACTTTTGGTTGGGCTCACTGGATAGGGGCTTGCTTCGCGGTGATGCTGAGCTTACCGAGTGGCAGCACTGGCGCCAATTTGATGGCAGTGAGCATGGTTTGGTCTTTAATGGCATACAGCTCATTTACCTACAAAATGGTCATGTCTGGGTTCGGGCGGGTAATCTGAATCATCGATGGTTGGATCGCACCGAGCCGCCATTTTTTAAGGCCTATCCGACAGATGAGTCGGTTGATGAAGCCTTGGTAGCAGCCGATGAGTTTCGCTTGCTGTATCGTTATCACTGGTTACCCGGCAGCGGTACTTTGCTGGAATTGAATCAATGGCATGGTATGCAGGAAACCACCTGGATTGGCGCTTGGGAACTTTACAATGGCATGATTTATCGGGGGGGCAGCAGTGGTATGGATTATTTTCAACCGCAGGCGTTGCCCAGTGAGCAGCCGATGCCAGCCGTGCAGCTCAGCCGGTTTAGTTTATTTAATCAAACTGTGCAGCCAGGCAGCAGCTCACTGCCTCAGGCATTGCCTTACCTGGATCGCTTGGTTCTACGCTACAAAGAAGATATGTTTAGCATCCGCTTTGCAGTACCTTCTTTATTGCATCAGCAGCAATTGCAGTACCGTTACCGACTGCAGGGGTTTGATCGGGACTGGATCCTTACCAGCTCCAATGAGCGTATTGCGACCTACACCCGACTTCCCCCCGGTACCTATCAGTTTGAAGTGGCAGCCAGGTTGGGCAATGGCGAGTGGCAGGAGCCAGCATTGCTCTCGATTCAGGTGCTGCCACCCTGGTGGATGACCTGGTGGTTTCGGGCGTTGGTGATCACCGCAATAGTGTTTGCGCTTTGGTTGTGGCTGCATCTGAAAATGCAGGCTGAGCGTGCTATGCGCCGTGAGCTGCAGCGCCAGGTGACAAAGCGAACTATGGAGCTAAAAGAGAAGCACGATGCGCTGGAAGCATCCAACAAAGATCTAATGCTGTTGCAGCAAATCGGTCGTGAAATTACCGCCTCGCTGCAGTTGGATCAGGTGCTGTCCCGTTGTCACCAGATGTTGAGCGAGCTGATAGATGTGCACGTGATGGTGATTGGTTTGTACCGGCCTCAACTCGAGCAAATCGAGTTTGTTTTTTGGCAGGAAAATGGGCAGCAGCTCCCCAATTTCAGTATTGATGCGAAAGACTCTGAGGTTTTGGCATCACTTTGTTTTAATCGGGGTCAGGAGATCCAGGTCAGTCAGCGCTCCGATTTTTATAAATATTTTAGCAGCATGCCACAGCCGCTTTGCGGTGAGCCGATGCAGTCTGTGCTCTATATCCCACTGATGGCCAATCAGCAGGCGGTTGGTGTGTTTTCCGTGCAAAGCCCAAACCCCAATGCCTACAGTGCATCGCAGCTGGATTTGCTGCGAACTCTGGCCAGCACCATCGCCATTGCTGTGGTCAATGCCGATACCTTTACCCGTCTGCAACAGACCCAGCAGCAACTGGTCACGCAGGAAAAAATGGCTTCTTTGGGTGGGCTGGTAGCCGGGGTGGCCCATGAAATTAATACACCGCTTGGCATTTGTGTCACGGCCACCAGTCATTTAAAAGCCGAGTTTGAGCAGGTTTACAGCGCTTTTGCCGAAAAAAAGCTGCAGCAGTCGCAGTTCAAGCGGTTTTTGCAGCATCTGCACGATGGACTGAAAATCCTGGAGGTCAATACCGAGCGGGCGGCCGCCCTGGTGCAAAGTTTTAAGCAGGTGTCGGTCGATCAATCGGCCGATGGCAGTCGGGATATCGAGCTCTCTGGCTATTTGCAAGATGTGCTGTTGTCGTTGCAGCCCCAGCTTAAAACCATCGCCTGTCAGTTTGAGCTGAACTGCCCTGAAAACATCGAGTGGACCACCGATGCCGGAGCTCTGGCGCAAATTCTGACCAATTTGGTGATGAACAGCATCCGGCATGCCTTTGCTGAGACGACAGAGCCTAAGATTTCGTTGACAGTGAGCCGTCAAGGGCAACAACTGCAGCTGGATTATCGTGACAATGGCTGCGGTATGGGACCGGATGATTTAAAACGATTGTTTGAACCATTTTACACCACCAAACGCTCCTTGGGTGGCACAGGGCTTGGTGCACACATCGTGTACAACCTGGTCACGGTGCGCTTTAAAGGCCAGATCGAGGTGCAGAGTGCGCCCGGCCAGGGGCTGCATTACCGGCTTACTTTGCCATTTGGCACTTGATAAAATCTTTCTTTTCGTTAGAATAACTTTCAAATCGAAACTTACGGTGCCGAATGAACAAACGCAATACCCAGCAACGCCGCCATTTGATCATGACCGAGCTGCAGCAACAGGGCGAGGTCTCGGTAGAACAGCTGGCAGAGCGCTTTCAAACCTCGGAAGTTACCATTCGTAAAGACTTGTCGGTGCTGGAAGAAGCCGGGCTTTTGCTGCGCCGCTACGGTGGTGCTGTGTTGGTGCCGCAGGACTTTGTCACCGACTCCAGCCTGGAACAGGTTTCAAAACGAAAGTTAGCCATTGCCAAAGCTGCTGCCAGTTTGATCAAAGATCACTACCGCATCATCATCGACAGCGGCCGCACCACCGCAGCCTTATTGCCGGAGCTGGCGCACAAACAAGGTCTGGTGGTGATGACCAATTCGCTGGCGGTGGCCAATGCGCTGCGTGAGCTGGAAAACGAGCCGACCTTGCTGATGACAGGTGGCAGCTGGGACTCGCAGTCCGAATCTTTTCAGGGCCAGTTGGCAGAGCAGGTGCTGCGGGCCTACGATTTTGATCAGTTGTTTATTGGCGCCGATGGGCTGGACTTGGCCCGCGGCACCACCACCTACAACGAGCTGTACAGCTTAAGCCGGGTGATGGCCGAGGTGGCACGCGAAGTCATTGTGATGGTTGAGTCCGACAAACTGGGCCGTAAAATTCATAATCTGGAGCTGCCCTGGCAGTCGATCAAAGTGCTGGTGACCGACACCGGCTTATCGGCGGCCGATGCAGCGGCCATTGAACAACAAGGCGTCAGCGTGATCCGCGTCGATGCCGAAGCTTAATCTAAAGGAGTTGGTATGTGTGGTATTGTCGGCGCTGTAGCGCAAAGGGATGTGGCAGAGATTTTACTGGAGGGTTTGCGCCGGCTGGAATACCGCGGCTACGACTCCGCCGGTTTGGCGGTGCTGAACCCGGACAGCGGTTTGCAGCGCTGCCGTCGGCTTGGCAAAGTGAAAGAACTGGTCGATGCGGTAGCAGCCGAGCCACTCAGTGGCGGTACCGGCATTGCCCATACCCGCTGGGCAACCCATGGCGAGCCGAGTGAGCGCAACGCCCACCCGCATGTCTCCAGCCGCATTACCGTGGTGCACAACGGCATTATTGAGAACCACGAGCCGCTGCGTCAGCAACTGCAGCAACAGGGTTATGTCTTTAACTCCGATACCGATACCGAAGTCATTGCCCATTTGGTTGAGCAAGAGCTGGAGCAGAGCGATTCTTTACTTAGTGCGGTGCAAAAAGCCGTCGCTCAGCTGCATGGCGCTTACGGCACTGTGCTGATGGACAGCACCGATGCCAGCCGCTTGGTGGTGGCCCGCTCCGGCAGCCCGCTGGTGATTGGCGTTGGCATTGGCGAGCACTTTATTGCCTCCGATCAGCTGGCGCTGTTGCCGGTGACCCGCCGTTTTATCTTTTTGGAAGAAGGCGACGTGGCCGAAATCAGCCGCCACAGCGTGCAGATCTTTGATAAAGATGGCCAGCCGGTCGAGCGCGAGCTGCACGAGTCCAACGTCAGCTACGATGCCGGCGACAAAGGCCCGTACCGCCACTTTATGCTGAAAGAAATCTACGAGCAGCCGCATGCGGTCAGCAATACGCTGGAAGGCCGCTTAAGCGCTGACTCGGTGCTGGATGAAACCTTCGGCAATGGCGCCAGCGAGCTGTTTAAGCAGGTACAGCACGTGCAAATCGTCGCCTGTGGCACCAGCTACCACTCTGGCATGGTGGCCCGCTACTGGCTGGAAGCAATGGCCGGTGTGTCCTGCAATGTGGAAATTGCCTCCGAATTCCGTTACCGCAAATCTTTTGTGCAGCCGAACAGCCTGCTGGTGACCATTTCCCAGTCCGGCGAAACCGCCGATACCCTGGCGGCACTGCGCCTGGCCAAAGAGCTGGGTTATCTTGGCAGTTTAACCATCTGCAACGTGGCGGGCTCCTCCCTAGTGCGTGAATCCGACCTGGCCTTTATGACCCGGGCCGGTGCCGAAATCGGCGTGGCTTCGACCAAAGCCTTTACCACGCAATTGGTCGGCCTGGCCATGCTCAGCCTGGCCATTGGCAAACACCATGGCATGGATGCGGCCACCCAGCAACAGCTGGTGCAGGCACTGAACCAACTGCCGGCGGTGCTGGAGCAAAGCTTAACCCTGGCCGGCCAGATTGAAGCTTTGGCCGAAGAGTTTGCCGACAAGCACCACGCGCTGTTTTTAGGCCGCGGCGATCAGTACCCGATTGCGATGGAAGGGGCGCTGAAGCTGAAAGAAATCTCCTACATCCACGCCGAAGCCTACGCCGCCGGCGAGCTCAAGCACGGCCCGCTGGCGCTGATCGACGCCGATATGCCGATCATCGTGGTAGCGCCGAACAACGAGCTGCTGGAAAAACTGAAATCCAACGTCGAAGAAGTGCGCGCTCGGGGCGGTATTCTTTATGTGTTCGCCGACGCCGACGCCCGCTTCCAGTCCGACGACACCATGCGGGTCATCAACGTCCCCCACAGCCACCCCTGGCTGGCCCCGGTGCTCTACACCATCCCGTTGCAGCTGCTTAGCTACTACGTTGCCATTATCAAAGGGACGGATGTCGATCAGCCTCGTAATTTGGCGAAATCGGTTACTGTTGAATAATAGTTGCGCTGCTTTCAAAGTATTTAAAAATGCAGGCCCCGCTAGACGGGGCCTTGCTATTTAGCTTCCTTCGTACCAAAAAACACTTTGCATTTCCGGCTGTCTGCCTTAGTTTAAAGGGATGCCTTTTGAGCAGCTGAATTCATCGACGTCAAGGGAAGTTATGACAAGTAGCGCTTACGCCATCTTTGAAACAGGAATGCAGGATGTGACCAAGCTCATCCAGCTATTCGACAACCTAGAGTCACAAGAACAACGCCAACAATATGAAGTATTAAAACGTGCTGCTTTGGTTATGACTACCACAGCTTGGGAGAGTTATATCGAAGCCTTTTTGCATGAGTTACTGATTAAGAAAATTAATGGTATACAGGGCAGCTTTGCAGGTGACTTTATTGAGCAGAAATTTGAAGCCGAAATCAAGCGATTGAATAACCCCAGCGGGGATAAAGTTAGGCAGTTATCAAAAGAGTTTTTGCGTTTTGATATTACCGAGCAATGGAAATGGGCTAATACTGATCCAACCCAAGCGAGGAGGCAGCTTAATCATTGGCTATCAAAACGTGGCGATGCAGTTCACAGTGCCTGTGAAAGTGACAATCCTCAGAAAGCGCATCTCGTTAAGAAAGAAGATCTGGATAAAGCTGTCAGGTTTTTTCGGGAGCTGGTAAAAGTTACTGACGAGATTCGTGTTTGATGCAGAAGTGAGCGAAACCCATCCCAGGAGTCTGGTTGATGAAGCTGGTGCGTTATCTGTTTTCACGTCTATCCGAAGACTTGCTGCTATTAACGCTACTGCTGGGGTTGGTGATCTTGTTGCTTTGGATGCCTGAGCAATTACCTCAGCTGCCAACACTGGTTGAATGGCACACCATCGCCATTCTTACTGGATTAATGGTACTGAGCCGTGGTCTGGAAGACAGTGGTGCCCTTACCCGGGCAGGGCATTGGTTGCTGGAGCACATGCACACCGAGCGACAACTGGCGCTTGCTATGGTCGTATTTGCTGCACTTTTATCGGCCATTGTCACCAATGATGTTGCTTTGTTTATTGTGGTGCCACTCACACTCAGTCTGGGGCGAGCCTTGACGTTGCCGACTGGCCGGCTAATCATCTTTGAAGCTCTGGCTGTGAATGCGGGGTCCGCGGTTAGTCCCATTGGTAACCCTCAGAATCTATACCTCTGGCAATTGTCTGGCGACAGCTTTGTCACCTTTTTTATCTTGATGCTGCCCATTGCAGGTTGGATGCTGATGGTTGTCCTACTGCTAACAACTCTTTCCTTTTCCAGCCGAAAGATCACGGTAAACACTGATCTGGCCAAAGCTCCATTGAGCCAGAGCTTGCTACTTATCTCATTGCTTGGTTATCCCCTCTTTCTCATATGGGTTGAGCTGGGGCAAATGGCTTGGGCACTGGTCGCTGTGCTGGGTTTGTTTCTGCTGTTCTGGCGCAACGTCTTGCTGGGCGTGGATTGGCTGATTCTGCTGATTTTTGTCTTGATGTTTGTTGTGCTGGGCTTGCTGGCACAACTGCCGGTGATGGCTGGGCTGACCCAGACGTTAATGGCTTTACCCGGCGAAGAGTTGACTGCTGGGGTGCTGTTGTCGCAAGTTATCTCCAATGTTCCGGCTGCGATTTTTCTTTCCGCTTTCAGTGAGGACTGGTATCGACTTGCCTGGGGTGTCAACGTGGGTGGTTTTGGTTTGGCTATTGGATCCATGGCCAACCTTATCGCGCTGCGCCTGGGAAAGCAGCCGGGCTTGTGGTGGCAGTTTCATCTCTGGTCGCTGCCCACTTTGTTGTTCAGCCTGCTGGGAGCCTATCTGTTTTTGCCTTGGCTTGGCTGAATGTTAGCTGCCTTAACTGCCGCCATACTAAAGCTATCTTGGGCGTGTTAAAGCCTCTTATCCAGCCCCGCCAGCCAGATTTTCAGCAAGTCGCTCAGCTGTTGCTGTTGCTGTGTGCTAAGCGGTGCCACCAGCGCTTGCTGCAATTCGGTGTGGGGTGGCAGGGCTTGTTCGATCAGGGCTTTGCCCTGCTCGGTCAGGCTGACATGCACCACCCGCCTGTCGTCGGTGCAGTGGCGGCGGGCGATCAGTTGTCGTTGCTCCAGTTTTTCCAGCCGGCTGCTCATGGCGCCGGAGCTTAGCAGCATGCTTTGATGCAGCTGGGATGGCGACAGCGAATACGGCGGCCCGGCGCGGTGCAGTGTTGCCAGTACATCAAACTCGCCTTGTTTTAACCCCTGTTGCCGGTAGCAGTGCAAGAAAGCCTGCTCCAGCTGTTTATTCAGCCGGGCAAAGCGGCCGAGCAGTTGCAGCGCTGGTAAGGCATTGCTCACCCCTTGTTGCTGCCATTGCTCGCCCATGGTGTCGAAATCGTCTTGCATCACTGTGTTAGCCTGATTGTGCCGAAGAATGGCTTTACAGCTTACCCAAAAATAGGCAAGATCCAAATATCTTTATATCAAGATATTTTTCGATGGTTGGAGGCAGGGTGCAAAACGCAAACCCATGGCAAAGCACTGAGCGGTTGGCCTTGTTGGCCATTGTGCTGGTGGCGTTGAATTTACGACCGGCGCTGGCAGCGATCGGGCCCTTGCTGCAAGGGATCCAGGCCGATTTATTGCTCAGCTTTACCGCTGCGTCCATGCTGACGACCCTGCCGGTACTGGCAATGGGGTTGCTGAGTTTTGTCGGCTTTCGGCTGGCTGCGCCTTTGGGGCTGGAGCGATCGGTGCTGGCGGCTTTGGCCTTGCTGGCGCTGGCAACAGCGCTGCGTTTCTGGGCTCCGGCTGCCGGGGTGCTGATTGGCACGGCGCTGCTGGCCGGCGTTGCCATTGCGCTGATTCAGACCCTGATGCCGGCCATCATCAAGCAGCGTTTTGGTTTAAAAGCGCCGTTGATCATGGGTTTTTATGTCACCGCTATTATGGCCGGGGCTGCACTGGCGGCCACCGGCACCCCGTTGTTGGCCGATTTGCTTAGCTGGCGTCAAAGCCTGGGGCAATGGGTCTGGTTGGCGCTGTTGGCATTGCTGTGCTGGGCCTGGCGGATGAAGCCTGTCGTGACGAAAAGTGCCGAGGCGGAGGCGCCACCCGCCTATGCCTGGTGGCGCAATCGCCGCAGCTGGCAGCTGGCGGTTTTCTTTGCCCTTGGCACCAGTTGCTATGTCTCGGTGCTGGCTTTTTTGGCGCCCTATGCGCTGGAGCTCGGCTACAGTGCCCGTCAGGCCGGCTTGCTGCTGGGTTTTTTAACGCTGTGTGAGGTGGTGGCTGGTTTGTTGTTTCCCTGGTGGGCATCCCGGCATGCCGATCGTCGTCCGGTCATCGCGGTGCTGTGCTTACTGCAATTGGTTGGTTTTACCGCATTGGCGCTCTTTCCTGCCAGCGCGCTCTGGTTGTGGGTGGCCCTGATTGGGCTTGGCATTGGCGGTATTTTTCCGCTGGCGATGATTATTACCATGGATCACATCGATAATCCGGTACAGGCCGGGCGCTTAACGGCGTTTGTGCAAGGGGTCGGTTACATTATTGCGGCCTTCTCGCCCTGGCTGGCCGGCTTGCTGCGCGATTGGCTGCACAGTTTTACTCTGGCCTGGTTGGGCCTGGCGGCTACCAGTGTAATGGCGCTGTGGCTGGGGGCGAAGTTCAGTGTCGCCAGTTACCGGCAGCATTTTCCACTGGATGAAATCGCGGCCCCGGATAAGGCCGCGACAAGTTAAGCGGGGCTAGTCGGCCTGGTCACCACCGAAGTGCATGGTGCTTTCAATCGCAATACCAGTTGGCTCAATATCCATCGAGATCCCCAGTTGGAACGGGGTATCTTTCATGGCGTCTACCTCGGGCGGGACTTCCATGCCACTGGTTGCCATGCCCGCAGCCATGGCGCTGAAGAGCTTGGCGTAGTTCATGCCAAAATGCAGCAGGCCGTTTTGGCTGAGCGTAGTGCCTGCCAGTTGACGGGCTTGTTGTTGTGCCCGCTCTCCCTGATAGACTAAGGCGTGATCGCCGCTCAGCATCAGCTTGGGGGCCAGGCCAAAAGCAGCGGCCATCGGAAAGAGTTCATTCAGCTCCAGCTCTTCACCGGGGGCTGGCAAGGGGATGCCGGCCATTGCTGGGTAAAACATCAACAAGCTTTGAATCAGGCTCTGGGCGTTGTCGGCCGAGATGCTAACCAGTGCATCGACCGCGCTCGGCATACCGGTGGTTGGATCCATCGCAATATCGTTGATGGTGATGGAGGCACCTTTGACCGAGCCTGCCATCCCGGCCATCGCCAGAGCGGCCAGAGGGTTGCTGGCCTGCATCGCGGCTTGCATCTCCTGCAGCGGTTGGCATGCAAAGCTGGCGCTGGTGGTGGCGGTCCAAAGTTCGCTGATGGCGGGCAACAACTGGCCAATATTCAGGCCCAGACCAAACTGCAGCACGCTGTCTTTTGCTGGTTGCTGCACATGAGGGGCGATAAAGCCACGCAACTTGCCGAGTGACGCCATGGCGCTTTGGTCGGTGCTGGCAATCAGCATCCGGCTGCTGACGGGCTGCTGATTCATTTGGTTATCAAAATAAATGCCAGGCCAGTTGGCGGCAATGGAGGCGGTGTCGGCCTGACAGGCCGGGGTGCGCCAGTTCACAAGTGCGGCATCCAGCTCGGCGCCTGCCAGTTGTTGCAGGTCTTTGGCCAGCCGGTTTTGCCCGGCGCCAGTCAGGGCTTTTAGCAGCTCGGCACTGCTTACCATGCCCAGGCTGTTTTCATTCAGGCGGTAGCGCTGTGCCAGTGGCCGCATATCACGCTGCCAGTTGAGGGGATCGGCTGGCTTACGAAGGCCCAGCGCGATGGCGTGATGGCTGGCATCCAGCTCCGATGAGGTCAGTACCAGAGTACCCCAGCCATTGTTGACACTGACCAGCAGTTCAATCTGTTGACCTGCCAGTTCCAGCAGTGAGTAGCGACGGTAGGGGTGGTTATCAGTCTCTTCGGCCTGGTGCCAGAGTTGACTTTGCTGCTCGACGCGATCGAAAAAGCGCCAAAAGGCGGCTTCATCGGCCAGCTCCACCCGGCTTACCACCGATAAACCCACCAGATAAAACAGGCTACGAAACTCTTGGGGGATCCCAGTAAGCTGCGTCAACTGCTCTGGCTGCTCCAGCACTTCGAGGTAGTGCTCCAGCAATGCTGCCACGAAATGACCGCTGTTGCTGCCTGTGGCACTGGCCATGGTTTCCAGCAAAGCCATCGCTTCCTTTGGGTTTTGTGGCATCATCTCCACTTGCTTTAGGTAGCTGATCAGGTCGAAAGGCTCCAGCTGCACACTGAGCAAAGCCGTATCGGCCGGGATATAACTGAGCTGGGAGGATGGGTGTTGTTCCCCGTTGGGCCCAAACTTGAAGTAGGCAACAAGTGCGGCCAATAACAATGCCGCAATGACAACCAGGTTACGCATGAGTTCTCCTTAACGATGCTGTGGCACCACCTCGTCCCTGGGGTGTGAAGCAGTACCTGTTTTGTGTAAATAATGTAATCGAAGAATGATATATTTTGTAAGGCGAAGATGCAATTAGAAACTGTGAGCTTGAAGCTGCATCCGGAGATACAGCTTCGCGTTCAGCAGCGTTAACGTGAAAGGCTTTGGAGAAAATCATCATGGGATCCCAGCTTTTCGCTGGTCATCGCCATAATGGCTTTCAGTTGCTCCAGCAGCTCCTGCAGTTGCTGATCGTTCAGGGCGTTGACCAGTGGGTGGTAGTCTTTGGGCAGCAGCCCCTGGCCAATCATCACTTGCTGCCAGGCAACTTCAGTAAAGAGCTCGTCCTGTTCGCGGCAGACCTTGCCGGACTGGGCAAACAGCGCCATTTTGCGCTGCAAGGACTCAGGCGTCTCCATCCGCTGGCAATCTTTCCAGTACTGGCTGTCGCCACGTGCATTGAGTTTGTAGTGCAGGATGATAAAGTCACGAATTTGCTCAAACTCCACCTTCGATTGGCGGTTGTACTCGTCCCTATCGGCCGGGCAGATGCCGTGATTGGGGAAAAACTTTAACAGCCGCAGTACGCCGGATTGGATTAAATGAATGCTGGTGGACTCGAGCGGCTCCAGGAAGCCGCTGGATAAGCCAATGCTCACCACATTGCGGTGCCATTGTTTTAAGCGGCGGCCGGTTTTAAAGCGAATAATGCGCGGCTCTGCCAGTGGCTTGCCATCCAGGTTGCTCATGAGTGTGGTGCGGGCCTCTTCGTCACTGCAGTACTTGCTGGAGTAAACAAAGCCATTGCCAATGCGGTGTTGCAGTGGGATGCGCCACTGCCAGCCCTTGGCGTGGGCAATGGAGCGGGTGTAAGGGGTGATGGGCTCAACCGACTCGCAGGGCACGGCCATGGCACTGTCGGCCGGCAGCCAGTGTGACCAGTCTTCAAAGCCGGTATTCAAGGTCTTTTCAATCAACAGGCTGTGCAGGCCGGTGCAATCAAGAAATAAATCCCCTGCTATCTGCTGGCCATTATCCAGCAGCAGGCGCTCGACATCGCCGCTGTCCGGATTCAGCACCACTTCATCCACCTTGCCTTCAATGCGCTTGACACCCAGTTTTTCGCTGTAGCGGCGCAAGTACTGGGCATAGAGCCCGGCATCGAAGTGGTAGGCATAGGAAAGCCCGGGCAGGTTCACGCCTTCAATGCGGTTGAGTTTGCTGAACTTGTTTTTGTGCGCCGCTTGATAGGCTAAAGAAAAGTCCCAAAAATCGAAGTTCATGCCGGCTTGTTGGCTGCGAAGCCAGAAGTGATGAAAGCTGCAGGATGGGAACTCTTTACCAATGCCGCCAAAGGCGTGCATGTAGGAGTCGCCGAGCTTGCCCCAGTTCTCAAACTGAATACCAAGCTTGATGCTGCCCTTGGTTTCACGCAAAAACTCGGCCTCATCAATACCCAGAGCTGTGTTAAAGGTCATGATGGGTGGAATGGTGGCCTCACCAACACCGACAATGCCAATTTGCTCCGACTCTACCAGGGTGATTTGAATGGCCTTGCCCAGCATTTTGATCAGCAAGGAGGCGCTGATCCAGCCGGCGGTACCGCCACCCAAAATAACCAGATGTTTAATCGCATTCGTTGTCATACTAACTACCTAGTAAAAAGCCCCTGGCTACTAAGGTAGCGCAGGGGCTGAATTCCGACTAGCTCTTCATCAGAACTTGTAGCTGAAACCTAACAGGAAGTTGCGGCCGTAATCCTGATAATCGCGGATCCGCAGTGCATTGCCTTCGGTGGTAACAAAGGCTTCGTTGGTCAGGTTTTGGCCTTGCAAGAAGACGGACAAACCATCCAGTCGCTCAAAGCCTGCTTCACCAAAGTCAAAGCCAATTTGCGCGTCGACAATGGTTTCGCCGTTGATATCCACTTGCTGGGTATCAAAGCCTAAACCGTAGACGTCGCCCTTAAAAGAGCTGCGTTGACGCACACTCAGCCGTGCCTGGAAGCCATTCTTTTCATAGAAGGCGGTGTAGGATTGAATGTTCTTCGACAGACCTGGCAGCTCGTATTTATTGCCATTTGGCATTTTGATGTTTTGGTCAATTACGGTGTAGCTGGCCAAAATACCAAAGCCATCCAGTACGTCGCTTAACTCACCCAGTGGCAAGGAAATCGAGAACTCCAGACCTTGCAGGGTACCGCCGCCACCATTAACTTTACCAAAACCGGTTGCGGTAGAGGTTGGTGGGATTTGGCCGGTACTTGGATCGGCAACACCGTCCAACTCGACCTGATAGGTCCCATCAAAAATCCAGTTCTTCAGATCTTTCCAGAAATAGGCGACTGCGAAGTAACCAGCATCACTGAAGTAATTTTCATAGGATAAATCCAGGCCAATGGCTTCTTTTGGCTCCAGCAGCGGGTTACCACCACCAATGCTCCAGAAGTTGCCGTTGTCATCTGGCTGCTGGTTGTAGCTGGCACCGACAGAAGCGTTCATTTCATCCAACCGGGCACGGGACATGGTTTTGGCGGCACCGAAGCGAACGGATTGGTTTTCGGCAACATCAAAAATCAGGTTCAGGCTAGGCAACAAGTGCGAGTAACTGTGCTTAACATCGGTCGGCGATGACACGATCATGCCGCCTTCGTTGGCAAAGGCTGTGCCTTGCGAGCTTTGCTCGGTGCGGATGTAACGCAAGCCGATATTACCGGTCACCGGAATCGAACCCAGCTCCATTTCCAAATCGGCCTGAGTAAAGAAAGACAGCACGTTTTCTGATACTTTCCAGGTTTTAAAGGAGTGGCTGTCGTTGGTTAATGCCTCTGACAGCAACTCGTAATACCCATCCTGCAGCATCCGGCCGGAATCGTAGGCAATCATATTGCCCATGCCAATAAAGTCCAGATTGACGGAGCCTAGGCGGTATTGCTCTGGCACTACCAGGGTATCCGGGAAGTTGCTGAGCGTCATAAAGAAACCGTCAGAAAACTTTTCTTTGGTCCGCTCACGGTAAGAAACGCCGTAATGCATTTGCGTCACAATGCCACCATTGTCCAGCAACTGGCTGGCGGCCAGCCGGAAGGCATTCAGCTCGTCGTCGACGGTTGGGGTATTCAGGAAACCATCCTGAGCTGCATTTTGCAGTGGATTGCCGTCTTCCAGGCCGTATTTATCATTCAGAGCAGAGCTCCAGCCCCAGCTGCGAGGACCACCCAACTGGATCAGGTTATAGTCGCTGTAATCCAGGCTTGGGGTGAAAATGGCACCTGAGTTGCCCTGACGCAGTTCGTAAGTTAAATCATCACCGACGCCAAAGTTATCACCACGGCCGGTACCGGCGTAGCTTTCAAAGCTCCAAATGGTGCGATCGACCGAAGAATGGCTGACATCAAGATTCAGTGTCCAGTTGTCATTCAGGATGTAGTCGAGGTTCAGGCCAAAAGATTTGAGCTCGGCATCGCGGGTTTCCAGATCGTTACGAACCACCAGGTATTCATCGCTAACGGCACCGCGAGTGACAAAGCCGGTCGCAGGATCAACATCCAGCGCCGAAGTACCACGGCCATAACCCCAGGCAAATGGAATTTCGATACCACGCAGAATCTTTTCATCGCTGAAGTCAACATAGAGTGCATCGAAGACCAGACGCAGGTTGTCGGTCGGCAGGGCTTCAACCACCAGCATGGCAGAATCACGCTTCAGGGTCGAAGAGCGCACAAACGGTTTGGCGCCACCCAGAATGCCATATTGCTCACCATTGACTTCAAAGTCCGGATAGCCCCAGGAGTTCCAACGCTTTTCCTGGTTAGGGGAGTTCATGGTGGTGTAGGCAAAGGCAATGCCAACCCTGTCATCGGCAAACTGATCGATGTAGGAGAAGGTGCCACGGAAGCCGGTATCGTTGCCATCCGGATTCAGTTTGCTGTGGCCGGTTTTTTCCAGCTGGCCATTCACCTGAACGGTTCGTTCACGATTCAGTGGCCGCACCGTTTGCAGATCGATGACACCGGCAATGCCTTCCGCTTCCAGCATGGCGCCTGGTGTTTTGTACACGGTCACACCGCTCATGATTTCAGAAGGATAAAGGTCAAATTCGACGCCACGGTTATCACCAATGGACACCTGCTCTCGGCCATTGAAGGTGGTCGCACTTTCGTTTTCACCAAAGCCACGGATACTGACCCGGCTGGCACGGCCATCCAAACGCTGAGCGGTTAAGCCTGGCAGACGCGCAATGGATTCGGCAATGCTGGAATCCGGTAGCTTACCAATGTCTTCCGCTGAAATGGCTTCCACCACATTGGTTGAAAAGCGCTTGGTATTGATCGACTCCACCACAGAGCGACGAAAGCCGCGAATTTGAATCACCTCAAGCTCGGCTTGCTCTCTGGCGCGCTCGCGTGCTTCGGTGGGTGACAGCCGTTCGGCTTCGGTATCGCTTTCCAGCGCGGCTGCGCTGAAATGGCTGAGGCCGACGGTGGCCATCGCCATGGTCAGCAAACTGAGTTTAAACTTGTTCATGCCCTTTATCCCCGTATTGGTTTTTATATCCACCACTTATTCAGCAGCGGCTAATCCTGTGATCCTGTTATTTATTAAACCTATTCGAGCGCAACAACAACATGAATACGTATTCATAGCGACCGCTTTGCACTGAACTGGGGCTACCGCAGCTGGTTTTGAACTGATTTAGTGCATTTGTTCGATTTTTACTCGTTGATTTGTCGTGATTTTTGCATCCCCACCCAGCTGATACCTCCGGAAGACTGTGTTTTTACTGATTTTTTAGGGCTTTGGCACTGCATACGTATGCAGTGCATTTCTTTCCACGGCCACCCTGTTTATGCTTGGCTCAGACCAATATTTTAGCTGGCTGCCAGCAAGCTGCCTAAGCGGCAACAGGTGCACTATGGAATTACAACAACGTTTGGCCGAACTGGCCGGGGTTCAGGATCACTACATCAATGCCCACGGCCAACCCGAAACCATTGCTCCGGATTGTGTTGCCGGGGTATTGACGGCCATGGGGTTTGATTTAAGCAGTGAGCAGCGGATAGCCCAGCAAATCCGGCAGCTGGAAACCGAGCACTGGCAACACTACCTGGCACCGGTGACGGTGGTGCAGCAGGATCAGCCTTTATCCATCCGGCTGCAGCAGCCTAAAGCCAGCGCCCACAGCCAGTGGCGCTGGCAAATTGATACCGAGCATGGCCAGCAGCTGCAGGGCGAGCTGGCGCTGCATTTGGGAGACATCGTTGAGCAAGCCGAGTTGGCCGATGAGGTTTGGCTGGCGTTTCAGCTGACCATAGCGGCCAGTCTGGAAACCGGTTACCACCAATTGACCTTAACCGCCGGCGAAATTCAGCTGACACAACGGCTGATTATCACCCCAGCCCGCTGCTTTCAGTTGCAGGACAAAGCGGTGTTTCGTAAAACCGCCGGCCCGGCCATTCAATTGTATGCGCTCAATACCGAGCACAACTGGGGCATCGGTGATTTTGGCGACTTAATCCGGCTGGCGCCGATGCTGGCGGCTGCCGGCTGTGACTTTATTGGCTTAAACCCTTTGCATGCGCTTTATCCGGCCTTGCCGCAAGATTGCAGTCCCTACAGCCCGAACAGCCGTTTGTGGCTGAACAGCCTCTATGCCGACTTAACGCTGGAGCCGGAGTATCAGGCTGAAGCGGTGCAGCAGGCAGTGCAAAGCACTGATTTCAAACAACAGCTGCAGCAGTGTCGTCAGGCCGCCGATGTTGATTACACCACCGTCAGCCGGCTGAAACAGCGGATAACCGGCCTGATGTTTGCGCATTTTCAGCAGCAGGAGCTGCAAGCCGGGACTTCCCGCGCCAAAGCCTTTCAGCGCTTTGTGGAAGACGGTGGTGATAGTCTTTACCAGTTGGTGGTCTACAAGGTGTTGCAGCAGCAGATGTTCGCCAAAGACTGGCAAATGGCCAGTTGGCAGCAGTTCCCGGCCGAGTTCCGGCAGCCTCAGAGCCCGGCGGTACAGAGCTTTGCCGTGCAGCATCAGGACGCGATCCAGCAGCAGTTGTATGCGCAGTGGCTGGCGTACCGCCAACTGGCTGCCGCCCAGCAAGCCTGCCTGCAGGCTGGCATGGCCATTGGTTTGTACCGCGATCTGGCGGTGGGGACCAACCGCAGCAGCGCCGAAACCTGGGCCGAGCCGGAGAATTACTTTTTGCAGCTGAGCGTAGGCGCTCCGGCCGATATCATGGCGCCCAAAGGTCAGGATTGGGGTTTGCCGCCATACAACCCTGCGGCCTTAAAAGCCAAGGCTTATCAGCCCTTTATTGATTTGCTGCAAGCCAATATGCAGCATGCCGGTGCTTTGCGCATCGATCACGTGATGGCGCTGTTGCGGCTTTGGTGCACCCCTGTCGGTAAAAGTGCGACCGAGGGGGCTTACGTCCGTTTCCCGGCCGACGATTTGTTCGCCATTTTAGCGCTGGAAAGCCAGCGCAATCACTGCGTGGTGATTGGTGAAGACTTGGGCACTGTGCCAGCCGAGATCAGCCGTTTGCTGGAGCAGTACCAGGTGCTGTCGTACCGGGTGTTTTTGCTGGAGCAAAAAGACAGCAGTTACCAGCACAGCGATGCGACCTACCCGGAGCGGTCGATGGCGACGGTCACCACCCACGATATGCCCACCATGGTCGGCTACTGGCAGGAACACGACTTGGCGCTGCGCCACCGGCTGGATTTGTACCCCAGCGCCGAGGTGGCTGCACAGTTGCATCAGCTGCGCGAGCAGGAAAAACAGATCCTGCGGCAGCGGTTTGAGCTGGTGGGCGACGATTACAGCGCCTTGATTCAGCACAGTCACCGTTTTGTCGCGGCGACGCCGGCCAAACTGATGGCCTTTCAGCTGGAAGACCTGGTGCTGGTGGATACCCCGGTCAATGTGCCGGGGACCAGCACCGAGTACCCGAACTGGCAACGCCGTTTGCCACAGCCGGCCGAGCAACTGCTAAAGCGGGCTGATGTACAGCAACTGCTGGCTGAGATTAAGGCGGCTCGGGGGAATTAACGCCGTTTAGCTTTGCAAGGGTATCCAAACGAAGCTGTTCAAGCTCTTGCAGGCTATAACGCTGATAATGCGAACACATGTCCTGTTTAAGCATCTTACCCAAAGGGTTGTAAAACCAGTGATACCAGCGCAGATCGCCGGCTTGGCTTTTCCCAAGGCAAGCTAAAAGTTGCGTGGCATAGTCATTGGCGGTGGCTTGTGGTAACAAAAAAGGTTTTAACAGCCACATGGTCAGCTGCTCAGAAAAGCTGGTTCCCAGATCTTTGAAAGGTGCTGCCAGCATCTCATCTATATAACTGCTGCTAAAGACCCACTCACCGGCAATTGCACGTTTCAGGCTTAGCTCTTCAGCACTAAAAGGGGCATGCCAGCTTGCTGGTGCCAAGGCTATTGGGTGGTCAGGTTCTAACGGTGCCAGCAGCATCTGACTGAAAGCGAAATGCCTTTGCAAAGCGGCTCGACTGATCATGCTGCCCAGTAAATGATGGTTCTGGCGAATCACCATGCGCCAAAACTGCAGATCGTTTTGGAGTAACTGCTGTGCGGTTATGACATCGCCTGCCTGTACTTTTAACCAAATCTGCATCATGTACAGGCGCTGGGCGTGCATCACAGGCTGGTACCATGGAATTTGTGACTGATGGCTAAGCGGAGTTTCTTGCCAGTAGCGAAACTGTAGCAGTTGTCGGTAGAACTCCAGCAAAGCCTGGTGCTCTGCGAGCAGTGCGACTAAATCAGCGCTGGCTGCAGTCAGCTTGTCATGACAATTGGCGCGGTCGCATGCCATAAACAGCGCCCTCAGCTCATCCGATACTGGCAACAGAGCTGGATCGCTGTGTTCCTGCAGATAGTGATAACCATTGAGCTCATCAGCAATGGATGCATCATAATGTAAAAAGCTTTGCAGCAATAGAGCATCGCCTGAAGGTGTTTGATCTTGCCAGTTGATGGCCAGCAAGAGCGCATACAGACTGAGTACTAACAGCAAGATGCCGAGGATCAGCCATAACAAAGCTTTGGTTAGTTTGCGCAGCAACAGCATTTATTTACCTGAAATACATCTTTAAAACATTAACATAGCAGCCTACGGCTTTTAGTAAGGTGAAGCAAATAAAAAAACCAGCCTCATCAGGGGCTGGTTTTTGTTGAGCTAGCTATCCGCTTAGTCGGTTTTGCGCGGCTCGGCGTTTTTAACAAATTCATCCAGCCAGTTCACCGTTTCCCACAGCATGTGCAGTACCGACTCGCGGGCGCGGTAGCCGTGCGACTCCAGTGGGAGCATCACCAGCCGGGTGGTGCCGCCGTTGCCTTTAATGGCCTGGTACAAGCGCTCGCTTTGCATCGGGAAGGTACCGGAATTGTTGTCTTCGGCGCCATGGATCAGTAGCAGCGGTGTTTTGATGTTGTGCGCATGGAAGAACGGCGACATCCGGATGTAGAGATCGGTATCGTCCCACAGAGTGCGTTGTTCGCGCTGAAAGCCAAAAGGCGTCAGACTGCGGTTGTAAGCACCACTGCGGGCAATGCCGGCGCGGAACAGGTCGGAATGCGCCAGTACATTGGCCGTCATAAAAGCCCCGTAGGAGTGGCCGCCGAGGGCTACCCGCTCCGGATCGGTCACGCCACGGCTCACGCCGGCTTCAATCGCCGCTTTGGAGTTCATGATCAGCTGCTCGATAAAGCTGTCGTTCGGTTCTTTCTCGCCTTCGCCCACGATGGGCATGGTGGCGCTGTCCAGCACCGCATAGCCTTGGGTTGCCAAAAACTGTGGGTTCCAGTAGCTGATACGATTAAAGCGATAGGGGGAGCCACTGACCTGACCGGCAGCTGCACTGCTGCGAAATTCGCGCGGGTAAGCCCAGACAATGGTTGGCAGTGGACCATCGCGTTCTTTGTCATAACCAGCCGGTAACAGCAAGGTGGCAGACATCGGCACACCATCTTCGCGTTGGTAATGGATCATCTCCCGGCTGATACCAAGCGTATGCGGCATTGGGTGCGGCGTTTGGGTTACAGCGGTCAGGGCACCGCTTTGAAAATCGCGCAGGTAAAAATCCGGCGGCGTGTCGATGCTTTCCCGTTGGGTCAGCAAACGGCCATCGGCCCGCAGCGTGATGGGGTACTCGTAATAAGGTGCTTCCGAGCGCCAAAGCCGCTCGGTTTCACCACTGTGCAGCTGCATCCGATCGATGAAAGGGCGATCACCCTCGTCAGAAGCTCCGGCACCGGTGAGCAAGATGGCACCATCATCCAGCCGCAGTACCCGGTTGCCATTGGCATCCAGGCGCGTTAGTGGCGTGCCCGGATCGCCGTAGCGGTCTTCATAAGAGCGCTGCCACAGCAGTTTGGGTTCGGCATCGGTCAGCAACCAGAGCTTTTCCTGCCGTTCCTGCCACCAGCGCTCCCACACCAGGCTGGTGCCATCTTCCGCGCTCAGCATGCTGGCAAAACGGTACTGCATATCGAGCAAAGGTGTCGGCTCGGCCGTAAAAGGCGCAGCCAGCTGCAGCAGTTGATCTCGTGTGTCCGCGGCCTGGCGTGGATCGCCACCGTCCTGAGCCTGGGCCCAAACCAAAGTAGCGGGCTGATCGCTGCGCCACTGAATGGCGCGGCGGCTGTCGACCACGGCATCAAAGGCAATCGGCAGATTGTCGACCAGTGGCTGCTGTTCCACGGTGTAGAGCAATTCACCACGGCGGTTCAGTACTTCACTGGTGCGGCCAAAACGAAACATCGGCACCGCATAGGAATACGGCTCGGTTAAGCGAGTGGTCAGCAGATGCTGATTGTCCGGTGCCAGCGAAAAGCCTAAGTAAGGCTTGGCCTCAGTAATGACCTGAATGCGGTTGTTCAGACCAATCCGCACCAGTTGGCTGGCCATGTAATGATTGAACAAGGCTTCATCGTGGCTGTTTTGCAGCAAGTCCTGATAGGTGCGGGCCGGCGCCGTGCGGCCACGTACTTCGGTCACGACCGGGCCTGCCGGCACGCGCGGCGCGGCTGGCTCTGCACCACGTTTTGGGTCAACTGCCAGCAGATACACAGCCTGGCTATCAGCAGTCCATTGCAGCTCGCCACCGCGGATGGCGTTGACTTTGACTTTGGACCAGCGCTCCGCGCGACCGCGTTCAACATCGACCCGCCACAGGGCGGTGTGATCCTGCTCCAGTTGCAGCAAGGCCAGATAGCGGCTATCCGGTGACCAGGTCGCCGACAGCACCCGCAAATTGCGCGGCAGGCCACGAATGGCTTTGCTTTGTTGGTTATCCAGCTCAATCAGCTGCAAACCAGACAGGTAGCGCGGCTGCGAAGGCCCCTGATTGCGTGGATTAAAGCGCATACCGGCCAGCCGGTATTCCGGCTCGGCCAGATCGGCCAAGGATGGCAGTGCCGGGCGCTCCAGTGACAACAACCAGCGACCATTCGGGCTTAAGCTGGCTGCCGGTGGTGGCGGCGCATCGACAATGGCGGTGATTTCGGCGGCGGGTTCCATAAAGCCGATATCAACGGCTTCGGCCCAAAGCGGCTGGCTGAAGGCGGTGAGCAGCCCCAGCAAAAAAAGAGAGAGAGTTTTCATCCGGCATCCCTGAGCATTTTAATGCCTTTTTGTAACAAAAAAAAACCGCAGTGGCGAGCCCATGGCGTTGATTGGAGCGGAATTCAGGATAAATCGAACTAAGCCAACCCGACTAGTTGTGAATAGTTGTGTATAACGTTAAGTTTTTGTTCATTTTCGACCGGTTAGGATGCCGTTGTTCCAACCCAACCAAGAATGAAAAATGCCGACGATATCGCCGGCATTTTTTTTCACTGCAGAGTGGCTTACCAGATTTTCACCCGCACCGCTTCCTCGCGGTACATACCATCGCCTGGCTGCACATCAAAGGCCTGATAAAACTCCGGCATATTGGACAGTGGTCCCAGTACCCGGTATTTGCCCGGTGAGTGGGGCCCGGTGATCACTTGCTGACGCAGGGCTTCATCACGGAACTTAATACGCCAGATCTGGCCCCAGCCAATAAAGAAACGCTGCGAGCCGGTAAAGCCATCAATCACCGGGGCTGGTTGGCCCTGCAGTGAGTTTTGGTAAGCGCGGTAACCAACGGTTAAGCCACCCAGATCGGCGATGTTTTCACCCAGCCCCAGTGCTCCTTGCAGATGCAAATCGTCAATCGGGTTAAAGGCATTGAACTGATCAATCATCAGCTGCGCCCGTTCGCGGAACTGACGCTCATCTTCTTCAGTCCACCAGTCACGCAGGTTGCCCTCGCCATCGGAGCGGCGGCCCTGATCATCAAAGCCGTGGGTAATTTCGTGGCCAATGACGGCACCAATGGCACCATAGTTCAGCGCATCGTCGGCGATCACATCAAAGAATGGCGGCTGCAAAATGGCGGCCGGAAAGACGATTTCATTCATGGTCGAACTGTAGTAAGCGTTGACGGTTTGCGGTGTCATGCCCCACTCGTCCCGGTTGACCGGCTGGCCTAAGCGACCAATCATCCGCTCGTACTCGCACTGGGCGCTGCGCCGGGCGTTGCCCAGCAGATCATTGGCGGCAATGGTGACGCAATCGTAATCGCGCCAGACATCCGGGTAGCCAATTTTGGTATTAAAGCTGGCCAGCTTGGCCTGAGCTTCCGCCTTGGTGGCATCGCTCATCCACTCCAGTTCATCGATGGCCTGGCTGAACGCCACCATAAAGTTTTGCACCATTTCATCCATTCGCGCCTTGGCTTCGGGTTGAAAGTGACGCTCGACGTACTTTTGACCCACCAAAAAGCCCAGCATTTGCTCGGTGGTCTGGACGGCACGTTTTTCCCGGCTGCGCTGCTCTTGCTGGCCACTCAAGACCCGGCCAAAAAAGTCGAAGCTGGCGTCATCAAAGGCCGATGGCAGCATGGAGGCACTGCTTCGCAGCAAGTGAAACCGCAGGTAATCCTGCCATTCACTCAGCGGGATCTGCTGCTGCAAAGCCGCGAAATCGGTGAAGTAGCTGGGCTGGCGGATCACCAGTGCATCGATGTCTGCCAATTGCGCCGCCGTGAGCATGCTGGCCCAGTCAAAGCCGGGGGCGCTTTCGGCCAGCTCTGCCGGGGTCATTTTGTTGTAGGTGGCATTGCGATCGCGGTTTTGGATGCGGCTCCACTGCGCTTCGGCCAATTGCCGCTCAATCGCCAGGATGGTTTCAGCCGCCTGCTCGCCCTGCTCCCAACCCGCCAGCTGCCAGAAGCGCTGGATCAGGTTTTGGTATTCCTGCAAAATTTGCAGCGAGCGCTCATCATCTTTTAAGTAATAGTCGCGATCCGGCATGCCTAAACCGGACTGGGTGGCAGCGGTGATGTATTGATCGGATTGACGTTGATCCTGGCCGACAAAGAGCACCATCGGCACGCCACTGCGAATGTGCTGCCATTCCCCCCAAAGTTTGGCCAGATCAGCATGGCTTTGCAGGGCACTGATACGATCCAGTTCTGGCTGCAACGGCATCAAGCCCAGAGACTCAATGGTTTCTGTATCCAGAAATGAACGAAACAGATCGGCAATTTTTTGTGCATCGCTGTTTTGGGCGTGTTGCCCTTCGGCCAGTTCCAGAATGATGTCCAGCACATGCTGCTCGGCCACTTCACGCAGCTCGTCAAAACTGCCCCAGCGCGCCCGGTCGGCTGGGATTTCAGTGCGCTCCAGCCAGTTGCCGTTGACGAAGCGGAAGAAGTTCTGCTGCGGCGCAACACTGGTGTCCATGTTGTGCAGCTCAATGCCGGAGCTCAGGGTTGGGGCTTGCTGTTGCTGGCTTGGGCTCTGATTCACCGGCGCTTCGCCGCTGCAGCCAGTCAGGGCCAGGCTGACAGCCAGAGCGACCGTGCTTAGAAGGGACTTGGTCATAATGGATTCCTGTGGTTGTGATTCGTTTGTTGTTGTATTGAGTTCGGTCAGTTGCATGGCAACGCAACCTTCAGTGTATAAAGTTCAGGCCCCATGTAAAGGGCAACGCGATTTATGCCGATGCCGACGCGGTTAAATGCAGCTGGTGGCTAAAAGGCTTGTCTTCAGCGGCATTTTTCGTCAGGATCAGCAGCAATTTTTGCCTTAAACCGGAGCCTTCGCATGGAAACTGTTTGGATCTCACTGGCCGGTGTGCCCTATTTTGCGGTGTATTTTGCCTTGGCAGCCTTGTTGCTGCTCTGCTTTGCTCGTATTTACAGCTGGGTCACGCCCCATCATGAGTTTGATTTGATTCGGGCCGACAACAGTGCGGCAGCGGTGGCTTTTGGTGGTGCCTTGATTGGTTTTTCCATCCCGTTGTCCAGTGCCATCACCCATTCCATGTCGTTATTGGACTGCGCCATCTGGGGTGCGGTTGCGCTCTTGGTACAGGTGCTGACCTTCTTTGTGGTGAAGCTGACCCTGAAGCAGCTGCCCAATCGTATTCGACAGGGGGAGTTGGCGGCTGGCATTTTTTCAGCAGCCTGTTCCATCGCTGTTGGCATCTTGAACGCAGCCAGCATGAGTTACTAAGGAGGCGCCATGAAACGCAGTAAAAAAGCCGCTTTAATCCTGATGGCCCCGGCCGCTACCTTGCTGTTGGCTGGCTGTGGTGAACAAGAGCAGGAAGTGCATGTGTTCCATGATGTGGATGAATGCGCCGCCTTTTATCATCCACCGGCAGCGTGTCAGGCCGAGTTTGAGCAGGCGCAGGCCATGCATACTCAGATGGCACCACGTTATCAGAATCAATTGGAGTGCGAGGCCGATTTTGGGGCTGGCCAGTGTGAGACCGCGCCCGAGCGTCATCAAAGCGGCAGCTTCTTTATGCCAATGATGATGGGCTATATGGCGGGCCAGATGCTCAACCGCGGCAATCTGGCTGGCGGGCAGGCACAGCCCACGCAGCAAGCTGCTGGCGGCAGCCGTCCGGCGGTGCCGACTCAGCCTTTGTACAAGTCGCGCGATGATCGCTCCACCTTTCGAACGGCCAGCAACCAGGCGGTAGCCAGTCAGCCGGGGGTGGCTCGAGTCCGACCTTCGGCGGTGCAGCCGCAACGGGCACAATTGGTGCGCCGCGGTGGTTTTGGCCAGCAGGCAGCAGCGCGGCAAGAAGCGATGCGCCGCGATGCCCGTCGTCAGCGCAGTTACGGCAGCTAACATGAAGCGTGTGCACAGTACCCCGCGCCCGGGCTGGCAAGCCTATGCCGAAAGCCTGGGTTTTCAGTTTCACACCATTGATGGTGAGCCCTATTGGGATGAAAGCGCCTACTACCAGTTCAGTCTGCGCCAGATTGAGCAGGATCTGGAGGATGTGACCGAACAGCTGCATGCGATGGCGCTGGACTTGATCCCGGATATTCTGGCCGATGAACAAAAGCTGGATCAGCTGGCTATTCCAGCAGACTACCGCGATGCCCTGGCCGAATCCTGGCGGCGCGGTGATCCGCATCTCTATGGCCGGATGGATCTGGTGTACGACGGCAGCGGCCCGGCCAAACTGCTGGAGCTGAACTACGATACCCCGACCTCCTTGTACGAAACCGGCTTTTTTCAGTGGGTCTGGCTGGAAGACCAATTGATGCGGGGTGAACTGCCGGCGGGCGCTGATCAGTTCAATTCACTGCAGGATAAACTGGAGCAGGCCTTTGCCAACCTGGCGCTGCCACAGCCGTTTCATTTTACCAGCGTGCGCGAAAGCATCGAAGACAAAGGCACTGTTGATTACCTGCTGGATATCGCCACCCAAAGTGGCGTCGATGGCCGCTACATCGCGCTGGAAGACATCGGTAGCCTGGATGGTCAGTACTACGATCTGCAAGGCGAGCCCATTACCGGCTTGTTTAAGCTCTACCCCTGGGAGTTTCTGCTGGAAGAAGCCTTTGCTGAGCAGGTAAAAACCTCCCAGACCCTCTGGCTGGAGCCGCTGTGGAAATTGTTGTTATCGAATAAAGGCATTTTGCCGCTGCTGTGGCAAAAGCACCCCGGCCATCCGAACTTACTGGAAAGCCACTTTGATAACGGCAGTGCGCTGGACAAAGGCTGGCTGCGCAAGCCGCTGTTCTCGCGCGAAGGGGCTAATATTGAGCTGGTCACTGCCGATGGCAAGCGCTTAAGCGAATCCGGCCCTTATCAGGACGCCCCCTTTATTCGCCAACGGCTGCAGCCATTACCGATCTTTGACGGCAACTACAGCTTAATCGGCAGCTGGGTGGTGGGTGACAGCGCCGCCGGCATTGGCATTCGTGAGGACAACAGCCTGATCACCAAAGACAGCTCGCGGTTTTTGCCGCATATTATTTTGGATTGATGGAGCTCTGCAGCCTTTGATATATACCCAAGTGACCTCAAGATGCAGGCTTCAGCGGGAGATAAAAGCGCTTTAGGCAAGGCAGTTGTTGGAAGCTTTGGTGGTTCCAAATCGACAACAGCTAACGCGGCATAAAGCGCTTTTAGCCCCGCCCTGCGGGAGCCTCTGGGCGCTTCCACTGCGGTGTTACCCTGGCTAGCAAGGTGGTCGACATTGCGTCGCCAGTGTGCCTTACATTGAAAGCGGGTATAGGGATATACCGTTTCGCGAACCTGAGGATGGAAAGCGCCCAAAGGCTCTGAAACTCGCATCTTGAGGTCACTTGGGTATACATTCAAGCCAGCATGACGCTGGCTTGATTGTTTAGAGCGGTGCTGTGGCTATCAGGCGACTACCGCCAAGCGGCAAGGCTCAGCCCCATTGAGTACCAAAATCTCCGCTTTGCGAAAGAAGTTAAACTCGGTGGCTGAAGCCCAGGTGTAGGCGCCCATCATGCGGCCAATCACCAGATCACCCACTGCCAGCCGCGGTAGCTGGATGTTTTCGCGGATCACATCGATGCTGTCGCAGGTGGGGCCAGCCAGCACGCTGTTAACGGTTGGGCCTTCATTGTACGGCACCGCCAATGGGTAGATTGTGTGATCAAAAATCTGGCCCGAGTAAGCCCCATAAACCCCATCATCCAGATAATACCAGCATTGATCGCCTCGCTCGGCCACACCCATCACCGAAGCGACCGACGTCATCGCCGGTGCACTGATAAAGCGACCTGGCTCGGCCATCAACCGCACCGCAGCCGGGAATTTGGCCAGCGCCTGGCGAATGGGCGCACAATACTGCTCAATCGGGCTCACCTGATCCAGGTACGACACCGGGAAGCCGCCACCGATATCCAGCCAGTGCAGTGGCAAGCCAGCAGCTTCAGCCTGTTGAAACACTTGCAGGCATTGTTCAATGGCTGCAACATGGCGCTTGGGTGATACCGCCTGCGAGCCAACATGAAACGACAGCCCCATCACATTCAGGCCCAGCGCCTTGGCTTGTTGCAATAAGCCCAGCGCTTGCTCTGGCCGGCAGCCGAATTTTTTCGACAAATCCACCTTGGTATCCGGGTTCGGGAAGCTCAATCGCAGCAGCAACTGGGTCTGGTCGGCATAAGGCACAAATTTGGCCAGCTCCACCGGGTTGTCGACCACAAAAACCGTGCAGCCAAACTCCAGCGCATAGCGAATATCGCTGTCGCGCTTGATCGGGTGGCTGTGAATGCAATGCTGTGGGTTGACGCCTTGCTCACGGACCAGGTCGACTTCGCCATTGGTGGCCAGATCGAAACGGCCGCCTTCTTGTTGCAAAATCGCCACCACCGCCGGGTGTGGCAGCGGTTTTAACGCATAGTGCAGCTCGACGCCAGGCAGGGCTGCAGTTAAAGCGCGGTATTGTTGGCGGACGGCGTCGCCATCCAGCACCAACAGCGGAGAGCCATGGCGGGCGACCAGATCACGGTAATCGACAGGTGTGTGGGTGTTGTGCTGCATGTTTGACCTCATTCGTATCCGGGTCAAAAGACAAGATCAGGGCAGGCTGATCGGTGCTTGGGTGCTCAGGTTTTGAGCTGCGCGCGCATTATGAAGCAAAAGAATGAAAATGCAATCTTTTTAGATAAAAATCCACGGCAAATGTAAGAAGTGAACAGGTGCGCTGGTAAGATTCTGATTTATATCAACTTTCATTTATGATTTCAGTTTGGATGAATATTTGTTGATTATTTATCCTGTTTTTCCGTATAATTATTCTTCTCTGATTCATCCGGCTGTCATGATGTTTTCATACAGTGGTGTTGCATCAGCCTGGGTGTTCAACCGATGAAGGATTTTGCCAAGGTGCGTACTACTGAACTTGTCGCTGGTTTTCGCCAGTCTGCTCCTTACGTCAATGCTCACCGTGGCAAAACCTTTGTGGTGATGCTGGGGGGCGAAGCCATTGCTCAGCCGGGATTTCGCAGCATTATCAATGACATTGCGCTGCTAAACAGCCTGGGTATCAAAATGGTACTGGTGTATGGTGCCAGGCCGCAAATCAATCAGGCACTGCAGCAGGCTGGTTTGGACGCCAGCTACCACAAGCGGGTGCGGATTACCGATGACGATACCTTTCAGCTGATCAAGCAAGTGGCCGGTGCGCTGCAGCTGGATATCACCGCCCGGCTGTCGATGAGTTTGAGCAATACGCCAATGCAGGGCGCACAAATCAACGTGGTCAGTGGCAACTTTGTCATTGCTCAGCCGCTGGGCGTGGATGAAGGCATTGATTATTGCCACAGCGGCCGGGTGCGGCGTATCGATGTGCAGGGCATTCGCCGTCAGCTCGATAGCAATGGCATGGTGTTGATGGGACCGATCGCGGCTTCCGTCACAGGCGAGAGCTTCAACCTGACGGCCGAAGAGATCGCCACCCAGGTTGCCATTAAGCTCAAAGCGGACAAAATGATAGGTTTTAGTGCCGATGGCGGCATTTTGGCCGAAGATGGCCAGATTATTCCTGAGCTTTTGCCAAAAGATGCTGAGCAGATCATGCAGCGGTTGGAACAGGAAGACTGCTGCTGCGCGGCCAGTCTGGCGTTTTTGCATGCCGCCATCAGTGCCTGCCGGGCCGGTGTGCCCCGTTGCCATTTGATCAGCCATACAGCCGATGGTGCCTTGCTGCAGGAACTGTTCTCCCGCGATGGCATTGGTACCCAAATGGTCAATGAGTCGGCGGAAAAGCTGCGCCCGGCCACCATTGCCGACATTGGTGGCATTCTGGATTTGATCCGGCCACTGGAGCAGCAGGGCTTGCTGGTACGGCGCTCGCGTGAGCAGCTCGAAATGGAAATCGACCACTTTGTGCTGATTGAAAGAGAAGGTCTGGTGATTGGCTGTGCGGCGCTCTACCCCTTCGCCGATGAGCTGGTCGGCGAATTCGCCTGCGTGGCGGTGCACCCGGATTACCGCGATGCTGACAGGGGCAGTGTCTTGCTGAAATACGTGATTCAGCGCGCTAAACAGCAGCGTTATCATACCCTGTTCGCACTGACCACCCGCAGCATTCACTGGTTTCTGGAGCATGGTTTTGAGCTGGCGACGGTGGATGATCTGCCGGCGCAAAAGAAGCAGCTGTACAATTACCAGCGCAAATCAAAAATTTTGGCGCTGGCACTAAGCAGTGCTCTTTCCAGTTCATTATGACCGGTTCAGCGAGTGCCAGGGCTTTCAAGGCAAGGCAGCTCGTTGAAGGCATAGTGGTGCTCTGTCGAAACGAGCTAACGCCGCATTGGAAGTCCTGGCGCTCGCCCGTAGGGTCGGTTTAAAACACCCTCAGACGTTGTTGCTTGTTTTTGATTTAGCACCACTAGACCTGCAAACAAGCGCCTAGCCTGAGGGTGTTTTAATTCCGACTGAATCCGTCATAATGAACTGGAAAGAGCACTAGCCGTCAAACGCCTTGCTATCCTTACTAAAAAAGGAGGTGGCTGTGCGTTTGCTGAAATGGTTATTGCTGCTAGCTCTGGTGTTGGTGCTGGTGTTTTTCTGGCCACGCAGCGAGATCCCACAGAGCTTGTTTGAACCCCACCCGGTGCTGGCGATCCCCCCAGAGCGTGCCGGCAGCTTGCTGGCGGTGACTGATTTTATTGCTCGCACCGAACGGCCAGCTGATCTTTATCCTTACCCTGTCCCGCTGGGCGATGTCGGCCCGTCCACCCCGCTTTTTTCTGGCCCCAAGCAATACCCCTTTTACTGCGGCTGGCACCGCATGGGCATTGAGCCACCGCTGGTTGACAACGAGCAGGGCTATGGCGTGGCGATTTATGCCGACGATGATACCTTGCTCGGTTACAGCAAGGACTGCCTGCACCCCAGCCGTTTGCTCTGGTACCGGCTGGGCGTTGATGGCAGCGTCCTGCCGTATCAGGGCGGTGATTTGGCCGCTGGTGAGCTGCTGCTGCGGGTTGAGCTCGGCACCATACAGCGCTATTTCTACCTGGTGGTGATGCCAGTGACGGCAAAGGAGTACCCGCTGCGCACCGGCCAAAGCCAGTGGAATCAAAAGCTGATTTACCAGTTTCATGGTGGGGTGGGTATTGGTTTTCGTCAGGGTGACCTGCGGATTGAACGCATGGTGCAGCGCCGCTCGGCGCAGCTTCGTCAGGGCTATGCGGTGATTAGTAGCAGCGCCAATCGCACCAGTCACAGCTACCATTTTCTGCGGGCCGAAGAAGTGGCTCGTCAGCTGAAGCAGCACTTTATCAGTCTCTACGGCGAGCCGGAAATGACCATTGGCATTGGCGGTTCTGGTGGGGGTATTGCGCAATACCTGCTGGCACAAAATACCCCGGGCCTGCTGGATGCAGCTATCGCCCAGTACAGCTATCCGGATATGCTAAGCCAGGTGATCTACGCGCTCGATTGCGACTTGCTGCACAACTACTACTACTTTACCGCCGAAGACAAGGCCTTCTGGCAACCCTGGCAACACCGGCAGTGGCTGGAAGGTTTGAGCACGGTACCGGATCAGCAGGTACGGCATCGCAATGCCATCAGCGCAGCCCAATTGCTGGCTGGCCTGAAGCCAACCCCGATGCAAGGGGCCACGCAGTGCATCAATGCCTGGTTTGGTTTGTCGTCGGTGGTGCACAACCCGAGGCAGGGGCGCTTGCGACCTTTCGTGGCTCCGGAGTTGCTGCAACAGCAGCATTGGAGCTACTGGGAAGATCTGGTTGATATTTATGGCCGCGATGAACACGGCTTTGCCCACAGCTTATGGGACAATGTTGGCGTACCCTATGGCTTGCTGGCACTTCGTGCCGGTCAGATCAGCCCGGAGCAGTTTATTGCACTAAATGCCCGCATTGGCAGCTGGCTGCCGCAGCACCGGATGCAAGCGGAGCGCGGCCGCTTTATTCCTCGACTGGATACGCCGATTTGGCTCAGTGCCTTTGGTCGTCACAACATGACGGAGCCCAGGGTTACTGACAGCGGTCTGGCGGTGGCACCGCGTTACCGGGCCAACAGGGAGGCGATTGAGCGGGCCTATCGCTATGGTCAGCTTTTTATTGGTGAGCTGGCTATTCCGGTGGTGGATTTGCGCCATTACCTGGATCCGGTGCTGGATATGCATCATCTGCAACCTTCGTTTATGGCGCGCGAGCGGCTGCAACAGCGCGGCAATGATCATTGGCAGCGGATCTGGGTCAGCCACCCCGATTACACGCCTGAGCGGGAAGCCTTTGCGGCGGTGGTGGACTGGGTTCGCCATGGTGAAGCACCGGCTTCGGTGTCGGATCGCTGCTTTGCCGGGGATGGCAAGGTGTTGGCACAGGGCGATGATGTCTGGGCTTCGGCCGGTGCATGCCAGCAGATTTACCCGGCTCTTAGCAACAGCCGCCAGCAAGCCGGGGCGCCAAGCCATGGCCTACTGCTGCAATGTGCCTTGATCCCGGTGCAGCAGGCGATAGCGCGTGGTGATTTTGGCAGGGTGGACATGACGCCCTGGCTGGCTGAACTGAAGCAAATTTTCCCGGATGGGCTCTGCGATTACCAGCAGCCGGATTTGGGGTATCCGCCGGACTGGCATGACGAAGGCATCAGCAGCCCGATTGAGCCCTGGCTTCACTGACCGACAGCAGCACCAGATCGTCGCGGTGAATCACCTCTTCACGCGGGCAATAGCCCAGGGTGGCGGTGATTTGCTGACTGTGCAGGCCTTTAATCCGTGCCAATTCAGAGGCCGGGTACTGGCAGATGCCTTTGGCAAAGGGCTGACCAGCCGGGTCGCACACCAATACCGCCTCGCCTTTATCAAAGTCTCCGGTCACGGCGGTTATCCCTTTGGCCAGCAAGGAAGCGCCCTGTTGCTGCAGCGCTGTCACCGCACCAGCGTCCAGCTGGATCTGGCCCTGACTTGTTAAACCATGCAGCAACCAGTGTTTCTTGGCACTGAGCCGTTCCTGCTGGCGCTGAAACAAGGTGCCAGCCGTTTTGCCTTCGAGCAGAGCTTCAAAGACAGCGGCTTTCTGGCCATTGACGATCAGGGTATCAATGCCTTGCTGCGCCGCTTTTTGCGCCGCCTGCAGCTTGGTCACCATGCCGCCGGTGCCGACACTGTGATGGCTGCCACCGGCCATGGCGAAAATCTCCGGCGTAATACGCTCTACCTCGGCAATAAACTGCGCCGCTGGATTGCTGCGTGGGTTGGCGCTGTAGAGGCCATCAATGTCGGAGCAAATAATTAGCACATCGGCATCGACAGCAGTGGCCACCAGCGCGGCCAGGTTGTCGTTATCGCCCAGTTTTAACTCGGCGGTGGCGACACTGTCGTTTTCATTGATAATCGGCAGCACCTGATGCGCCAACAGGGTGCGTAGCGTATTTTCAATGTTCAGGTAGCGACGGCGGTTGTGAAAATCGTCGTGGGTTAATAGCAGCTGACCACAGTGGCAATCGAGCAGGTTTTGCCACAGCTGCATCATCTGGTACTGGCCCACCGAGGCCATGGCTTGTTTCACCGGAATAGGCAACGGCTGATGGGAAAACGCAATGGCGCTGCGCCCGGCCGCCACACTGCCGGATGAAACCAGCACCACTTCGATGCCTCTGGTTCGGCACTCGCTGATAAAGCGCGCCAGGGTTAGTAAATAGCGAGTCGAGCACCCTTTGCCCTCCGGTGCGATTAACGCACTGCCTACTTTTAACACCAAACGCCGCCAGGTCTGCCCCAACATAGCCATTGCTCATTGTTGAAATTGTGCTCTGATTATAATTTTGGATGGCCATATGTCTATTTATTTTGGTGGCCCGATGAAAAAATAGTTCAGCCATAGTTCAGCTTGTGGGATTATGCTGTTCATTATAAGTCAAAGGAGTTTAAGTAGATGAAGTCAAAGCTTGTAATGATTGGCGTATTGGCTGGCAGCGTCTCGATGGGCGGCCTGGTGGGTTGTGCCAGTACCGACAACCAAAATACCGCCCGTGGCGCTGCCATTGGTGCTGTGGCTGGCGCGATTGCCGGCAAGGCCACCGCCAACCGCAGCAACAAACGGATGGTGATTGGTGCAGCTGTTGGTGCCCTGGCCGGTGCGGCTGTGGGCAGCTACATGGACAACCAGGAAAAAGCGCTGCGCGAAGAGTTAAGTGGTACTGGCGTCCAGGTGCATCGTGAAGGCGACAACTTGCGGTTGGAAATCCCTTCTCAGTTGACCTTTGCCATTAACCGGGCGGATATCCAGCCCCAGCTGTATCCGGTGCTGAACGACATTGCCCGGGTACTCAGCAATTACGATAAAACCATGCTGATTATCTCCGGCCATACCGACGATACCGGGCCGTACGATTTCAACATGCGTTTATCCTTGCAGCGGGCGGAAAGTGTCAGCAGTTATCTGGCGGCGCAGGGTGTGTTGCCCATCCGGATGGAAACCCAGGGTTTTGGTCCGACCTACCCGATGGTACCCAATACCTCGGAAGCCAACCGGGCACTGAACCGCCGGGTGGAAATTCATATCGAGCCGGTGACCGAAGGCTAATGCCTGAACCACAAAAAAACCTGCCGCGGCAGGTTTTTTTGTGGGGCGACTGGGGTCGAACCCCTTACTTTTGCCCGGCAAAAGCCTTTTGTACAAAGTTGGGCAATGCCATCGCTGCTTTGTGAATGTCGACATTGTAGTAGTCGGTATTCAGCTCGGCTGCAGCCGCATCGGCTTCGCGGAAGCCGTCAAACCCTTCGCCTTTCCGTGCCAGGGTGCAGGTCCACCAGCCGGATGGGTAAATCATCTGCGGGAAATTCAGCGTCTGCAGTGCTGCAAAGCCGGCATCCAGCATGGCCTGGCGCATATCGGTCAACAGCTGCAGGTGAATCAGAGGCGACTCGCTCTGTTGCACCAGAATACCGCCCGGGCGCAGTGCATTCAGACAGCTTTGGTAAAAGGCGCGGTTAAACAAGCCTTCACCCGGCCCGACCGGATCGGTCGAGTCGACAATGACCACATCAATCGATTCTGCTGCAGCTTCGCGCATAAATTTAATGCCATCGTCAAATAAGATGGTGGCACGCGGGTCATTGTTGGAAGCACAAAGCTCGGGAAAGTGCTTCTCGGCCATCCGGGTGACCTGCTCGTCGATGTCGATTTGGTGCACGCTTTCCACGCCCGGATGCTTTAACACTTCGCGCAGGGTGCCGCAGTCGCCACCGCCGATGATTACCACATTTTTTGGGCTTGGGTGGGTGAACAGTGCCGGGTGGCTCATCATTTCGTGGTAGAGGAAATTCTCACGGGTGCTGACCATGGTGCAGCCGTCAATCACCATCAATTTGCCAAAGTGGGTGGTGTCATAAATTTCAATGTGCTGGAACGGCGATTGCACTTCATCCAGCTTGGCGGTAATGGCCAGGCCAAAGGCACTGCCACTGGGCTCAAAGACTTCGGTAAACCATTGTTGTGTATCCAGACCAGACATTGTCGTCCCCTTTGTTTGTTCCCATCCTGAGCTCAGGCTCGCGATTGGGCAGTGGTGTATCGGCTGCATTGCATTTTAGGGCCGTTATTTTGCCTGCATTGCGCCTTTCAGACAAATTTTTGATCGCATTTTGCTGCAACTGGCCGTGATAGCGCTTAAAATAGAACTATTGCCGCGAATACTGTGCCATACAGCATTCGCTTTCTTTTTTCTGCTGTGATGACAGGATAAGGATCCACCATGATTGACTGGGGTACCGAAAAAGCACGTTCCATCTACAATGTCGCTACCTGGAGTGAAGGGTACTTTGACATCAACTCCAAAGGAGAGTTGGTGGCCTACCCCGATCAGGATCATTGCAAGCCTGGTATTCACTTTCCGGAGCTGGTGCAGCGCTTCAAAGATGAAGGCCTGACCTTGCCGGTGCTGGTGCGCTTTACCGATATTTTGCAGCACCGTATCGATTCCCTTATCACCGCTTTTCAAAAGGCCAAGCAGGAAAAAGAGTACCTGGGTCAGTACACCGCTGTTTATCCGATCAAGGTGAACCAGCAGTACTCGGTGGTGAAGAAACTGCTCAGTCACGACAGTGGCACCGTGGGGCTGGAGGCCGGCAGTAAACCAGAGCTGATGGCCATTCTTGGGGTGTCCGACAAGCCTCTGAGCATTGTCTGCAATGGCTACAAAGACAGTGAGTTTCTGCGGTTGGCGACCATTGGCCAGATGATGGGTCATAAGGTCTACATCGTGGTGGAAAAGCTGTCGGAGCTAAAAACCCTGCTGCGTGAAATCGACCAGCTGGGCGCAGCGCCTTACATTGGCATTCGCATCAAGCTGAACTCCATTGGCAAAGGCAAGTGGCAAAACACCGGTGGCGAGAAAGGCAAATTTGGCCTCACCGCTACCCAGGTGCTGCAGGCCATTGAGGTGCTCAAAGAAGCTGGCAAGCTCGACTTGCTGCAGTTGGTGCATTTTCATATCGGCTCGCAAATTGCCAACATTCGCGATATCCACAATGCCATTCGTGAGTGTGCCCGCCACTACGCCGAGCTGCGCACCTTGGGGGTGCCGATTGATACCGTCGATGTGGGCGGTGGCCTGGGGGTGGATTACGAAGGCTCGCGCTCACGCTCGACCTGCTCGATGAACTACACCATGCACGAGTATGCCCGCAATGTGGTCAATGGGTTAAAAGAAGTTTGCGATGAGTACGACTTGCCGCATCCAAACATTATTTCCGAATCCGGCCGGGCGATGACCGCGCACCATGCGGTGCTGGTGACCGATGCCATTGATATTGAGCGGGCGCCGGGGCTGAAGTACCTGCCGGAGCCGGGTGAGGATGCGCCATCGGTGGTGCTGGGGCTGTGGGATGCCTACACCAATGTCACGCCACGCACAGCGGTCGAGGCTTATCACGATGCGGTGCATTATTTCAGCGATGCCCATACCCAGTATGTGCATGGCTTGCTCAGTCTGCAGGACTGGTCCTTGCTGGAGCAAATTTACTTTGCCACCATCAACCGGGTACGGGATAACCTGGATTTAAGTTCGCGCTCGCACCGCGCCATTCACGACGAGTTGAATGAAAAGCTGGCCGACAAGCTGTTTGTCAACTTCTCGCTGTTTCAATCGATGCCCGATGCCTGGGGCATTGATCAGCTGTTTCCGGTGATGCCGCTGGAGCGGATGCACGAGCCGCTGGATCACCGCTGCATCATTCAGGACATCACCTGCGACTCCGACGGCATGCTCAAAAGCTACGCCGATGGCAATGGCATCGAAAGCAGCTTGCCGATGCCGGTGTACAAAGAGGACGAGCAGTACCTGCTGGGCATGTTTATGGTGGGTGCCTACCAGGAAATCCTGGGCGATTTGCACAACCTGTTTGGTGATACCGACTCTGTGCATGTGGAGCTGACCGACGATGGCGGTTACAAATTGACCAACGCCATCAAGGGCGATACCGTGGCTGATGTGCTGCGCTATGTGCACTTTGATGCCAACAAGCTGATCCAGTCGTACAGCGATCAGCTGGAAACGCTGGACATCCCAGCAGAGCAGCGTGCCGCGCTGTTGGAAGAGCTGAAAGCCGGTGTCAATGGATACACCTACTTTGAAGATTAAGGTACACTAAGCACTGATCCGATCAGTGTCGGTTGGCCGGTTGCATCGAGCGCTGTGCCAACCGACTGCACGTAAAGGTGAATCATGCTGTACTTTTTACCAAAGGCGGTGCGTGGCGTGCTGGCTTTGTTGCTTTATGCCATCAATACCCTGTTCTGGTTTTTGCCGCTGATGCTGTTGGCGGTGTTAAAACTGCTGCCGCTCAAGCGCTGGCAGGCCTGGCTGACCTATCTGCTGGATGCCATTGCAGTGGCCTGGATCAGCATGAACAATGTCACTACCCGCCTGTTTACCCGCATTGACTGGCAGGTGGAAGGGCTGGAGGCACTGTCGCGCAAAGACTGGTACTTGCTGTTGGCCAACCATCAATCCTGGGCCGATATTCTGGTGCTGCAGAACCTGTTTAATCGCCGTATTCCTTTTCTGAAGTTTTTCCTGAAAAAAGAGCTGCTGTACGTGCCCTTTATGGGGCTGGCCTGGTGGGCGCTGGATTTCCCTTTTATGAAGCGCTACAGCAAGGCCGAGTTGGCAAGAAAACCAGAGCTGCAGGGCAAAGACATCGAAACCACCCGCAAGGCCTGCGCTAAATTCCGCTTTAAGCCGGTGACGGTGATGAACTTTGTCGAAGGCACCCGCTTTACCAAGGGGAAACACGACAAACAGCAATCGCCCTATCAGCATTTGCTGAAGCCTAAAGCCGGTGGCGTGGCTTTTGTGCTGGGCGCTATGGGCCAGCAACTGCATAAAATTCTTGATGTCACCATTCATTACCCGGAGCGGATCCCGACTTTCTGGGATTACATTTCCGGCGCCGTTCATGCTATAAGGGTGCAGGTACGGGTATTGCCCATTACCGAGCAGCTGCTCGGAGACTATCAGGACCCCGCGTTTCGCGCTTCTTTTCAGCAATGGGTCAATGAACTCTGGCAGTACAAAGATCAGCAATTGCAGCAAATGGCCGCAAAGCAGGAGCCCTGAGTCATGTCGACCTTACCAGCCTGGGTACTGGCCCCCATCAGTTTTGCTTTGTTCGCCTTAAATCTGGCGTTCTGGGGGAGCATTGTGCTGGTGCTCAGTCTGCTGCGTTTGCTGCCGCTGGCACCCTGGCAGCGCTTTTGTGGCAAGGTCGTGCACGGCTGCTACCATCAGTGGATTGGCATCAATACTTTTTTAATCAAGCTGGTAAATAATCTGGATTGGCAGGAGCAGCTGCCAGCAGAAGGCCTCAGTCACGAGCAATGGTATCTGATGATTGCCAACCATCAAAGCTGGCTGGATGTGGTGTTATTAATGCAATTTACCCATGGCCGGATGCCGCTGCCGAAGTTTTTCTTAAAAGAAGAGCTGCGCTGGGTGCCTTTTGTCGGCATTGGCGCTTGGGCATTGGATATGCCTTTTATGAAGCGTTACAGCCAGGCCTACCTGGCCAAGCATCCGGAGCTGAAAGGGCAGGATATCGACAGCACCAAACGTAGCTGTGAGAAGTTCCGCCACCAGCCGACCACCATCATCAACTTTGTTGAAGGCACCCGCTGCAGCAAAGCCAAACAGCAGCAAAAGCAAAGTCCGTTTACACATTTGCTGCCACCTAAAGCCGGAGGCATAGCCTTCACCCTGGCCAGCATGGGCGAGCAGTTTGATGCCATCCTCGATGTAACCCTGATTTACCCCGACAATCCGAAGCACATCGTGCTGGCGATGCTATCCGGTAAGTTAAAGCGGGTGGTGCTGCAGGTCGAGCGCTTGCCGGTTACCGAGCAGCTAATCGGTGATTATTTTCATGACGAGGCCTTTCGTCAGCAGTTCCAGCAGTGGCTCAACCAGCGCTGGCAGCGTAAAGACCAGTTGATCACCGACTTTCATCGCTCGGGTCAGTGCTTAACTACGCTGGCCGAGTCGCGCGCCGGCTCCGGTTAAGGCTTCAGTCGTTCGGCGCGCAGCATCAAATTTCGCGGTGTTTGCGTCATCTCACAGAAAGTCCCTACCTCCACTTGATAGCCTTGTTGCTCTAAGAACAAGGCTCTGTCGAACAGCAGCCAGAGTTCCAGCGGCCGCTGAAACAGATGCCGGACCAGCTCAATGCGGCGTACCAGTCGGGCATGTTGGCGCCCTTGCTCCAGAAAGCGGGAGAAATCCAGATCACCTGGCAGCGTCAGTTGATGCTGCTGCGCGGCCCAGGCAGCAAAGTCTTTAAACTGTTGGCTAAAAATCTGTTTGCTGACCGAGGCCAGTGGTCGGTAAGTTGCATCACCGGTCAGTGTTGCCCGCAGTGCCTGCCAGCTTAAACGCCACTCCACTTCCTGCTGCCTGAGCCTGGCAATGCGGGCACCGGCAGTGACCTGGCCTTGTACCGCCAGCTTTAAATCGTGCTGGCTCAACACCAGATCGTGCTGCTGCGCCAGCTGACTGAGAGGTTGATACCGTGGTGTCGGGATCAAATGGTAGCAGCAAGGTACCAGTTGCAGTTGCTGACAGCCCCGGCTGCTGGCCGAGCGCAACAGTTGCAGGTGCAGCTCGCCACAGGCATGCAGCGCCAGTACCTGATGTTCAGGTTGCAGCATCGCCAGGCCTTGTGCGGAGAGTGCATCGGCGGTAACAAAGCGCTGCGGTAGCTGGTACTGATCTGCCAGGGCCTGGCCTTGCTGGCACAAGGCCTCTTGCCACTCCAGGCTGAGCACCTGACGCCGTTGACTAAAAGCTAGCATCCGGCCCAAGTGGCCTTTGCCTGCGCACCACTCCACCACTTCAGCATTACTTTCTGGTACCAGCGCACAAAATTGCTGAATTTGGCCAATTTTGCGGCCGGGAATGCCATTGCTTAGCCAAAATGGTAGCTCAGGCTCTGGCCGTAACGCGCTAAAAGCAGGCAGTGGCGCTATGCTGGCAAGCTCAGGAAAAAGATCGGCGAAAAACTCACCTCTGGCTGCTGGATCGCTGTCGAGCGTGGCCACTTCTGCATCAGACAGGCTGGTCAGACGGCTGCTAAGTTCAGGCGCTTGCCAAGGCAACGCATTGCAGGCAAAAGGCATCAGTTGCCAATAGGCCTGATAACGGCTCAGCAGCTGATGCAGCTGAAGAAAATGAGCCTGATGCGACATAATGGGTCCTTGCGATTGGGGCGGCTTTGCCTGCAGCTAAGAACTGCATTATAGTGGCTGGAAAGATGCACTCAACCGGAATTGCCCTCGATGACCGAATTGGTTCGAATTCTTCATGTGGAAGATGATCCTTCCATTCAGCAAGTCGCAAAAATTGCCCTTGAGGCTGTGGGTGGCTTTGAGGTTTGCAGCTGCAGTGGCGGCCAGCAGGCACTGCAGCAATTCGCAGATTTTAGCCCGCAGCTGATCCTGCTGGATGTGATGATGCCGGGCATGGATGGGCCAGAAACGCTGCGCCAGTTGCAACAGCGCTTTGATTTAAGTGCGATCCCGGTGGTCTTTATGACGGCCAAGGTGCAAAGCCACGAAGTGCAATCCTACAAAGACCTGGGAGCGGTCGATGTGGTGGTTAAACCCTTCGACCCGATGACCTTATCGGATCGTATTCGTCAAATCTGGTCTGAATCATTCAAGTAGCATTTAAATCTCTTTGACTTTCCGTGTTTTTCATTTATAAAATCGCTCGCTTTTTATCATCTTTAAAAAAGGGAGCTTTACTATGATGCAAAAAATAACAATTTCGGTCTTAGCGTTCTGCGTATTGGGAGCTGCTCAGGCTGAGGAAGTTAAAAATTTTAGTGTGAGCGCAGTTTCTGCTGCGACAGTTTTATCCTACAAAGGTGGCGCCGATGATGACTTTAGTGGTTTTGGTGCCAGCTTTTTCTTTACCATTCATGATGATGGCAGCAAGCAGTGGGCTGGTCGTGCATCCTATGCTTACATGAGTCATGATAATTTTTCATCGGTTAGATTGCATGCAACGGATTTTAGTGCAGTCTGGGGCTCAAACTTGAACCGCGTTGGCTTTAAGTGGGGGATTGGTGGCGGTTTGTTTAATGATAAAGTATCTGGTCCTGCACGAAGCTTCACCTTTAATGGTCTGCAGTTAACCGGTGGTTTGGGCTATAACTGGGATAGCGTTAGCCTGGCACTTTGGATGAACTTACGTCCAGGCTCTGCCTACAAAGGCGATGGCTTTAAAGCAGAATCTGCTGCCAATGTAGGCCTGGAGCTGGGCTTCCGCTTTTAACGCCACAGCGGATTGAATGCTACCTGGTGATCAAGCCAGGTAGCAAAACCATTAATACAACAAGCTGTACAGCTTGCGCCGGTACTGGCTGGCAATCGCATCGCCTTTGGGTAAAGCAGCCAGGATATCCAGATACAGTTTCTTGCTTTCCGAAAAGTTTAAGTCCTGCTGCAAAATACCATAGAGCAGCTCCAGCGCTTCAGCCGAGCGTTTGACTTGCTGGTATTGCACTGCCAACTGCTCCTTTAACTGCATATCGTCCGGCGCTTTGGCCAGAGCGCTTTCAAGCGCCTGAATTTCCGGGGTATCGGCCGCCTCTTTAGTCAGGGTTAGCTTGGATTGGACGGCTTTAAAGTCAGCATTCTGATCCTGCAGTAGCACGGTCGCAAGCAAAGCTTCAGCTTGCTCCAGTTGGCCCAACTCGACCGCACAATCGGCCAGCAGCAATTTGATGTCCGGCCGCTCCGGTGCCAGTTGCAGGGCTTCACTTAGCAGTGGAAAGGCGTCTTGCTGTTTGGCCTCACTCAACAACGCCAAGGCTTGCTGCACCAGCTCGTCTTCTGGTTTGGGCAGGTAAGCCGCTAACTTGTCGTCCAACTCAGCGTCATTCAATGGTCCGGCAAAACCATCGACCGGTTGACCATCTTTGATGATTAAGGTGGTGGGCAGGGCCTGAATGCCGAATTGCATCGCCATTTGCTGCTGCTCATCGCAATTGACCCGTGCCAGTAGCAGCTGGCCGTTGGCCTTACCAATACGCTGGCTCAATTGCTGATCCAGTTGCAAGGATTCCTGGCTTTGCGCCGACCAGAATAAAAACACCACCGGTTGCTGCTGGGAGGCTGTTAGCAGCTCTCGGACATTGTCGATATTGACATCAAAAATCACACTGGTAGACACGGTTGTTCCTTGGTAACAGGCAATGACTTTACTATGAGGACAAGACCTGCATTTTACAAGGTCAGAGCCTGCCGCAATTGCTGGAAAAAACCAGCAAAAGGCATCGACATCGGGCCAGTGATCACGTACATTAAAGCCATACCCGTCGTCTTTCAAAATGCACGGGTGTTGGCTGCGCCTGTTCACCCCAATCACTTAGTACAGCTAAGCTCATGGGGATTCACAGGCTTGCCGCCTACGTGCATTTCGAAATCCATAGGGTAATACAGACGGCTTAAAACAATACAAGCAGCCGCAGCCGCCAACGAAGCGGCACCTCCAACCAGCCACGTTCAATAACAACTTTGCCGCCACAGGCAAGGTTAGACTCAATCGCCTGCTGCATGCAGGTCGTTTTGCTTTGCATTACACAGAACCAAAAGAGAATGAAGCGATGACAAGCCAGAATACCAAACCTGAGATGCTGTCTGGCGCCGCCATGGTAATCCGTGCCCTGGCCGATGAAGGGGTAGAGTACCTGTATGGCTACCCGGGTGGCGCTGTCCTGCATATTTACGATGCGCTGTTTCAGCAAAGCAAAGTCAAGCATGTGCTGGTGCGCCACGAACAGGCCGCGACCCATATGGCCGATGCGTACGCCCGTGCCAGTGGCAAAGCCGGCGTGGTACTGGTCACCTCTGGCCCTGGTGCCACCAATGCGGTGACCGGCATTGCTACTGCCTACATGGATTCGATCCCGATGGTGGTGCTGACCGGTCAGGTGATGAGTCACCTGATTGGTGAAGATGCTTTTCAGGAAACCGACATGCTGGGCATTTCCCGCCCCATTGTAAAACACAACATGTCGGTACGACGGCCGGAAGATATCCCCTACCTGATCAAAAAAGCCTTTTACATCGCGCAAAGTGGCCGGCCAGGCCCTGTGGTGCTGGATATTCCGAAAGACATGACCATGCCCAACGAGCGCTACCCATACCAGTATCCGGAGTCGATTAAGCTGCGTTCTTACAACCCGACCGCCGCTGGTCATCCGGGGCAAATCAAAAAAGCGGTCACTGCGTTATTAAAAGCCAAGCGGCCAGTCATTTATGCTGGCGGCGGGGTCATCATGGGCCAAGCAGCCGAAGAACTGACGGAGCTGGCGCGCAAGCTGAACTACCCGGTGACCAATACCCTGATGGGCCTGGGCGCTTACCCGGCCGCCGATCGGCAGTTCGTGGGCATGCTGGGCATGCACGGCAGCTACGAAGCCAACATGACCATGCACCATGCCGATGTGATTTTGGCGGTTGGTGCCCGTTTTGATGATCGGGTCACCAACAACACCAAAAAATTCTGCCCGGATGCCACCATCATCCATATCGATATCGATCCGGCCAGCATTTCCAAAACCATCAATGCCCATATTCCGATTGTTGGTCTGGTAAAACCGGTGCTGGCAGCCATGCTGGCACAGTTGGAGCAAAAGAAAGCCCAGCCGGACGCGCCTGCGCTGGCGACCTGGTGGCAGCAGATTGATGAGTGGCGCGCTGTGCATGGCGGTCGTTACGACAACGATACGCCAGTGTTAAAGCCTCAGGCGGTGATTGAGGCGGTCAGCCGCATTACCAAAGGCGAAGCCTATGTCACCAGCGATGTAGGGCAGCACCAGATGTTTGCCGCTCAGTATTATCAGTTCAACAAACCAAACCGTTGGATCAACTCGGGGGGCCTTGGCACCATGGGCTTTGGCTTGCCAGCCGCGATGGGCGTGAAGCTGAATTACCCCGATGCCGATGTGGTCTGTGTCACCGGCGAAGGCTCGATTCAGATGAACATTCAGGAGCTGTCCACCTGCAAGCAGTACGGCCTCGGTGTGAAAATCATCAACCTTAACAACGGTTACCTTGGGATGGTGAAGCAGTGGCAGGACATGAACTACGAGTCGCGCTATGCCAGCTCGTACATGGACTCGTTGCCGGACTTTGTCAAACTGGCTGAAGCTTACGGTCATGTCGGCATTCGGGTCACCAAACCGGAAGAGCTGCAGCCGGCGCTGGAGCGCGCCTTTGCCAGCAAGGATCAACTGGTGTTTTTAGACATTCATGTCGATCCAAAGGAGCATGTGTATCCCATGCAGGTTCCCGGTGGAGCCATCAATGAGATGTTCTTAAGCAAAACAAAGAGGACTTAATCATGCGACATATTATTTCTGTTTTGCTGGAAAACGAGCCGGGCTCATTGGCGCGGGTGGTGGGCCTGTTTGCGCAGCGGGGTTACAACATCGACTCGTTGACGGTAGCACCGACCGAGGATGCCACCATGTCGCGGCTGACGCTGGTGACCCATGGCAACGATCAGGTTATTGAGCAAATTACCAAGCAACTGCACAAGCTGATCGAGGTGGTGAAGCTGCAGGATTTAAGCGAAAGCGCCCATGTCGAGCGCGAGCTGATGCTGATTAAGGTTAAAGCCACTTCAGGCGAGCATCGCGATGAAGTCAAACGCTGCGCCGATATCTTCCGCGGCCAGATCATCGATGTCACCGCTAAAACCTACACCATTCAGGTGGTCGGTACTTCTGACAAGCTGGATGCCTTTATCGAGGCATTGAAAGGGGCCAGCATTATCGAGGTAGTGCGCTCCGGTGTTTCCGGCATTGCCAGGGGTGAGAAGACACTGGCGCTTTAACTGGTCGGGTGTGGTTTCGTTGGGCCGGCAGGATAGATGTGATCCCCGGCCTTTAATTAACTGCTTGTAACATTGTTTCATGATATTTTTAAATAAATAGTCTATGATGATGCCATCGATTATTTTTTGGTTGCATCAATGCTATGATTAGACAACTTCTGCCTATTGCTGCCCTGGTATTAACCGCTTGCAACAGCAGCAAAGACCCCGCTGAGCAAGTACAGATTACCTACACTGCCTATGGTGTGCCCCATATTGAAGCCAGCAGTTATCGTGGTTTGGGCTATGGTGTTGGCTACAGTCAGGCTGCTGAGAATCTATGCACCTTGTCTGAGCAGGTTTTGAAATTACAAGGCCAGCAGGCACGTTATTTTGGACCGGGTCCCAATCAACACTTTGTGCTGATGGATGTGGGTTACCGTGGACTGAATTTGCCAGAGATGGCGGCGGAGCGGTTAGCGGATTTGCCGGAAGATGCCCGGGCTGCTCTGAGCGGTTATGTTGCAGGCTTTAATCAACGTTTGAGTGAGTTTGACACTCCGGCAGCCTATCCCAGTCCTTGTCGGGGTGCCGACTGGGTGCAGCCAATTTCGGAGGTTGAGCTGTTGGCTTATCACATGGATCTGGCCCTGCTTGCCAGCAGCCGTAACTTTTTAACTGCCATGGCCGCTGCCCAGCCACCGGCAAGTGATGCAGGGATTGAGCTGGCCCTGAATCCATCGCAGCTGTTTAGTGCCAATGGCCTTGGCAGCAACGGCTGGGCATTGGGGGCTGAGCGCAGTGCTGGTGCCAAAGCCAGTTTGCTAGCCAATCCGCACTTTCCCTGGGACGGGGAGCTGCGCTTCTTCGAGCAACACCTGACCATTCCCGGCACCCTGGATGTAATCGGTGCCAGCATGATTGGCATGCCGGCGGTTTTGATTGGTTTTAACCAGCAGCTTGGCTGGACTCACACAGTGTCGCAGGGCAAGCGTTTTACCCTGTATCAACTGGAGTTGGAGCCCGGCAACCCGATGCGCTACCGTTATGGCGACGAGTACCGGGACATCACGCCACAACAGGTTTCCGTTGAGATTCTGCAAGCCGATGGCAGCCTGGTCAGTCATGAGCACACCCTGTACCACAGTCACTTTGGTCCTTTGGTCAATTTAGCCAGTCTGGATCCCAGCCTGGGCTGGACCAGCCAAAGTGCGGTGGCGATTAAAGACGCCAACCTTGGCAACAGCCGGATGCTGCAGCAGTGGCTGGCGCTGAATAAAGCCACTACTACCGCTGAATTCTTTGATGCCTTGGCGGAGCACCAGGGCATCCCTTGGGTCAATACCCTGCTGGCCAGCCGTGAAGGCACCGCCAGTTACGTTGATGCTTCTCAGGTACCGCGTTTACGCCCGGAAGCAGAGCAGGTGATGCGTCAGGCAATCAATGAGCCGCCACTTTCGGTTTTGTGGCAAGATGGTGCCGGTAGTTTGTTGTTGCCTGGCAATAACCCTGTGTTTGCCTGGGATGACAGCGGTGAGACCCGCACTCCTGGCCTGGTACCTCTGTCGGAAGCACCGAAGCTGACACGTAACGATTATGTGTTTAATGCCAACAGCAGCCACTGGCTTAGCCATCTCACGGAGCGGCTGGAAGGTTACAGCCTGGTGTACGGACCAGAGCAAAGCATTCGCAGCCCGCGGACCCGTTACAACGCCCTCTTACTGACAAGCCCTTTGGTCAGTGGCAACGATGGCCAGTTTGATCTGACGGCTTTGCAGCAGTTGCTGGATCACAATGGTTCCCTCTTTGGCCAGACGTTGCATCAACCGTTGTTGCAACGTTGTCAGGCCGCCCCTGTGCTGCAATTGGAAGAGGCGGTGGATTTGACGCCCGCTTGCCAGGCACTGGCACAATGGGATGGCCAGTATCAGCTAACCAGTCAGGGAGCGCTCATAATGCGTGAGTTTTTAGCTGAGTTTCGGGTACCTGGCCATCGGAAATTGGCCGATACCTTGTTTGCGGTACCCTTTGATCCTGCGCAGCCGGTAGAGACGCCAGCCGGGCTGGCGCCGGCGGTAGAGCCCGCCGAGCAGGACCCGGTTTTACTGGCACTGGCCTCAGCGCAGCTGCGCTTGCAACAAGCCAACATCAACCCGCAGGCGGCACTTGCCGATGTACAACACTTGGTGAAGGCCAGCGGTCAGCAGCCGATTTCGATGCATGGCGGCTATTCGTATGAAGGCGTCTTTAATATGGTGGAAGGGGTGGCACAATCACGCAGCACCTCGCGCCTGGTCACCATCGTCACCGGTCAAGCCCGGCCAGATCGTTCGCCTATGATGCAATTGGAGGACGGTGCATACGGTTACCGCACCAACTACGGTAGTAGCTATGTGCTGGCATTGCAGTTTACTGAGCAAGGCCCTCAAGCCAAGATGCTGCTGGCCTACAGCCAGTCACACGACCCTGAGTCGGTGCACTTTGATGATCAAACCCAGGCATTTAGCCAGCTGCAATGGCGGCCGGTGCTGTTTCGGGCTGAGGACATTGCCGCCAATCAGGTAAAGCAACTGCTGCTTACCTTGCCGCAGCAAGATACGCAATAGCAGGGGTTAGCCCAGCAACTTGCTGTACCACAACAAAAACAGCAGCGCGAAGCCAAGCAGATACAAGAGGCCGAGCCGGCTCCACCACACCAGCAGCGCCGGCAGTGGCTGGCTGCTGTGGCGGCGCATCAGCCGGTAATTCAGCCAGGCAAAGACTGGGGTGGTTAAAAAGGCCAGCGTCATGGCAAAGGTGAGCATGGGGCCAAGTGCTGAGCGAAAGAACAGCACAACCGCCATCCCGGCCAGCGCTTGCGCCAACAGCCAGCCCTGGTAGCTACGCCTTTGGCCACGCGGATGCCAACCAAGCAAAGTAAAAGATTCATTCAGGGTGCGGGCATAGCCATCCAATACCGTAATGGTGGTGCCAAACATGCACAAAAATGCAACCGCTGCCACCAAAGGCCTGGCCCAATCCCCGATGGTACTGCCATACATCCCAATCAATTGCTGAGCAAAGGCCGCCCCCGCCAGCGCAATGGGCTGATCGCTGCCGTATTGCACCAAGGCCCCCAAGGATACAAACACCAATGCCAGCGCAGCCGTCAGCCAGTAACCAAGGTTAAAATCAAACAGCCCTTGTTCCCGGCTGATTGGCTGCTGCCGCTGCTTGGCTGTGAGCCACAAGGAGTTAATGGCCGATATTTCTATCGGGGCTGGCATCCAACCCATCAGCGCCACTAAAAAACCCAGCATCGCCAGTTGCCAGGGGCTTGGTCCCTGAAAATCGGCGGGTGCCATGGCACCATTCAGCGCGGCGATGACGGCTGCCGTGATGGTGCCAAGCGTCAGCAAGACCATAATCAGCTTGGCGACTTTATCCAGCGCCCGGTAATGTCCCAGCAATAAAATCAGCAAACAAACAGCCAGAATCAGCCAGCAGAGCAAGGTTACTGAGACGGACCAGGGCAATGCATAGTGCAGCAAACTGGCAGTGAGCAGCAAAACGCCTGCGGTATTGACCACAGCCGCTATCAGATTCAGCACGATAAAGCTGTAAAAGTAACCGCGGCCTTTGCGCTGATAGCCTTGCAGCAAGCTTTCGCCCTGCTCCAGAGTGTACTGCACACCAAAGCGAAAAAAGGGGTATTTCAGCAGATTGACCAGCAAAATCAGCCCCAATAACTGCCAGCCAAAGAGTGCGCCAGCCTGGGTGGAAGCCACCAGATGCGAGCCACCAATCGCAGCGGTGGCCATCAGCAAGCCGGGGCCGAGAGCCGACATTTTGTGTTTGAGTGTCAAGAGCATAGCGCAGCAGTAATCTGATTTTAAAGAAAACATCTTAGCAGTATACCGGGCTGTACGTCAGTGGCATTTTCCAATCTTTCTGGCCTGACAAGGACTGTCGGATCCGTCATACTAAGGTCACTCAATCGAATCTAGGATCCCGCGATGGACGATGCTCAGCTTGATCAAAGCCTGTTGTTCGAAGTGATTGAAAATCAATTGGCCGATCGTTACCCGAAAGAAACCACTGAAACCCTGATGCGGCTGCAGCTGACCGGGCATAGCCGGGAGCAAGCCATTGAGCTGATTGCCTGCGCCCTGGCGCCTGAGATGGAAGCGGTGATTGAGCGCAAAGAGTCATTCAATCTGACCCGTTATTGCCAGCACCTGGCGCTGCTGCCCGATACCCCCTGGCTGGTATAACCCATTCTTTGTTCGCGTCAACCTGAGGTTGGCGCATTCCAGTTCCGCTGTCTATAGTTGTATAGCTACCTCACTACAATGTCTTGCACCCATGTTGGTGCGTCTAGAGTTACAAAAAACTGGTCGGGAGTCGTTATGATACGTTCAATTAAATTGGGCCTGCGCTCAGCTTTGGCATTTGGCCTGGTTGCCGCTTTGACACTGCTATTGGGAATCAATGCCATTATGCAGATGGAGCGGGTTGAGGGATACACTGAACAATTGGTGGCAGTCGACTTTCAGGCGGCCAATGAAGCAGGCAATTTACGCCGGGACCTGATGGCCCTGGTGATTCAGTCGCATCGTATTCGCACCGCGGAGGACGCTGCTGAGCTGCGGGACTTGATCGCAGAAGCAGAGACCTTGACCCAGCATTATCAGCGAGACAGTCAGCGTTTGGCGTCTTTGCTGCCAGATAACCAGGCGCAAGGGGCGCTTAGGACCGCAGATCAGCAATTTGAGCGCTACCAGAACAGCTTTCAGCAGCTGGTGCAGCATGTGCAAGCCGGTCGTGCTGCTGAGGCGCGGCAGCTGCAGACCGATGGTTTACGCGAGCAGGCGGATGATTTAATGGCTGCCATCGACACTCTGGTTGATCGTATTCTGGCCAATGCGGCAGCGACAGAGCACGAGGTTGAGCGAGTCTCCGATCAGGCACAACTGCTGTTAGGGCTTGGTCTGGTAATAGTCTTGCTGCTAAGCGGCCTTTTTGCCTGGTTGTACACCCGTAGTGTCACGGCACCGATGCAGCAGGCGGTGCAGCTGGCCGAAACCATCGCTCAGAACGATCTCACCCAAAGCTTTGAGGTGGAAGGAAAGGACGAGCCGGCAGCCATGTTGCAGGCGTTGCTGAATATGCAGCAAAGTTTAAAGGAGAACTTGCGTCACATTGCACAATCGGCCAGCCAGCTAGCAGCAACCTCGGAAGAGCTGAGTGTGGTAACCGAACAGTCCACCGCCAACTTGCATACGCAAAGCAGTGAGTTGGAGCAGGCGGCGACTGCGGTCAATGAACTGACCGCCGCCATCGATAATGTAGCGCAAAGTGCTGCCGAGACCTCTCAAGAGTCCGATGCGGCCGAAGTTGCCAGTAAGCAGGGGCAGCAAAAAGTGCAGCAAACCATGCAGACACTGAATACGCTGGTTTCAGGCATTGAAAACAGCCTGAGTGGCGTCGAGTCCCTGGCGAGCCGGGTGCAGGATATTGGCTCTTTGCTGGATGTCATCCGCGCCATTGCCGAGCAAACCAATTTATTGGCGCTCAATGCTGCCATTGAGGCAGCCCGGGCAGGCGAAAGCGGCCGGGGTTTTGCGGTGGTCGCCGATGAGGTCAGAGCCCTGGCTCACCGGACTCAGGACTCGACCAAGCAAATTGAAGCCATGATCGATGCGGTGCAGCAAGAAACCAACAGCACGGTAACGGCCATCACGCAAAGCAATGAGTATGCAACGAGCACAATGCAGGCGGCTTCGGAAACGGAGGAAGCCATCCAGCAGGTGACGGAGGTAATCGACAATATTAATCAGCAGAATGCCGCCATTGCTGCTGCCGTTGAGCAGCAATCCATGGTATCGAAAGAAGTCGACTCCAACTTGACCACCATTCAGGATTTGTCGACACAAACCGCTGCCGGTGCCAATGAAACCAGTGCTTCAAGTCAGGAACTGGCCCGGGTTGCTGAAGAGTTGAATGGCCTGGTGGCGAACTTTAAAGTAGCCTGATTATTTTTGGGTGTGCAAATCCACCATTTTTTGGTGGGTTTGCGCATTTTAATTGGCAGCCCTGTTTTTTTAAATTAGTAAGCCCATTATTTTTAAGGGATTTTTACTTTGGCCTGAATTTTGCCTTTGGTAAGTGGCAGGATAGACTTCACTACCAACACGAGGATTTAGTTATGTGGAAAGCAACAATCGCCATATTGGCACTGAGCTCTGCTTTGGCGCTTGGCTCCAATGTGGCGCAGGCTTCAGAGCGCTGTGCATACAGCTCAGAGCAGCAGTTGACGCTGGCGGATGTTCAGCGTTTGCAGTTGGTGCTGGCGTCCGATCAGCTGACTCTTACTGGTGGAGCGAACCAGGAAGTGCAGGTGCATGCCAGGCTTTGCGCGTCATCGCAAAAACGCTTGGATGAATTGAAGCTGGAAAGCCGTCAGCAAGGGAATTCGATCCGGCTGCAGCTGTTGCCAGAGCGGCGCTCCAATCAATTTAGTTCAGGCCTCTTTCGGCGGGGTGGTAACTACGGCTGGTTCGATTTGACGGTGCAGGTGCCGGCAGCCATGCTGCTTGATCTGACGCTGAGCTCTGGCTCGGCCACGATAGACAATATCGCCGGCTTGGATTTGGTGCTGAGCTCGGGCCGGGTTCGGGCCACTCAGGTTGCTGGTCCTGTCAGCAGTACCGTCTCCAGCGGTCAACTGACTCTGAGCGATGCCGGTCCGGTTCAGCTGAATGCACTGTCGTCTGGTCAGGTGACATTGCGTCAGGTGGGCGCCGTGCAGGCCAGCAGCGTCAGTTCAGGCCAGCTCAGTATTGAACGCGCAGCGGGTGATGTAACACTGAACAGTCTGAGCTCTGGTCAGCTCCGGGTCAGTGATGTGCAGGGCTCTGTTCGGGTGGATCGCATCAGCTCCGGCTCGGCCCGGGTCAGCGATGTGCGTGGCAATGCAGCCTTTGGCTCCATCGGCTCCGGCAGTATTCGGGCAGAGCGCATTGGTGGCGATCTCAGCCTGGATCGCAAAGGCAGTGGCTCGGTGCGGCATCAGGGCGTTCAGGGTCAGGTACGTTTGCCGTAGTGCCCATGAGTGCAGAGCCGTCGGTCGTTGTGCTGAAGGCTCTGGCATTTTATCGGGCTATTATCCATACTCAAAAACCGTTCCTGCTTGAGAATTGCCATGCCATTGCTGCGCTGGGTTTTGTTGTGCTGTGGTTTGCTGCCTTTGCAGCTGCAAGCCTGTTTGCTGCAAATGCAAGCTCAGCATTTTCCGCCCCGTTTTATCAAGCAGGAAACAGAGCAGGGTGAGGTGCGTTGGCAAGGCTTTAATGCCGAGCTGTACCACGCCTTAGCACGACGACTGGATTGCCAGGCCGAGCTGCTCGAAATCCCCTGGGGAAGAGCCCTGCAGATGCTGGCAGAAGGCGAGCTGAGCATGATGAGCAATGCCTCCTGGAATGAAGAGCGAGCAGCCTTTGCCCATTTCATAGGTCCGGTGAGCATGGAGCGCACCCTGGTGGTGGGCCCGGTAGCACTGCAAGGCAAGGTTACGGATTTAAGGCAATTGACTCAGGTCCCCGGGCAGATCAGCCTGATGCAAGGGGTCTATTATGGCTCGGATTTTGCGCGCGAGGTCGAGCAAAACCCAGCCTTGCAGCAGCGGCTGGCTTACGTCAGCACCAGTCAGCAAAAACTGGAGCTCTTGCTGCGTGGCCGGGTTCAGCTGACTTTCGAAGACAGCCTGACTTTGCAGCAGCTGTATCAGCAGCAGGTGCTGGACCCGCACGATTTTATCGCACTTTTTACCCTGCACGAAAACCCGGTTTATCTGCTGGTCAGCAAAGCTCAGTTTGATCCGTCACAGCTGGCGCAGCTGGAAGCTGCCTGGCAGCAGCTGGTCGATGATGGCACTTTGGCCGAGCTGAAACAGCGCTATTTCGACACCTCTCCATAACCAGCCACCTTTGATTGGGCTCTGTCCTTAGGCGGCCTGCGGACAGCCAAACTTTCCCGATTTTGGTGCAAATGACAGGTTAATTTGAGGCTGCATACGTATTCATCTTGTTTACCTGCACCAACTTGGCCATAACAGAATGGCTCTGCAGGCATGACCTCGCAGAGCTGGGTGGTCTGTTCGGTATGGATGATCGCGTCTGGAGACGCAGGGGGTAGCAGCAAGGACAAAGTCGTAGGACGGCAGGGCATGATGCCGCACCAATACAACTACAGGCCGAAAATACACCGATTATTTTCAGGTGCTCCAATGCAAACAAACAAGAAATCCTTCCTGGCGCATTGCCTTCGCCAAAGTCTGGTCGCCCTTGGCGCCTTCTCACTATCCTGTAGCCTGCAAGCCAATTCATTGCCGCAGATCCCGGCAGAGCAGGTCAACAATACCATGTATCAGATGTTCTACTGGGATGCCTATCCCGGACTTTGGGCCGATCTGCCAGCCATGGCGGAACCATTGGCTGAACGGGGGATCACCTCCATGTGGCTGCCGCCGGCGGCAAAAGGCATGAATGGCACCAACAGCGTTGGCTACGATGTCTATGACTTCTGGGATCTGGGCGAATTCTACCAAAAAGGGACCATCGCCACCCGTTACGGCACCCGCCAGCAGCTGGACCAGGCGCTGAGTGCTCTGGATCAACTGGGTGTTCAGGCCTATTTTGATGTGGTCTTTAACCACCGCATGGGCGCCGATGCCCAGGAATACATTCCTGGCTATGGACTGGCCTGGACCGAGTACCAGCTGCAGGGTCGGCAGGTGCATTATACCCAGCAAAACTGGGGCTATTTGTGGCACGACTTTGACTGGAACTGGACCGCGTTTAATGGCTCCGACAATCAGTTGTATCCTGGTAAATGGTGGGGCAATACCTTCCACTTCCCTTATTTGATGGGCGAGGATGTCGATTACAACCGCTTTGAAGTGCAGCAGGAAATGAAAGCCTGGGGGGAGTGGATCATCAACAGCGTTGGCTTTAGCGGCTTTCGGATGGATGCCATCGCCCATGTCGATACCGATTTTACCCGTGACTGGATCAATCACGTGCAGTGGGCCACCAGTGAGGATGTGTTCTTTGTCGCTGAAGCCTGGGTCAGCGATATCAACGGCTATCTGGATGCCGTCAATACGCCGCATTTGCGCGCTTTTGATTTCAATTTGCGCGAAGACTTTGTTGCTTTAAGCAGTGGCAGCAAAGACATGCGCTGGTGGGGTGGTCTGGTCAATAGCCAGCACCGTGATCGGGCGGTCACCTTTGTCGATAACCACGATACCAGCCGGGCCGGCAACCCTTATGGCATGCCGCAGGTGATCAACTACAAGAACCAGGCCTACGCTTACATTCTGTTGCGTGAGCATGGGGTGCCGACCGTGTTTGCCCGCGATTACGACGAATTTGGCATGGCGCCAACGCTGGATAAACTGATTGAAGCGCGCCGTTACTTTGCCTATGGCCCTGGCCATGAGTACTCCGGCAATACTGAAGCCGTCTATGCCTATGTGCGCGAGGGGCTAAGTACTGTGCCGGGCACCGGTTTGGTGATGCTGATGTCGGGTCGTAACTGGGGTGGTCAGCAGTCGTTCACCATCAACAGCCACCAGCCGAATACCACCTTTTACGATTACACCGGCAATGTCAGTGGCACCGTAACCACCAATGCGCAGGGCTATGGCAGCTTCCCGGTCAATATGACGGAAAGTACCGGTTGGTCAGTCTGGGTACCACAATCCATTGGTGGCACTCAGCCGGGAACCATTACCCTGCGGATGACCAAGGATGTTGGCTATGGCTTTTCACTGTTCTTCACCGGCAGCAGTGCGGAGCTGACCAATTGGGGCGGCGGTGTTGAAGGCACCTGGACATCCGGTAATGTGTGGGAAGTGACCATCCCGGATCCGGGCAACTTTGAATGGAAAACCCGTAAAGGCCCAACCGGTGGCAGTGGTCAGGACTGGGAAAGTGGCAGCAACCACAATCAGAACAATCTGCACCCTAGCTTTAATGGTGGCTTTTGATAGCACAGGTGGGTAAAACAACAAGGGCGTAATCTTTTGAATTACGCCCTTTTCTTGGGAGGCAGGTTGTGCTTTTGTGCTCTTACCCTGCCGTTAAAAAAGTCCGGTAACTCTGATTATCACTGACCAAACGGTATTCATAGCCCAGGGTGTTTAAATGCTCGGCGATGTCATAGTGTTCCGCTACTTCAAAGCCTGCCAGCACATCGCCGGTGGCGGCGCCGTGGTTGCGGTAGTGAAAGAGCGTGATGTTTTGGTGCTCGCCCAGCGTATTCAGGAAATTCATCAACGCGCCCGGGTATTCCGGGAAGCTGAACTGATACACCTGCTCGGTCAGCGGTCGCGGTGGCAGGCCGCCGACCATATGGCGGACATGCAATTTCGCCAGCTCGTCATCGGATAAATCCAGAAAGTCGTAACCTGCCTCGCTAAGAGCTTGCTTCACGGCATTCAGCTCTTGCACTCCATGCCGTAATTTGATGCCGACAAAAATATGGGCTTTGTGATCGCTGGCGTAGCGGTAGTTAAACTCGGTGATGGCCCGCCCGCCCAAAGTCTGGCAAAAGCGGCGGAAGCTGCCGGTCTGCTCCGGGATGGTCACAGCCAGCACGGCTTCTTTTTTCTCGCCCAGCTCGCAGCGCTCCGAGACATAGCGCAGGGTATCAAAGTTCAGGTTGGCGCCGCTTAACACCGCCGCCAGTTGCTGATTGGGCGCGGTACCGGCCTGCTGGCTGTATTTCTTTAACCCCGCCAGTGCCAGCGCACCGGCTGGTTCGGCCACTGCCCGCAAGTCATCAAAGATGTCCTTGATGGCGGCGCAGATTTCATCGCTGCTGACAGTAATAACAGCATCGCAATACTGCTGCGCCAGTTTGAAGTTTTCGCTGCCAATGCGCTTGACCGCTACCCCATCGGCAAAAAGACCAACCCGCTCCAGCGTCACCGGAGCACCGGCTTTTAGCGCGGCCTGCAAACAGTTGGCATCGTCCGGCTCGACTCCGATCACTTTCACATGCGGTAATACCGCCTTGATGTAGACCGCCATGCCGGCCAGTAAACCACCGCCACCGACCGGAATAAAGACTGCATCCAGCTGATTGTGCTGAGTCAGCAGTTCTTTCGCGACCGTGCCCTGACCAGCAATGACATCGGGATCGTCAAACGGTGGAATGTAGCAGGCCCCTTCGGTTTCGGCCAGCTCCATGGCAAAGCGGTTGGCCTCATCAAAGCCGGTGCCGTGTTGCACCACCTTACCGCCTAATGCTTTGACCGCCGCCACTTTGATTTCCGGCGTGGTGATTGGCATCACGATGGTGGCCTGCAGGCCCAGCTTGCTGGCCGACAGCGCCACCCCCTGTGCATGATTACCGGCCGAGGCACAGACTACCCTTGCGTCCGGGCTGTGCTGCTTCACTTTGTGCAGCTTGTGAAAGGCACCACGCAGTTTAAAGGAATACACTGGTTGCTTGTCTTCGCGCTTAAGCCACACCTGTTGCCCCAGCCGCTGGCTTAGCTTGGCCATCGGCTGGGTCGGGGTTTCCACCGCCGCCTGATACACCGGCGACAGCAAAATCTCGCGCAGATACTGCTGCATCACATCGGTATCTGTCGGGGCGGGTTGTGCTGTTGCCAGGTTATTCATTGCTACTCCGTTGACTTAATAACTGCTAACTACTTTTTGACCTGTTTTTTCTAGCCGCTGCATCCATGTCTCGAGCGGAGACAGGGAGCAACTAAGCGGGGCCTGTACGGCATGGATGCCGGACAAGAGGGTACAGGGAAGTATTTACCCCGTCCCCGCGTGTTGCTGCCTGTCTCCGCTATGCTGCGTACTAGCCTTCCAGTTTCGACAAATCCCGCACCGCGCCCTTATCGGCGCTGCTGGCCAGCATGGCGTAGGCTTTCAGCGCATTGCTGACCACGCGCTGCCGATCCAGCGGTTTCCAGGCCTTAGCACCTTTGGCTTCCATCGTGGCGCGGCGCTCAGCCAGTTCGTCATCGCTGATGGCAATGGCAATTTTGCGACCCGGAATATCAATCTCAATCCGATCGCCTTCCTGAACCAGGGCTATGGCACCACCACTGGCGGCCTCTGGCGAGACGTGGCCAATGGACAAGCCGGAGGTGCCACCGGAAAAACGGCCATCGGTGATCAGCGCGCAGGACTTGCCCAGCCCCATCGACTTCAGATAACTGGTCGGGTACAGCATTTCCTGCATGCCAGGCCCGCCTTTCGGGCCTTCGTAGCGAATAATCACCGCATCACCGGCCACGACCTTGCCAGCCAGAATGGCGGCAACGGCGTCGTCCTGACTTTCAAAGATCCGCGCCCGGCCATTGAATACCAGACATTCTTCATCCACCCCGGCAGTTTTCACAATGCAGCCATTGGGTGCCAGATTGCCGCTCAGTACCGCCAGGCCACCATCTTGTGAATAGGCGTGCTCTTTGCTGCGAATGCAGCCTTGTTCGCGGTCATCATCCAGGCTGGGGTAACGGCAATTCTGTGAAAAAGCCTGGGTGGTGCGGATGCCGGCCGGGCCGGCCATGTAGAATTGCTTCACCTGTTCGTGCTGGCTGGTTTTGATGTCCCACTTGGCCAGCACCTCACCCATGCTGCCACCACAAACATGGCCGGTGCTTGGGTCCAGCAAACCGGCGCGGTTTAGCTCGGCCAGAATGCCCATCACGCCCCCGGCGCGATGCACGTCTTCCATATGGTATTTCTGGGTCGAGGGTGCGACCTTGCACAGGTGCGGCACTATCCGCGATAACCGGTCAATATCGGCCATGCTGAAATCCACCTCGCCTTCCAGCGCTGCGGCCAGCAAATGCAGTACGGTGTTGGTGGAGCCGCCCATGGCGATATCCAGCATCATGGCATTTTCAAAGGCAGCCTTGCTGGCAATGCTGCGAGGCAAAGCGCCGGCATCGTCGTTTCGGTACCAGCGGTTGCACAGCTCCATAATGCGGTAACCGGCTTGAACAAACAGCTCTTTGCGATCGGCATGGGTGGCCAATAGGGAACCATTGCCGGGCTGGCCCAAGCCCAGCGCTTCGACCAGGCAGTTCATCGAGTTGGCGGTAAACATGCCGGAGCATGAGCCGCAGGTTGGACAGGCGCTGCGCTCGATTGCTTCGCTGTCGCTGTCGCTGACCTTGGGATCGGCCGCCGATACCATGGCATCGACCAGATCGAGCTTGATGATTTGATCCGACAACTTGGTTTTGCCGGCTTCCATTGGGCCGCCGGACACAAAGATCACCGGCACATTCAGCCGCATGGCAGCCATCAGCATGCCGGGGGTGATTTTATCGCAGTTGGAGATGCACACCATGGCATCGGCGCAGTGGGCATTGACCATGTACTCGACCGAATCAGCAATCAGCTCGCGCGATGGCAAACTGTACAGCATGCCGCCATGGCCCATGGCAATGCCATCGTCCACCGCTATGGTATTGAACTCTTTGGCGATGCCGCCGGCCTCATTGATGCTGGCAGCGACCAGCTTGCCTAAATCGCGCAGATGCACATGACCGGGTACAAACTCACAAAATGAATTCACCACCGCGATAATGGGCTTGCCGAAGTCGGTGTCTTTGACGCCGGTGGCACGCCACAGCGCTCTGGCTCCGGCCATGTTTCTGCCTTCGGTGACGGTGGCGGATCGTAATTTTGGCATTGCGTGGATACTCCCTGATGCCGCTGGGCATCGTTAACATTAGCAAACAAGTTGAAATCAGGCCCGCAGCGACGCCAGTTGCTCGCTGTGCAGCTCCAGTTGTTCGACATCGACCAGCTTATTCAGTTGGCTGGTCAGCAGATGGATTGGCTTGTCACTGGCAATCGACAAGGTCAGCAGCAAACCGGCCTGGCTGCTTTGTGGTTTCATCTCCAGGCCGGTTAACTGAAAGCCGCGGTAACGGGTGACTTGCAGCACACGCTCCAGCACTACCGTCTGGTTTTTGGTTTGGATGGTCAGTACATGGTTCATTGCGGTCTCTCCGTTAACATGTCTTCATTAGCGGCTCCTGGTGGTACCAGGGGCCAGACGTTGTCTTGCTCATCAATCCGTACATGCAGCAAATAAGGGCCGGGCCAGGTCAGCATGGCCTCTATGGCATCGGCCACTTCGTCTTTGCGGCTGATGGTGTGGCCCGGTATCGCAAAAGCGGCGGCCAAGGCGACAAAATCGGGATTGTCCGATAAATCGGTTTCGCTGTAGCGCTCGTTGAAGAACAGCTGCTGCCATTGCTTCACCATGCCAAGGCGTTGATTGTCGATGATTACGATCTTGACCGGCAGCCGAAAACGTTTGATGGTGCCCAGCTCCTGCACATTCATCATAAAGGAGCCATCGCCACTGACGGCCAGCACTGTATCTTCTGGCCGGGCCAGCTTGGCACCGATGGCGGCCGGCAGGCCAAAACCCATGGTACCCAAACCACCACTGCTTAAATGATTGCGTGGGTGATTAAAGCGCATGTGCTGCGCCACCCACATCTGATGCTGGCCGACATCGCAACAGACCACGCTGTTATCCGGCAGGCGGTCGCTGAGCTGCTTTAACATCAGCGGCGCATAAATCCGCTCGCCCGGATGATCGTAGCGCCAGCCGTGCTGCTGCTTCAGCGCCAGGCAGTGCTCCAACCAGGGTTGGCACTGGGTCGCGACCGTCATCGCAGGCAGCAATTGCTGCATTGGGCCCAGCATGGCGCAATCGGGTTGGCGCAGCTTGTTGATTTCGGCCGGGTCGATATCCAGCTGGATCACCTTGGCATCTGGGGCAAAGCTGTCCAGCTTGCCGGTGACCCGATCATCAAAGCGGGCCCCCAGACAGATCAGCAAATCGCATTGCTGCACCGCCAGATTAGCCGCTTGAGTGCCATGCATGCCCAGCATGCCCAGATAATAGGGGTTGTCCTTAGCCACCGAGCCCATGGCTTTTAAGGTGGTGACCGATGGCATGGTGCTTTTGGTTAAAAACTGCTGCAATTCAGCGATGGCTCCGGCCATGTGCACGCCACCGCCGATGTAAGCCATCGGTTTTTTCGCCGCAGCGATCAGCGTTCTGGCCCGTTGCAGCTGCTCAGTGGGCAGATTGGCAACTGTGCTGGCGGTGGGTGCGGCGACCGGTTTCAATGCACTGCCAACGTCGGCCAGCTGAATGTTTTTTGGAATGTCCACCAGTACCGGGCCGGGGCGGCCACTTTGCGCCAGGGCAAAGGCCTGGTGCAGGGTGTCTTCCAGTGCATCGATGTGCTCCACCAAAAAGCTGTGTTTGGTGACCGGCAGGCTCAGCCCCAGCACATCAATTTCCTGGAAGGCATCGGTACCCATCACGCCCTGTGCTACCTGACCGGTGATCGCTACCAGCGGCACCGAGTCCAGCAAGGCATCGGCCAGCGAGGTGATTAGATTGGTCGCGCCAGGGCCCGAAGTCGCCAGACAGACACCCACCTTGCCGGAGCTGCGGGCATAGCCTATGGCCGAGAAAGCACCACCTTGCTCATGCCGACACAAATAGTGCTTAATTGGGCTTTGGTAGATGGCATCGTAAATCGGCATGATGGCCCCACCGGGGTAGCCGAAGATGCTGTCTACCCCGTGTTGCTGCAACACCTTCATGACCAAATCTGCGCCTTTCATCGTTGTTCCTCTGGACTTATTCAGCCCGCTTTTTTAAGGCCCGGAAACGAAAAAACCCCCGGTCCTTGCGGAGCGGGGGTTTTCTGGAATCTGGTTATTTAGCTGGTAAATTCCAAACGCAAGCCCCCGCAGCGACTAATAATCACCACGACTACGAGGACAATAATGTTCAGAACGGTTGCTAAACGCATTTTGTAATTCTTCACTAACTCTAACGGTTAATTGGGGCTGTGGTGAAAAACCACGCCAGTTGCTTATATAAATAGCCGTCTATCAGTCTGAAGTCAACGATTTTTTCTGTTGACAGGCAATTTATCGCAAAAAAGCCGCTTTAGAGCGATTTGCACAGCTTCTGTCTGGCGGAGTACACTGCAGTTATCGGCCATTGCCAGCGAGCCCGGATGGATCAGTTAGAGCTGTTTGATTTGCCCAACCCCTGCATTGGGGTCTGCGAAAGCGATAACCGCGGTTATTGCAAAGGCTGCCTGCGCTCTCGCGAAGAACGCTTTAACTGGCCACAAAAGCCGGTAGCGGAAAAAGCTCGAATTTTAAAGTTGCTGGCACAGCGGAAAAAACGACGGCAGCAAATCAGTATGCATTCGCAACAAGATAACAAGACTCAGCAAGTAGAGGAGGCTCTGGCATCCGATCTCTTTGCTAACCCACAACGAAAGTCATGAGCAAGCCGTTTGAATATGTCACTAAGCCTGTAATTTTTCCATCGCATTAAAATTACAATTTACCTATTGCTTATTTTGCATTAATTCTTGTATAAGAATTTGTATGAACGGATCATTTCGTTCAATGAGGATTTTTATTTTATTAGAATTCCTGTCCGAACCGTATCTGTGACCAAAGATTTATATATTATTTAAGGGGTTATTGTGAACAATCGAACCTTCCGCTCAGCTCGAGCGGTTTTTGTGGTTGGTATCATGGCGGCGGTAATGGCAGGCTGTGCCACAACGTCATCGCAAGTTATTGAGACACCCAGAGTGGCCAGCTATGGCACTCACTACAGTGGTACAAAAAGCAATTTGGTGGTTGGGCAGTTTGTTAACCGCTCAAGCTTTCAGAATGGCCTGTTCTCAAATGGTGTTGACCGACTGGGCAACCAGGCGAAAACCTCGCTAATGAGCCATCTGCAACAGACGAACCGTTTTACTGTGATGGACCGAGACAACATGCAGTTGCTGTCCGGCGAGGCAGAGTTGACGGGAGTTCAGCAATCGTTGAAAGGTGCCCGTTATGTGGTGACGGGTGATGTGACCGAGTTTGGGCGAAAATCCATTGGTGACAGACAGCTTTTCGGCATTCTGGGCCGGGGTAAATCGCAAATTGCCTATTCAAAGGTCACTTTAAACGTGGTGGATGTGACCACTTCGGAAGTCGTTTATTCCGTGCAGGGTGCAGGCGAATACAGTTTATCTGAGCGCGAAGTTATCGGTTTTGGTAGCACGGCCAGTTATGATGCAACTTTGAATGGCAAAGTTCTCGACTTGGCTATTCGTGAAGTGGTCAATAAGCTGGTTGCAGGGTTAGAATCGGGACAGTGGCAGGCTGAATAAGGACATTTGGTATGAAAAAATTGATAGTAATAATCGGCGTACTTGTGCTGCTATCGGCATGCAAGACAACCGATACACTCTACTACCATGGTGAATACAACAAGCTGGTTTATACCTATTTCAAAGGGGATAGCGCGGCACCTCAAGAACAAATTGCAGCCCTGCACAACATCATTCAAACGGCTGAATCAAAAGGTAAGCCCGTAGCTCCTGGCGTGCATGCTCACTTGGGATTGCTTTACTTCGAGTCAGGGGATGATGCAATGGGACAGCAGCATTTTGAGTATGAAAAAACGCTATTTCCAGAGTCCGCTCAATACCTGGATTTTTTATTAAGCTCACGGAAAGGAGTCTGAGATGCAATGGTTGAAGTTCGCCCTTGTGGGTGCTGTTTTGGTTTTGTCTGGCTGCGTGAGTATGCCGCCTGCCCATGATTACAGCGCTTTTCGCAGTGCCGATCCCCACTCGGTTTTGGTGCTGCCACCTATCAACAATAGCGTTGAAGTAATTGCCCCCTACAGCTTGATGTCTCAAGTCACGGGGCCTATTGCTGAGTCAGGTTATTACGTTTTTCCGGTCACCCTAGTTGAGCAAACATTCCGCAATAACGGCTTGACTGAAGCTACAGATATCCATGCTGTTGCGTTTGAGAGAGTGCATGAAATCTTTGGCGCGGATACCGGTTTATACCTAACGATTGATCGATATGGTACCAGCTACGCTGTATTGTCGAGTGACACTGTGGTAGCCATTTCGGCCACCTTGGTGGATTTACGGACTGGCACGGTTTTGTGGCAAGACAAAGCAACTGCCTCATCAGCCGAAAACCGTGGCAACAGTGGTGGTGGCTTGGTGGGAATGCTGATCGAAGCCGCAATGAATCAAATTATCGAAACCATCACCGATCGTGGTTTTGATATTGCTGCCATGAGCAGTAACCGTTTGTTATTTGCCGAAGGACACAATGGCTTGCTCTATGGGCCTCGCTCTCCCAAATATGGCCAGCCCGCCCCAAGTGAGCGGAAAAATTAACGGTATAAAGCTTCAAGATGGGGTATGTTTGCAAAGAGCCGCTGTGTTTTCACATCGGCTCTTAACTTCTTGTTGAGGTAGCTGTATATACAAACCAGATCGTTTGATAAAGAAGCCGCTTAAGCTTTTTTGTTAATCAAACTCAGTAAAAACAGCAGCACCACAGCACCAATGGTGGCCATAATCAAAGTGCCAAGTAGGTTGGTCGGCCCAAGCCCCAATGCAGAAAACACCAGACCGCCAATAAAAGAGCCCACCACACCGACCACAATATTAACCACCAGACCAAATCCCCGGCCTTTCATCAATTGCCCGGCCAACCAGCCTGCCAAGGCGCCAATCAATAAAAAAATTATAAAGTTCATGCTATCTCCCTGAATACGCTAAGAAACCTACTTAGCATAGCGGATGCTGGCTTCGATTGCCTACGATTATGCTATTTTTTTCCGCTCATCCTCAGTGAGCAAGCGATACTCCCCCTCCGCTAAATCATCCGGCAGCTGAAAATCACCGATTTTTTCGCGGTGCAGCCGCACCACTTTGTTGCCAACAGCAGCAAACATCCGTTTCACCTGATGGTAACGGCCTTCGTGAATAGTCAGCAGAGCTTCGCGCTCAGCGATGACTTCCAGCTCGGCGGGCAGAGTGGGCTCTTTTTCACCGCGCAGCAAAACGCCTTCGGCAAACTGTGCTGCCACATCGGCTGGAATGGGATCGGCCAGCCAGACCCGGTAGGTTTTGGCGACATGGTGTTTGGGCGAGGTGATGCGGTGCAGCCACTGGCCATCGTCGGTAATCAGCAGCAAGCCAGTGGTATCGAGATCCAGTCGCCCCACCGGATTGAGTGACTCCAGCGCCGGCTCATCCAGCAGCATCATCACCGTGGGATGCTCCGGATCATCGCTGGAGCAGACATAGCCAGCCGGCTTGTGCAGCACCAGATAACGGGGACCAATCAGTGCCAGCGGCTCGTCATCCAGCGTAACGACAGCGTCCGCCTTGAGCTGGGTGGCTCCTTGCTTGCAAGGCTCGCCATGGACCCCGACCCGCCCCTGACGGATCACTTTGGTGGCCTGAGAGCGGGTCAGGCCGGTGCAATTGCTGATAAATTTATCCAGGCGCATACATCTTTATCATGATAGAGAATCATCGGTGTAGTGTAATGAATTGGGAAGAAAAATGCTTGTTCAGCTTCAATTAAGCCCAGGCCGCTAGGCTAAAAGCTGTTCAATGATGAGGAGTGTGAGCTATGCGTGTCACTTTGTTGTTATCAGCGGTTGTCACCGCGTTCAGCTTGTCGGCAGCTGCCGGCGATTGGCCGGGCCACCGTTTTGTTGAAGCAAGCTTTGTATCCTTTGAAGATAAGTTTGATGGGCAGCGTAATGACTTCAGTGGTTATGACTTAAAAGGCTCCTTTTTAATTAACCAGCATCTGTTTGTTGCTGGCGAGTACAGTCGGGTGGAAGATACGGTGCGTTTTTCCGATGGCTACGACAATTATCGTATCTACAATCGCGCCATCGGCCTGGGGGTGATCACGCCGGTAGCACCTAATACGGTGCTGGATCTGGCTGGCTACTTTGGCAGTTTCCGGCTGGATGAAAAAATTGTTGATGGCAACGTCACGATTTTGGAAAAGGATAAGTACGACTATTTAAAAGTGGAAGGCACGCTGCGCAGTATGATCACCCCTGATGTCGAGCTTTATGGCCGTTTGGGGTATGTGTATTTGGATGAGCCGGGTATTGTGGATAAAAACCAGTTTACCCAAGCCATCGGCTTGCATTACTTTTTAAGCCGCAATCTGTCCTTTTTGGCTGAGTTTGAGCGCGGCGACTTTCTGGGGGGCACTTACACCCAGGGCCGCCTTGGGGCGCGCTTTAGCTTCTAGAGTTTGGGCGCGCTTTAGCTGCTAAAGCGCGGACACCAGAAAATTAGGGTTCAGCAGTTGTTCCCGATGATAAGGTGCATCATCTAAGCCATCAAAGACAACAGTGGCACCGGCTTCTTCGGCCACAATATGGCCGGCGCCGGTGTCCCACAGCATCGTAGGGCCAAAGCGTGGGTAAAGGTGTGCGTCTCCTTCGGCCACCAGGCAGAATTTTAGCGAACTGCCGACCGGCACCATTTCATATTGTTTGAACTGTGCAAGATAACCTGCCAGCTCCGGGCTGGGGTGGCTGCGACTGCCAACCACTTTGACAACCTCGCCAGGTGCTGGCTTGCTGACATGAATGCGGTACTGCTCACCCTGGTGCTGTACCAGGGCGCCTTCACCTTTCAGTGCTGCCCAGGTTTTTTCCAGCACCGGTGCATGCACCACGCCAAGCACCGGCTTGCCCTGCTCGATCAGCGCAATATTGACGGTAAACTCGCCATTGCGCTTAATAAATTCCTTGGTGCCATCCAAGGGATCAACCAACCAGAAGCGTTGCCAGTGCTGGCGCTCGGGCCAGGGGGTGGCGGCGGCTTCTTCCGACAGCACCGGAATATCTGGCGTCAGCTTTGCCAAGCCTTGGCTGATGACCTGCTGGGCGGCCAGGTCGGCATCGGTCAGTGGCGAGTCGTCGTGCTTGGCCTGAATGCCCTGTGCAGTGCTGTCGCGTTGATAGACTTCTAAAATGGCATCGCCCGCCTGCTCAGCCAGCTGAATGATTTGTTGCAGCAGTAGTTTCATCGATTTGATTCCATCAGACGGCGGTGCGGTCTGCTGCTTTGATCCAACCACGCTCCGCCAACAGTTGCAACAGTTGCTCGATGCTGTCGCTGAGCTCGGTGCTGGAGGTGTCGATCACCAGATCGGGGTTTTCCGGTGCTTCGTAGGGGTCGGAGATGCCGGTAAAGTGGCTGATTTCGCCTTTGCGGGCTTTTTGATACAGGCCTTTGACATCGCGCTGCTCACAGACCGCCAGTGGCGTGGCAATGTACACCTCCAAAAAGGACTGCTCCGGTACCAGGCTGCGCACCAAAGCGCGTTGACTGCGGTAGGGTGAAATAAAGGCGCTTAACACCAGCAAGCCGGCATCGACCATCAGGCCAGAGACGGCGCCAACCCGGCGCAGGTTTTCGGTGCGATCCTCGGCACTAAAGCCCAGGTCGGCACAAAGGCCGTGGCGCACATTGTCGCCATCGAGCAAGTAGGTGTGAAAACCCCGGGCGGCCAGTGCCTGCTCCAGCGCATTGGCCACGGTGGATTTGCCTGAGCCGCTTAGGCCAGTAAACCAGATCACGCCACTGCGGTGACCGAACAGTTCGGCCCGCTGCGCGCGGTTGGTGTGGTGCTGTTGCCATACAATGTTGTCAGTCATCTGTGTTCAGTCCGAGAGTTAAAACGGGTAAAAATACGGCAGGCACAGCAGCACCACTGTCGAGTACACCAGCGCCATCGGAATACCGATGCGGGCATAGTCTTTTAGCTGGTAGTTGCCGGCACTGTAGACCATCAGGTTGGTCTGGTAGCCAAAAGGGGAAATAAAGCTGGCCGAAGCGCCAAAGGCCACCGCCATAAAAAAGGGCAGCGGGCTGGTGCCAAGATCCAGCGCCATCGCGTAAGCGATAGGAAAGGTCAAGGCGGCTGCGGCGTTGTTGGTGACCACTTCGGTAAAGAGCCAGGTGGCAACAAAAATGGCAATTAGCGCGCCGTAGGGGCCGTAACCGGCCACCAGTTGATTGAGGCCTCCGGCAATCATGCCGGCCACGCCGGACTGGATCATCAACTGCGCCAGACCAATGGCCGAGCCAACAATGATAAAGAGCTCCAGTGGAAAACGACGCTTCAGTTCGTTGACGCTAATCACCGAGCTGGCCAGATAGAGCACCAGCAGCACCGGCAGGCTTTTTACCAGCGGTACCAACTCCAGAATGGACAGCACCAGGGTTAGCGCAAAGCTGCCCAGCACCCAGTGGCTGCGTTTGGCCGGCAGCGGCTGGCTGATGGCCAGGCCATTGACGTAAATAAAGTCCTGTCCGAGCTCATTCTGGCCCGGGAAGTCTTTGCCGGTGGCCAGGATCAGCACATCGCCGGCATGCAGCACCAGATTGCCGAGGCCACCGTTTAAGCGCTCATGGCCACGGCGCACGGCGATCACCGCCGCATTGTACTGCTCGCGAAAGCGCACCTGCTTCAGGGTTTTGCCAACCAGTTTGGAGCTGTAGCTAATGGCTGCTTCCATCAACTCGCCGCTGTGCTCGGCTTCACCGGGCACCAGTGTCAGGCCGGGAAAGTTCTGCAGTTTGGATACGGCCTGCAAGTCGCCGACAAAATGCAGTTCATCACCGGGCTCCAACACTGTCTCGGGCTTGACCGGGCAAATCAGCTGCTCGCCACGCTGAATTTCGGCCAAAAACAGCTGCTGCAGCTCACGCAGACCATTGTCGCTGACGCTTTTGCCAATCAGCTGACTGTCGTCGGCAAGCCGGGCACTGACGTAATAAGGCGCGGCCGTCTGTTCGTCTTTGCCGGTGTCGGGCAAAAAATGCGTCCCTACCATCAGCACCAGCAAGCCGGCGCCAAAGGCAATCAAACCCAGCAGGGTAAAATCAAAAAAGCCCAGACTGGCATGGCCGGCTTCTTCAACAAAGCCATTGACAATCAGGTTGGTGGAGGTGCCGATTAAGGTCAGCATGCCACCCAGAATGGCGCTGTAGGACAACGGGATCAGCAATCTGGAGGCGGCAAAGTGCGGGTGCTGGCGCAACGACGCCATCAGGGTGGAGACCACAGCGGTGTTGTTGACAAAGGACGACAAAAAGCCGCTGGCCAGGCTGAGCCTGGCGACTACCAGACTGAGGTTCTGGCCGGAAAAGCTGCGGCTCAGCCAGCTCACCAGCTGGGACTTTTCAATCGCCAGCGAGACCAGCAGCAACAGCATCAAGGTGATCAGCGAGGGGTTGCTGAAGTTGGTCAGCGCTTTTTCCAGCGGCTGCCAGCCAACCAGATAGCTCAGCAGCAAAGCGCCGCCAAACCATAAGGCCGGCGAGCGTTTGCTAAAGATAAGACCTGCGATCAGTGTCAGCAACAGGCCTATCACCCCAAGCTGCTGCAGCGTCATGACCGATCCGGGGCTGACAGCGCCTGACTCAATGCCGATAAATCGGCCGCTTGCCAGTGCGGGAAGTGTTTACGGATCAGGGCGTTGAGCTCCAGCTCAAAGGCAGAGAAATTGGCCGGTACACTGGCTTGCTCGGTGGCCAGCACGGTTTGCACCAGGCCAGCGGCGACCGTGGCATTGCTCAGCCTGTCGACCAGAATAAAGTTTCCGGTACCCGGGTGCTCACTGGCAGTATCCAGTGGCAGCACTTCGGTCAGCTCCAGCTCCACCAGGGCAATGTCGTTCATCTGCACGCTGTCGGCTTCGACCTTTTGCAGCGTATTGATATTCATTTTATGGTCCAGCTTGCTGATGCTGGCCGAACTTTTGCGGCTGGCCAGTTTCAGGTCGTACAAACGGCCTTGTTGCAACGGCTGCTCGTTAAACCACACCAGATAGGCCAGGGCTCGGTTGCTTTGGGTGATGCTTTCTTCCACCGGCACCAGCCAGTCGCCGCGGCTGATGTCGATTTCATCCTGCAGCGTCAGGGTCACGGCTTCACCAGCCTCGGCCGAAGGCTGGGCGCCTGCAAAGGTTTCAATGCTGCGAATGGTGCTTTGCTGACCGGAAGGATAGACTTTCACTGTTTGGCCTACCGCCAGCCGGCCACCGGTAAGGGTACCGGCAAAACCACGGAAGTTCAGATCGGGCCGGATGACGTACTGCACCGGGAAGCGGCTGTGCTGACCGCTGCGATCCGGCACCGGCAGTGTTTCCAGCAAAGGCAGCAGTGGCTGGCCCTGGTACCAGGGCATGCTGGCCGACAGGCTCATGATGTTCTCGCCTTTGAGTGCACTGAGTGGCACCACATCAACCTGTGGTACCTGCAACTGGGTGGTAATGGCCAGAATGTCTTTTTTGATGCGGCTAAACTCGGTTTCTGCGTAGCCAATCAAATCCATCTTGTTGACTGCTACCACAAAATGTTTGATGCCAAGCAAGGCACAGATAAAGCTGTGGCGCTTGGTCTGAGTCAGCACGCCATGGCGGGCATCGACCAGCAAAATAGCAACATCGGCATTGGAAGCGCCGGTGGCCATATTGCGGGTATATTGCTCATGGCCCGGCGTATCGGCCAGAATAAACTTGCGCTGGGTGGTGGAAAAATAGCGGTAGGCCACGTCGATGGTGATGCCTTGTTCACGCTCAGCTTGCAGGCCATCCACCAGCATCGCCAGCTCCAGCTCGCCTTCGCTGTTGCGGCCTTTGTGATCGCGCTTTAACGCATCCAGCTGATCGTCATAGAGTTGCTGACTGTCGTGCAGCAGGCGGCCAATCAGGGTGCTTTTGCCATCATCGACACTGCCACAGGTCAGCACCCGCAGCAGGCTTTTGTCCTGGTGCTGTTGCAGATAGCCGCGAATGCCGAGCTCATTGAGTTGCTGCTCTAAGCTGGTGTTTTCCAAAACGGTGCTGCTCATCAGAAGTACCCCTCGCGTTTTTTCAGCTCCATCCCGGACTGATCCTGATCAATCACCCGTCCCTGACGCTCTGAGGTGCGGGCCCGTAACATTTCTTCGACAATGCCTTCCAGCGTATTGGCGGTGGATTCGATGGCGCCGGTCAGTGGGTAACAACCGAGGGTGCGAAAACGCACCGATTTCTGCTCAATCACTTCACCGGGTTCAATTGGCATGCGATCGTCATCCACCATAATCAGAGTGCCATCACGCTTCACCACAGGGCGCTCTTTTGCCAGGTACAGCGGCACGATGTCGATGTTTTCCTGCAGGATGTAGAGCCAGATATCCAGCTCGGTCCAGTTGGAAAGCGGAAACACCCGGATGCTTTCGCCTTCGTTGATGGCGCTGTTGTAAATATTCCACAGTTCTGGCCGCTGGTTTTTCGGATCCCAGCGGTGGTGTTTATCGCGAAAGGAAAACACCCGCTCCTTGGCGCGGGATTTTTCTTCATCACGACGGGCGCCGCCAAAAGCGGCATCAAAGCCATATTGGTTCAGGGCCTGCTTTAGCGCCTGGGTTTTCATGATGTCGGTGTGCTTGGCGCTGCCGTGTACAAAGGGGTTGATGCCCATCGCCAGTCCTTCCGGGTTTTTGTGCACCCGCAAGTCCAGTTGGTAGTCCTTGGCGATGCGGTCGCGAAATTCAATCATCTCGCGAAACTTCCAGTCGGTGTCGACATGCAGCAAAGGGAAAGGGATCTTGCCCGGTGCGAAGGCCTTGCGGGCCAGGTGCAGCAGCACCGACGAGTCCTTGCCAATCGAATACAGCATCACCGGTTTTTTAAACTCGGCGGCGACTTCGCGGAAAATATGGATGCTCTCGGCTTCCAGTTGTTGTAAATGCGATAAAGCCATCAGTTGCTCCTAGGCTGCCTGGCTGGCGCTTTGCTCAGCCACAAATGTTTGAAACCAGTGTAAATTGGGTGCCAGTGCCACCACTTCGCCGACAATAATCAGCGCCGGGCTTTTCACCTGATGCTCGGCAATCAGCGCTGGCAATTGCGCCAGCGTGCCGGTAATGCTGCGCTGCTCAGGCCGGGTACCGTTTTCAATAATGGCGACCGGCGTATCGCCGCTGCGGCCATGGGCAATCAGCTGCTGGCTCAGAGTGCCGCTATTAATCAGCCCCATATAGACCACCAGGGTTTGCCGGGCTTTGGCCAGCGATGGCCAGTCCGGCTCGTCGCCATTGGCGCGGCAGTGGCCGGTGACCAGTTGCACCGTTTGGGCATAATCGCGGTGGGTCAGCGGAATGCCGGCATAGGCTGCGCAACCTGCGGCGGCGGTCACGCCTGGCACTACGCTGTAACGAATACCGGCGGCCACCAGGGCTTCGCACTCTTCGCCACCACGGCCATAAATAAAGGGATCGCCGCCTTTTAGCCGGCAGACCCGTTTGCCTTGCTGCGCCAGCCGGACAATCAGCGCATTGATTTCATCTTGCGGCAGGCTGTGAAAACCGGCTTGCTTGGCCACGCAGATGCGCTCGGCATCGCGCCGTGCCAAGGCCAGCACATCGGCGCTAACCAGGCCGTCGTACACCAGCACATCGGCCTGCTGCATGCATTGCATCGCCTTGATGGTCAGCAGCTCCGGATCGCCCGGGCCAGCCCCGACCAACCAGACTTCGCCCTGATTGGGCACAAAATCCTGCAGTTGCTGCTGAAACAGCTGTTCGGTTTGCTTGGTTTTGCCTGCCGCCAGTAGTTGCTGGGCCGGGCCGGCAAACCAACGCTCCCAGAAATCCCGCCGCTCACTGATGGACGGTAGCGCAGCTTTGACCCGATGACGGCACTCGGCAGCGAAGCGGGCGATCAGGCTGACCGACTGCGGCAGCAGCTGTTCGATGCGCTCGCGCAAACGACGCGCCAGCACCGGAGCATTGCCGCCGGAGGAGATCGCCACCACAATGGGGCTGCGATCGACAATGGCCGGGAAAATAAAGTTGCCATGCTCGGGATCATCGACAGCATTCACCCAGATATTGGCAGCGTTGGCGGCCTGAAAAATCTCGGCATTAACCGCCGGTTTATCGGTGGCAGCAATAATGAGTTTGTAATGGGCAATGCTGTGCTCGCCAAAGGCTGCTTCAATGCAGCGAAGCTGTTCGCCCTGCAACGCCTGCACGTCGGCACTGATGCGTTTGGCCAGCACCGTGACCTGAGCCCCTGCGGCCAGCAACAGCTGGATTTTGCGGTAGGCCACAGCGCCGCCGCCGACCACCAGCACGGGTTGCTGCTGCAACTGGGTAAAAATTGGTAAAAAATCCATCACACACCTCAGCCCACACTGGCTACTAGCAATTGACGCCCAGCCATGATTAGCAAGGGGACCTTCAGGTTTGCAGAATAGCCGTCTGTATGGCTTTAATAAAATAATGGATCGCGCTCAGATATAACCAAAAGGAATTAGTGTTCTTTTATCTATGCTTTAAGTGTTAGATTTAACGGCAAAGTCGGTCATCGTGCGGTTTCGATGGCACTGACAGCGGTTTTCAGGTATCCTGCCCGACCGCCGTTCTGGCGAATCTTTGTACAACAAGTGAGAATCTATGAGTTTTGCCTCCCTGGGCTTATCGGCCCCTTTGCTTGCAGCCATTCAGGCTGAAGGCTACGACACCCCTTCACCTATTCAGGCTCAGGCTATCCCTGCCGTCTTGGCTGGCCGCGACTTGATGGCCGCCGCCCAAACCGGGACCGGCAAAACGGCTGGTTTTACCTTGCCACTGCTGCAGCGGTTGGCTGAAGGCAAGCCGGCCTCTGCCAATCAGGCACGGGCTTTGATTTTAACCCCTACCCGGGAGCTGGCGGCTCAGGTGGGTGATAGCGTGGTGCGTTATGGCAGCCGCTTGCCGCTGCGCTCGACCATCGTCTTTGGCGGGGTGAAAATTAACCCGCAGATGCAAAAGCTGCGTAAAGGCGTCGATATTCTGATTGCCACCCCAGGCCGCTTGCTCGACTTGTACCAGCAAAATGCAGTGCGCTTTTCCGAGCTGGAAGTGCTGGTGCTGGATGAAGCCGACCGCATGCTGGATATGGGCTTTATCCGTGATATTCGTAAAATTCTGGCGCTGCTGCCCAAGCAGCGGCAAAACCTGCTGTTCTCAGCGACCTTCTCCGACGACATTCGTGCCCTGGCCAAAACCATGGTCAATAACCCACTGGAAGTATCGGTCAGTCCGGCCAACAGCACCGCTGAGCGGGTTGAGCAGCTGGTGTACCCGGTGGATAAAAACCGCAAAGCCCAGCTGTTGATTGACCTGATTGTCGACAACCACTGGCAACAGGTGCTGGTGTTTACCAAAACCAAGCACGGTGCCAACAAATTAACCAAGCAACTGGAAGCCGTGGGTTTGCAGGCAGCTGCCATTCATGGCAATAAAAGCCAGGGCGCTCGTACCAAGGCGTTGGCTGGCTTTAAAAGCGGTGAAGTGCGGGTGCTGGTAGCCACCGACATTGCCGCCCGCGGTCTGGACATCGATCAGCTGCCGCAAGTGGTGAACTTTGATTTGCCCAATGTGCCGGAAGACTATGTACACCGCATTGGCCGCACCGGCCGCGCCGGAGCCAGTGGCCATGCCGTGTCGCTGGTCTGCGCCGATGATGCCAAGTTGCTGCGCGATATTGAGCGTTTAATTCGTCAGGCCATTCCGCGTCAGCAGCAAGCCGGTTACGAGCCGGTGCATCCGCTGCCGGCCTCCGGCCCGCTGCAGCCGTCGAGCAAACCACGACGGCCGAAAAAGCCCAAGCCACAGCGTGAGCACCGCGATGGCCAGCGCGCCGAAGGCTCAGCCCAAGCCAAAGCCCGCAGCCAGCACCGCCGCCCGGCCAGAGGGCCAAACGCCAGCTAAGGTAGTTCATCAACCGATGTATTTCGCTAAGACTACGCTATCCAAGAGCGGAGTCTGGTTTTCAAGCATAAATAAAGGGCCTGGCGGCCCTTTATTGGTATTCGTTGCACAAGAGTTGTGTTGGCTAGCGACCCAAGTTCATGACTTTAGCCCATGCTGCAACAAAGTCATCTACAAACTTTTGCTTGGAAGTATCAAATGCATAGACTTCAGCCACAGCGCGAAGCTCGGAATTGGAACCAAAAATCAAATCAACAGAAGTTGCTGACCAGAGAGGTTGTCCGTTTGCCCGGTCAAATCCCAGGTAAATACCATCTTGATCCGATTTTCTCCACACTGTAGACATATCCAACAGATTAACGAAGAAGTCGTTGTTTAAGGTGCCCGGGCGAGAGGTAAAGACACCGTGCTGCTCGCCTTGGTAGTTGGCATCAAGAGCACGTAAGCCACCAATCAATACGGTCATTTCTGGCACCGATAAATCCAACTGAGCCGCTTTATCCACCAACATTTCAGTAGGTGACTTGTAGCTGGCATCGACATCAAAGTAGTTTCTAAAAGCATCTGAGGTCAATTCAAGCTGATTGAATGAATGTACATCGGTGAACTCTTGAGTTGCGTCCCCACGACCAGGTGTAAAGGGGACTGTAATGCTGTAACCCGCGTCTTTAGCGGCTTTTTCTATTGCCGCAGAGCCACCTAAAACAATCAAGTCAGCCAAAGAAACTTTGCGTCTGCCTTTATTGAAGTCGTTTTGTATGACGGTTAACGCCTGCAGAACTTTGGCGGTTTCCACGGGGTTATTAACAGCCCAATCCTTTTGAGGTGCCAGGGCAATACGGGCACCGTCCGTACCACCGCGCATATCGGAATTGCGGTAGCTGGCTGCAGAGGCCCAGGCAACCCGGATCAGTTCAGGACCTGTCAGCCCAGATTCCAGGATAGCCGTTTTCAGCCGGTTGATATCCCGGTTATTGATGGTGGAGCGAGTACTATCATCAATTGGATCCTGCCATACCTGTACTTCTGCTGGAACTTCTTTACCCAAAAAGTTGCGTGGAGGTCCCATATCACGATGGGTTAGTTTGTACCAGGCCTTAGCAAAGGCTAAGCGGTATTCTTCCGGATTAGCTAAAAAGCGCTCGGCTATTTTTCTGTACTCCGGATCAAATTTAAGTGCTAAATCCGCGGTCGTCATAACCGGTGGGTGAAATTTGCCTTCGATGTGTGCATCCGGAACGGAAGCATGCAATGACTCATCGGTTGGGATCCACTGTATCGCTCCTGCCGGACTGCGGGTTTGCTTCCATTCGAAGTTTAACAGGTTACTTAAGTACAAGGAGGTCCAGCGTGTTGGGGCTTGTGTCCATGCGCCCTCTAAACCACTGGTAATGGTGTCTTCAGAATGACCTTTGCCGCAGGTGTTTTTCCACCCAAACCCTTGCTCTTCAATGCCTGCTGCTCCGGGTTCTGCACCTAAACAATTTTCAGGACTGTGCGCACCATGCATCTTACCAAATGTATGGCCGCCAGCTATAAGTGCCACCGTTTCTTCATCGTTCATGGCCATCCGGTCAAAGGCAATTCGGATATTCTTTGCCGAGCCAACAGGATCGGGTACGCCTCTGGGCCCTTCTGGATTCACGTAAATTAAGCCCATGTGGGTTGCACCTAAAGGACGTTGCAGTTGTCCATCGACATCTTCACGATCGCTGGCCAGCATTTCAACTTCAGGCCCCCAGTAAACTAAGTCCGGCTCCCAATCATCAGCCCGACCACCGGCAAAACCGAAGGTCTCAAACCCCATATTTTCTAACGCAACATTTCCTGCTAACACGATTAGATCGGACCACGACAAGGCCTCACCATACTTTTGTTTAATGGGCCAAAGTAAACGTCGCGCTTTATCTAAGTTGGCATTATCTGGCCAGCTGTTGAGAGGATCAAATCGCATTTGTCCGCCGCCAGCACCACCTCGGCCATCCAAAGTGCGGTAGGTGCCAGCACTGTGCCAGGTCATACGGATAAAGAAAGGGCCGTAGTTGCCAAAGTCTGCTGGCCACCAATCTTGAGAGGTAGTGAGTAATTGATCGATGTCCTTTTTGACTTGATCAAGGTCCAGTTTTTTAAAAGCTTCTGCATAATTGAAGTCTGCACCAAAAGGGTTGGAGCGGACACTGTGAGCACGAAGGGGTGATAGATCGAGTTGATCTGGCCACCAAAACTGGTTATTTCGTATTGCGCCAGCGGCCGCTGTACCAGAACCAGTTGCTCCTTGTGGCTTGCTCATCTCGGCTGCTTGATGATTGTTTGCCAAAGTAGAGCCAGATGCCAGCAGCATACTCATCATGCCAGCGAGGATTGATTTATAAAACAGTCGTTGCTTCATTATTCGTTTCCTAAAGGTTAGTACTTCAAAAATTTGTTTAAGCTAGCTGAACAGCGAGCTTAACGATGGTTCACCCATGAGATTATAGTAAGTTCATTATTGTTTGTTGTGATTAAAATCAATTGTGTTAATCGATGTTTTAGATTGATGGTATGGAGGTTTTTGTCGCGGCCATATCGGATATCCTCACCCGAATATCTAGCTGATTTGGCCCCAGCGGCCAAATCAGCTAGTATGCTGGCCTTGAATGGTTATTTCGAGGCCCGGCATGCATCCCACGCTTTTCACTTCTTACTTTGTCCGTTCCTTGCTGCTGATCAGCCTGGCTGCCTTGGCATTGGCTGGCTGTGCCCTGCACTCCACCAAACCAGATCCATTGGCTGGTCTGGATCACTGTATTGAGCAAGGACGACAGGACTGGCAATTGCCGGGGCTGGCCGTGGCTGTGGTATACCGGGATGAGGTCATTTATGCTCGCGGCTTTGGCACCTTGGGGCTTTCATCCGAACTGCCGGTCAATGAACACACCTTATTTGGCGTGGCCTCGACCACTAAAGCGATGACGGCAACAGCGCTCGGTTTGCTGGTGGATGAAGGCAAGCTGAGCTGGGACGATAGGGTGGTCGATCATCTGCCGTATTTTCAACTGGCTGATGATTGGGTCACCCAGGAAGTGCGCATTCGTGACTTGCTGATTCACAGGGTTGGCCTTGGCCGCATCACCGGCAACCGCATTCAGTTTATGCCCACCGCCAGCCGCGAGCAGGTGATCCGGCAGATGCGCTATCACGACTTTGAGCAGCCCTTTCGCTCGGGTTTTGTCTACCACAATGTGATGTATTCGGTGGCCGGTGAAGTGGTGGCTGCGGTCAGCGGCCAGAGCTGGGATGAGTTTGTGCGTGAGCGCCTGTTCCAACCACTGGGCATGACCCGCAGCAATACCTCCATCACCCAGTTTACGCCGGACGATGCCAATATTGCCCTGCCGCATCAGTACATCGAGGGCGCTGTGGTCGAAATCGCCCGTCGTAACTTTGACAATGTCGGACCTTCGGCGTCGATCAATAGCAGTGTTTATGAGATGGCGCAGTGGATGCGGCTGAATTTGGGTGAGGCTGGTGTTTATCAGGGGCAGCGGTTGGTCAGCGAAGACGTGATGGCCGAGATTTTCAGTCCGCAAATAGCGGTGAGTCGCGCCAGTCGGACCGAGCCGGTACGGGCTTATGGCCTTGGCTGGTATCTGGAAGACTATCGTGGCTACCAAACCGCCAGCCATGGTGGTGCGACCGATGGCTTTAATACGCTGGTGACCCTGGTGCCGGAGCTGGAGCTTGGCATTGTCGTGATAGGCAATACCTTTGAGAACTTCCGCCCGGCAGTGACCCGCACCATCATCGATCGCATCGCCGGTTTGCCACCTCACGATTGGCACAGCGACTATTTGTCGCAGTATCAAAAGAACTTCGCCAACGCCAGCGAAGCCCGTCAGCAGATTGAGCAACAACGTCAGCCCGATGAAGCGGCCAGTTTAAGCGCAGCACAAATCACAGGTCGTTATGAGCACGATTTATACGGCAGCGCCGACGTGCAGCAAAACGAAGATGGCGAGCTGCTGATAAGCTTCTGGGACGATGGCGTTTCGAAACTTACCCTGGAGCACTGGCAGGGCGACAGCTACCGGGCTCATTGGCACAACAAAGCGCAGCGGGAAAAATTTGTCCACTTTGCCAAAAATGAGGATGGCAGCATCGAGCTGAGTGTGGAGTGGACCCTGAGGCCACAACTGTTACAGGTCGGCATTTACCCGACGCCCTACAGTCGTACTGCCGTATTTCAGAAGCTGTAGTAAACCAGGACATATCCGCTTACAAATTGGAGAGCCTGTCAACTGGCTTGCATGACTGGCATTCGGTAGCATTCGGCTAAGTATTTTTACATCGATGTTACCAAGGAATAAGATGATGAAGAAACTGTTCGTGGTGAGCGCCATTGCTCTGGCCGTGATGACCGGTTGTGCCCAGCAATCCTCGGTGCCACAGCAAACCGCTGCCCAGCAGCAAGCAACTGCTGTTGTGGTTAGCCCCAATGATCAACGTGCCTACAAGACACTGACACTGCCAAATCAACTGGAAGTGCTGCTGGTGTCGGATCCTGACACCGAAAAATCCGCGGTATCGCTCAGTGTTGGCGCTGGCATGTTGCAAGATCCAATGACCCAGCAGGGCCTGGCCCACTATCTTGAGCATATGCTGTTTATGGGCACGGAACGTTACCCGGATCCTGCCGAGTACGCGGCTTTTTTCAGTCAGCACAATGGGGCATACAACGCTTACACCTGGCTGGATATCACCAACTACATGTTTGAAATCAATAACAGCGTGTACGATGAAGCGCTGGATCGTTTCTCCGATTTCTTTAAATCGCCGAAGTTTTATCCCGAGTACTCGGACAAAGAGCGCAATGCCGTCAACGCCGAGCACTCGATGCGCCGCGAGCAGGATTTCTTAGCTCAGTTTGAGTTGATGCGCCGGATGTTTGGCGACCACCCGTCCAACCGCTTCCTGGCAGGGAGCCTGGAAAGCTTAAGCGATAAGCCTGGTAGCAAGCTGCATGAGGAAATGCTGGCTTACTACGACCGTTATTACTCGGCCAACAACATGAAGCTGGCGATGATCAGCAATCGGCCACTGGCGGAGATGGAGCTGCTGGCGCGCCAGCATTTTTCCGGCATTGAAAACAAAGAGATTGCCATTCCGACGGTGACGGCTGAGCTGGACAACAGCCTGTTCGGTGGCAAGCGCATTCACTATGTGCCAAATCAGGATGTGAAACAGCTGCGGCTTGATTTCACCATTCGCGATAACTCTGAGCAGTATGCGGTCAAACCCAATGAGTTCATTGCCTACTTGCTGCGCTCGGAAATGCCGGGCACCGCTGCGGCGCAACTGATGTCCTCTGGCCTGGTCTCCAGCTTTAATGTGTCGGTCAATCCGGACCTGTACGGCAACTACGGCAGTCTGAGCATTGACATGAGTCTGACCGATGCCGGCATGCAGCAGCGTGAGGCCATTACCGCGATGGTGATGCAGTACCTGGAACTGATTAAGCAACAAGGCGTGGATGAACAATACTATCAGGAAATCAAAACCAGCCTGGCCAACCAATTTCAGTTTCTGGAGAAAACCGATGGCTTTGGCTATGCCTCTGGGCTGACGGCCAGCATGTTGAAACGCCCGGTGCAGCATGCCATTGCCGCCCCTTTTATTTATGAGCGTTTTGATGCTGAAGCCATTGAGCAGGTGCTGGTGCAGCTGACGCCGGATAACCTTCGGGTCTGGTACATCAGCCAGCAAGAGCCCTACGACAGCAAATTGGTGCATCATGTTGGCAAGTACAAAATTGTCGATATCAGCGCTGAAGAAATGGCGGCCTGGCAGCAGCCGCAGCTGGCGCTGAACTTGCCGCAGGTCAATCGCTTGTTGCCGGAAAGCTTTGCCATTAAAGCCCGGGCCGAGCAGCAAAAGCCTGAGCTGGTGGTCGATCACAACGGCATCGCTGCCTGGTTGTACCCAAGCCAGGTGTTTAGTGACCAGCCACGAGGCCGGTTGGACATTGTGCTGAACAGCCCTGCGGCTCAAAACGACATCAAGGCTCGGGTTGCTTTTGCGCTGTGGCGGGACTTGTACAATCTGGAGCAAAGTGCCCTGCGTACTGAGGCCCGTGTGGCCGGCATCGGCGTCTGGCTTAGCGATGGCAATGGCTTAACATTGAACCTGGATGGCTTTACCGACAAGCAACCCGAGCTGCTGGAGCAATTGCTGGCAGGGCTTACCCCAAGCATCACCGAGACTGGTTTCTCGCAGGCGGTTGATCGTTATGTGCGGGGCCTTGCCAACCAAAGTCGTCAGGTGCCTTTTCGTCAGGCGTTCTGGGCTTTTAACAGCCTGTATCGCGGCGGAAATTACAATCCGGAGCAGCTGATCGCCGCAGCGCAGGCGATGACGCCTGACGATCTGAGAGCTTTTATTGCTGGAACGCTGGAAGCCAATCAGGTGCGGGTCTTTGCCTTTGGCAATTACGATCAGCAGGATGTGCAGACGCTGGTCAACAAGCTGGATGCGGCTTTGCCAGCCAATCGGACCATTACGCCTTACACCCAAAGCCCATTCTGGAAACCAGCCGCAGGTGAGGCACTGGTGCTGACGCGCGATATTCATGTCACCGATGTGGCACTGATTGATATGCATGTGCATCCAGACCAAGGCATGGCGGTGCGTGCTGCCGCCAATGTGTTGGCATCGCACTTTTCCAATCAGGCTTTTGATACCTTGCGCACCGAGGAGCAGTTGGCCTATGCGGTGGGTGGCACCGCCATCGATCTGAATGACTACACCGGTTTTGGTTTGTATATTCAGACCCCGGTCAAAGGCCCGGCCGATATGCAGCAGCGCTTTGAGGATTTTAAGCACCAGTACTGGCAGCGCTTGCAGCAGGTGACGCCAGAGCAATTTGCGGCGCTGCAGCAGAGCTTGCTGATCAGCTTAAAGGAGCCACCGAAAAACCTGCAGGAAGAAATGCGGCCGCTGGTCAGCGACTGGTACCGCGAGCGCTTCGACTTTGATAGCCGTGAGCGCTTGATTGCCGCTGTTGAGCAGGTGACGCTGGCGGACGTGCAAGCCTTCTACCAGCAAACCTTACTGAACCCGGAAGCAGCACGGATTTCGGTGCAGATGCGTGGCACGGCTTTCAGTGAGCAGCCGTTTGCTACCTTGCCTAACCAGCAGCTGGTGACTGATCTGGCCGAATTCCAGCGCCGGATGGCGACGCAGTGAGGAAAGAGTAAGGATGGAGTCAGTTCTTGCACGCAAAAACGCCGGATGCATCCGGCGTTTTTTTATGGTTTAAGGGTACTTAACCGCAGCATCAGCACCATGGGATCGACTGGGGATACCTGAAAGCCGTAGTGCAGGTAAAATGATTTGGCGCGCTCATGCAGCGCATGCACCAGTAGAGCTCTTACGCCGGTGTGCTGTGCTACATGCAGCGCCCGCTTTACTGCATCTTGCAGCAAGGCAGCTCCGAGTTGCATGCCCTGTGCTTGCTTATCCACTGCCAGGCGGGCTAACACCATCACCGGGATAGGATCGGGCATATTCCGGCGCACCGTGCTGCTGGCCGCCTGCAATGCGACAGCACCGGCTGCCATGGCGTAGTAGCCTAACACCGCATCGATCTTATCGGTCACCACAAAGGTACGGCTGGCCCCGCGCAGTTGATTTGCCATCGCCCGACGTTTTAGCCAGGTATCCAGCACGGTCTCACCAGAGGAAAAGTGTTCCAGGCTATGATGTGATGCAAGCGGCTGTGGAGCAGTGAGCTCCAGCATCAGGCGTTATCCCAGGGTGCTCTGAGCGCCATCAAGCGCTTCAGGCCAGGGTTCTGCTCCGGAGGGGCATCCAACAGCTCGACAAAAGCCTGGTATTTACCGGCATCCAACTGAAAATGCACCTGATCCAGCAGCACATTCTGCGCCAGCTCACAGGCAGCTTCCAGCATAAAATCCGAGCGATTTTTACCCAGCAGGCTGGCTGCTTGATCGATCAGATCCCGCTGCTCGGGCAAGGCCCGTAGGTTAATGGCTGCAGCACGCATGGTAACTCCCCCAGCTGCACAATAGATATACAAATTTTAGGTTGGCGTGTAGCTGTTGTCAATACGGTCCAGGTCTATCCAGGCACTGGTAAGAGCAAAAAAAACGGCAACCCGAAGGCTGCCGCAAAGGGGACGCGCTTTAAATTTAGTGACGGATCAGGTAGTCAAAGGCACCTAGCGAGGCGTTGGCGCCGCTGCCCATCGCAATAACAATCTGCTTGTACGGCACGGTAGTCGCATCACCGGCGGCGAACACACCAGGCAGCGAAGTCTGGCCGCGCTCATCGACAATGATCTCACCGCGTGGGCTCAGCTCCACTGCGCCGCGCAGCCATTCGGTGTTTGGCACCAGGCCGATTTGCACAAAGATACCCGCCAGCTCGATGTGATGGCTGTTGCCGGTGTTGCGATCGGTGTACTGAAGGCCATTGACCTTGTTGCCATCACCGGTCACTTCAGTGGTCTGCGCTTCAGTAATGATGGTGATATTGCCCATGGAGTTGGCTTTTTTCACCAGCACCGCATCGGCGCGCAGCTCGGCGGCAAATTCCAGCACCGTGACATGCTCAACAATACCGGCCAGGTCGATGGCCGCTTCAATACCGGAGTTGCCACCGCCAATGACCGCGACTTTCTTGCCTTTAAACAGTGGGCCGTCGCAGTGCGGGCAGTAGGCCACGCCTTTGCCGCGGTATTCCTGCTCGCCTGGTACATTCATTTCGCGCCAGCGGGCACCCGGGGCCAAGATCAGGGTTTTGCTTTTCAGCACAGCGCCGTTGGCCAGCTCCAGCTCGACTTGCTCAGATTTGCTGAGTTTGGTCGCGCGCTGGTTGTTCATAATGTCCACTTCGTATTGGCGGACATGGGCTTCCAATGCGTTGACCAGCTTCGGGCCTTCGGTGTATTGCACCGAGATAAAGTTTTCAATGCCGACGGTATCGGCCACCTGGCCACCAAAACGCTCGGCCAGCACGCCGGTACGCAGGCCTTTACGGGCCGCATAGACTGCAGCAGAAGCACCGGCCGGGCCACCGCCAACGACCAGCACATCAAAGGCATCTTTTTGTTTCAGCGCTTCAGCCTGACGGGCTTCGGCATTGACATCAATTTTCTGGATAATCCGCTCCAGCGTGATGGCGCCTTGCGAGAACTGCTCGCCATTTAAAAACACGGTCGGTACCGCCATCACATTGCGATCGCTGACTTCCTGTTGGAACAGGGCGCCGTCGATCATCACGCTGGTAATGTTGGGGTTAATGGCTGCCATCATATTCAGCGCCTGCACCACTTCCGGGCAGGTCTGGCAGCTTAACGAAATGTAGGTTTCAAATTCAAAACGGCCGGTCAGCTGGCGGATTTGTTCAATCAGCTCTGGCTCAATCTTGATCGGATGGCCACCTGAGTGCAGCAAAGCCAGCACCAAAGAGGTAAATTCGTGGCCCATCGGTACACCGGCAAAGGTGATGACGGTGCCTTTGTCGACCGAGTGCACCTGCATGGCCGGGGCGCGCTTGGACGCGCTGTCGTCACGACGCAGGCTGACCAGATCGGACAAACCAGCAATCTCAGTCGCCAGGGTATTTAATTCCTGAGCTTTGGCGCTATCGTCCAGAGATACGACCAGCTCTACCTGGGATTTCAGGTTCTGCAGATAGCTGCTTAATTGTTGTTTCAGATTGGTATCTAACATTGAGTCTACTCCATCTCTTGACTGTGTTTAGCGCGTTGTTTCAGGCAAAGCCCAGATTTCAGGCAAAGCTTAAGGTAGCCAGCATCCTTTGATGCTGGCTAAGTACCGTTTTTTACGTGCAGGGGGAGAAGCTGAAACCAGCTTCAATAGTGAGGCGTGGTTTCAGCGTCCGCTGCCGGGCAACGGTGGTGTGGCATTTAGATTTTGCCAACCAGGTCCAGTGATGGAGCCAGAGTCGCTTCACCTGGAGTCCATTTGGCTGGGCAAACTTCGCCGTCGTGGTTCGCAACGTACTGAGCCGCTTGTACTTTACGGAACAGCTCAGCAGCGCTACGGCCGATACCCAGGTCATGGATTTCAGCAACTTTGATTTCGCCTTCAGGGTTGATAACGAAAGTACCACGCAGGGCCAGGCCTTCTTCTTCGATCATCACACCGAAGTTGCGGGTGATAGCGCCAGTCGGGTCACCGATCATTGGGTATTCGATTTTCTTGATGGTCTCAGACGCATCGTGCCATGCTTTGTGGGTGAAGTGGGTGTCGGTAGACACAGAGAACACTTCCACACCGATGTCACGGAACTGCGGGTAGAAATCAGCCAGGTCGCCCAGCTCAGTTGGGCAAACGAAGGTGAAATCCGCCGGGTAGAAACACACAACAGACCACTTACCCAGTAAGTCCTGCTCGGTTACTTCGATAAATTTACCATTTTGAAAAGCAGTGGCTTTAAAAGGTTTGATCTTGGTATTGATAATTGAAGACATCGTCTTCCTCCATTTCAGTTAATAACATTGGGTGTTTCGACGGGTGCTACTCTAACAAGTGGCACCCATTATGCAAAATGAATAAAACAAATGGCTTTAATCAATTTAATCGATAAAGCGTTGCTGTACTCCAGCCGTTCCATCAATCCCTCTCAACAATGGGGGCTGTGGCGATAAATTCAACCAGTGAACCCACTTAACGCCGGAAAAACCATGACCGGACCGTGTTCCTTAATGCTATCCTGACATAAGATAATGACCAGAGCATGAATTCAACCACAGAGGCCGATGGCATTGAATGCAGTTTCAAATCAACTGGTGTTGCCCTGGTGGCGTTGGCCACTGGCAATGTTGCTGGGCATGGTACTGGGTGCTGCCAGCCTGAATTACAGTGCCGATGGCCGCGTTAATGTGCTGTTGCTCTGGTTGCTGTGGGCCGGCCTGCCCTTGCTGGGTAGCCTGTTGGCGTTGGGGTTGATGCTGCGCCCTGGCCGGCCCTGGTTGGCCCGGTTGAGCCAGCAACCGCTGTACTGGCAGCCGCAGCACCATCAGCAGTGGTGGCTTCTGGCCCAGCTGAACTGGCTGTGGTGCTGGTTTGGACTGGGGATCGGGCTGGTATTCTTGCTGTTGTTGCTGCTGTCGGATCTGGCCTTTGGCTGGAGCTCGACCTTGCTGCTGGAACAAAGGGCCGTGCTTCAGTTAACCCAGTGGCTTAGCTGGCCCTGGCACAGCCTTTGGCCTGCTGCGGTGCCAGATAATACGTTAATTGAGCAGAGCCGCTTTGCCCGCATTGAGCAGCAATCGGCGCTGCTTGCGCAAACCAGTGGCTGGTGGCCCTTCTTGGCCATGAGCCTGCTGTGTTACAACCTGCTGCCACGGCTGGCGCTGGCGCTTTTTTGTCATTGGCAAAGCCGGCGCAGTCAACCGGAGTTGCAAATCCAGCAAGCCAGCACGGCGTCATCACCCACCACATCGTCCGCTGCCGAACTTACCACCACTTCGTTGGCACAGTGGCAACAGGCCAGTTTGCTGCAGTGGCAATTGCCAGCCAGCGCTGAGGCGCTGACCCTGGGGCAGGACGACTGGCAGCAGGATAACGATGCCTTTGGTGCACTGCTGGCAACCAGGCCTAAGCAACTGCTGTGGCGGGTGCCGGCCAGTCGCAGCCCGGTGGCGGAGCTTTCCGACTGGATGGCGCTGGCCCGCAAGCAGGGCATTGCACAGGCGCTTTGGCTGCAACAGGATGACAGCAACGCGCGGCACAGCGCCAGTTGGCAGGCCTTTGCCAAAGCCGAGCAGCTGGCCTGGCTGGAGGAGAATGCATGACAACAGCGCCGCAATTTTGTGTGGTCGGCCATCCGAATCAGGGCAAGTCGTCGATAGTATCGACCCTGGTAGAAAACGACGCGGTGCGGGTTGGGGTAGAATCTGGCACCACCCGTGAAGCCGAGCGCTTTGAATTCGTGTTAAATGGCAAGGTGCTGCTGGCGCTGACCGATACCCCGGGGTTTCAGCGTGCCCGTCAGGTGCTGGCCTGGTTGCAGCAGGTGCCGGTAGCGCCAGCCGAACGGCCGGCCCGGGTACGGGCTTTTTTGGCCGAGCCTTCGCACCAGCAGCAGTTTCCGGATGAGGTAGCGCTGTTAAGCCCGATTATGGCCGGTAGCGGTATTTTGTTTGTCACCGATGCCAGCAGCCCGGTCAGTACCACCGACGAGGCGGAAATGGAAATTCTACGCTGGACCGGGCAACCACGGATGGCGCTGATCAATCCGATAGCCCCCAGCAATCACAGCCAAAGCTGGCAGCTCACATTGAACCAAAGCTTTCAGTGGGTGCGGGTTTTTAACCCGATGACCGCTACCTTGCCGGCCCGCCAGGCACTGTTTCAGGCCATGGCGGAGCTCACTCCGGACTGGACCGCTGCTTTGACCGAACTCAACCGCCAGTTGCTGCACCGTGAGCAGCAGCGGCTGCAGCAGGTCAGCATCGAACTGGCAGATTATTGGTGTGCCCAGCTGAGTTTTCGCCAGCCGTTGTCGTTGCTGCCGCCTTCGTTGTTAAAACAGCCGGAAGTCTGGCTGCAGCAACAACTGGATCAGGCCGAAAGCCAGTTGTTCGAACAGTTGGCGCAAAGCTGGGGGCATGGTCAGAGCGAGTTGGCCCGTCAGCTCGACTGGCCGATTGAGCGCGACCGGTTGATGAATACCGAAACCTGGTACCTGTGGGGGCTGCAGCAAAAGGAGTTGTTGCTGGTCAGCGGGGGCGCCGGCATGGCCACCGGGGCTGTGCTGGATCTGGGCCTTGGCGGCAGCTCGCTGATGCTGGGCGCTTTATCCGGCGGCGTGCTGGGCTCGGCGGCCGGTTGGCTGGCCAGCAAGCAGTTACCGGGTAAAAAACTGGGCTGGTTGCCGCTGAGCCAAGAGCGGCACTATATTGGCCCGGTGCAGCACCCAAATTTTCCGCTGGTGCTGATGGCCCGGGCACTGACCTTTGTGCAGTTGTTGTGGCTAAGGCCACACGCCGAGCGCAGCCGGCTGGCACTAACGACTCAGGCCAGCGATTGGGACAAGAAGGCGCAGGTGCAGCTGCTGCAATGGAGCAAGCAGTTGCAGCAGGGTAAGTGGAAAGCCACTCAGAGTCACGCGCTAAGCGATTGGATCCGTGAACAATTGCAGCAACGACTGCACAGCACCCTGATGCAAGAACAACAACAGAGCCTGATCTGATGCAAGCGTGATGCCAAGGAAAACGCGCTGCTGTTTAACTGGCTGTCACATCCTCTTTTAACACCAGGGCCGCCAGGTAAATCAGGCCCAGAGGGGGAACAATCGCCAGTAAGACGCCAATGAGGGTAGCCAGGATGGGCGTATTGGTCTTCCTACGTGCCAAAAAGTAACTGGTGATACCAACGAACACCAGAAAGAAGAACATAAATTGACCCAGCACAGCGGCATTAATATCCATATTGATTCCTTTGTATGCTTGATGACCGTAAAGCGCTTCTGTGAGCATTGGCCCAGACTCTGTTTTGCAGAATAACACAATGAGCTAACTGGTGTTAGTCTGCGCTGGTCGTGAAGCCTTCTACCCGTAGTTGGCGCAAATCCAGCCCGCTGGGGTGCTGGTACATGCGTAGGCCAAACTCCGGCAAAATCGCAAACAAATGATCAAAAATATCCGATTGAATGCTTTCGTACTCGACCCAGGCCACGGTATTGGTAAAGCAGTAGACTTCCAGTGGCAGACCATCCGGTGTTGGTGGCATTTGCCGTACCATCTGGATCATGCCCTGATGCACCCGCGGATGGCTTTGCAAATAGCGCTGCACATAGGCGCGAAAAGTCCCGAGGTTGGTAATACGCCGGGTATTAACCGGTTCTTTGCCCTGCTCTTTCAGTGCCTCGTTCCAGGCTTTGATATCGCGATCCTTTTCCGCCAGATAGTCTTTCAGCAGCCGGAACCGATCCAGATGTGCCCGCTCTTCCGCTGTTAAAAAACGCACACTTTGCTGATCGATCATCAGGCTGCGCTTTATGCGCCGGCCACCGGACTGCTGCATGCCGCGCCAGTTTTTAAAGGGATCGGTCATAAAACGGCGGGTTGGGATGGTGGTGATGGTGCGATCCCAGTTCTGGATTTTCACCGTATGGAGTGCAATGTCAATCACATCACCATCAGCATTCAGCTGTGGCATCTCGACCCAGTCACCGACCCGGATCACATCGTTGGAAGCAATCTGCACACTGGCCACCACCGATAAAATGGTGTCCTGAAAAATCAGCAGCAGTACTGCCATCATGGCGCCCATGCCCGATAACAAGATCAGCGGCGAGCGGTCAATCAGCATCGCCACCATCAGCACAAAGGCGACGGTGTAGACAATGATTTTCAGCAGCTGAATGTAGCCTTTAATCGGCTTGGTTTTTGAATCGGGCCGGCGCTCGTACAGACTGTTGACCATGGTCAGCACATTGCTGAGCGACATAGCAATGGTCAGCACAATAAAGGCATTGCTGACATTGCGCACCACTTCCACCACCAGATGCGGCAAGCCTTCAATCAAGCCAACCCCGGCTGCCAAAACCAGTGCCGGCACCACATTGGCCAGGCGGGCAATGATGCCAAAATCCCGCTGCAGCTTGTTTTGGGCAAAAGGGGTGGCGTTAAAGGCTTTGGCAACCGCCTGTACCAGAATGTTTTTGGTTAGCCAGTTGGCCAGCCAGGACAGCAGCACCAGCAGCAGCAAGCTGCCAGCCATAAAGAGCTCGGGGGAGAGTTCGCGCCAGTGATCCAGGGTTGCAAGCCAGTCGCTCATGGTCGTTCTTTAAAAAAGAAGAAGATGCAGCTAGTGTAACCTATCCTTGAGGATGAAAACATCATGGGATTGGAGCAAGCACATCGATGAGCCTTGGCTTGCTCTGGTCTGCAAAAGCAGTTGCTTTTGAGCGGTGTTATAAGTGGCAATCCAGCCTCATGCTGCACTCGGCAGTACCGTCCTTGTCGGGCAAGCCGCAGCGCTGTTCGGTAGCGCACTGATAGGGCTTTGGGTGCCCACTGAGCCAACCATGCAGCCATGTTGATACGCCAGTATTGAATCGACTGCCCAAATGATGATTGAGCTCGACCCGGGCTGCAGTGTCACCACGAAAAATTCGGCCAGCAAGCGGCTGACAGCCGCTGTCTTGTTCGATGCAAAGCTCAAACTGATGCTCTGACACTTGCAGCAGCACCAGCATCGGCGCTTGCTGATTCAGCCTTAGCAACTCTCTGAACTCTGCTTTGCTCTGGCTGCTTTTGGCCATGTTCTGAAGCTCCAGCATCGGGCTTATCTTGACCAAGTCATCTTGATCATAGTTGGGTGCCGGACGGGCTTCGCCACAGGAGTCATCCTCTTCGTTGCAGTAACGGTAACCAAAAAATGCATCTGCAATCAGGGCGGACCTAAAATCCCACAGTGCCGCATTGAGAAACCTTTCCCTGTCCTCAAGGCAGTCGGAGTGGCAAAAAAGTCGGAAATGTAAGTCCAGTTGAACAAGGCCAGGGGATTGAGGCGATACCTTTGAAATGACATGCCAAGTCACATCTTGTGGTTCGTTGTACCTGTCACGAAAATGTTTTGTCAGAGTAGCGTACCGGTACTCCGCAGCACAGGAGCCGCTGATATGGTTCAGATAATTCAGGCATGGGTTTGCAACTGCTTTGAAAGAAAACAGCATTAAAATGGCGAACAGAAACCAAAGAATGCGATGCATGTTGAAGTCTCCCTAAACGTTCAGGCTGTAGCACGACTGGTCTAAATGTATATATAAAGTTTTAAATGTCAAATAAATAAGTTGTTTTGTTGTCGCTGGAGAGCTTGACTTGGATTTTTGATGCACCAGTTGAAATGGCAGTTGCTCTGATTCCAACCAGCGCAGCGTTTCTTGACGGATTTCTGGCCAGGGATGCAGCAGGGACTCGTGGAATTGATAAGGAAGTTGAATATGCGTGAAAGATGCGCCGGCCTCAAGATTGGCAGGCGGGGAAATCCAGTCGAGCTCGCCACTAATCACCAATAATGGCGTAGGCAGCCTGCTGGCGCTGTGGTTGAAATCCAGCTGATCTGCTGTCAGCTGAATTTTATTCAGGATATTGGCAAGCGCTTGCTCAATGGCAGCTTCTGGCAGTAAACGTAGCAGCACTCTACGTTGCCGGGCCCGCTCAAAAACCGCTCTGCCGGTGGCCTGAAAGTCTTGCATCGGGGCAATGGCAATGGCGCCTAGTACCTTTTGATGCTGGCTAATGAAAGGCTCCAGGCTGCTGGCACCCATTGAGAAGCCAAGCAAGAGTACGGGGCGATCCGGGTAGCGCGTCGAGAGTGCCAGAGCCAGTTGGCTGGCATAGCCCTGACCAAAATCGAATGGGGTTTGGTAGGTTGGCCCATCGGCGATGATGGGAAAAAATCCCAGATCATTTAGCCAGCTGGCATAAAAAACCATGTCTGTCGCATGCATGCTGTAGCCGGGGAAAATCACTGCCAATGGCGCCTGATCTGGTGGGGCTTTCAAGCTAAAGGTGATTTGGTCTGTAAGCTGCATACCCTCTTTATCGAAGTTTAACTCCATGTTTGAAGCAAAGCTTGCTATCCGCTCAGTCACATCCAGATCAAAGTAACGCAGGCAAGGCTCAGAGTTATGTGGGCTATCTGGATGGCAAAAGCGCTGTTGCTGGAAAATATGTTCAAGCACGAATGGCTGCATCATTGGTGCCCCCTGAGCCTGGGTAAGTTTGTGTTCAAGCAGAGACGAGCAAGCCAGCAATTGGCTCATCAAGCCAACAATAAAAATAATACGAATATAAAACATATGCTTACTCAAGGGAGGCAGGGGCTTGCTCGGTCGCAATCTATTCGCTAATGTCAATGGATGCGTCATTTTCAAACCACAAGGTTAAGGTATTGTCGCCCAGCTCGATGGCACTGTATAGATCCAGCAAATCGCTGCCCACAATGATATCGCACTGCATAAAACCATCGTGCGGCAGTACCCTGACTTTACGTTGCGCTCCTAAAATGGGCAGCAGCACCCGGCGGGGGAATGCACTCACCTCCTCTTCCGGCTCTAACCGTGACGCCAGGTAACGGGGGGTGAGCTGGTAGCGCTCACGATAACGGCGGGTGATGTACGACAGCGGGCTGCCCGTATCCAGGCAAAGGTTTAACCGTACCTGATGATCCATCTGCTGAAATACCACAAAGCCATTCTGAAACACATAGGGGACGCTAACGCTGTAATTCATCGCGCCCTGATCACGTATTAGCTTCGCTTGCTGCGCCACCAGCGCAGGCAGGCCAATCACCTGCTCGGTTTGGCCGTCTTTGCGCCATAGCACGCCCAGGCCATCCTCGAACCGGCAGCGCTGCAAGGGCACTGTTTGACCTGCCAGGGTAGTGACCAGCTGCTCACCGCTGAGCTCACAATCTGTATCGCCCGGCCAGACATTTAAACCGGCACCGGTATCGGCTACCTGCTGTTGTGAGTTACGAAAGCGGCCATCCTGAGCCAGCAGGTAATCGACTTTATTGGCCAGTGGCAAGGGGGTGGAAGACAAAAGTTTGGTATCTTCCAGCCAGGCCGACAGCCGTGGCTGCAACGCCTTGGCAGACTCAGGCAAGCTAAGTCCGGTCCATGAAACTTCCGCTAAACTCAGCTGCCGCCAGAACAGGGTATCCATCACCAGGGCCGCGCAAGTTTGCTGCACTTCGGCATCATTGGCCAAGGCTTCACAGGCACTAAACGGATTGCCGCTATCCGATGGTTGCAGCCACAAGGTACGCAGCAGCGTCTCGAAGCCGGTGAATGCGTCTGCATCGTTGGGTGCTTCAACAAACAGGGTGCTAAAGTCATAATCCAGCAGTCGCTGTTTAAAAGCATGCACCGGCAGGACTTTATCGGGGTTGCAGGCAGGTATGCGGGCAATCAGATCGTTAAAACCCTGGCCTGGCTCTGCCAATGACGTTAGTTCGTAAAAAGCGTAAATAGGCGCTAAGTGTGGATCCTGGTGCAATGATTGCAAATAACGAAGCATGTTGCCACTTTGACTCTTGATCGCGTTCTTACGCTGCTTTCTATGCTCTGACCACTGCTTTAGCCATTGTCGCTCAGTGCGCTGTCGCTGGCAGAACGTACTATCAAAGTCATAGCTTTCATTAAAACCACCAAGATCAAAAGTATTCTGGACTGGGCCATCAATAAAATAGAGCAAGGTTTTAAACGTGTTCATTTCCATATTACGCTGCAGTGTGAAGCTAAGATATTCATTTACCCAAATATCATAGAACGGCCCCACCGGCTCTGGCCGCCATGGCCTTAACTTTTTGAGAGGTAAGGTTTGATAATGAAAATATTCATGCAACATTATCGGGTAGAAATCGTCCACAATGTCCATGTACAACACTTTTAATGCAAATACAGCGGAATAACGTTCTTCAGATTCTGTAAAGGCAACAAGCTCAGGTGCAGGATCCCAGCTAATACCGGCATTGTGTAATTGGGTTTTTACCGCTTGAAATCGCTCGGCTGCAAGAGCGGGTCGATACAAATAAACGCAATCCGTTACCGGCTCACCGATCCGAAAAGTTGTTTCCCGGTGTACGACTGCAAAGCAAAGCGGTTTATCAAGTTTAATGAAGTTCGATAGCAGGGAGGCATTAAAGTGCTCAATAATAAAAGGGTGATAGAGCGCAAAGGCGCGCTGATAGAGTTGCACTTTCTCTTCAGACAGCAAACAATCAAAGCGCAGCGTCAGTAACAAAGGTTCGGTCAGTTGATAAGTGCTGCAAAACTCGATGGGCCTTGAGACAGTGCCTTGATAGTTGGAGTAAAGCTTTTGGTCCCAAGGGTTGATGGATGCTGTAGCGGTACTGGGAGTGGTGCTGCAATTGACTATAAAAAAAACCACTGTTAATACAAAAAAGACTCGAAAAATCATAGTGACCTAACTTAAAAGCCGGACTGATAATACAACCCGGCATAAAATTATTAGCAATGGCTTTATTGCATAACGCAAGTGTCGCAATCATTGCCTGCATACCCTTGCCAGTTGAAGGTGGCAAGGTGTTGATTGCCAAATTTAGCGGTGGCGTGCATAGAGTGCTGTCCAACGGCTTGACTAAGCTGAAGGCCTGTTACGCTAACGGCATAGCCATCGGCTATGCCTTCAAAACCAGCAACCCAATGCTGTACTGCCTGAGGATTTGCTAGTGTCAGTGTGTTGCCAGAAGCGTTGTAGGCAAATTGCTTTTCTGCAAGACTATGGTCACCATTAAACAATGTTATGGAAAGATTGCCTGGCTGGTTTTGGAATTGAGCGTTATGAGTACTGATGTCCATTCTAAACTGACTAAAATCCAGATTGTAGGACTGGAAACCGGTATAAGCATAAACTGTTCTTAATACTCGTTGCAAAAAGGCTTGTACACCACCACTGCCACCTCCACAGTTTCGCCCTTCAGTTGTAGTTGTTCTACTTGCTCCACTTGTTCCAATTGACTCAGTAACCGTTTGCGATCTATCTCTACAGCTCTCAAGATCAATAGGCTCAACTGAACTACAGCCCTGTAATATTGCTGTGGAAGCTATTAGGGAAACGATAAAAATTGATTTTGAGATTTTGAGATTTTGAGATTTTGAGATTTTGAGATTTTGAGATTTTGAGATTTTGAGATTTTCATATTTCTCCCCTTGAAATTGGATTGCAACATAATAGGCATATACCCACATATGCTGTAAATATGTAAGCAACAAAGCAAGTGTATATCAATATGGTGAGTTATCGTAGCGTTATGATATCAGTAAAAAATCATTTTTTTATCATTTTCGTGTTTGTTTTGAGTGTTGGTTAACAACTGATGGCGATGGCTAGATGCCATCGCCATTGATATGCAGGCCGCACTCGCGGCCACAGCCGTTAAAGCGGGTTCATGCTGAGCTCAAATTTGACGGTGGAGTGGGTATCGCCGACCGACAAATAGCCTTGCTCCCATTGGGGGTGGTAGCTCAGGCCGTGCTCTTTTAAGTCATAGAACACATCCTTATTCCTCCAGTCGATGATCGGCTGCACCTTGACCACTGTCAACAACAATCGAAAAGTGATCCACTACTCTTTGGGTTTATCCATTAATCCGGCTTGCTTCTTTTCTCTGATCCGATAGCTTTCTCCTTTAATGTGTAAAATATGAGAGTGATGTAAAACTCGATCCAGCATGGCAGAAGTGAGTGCAGTATCGTTAGCAAAGTTGTTTACGATTTAATCATGTATATGCTTGACATATCCAGTCTGTTATTTATACTGACATATGCAAGCGATATGCTTTGGAGGTTGACATGAAAACAGCATCATTATTTATCAACGGTCGCAGTCAGGCTGTTCGCATACCAAAAGAGTTCGAATTTGAAGGCGTTGCCGAAGTTGAAATAAGTCGTGAGGGTGATGCTCTTATATTGCGCCCAGCTCGAAAAACGTGGACAAGTTTTGCTGATGCCCCTATGGCTGATGCCGATTTCCTAGCTGATCGCGGTGATGTTATTGAAGATGGGCGGGTTGTGCTTTGAAAAAGACTTACATGCTCGATACCAATATCTGTTCTTTCATCATGCGTGAACGACCTGAAACACTGCTGAAGGTGCTGCAAGGGCATGTTGAAAATAAAGATCGCCTGGTTATTTCTGCAATTACCTATGCAGAGCTGCGCTTTGGTGCCATCGGTAAAAAGGCTTCGCCAAAGCACAACTTGATAGTAGATCAGTTTATGGAGCGTGTTGACGCGGTGCTGCCGTGGGATAAAGCAGCTGTAGAGACCACAGCGACAATAAAGCGCTATCTGGCCGAACGTGGTACGCCTATCGGTGCAAATGATGCTGCGATAGCTGGCAATGCGATTGCCGCGGGGTGCGTTCTGGTAACGAATAACACCAGAGAATTTGAGCGAGTGCCTGACCTTCGCATTGAAGATTGGTCAGCATAAGAGGATACAGTGTGCCGAACGATATTGACGTATTAAACATTTCTATCGGCGATGGCTAGATGCCATCGCCATCGATATGCAAGCCGCATTCGCGGCCAAAGCCGTTAAAGCGGGTGTCTTCTTCGCTCATGCCGGGCTCAAACTTGACGGTGGAGTGGGTATCACCGACCGACAAATAGCCTTGCTCCCATAGCGGGTGGTAGCTCAGGCCGTGCTCTTTTAGGTAATAGAACACCTCCTTATTGCTCCAGTCGATGATCGGCTGCACCTTGACCACGCCGCGGCTGATTTCCACCACCTGCTTGTCGGCCCGGGTGCTGCTTTGACTGCGGCGCAGGCCGGTAAACCAGCAACCGACATTGAGCTCACGCAAGGCACGCTGCATCGGTTCCACTTTGTTCAGCCGGTTGTACTCCTTAATGCCGTCGGCGCTGTGCCACAGCTGGCCGTAACGCGCTTCCTGCCAGGCCGGCGAGAGCGCTGCGCGGTAGACTTTCAGGTTTAATCCCAGTTGCTCGGTCAGCTGATCGATAAACTGATAGGTTTCCGGGAATAAATAGCCGGTATCGGTCAGCACCACCGGGATATCGGCTTGCTGCTGCGTCACCAAATGCAGCATTACCGCTGCCTGAATACCAAAACTGGAGCTCAGCATCGGTTGCTGTGGCAAATGCGCCAGCGCCCAGCGCACCCGCTCTGCAGCGCTAAGCGGGGTCAGGATGCTGTTGATTTCAGCCAGCCAGTCTTGCCGGGTGGCTTCATCCTGCGTCAGGATCTGTCGAAATTTGCTCATTCTGGCCTCACTCAGGCATGAAAATCGGTTTTGGAAACTTTGACTTCCGCCACCACACCGGCGCGGATAACAAAATCGCCAAAGCACTCATCGGCCAGCCGCTCTTTGGCCCAGCGGCCAATCAGCTGATCGAGCGCGGTTAAAATCTCGGCTTCCCCGACATTGTCCAGATACAACTTCGGTACCCGGCTGCCGACCCGGTCGCCGCCGAGGTACAGGTTGTACTTGCCCGGCGCCCGGCCGACCAAACCGGCTTCGGCCAGCATGGCGCGGCCACAGCCGTTAGGGCAGCCGGTGACCCGAAGCACAATATGCTCATCGGCCAGTTGGTGTTTGCCAAGCAGGCCTTCCACCTTGGTCACCAGCTCTGGCAAATAGCGCTCGGCTTCAGCCATCGCCAGCGGGCAGGTGGGGAAGGCAACACAGGCCATCGAGTTCTTGCGCTGCTCGCTGTGGCCATCATCAATCAGGCCGTATTTTCGGGCCAGCTGTTCAATCTGGGCTTTTTGCTCGCTCGGCACACCGGCGACAATCAGATTCTGATTGGCGGTCATGCGGAAATCGCCCTGATGCACTTTGGCGATCTCGGCCAGGCCGGTTTTCAGCGGCTTGCCGGGGAAATCCAGCACCCGGCCGTTTTCGATAAAGAGGGTTAAATGGTGCTTGCCATCGATGCCTTCGACCCAGCCAATGCGATCGCCACGGTTGGTAAAGGTATAGGGCCGTACCGGCTCGAACGGCACACCCACCCGCTGTTCGACTTCGCGGCGGAAATTATCCAGCCCGATGCGATCAAGGGTGTATTTGGTTTTGGCGTTTTTGCGGTTGACCCGATCGCCATAATCGCGCTGCACCGTCACCACATGCTCAGCCACTTGTAAGGTGTGCTCCAGCGGAATAAAGCCCAGTTCATCGGCCCGGCGCGGGTAGGTCGAGGTATCGCCAAAGGTCATGGCCAGGCCACCACCCACCAGCACGTTAAAACCGACCAGCTGGCCGTTTTCGGCAATGGCGACAAAGTTCAGATCGTTGGCATGCACGTCGATGTCGTTGTCCGGCGGGATCACCACCGTGGTTTTGAATTTACGCGGCAAGTAGCTATCGCCCAGTATGGGTTCCTGCTCGGTGGTTTCGACCTTTTCCTCATCCAGCCAGATCTCGGCGTAGGCGCGGGTTTTTGGCAGCAAATGCTCGCTGATTTTCACCGCCCACTGATAGGCCTGCTGATGCAATTCCGACTGCACCGGGTTGGAGGTACAGAGCACGTTACGGTTGACATCGCCGGCGGTGGCGATGGAGTCAATGCCAATGTCATGCAGGAACTGGTGCATCGGTTTAATGTTGGGTTTCAGCACGCCATGAAACTGGAAGGTCTGGCGGGTGGTCAGCCGGATACTGCCGTACATGGTTTTCTCGGCAGCAAAGCGGTCGATGGCCAGCCACTGGGTTGGGGTGATAATACCGCCCGGCATCCGGGCCCGCAGCATCACATTGTGCAGTGGCTCCAGTTTTTGCGCGGCCCGCTCGGCGCGGATATCGCGGTCATCCTGCTGGTACATGCCGTGAAAACGGATCAGCATAAAGTTATCGCCGTTAAAACCGCCGGTGATTTCGTCCTGCAAGTCGGTGGTAATGGTACCACGCAGGTGATCGCTGTCGGCCTTTAACCGTTCGTTATCAGACAGCTTGCCCTCGGCAACAAAAGCTGGATTGATCGGATACTGGCTCATTAATACACATCCTTCTGATAACGTTTGGCTTGCTTCAATTCATCTAAATACTGTTCGGCCTGCTCCGGGCTTTTGCCGCCGTGCTGCTGAATAATGGTCAGCAGGGCCTGGTGCACATCTTTCGCCATCCGGTTGCCATCGCCACAGATGTACAGGTGAGCACCGCGCTCCAGCCAGGCAAAGATGTCGCTGCCTTGTTTTTGCAGCTTGTGCTGCACGTAGATTTTCTCGGCCTGATCGCGGCTAAAGGCCACATCCAGCCGGCTCAGCAGCCCTTGTTTCAGATACCGCTGCAACTCAACTTGATACAAGAAATCTTGGGTAAAGTGCGGGTTGCCAAAGAGCAGCCAGTTGTCGCCGCTGGCGCCGCGCTGCTCACGCTCTTGCAAAAAGGCGCGGAAAGGGGCGATGCCGGTGCCGGGGCCCACCATGATGATCGGGGTGTCGTCGTTGACCGGCAAGCGGAAGTTGTCGTTTTTCTCGACAAAAACCCGCACCTGGTCGCCTTCGGCCAGCCGCTCAGCCAAAAAGCCGGACGCGCCGCCTAAGTGGGTGCTGCCAAAGGCATCGTAGCGGACCACGCCAACGGTTAAATGCACTTCGTCCTCCACCTCGGCCTGCGATGAGGCAATCGAATAAAGCCGGGGCTGTTGTTTGCGCAGTGCATCCACCAGCTGCTGGGCACTTGGCATGCCTGGGTATTCGCGCACGATGTCGATGATTTGCCGCACTGCCAGATAATCCCGCAGCGCCGCTTTATCCGCGGCAAGCGCCTGTAAGGCCTCGCTGCCAATGGCGGCGGCGTACTTGTCGACAAAAGCCGGGTACGACTGGGTCAGCTCCAGCTGGCTAGTTAAGGCTTCGACAACTGTCAGACGCTGCTCGCCAAGGCGAACCGGTGCGGTGCTGGCAATGGCGGTGATTTGCAGCAGCTCGCGTACCAGCGCCGGATCATTGTCGAAATAGACGCCGAGCGCATCGCCCGGCTGGTAGCTCAGATCCGAGCCAGCCAGTGAAATTTCGATATGACGCACGTCTTTGCTTGAATCACGACCGGTGATTTTCTGATTGGTGTACAGCTCAGCGGCAAACGGCTGTTGCTTGCTGTAGCTGCTGGCAGCGGCGGCGGTTTGGCCTGGCCAGGCAATGACCTGGGCGCCACTGGCTGGCGTCGCACTTTCTTTAAACTCGGGTTCGAGCACTTCAATTAACGCCTGATTCCAGCTGTTGGCAGCGCTTTCGTAATCGACATCCAGATCCTGTCGGCCTTGCAGGGCTGTCGCGCCCAGCTCGGCCAGTCGCTGGTCAAAATCCTGCGCTGTTTTGCAGAAAAATTCGTAACTGGTGTCACCCAGGCCAAGCACGGCGTATTTCAGCTGTGGCAACTTAGGCGCTTTTTTACTGAACAGGAATTTGTAGAAGGCTTCGGCATTCTCCGGCGGCTCACCCTCACCGTAGGTGGAGGTGACGATGGTTAGGAATTGCTCGTTCTTCAGCTGATTGGCTTTGTAATCGGCCATATCCAGCAGGTTCACCGCCCACTGTTTGGCTTTGGCCTGTGCCGCCAATTGTTCGGCGACATGGCGGGCATTGCCGGTCTGGGAGCCATACAAAATGGTCAGGGTCGCCGCCGGGGCCGCACTGGCAGCTGGCTGCTGCGGCAAAGTGCCACCGGCCAGCTGGGCACTGGCCGCCAAATAGCCACTGACCCAGGCTTGCTGAATGGGATTAAGCTGGCTAACCAGCCCCTGCAACTGCTGCACCTGCTGTTCCGACAACGGGCTGGCCTGCGCGACAAGAGAAGACAAAAGCATAACGACACCTGTTCGATGATAAGGCCGCTAGCATAGCCGTCTATATGGATACGCGTAAAAGAATAGATCTCTCTTTTTTATTCCTTTATGGAATTACAAAGCGGGTAAGTCGGTTTAGTAAAAGGACTACTTTTTGGTCAATTTCCTTATTTGCGCCAATGGTGCAATCAGAGGCTTATGTAAAATAGCATTAAAAACAATCAGATAAAAGTTGGCATTGCGGTTGCAGAAGTCCGTTCACTTAAAAAGTAATTTGCATTAGCAACACCCAACAAGAAGGAACAGCATGATGAGCAGCCTCGTATTTACCACCGCCCTGGCATTCACTCTGAGCAGCGGCACGGTGCAGCACCAGCAATTCAACTTTCAGTTGCAGCATGATTTAACCCTATCGCCGCAGCAGCTGACCCTGTCTTCGGCCGGCACCGAGTTATGGCGTATCGACCAAGATGGCAACTTCTGGTTGCAGCAAGAAGCGCAGCAAACCACCCCGGCCCAGCGTGCGCAGCTGATGCAGTACCGCGAGGGAGTCTATCAGCAAGGCCAAAGCACGGTGCGTATTGTGGTCGAAGCGATGGACCTGGCCTACAGCGCCGTCGATCAGGTGCTGACCGAATTAACCGGCCGGCCGCTGGCGCAGCACAAGGCGATGCAGAGCGCGATGCAAAACGTTGATGAGGCCAGAAGCCGGATTATTTCTGAGCAGGGCGATACCCTGGTGATCCGCGGCAGTCAGTTCGATGCGCTGAATGAAGCTTTTGGCCCCGAGTTTGAAGCGGCGATTGAAGAAGTGGTGAAAAGCTCGATGGGCAGTATTTTCTGGCAACTGGGCAAAGCCTTTTTCAGCGGCGAAGGCAACTTCGAGCAGCGGATGGAAGCCTTTGGTGAGCGGATGGAAAAGTTTGGTGAAGAGCTCGAAGCCAGCATGAACTTAAAAGCCGAAGCGCTGGAGCAACGTGGTGATGCTTTATGCGAGCAAATTCAGCAACTGACCCTGCTGGAACAAAATCTGATCAGCGAACTGCCGCAGCTGGCCCCTTATGCGCTGTTTCAGCAGGATGCCCAGGCTAAGCGCCACTAAACCAATCTTAGCCAAAACACAGTTTCCAACCACAGCCTTGGCGCCTTACTCCTGATGGATGAGGCGTCTTTTTTATGCATCAATGCGGTTGCTCTACCCGTTGTCCGCGCTCCAGCGCCACCGGACTGGTTTTTTGTTCGCCATCGACCAAGGTGTCTTGAAACCGTATTGGCAAGCCCATTGAGCTAAAAAGACTGATCCCATCCTGCAAATGGAAGTGCAGGTGTGGTTCGGTGGAGTGACCTGTATGACCACAGCGACCAATCTGTTGCCCTTGTTGCACTTTTTCCCCAAGTTTGCACGTTATGGAGCCTTTGATTAAATGCGCATAAACACCAAACTCGCCATCTGCGTGCTGAATGACCAGATAATTGCCGGCAAAGTGTCGACACAGAAAGTCGCAGACAGCAAAGCCAACCAAAGGTGCTGGGTTTATACCGTCTTGAATATCCACCACAACGCCATCTGCAGCAGCCAGTATGGGTGCATCATAACAAAAGTAGTCTGCTAGTCGGGTCCCTTGATTGCGGTGGCGACGAAATGAGACGTCAGCCACTACAAAGTCATAGGCATAGCGCTGCGCCAATACATCCCAGGAGTGGGAGGTGCCTGGTGTCAGGCCACCATTGAAAATAAGCCATTCGCCGGCAAATGGAAGGCGGTAAACAGCTTTATTTTGGTAGCTATCCAGCTCGTCGTAATGTCCACGCATACGGCGATGCACTTTGGCCTGGCCAGCCAATTGCTTCAACTGCTGTGTGAGTTGCCATGGGTTTAGGATCGACAGCAAGGAGCTGGGTAGGAAAGTAAACAGCACTGAATAGCGGCCCAAATAGCGAATTGGCCCAGAAACAGGCCAAGCGCTGGCGGGGTGAACAGGCGTTTTTTCCGTTTTATGTTCGGTAGCAAGACGGCCCAACACTGAGCTCAGGCCAGCGGCAAAAGCCAGATAAAGAACAATGACAAGCCAAAACGGCAGTGACCATTGCCAAAGCGCTTGCACACCGAACTGCAGTAGCAAGACCATAGCAAGGCCACCCAGCATCGGCCAATACCATGCGGTAAGCTCCTGGCGCCAGCCTGTGCTTGTTGGGTTCGGTGTTTCAGTCATCTGCTTTTCCTTTGTGGTGACTTTAGGCGCTTGATGCAACAGCGGGAGCGCACTGATGGTTCGTAATTTAGTCAGCCAGGCTGGCACGGACAAGCAAAAACCAGACGTTGCACGAAAAGCATCAAGTAATGGTACCCTAATGGTCAATTTATGAGTCTGAATGGTTAGCGCCATGCACAAAACCCACTTCAACCCCTTGGTAATTCAACGAGCTTTGCAGCAGATAAAAGCAGGGTTGCGCCAGCAAAAAATCAGTTATGCTGAGCTGGCAAGCCGGCTAAATGTTTCACTGAATACGGTAAAACGGCTGCTGAATGGTCAGGATATCTCGCTGCAACGCCTGCTGCAGTTGGTCGATATCTGCCAGCTGGACTGGACGTCTTTGCTGCAGACTGCTGTGGAAGAGCACGCTGAGCATCACTTTTTTTCCGAGGAGCAAGATCAGGCGTTTGCCGCAGAGCCTGCATTGCTGGATTTTTTTGTGGGGCTGTTTTATCAACAACGCCCGCTCAATGTCTTGGCTGACGCCATGGGATTGGATGACATTGCTTGCTATCAGCGACTTCGCAAATTGGAAATGCTGGGGCTGTTGGAGCTGGAGCCGGGTAATCGCTTTCGCTTCAAGGTGAAGCCTCCTCTTGGTTTCGCGCCAGGCAGCCGGGTGTTGCAGCAGCAATTAAGCTGCTATTTTCAGCGTGCGGAAGCGGCTGTACTCAATCAGGCTGTATCCGAGGAGACGCTGGTGATGGTCAAACCCTTGCGTTTGCCACCTCAGGCATTCCGCCAACTGAGCTCAGAGCTGAAGCGGGTGATCGATAAGTATGCCGAAGCTTCTGAACTGATGTACGGTCCTGCGGATGGGTTGCCCGAGTACCAGCTGACTCTGGTGGCACAACCCCTGATGCCGTCGGATCATGTGCTGTCAGCATGCAACCCGACCAGCCTTGGCTAAGAGGGTATTGTCAGGATGCTGTGGCTCAGGGAAAAAACAGTTATGATGCGGTTGGTCTACCCATAAGGTGATTGTATGAGAGTTTTTTGGAAGTCGTTGCTGGTCACTGTCGGTATCGGCGTGCTTTTGGCCGGAGCCGGCTATTGGTGGGGATATCCGGCCTGGCAGGCTTGGCTAACCGAGCAGGAAGCGGCCCGGATAGAGGCAAAAAAAACAGCGCCCGTTGCTACGCAGGCGCTGCCCGAGCGGCTCAATCATCAGCGTATGCTGGCCGATCTAAGCTGGATGGCGCATCCTGATCGGGAGGGGCGTGAGTCCGGCCAGCCCGGAGCTTTAGCGACCCGGCACTGGTTGCTGGAGCACTACCAGCAGATTGGCTTGCTGCCAGCCGGTTTAGAGGGCTATCTGCACGAGTACGAAGTGCAGGAACACATTCAATTCAGCGGGCTCTTTCGGCAGCGTCAGCGGCAGATTGAAGCCATCAGCAATGCTGCCAATGTGTTGGGCAGCCTGCCGGGCAAACAACCTGACTTGCCAGCCATTGCCATTACAGCGCATTACGACCATCTTGGGGTGCGTGACGGCCAGATTTTTCATGGTGCCGACGACAATGCTTCGGGTGTAGCTGCCATGTTGGAGCTGGCGCGCTACTTTGCGCAGTATCCGACGGAGCATCCGCTGCTCTTTATCGCCCTTGATAGCGAAGAAAAAGGCCTGCAAGGGGCGGTTGCCCTGTTTCGCGATCAGGCGGTAAAGCCTTCGCAGCTGGCCTTTAACGTCAATCTGGATATGTTAAGCCGGGATAGCGAGCGTCAGCTGTTTGCGGTGGGCACTTACCAACATCCCTGGCTGCACCCTATTCTGGATCAGGTGCAGCAACAGAGCTCGGTACGGCTGATGCGGGCGCACGACAGGCCTTGGTGGCGGGCAGGACGCACCGAGAACTGGGTGAACAGCTCGGATCATGGAGTTTTCCACCGCCATGGTGTGCCTTTTATCTATTTTGGCGTGGCCGACCATCCGGATTACCACACGCCACGGGATACCAGTGACCGGGTCGATGCCGCCTTTTATCAGGCGGTTACTGAAACCGTGCTGGATTTTATTGTAAAACTTGATCAGCAGCTGACCGCGCTTTAATGCGTGACTGCTTCAGGCACAGGTGACAAGTCAGCGGCTATGAGTATACTGAGCAGATTGAAACAACTGAGCATGCAGTATGAGTGAATCGGTAACCCCAGCCAAACCAGCCCGCAAAAAAGGCGGCTTTTTTAGCAACCTGGTGTTTAATATCATTATTCCGGTGGTGATTTTAAGTAAGTTCAGTGGCGATGCGCACTTAGGGCCGATGTGGGCTTTGGTAGTGGCACTGGCATTTCCGGTGGTCTATGGCTGCTGGGACTTTGTTCAAAGCGACAAAGTGAATTTCTTCTCGGTGCTTGGGGTGATCAGTGTGCTGCTGACCGGTGGCATTGGCTTGTTGCAGCTTGATCCGGCCTACATAGCCATCAAAGAAGCAGCCGTACCGGCGGTGCTGGGCATTGCGGTGATCCTGACCCACAATACTCGCTATTCGTTGGTGCGCAAGCTGCTATTGAACGACGATCTGATCCGCACCGACAAGCTGGCTGCTGCCCTAGCCGCCAAACAGGCAACCCAGCAGTTTGAGCAGAAAGTCCAAATCAGCACTTACCTGCTGGCCAGCTCCTTTGCACTGTCGGCCGTGCTTAACTATGTGCTGGCTAAGTGGATCGTGGTTAGTCCGGCCGGCACAGAAGCCTTCAATGCTGAGATTGGCCGCATGACCGCGCTCAGCTTTCCGGTGATTGCCATCCCCTGTACCATCATTATGATGGGCGCTGTGCTCTATCTGTTTAGCCAGATTGGCAAATTGACCGGCGAAGAGCTGGATCAGTTTTTGGTGGGGGCGCCGGAAAGTTAATTGTTCAGACTGCTGTGACTTCTTTTAGCCGCCAGGAAAACAGCACCCCCAGGCCACTCATGGCGGCGAATAACACCAGCACAGCAAACAGCGACCAGCTGGCCACCACAGCGCTGACCAAACCGGTCAGCAACAACAAGGCCCCAATCACGGTATTGCTGACCGAGACGTAATCGGTGCGTTTGTTGCCGCCGGCCATATCCAGCAAATAGGTTTTACGCCCCACCCGCACTCCGGCATGGGCAATGCTCAGCAGCATAAACAGCAGCGGGTAAAACCAGATGCTGGCCACCAGCGCGCCATCGAGCTGACTGGCGATGGCGGCGATAAAACAGAACAGCGAGGCCAGTGCCGCCGCCAGCAAAAGCACCCGACGGCTGGACCAATCGGCCAGCCAGCCCCAGATGCTGGAACTGAGCAAACTGGCCAGGCTGCTCGCCAGCAAAAAAGCCCCCAATAAAGCGCCCGAGCTGCTGTGCTGCTGCGCCAGCACAATCAAAAAAGGCGTGGCCAGCGCCGAGCTGAGCAGCAGTGCCCGGGTAATGACAAAATGGCGAAACAGCACATCGTCGCGCAGCAGCGCTAAGTTGGCAAAGGCTTGCTGCATGGCATTGCCTCCACCGCTGGTTTCACCGGGCTCTTCATCAATCTGACTGAATAGGGTGGCTGCGCCAAACCACAGCATGGCTGCCCCGAGCAGCAACAGCACATAGATCAGCACGCCGGCTTCTTTGGCGCTGCTCAGCAGCCAGATGGATACGCCGGTAGTCAGCAAGCCTGATACGGTGCTGGCCAGGCCGGTTAACCGGCCGCGCCGCTGCTTGGGGATGGTTTTGCCCTGCACATCTTTCATCGCCACCGAGTTCAGGCCCCGGCCCAGGCTAAAAACCACTAGCAAGCCGAGTATCGCCAGGCCAGCGCTTAACCCCTGCAGCCAGAGCACCGCCAGCACCATGCCAAACAGGCTAAGTGCCTGGATGATGGCGCCAAGTACTAAGAAGGGTTTGCGCAGCGCGTGCTGGCGCACCCAGGCGCCAATCAGCAGCTGCGGCAGCAAAGATCCCGACTCACGAATAGGCACCAGCCAGGCAATCAAGGCTGCCGGTGCGCCCACTGCGGTCATCAGCCAGGTCAGCACGGTTTTCGGGCTGGTCAGTAAATCGCCCAAACTGGTCAGGGTTTGGCTGATTAAGATTAAGAAAAAATTGCGCGGCACTTCGGTACAGGCTTGCTCCGAGATATCCTTGCAGGCACGGGCATCTTCTTCGTTGGCAATCAGGCTGTACAGCTTGTCTACTTTTTCCTGGGATGGGGTCACGCTACCTCCAGTTGGTGATTCTGACGAAAAAAGTCGCCTTTAGACTTCAATAGCCTTAGTCTAGCAGGCTAGTGTATTGAATTTTAGTCATTTTTATTCTGGCTCTGATATTGCTGTACTTGTTGTGTCTTTTCTGTGCCAAGGAGTTCGTATGCATCTACCCGCCTGGTCCCAACTCTGGCTGCTTAGCCAGATCGAATGGCAACGACTTTTCTTAACCCGCAGAGGTTGGTTAACCCTGGCCGCATCTTGTCTGCTGTGGTTTGTGTTGCTGCGTTACCTGGTGATGCCACTCAGTCAATGGATGCTGGATCCGGCCATTCTGGAAGGGGCTGAAATGGTTGCGGGCTGGGTCGATGTGCGACAGCTATTGCTCTGGCCTCGACCGGAGCTGAGTCTGTATTGGCTGTTGGCTTTGGTGTTAAGTCCCATGGCGGCCGTGCTCTTTAGTGCCGGACAGATTTGCCGTGACCGCAGCCGGGGTACCTTGCGCTTGTACTGCCTGCGTATCAGTCGCAGTAGCCTGCTGCTGGGGCGTTTCCTTGGCCAGTTGCTGGTGCAGGGGACTTTGCTGGCACTTACTCTGGTAGCCAGCCTGGCGCTGGCTTTTTGGCAGGGGGCGGTTTTGAGCCTTGAGCTGTTAAGTGCGGCCTTGTTTTGCTGGGTTTTCGTGATGCTGTGCTTGCTGCCTTTTACTGCCTTGATGAGCCTGATGTCGGTGTGGCTGAACTCCAGTCGGGCTGCCGTTAGTCTGGCCATCGTCGTACTGAGTGTCTTGCCAGTGGTGTTAGGAGTGCTGGCCTATTACTGGCCCGGTGTGCTGCCGCTGTTTGGCTGGTTGCCTGGTGCTCAGATCCCTGCACTGATGAACAGCCTGCCCTGGCAATCCTGGGCACCCTTGGCCCTGCCGGTTGGGCAAGCGCTGATGCTGTTGGCACTTTCACTGTATAGCTTTGAACGGAGGGGCATATGACAGTACTGGTCGATTGTCAGGGGCTGACTAAGCGCTTTGGTCACAAGGCCGTATTGCAGCAGTTGGATCTGCAGATCCACGCCGGCGCTGCGGTTGCGCTGGTTGGCGCCAATGGAGCCGGCAAGACCACCTTGCTGAGTTTGCTTTGTGGCTACATTCAACCCGATCATGGCAGAGTGGAAGTGCTGGGGCATCAGGCTGGCAGCCCTGCGCTGAATGGCCGTTTAGGTGCTCTGCCACAGGATGCGCAGTTTGATCCGGACTTTGGCCTGGCCATGCAGTTGCATTGGTTGGCGCGCTTGCAAGGAATGTCAGTGGCAAAATCCCGGCAGGAAACTGAGCGGGTGTTGGCGCTGGTGGATTTAACGGCAGAAGCGGGCTCCAAGGTAGCCCAGCTAAGCCACGGCATGCGCAAGCGGCTGGCAATTGCCCAGTCCCTGCTGGGTGAGCCTGAGTTGGTGTTGCTGGATGAGCCAACTGCCGGGCTGGATCCGCTGCATGCCAAAGCCTTGCGCGATTGCATTCAGCGGTTAAGTGCCCACTGCACCTTTGTGATCAGTTCGCACAACCTGTTTGAGCTGGAGCAGCTCTGCGGCACTGTGCTGATGCTGGAACAAGGCCGGATCCGGCAGCAAGTCGCTCAAGTCAGTGAGACCGCTGTCCTGCGTCTGCAGTTGTGTCAGGAAAATTATCAATCACTGCTGCCTTTGCTGGAGCAATTGCCTGGCTTTGTCAGTTGGCAGTGCACCAGTCCTCTGCAGCTGGAGCTGCAGTACGATGCAGTCACAGCGTCTGACTTTGACGTTCAATTGTTGCAAGTGCTGCATCAACAGGGCATTGGCTATCGGCAGTTAAGCCGGGGACAATCGCTGGAGCAACAACTATTTCAATCAGGTGGCTAAGCCAACAAGCTGAAAAGTGTCGGTTTTTTTGCCATAGATTGGGTTGCTCTAACCCGGCCAATAGTTAGAACGATAGCGTATAAAAAATAAACGCTGATAAAACAGTAGGTAATGTTGGCGTGTAAATTTTGGGCACATCTTTTGCTATTGCTGAGGAGTCAATGATCACACAACTCCAAAAAACGGATCCGTTGTTTGGCTTACTGGATGCTTTAGGGATGAAATTTATGAAAACATCGTTGTTTGCAGGGGCTGTTGCCATGATGGCAGGTTTGGCTTTCTCTGCGCAGGCCGCTTTGATTGGTACTATCACCCATGATTATGGACAAAGTTATGCTGCGCCAAGTCTTGGTAGTGGCACTTGCGATGCCTTGAACCTGAACTCCATTACGGTAACCAATGGTGAAGGCTGCCAGCGCTTTTACGATATTTTTGATTTTAGCCATCTAAATTTTGCTTCTATAGATAAGTTTGAATTGACTCTGTCGTATGATCTCGCTGCGGACATCGTGTGTCTAGTGCGTTTTTGTCTTGATAGGAATAATTGGAATGCCCGCCCGGCGTTTGACGCAATCGAAGGGAGTGGAAGTAGAAACTTTGGGGTTATTAATCCACGCTTACGTTCTGGTGAACAAACAGTAACTATCATGTTCGACAGTTCATTGGACGTTTTTACACAAATCGTGGACTCAGAAAGTTTTTATTTATGGTTCTCTCGTAGTACTGGCCGCACCTCATTTGATTTATATTCAGCTTCTTTGAGTGTTTTTGGCACACCGGCAAGCGATACCACACCGGTACCAGCGCCAGCCACTTTGGCATTGCTTGGTCTGGGCTTGCTAGGCTTGCGTCTGCGTCGTCGCTAAACCAAGCGTCACTCCGATTGCTTTAAAAAGGCCTGCTGCAACAGGCCTTTTTGCTGCTTACTTGACCTGCTGCCCGCCTTTCACCACCACCGGAATGGCTTCCAGCAGGCGGATATTTTGCAAGGGATTGCCTGCAACGGCGACCAGATCAGCATAGGCACCCGGCTCTAACAGGCCTACATTGAGCTGGCCCTGCTCATTGCGCCAGTCCAGTAGGGTAGCGGCATGCAGGGTGGCGCTTTGAATGGCCTGCAGCGGCGTCATGCCCCAATCCACCATGTAGGCAAACTGCCGGGCATTCTGGCCGTGGGTATATACACCGGCATCGGTGCCATAAGCCATATTGACACCGGCGGCGACAGCGCGGCGGAAGTTCTCGCGCTGCAGCTGACCGACCTGACGCTCTTTTTCCAGTGACTCTGGTAAGATGCCGGCGGCTTCGCCTTCACCTAAGATAAAATCACTGACATAAATGTCCATCACCAGATAAGTGCCCCGTTCGGCCACCATCGCCAGCACCTCGTCGTTTAAGAAGCTGGCGTGTTCAATCGAATCGACGCCGGCCTCAATGGCGCGTTTCATGCCATGCAAACCATGGGCATGCGCAGCGACTTTGGCACCCCGATCATGGGCCTCAGCCACCAACGCCTGCATCTCCGCCAGGCTGAACTGACTGGCATTGACATCGGTGTTGCGCGATAAGACACCGCCGGTGGCAGTGAATTTGATCAGGTTGGCGCCGTATTTCATGTTTTGCCGTACCCGGGTGCGGACTTCATCCGGGCTGTTGGCGACACCAAAGCTGCGGGCGGCGTAAGTATGCGGCAGAAAGTTGTTGTCGCAATGACCACCGGTGATGCAAATGGAATGGCCGGCCACCCGCATTCTGGGCCCGACAATCTCGCCCTCATCAATGGCATTGCGCAAATCCACATCGGCAAAGCCAGAGGCACCGACATTGCGCACCGTGGTAAAGCCGGCTTGCAAGGTCACTTCGGCCGCTGTGACACCAAAAATGGCCTGACGCGCAGGGGTGGCATTTAAACGGCGCAAACCATGCTGCTGTGGATTGGAGGTCAAATGGACATGCATATCAAGCAGGCCGGGCAGCACGGTGTAATTGGATAAATCCAGCGTCGGCAATGCGCGTTGTTCGGACGTCAGCTGTCGAGCTGGCAGCACCTGCTCGATACGCTGCTCTTGCACCAAAATGGCTTGATTGGCTCTGAGCTCGCCGCTGCGAACATCAAGCAATTGGCCCGCCAAAATCAACTGATCCGCGGCGATGGCCAGACTGCTGCCAAGCAGCAAGGCGCATGCACTGACACAGGTGGCGATAGAGGGAAGAGCATTCATACGGTGATCTCCTGATAAGGCTTGTCCTGACTGGCCGCGACATGCAGCCATGCGACCCGTTTTACTGTTGATCGGAACTTGGCGGTACCGAAGGTGGTTGGTTGCTCTGGTTATTTTGTGCCATCAGCTGGGCTACCTGTTGTTCCAAAGCGTCTAATTTTTCACGGGTCCGCGCCAGCACTTGACGCTGCACATCAAACTCTTCCCGGCTAATGACATCCAAATCGGCCAGTTTTTGTTGCAAAACCACTTTGATTTTACTTTCGACATCATCAGCAGCCTGGCGAACCCGGGCTGGGATCACAGCACCAATTTGCTTGGCTAAGTCTTCAATTTTTTTTGGATCGATCATAACAGTCCGGCTCCGGTTGCGGTGGCTTTTGCATTTCCTTCAGTATAACAAAGCTTGCGCTGCTCTTTTAGCGGATTTTCCGGTAAACTGTCCGGTCGCAACCGAAAGACAACGCAGGCGTTACTCCAGGCCATGAGACTCAATCCCCAGCAAAATGAAGCCGTGCACTACATCTCCGGACCTTGTCTGGTACTGGCTGGTGCCGGCAGTGGTAAAACCCGGGTGATTATTAATAAAATTGCGTACCTGATAGAGCAATGCCAGTTGCCGGCCCGTCATATTGCTGCTGTGACCTTTACCAACAAAGCGGCGCGCGAGATGAAAGAGCGCATTGGCTTGCAGTTGCCAAAACCGGCTTGTCGCGGCCTGACCATTTCAACTTTTCACACCTTGGGACTCAGCATCCTGAAAAAAGAGTATCGGGCCCTGGGGTACAAAGCCAGCTTCAGTTTGTTTGACGATCAGGATTCGCTGGCCTTGCTAAAAGAGCTGACCCAGAGCGACTACCTGGGTGACAAAGACTTGCTGAAGCAACTGCAGCAGAAAATTTCCAACTGGAAGAATGATCTGATGCTGCCTGAGTTGGCACTAAAGCGGGCCATGGAGCCGGAAGAACAGCTGCAGGCGCAGTTTTACCTAAGGTACAATCAGTTGTTGAAAGCCTGCAATGCCTTTGATTTCGACGATTTGATTTTATTGCCCACCTTGTTGCTGCAACACCAGGACGAGGTGCGGCAGCGCTGGCAGCAGAAAATTCGCTATTTGCTGGTTGATGAGTATCAGGATACCAACACCAGTCAGTATCAGCTGGTGAAGCTGTTGGTTGGCGAGCGCCAGCGTTTTACCGTGGTGGGCGATGACGACCAGTCGATCTACTCCTGGCGCGGTGCCAAGCCGCAGAATCTGGCGTTGCTGCAACAGGACTTTCCAAATCTGAGACTGATTAAGCTGGAACAAAACTACCGCTCATCCGAACGCATTCTAAAAGCAGCCAATATTCTGATTGCCAACAATCCCCATGTGTTTGACAAGCAGCTGTTTAGTGAGATTGGTTATGGCATGCCGCTGAAAGTCCTGCCCTGCAAACACGAAGAAGATGAAGCCGAAAAAGTGGTGGCTGAAATTATCTCGCACCGTTTTAGCAACCGCACTCAGTACAAAGATTACGCTTTGCTGTACCGCAGCAACCACCAGGCCCGGATCTTTGAAAAGGCGCTGATGAATAACCGTATTCCGTATCGGATTTCGGGGGGCACCTCCTTTTTTTCCCGGGCAGAGATTAAGGATGTGATGGCGTATTTGCGTCTTTTGGTCAATCCGGATGACGACAATGCCCTGTTGCGTATTATCAATGTCCCCCGGCGGGAAATTGGCGCGGCCACGCTGGAAAAAGTGGGGACGCTCGCCCACGAACACCAGGTGAGCTTGTTTGCCAGTTGTTTTTTACAGGAGCTGATGCAGCGCTTGCCGGCCCGAAGCTATCAGGCGGTTCAGGGATTTGCCAACTGGATGCTGGCACTTGGCGAGCAGGTGAAGCGCTCGGAGCCGACTGAAGCCATTCGCGATCTAATCCGGCAAAGCCACTACGAAGCCTGGCTGTTCGAAAACAGCAACAGCCCCAAAGCAGCCGAAATGGCGATGAAGAACGTCAACGAGTTGTTCCGCTGGATTGTCGACATGCTGGAGGGTAAAGATGATGAGGAACCGATGACCTTGCCTGAGGTGGTCAGTCGTTTAACGCTGCGCGATATGATGGAGCGGCAGGAGCAGGATGAACAATCCGATCAGGTACAGTTGCTGACGTTGCATGCCTCCAAAGGCCTTGAGTTTCCCTATGTCTTTATGGTCGGGATGGAGGAAGGCATTTTGCCGCATCAGGGCAGTATCGATGAAGACAACATTGAAGAAGAGCGGCGTCTGGCTTATGTGGGGATAACCAGGGCACAGCGAGAGTTGTATTTTACCTACGCCAAGGAGCGTCGCCAGTATGGCGAGGTGATGCGGCCAGAGCCCAGTCGGTTTTTGTACGAGCTACCGCAGGATGATTTGGAGTGGCAAGCCAGCGTGAAGCCCAAGACCGCCGAGCAGCGTCAGCAGACGGGCAAAGCCAACATTGATCGCCTGCGACAATTGCTGAAAAAGTCTTAACTTGCCTGAGCAGTGGCTGTGGGTGCCTGAGCCTGGTCCTCAGGTTGTGGCTTTGGGTCGCTTGACACCAGCATTTCCGGACTGAACAACACAAAACGATTGCTGCCAAGGGATTTTGCCTGGTACATGGCAGCATCGGCGTCACGCAGCATTTCGTCCGGGCTCTGGTAGTCGGCATGGTACAGAGCAATGCCAATGCTGGCACCGGACCGCACCTGATGATGGTCGAGTGTGACCGGTTGGCGGACTGCTTCGATGATGCGATCGGCCACATCTTCGACATCCAGCTGCTGATGAATATCAGTCAGCATCACCACAAATTCGTCGCCACCGAGTCGGGCGACCACATCGTGCTCCCGAATCGCCTGTTGTAAGCGCTTGCTGGTTTCGACGAGATAGTGATCGCCAATGGCATGGCCAAGATTGTCGTTAATGGCTTTAAAGCGATCCAAATCAATAAATAACAAGGCCAACTTGCCATCGCTTTGACGTTTGCGCTGTCGAAACTGTTGTTGCAGCAACTGCAAAAAGCGGGGGCGGTTTGCCAGGCCAGTTAGGGCGTCGTGGTTGGCTTCATGGAACAGCCGCTCTTCGATTTTCTTGCGCTCTTCGACTTGCAACCTTAAGAACAAATTGGTTTGACGCAGTTCCCGGGTGCGTTCAAATACCTTGCGCTCCAGCTCTTCTTGTTGCTTGCGTTGTTGCTCGGTTGCAAGTTTACGCTGAATCGCCACTGCAATGTGCCGGGAGACGAAGCGCAGAACTCTGAGCTCTTGCTCACTGTAATCGTACTGGTAATCGTAAGCTTGGAGCGCTATCACACCGATGACTTCATCCTCCAAAATCAAAGGTGCCCCTAACCAACTGGTGGAGTGCCGGGTGGTGCGTAAAGAGGTGACCATACCGCGGGTGATTTCACCGTCCTTTGTCAGCTGGATGGCTGCTGCACTATCAATCAGGGCGGCTTCACCATGGCGAATAATGTACTCGGTAAAGCCTTTACCCAGCGGCCTTTTCGGTGCTGCTGGCGTGTATTGATCACGGTAAAATGGAAAGCTCAGGCTGTTGTCACTGCTATCCAGCAAGGCGATGTAGCAGTTTTCAGCGTACATCAGCTCCGATAGAACCTGGTGAATATCGCGGTAAAAACTAGGCATGTTGCGGCTGCAGGCCGAAAGCTCTGAAATACGGTACAAAGCAGACTGCAATTTCTCCGCTGCGGTGCGCTCTTTAATTTCTTTTTGCAGCTCCAGATTGGTTTGCTGCAATTGGCGAGTGCGCTCACGCACAGTCTGTTCGAGCAGTTCACGACTGCGAACCCGATCAATGGCGGTGACGGTATGGTGCCCAAGATGACAAAAAACATCCAGATCATCTGCGGTATAGTGTTTATCTGGATCGTAGCTCTGGATGGCCATCACCCCGATAACTTGTTGCCCCCGTTGCAACGGGATGCCCATCCAATGGGTAGGCATGCTGCCCTGAGGCTGGATGTCCCCTTGGGCAATTAATTGCTCAAACAGAGTCTGGTTGCACAACAGAGGCTTGGCAGTACGAAAAACGTACCCGGTCAGGCCGCTGCTGAAGGCTTCGGAGGGGACCTGTAGAATGACTTGCTGGTCTTTTTCGTCGGAAAAGTACTCCAGCGAAAATTGATCTTGCTGTTGATTGTGCAGCACCACGTAGAAGTTTTTTGCGTGCAACAACTCGGCCACCATCTGGTGAATGGCGGGATAAAACTCTTCCATATCCGCAACAGTGCTTGCCAGCTCTGATAACCGAAGCAAGGCACCCTGAATGGTAAATGCCTGGCGGTATCGATCGGCCAGTTGCCGCAGCCGATGCTGATTGCTTTTTGTCCGTTGCAGCGCACGCCCTTGGTTCGTTAAGTCCTTCAACTTGTTCTCTTATAATGGTTGTGGATTTGCAGCACAAAGCGATTTTATTATGCACAAAGTTTGCACAGAGGGGAATCGTTGACGGAATAAAACTATCGCGTGTTTATATTAATTTGATATAAGAATAACCAAGTATCGCATGTTTGGTTATTTGAAGGGGCCAGCTCGCTGTGAGCGAGCTGGCTAGGGGCAAGCCAAAGTTAAATGTCTTTGATCATAAAGCGAATGGCTTCTGCGATTTCTTCTTCAGAGCAGTTCATGCAGGTGCCCATGGCTGGCATGTTGCCAAAACCATCAATGGACTTCTGCAGCATGACGTCAAAACCTTGATCCATCCGTGCTTGCCAGGCTGCGGCATCACCCGGTTTAGGGGCATCAAGTGCGCCAGTGCCGTGACAGGCAAAGCAAGCGGTTTGATAAACCTGCTCACCACTGCGAGGGCCCGTATCAGCCACCGCCTGAGCTGGCGCGTCACCATCCAGGTAGACCTGCCCGACCGGCGCAATGCGTTTACGCAGCTCGTCATCGGCAGCATAACTTGTGGCCAGGCCAGTGAACAGCAAAGCACATGCAGCCGTTGCTACAAGATGAATTTTTCTCATTGTAATGGGTCCTGTGTCAAATTTGTACAAATCTTGCGCCATTATAGCGAGCCTGCAGAGAATGGGGAAGACCCGATCGGCAGGGCTCTGCTGTGTTTAAGCCAAGCGCAGTACTGCAGCGACCAGCTTCTCGATGCCTGCATTGGCCTCAGCGACCGATTGCGCCAACATATAGGCTGGGGTTGAGACTACCTTGGCTTGATGATCTATCACGATGTCCTGCACCTGGCAGTGCACATGCTGGGCTCCCATCTGCTCGATGGCAGTAGCGGTCGTGGCATCGGTGCCAATGGTCAGACTCACCGGGGCAGGATAGATCCGTGGGATTAAAGCTGGTGCAATGCAGATAAAACCAACCGGCTTGCCTGCGCTGGCAAAAGCGGCAAGTTTTTGCTGAAGCTCTGGTAGCACCGTGGCTTCGGCACCTTTAAAGGCAAAATCCGACAAATTTTTTGCTGCGCCAAAGCCGCCGGGCAAGATCACTGCATCAAAGTCGGCTACCTGCAATTCGGTTAAGGGAGCAATGGCTCCCCGGGCAATACGGGCAGCTTCTGTTAGGACGTTACGCTGTTCAGGCATTTCGTCCCCAGTTCTGTGATTGATCACATGGTGCTGCAGACAATCCGGTGCAAAGCACTGGTAGCTGGCCTGTTGCAGCTCCAAATGCAATAAGGTGAGCACGGATTCATGGATCTCTGCACCGTCATACACACCACAGCCACTTAAGATAACAGCAACTTTTTTCATCATCGACTCCTTCTCAAACCGTTGTCTGGATTAGCTTATAGCAAAGCATTCTTAAAGCGGTTTTTTTAAGCTAAAAACATTTAAAAAAATGACTGGCCTCATGCTGGTTCTGTGATAGTCTACACAACCGCTGACATTACGTCCGCTGGTTTTTTTCTGAGCGAAACCCTAGGAAGCCAGAAAATTTTCCACACAATGGAATAATAAAAACAACAAAGGCCACAGCAGTTTCTTCCTTTGTATAAATTAAGTATAAACAACCACTTAGCCGATTTGGGTAAAGCTCATCTTGGTCCTTTCTGATGCGCGCCGATTATTCTTTGCACAAAGTTATCCACAGCTTGATGGTCGGTGTTGTTAGCCAACCAGCTAGGCCCTTGGTACTGCCTGTAGTATGATTCCTGGTTGAAACCCACTTTGCAAACCAACAGGATGATTATGGCTGCTGATCCGACCTCGCCCCTTGTTCTTGTCGATGGCTCTTCCTATTTATTCAGGGCATACCATGCACCACCACATTTAACCAATTCCCGTGGTGAGGCGACTGGCGCGATTTATGGGGTTGTCAATATGCTGAAAAGCTTGTTGAAGCGCTATCGTCCTGAGCAGATGGCAGTGGTGTTTGATGCCAAAGGGCCGACCTTTCGCAACGACTTGTATGCTGAGTACAAAGCGCATCGCCCGCCTATGCCAGAAGACTTACGCAGCCAAATCGAGCCATTGCACCGAATTATTGAAGCCATGGGCCTGCCACTGCTTTGCGTCCCGGGTGTAGAGGCGGATGATGTAATTGGTACTCTGGCAAGGGCTGCCAGTGCAGCGGGTCGCGAGACCGTGATTTCGACCGGCGATAAAGACATGGCGCAGCTGGTGGATCAGCATGTCACCCTGATCAACACCATGACCGATACGGTGCTGGATACCGCAGGGGTTGAAGCCAAGTTTGGTGTACCACCAAGGCTTATCATTGATTACCTGGCCCTGGTCGGCGACAAGTCCGACAACATTCCGGGGTTGCCCGGTGTCGGTGAAAAAACCGCGATGGCCATGCTGCAGGGCATTGGCGGAGTTGATGACTTATTTGCCAAAGCCGATCAATTGGCGACGCTCAATTTCCGCGGTGCCAAAAGCATGGCGGACAAGCTGATGGCCCACCGGCAACAGGTGGAGTTATCCTATCAGCTTGCCACCATTAAGACCGATGTTGAACTGCCCTATCAACTCGATGACCTGACCATCCAACCGGTAGCTACGGCAACACTTGAGCAGCTGTACCGGGAGTGTGAGTTCAATCGTTGGTTAAAAGAGTTGCTGGTGGCCGAGCCGGCAAAAGCCGACAGCGATGCAACCGAGTTGGAGCAAGCCAAACCGGAACAAGACGACGCTGCCAACAGTAAGCTGGATAGCAGTCGGTATCTGACGGTGTTGACCGAGGATGATTTTCAGCGGCTGCTGCAGGCCATCACGACAAGCGAGCTGACCGCGCTGGATACGGAAACCACCAGTCTGGATTACATGGAGGCCGAGCTGGTTGGTTTGTCCTTTGCGACAGCGCCGGGTCAAGCCTGGTACCTGCCAGTGGCGCACGATTATGCCGGGGCCCCCGAGCAATTGGATCGCGACTGGGTGCTGGCTCAGCTAACACCCTGGCTGGAAGATGCGGCCAAGGCCAAAGTTGGCCAAAATCTGAAATACGACCAAAGTGTGCTGGCAAGATACGGCATCGCTTTGCAGGGCATTGCCTTTGATACCATGCTGGAGTCCTATGTACTGAACAGTGTCGGCTCCCGCCACGATATGGATAATCTGGCCCTGAAGTACCTGGGCCATAATACCGTCAGTTTTACCGATATCGCTGGCAAAGGGGTGAAACAGCTTCGTTTTAATCAGATTGCGTTGGAAACCGCCAGTCATTACGCTGCCGAAGATGCCGATGTGACACTGCGGTTGCATCAAACTCTGTGGCCACAGCTGCAGCAAACGTCATCGCTGGTTCAGGTGTTGCAGACCATCGAAATGCCGCTGGTGTCTATTTTGTCGTCGATGGAACGGCACGGTGTGCTGATCGATGCCAGCTTGCTGCAGCAGCAAAGCAGTGAATTGGGCAAACGCCTGCTGGAGCTGGAACAGCAAGCGCACCAACTGGCCGGGCAAGTCTTTAATCTGGCATCGCCGAAACAATTGCAACAAATTTTGTTTGAGCAACAAGGGTTGCCGGTGCTGAAAAAAACGCCTAAAGGCACCCCATCGACCGCAGAAGAAGTGTTGCAGGAGTTGGCGCATGAATACGAGTTGCCGCGTTTGTTGATGGAACACCGCACGCTGAGTAAGCTGAAATCGACCTACACCGATAAATTACCGGGCATGATGAAAACGTCTGGCCGGGTCCATACCTCTTACCATCAAGCGGTTGCCGCTACTGGCCGCCTGAGCTCGACCGAGCCGAATCTGCAGAATATTCCAATCCGCAGTGAGGAGGGGCGTCGGATCCGACAAGCCTTTGTGGCGCCGAAGGGGAAGAAAATTCTCGCCATTGATTACTCGCAAATTGAACTGCGTATCATGGCGCATTTGTCGGGTGATCAAGCTTTGTTGGATGCTTTTGCTGCTGGCCTGGATATTCACAAAGCCACAGCAGCGGAGGTCTTTGGGGTGGCGCTGGATGAAGTCACATCCGAGCAGCGGCGACGGGCCAAGGCGGTGAATTTTGGTCTGATTTACGGCATGTCGGCCTTTGGGTTGGCGCGTCAGCTCGATATCAGCCGACAAGAAGCTCAACAGTATGTGGATCGTTATTTCGAGCGCTTCCCTGGAGTTTTAGCCTATATGGAAGGCACCCGCCAAAAAGCCCATAAACAAGGCTATGTTGAAACCATTTTTGGCCGGCGCCTCTATTTGCCCGAAATTAATGCCCGCAATATGGCCCGCAAAAAAGCGGCCGAGCGGGCGGCCATTAATGCGCCAATGCAAGGGACGGCTGCCGATATTATTAAGCGTGCAATGATTGACGTGGCTGCATTTTTGCAACAGCGCAGCGACTTGCAGGCGGTGATGATCATGCAGGTGCATGATGAACTGGTTTTTGAAGTGGCTAGTGATCAGGTAGAAAAGGCGGCAGCAGAATTGGCAGCGGTGATGGAACAAGCTGCGGAGCTGAATGTGCCTTTGCTGGCTGAAGCCGGTTTCGGCGACAATTGGCAACAAGCGCATTAGGCGCCAGGCTGCTTTTAGTAGTAATAAAATTACCTTAAAGGCAGTAAATCTGCCGAAAGTGGAAATTTTGTAGTTTTCTTACCAAATGTGCTTGATTTTTTAGCAGCAGCCGCTAGACTAGAAATTGTAGGGTACAGAGGTAAGATGTTCTATCTTTCAGCGTCAGAGCTTTGGTTCTGTAGTCGAAAGTAGGCTTACTTTTTTAATCGCCCCACTGCATTGCAGTGGGGCGTTTTTTTTGCGGCTAACAGATGGGTTATTTTTTAGAGCAAATACTTCAAACGAAGTTTTTTTTGTAGTATTATTACATTGTCTCGTTAGGAGACACCCTGTTGATTTGAACTAATAGCTTCTCCCCGTTTGCTATGCCGGCCTCCATTGTGAGGCCGTTTTTTTACTCCGAGTCAGGGTGAAACCAACGACTCAATGCTTGTTCAAGCTCAGGAAGACCTTGTTTGGATAATGAGCTAAACGCCTGCACCTGGACATCCCCCATAAAAGCCAGCACCGCCTCTGAGACTTGCAGTACCGTTTTCTTTCTGGGGCCCGGGCTCAATTTATCGGCTTTGGTCAACAGGATGCGAACAGGCAGCTGACTGGCGACCGCCCAGTGGATCAGATCCTGATCCAAATCCTTTAATGGATGACGAATATCCATCAGCACGACCAGTCCTTTTAAACTTTGGCGCTTTTGCAAGTACTCACTGAGCGAACGTTGCCATTTTTCTTTAACCGCTAAGGGTACTTTGGCAAAGCCGTAGCCGGGCAAGTCAATCAAGCGCTGTTGCTCGGTCAATTGAAACACATTGATCAATTGAGTGCGGCCTGGGGTTTTACTGGTGCGTGCCAGGCTTTTTTGCCGGGTCAGGGTGTTCAAGGCACTGGATTTACCAGCATTGGAGCGGCCAGCGAATGCGACCTCAATGCCGTCATCGGCTGGCAGAGCCCGAATATCCGGCGCACTGGTGAAAAAACGAGCCTGTTGATAATTGATAATTTGAGTGCTCACAGCGGACTCCATAGCAAGCCAATAGTAAGGCTAAGACGATTCAGATAGTGGTATTGTAACGGATCGGATGGATCGGAAGAAGTAAATGCTGCGCAGATGGGATTTTATCTTAGACAGAATCGTGTAAAATAAGCAGCGGAAATGAACAATAACCCGGTGCCACCCAGCTGGCGACCCTATGCGGACAGAGACGGAAACAACATGAAAAGACTTGTACTGCCACTTACGCTGCTATTCAGCATGATTGGGGCGGCCCACGCATTTGATGGTGATGCAGAGGCCGGAAGGGAAAAAGCAGCTACTTGTGCGGCCTGTCACGGCCCGGATGGCAACAGCCCGATGGATATTTATCCAAAGATTGCTGGCCAGCATGCCGAGTATCTGTACAAGCAATTGAAAGATTACCAGCTGGGTATGCAGACCGGTGGTGAGCGTGGCCGCAGCAATGCGGTGATGTTTGGCATGGTTGCCGGTTTGTCGGATCAGGACATGCGTGATTTGGCGGCATTTTACGCCTCGCAGAGCATGTCACCGGGCACCACGCCGGAGCATGCGTTGGAGCGGGGCCAGCAATTGTATCGCGGTGGTGATGCCGAGCGTGGTATTCCAGCTTGTATCGCCTGTCACGGCCCGCGTGGTGCGGGTACCAGCTTGTCTGGCTTTCCTCGTATCTCCTTTCAGCATGCTCCTTACCTGATAGAGACGATGAAAGAGTTCCGCAGCGGTGAACGCGCCAACGATATGAATGGCATGATGCGGGATATTGCTCGCAAAATGACCGATGAAGACATTGAAATGGTCTCACTCTATCTGGGTGGTTTGCACTAAAATCGCCAAAGAGTTCCGTAAAAAACCAGCCAACCGGCTGGTTTTTTTGTCACTTTAACGTGCGCGCTGTGAGATATATCTTACAAACTCTGTGGGATATTCGCCATATACAGGATGGTTCTTGTTAAGGCTACCTGCATGCACATGTATTCAATTTATTGATTATTCAAGCAATAGTGAATAACAGGTCAGGAATTGTGGATTTTTTTCCATCAAGGGGTTGTTATCTGCTCAGATTGGCGTAAATTAACACTTCGTTACATGAGTAACGCGTCGAAAAAACGGAACTAAGGCACGGAAAGCTTAGCAAGTGCGACGACGGATTCAACATCGCTGCGATGTTCGTGCGCTATTGAAGGACGACTTAAAAAGCATCAGGACGAGCACCAACAATAAAAGCTGCAAAGGGATATTTGATAACAACATCAGGACTATTTCGGACGCGCTGTCCAACCAAGTCATTATGACTGCAGCAGATGATAGAAGTGTCCATGACTGACACCTAGCAGAGGCGATAAGGCAACTTATCGCCTTTTCTTTATGCTGTGAGCTTGGACCGCTGCTCGCAAGCCATCCGTTGTGTTAAAATACTCCACAATCAACCGTTGTCTGCCAGGCGATGCCATGGTGACACCAAGCAGGTAGCTAAACATGACTCGACGTAAGAAAACCCGCAACAGTGGCGAAAATGGGCCGCGCTTTTTACCTGCCGCAGAAGTACGAAAACTGCGGGAGCGTAAAGAAGAAGGCAAAAAGTCCGGCGCCGGTGGTAAGGCGGGGCAACGTAATTCGCAATTGCTGCGCAAACAGGCTGAAAACTCCGGCAGCCCGCGGGACAAAGACCCCAGAGTGGGCAGTAAAAAGCCGATCCCACTGCTGCCAGAGTCTGGCCAGGGCGGTGATTCCACGCTTAAGCCGGTACAACCTAAAGCTACGCTTACCAAGGCGGTCGCCTCTGCCTTGTTGACACCGGAACAGGAGTTGGCGCAGCTGGAGCAAGACAGCCGTTTGCAGCAGTTGCTGGAACGGGTGGAAAAGGATGAGGTGCTGACCGGCAAAGATGCCAAGTATTTTAATCGCATGACCGAGCGTTACGAGCAGTTGCTGCAGCAGCTTGGGCTTGCGGATGAGGCTGAGGCCGAGGCTCAGGAAAGCGATCCGCTGGCAGAGTTTGAGCGTACCGACTGGCGTGCGCAATTGCTGCAAGAGGATGAGGATAAAGGATGAGTGGATTGTTGCTAGCTCTGGTGTTGATTGGTGTGGCGATTGTTGCTGCGCTGGCATTTTATGCCGGTAAGTTGTTGTTGATGGTTCGTGTTCAGCAGCAACAGCAGGAGCAAGCCAGGGAAAAAAAGAATCAGTATCTGATTGACAGCATTGTGCTGATCAGCAGGGCCATGCAATCGGAGCAATGCGAGCTGTCGGAAGGCGCTTTGCGGGTGTGGGTGCTGCTTGATCATCTGGAGCTGGCTGACAAACCCGATCCGGTCGCCAGTTATCCGGGGATCCATCAGATGTATGAGGTGGTCAAGGATATGCCGACGCACAAAGCTCGGCAGCAGCACGACAAAAAACACATTCGGCAGCTGGATCGGATCCGCGAAAAAGCGGAGCAGGACTTAAAAGACTTTATTCTGGCCGATGTGGAGTCCCTGCTGCAACAATACCGCTCACAGGCGACTCAATCTACAGTATCCTGAAAGTGATGGCAGCGCATCACTGCGCTGCCTCAGTCCTGACGGTAAATCACGCCATCTTTCATCACAAAACTGACTTGCCCCATCAACTCAATGTGCTCCAGTGGGTTGCCGGGTACTGCAATGATGTCGGCTTTTTTACCGGCGGTAAGGGTGCCGAGCTGATCGCTGACGCCCAACAACTGTGCACCGTGGAAGGTGGCCGATCGGATGGCCTCCATCGCGGGCATGCCGGCTTCGGTCATGTAAACAAACTCTTTCCAGTTATCACCATGCGGTCCTACTCCGGCATCGGTACCAAACGCAATTTTAACGCCGGCCTGCCAGGCCCTGCCAAAGGTATCCTGAATTAAAGGCCCGATCTCTTGTGCTTTGGGGCGGACCAGCTCCGGAAAAAAGCCGGGCATCACTGCCATCTCAGCGACAAACTTGCCTGCGCTGATGGTGGGCACGTAATAGGTGCCGTGTTGTTTCATCAGCGCCATGGTGGCATCGTCCATGTAGGTGCCGTGTTCAATGGAGTCTACTCCGGCACGAATGGCCCGCTCCATGCCTTCTTTGCCATGGGCGTGCGCCGCTACTTTAAAGCCATAGTCGCGTGCGGTGGCCACTACCGCCTTAATTTCTTCTTCGGTAAATTGGGCATTCATGCCGCTGGCTGCCACGCTCAGTACACCACCTGTGGCAGTAATTTTGATCAAATCGGAGCCTTCTTTGTAGCGTTGTCGCACGGCTTTGCGGGCGTCTTCAACACTGTTGATTACGCCTTCCACCGGGCCAGGGTCGCCCATACGACGGAAGCTGACACCATTGGTTGGGTCGGCATGGCCACCTGTGGTGGCTAAGGATTTTCCTGCTGCAAAAATGCGGGGCCCTTGCACATAGCCCCGTGCGATGGCATTGCGAAGCGCCACGCTGATTTGGTGACTGTCGCCCAGTTCACGCACAGTGGTAAAGCCAGACATCAGAGTTTTTTCGGCAAAGGTGGCTCCGCGCAGTGCATAATCCGCCTCGTTCAGCCGAAACGCATCCGAGTAGGAGGTGGCACTGATTTGGGTAGAAAAGTGGGTATGCATGTCCATCAAGCCTGGCATGACCGTGTGTTGGCGCAGATCAATCAAGGTGTCGCCCGAAGCTGGCTGGCGAAAGCCAGCTTCAATGCGTTGAATCACACCTTCATCGACCACAATGGTTTGATTGGTCAGCACTCGGTTATCTTCGGCTGTGATTAGGGTCCCGGCGTGAATGAGGGTGGCTGATTGAGCTGTGGTGCATGCCAGCATAACACTGATGGCAAGAAGCGTTCGACAAGGCATAGCGACTCCGAAAGGCAATGAGAAAGAAACTCATCATCTGGCAGCTTTTTGCTTTGGCGCAAGAGCGATGCGACTAACGGTGGCATACAGCAGCTATATGCCGCCATTTTGTAACACTATCACAATCTGGAACAGCAGGCCCTAAAACTTGCCGAGCAAAATATTCGCTTTGGCACTGTACAGCCAGAGCTGATCCGGATGCTGTTGAGGTTGTTGCAGAGCTTCGTCAACCCACTGGTAGTAGACGGATCTGCTGACACGGGCTTGCAAGCCGTGCCAAAGCTGAATGTAGGGGATGTCTTGCTGTTGATAGGTCTGCAGTTCGACCGGGTGATTTGGATCCAATAGCACTTCCTGTTCCAGATTGGTCACAACGATTAAGGCCTGGCCCGCATCCGTGGCTTGCCAGCGCCAACTGGTAATGAGAAAAGGTACATCCTCAACCTGAATCCGCACTTTCTCTACCGGCGTTTTCAGGTAGTACTGCTGCTGCTCTTTCACCAGCACCGAGGCAAAGAGTTTGACTAAGGAGAGGCGTCCAATCGGACTGCCCTGATACAACCAGAGCCCATCCGCAGTGATGCGCAAATCCAAATCGCCGCAAAAGGGCGGATCCCACTGCTCGACAGGAGCGTGCGTCTGTTTCAGTTGGTGTTGTAGCTGTTGCAAGCTAAGCATTGGCATCAGGGCTCAAAGGGTTCTGAGTTTAGCTTAGCGGAAATCGTGGGGAAGAAAAAGAAGTGGGGTGACTGATGGGGCTCGAACCCACGACAACCGGAATCACAATCCGGGGCTCTACCAACTGAGCTACAGTCACCATCCTGAGTATTGCGGGCGGTATTTTAACGAAAATTGCTCGCAGCACCAAATTTTTTTTCTGCCATAAAAAAAGCCGGGCCTTACCAGCACTTTTTTTCGGTACTGAGAACGCCTTATGCTATGATTTGAACCGGACTATCCAGCGCCAACCTTGCTGGATGTGCGCTATCCAACCAACAGCCTGGAGACTTTTATGGATGAAGTAACGAGTTTTGTGGCAGAGAATCAGGATCTGGTGTTTCACCATCTGATTAGCATTGCCGTTGCCCTGGTGATCTTTGTAATAGGTCGCTGGATTGCGAAAGGAATTACCGGTGTGCTGGAGCGGGCTTTGCTTGCCCGTGCTATTGATAAAGCCGTGGTCAGCTTTTTAGGCAGTATCGTCTATACCTTGATTATGGTGGCGGTGCTGTTGATGGCGTTGTCGCATGTCGGAGTTCAAACGACGTCATTTATCGCTATTTTGGGTGCTGCAGGTTTGGCTGTTGGTTTGGCGTTGCAGGGCTCCCTGGCCAACTTTGCCTCTGGTGTGCTTATTATTATTTTCCGCCCGTTCAAAGCCGGTCACTTTGTGGATGCCGGTGGGGTAATGGGCACAGTCGATAAAATTGAAATCTTCCAAACCATTTTGAAAACACCGGACAACAAGCGAGTGTTGATCCCGAACGCTCAGATCACCGGCAGCGCCATTACCAACTTTTCTGCCGAGCCGACTCGCCGGGTCGACCTCGTCATTGGCATCAGCTACGACTCGGATTTACGCAAAGCCAAGCAGATTCTGGCTGACATTCTGGCAGCCGATGAGCGCATTCTGCCGGAGCCTGCACCGGTGATTGCTATCGGTGAGCTGGCCGATTCCTCGGTCAATATTCTGGTGCGGCCTTGGGTCAATGCCGCTGATTATTGGGGCGTGTACTGGGATACCCTGGAAAAAGTTAAACTGACCTTTGATGAACAGGGGATCGGCATTCCATTCCCACAAATGGATGTGCACCTTCATTCCAACAAGCAGGAGAACTGATGAAGTATTCAATGACAGCCGCAGCCCTGATGCTTGCTGTGGCTGGTTTTAACAGCCATGCCGATGAACTGGGATGGAGTTCGTCGGCCGAGCTTGGCGCCATTACCACCACCGGCAATACCGAGGGCACTTCCGTCACCGGTCGCTTGAATTCACTGCAACGACTGGAGCGCTTTGATAACGAGTACCAGTTCAGTGCTTTTTTTAAAGAAGACAAAAAGCGGCTGGAGGATGGCAGCTCTGAACGGGAGCGTACCGCCGAACGCTACAGTGCCTCGGTGAAAAGTGCTTACAAGCTGGAAAAAGAACACGACACCTTGTTTGTACTGGGGCGCCATACCGACGATAAATTCGGTGCTTATCGCAAATACTCCACCCTGGCTGTTGGTTACGGTACCCGCTTGCTCAATCTGACCGACCACAGTCTGAATGTTGAGATTGGTCCGGGTTATTTCCGTGGCAAAACAGCATTGGGCGAAACAGAAAATGGCCTGTTGGCCCGTGCTGGCGCCATTTACCGCTGGCAAATCAGCGAAAATGCCAAGTTCCGTCAGGAAGTGGTGGTGGAATACGGTGATGACAACACCCGGACCACCGCTGAAACCTCGTTGACGGCACGGATCAATGGACGGATGCAGATGAAAGCGGCCTTTACCGTGCAAAACGATACCGACGTGCCGCTGGATAAAAAACGCACCGACACCCAAACCTCGCTGACTCTGGTGTATTCGTTCTGATCGCCGGCTCCCTCTTGGTCTAGACCCCGCAAGCCGGGGTCTGTTTTTTAGTACCTGCGTCAAAATAGTCTATGCTTATCAGGCTGTAAGTTATCACAAAGCACAGACAAGGAAGATGACGCATGCATGGTGTCCACGGCAACCAATACGGCCCGTTCAAAAAACACTTTAGTCAACGGCCATGGTTTGGTGCCGTCTTGTACCTGGCTTTCGGTCTATTGTGGATCAGCAGCAGCGACTACCTGTTGGGTGTGGTGGTGACCGATCCGGATTTGTACAGCCAATATCAAACCTACAAAGGCTGGCTTTATGTCGGCTTTACCGCAGCCATTGCCTGGTTGCTGTTGGCGCAGCGCCAGTCGGCTGCGCAGCAATCTGCCAGGGCTCGGCAACTTTATGAGCAAACCTTTGAGCTGGCCAATGTTGGTATTGCGCATGTGAGTCCGGATGGACAGTGGTTAAGGACCAATGAGCGGATGCAACAGCTCCTCGGTTACAGCCAACTGGAACTGCAGAGCAAGACCTTTCAGCAGTTGACTCATCCGGATGATCTAAGCCGGGATTTGGTGCAGTTGGAGCAATTGCAAACCGGTGTCAGGCGTGAGTACAGCATGGAAAAGCGCTATCGCCATAAAGAAGGACATTATCTCTGGTGTCGGCTTGGGGTCCGCAAAGTCGATAATCCGGCTTTTGGGCAGCCATTTTATATTTCGATCGTTGAAGACATTGATGCTTTGAAGAAAATTGAGGCAGAGCTTCGGGCTGCCAATTTGAAATTCCAGACGTTGTTGGACAGTGAGGCAGCGATTTCCATTCAGGGGTATGAAGCTGATGGCACCACCATCTACTGGAACAGAGCCAGTGAGCGTATTTACGGTTACAGCGCTGAGGAAGCGGTCGGGAACAATCTGCTCGATTTGATCATTCCTGAAGCGATGGCGGAGGATGTGAAGGCTGCCACCCAACAGATGATGACGACGGGACAAGCCATCCCATCTTCGGAGTTGGTGCTCAAACGCAAGGACGGAAGCCCGGTGACGGTGTACTCTTCCCATGCTTTTTTGCAGTTACCGGATCAAACGCCGCAAATGTTTTGTATCGATATCGATTTGACCGAGTTGAAACTCAAAGAGCAGCAACTGTCCTATTTGGCTGAATTCGATGCTCTGACGGATTTACCCAATCGCTCAAGCTTCTTAAATCAACTGCAACAGGCAATTGAACGCGCCGATCGACACCGTCAGTTGATAGCGGTGATTATTCTGGATATTGATCACTTTAAAAATATCAATGACAGCTATGGACACAGCATTGGTGATGAGTTGCTGCAGCAGGTCAGTGTGAAGCTGGCTGCGGTGCTCAGGCCGACCGATCTGTTGTCGAGATTGGGTGGAGATGAGTTTGCCGTTCAGGCTGAAGGGATTGCAGAGCCGGAAGATGCCGCCCGTATCGCCGATAAGTTGCTGCAATGCATCCATCGGGTATGGACGCTTCGAAATGGCATGGAAGTCAAGCTCAGTGCCAGTGCTGGCATTAGTCTGTACCCGCTGCATGAGCAAAGTGCTGAGGCATTGCTGCAGGGAGCCGATGCCGCCCTGTACAAAGCCAAAAGTGAAGGGCGCAACAACAGCGCTTATTACACCGATGGTCTGACCCGCAGTGCCAGAGAGCGTTTGGCGCTGGAATCCCGTTTACGGCGTGCACTGTTGCAAGAGCAGTTTGTGCTGCACTATCAGCCGCAGGTGGATACCCAAAGTGGCAAGGTGGTAGGGGCTGAGGCTTTGATTCGCTGGCAAGACCCTGATGAGGGATTGATTGCGCCTAATCGTTTTATTGCGGTGGCAGAAAGTACCGGGCTGATTCATGAAATTGGGCTCTGGGTCATTCAACAGTGCTGCCGTCAGGGCGCAATCTGGCTGCAACAAGGGTTACCACCAGTCCGGATCTCATTCAATGTCTCAGCCCATCAATTTCAGCGGGAAGATTTGCTGCAGCAGATCACCGATATTTTGCTGACCACTGGTTTCGATGCCGCTATGCTGGAGTTGGAGATGACGGAAAGTGCGCTGATGTCACAACACGATGATGTGGTGCACCGGTTGCAACAACTTAAGCAGTTGGGTGTACGCTTGGCGATTGATGACTTTGGTACCGGTTACTCCTCACTCGCTTACCTGAAAGCCTTCCCACTGGATGTGCTGAAGCTGGATAAAAGCTTTGTCGATCAGCTGCCTTCGCATCAGCAAGATGCGGCCATTTGCCGGGCCATCGTCACTCTGGCGCATACGCTGGGGTTTGAAGTGTTAGCCGAGGGCGTGGAGTACGAAGCGCAGCGCGATTTCCTACAGCAGATTGGTTGCGATGCATACCAGGGCTACTTGTTTTCAAAACCTATCCCGCCAGAGGACTTTGCCAGTCTGCTGCAAAGCAGCATGGTGGATGTTAGGGGCTAATGCAGACCTGGTTGCGTCCATTGGCTTTGGCTTGATACAGGGCTTTGTCGGCAAGGCCCAATAAGTGCTCGGCTGCCAACTGTTCTTTGCACTCCGCGATGCCAATGCTGACGGTGATGTGCAGATCCTTGGCGAGATCGGAAAAATCAAGCTGACTTACCTCATGGCGCAAGCGCTCACACAGCTGCAGCACCTCTGGCAAGCGGGTTTCCGGCAGCAGCAACGCAAACTCCTCGCCGCCCCAGCGGGATACCGTATCACTGCTACGGCATTGTTGGAGCAAAGATTGGCCAACCCGGATCAACACCTGATCGCCCACGGCATGAGACCACTCATCATTCACTTGTTTGAAAAAGTCGATGTCAATGAGAGCCAGGCACAACGGATGTTGGTGACGCTGGCTGCGGCTGACCTCCTGCGATAAGACCTCATCGAACACCCGGCGATTGGCCAGGCCAGTCAGAGGATCCTGGCGTGCTTGGCGGGCAAAGGCCTCGGATTGCAGGCGCAATTGTTCCAGCAGCTCCGTCTTTTCCCGGTTACTTTGTTGCAAATGGTCCGCTTTTTGCTGCAACTGCGCTGTTTTCTCAGCGACTTGTCGCTTCAGTTCTGAAGCGGCTTGTTCCAGCCGTTGGATACGCCAGCGAATCAACCAAAGCAGTGTGGCGGCGATGGCAAAAAAGAGCAGCAGCCAAAAGGTGGGACGTTGCCATAGGTGAGGCTGAATGTAGAAGCTGAATACCGCGGGCTCCGAGCTCCAGTCTCCGCCCGGGTAGGCGGCAATGACCTCAAAATCATACTGGCCTGGTGGCAGGTTGGTGAGTTCAGTATAAGGCTGGTGACCACGTTCGACCCAGTCCTGGTCAAAGCCCAACAAACGGGTACGGTACTGGATATGCTGCGGCATGACAAAACCCAGGCCTGCATAGAACAGCTCTATACGCTGGGTACCAGCAGGCAATTCCCTGCGATGCTGTGGTGCAACCCAGTCACCATCAATACGAACTTGCTCAATCACTACCGGTGGGATAAAGGTAGAAAAACTCTTCAAGCGTTCTGGTTGTGAGAATACCACCCCGCCAGCTGTGGCTATCCAGATGGAGCCATCCGGGTGACGGGCGGCTGCTGGATTCGAGCCACCATTGGCTTGCGCACTCAGCATGCCATCGCCTTCAGCGAAGTGCTCGAATGGAAGCTGGGCTTTGCGGCCGGCCATAACAGCTCGGGCATCATTGAGCGAAAATTGCAGGATACCGCGATTGCTGCTAAGCCAAAGGTTATTGCTGGTGTCGGCAACGACCTGGAAGTATTTATCAAAAGGCAGCCCGGACTCACGTCCCAGCACGCCCAGGCTATTGTCTTGCAGGTTCAAGCGTACAAGGCCCCGGTCTGTCGCCATCCAGAGGTATTGTTCCTCAGGGAGTTCCAGAAAGCCAAAAGCAAATTCGGCACCATCCTGCCTGTACAAATCAACCGCAGAGATGGTGCCATCTTGCCACCAGGCTACGCCGGTACCGGTGCCAATCCAGATGCGGCCATCACTGCTTTGAAACAGCGCCATAATGTAGTTGCCAGGCAAACCGGAGCTGGTATCCAATTGCTGCATGGTTCCATCAACCCAACGATTCAGCCCGCGGGATGTGCCAATCCATAGGCTGCCATCCTTTGCTGGTAAGATTGCCCGCACTTCATTGCTCCAGAGGCCATCGTCGCGATCAAACAACTGGCTGCTGCCATCTGAAGCGACAGCGAGCAAACCATGGGCATAACTACCAAACCAAAGTGTTCCTTCTGCATCTTGCGCCAGGCTCAGAATGGATTCTCGCAAGAGCGGCGCCGGATGCTCAAAAGGACTGGCAAGCTGTTGACGGATATGAGCGACACCACGGCTGGTGCCTGCCAGCACACTGCCATCAGCCAACGGCAGTACAGTTCGCACAAAGTTATCTGCCAGCCCGTGCTGGGTCGTGATGCTGGTAAAGGGGGCATGTCGCAGGCGGAACAAACCACCATTGGTGCCAATCCATAAACTGTTTTCCCGGTCCTTGTGCAGAGACAAAATTCGGTTGGATGGTTTGTTGCTGTCGGTCCCCAGGGCTTCCAGGCCCTGTTGGTTGTAACGGAACAGACCATCGCTTAAGGTGCCTATCCATAGTGTCGCATCATCCACCAGTAAGGCTGAGGATGGCATGGTGAGATTGCTATCCAGCAGCTGGAAACCGTCATTAGCATTGCCAACAAAGACACCTTGTTCGGTTGATGCGACAACACCCAGCTCCCGGTGATGGGCGATGCTGAAGACCGGGCCTGCGGGCAGGCCGTCGTTGTTACGGAAATGCCGAACACCTTGCCCGCTGATTTGGAATAATCCTTCGGCGGTGCCAGCCCAGACACTGCCATCCGGGTGCGCTGCCAGGCCGTACATGGCTTCATTCGCCAGGCCGGTATCACCACGGATGCGATAGCGTTGACCATCAGGCTCTTGCCGCCACAAACCTGCACTTTCTGTCGCTATCCAAAGCCGCTGTTGTTGATCGAGCAAAACAGCCCGGACCAGCGCACCTGCAGCAGGCAGCGGTTGCCATTGATGATCCTGGTACCGGATCAGGCCTCCACGGGAACCTCCGGCATACAAGGTGTTGCTATGGCTGGCATGCAGCGCAAAGATGCCGGAGTCGGGCAAGCCAGTGGCACGGCTGCGATCAAAGAGGGTAAATTCACGGCCATTAAAGCGGGCAATGCCTTCCCAGGTGGCAAACCAAAGGTAGCCATCATCCGTTTGGACGATGCTGTTGATGGTATTGTGTGGTAAGCCATCCCGAGTCGTCCATCGCTCCAGAAAAGCATGTTGCAATGAGTCGGTGTCAGCTTTGGTCAGAAAAGGCAGAAAACAAAGGAAAAACAAGCAGCCCAGTAGCAAGGTACGGACTGAAAAGAGAGCCCTCAACTCGGGTTGAGGGCCGGGTAGCATGGCTTGATTAGAAAGGGATGTCATCGTCAAAGTCGATAGGGGGTTCCATCGGCGGACGCTGTTGCTGATTTTGAGGCCGCTGCTGGGCGGGCTGGCTTTGCGAGTAGCCACTTTGCTGTTGCTGGTAACCCCCGGCAGGCGCTTGCTGCTGAAAGTTATTTTGAGCAGGTTGTTGCGGCGCGCGTTGCTGCATAGGCTGTTGGTTCTGGTAGCCACCCGCTGCACCCTGACCTTCATTACGGCTATCCAGCATTTGCATTTCGTTGGCAACAATTTCGGTGGTGTAACGCTCGATGTTGTCTTTATCGGTCCACTTGCGGGTTTTCAGTTTGCCTTCCAGGTAGACTTTGGAACCTTTACGCAGGTATTCACCGGCAATCTCCGCCAGACGCTGATAAATCACCACCCGGTGCCACTCGGTTTGCTCTTTCATTTCACCGGTGTTTTTGTCTTTCCAGCTTTCTGAGGTCGCCACGCTCAAGTTGGCGACAGCACCGCCCTGCGGCATGTAGCGAACCTCCGGGTCATTGCCCAGATTCCCGATCAAAATAACTTTATTTACACCACGTGCCATGAATGTTTTCTCCTCGCTCGATCACTGGCGCTGAATTTGTCAGACCTGTTCGTCATTTTGCTCAGAGTATACCATGCCCAAAGGGCATTCAAGCAGCGATGGGGGTAAAAGTCTTAGCTGGTTGCTGATGATTGCAGCAGCTGCAGTTGCTGGTAATCAAACTGACCGGCTTCTACCTTGAGGTAACAGCGCTGCTCTTGCGGTACCAGGGTCGCTTCCAGCACGCCCGGCAAGGCACTGACCTGCTGCAGCAGGGCGTTGACTTCACTGCTGCTTTTGGATTGCAGGTCCAGACTGAGACGTTCGGCTTTGGCCGGCACCGTCATGCCAATCGACAGCAGCAACCAGCCCAGTACCAGCAAAGCGCTCAGTACATAAACTGCGGTCAAGCCAAACCAGCTGGCAACCAGGCCGCCGGCCAGGCCACCCAAAAAGGCACCAAAAAACTGGGCGCTGGAATAAAGCCCCATGGCGGTGCCTTTTTGCCCGGCAGGAGCTTGTCGGGACAAGAGCGCTGGCAAGCTGGCTTCCAGATAATTAAAGCCGGTAAAAAACAGCAGCAGCGCAAGCGCTAAGGCGGGCAGCTGCAAAGGGCCCAACCAAAATAGCAAGGCGGCCGCGACCAGCAGCAACAAGGCCAGCCGGAAAAAGCCAATCTCTTGTTGTTTACGGACACTTAAGATAATCATCGGCACCATCAGCATGAAAGAGCCAAACAGCACTGGCAGGTACAATTGCCAATGCGCCTCACTGCCGAAATCCAGTGCCAGCAGCTGCTGCGGCAAGGCAATAAAAAGCGCGGTCAGTAAAAAGTGCAGCAGCATCACACCCAGATTCAATCGCATCAGCTGGGGCGAGCGCAGCAGCTTGCCAAGCAAAGCAGGTACTGCCAACGTTTCGCGCTGTGGCGCCTGAGAAATGGCTTTAGGAGTGCGCAGCACCAGTCCCATCGCCAGAATGGCCGTGGCGGCGGTAAACCAGAACACACCACTTAAACCGGCACGGGCGGCGATCATCGGTCCCAGCACCATGGCGACAGCAAAGGACAAACCGATGCTCATGCCGATAATGGCCATCACTTTGGGGCGCTGCTCTTCACGGGTGAGATCTGCGGCCAGGGCCAGTACAGCACCGGCAATGGCACCGGCCCCTTGCAGTACCCGACCCAAAGTCACCATGTAGACCGAGTCGGCCAGCGCTGCGACCACTGAGCCGAGCGCAAACAGGCCAAGGCCAAGCAGCATCACCTGATGGCGACCGATTTTATCGGACAACCAGCCCATCGGAATTTGCAGCAGCGCCTGGGTAAAGCCATAGGCACCAATGGCCAACCCAATCCACAGTGGCGAGAAACCGACCAGCTCGCTGCCATAAATGGCAAATACCGGTAGCAGCATAAACAGGCCCAGCATCCGGCTGGAAAAAACCAGCGCCAGCGCTGTGGCCGCTTTTTTCTCGGCAGAAGTTAACTGATGCGATGTCGGTTGCATAAGCCTTTGAGTGGTTGTGATAGCAGCGCCGGAGTATACCACAGCCAACTCACAAGGTGCATCGGTCCTGATCTTTGCTAGGCCGTTGCTGGTACTGAACCCTGGCGGTGCCAGCGATACAGCAGCGCCAGACTCAGCAGCAGCAGGCTAAGAGGGACTAACGACAGGTAAAAGGCGGTCTGGCCATCAAAGCGGGCGAAGGTCAGGCCGGTGATCATTGAGCCGGTGGTGCCGCCAAGGGCGGAAAACACCACAATAAGACCGGTCATGGCGGCATGGCGGGCTTTGGGCAGTGCGCTTAACATCACCGAGCTGATAATGGGGTAGACCGGCGCCATAAAAAGACCAATCAGCGGAAATAAATAAGCAGCCAGCGGCGCATTCCACAAATGCACTGTTTCAGGCACCACCACATTCCGGGTCATCGGCAGGATCAGCAGCATCAGGGCCGCCATCCCAACCAGGCAAAGATTGACCAGGGCATACCAGGACAGATGACGCAGTACGACACCCGCCAACAACCGGCCCAGCGCCAGGCTGGCAGCAAAAATGCTGGTAAGCTGCACACTCAGCTGATTCGGCAGTTGCAACACCTGGTTATTAAAGGTCGGCAGCCAGGTGCCGATGCCCTGCTCCAGCACCACGTACAGGAAGGCCGAAACAATAAACACCAGCACCAGAGGCAGCGCCAGCAGCTGCAGCATACCGACGAAGTCCTGCCGGGCGCTGCGTGTTGGCTCGAGGTGTACTTTCGGAATGGGGGTGCTGGCCAGCAACAGCAAATTCAGCAAACAGAGCGCGGCTAAAAGCCAGTACACCTGCAGCCAGCTGAGCGACTCCGGCTCGGCCGGATCCATAAAGGCCGCGAACACCCAGTAACCGGATAATACCCCCAGCATAAAGAAACCTTCGATAAAATTCAGCAAGGAGGCATGCTGCTCGCGGCTGTCGGTAATCAGGCCAATGCTGGCGTAGACCGAGACCTTGACCAGGGCAAAAGCGGAGCCGACGGTAAAAAACAGCAGCTTGGTGGTCCAGAATGCCGGCAACAGCGGCATGGCGATACAAGCCAGCATTACCATGGCCACACCAATCATCATGGCGCGCTGGTAGCCCAGCCGCGGCAGCCAGGATGCCAGTAAGAATGACACCACCGCAATCGGAATGTCTTTAAACCCCTCCAGCAAACTGGCGCTTTCCTTACTGACCTGAAAGCTGTGGATCACCTGCAAAATCACAGTGCCAACGCTGTTTAACAAGATGGCAAAGACAAAATAGGTCAGCAGTAATGCCAGTTTAATGCGTAGATGGTTCATGGTGGTCGTCTCTTTTTATGCTGCGGCAGTGCTGCTGCCTGCTGCTTTTTTACCCTGTTTTGTCACTATACACCCAAAACATTTGCTTTTGCAATCGATTGCAATTGCAATTTAATTCATTGTATAGTGGCGACAGCATTGCACAAAAGGTAAGCATTATGGCATCACGTACCCCTTTCGCCGGCCCGTTACAGGTAGATCCCTGGCGTCTGACCGAGCAGGCACTGCTACCGGCTCAGCCGCTGCTGTGTGAAACCCTGCTGAGCCTGGCCAATGGTTACATCGGAACCCGCGGTACGCTTGAAGAAGGCCTGGCTGGCCAATCAAGCTGCGAGGGCACTTACTTAAATGGCGTCTACAGCTCCGAGCCAATCCAGTACGGTGAGTCGGCCTGTGGTTTTGCCCGCAACAACCACACCATGCTGCAGGTTGCCAATGGCAAGCGCATCTACTGCGAGCTGGATGGCGAACGCATTGAGCTTGGCGGTGCGCTCGAACATCAGCGTAGCCTGGATATGCGCCAGGGTCTGTTGCAGCGGCAATGGCAATGGCAGAGCAAAAACGGTAAACGGCTGCTGATCAGCAGCCAGCGCCTGGTGTCGATGCAACACCCTGAGCTGATGTGTATCACCTATCAGCTGACAGCACTGAATTTCACCGGGGAGGTGCAGGTGTTCTCCGAGCTGGATGCCTGTTATGCCCCCTTTAGTAAAAAAGACGACCCCAGGGTCGGAGTGTTTTCAATTGCCGATACACTGAATTTGCAGCAACAAGGCTTTGCCGGCCAGCAGGGCTGGATGCTGCACCGGGTGCACGGCAGTGACTTTGCCGTCTGCGCCATGATGCAGCATGAATGGCCGGCTGTCGCGGGCGGGATCCGTCAACTGCAGCAACAGCCAGGCGTGCTGTGTGAGCAGGCGAGCTGGACTTTGCAACAGGGCGAAGCAGCCAGCCTGACCAAATGGGTACTGTATCGCCATCAGACCAGCCAGCATAGCAGCGATCTCACTGCCTGGTGCCACCAGCAACTGGCCACACTGAGTCAGCACAGCTTTGCCGATTTGGCGGCAGCGCAGGCTCAGGCCTGTCAGCAGTTTTGGCAACAGGCCGATGTGCAGATCGAGGGGGATGCGGCGATGCAGCAGGGCATTCGCTTTAATTTGTTCAGCTTGTGGCAGTCGGCCGGTAAGGATGGCCATAGCAACATTGGCGCCAAAGGCCTGACCGGTCCGGGCTACGATGGCCACTATTTCTGGGATACTGAAATTTATGTCATCCCCTGTCTGAGCTTTACCCAGCCGGTGGTAGCGCGGCAGCTGCTTGGGTTTCGTTACCGGCAGCTGGATGCCGCAAGGCTTAGGGCCCGTGAAATGGCGCACAGCAAAGGGGCATTGTACCCGTGGCGTACCATCGGCGGCGAAGAGTGCTCGGCTTACTTTCCGGCCGGCACGGCACAGTACCACATCAATGCGGCCATTGCCTATGCCATTCGTAGCTATTATCTGGCGACGGCAGACTGGGACTTTATGCGCGAGCAGGGCATTGAAATGCTGGTAGAAACGGCCCGGCTCTGGCTTGAGCTTGGTTTTTTCAATCCGCGCCGCGATGGGGCTTTCGAGATCCACGCTGTAACCGGGCCGGATGAATACACCGCCATCGTCAACAACAACTTTTACACCAATGCCATGGCGCAGCTGCATTTGCGCTTTGCCATCGAGATGGTGGCTAAGCTCGAAGCAGAAGCACCGGAGCGACTGAAGGACTGGCAGCTTAGCGCCGCCGAGCTGGCACTGTGGCAGCAGGCCGCCGAGCAGATGTATTTGCCACTGGATAAGCGGCTTGGGGTGCATCCGCAGGATGACAGCTTTCTGGAGAAACAACGCTGGGACTTTGCTGCCACTCCGAAAGACAAGTACCCGCTGCTGCTGCATTACCACCCGCTGGTGATTTATCGCCATCAGGTGCTCAAGCAAGCCGATGTGGTGCTGGCGATGGTGCTGCTGGATGATGCCATTAGCCCGGCACAAAAGGCCCGCAATCTGGCGTATTACGAGCCTTTGACCACCCATGACTCCAGTTTGTCGGCCTGCATTCACAGCATTGCCTGCGCTGAGCTTGGCCAGCTGGAACAAGCCCTGACCTTCTTTGGTGATTCGGCGCGGATGGATCTCGACAACCAGCACGGCAACACCGAGCACGGAGTCCATATCGCCTGCATGGCCGGCACCTGGCAAGCGCTGGTGTTTGGTTTTGCCGGCCTGCGCAGCCGGCCTGATGGGCTGCATTTTGCGCCCCGCTTGCCGGCGCAACTACCCGGCTTGAGTTTCCGGCTCAATTATCGCGGCCGGATCCTTGAATTCAGTGTGCAGCAAGGCAAAGCGCAGTACCAGCTGCAGCAAGGTGAGCCGCTGACGATTTACCACGACGGTGAGGCCTTGCAGCTGATACCGCAGCAACCACAGCAACGGCCGTTATTGGCTGGGGAGGTGCTATGAACCAGCCAATGACCATCCGGGCGATTATTTTTGATCTTGATGGTGTGCTGACCGACACTGCCTGGTACCACTACCGTGCCTGGAAAGCGCTGGCCGATGAACTGGCCGTGCCCTTTACCGAGCAGGATAACGAGCAGCTAAAAGGCGTCGACCGGCTGAATTCGTTGCGCTGGATTGCCCACAAGGGCGGTTTGGTGCTCAGTGCGGCGGAAGAAGAGCGGCTGATGGCGCAAAAAAATGCCCATTACCTGGAGTTGATCCAGCATATGAGCCCAGCTGATTTGTATCCTGGGGTACAGCCACTCTTTGCCGCCATCAAAGCCAAAGGCTGGAAGATTGGCCTGGCTTCAGCCAGTAAGAATGCCGCTTTTGTGCTGGATCGGCTGGGGATTGCCGCCGATTTTGATTACGTCGCTGATGCCAATCAGGTAAAAAACAGCAAGCCCGATCCGGAAGTGTTTTTACTGGCCGCCGCCGGCCTTGGCGTGGTGCCGGCGCACTGCATTGGGGTGGAAGATGCGGTGGCGGGGATTGAGGCCATTTGCGCCGCAGGTATGCGGCCGGTTGGTATTGGTGAACCCGCGCTGCTGGCTCAGGCCAGCCTGGTGGTGCCGCAGATAGCGGCGCTATCGATAGCCCAGTTGCAGGCGCTGGCTTGAATCAAGCCCCGGTTGGTGGCTGTTACAGCCGCCGTAAACTGGACTGACGGCACAACAGCTTGACCGCCAGTTGCTCTGACAAAGGTTGCTGCCCTTGCATCCGCGTCAGCAACTGGTTCACCAGGGCTTTGCCGCCGCTCTGGGTGTTTTGTTTCACCGTACTGAGTGATGGTGTGCAATAGGCCGACATGGCAATGTCGTCAAAACCAATTAAGGCAACCTGCTGTGGAATGGCAATATCGTGCTCCAGCAGGGCCTTCATCGCCCCCATGGCAATGGCATCGCTGGCGGCAAAAATGCCGTCCAGCTCTGGCAGGCGGGCGAATAGATGCTGCTGAGTTTTCAGATAGCCGTCCTGCGCGGTGAAATCACAGCTCAGCTGCTGCACGGCGTCGCTGGCAATGCCGGCGGCCTGACAGGCATCCAGCATGCCCAGATGCCGTTGCTCGATTTCGTTGTGACGGATATCGCCCAGAAACACCAGCTGCCGGCAGCCCTGTGCCAGCAAGTGTTCGGCGGCAAGGCGCCCACCCTGACGGTTGTCGCTGCCAATAATCGGATAAGGCTCATCCCCGCTGCGCCCACCCCAGACCACAAAAGGGACCTGGGTCTGGGCCAGTGCTTCCACCCGCGGATCGTGCTCGCCCTGACCGATGATGATCAGACCATCGGCCCGTTTTGAGTCCAGAAAATAACTGCCCCAGTCTTTGTCATCGCGTTTGCTGGTAGAGAGCAGCATGTCGTAGCCATGCTGGCTCAGCTCATCGGCAATCACCCCCAGCAACTCCAGCAAAAAGGGATCCGATACCGATTGCTGGGTTTTGGCGTCAAAAGCAATGATGACCGCAATGGTGTAGCTTTTCTGGGTACGCAGGTTGCGGGCCGTGGCATTGACTTTGAACTGGTGCTCGGCGGCTATCTGCTGGACCTTTTCCCGGGTCGCCTGGTTGATTACCGGGTTGTTGCGCAGCGCGCGTGAGGCGGTGGACTCGGAAACACCGGCCAGTTTGGCGATGTCGGCCAGTGTCATCATTTTTTTGTCGTTCATCCGGGCTGCGGGTCCATTGCGTTGTTCTGGGAGTAAAATACTACTTTGCCATAAGCGACCAGCGGCTGCCAGTCCGGCAGAATGGTGCGCAGAGTTGAGGGTAGCATAAAAATAGTTACAATCGATTGCAAAAAGTGCTTTTTAGCTATTGCAATCGATTGCAGTATCGCCTAAGGTAAAAATGCCCGGCCAGAATGACTACTATTTCGCCAGGTAATGGGCACAAGACCCAGTCAACAGGATAGGAGAACCGCATGAAACCCCAACTCAACACCCGTTTGTCGGCACTGGCGTTGCTCGTCGCCATGCCATCCGCATTGGCCCTGGCCAATGAAAGCGACAACACCGAAGCGCCCAGCCAGATAGAACAAATTGTAGTGACCGGTACCGCCAGTGGTATGTCCGGCTTACGGGTCGATGCCAGCTACGCCATCACCAACGTATCGGATGAAAACATCAGCCGGCTGGCACCCAAAAGTACCGCCGAGCTGCTGACGGCTGTGCCCGGTGTCTGGGCGGAAAGCTCCGGCGGTGTGGCGGGTGCCAATGTGTTTGTACGCGGCTTTCCCAGCACCGGCGATGCGCCTTTTCTCAGCATTCAATTGAACGGGGCTGTGATTTACCCGCCGTCCACCCTGTCGTTTTTAGAGAACTCGTCGATTTTCCGCCTTGATGAAACCATTCACTTTATGGAAGCACTGCGTGGCGGCTCCAATCCGGTGATCAGTCATGGCCAGCCGGGCCTGACCACCAACTTCTTACTGAAAGAAGGCAGCGATGTCACCGAAGGTCTGGTCAAGTACACCACCTCCAGCTACGGCACACAGCGGCTGGATGGCGTGCTGAGTGGTCAGCTGGCCGACCGGCTGTATTTCATGGCCGGTGGCTACATTAATCGTTCCGAAGGGCCACGCAAAACCGGTTTTACCTCAGAGCGGGGCCATCAATTTACCCTGAATCTGACCAAAGAGCTGGATAATGGCATCATCAATCTGTACACCCGTCAGACCGACGATCATGGCGTCTGGCATCTGCCGGTGCCGCTCAATGTCGATGGCATTGATAACTCCTTTACCCAGATTGGCCCGAACAACCGGCTGGCGCGCATTGGTTATGGCCCGGATGGCGATACGCAAAGCTTTGACTTTGGCGATGGCCGTGGCTGGAAAGGTGGCATTACCGGGGGGAGCGTTGATCTGGATTTAAGCCATGACTGGCGGCTGCTGTACCGTTTCAGCCATATCAGCGGCCAGGCCAATACCCTTGGGCTGGTACCGGAAGGGGGCCCGGCGCTGCTTGCTGATGTGGCCGGTATCAATGGCCCGGTGATTGGCGCTGCTACAGGTACAGTCTATGGCGAGGATACCCGGGTGCAACAACTGGGCCGTTGGGTGGTACTGAAAGACATCGATGCCTTTACCAATGATCTGGCGCTGAGCCATACCACCGACAACGGGGTTTACACCCTGGGCTACTTCGACAGCCGCTATTCGGTGAAGGACTGGTGGTCGATTGGTAACCAGGCCTGGCACGTGCTGGCCAAAGGTGGTGAGTTGCTGCAGGGCATTGACTGCAACGACAGCCTTGCAAGCTGCAGCTGGAATTACGACATCGACGCCACCGGCGATGGCCAGACCCGGGCTTTTTATGCCGCTGCCGAGTACCAGTTGACTGACCAGTGGCGGGTCGATGCCGGCATTCGTCATGAAAATCATCAAATCACCTATCTGGTGGATGAAGGGCTGGATGGCAATATCAGCAAAGCGGTGGATTACGATGAAAGCAAGGTGGCCTGGACCGCCGGCGTCAACTGGATGTGGCAACGCAACATGGGGCTGTTCGCCCGGGTGAATCGTGGCCAGAAGATGCCTTACTTTGATGATTTTCGCGATAATTTCGATGCTTTTACCGGCGGTGACAAGCTAATCAACGAAATTACCCAGTACGAGCTGGGCTACAAATGGGCCGAGCAACAGTACAGCCTGTACCTGACCGGCTTTATGAACGAAGCCAAAGGTGAGCTCTTTGTGGCCCGGCCCGGGGCACCGGCCGAAGTGCTGACCACAGAAGCCTACGGCATCGAAATTGATTTCAACTACATGTCCCGAAACGGTCTGGCGCTGAACCTGAACTCAACCCTGCAAAACACCGAGATCACCAATCACCCGGACGAGCTGGTGCTGGGCAACCGCGCCATGCGTCAACCACGTTGGCAGGCGCGTCTGACACCAAGCTATGGCTTTGACATCGGCGACATGTTTGCCACTGTCTACGGCACTCTGGCCGCAGTGTCCGACAGATACGCCGATAATGGCAACAGCGTGACCTTAAAAGGCTACAGCAAAATTGATCTGGGCATGCAACTGGAAATCAGCGACCAGTTGACGGCGCAATTGTCCATCGCCAACCTGACCGACAAAGCTGGTCTGACCGAAGGCGACCCGCGCAACCCAACAGCCCCGAACGGCCGCTACATCATGCCGCGCAGCGCTGAGTTTAGTATCAGTTACCGCTTCTAAGGTGCTTCTCCCCCGTACCTGGCGCCCTTCGGGGCGCTTTTTTATTGGCTTGCCCGGGCAAACCAAAGCGGCCTTTGGCACGTTCTGTCTGGATGGCAACTTTGCCGCTTTGCAAAGTTAGTGTATATTTGTACAGTTTTTATCATTAGCCAACCCGGCTGCCCGCTGCAGGTAACAGAACGCATGGATAAAATTTCAATTCGTGGAGCCCGAACCCACAACCTGAAGAACTTTTCGCTGGATCTTCCGCGCGATAAGCTGATTGTGATCACCGGTTTGTCCGGCTCCGGCAAGTCGTCGCTGGCGTTCGATACCCTCTATGCCGAAGGGCAGCGCCGTTACGTCGAGTCGCTGTCGGCCTATGCCCGTCAGTTTTTGAGTATGATGGAAAAGCCGGATGTCGATCTGATTGAAGGCCTGTCACCGGCCATTTCGATTGAGCAAAAGTCCACCTCGCACAACCCGCGCTCGACGGTCGGCACCATTACCGAGATTTACGATTACCTGCGGCTGTTGTTTGCCCGGGTGGGTGAGCCACGCTGTCCGGAGCATGATTTGCCATTGGCGGCTCAGACCATCAGCGAAATGGTCGATAAAGTGCTGTCGCTGCCGGAGGGTAGCAAAATGATGGTGCTGGCGCCTGTGGTACAGGACCGCAAGGGCGAGCACGTCAAGCTGTTGGAAAGCCTGGCGGCGCAGGGGTACATTCGGGCCCGCATCGATGGCGAAATCTGCGATTTAAGCGATCCGCCGACGTTGGAACTGCACAAAAAGCACAGCATTGAGGTGGTGATCGACCGCATTAAGGTGCGGGCCGATATCCAGCAGCGGCTGGCCGAATCGCTGGAAACGGCGCTGCAGCTGTCCGGTGGCGTGGTGCGGGTAGCCGATATGGACGACCCCGGCAAAGAAGAGCTGGTGTTTTCGGCCAACTTTGCCTGCCCCACCTGCGGCTACTCGATGACCGAGCTGGAGCCGCGGATGTTTTCCTTTAACAACCCTGCCGGGGCCTGCCCTAGTTGCGATGGCCTGGGGGTAAAGCAATTCTTTGATCCGGCTAAGGTGGTCAGCAACCCGGCGCTCAGTCTGGCTGGCGGGGCGATTCGGGGCTGGGATAAACGCAGTTTTTATTACCATCAGATGTTGCTGTCGGTGGCCGAGCACTACGGCTTTTCGGTCGACACCCCTTTTGCCGACTTGAGCAAAAAGCAGCAACAGGCGGTGCTTTATGGCAGTGGCAGCACTGCGATTGATTTTCGTTACGTCAATGATCGCGGCGATGCGGTGCGCCGGCGCCATCCGTTTGAGGGCATTCTGCCCAATATGGAGCGACGCTACCGCGATACCGAGTCCAACTCGGTGCGCGATGAGCTGGTGAAATACATGGCCAGCCAGCCCTGCCCCAGCTGCAACGGCAGCCGGCTGCGCGAAGAAGCGCGCCATGTTTTTATTGGCCAGACCAACCTGCCGATGGTGACCGAGCGCTCCATTGGTGATTGCCTGGATTTTTTCCGGCAGCTCAGCTTAACCGGCCAAAAAGCCAAAATTGCCGAAAAGGTGTTAAAAGAAATTCAGGACCGGCTCAGTTTTCTGGTCAATGTCGGCCTGAACTACCTGACGTTATCGCGCAGCGCCGAAACCCTGTCCGGCGGCGAAGCCCAGCGCATCCGGCTGGCCAGCCAGATTGGCGCGGGTTTGGTGGGTGTGATGTATGTGCTGGACGAGCCTTCGATTGGCCTGCATCAGCGCGACAACGATCGCCTGCTCGGTACCCTGACGCACCTGCGCGATTTGGGCAATACGGTGATTGTGGTCGAGCACGACGAAGATGCCATTCGCAGCGCCGATCATATTCTGGATATTGGCCCGGGTGCCGGGGTGCACGGCGGCCAGGTGGTAGCCCAGGGCACGCTGGACGACATCAAAGCCTGCGAACAATCGCTGACCGGTCAGTACCTCAGCAACAAGCGACGGATTGAAGTGCCGAAAACGCGCACGCCGCTGACCGATAAGTGGCTCAAAGTGTTGGGTGCCAGCGGCAACAACCTGAAAAAGGTCGATTTGGCCATTCCCTTTGGTTTGCTGACCTGCGTCACCGGTGTGTCGGGCTCGGGCAAGTCCACCTTAATCAACGACACCCTGTACCGGGTGGCGCACAAGGTGCTGAACAAGGGCGAAGGCAGCGATGCAGCGCCACACCAAGCCATCGAAGGGCTGGAGCATTTTGACAAAGTGATCGACATCGATCAAAGCCCGATCGGCCGTACCCCGCGCTCCAACGCTGCCACCTACACCGGTATTTTCACCGGGGTGCGCGAGCTGTTTGCCGGTACCCAGGAAGCGCGTTCGCGCGGTTATCAGGTCGGGCGTTTCAGCTTTAACGTCAAAGGCGGGCGCTGCGAGGCCTGTCAGGGCGATGGCGTCATTAAGGTGGAAATGCACTTTTTACCCGATGTCTACGTGCCCTGCGATGTCTGTAAGGGCAAGCGTTACAACCGCGAAACGCTGGAAGTGAAATACAAAGGCAAAAGTATTCACGAAGTGCTGGATATGACGGTGGAAGATGCGCTGGAGTTCTTTCAGGCCATTCCGGCCATTAAGCGCAAGCTGCAAACCCTGATGGATGTCGGTCTTTCGTACATCAAACTGGGCCAGTCGGCTACCACCTTATCCGGTGGTGAAGCCCAGCGGGTGAAGTTAGCCCGTGAGCTTAGCAAGCGCGATACCGGCAAAACCCTGTATATTCTGGATGAGCCCACCACCGGCCTGCACTTTTACGATGTGCAGCAACTGCTGAACGTGCTGCACCGGCTGCGCGATCACGGCAATACCGTGGTGGTGATCGAGCACAACCTGGATGTGATCAAAACCGCCGACTGGATTGTCGACTTAGGCCCCGAAGGCGGCAGCGGTGGCGGCGAAATCCTGGTAGCCGGTACGCCGGAGCAGGTTGCCAAGTGCAAGAAGTCTTTTACCGGGCATTATCTGAAGCCGTTGTTGGGTAGTGCGGTATGAGATTTTGTAGAAATATTGCAAAAGTCCCATTTTGGGACTAAGATGATAGCTATGCGGATCATTGCATTGTCGACACTAAAGTCATTTTGGGAGTTAAACCCCGAGTACATAGATGCAAAAGAGCCAGCTTTGTCATGGTATCGATTTGTGCAAAAAGCAAACTGGCATGCGCCGGCAGACGTAAAAAATGACTTTAGACATGCAAGTATTTTAAAAGATGGCAGGGTTGTGTTTAACATTGCCGGTAATAAATATCGGCTTGTGGTCTGGGTAAACTATCACTACCAAGTGGTGTATATACGCTTTATTGGAACTCATGCAGAGTACGATACGATTGATGTTCAACGTATTTAACAACGGGAGGTAGCAACATGGAGATAAAACCCATCAAAAATGATGCTGACTACCGTGCAGCATTGCAAGAAGTTGAGGCCTTGATGTTGGCAGCGCCGGACACGGCTGAGGGTGAAAAATTGGATGTGCTGGTTACCTTGATTGAGGCGTATGAAGCGAAACATTTTCCGATGGAATTACCCGATCCGGTAGAGGCCATTAAATTTGAAATGGAACGAAAAAGCCTATCGGTAAAAGATCTCGAGCCTATGATTGGCAAGAGTAACCGAGTATATGAAATTTTAAATTACAAACGCTCGCTGACGTTAAATATGATCTGGCGTTTACACGAGGGGCTGGGTATACCGGCTGAGTCACTCATTAAACCTTCGGCTAAGTTGCCGACTTAGCACCTGAAATAAAGGGAGCCGTAGTCAAAAAGCAAAATGCTTTTGACTGATCAGTTGCCTAGTGCTGAGCTATCTGGGGTTGGCGGATGCGGTCTATAGTTTTGCAACCACAGGTAACTTGGACCTAACCCTACTGATTAGCCTTATTGTGCTTACCCAACTGCATAAGATTTGGCGGCGTTGGCGTTTGTTTGCGCATAGTGAAGCCCTGCTGACTTCCACTAATCGGTAATCCTTTCTATCAAACCACACAACCGCTCGATTTTCTCATTGCTCAGTTGCCGGTAGTCAAAATAAGGGCAAACCAGCAGCCGTTGCTGTTTATCCATGGCAAATTCGTGATCCAGCCAGTCGAGCTGAGCAATAAGGCCATTAGCCAGCAGCGCTTTGGCGTGGGTGCGGCCGGCGATGATATGCAGGGTGTTGCTGGCCGGCTCCAGCTGCGGCGCGCTGAACAGCAGTGCTGTGCCACTGCCCGCTTGCAGCAGATGCTGGTCACGATAGCTTTGCCAGCTGGTGCTGGCTTGTTTCAGTGGCTGCAGGGCTTCTGGCAATGCTTGCACCAGTTTGGCGTAGACATTAAACAGCTTGCGCCAGCCATTGCCACAGGCCTGATTGATGCTGTCGATTTCGCCGCGGCACAGTGGCTGTATCCCACTCAGCTGCGAATACTCCTGCATCGGTGGACGTTTTGCCACATAAACCCGCAGCATGGCATTGGCATCGCCCAGCCCCCAGCCATGCTTCATGCCGGCCGCTCCTGCAGTTCAAAGCCAGACTCAAAATGCCGGGCCTCGCCATTGGTTGGGTCGGTGAAGCTAAGCTGTTTGGCCAACAGCTGCAACGGTTGACTGAAATTGGGGGCCTGCTTGGGCAACAGTTCGGGGTAATAGCGATCGTACAATATTGGTACGCCCAGGCTGAGCATATGCAGCCGCAGTTGATGGGTTTTGCCGGTGTGCGGCTGCAATTGAAAGAGCCCCAACTCCCCGCTGCGCTCAGTCAGCTCGATGCTGGAGCGGGCATTGGGCTCGCCTTCGGCGATGCGGTTGATAAAGCCCGGAGTGGCTTTTTCAATGCGGTTGTCTATCTGCCAGCGCTGGGGCAAAGCGGCTTGCTGCAACTGAGGTGTCAGCCGGGCCACCGCCTGATACTGCTTCTGAATGCTGCCGTTTACAAACAACTGGTAGTAGCCGGGGCGGCTTTTAGGGTTTAACGAAAACAGCACCAGGCCGGCGGTATCGCGATCCAGCCGGTGCACCGGCACCAGATCGACCAGGCCGGTATCACGCTTTAGCCGGGCCAGCAGGCATTCATTGACGTAATCGCCACCCGGCGTTACTGGCAAAAAGTGCGGCTTGTCGGCAATCAGGATAAGGTCATCCTGATACAGAATACGATGGGCAAAGGGGATCACCGGCTCGGCAGTGACTTCGCGGTAATAACAGACCCGCCGGCTGGGTAAAAATGGCGTCCGCTCGCTGATAAGCTCACCCTGATGCCAGTGCACCTTGCCCGCTGCCATGCGTTCACGCCAGACAGCCTCACCTATTTTTGGAAAGCGCTGGCATAAAAACTCAAACACGGTACGGCAACCATTGTTGGTAGGCGGTAAGGTAATTTCAGAGGCAGTTTTGGCGATTGACACGGCAAGTTCCCAGTTGTACAGCCTGAGTGTACCACAAAGCCGCACTCGCTGCGGTCTGTTGGATATTGGGCTATGAAAATGATTGTATTTCGCATTTAAGCTGGCGATAATCGGTTTTTGCATGCAGGAGTTCACGATGCGTATTCAACGCCACAATCCAAGTCAGCGCTGGTCCGATGCTACCGTCTTTAATGGCATCGCTCATTTTGTCGAAGTACCAGAGGATACCAGTGCCGATATGGCCGGCCAGGCCCGACAGATTTTTCAGCAGGCAGAGCAAACCCTGGCAGCCCTTGGCAGCGATCACAGCAAACTGCTCAGTGCCACCATTTACATTACCGATAGCAGCCTGGTGGATGCCTTTAACCAGTGTTGGGATGCCTGGCTGCCGGCAGGCTGTGCCCCATCGCGCGCCTGCATCAAGGTAGAATTGCTGGATTCAGCCATGCTGGTTGAAATCGCCTTTGTGGCTGCGTGTCCGGAAAAAAGGAGCGTACAATGAACAAAATCATCATCTTGCTGGCCGCTGCCAGCTGTTTAGTGAGCGTTGCACAGGCTGAACCGGTGCAGTTTGGCGGTGAAGTGCAGCAGGAAAAGTTAGTCGCTTTAAGCAGCATCCTGGCTGCCCCGGAGCAGTATCTTGCACAGGAAGTGACCGTAAAGGGCACCATTGCTGCCGTTTGTGAGAAAATGCACTGTTGGATGCGTTTTGAAACAGCAGAGCAGCAGCCGGCGTTTCGGATTAAAGTGCGGGATGGGGATATGGTGTTTCCATTAAGCGCCAGGGGGAAAACTGCATACGCAACCGGGACCCTGCAGCCCTGGGCCGGAGGCGAGACTGCGCGCTATCAATTGGTACCAACAGCCGTAGTGATTGAAACCAGCGAGTAAAATACAGCAGACAGCAAAAAGGGCACCTTAAGTGCCCTTTGAAACATACATCAGCAGTTGGTTTAGAACTGGCCGGTTACACCCAGGTGCCAGACATTCAGGCCTGAGGCATCGCGGTTGCTGCCGTAACCTGCTGCCAGAGCCCAGTTCGGGTTGAAGAAGTGCTTGGCTTTGACGCCGTAGTTCTTGCTGCGATCGTAGTTCACGGCAACAGAGGTCATGCGGCTGAAGTAGTAACCGACTTCTGCAGTCCATTCATCACGGCTGCCATCGAAGCGCTCGTATTCGGCACCCAGAGTGATAAAGCGATCACCGCCTAAAGCTGCAAAGTATTTGCTGCTGATGCTCTGGTAATCGAAGTCGTCATCTGTGCTGACGGTAAAGCCAACGTAGTCGTTGCCCTCCAGCTGCACATTGTAGCTGGCAGAGAACAGGTAAGAGGTGCTGCCGCTGCGCGGACGGTAGGCTTCGGCACGAACGATAAAGTCGTCAGAAATCAGGTAGCCCAGACCCAGGGTGTTCTCGTGGAAATCGCTGCTGCGAAGATGACCAGCGGAAACGACGACGCCTGAATCGGTAAAGTATTCACCACCTAAACCATAGACATTCGTGCCGAAAGCACGGACATAACCAGCCTGAATGTTGGATGTCTTGTTGATGTACTCAAACTGATCCAGTGGGCCTAATACTGTTTTGCTGTCCAGGAAGTAGGTTCCTTCCAGAGCGCGGACATTGGTTGAGTTTCCGCTGTAGCGGATGTGATCCCACTCCAATGAGGTAATCAGTTGGTAGTCGTTGGCGATCACTGAGGTGGATGCCGCAACGGCGATAATGGGCAGTGCGTATTTCAACATCTTGATTGTCCTTGTCCTGTTGGTTGACGGCGGCGGATTTTAGGGACAATACCAGATGATGTAAAGTCACAAAACTGTAATTTTTTGTAATTTAAGGTGTGTTTGCTTGGTTTTTAAACGTTATGAAGATGTTTTATTCAATTGGGCTGGCGGGTAACCAGAGTTACCCGCCTTTGACTCAGCTGCTTTTTTGCAGCAGGTAATTGACCAATTGCTCCAGTTCGGTGGCAAAATTCCGGCTATCGAGGTTGTTGTTGTTGATTTTGTATTTGCCATTCACCACAAAGGTTGGCACCCCTGTCAGTACACGTGAGCGTGATAGCTCATTTTGCTCGTTGCGCATGACGGTAGCGCCCATCCGGACGGAAAAGCTATTGATGCGATTGTCGTACTCTTCGGCACTGATGCCTACGCCGAGTGCAATGGAACGTACGTCACGGTCGTTGCGGATTTGCTGACGCTGGCGATGAATGTGGTTGAAAACTGCAGTTGAAAAAGCATCGCCTCTGTCCAGGGCATCGGCAACCAGATAGGCCCGGGCTAGCGTGTTTTGTACTTCAGGGGAAGCACCGCGTACAAAGTCGACATGCACTTTTTTAAACTGTGCTTCTTCAGGCAGATTGGCGCTAATTTGTTGCACCAGCGGCTCAATGGAGGCACAGCCGCCACAGAAGAATGAAAAGTACTCTTTAAATTCAGGCTTGCTGGTGGCCTGCTCGGCAATCACCTCGTAGTGTTTGCCTTCAATAAAGGTTTGGGCAAACGCCGGCGCCGCCAGGATGGCAGCAGAGAACAGCAAAGCGAACAGCTTTTTCATCATCGACATTCCTTCAAAAAGTTCAATGGTTTTAATCGGTCAAGGGTACCAAAAAATCTGGGGTCTGCCCATCTCGGCACCGACTAAAAACTGGGTTGCAGCGACAAAGGGGGCTGGTGCAGTTGGAACAATTGTTCTTTTAACACCAAGGTTTGCTGCTCCCAGTATTTGTCTGTTGCAAACCAGGGAAAGTTCATTGCAAAAGCAGGATCATCCCAGCGCCGGGCCAACCAGGCCATGTAATGAATAATACGCATGGCACGTAGCGGTTCGATCAGTTTCAGCTCTGTCGGATCAAAGTCGCAGTATTGTTGGTATTCTTCCAACAGGATGTCGAGGTACAGCAATTGCTCGGTCCGCTCGCCGGACAGCATCATCCAGAGATCCTGAATGGCCGGTGCCATGCGGCAGTCATCCAGATCGACAAAGAAGGGCCCTTGCTGATCCATAAATAAGTTTCCGGCATGGCAATCGCCGTGCACCCGGATAAGGTTCTGGGGTTGGTATTGCCGGCTGGCTTCGGCAATCACTTGATCGAGGGCGGTGAAAAAGGCCGTCTGCATGTGTCCAGGGATCTGAGGGCACTGTTGTAGAATCTGCCGGCTTTGCAGTAAGTGGCTGTCTACACTTAAGGTTGGACGATGGTGGAATACCTTGCTTTTGCCCACCTGATGCAGCCGGCCGAGAAAGCGACCCAGTTGGCCCAGTTGCTCTTCGTGGTCGGTTTCCAGCGGTCGCCCTCCCCGGCTGGGGAATAACGCAAAATAGCCGCCGGCGTAAGGCAACACCGAGCAACCATTCAGGCTGACGGGAGCAACGACAGGGACATCGGCAGCCAGCAGCTCTCGGGTGAAGTCATGTTCTTCCTGCAACTGCTGTAGACTCCAGCGCTCTGGCCGGTAAAATTTGACCACCCAACGCTGGATAGCCGGGTATCCGGCCAGCTCGCCCCGAAACTGATAGACCCGGTTTTCATAGCTGTTCAGCGCCGTTAAACCGGAATCAATGACCAGGCCCAGCTCTTCCAGTGCATCCAGCACGGTATCCGGGGTTAAATCGGCAAAACAAAAAGCAGACATAAAGACCCTACAGTCGCTGCATCGAATAGATGCAGCGACTATAGCACGAGTTAACGCCTGGAGAAGAAGCGGTTGGTTTGTGAGACCTCAATATCTGGCTGGCCTTCAATGCGGACGGTAAAGGTCAGATCGCTGATGGGCTGGTCCAACTCCCATGGATCAGCGGCCAGACTGATGGGCAGGCTGGCAGTTTCCCCGCCGGCGACTGTTAGCTCTGTCGGTCCTATCCAGCGTAAGTCATCCAGGCCGGTTACCGAGAATACAAAGGTCTGCTGCTGCTGAGATTTGTTGATAATGCGCAAGGTGTAGGTGTTTTCCACCCAGCCCTCGCTGGTATCGCGGAACAAGGCTCCACGGTCACGCAGAATATCGAACTCCAGTGGCTGCCGGCTGTACAGGGTATAGACGAAAGCGAGGCAAACAACCACCAACACAGCAAAATAGCCGAGCAGTTTAGGCCTGAGGACATGGGCACCCTTGCCCTGCAAGCGGCTTTCGGTGGTGTAGCTGATCAAGCCTTTGGGGTAGCCCATTTTTTCCATGGTGTCGTCGCAGGCGTCGATGCAGGCACCACAGTTGATGCACTCGTACTGCAAGCCGTTGCGGATATCGATACCGGTCGGACAGACATGGACACAGAGGTTGCAATCAATGCAGTCGCCCAAGCCTTTTGCTTTGTAGTCGGTGTCTTTGCGGCTGCGGGGTCCCCGGTTTTCACCGCGCGCAGCATCGTAAGTCACAGTAAAGGTATCTTTGTCGAACATGGCCGACTGAAAGCGGGCATAGGGACACATGTGGGTGCACATGATTTCCCGCATCCAACCGGCATTGCCGTATGTACAAACCGTAAAAAACAACACTGCCAGCGTGGCCCAGAAGCCGGCTTGCAGGGTAAAGAAGTTCAGGAACAGCCGGTCAATCGGTGTAAAGTAGCCAACAAAGATCAGCGCGGTCAGTAAAGCAAAGCCGACCCAGCACAAGTGGGTGAGGAACTTTTTGCCAAACTTGTGCCAGCTCCAGCCTTGTTGATCCAGTTTCATTCGCTGATTTCGGCTGCCTTGAATTTTCTCTTCAAACCACATGAAAATAAAGGTCCAGACCGATTGCGGGCAGAGGTAGCCACACCAAACCCGCCCATAAAAGGTGGTGACAAAAAATAGGGCGTAGGCGGCAATGATAAAAATCCAGGCCAGAATGGTGAAATCCTGTGGCCACAATGTCAGCGCAAAAATAGTGAACTTCTGTTCCGCTATGTTCAGTAAAATAGCTTGCTCACCATTGAACCGCAGCCAGGGCAACAGCATAAAGAGGCCCATAAAAAAGAAGCCCATGTAACGACGGATCGCCTGATGTACCCCTTTCATGGCACGGACATAGATGCGATCCCGTGATGGATAACGATCTTGCGGATTCTTTGCAGGCTGATGCAGCTTAACCTCGACCGGAATATTCTTCACATCGATTTTATCAGTCACAGGCACCTCGGGCATGGTTGCTGAAGCGGGTATGGAGTCGGCAGTATATCATTGAATTGTCTTTTCTTCATGGACCGTATTTTTCCCTGGCGCCTTGCAGACAAGGCTGTGATGGATCAGGTATCATCGGCTTTTACCTCTTTTGGAGCGAGATCTCGGTGAAAGCATTGATCGTTATTTTGCTGGTTATTTTGCTGCTGGCTACTTTTTCGGATCATCCACGAATCAGTCCCTACAAAGAACAGCTGATTGATCAGCTGCATCGCCTTGGTGGCTCATCAGTCCGCTCCGGCGAGGCTCAGGCCATGCGCAATATCGAGCGCTTGTTTACCGAGCTCGGTCAGGAGCTGGGTGAGGGGCAGCGAGCGCAATTGCAACGTGCAGCCTCCTCCAAGCAGGAATTGCTGTTGTTCCGGCAGCGTTACTGCATCGACGGTGATTTTAACCCCTTGCTCTTTGGTGAGCCTCTACGCAAGGTGTGCAGCATCATCGCCAGTCAGTATGACATTCTGATGCGGAATTAAGTTTGCGGTACATCAAACTAAGTAGATTAGGAGATACTTATGCGTGTTTGCGGCGTTGAGATTAAAAGCAATGAAGCCATTATTTGTCTGATGACGCTGGAACAGGGGTTATTCCAGTTGCCGGATTGTCGCCAACAACGTTTTGTGTTGCAGCATGACAAAGATGCTGAGGCTATGCGTAAGTTTCAGTTTTCGTTGCAGAAATTTTTTCAGGACTATCAGGTCAGCCAGGTGGTGATTAAAGAGCGGCCACAAAAAGGAAAGTTTGCCGGTGGTGCTATTGGTTTTAAAATTGAAGCAGCACTGCAATTGCTGCCTGCCATCGAAGTGACCCTGGTATCCAGCCAACAGATTAAAGAGCAGTTAAGCCGCAACCCGCTGCTAATTGACTTTAAAGCCACCGGACTGAAAGGGTTTCAACAAACTGCTTTTGAAACGGCATACAGCTGGTTGCAGCGTAAAGAATAACCAAGGTTCATCCTGCAGCAGAGCCGAGGATGAACACTAACTCGAGCCTGTTTTTCCCGGTGGCGTTGTCACAGGCTCTATCACGACATCCGGCCTTTGGCTGGCTTGCTGAATGGCTTGCAGGACCAGGTGTCGGACAATTTTCGACTTTGCCTCTCCGGTCATTTCACTTAATTGATTTAAGGCCTCAATGGCTTCCGGGCTAAGCGTAAAGGTAGCATGGCGCATTGGCAAACGCGGCCCACTCTCCTCGTCAGGAAGCAACTGACGCAAACTCACCACCTTGGGCAAGCCCATGGCGTAATTGTTGGCGTCCTCGATAAAGTCGTCTACATTAACGGGCCGTTTTTCAGACGGCGTAGACTTTTTTTTCAGATCCCGCAGACCCATCTTCTTGAATTGCCTTCATTGATAAAAGTTCAGTGATTATATCGCGGATTTCTTGCGCGGCTTTGCCTTCCGGATCAATGTCCATCACGGATAAGCCTTTTTCTTCGCTGTCATCGTAGATATTCCGACTGTGCGTAATGGCTTCTAGCACCCGAAGGTTAAACGATTTGCAGACTTCTTTGGCATCCAAAATTCGGTTGGCTTGATTGGGCAGCGACGGGCACTGTGTCATCACACAGCCAACAATCATGTCAGGATTCACCACATTGCTGGCGCTGACCAAGTCTTCCAGATGCTCCAGGGTTTTCAAGTCACGACGTTTGGGACGCAATGGTAACAACACATGGCTGGCCACCACCATGGCTGAACGCAGGGCGACACTGTCCTGACCGCCACAATCCACCACCACCACATCGTAATGCATTTCCAGGCTTTTCAATTCGTAGCGGATTTTGCCATACATCTGGACACAGTTGATCCAGGGCAAGTCTGCATTCAGATGCCGCTCTTGCACCCAGTCTGATGTGGTGCGCTGCGGATCGCAATCGACCAGCATGACATTGGCTTGCTTTTCCCGGGTAAAATACACGGCGATATTCTGTGCCAGACAACTTTTTCCGCTACCGCCTTTTTCTCCACCAACCAACAGAATCATCTGTCTTTCCTCATGTTGCTTCAAACCGACACTAAGGCCCAGCAGGACCAGTTTTCAGTATAGGCGGTAAATTAGCTTTCTGCGAACATTCAGATACTTTGTCAGCTTGCAGCACTGGTGCAGTAAAAATAGCCCCATGCTGTGTACCTAATGTAATCACTGCGCAAAAAAACAGCGGGAAAAGTTTCCTGTTTCTGTCAAAACGAAGTAATCTATAAGGCTCAGTGGTAGAAAATGACAGTGGGTACGCAATGGCAAATTACAGTGAAGTTAAAGCAGTGTGTGAGCGGTTGCATCGGGAGGGGCGCCCCATCACCCTGGATATTCTGGCAAAGCACCTGGATGGCAGTCGCTCCAGCATGATGGTGCACTTTGATCACTGGTGCAGTGAAAATCAATACACCCCTCCGCAGGACGAGCCAACCAGTGGAGGCAGCGTAGGCAAGGGGATGGCATCCTTGAGTGCGCTGACCGAAAAGATGCCTGGCTCGCTGAGTAAGATGTTGCAATTCGGCAAAAAGGTTTTGAAAGAGCAAGACAAAGTGGCCCCAGAACAAAACGTTGCCGATAGCTCAAAGGCGACTGCTCCGATCGGTGCCAGGCAAGAGCCGGCGCCTGCTGCCAAGGTACCGCAGGAAGCCTCTGCCAGTGATAAGCAGGGACAGGATAAAGATAAGCAAGCACCTGCCAAGGAAAAAGAAACCGCAGGCAGCGATAAGGCTGTAGCAGAGCCGTTGCAAGGCGAGTCAAAAGAAAACAAAAAAGCAGCGGTGCCAAAGCCTGCAGCTGCCAGTGCCAGTCAGGATGAGGCCATTGTGCGTGCAGCCGCCGCTGCTCAATCTAAATCACAGCCAGAAACAAAAAAAACAACCAGTCAGCAACCAGCCAGGGCCAATGCGCCAGAGGCTGCTTCATCCAATGTCGCAGGAGATTCAAAGGTGACCACCCCTACCGAAGATACCGATGCTTTAGTGTCGCAGCTGGAGCTGCATATTGAGAACCTGGAGCAGCAGCAGCAAGACTTGCAGCAAGAGATTGCTCAGTTGCGTGAGCGGGCTCGTGAATTAACCGAAGACAGTGAAGATCTGCACCAGCAGTTCACCGATGCTCAGCAGCTGGCTATCGAGCGTCAAAAGGCACTGAATGAACTGCAACAGACTCTGGTGCAACATCAGGCGGAGCTGAACCGGGTTAAAGATCAACTGTTAGAAGCAGAGCAGCAGCGTGATGAGGCTGTGCAGGCTAAGCGGCAGGGTGATGAACAGTATGAATTGCTGGCGCAAAAGCTGGATGCACTGCAGATGGCCAATGCTGAGTTGCAGGCTCAGGCTGGCTCCAAGCAGGCGGAACATGTCAGTCAGCTGGAAGAAAAGCTGGAACAAACCCAGCAAGAGCTTTCATTGCAAAAGCAAGAGTTGCCTGTGCTGCAGCAGCAGTTGAAAAAAGCCGAGGAAGCCCGAGCCGCAGCTCTGAAGCAGGTGGAAGAAGCTGATCAGCGTTATAAGCAACTGGAAAGTAAACTGAGTGAAAGTGAGCAGAGTGCCGCCGACCAAAGTGGTGCTGTGCAAAAGCTGGAACAAGAACGCGATGATTTGCGCCGACAGCTGGACGATGTCATTGATGCCAAAAATGAGATGACAGATCAGCTGAAAGAGCAAGCGCAGCAAATTGAGCAATTATCCTCCAAGCTACCTGAAATGCGCTCGCAGCATGAGTTTGTTGAGCAAGAGCAGGAGCTACAGCGGTTACGCTCGCGTGTGCAGGTGATGGAAAGCAAAATAGCGCACCTGCAAAACACCAACAACATGCTGAAAGAGCAAAGTGAGGTCACCTCAGGTCATCAGAGTCGTCAACGTGAAACCATTAAGTTGCAGCGCGAAGAAAACAAGCAATTGCGTGAGGCCCAGCAGCAGTATCTGCAGGAAAAAGAGCAATTGCAGCAGCGGTTGGCGAAGATGGAAGAGCAGCTCAGCTTTGTGAAAAGCAACTCGACCTCCACCATTGAGCGCTTGACCTTGTCGAACCAGCAGGCGCAACAGAAAATAACCATGTTGGAGCAAAAACTGAGCAAAGCCGGGGTGAGTTGAGACCCCGGCTTTAGCCACTAACCTCGTCTGCGGCGTATCAGTGTCACCAGGCCAAGCCCCATCACCAGCCAGACTAAGGCGCTGGCCTTAGCTTGGTCGGGTTCTTCGGCTTGGCTGGTATTTTGAACCGGGTTTAATCCGGCAGCCGTGTCGGCTCTGGCATCCACCACCACCACGCTTTCAATCAACACCAAATGCTCCTCAGTGACCGCTGTGTCTGCATCCGCATCCGCACTGGTGTAATTTCGTAATGGCATTTCGCTGGCCGCTCCGCCTAAATTAAAGCGCGGTAGCTCGGCAATGGCTTGCAGTACTTCCATGCCTTGTTCAGACACCTGACCAAAGACAGTAAAACCGCCATTTTGTGCATCCAGCTGCGGTCCGCCAGCATGATTGTCACTCAGGTTAAAAAACCATTGATTGGTGGCACTGTTGGGATTGCCCGCCAGTTTCGCCATGGCGATGGTGCCGCGGCGGTTGGACAGTCTGGGCTCATTCTGGACCGGCGCCCGGGCCGGGATCACAGTCAGTGGCAGGGAGCCTTCGTAGGCAAAGCCGCCGCCCTGCACCACAAAATCCGGCACAACACGGTGAATCACGCTGTTGTGATAACTTTCATCCTCAACATAGGCCAGGAAGTTTGCCACTGTTTGTGGCGTGATGTCATCAAAGAGGTTGACTTCGAAGGTTCCGAGTGAGGTGCGGAATTCAACAATGGTGGCCTGAAGTGATAGAGGCAACAAGCTGAGTAAGCAAGCACTGAGCCAGGGGGCGAGCCGGTGTTTCATGGTGTTTTCCTATGATGTTATTTGACCGCTTAGCATACTGCAGCAGGGAACCCGCTGCGAGAGCGGGTAACACTTAATCACTAATGGCTACCAAAAACCACAATCTATACCGTAGCGAGGCTGCGTAAAGGAGCAGCCTTGAAGTCGAGCTGGTCTTATTTCACCATGAATTGATGATGACAGTTGTGATGGGCTGCTGCTGATGATCCAGTTGGATTTGCAGATCTGCCCGACTCGGCAACTGCTGCCAGCTGGCGAGAGTTAAACGTTCAAAACTTAGCATAAACTGCGCCAGTTGCGCTTTGCTCATCCCCATGCCGCGCTGTTGCCACAGTTGTTGTTCCTGCTTTTGGCGCCAACGACAGACCGTCTGCCAATCTGGGGCTTGCAGCCAAATCAGCGGCTTTAGCAACTGCCAGTAATCGGCATAAGCCGCAGTTAGTTGTTGATTGACATAGCGCCGCCAGCGACCATCGGCATCCTGCTGATGCTCCAGCGCATTGATGGGTTGCTGCAGCGCCTGGTCACTCTGGGGAGCCAGCCCAAGACACCAGCCCTCAACCAGTAAGAGTTCGGCTTTCTGCGGCGAACAAGGTGAACCGGGTTCATCCAATGCTTTGTCGAAGTGAGGCCAGGCGACCGCTTTGCCTTGCAAAAAGTTGTGCGCATCGTCCAGTGCTTGCTCGATGCGGTGGGTGCCGGGCACGCCGCGTTGGGCCAGCAAAGGATGGACCTGCTTGGCCAGTTGCTGCCGCTGCGTGCGGTTTAGGTAGTAGTCATCCAGCGAGACAGCGGCAGTAGGACGTCCTTGGGCTGTGAGCTGCTTGGCCAATCGTGCTGCCAGAGTGCTTTTCCCTGTGCCTTGTGCGCCTGTGATGCCAATAATGGCAGGCCCGTCGATGGGCAACAGCAGTGCGGCTAACTGACTGACCCACTGCGCATAGAGATGATTAGTGGGCATTGTCATTCGGGCTGTCTTCTGTGTCTGCAGCGGTGGGCTCGGTGTTTTCCAGCCAGCGATACAGGGTGCGGCGGGTGATACCGAGCAGCTGCGCTGCTTTTTGTTTGTTGCCACCGGTATGTTGTAGCACCTGGCGGATGTAATTCAACTGAACCTGCTGCAAACTGGGCCAGCTGGTATGGCTCTGCGGTTGCTGGCTGGCCTCCGGCTGATAGCTGAGGATACGGCGGGGCAAGTCATCGGCCTGAATTTCGGTGCCACTGGCAAAGGTAAAACCACGCTCTATGGCGTTTTGCAACTCCCGCACATTGCCGGGGAAGGGATAGCGGTACAGGCAGTCCAGTGCTTCGCTACTGAGTCGCTGCACTGCTTTGTTTTGTTGTTGCTGCAGACGCTGCAAGAACGTCTGAGCCAGCAGCTCCAGATCGTCGGCGCGCTCTCGCAGTGGCGGTATCGAGAGGCTGAAGGTCTCCAGCCGGTAAAACAAATCGGCCCTAAAGTCACCGGCCGCGACTTTCTCGTCCAGATCCTGATGGGTGGCGGCTAAAATTCGCACATCGATCTGCTCTTCCTGATCGCTGCCGACCGGACGGATCTTCCCTTCCTGCAGTACCCGCAATAGCTTGGCTTGCAGCAACAAAGGCATTTCGGCAATTTCATCCAGCAGCAAGGTGCCGCCATCGGCTTCTTTTAACAAGCCTGCCCGGCTGTGTCTGGCGCCGGTAAAAGCACCGGCAGCATGCCCAAAAAACTCGCTTTCCATCAATTCAGCCGGGATGCCGGCACAGTTCACCGCAATAAAGGCTTGTTTGCTGCGGCTACTTTGCTGGTGAATGGCCCGGGCAACCAGTTCTTTGCCACTGCCACTTTCACCCAGAATCAATACTGCCCCCTGCGCCGGTGCTACCTGGGCGATTTGTTGATACAAGCGACGCATGGCCCGGCTTTGGCCAATCATACCGGCTGGCCCGGCCTGTTGTTGCCGTAATTGCTGAACCTCTCGCTGCAGCGCCTGGTGATTGAGCAGGCGCTGCACCGACAAAGTCAGGTGATCCAGGTCCAGCGGTTTGGTCAGAAAATCGTCGGCACCTTGCTTTAATGCCGCCACCGCCTGACGGACGGTGCCAAAGGCCGTGATCAGCAATAAGGCCGGTGCGGATGGCTGCTGCTTTAAACGGCTCAGCAGTTCCAGCCCGCTGATACCTGGCAACTGGATGTCACTGATCACCAGTGCAAAGGGCTGCTCTGGCAACAGGGCCAGCAAATCCTCTGCCTGGCTAAAGGCCGTTACCAGATAACCTTGCCCGGTCAGTTCTTCTTGCAGCAGCTCGAGCAGCGCTGGATCGTCCTCGACTATGGCCAGACGGCAAGGGGATGCGTTCATGGCTGTGTTTCCTTGGTTGGGGGCAGTGGCAGGCTTAGTGTTAAGCGGCAGCCTCCCTGTGGTCGGTTGCTGAGCTCTACCTTGCCCTGGTGCTCCTGCATAATTTGCTGAACTATCGCAAGACCCAGGCCAGTCCCCTGACCGGCAGGCTTGGTTGAGACAAAGGGTTGCATCACGCTGCTGGCACTTTGCGCTTCAGCTAAACCAGGGCCATCGTCTTCAATAATCAGGTGCAGCCAATCGTGCTGCAGGCTGACGCTTAAACAGACCGCTGAATCGGCTGCCTGAATGGCGTTGCGTAAGCCATTGACCAGGGCCAGCTCAAAGCGGTCGGGATCCAGATACAGCAGCAAATCAGGACAAGAGCCGGTAAGCCTTGGCTCCGGCTGTGTCGGTTGCAGCTCAAAGCTGATGCTGGTCAGGGCTTGTTGCAACAAGGTGGGCAGCGGGGTGCGCTGCCAGTTGGCAACCGGCGTATGCGCAAAGGCCTGCAATTGTTTGACCATGCGGCTGAGCCGCTGCACCTGGCCACGGATGGCATCCAGTTGACGCTGGCACTCGGCATCGGGCTGCATGCGGGCCAGCCGTTGCGCCCGGCCATCAATCACACTGAGCGGGGCACCCAGCTCGTGAGCCACCCCACTGACGACCTGACCAATGGCAGCCATGGTTTCTTGCTTTTTCAGTTGCTGCTCCATCTGCCGCTGTTGTTGTTGTTGTTGCAGCAGTTGCTGTTGTGCCTGGCTGATGTCATCCAGCATCTGGTTTAAGCCGGCGGCTACTTCGCTCAGCTCGGCCGGGCCTTGTTGCTCCGCCCGGTGCCCAGTGTCGCCGGCAGCGACCTGGCGCATGCTGGCCACCAGGCGGCGTACCGGCTCACCGATGGCTCTGTGATGACCGCGCCACATAATCAGCAAGCTCAACAGCGCCAGCGCCAGCCAGCTGAGCCAGGCCAATGTGGTCATCCGGGCCAGGCTGGTTTCAAAGTCACTGCCTTTGCGGTTAATTTGCAGCAGGCCATGGATTTGGCCGCTGCGGTCGATCACCGGTAAAAAGTGCGAGTACAAGGAGCGACCGGAGACGGAGCGGTAGCCATCTTGCTGCAAACCGGTGCGGACCACCTCTGAGGCCAATTGACTGTCGGATAAGTCGGTTTCGGTGACTCCGGTCGCTGCAACCAGGCGGCCATCGGTATCGTAGACGGAAGCGCCATAGACCCGGCCAATGGTGAACACCGACTCCAGATGCGCCTCAATGGCGGCCAGATCGTGTTGCAGCAGTGCATCGCTGATGGGCACCCGAATCGCCCGGCCAATCAGTTCTAGATCGGTGCGTAAGCTGTCGGTCACCAGCTCTGAAGTCAGGGCCAGACCAAAGCGGATGGTCAGGCCAACCAGCAACAGCATTGGCAGGATGACAAAAAGCAGCAGTCGTCGTTGCAGGCTGGCTTGCGGCCAGCGGCGCAGGTTGGATAATAATGTCACATAGCCTCCAAAAGTGTATCCTTAGTATACATCAATTGCTGGCATGGCACAGCAAGCGCGAGAAGATACCAATACTTCTCCTTTAAAAACAAATAGATAAATTTTATTTTCGTGTTGGCATGACTTTGGCAATACAGTAGGCGAATGCAAACTACAGGAGTGTTACTATGAAAAAAACAGCCATTGCCCTTTGCCTTGCCGCTTTTTCTGCCACTGTGTCTTTAGGTGTCGCGCAAGCCGATCCGGCTGCGATGCAGCCGCAGCAGCAACAGGTTGAAATCACCGAAGCGAAATTATTGCAATTTACCATGGCGATGGATGCCATTGGTGAGATCGGTGCCAAGTATGAAGCCCAGTTCCAGAATGCTGAAAGTGCTGAGCAGGCTCAGCAAATTCAGCAACAAGCACAAAACGAAATGGTTGAGGCCGTGGAAGCTGCAGGCTTAACCGCTGCCCAGTACAACGCCATTGCGCAACAAGCCCAGCAAGACGAAGAACTGCGTGATCGTATTCTGAGCATGTCGCGCGCTGATTCGTAACCGCAGCTTGCAACAATGAACCCTGCCCCTGAGGCAGGGTTTTTTTATGGTCGGAGCTGGCGTGAAACGCTGGCACTCGACGGCCAAAGCCGTTAGGCTAAATTCATGTTTCTCCAATGAATTGCTCAGCATGCTGCGTAACCTCTCCAAACCCTTCGTTCGCCTGACCGAGCGTTACCTGCCGGATCCTTTTGTGCTGGTGCTGTTGTTGACGCTGCTGGTCTTTGCACTGGCAGTAACCCTACAACAGCAGTCGCCTTTGGCGGTTCTACAGTACTGGGGCGATGGTTTTTGGGGCTTGCTGGGTTTTGCCATGCAGATGATGCTGGTGCTGGTGACTGGTTTTTTACTGGCCACCACACCTCTGGTGCAGCGAGCGTTGGATGGGTTGGCTGCCAAGGTGCAGAGTGCCGGTACGGCCATTGTGCTGGTGACCCTGGTGGCGCTGATGGCCAGTTGGCTGAATTGGGGCTTTGGTCTGGTGGTCGGTGCTTTTTTTGCCAAAGCGCTGGCACGGCGGGTGGCGGTGGATTACCGGCTGTTGGTGGCCAGTGCTTATTCCGGTTTTGTGGTCTGGCACGGTGGTCTGGCCGGCTCTGTGCCTTTGACCATTGCCACCGAAGGGCATTTTGCTGAAAACCTGATCGGGGTGATCCCAACCAGCCAGACCATCTTCTCTGGCTTTAACCTGACATTGACACTGTTGTTGGTACTCTTGATCCCTTTGCTGAACCGCTTGATGCTACCGAATAAAGGCGAATCGGTTTTCGTGGATCCTGCCAAACTGGCTGAGCCGGTTCAAGCTGCATCTGGGCCAGAGCGCCCGGCTGAGCAATTGGAGCACAGCCGCTGGCTCGGCTGGCTGTTCGGTGGTCTGGGACTTGGTTACTTGTGGCTGTATTTTAGCGATGGCGGTGGGCTGAATTTAAACAGTGTCAACTTTCTATTTTTATTTGCGGCTGTTTTTCTGCACCAAAGTCCGCGCAACCTGCTCAACAGTTTGCAGCAAGCAATTGGTGGCAGTGCCGGCATTTTGCTGCAGTTTCCATTTTACGCCGGCATGATGGCGGTGATGGTCCAATCGGGCATGGCCCAGAGCCTCTCCCAGGCCTTTGCCGGTTTTGCCAGCAGCGAGTCTTTGCCACTGTGGAGCTTTTTGAGCGCTGGGCTGGTGAATATTTTTGTACCCTCTGGCGGTGGTCAGTGGGCGGTGCAGGCGCCGGTGATGTTACCGGCGGCCCTGGAGCTGGGGGCCGACATCGAGCGGGTGGCGATGGCCATTGCCTGGGGCGATGCCTGGACCAACCTGATTCAGCCTTTTTGGGCTTTGCCGGTGCTGGCCATTGCCGGCTTAAAGGCGAAAGATATTATGGGTTTTTGTCTGCTGCAGCTGCTGCTGACCGGCCTGGTGATTGCCGCTGTGCTAAGCTGGTATTGATCGGTCTGCAGCCGTAATGGTTTCTTTAGATTGAACAGAACAGGAGTTTTTCATGCAACATGTTGTCATTACCGGTGGAAACCGTGGTATTGGTTTGTCCCTGGTAAAACAATACCTGGCCCAGGGCTGTCAGGTGACGGTGATCTGCCGCACCCTATCGGCGGAGCTGGCGGATCTGGATGTGACGGTACACAGCAGCATTGATTTCAGTCAGCCTGAACAGCTGCAACAGGTCGCACAGCAGTTTGCCCCGGATTCGGTGGATCTGTTGATCAACAATGCCGGTATCTTCAGCAATGAAACCTTGACTGATCTGGATCTTGCACGCATTCAGGCGCAGTTTCAGGTTGATGCGGTGGCTCCTTTGGTGCTTAGCCATGCCATGCTGCCGGCGTTAAAACAAGGCGGCAAGATTGCGATGATCACCAGTCGGATGGGGTCTATCAGTGACAATGGCTCCGGGGCTTATTACGGTTACCGGATGGCCAAGGCTGCGCTGAATGCGGCCAGTGTTTCATTAAGCCAGGACCTTGCCAGTCAGCAGATTTATGTCGGTATTTACCATCCGGGCTTTGTCAAAACCCAGATGGTGGGCTTTGCCGGTGATATCAGCCCGGATGAAGCCGCCCGCCGCCTGGTCGAGCGCATCAAGGCGCTTGATGCCAGCAACAGTGGCCAGTTTTTCCACAGCAGCGGAGAAGCGCTGCCCTGGTAACGCAGTGAGAGGGTAAAGAAAAATAGCCAATAAGGCTGTGTGTTTTTTAACCAGCTTGGACTATGCTAAATACAGGCGTAGTCACCGCTTGACGGTATGCCATTGTGCAACGGAAAAATTGTGCCACGCAAAGGAGGCATCGCCATGACCCCAAAACGCATTATTCTATGCTGCGACGGCACCTGGAATGAGCCGCAGCAGAACCCTACCAATATCGTCAAGATAGCCCGGGCTATCCAGCCGATGGCAGAAGATGGCCGCCATCAGGTGGTTTTCTACGATCAGGGTGTTGGCACACTGGGCGCAGTGGACCGCTTTTTAGGTGGGGCTTTTGGCATCGGGCTGGCCCGCAATGTGCTGCGTGCTTACCGCTTTTTGGCGCACAATTACCAGCCAGGAGATGACATCTACTGCTTTGGCTTTAGCCGGGGCGCTTATACGGCCCGAGCCGTGGTAGGTATGGTGCATGCCTTGGGGCTGGTCAACAAACAGCAGCTGGCTGAACTGGGCGATGCTTATGCCTATTACCGAACCCCGCCTGAGTTACGCTCTGAAAAGTGGTTGAGCAATCCGTATCAGTTTAATTACCGGCCAGAAATCCGCATGCTGGGTGTGTTTGATACGGTGGGAGCTTTGGGCGTCCCGGTATTGGCCCTCAATCATCTGGGGCAAAAGCGGATTGGCTTTTTTGATACCCACCTCAGTCCTTTGGTCAAGCACGGTTACCATGCGCTGGCGCTGGATGAAAAACGGGAACCCTTTGCGCCAGACTTGTGGACCGGCGAGATCCAGCCCGATCAGCAGGTGGAGCAATGCTGGTTTGCCGGTGTTCACTCGGACATTGGCGGTGGCTACCCACGCACCGGCTTGTCCGATATCTGCCTGGAGTGGATGCTGGAAAAAGCGCGGGCACTAGGCCTGAGCTTTGATGAGGCTTACCTGGAGCAGGAGCTGCGGCCAGCCGCCATGCAAAGAGAACATGACTCTTACGGCTGGCCATACCGTTTGCTGGCATTGCTCAACAATGGGGTCTACATTCGACGGCTGCAAGGCCGCTCTGCTGAGCCTGCTGTGCAAGTTCGGGTGCATCCCAGCGTCTATCAGCGGATAGAGTCCGGCTATTACCGACCACGGAATCCTGACTTGCCGCAAACCTTGGCTGAGTATCAGGCCGCTATTCCTTCCGCTGCTGCAACAACAAGGGCCAGCACCAGTGGTGATGGGAAGGAGCGTCGGGAGTTCCCGCGCCTGCAGCCAAGGGCCGAGCAGGAACTGGCGCGTTTGTTTCTGACCACCGAAGCCTTTGAGTGTCAGGTGATGGATTACAGTGAGCAAGGAGGCGTGCGGCTGCGTTGCAGCAAAAAAATTCCACCGGGTACCCGGATGCAGCTGGCTTTTGAGAAAACGGGCTTGCGAAAAGCGGTCTGCGTTTGGCAGCGCGGCGAAGAATCCGGGCTGCGTTTTGCCGCTTAAAGCAATCGAAGGTTCTGGACAGGTTTGATTCGTGCGGCAATCGCAACTAGGCTTAGTATCGGTGCTGCGTCACGCAACGGCTTTGTGTGAGCGCAGGCTTTGCAGGGATCAGAGCCATGCCGTACTGATTTTGAGGGGTTTAATCAACAACAAGGATGATTTATATGAAAGCTTTACCTTTTGGACTGCCAGCTTTGCTGGCATTGTTTTTTTCGTGCGCCTTGCCAGCGGCTTCGGTCCAGCTGGAGATGGATCCGGGCTTGTGGGAGCACAGTTTCAGTATGCAAAGTGAGAGTGGCGAGCTTGAACGTGCCATGGCCGAAGCGCAGCGCCAGCTGGATAGTTTGCCAGCAGCGCAGCGACGAATGATGGAGTCGATGTTGGAACAGCAAGGCATTCGCTTCGGCGGTACCAGCTCTTCGATACGGGTTTGTTTAACCCAGCAGGATATAGAGCAGGGCAGCCTGCCGCAGCAGGATGGTTGTGAGCAAACCTTAACGCCGAAAGGCGACAATCGTTTTGAGTTTAGTTTTCAGTGTCAGACCAACCCGCCGTCTCAGGGACAGGGAGAGATGGTGCTGGAAAACCGGCGGGCCTATCGCGGCCATGCCGAGTTTAGCACCGAAGTGAATGGTCGTGCCGAACGGATGACCATGCAGCAGCAGGGGAAATGGCTAAGCGCAGACTGCGATTAGGGCCTGCAGATGATCGAAAGCTAACGCCGCTGCTGCTGGCTTTCAATGGCGGTGACCCGGCCATTTTCCAGCCGGATACTGACCAGGTAGTTGCCGCCAATATCGCCCTTAACAATGTAAGACCAGGTTTCAACCCGCCGACCAGCCACGGCGGGTTCATTGCTCACTGCATGCACTTCCACATCTTTGCTCAGCGGCTCACCGGCCCTGTCCAGCAACTCAATCCGGCTCATGCCGCAGCTGAGCAAGCGGCCATCACTCAGTCGGAAGCCACAGGCTTCGGCCGAAAAAGTCATGAACGTCAGTGGCAATAACAAGACCAACACACTAAATACAAGGCGCATAGTGATTTCCTTAGCAATTTTTTTTCAGTCTAGTCTGAGAGATCTCCTTTGTATAGGGGGTAGGGCTCATACAGCATTGTTGTTCCCATCTCTGTCGTCGCAGGCTGAGGCAGAAAGTCATCAAACAGAACTGCTCGCAGTGCTGCAAGAATACTGATCCTGAACTTCATGCTTTTTCTTCAGTCAGGCGCTGGAACAACCAGCTTGCCAGGGCGGCCAGCAGCAGGGTGCTTAGCAGCAGGATCAGCAGGTGCAACCAAAGCGTATACCCCTGATCCATCGCAATTACCTTCAGGCCAATTTGCGACAAATGATAGCTGGGCCAGAACCAGGCGGTCAGCTGCAGTAGCTGGGGAAGTGAGGTGATGGGTAGCCACAGGCCGGACAAAAAGGCCATCGGCAGGTACAACAGATTCACCACACCAGGGGCAGCTTTATCACTCAGGCTCAAGCCTAAAATCAGTCCGATGAAGGCAAAAGGCAAGGTTCCGAGCAACAGAGTCAGCGCCAGCAGCAACCACTGGGTGGTGACTAGGCGCACATCGGCCAACAGCGCGGCGATGCTAAAGAGTACGACAATAATCACCAGTGCAAACACCAAGGCGGTACTAAGCTTGGCCAGCAAATAGGCCCCAAACGGCATTGGCGATAGTCGTTTCAAGGTTAGCCAGCCATGAGCTCTATCGCTGGCAATGTTTATAGCGAAATTAAACATCGCCGGCCCCATAATGCCAAAGCAGGCGTAGGTCACCAGCATATAGACGCTGGCTGCGCCGGTATTTAAAAAGACACCAAAAAACAAATAAAAAATAATCGGAAAAGCCAGACTCGGGATCACAAAGCCTGGGGTGCGCCAAACGCTAAGTAAGTCGTACCAGGCTTCTTTACGGTACACAATAGCTGTGTTCATAGGGCTTGCTCCTCTTTGCTGGTGTTTTGGGTCAGTTGTAAAAAAGCCTGCTCCAGTGCAACTGGCCGCACTTCCAACTGGCGGACGCTGTCGTCGGCCTGCAGCAGGGCTTGGACAGTGCTCTCAGCATGGCTGCTGTGGAGGATGCAAAGGCCTTGATCGCGCTGCAGCTGCTGAACACCGGGCAGCGACTGCAAAGCTTGATCACTCAAAGTGCTTTCGCACTGAATGACTTTGTAGCGGGTTAAGGCTTTCAGTTCAGCCGGGCTGCCGCTGGCCACGACCATGCCTTGATTGAGCACGGCAATCCGATCCGCCAGGTGCTCGGCCTCTTCCAGATAGTGGGTAGTGAGCACCACGGCGACGCCTTGTTGTTTAAGCTGGCGTACTTGCTGCCACAAAGCACGCCTTGCTTCGACATCCATACCAAGGGTTGGCTCATCCAGAAACACCAGTTTGGGTTTGGCAGCCAATGCCAGAGCGAACAACAAGCGCTGCTTCTGGCCACCGGATAAACGGCCAAAGCGCTGCTTGCTGTGTGCTTCCAACCCGGCCAGCTTTACCAACTCTGATGCGCTGTAGCCATGGACATAGTAGCTGCTGAATAAATCGCACTGTTCAAACACGGTAAGATTGGCGCTCAGGCTGCCAATTTGCATCATCACGCCGAGCTGTTGGCGTAAGTCGCTGCTGCGGCTGTTGCCTTGTTGCCGCTCACCCAAAATATGAATATCGCCTCTGTCTGCTTTAACCAAGCCCAAAATGGTGGCGATTAAGGTGGTTTTGCCAGCCCCGTTTGGGCCCAGGATACAGAGCACTTCACCGCCTCTAAGCGTCATATCGACATCCGTCAGCACTGTTTTTCCAGCATAGACTTTGGCCAGGTGTTTCACATCAAGTGCGAGCATCTCCCTTACTCCCCTTGCATGCGATGGCTACGAAGAAATTGCGTGATCTGCTGGTTCAGCCACTCAGGCGCATCGGCCATAATGAAATGCTTGGAATTTTCCGCAAAAGCAAAGTGATGATACTGCACCGGTGCATTCGCCAGTTGGTCTGCAAAGTTTTGCTGGACCTGCTCGGGCGTGCTGTAAGGTGCACCATGTTGCAGAGCGCCCAACGTCAGCACAGGCACGCGGATATTGCTTAATTGTGGTCTTAAGTCAGCTTGCATCAATTCGCCCATCACGCGGCCTGAGGTCATGCCATCGGAGCGGAGCATGTCGTTGACAATACGCTGATGCCAGCTTTCGTTGTTGGCCATTCCTTGTGCCATGGCCATAGGGTCAAAACTCGCCAAAGCATTTTGAGAGCTGTTCTGATTGGGTGCACTGGCAGCAGCTTGCGCAAAAAGCGCCCCCAATGCCGGTAAGCCGTCTACGTTCACTACCCCGCCGATAGCCTCGGGCGCCGTTGCGGCTAATGCCAGTGCCAGATAGCCACCCAGAGAATGGCCAATGACTACAGGTTTATCCAGTTGCTGCTCTTGGATATAACGCAAAATCCCCTGTTGCTGGCTGGACAAGAAGCCATGCGCCCAAGCTTTGTTCGTCAGCGGTGCCACTCCGCCAAAGCCTGCCAGGGTGAGCACATGCAGTTGATAGTCTGCCTGCAATGCCTCGACAGTGCTATGCCAGACTTCACCGGAAGAAGCCAGGCCGGGAATCAGAATGATGGCTGGGCCTTCTCCGGACACTGTCACATTAAAACATGCACAGCCTGCTTGCTCTGCCTCGATGATGGTTTTTGATTGAGTCACACTCGCTGGGACGGCTAATGAAGGCAGGCTAACCAAAGCGCCGGTTAACCCTAAAGTCAGAGTCAGGGTACGAACTGCGATGTTGAATGATTTCATGGTAAATGCCTCATGCTGGTTTGTCTGGTTACGATGAGGCTAGTCTAGGCCGATGGTATCGATTGCACAGCTAACGCTTGTCACCCATAACGGATGACAAATGCCATGCTGTCGTATGACTATTGTCACTGGAGCAGTCGCAGCCATTGCGCGTACACTGTTGGCAGGCAGGCTAGGGAGAACCAGATGCAATCCTTCGATAAACTGGAAACGAAACTCAGCTGGGTTTATCTGATCAACCTGGTGTTCTTTGTTATTCCCTTGTTTACCATGCGCTTTGAGCCTTGGCAGTACCTGGCTATGGCTGCAGCTTTGCTGGTTTTTCTTTATTGCTTTTTTTGGGCTTATCGTTGCAACCGCCATGGCATGCACAAGCCCATTGCCGGAATAGTGGCTGTTGCCACCTTAATCACGCCGGTAAACTATGGTGCTATCGCTTTTTTTGCCTATGCCGGCTTTTTTATTGGTTTTGCCTACAGGTTGCAGCGTTATTTGTTGCTTATGGCATTGCTGATCGTGCTTTTGGTGTTGCTGTATATCGTGCTGAGTATTCACTGGAACTTGTTTTTGCTAATGGGGGTCCCGGTTGTGGTGGGCGTTAGCCTGTTAGGCCGTGTTGAGCAAGCCAAGCAGCGGCACCGTATGGCAGAGCAACGAAGCGCCGATGAAATTAAACAGTTGGCAACCATGGTCGAGCGGGAGCGGATTGGCCGCGATCTGCACGATATTCTGGGGCATACCTTGTCCAGCATTATTTTAAAAGCCGATTTAGCTGAAAAGCTGCTGGCGCACCAACAATCAGAGGCTGCCCGGCAACAGCTTGGCGAGTTAAGCCAAATTGCGCGGGATGCGCTCAGTCAGGTGCGGCAAAGTGTGTCTGGCTACAAACATCAGGGCTTAACGGCAGAAGTAACCAAACTACTGAATCGCTTGCGCGATGCGGGGTTTCAGGCCGAGCTGCACGGGGAGCTGCCTAATTTGGATCCTCGCCGCGAAACAGCCGTGGTGTTGGCCTTAACCGAGTTGGTGACCAACATCATGCGCCACAGCCAGGGCGATAGTTGCCAATTACGCTTTGTGCAGCAGGGGAAGCAATTGCACATTCAGCTGCATGACAACGGCCGTTGCTCTGAACTCAAAGAAGGAAATGGCCTGACCGGCTTGCGCGAACGCTTGGCGGCCATTGGAGCCTCGCTGGCGCTGGTGCCAGGCGATGGCATGACGGCCAGCATTCAACTTCCATTGCAGGAGCCAACCGCATGAAAATTCTATTGGCCGAAGATCAGGCGATGGTGCGAACGGCCTTGGCCAGTTTGCTACGATTGGAATCCGGTTTCGAGGTTACGGAAGCGGCAGATGGTAACCAGGCGCTGACACTGTTAAAACAAGCTTCTTTTGACTTGCTGCTTAGCGACATCGAAATGCCTGGAAAAACCGGCATTGAGCTGGCGCTCTACATACAGCAGCAACAATTAGCCACCCAAGTGGTGATTATCACCACTTTTGGTCGTGCCGGCTATGTCAAACGGGCGATGGATGCAGGCGTCGGTGGTTTTTTGTTAAAAGACGCCCCAGTTGAACAGTTGGTGCAAGCTATTGCGCAAGTGATGGCCGGTAAAAAAGTGGTTGATAGCGAGCTGTTGTTAAATTCACTGGGTGAGCAGGACCCGCTTAGCGAAAAAGAGCGGCAGGCCTTGCGTTTGGCTGCTGATGGTAAGCCTACCAGCGACATAGCTGCAGCGCTGTTTATTGCCGAAGGCACAGCACGCAATTACCTGTCGGAGGCCATCAGCAAGCTGAATGCCGCCAACCGCATTGATGCCGCCCGCATCGCCCGGCAAAAAGGCTGGCTGTAAGGCGTGCTTAGCGATTATACTGCCGGCAATTCATAATCTGTTCAGCCAAAGGCTTGCAGAATGCCACCTTTTTGATAACTCCTTAACCTGAATACTGCATCCGATGATCACTCGCACACGCACTTTCTTGACGGCTTCTTTCTTGTTGATGACTCCGATGGTACAGGCGGCCTTGGGTTGGCATGGTCCGGAGCCTTTTCGGTTGGACCGGCTGGATGGCCGCCAGTTTGATTACAACAAAGAAAGTTTTTTGCAGCGCTTAAGCTTTACCGAGCAGCCGTTGCAGGGGCAGCAGCTTTGGTGGCAGCAAAATGGCTGGTACGGCAGCGGCGGCAGCAGCCGTGGCAAGGAGTTTTACATTCACTCACTGCTGCAACAGCGTCTGACCTTTGATGCGCCGGTTTTTTTGGGTGTGCGCCATAAACGCTCGGAGGATTTGGATGGCGTCTATGACCGTACCTTGTTTGGTGCGGGCTATCAAAGTTCCCAGGGCTGGGATCTAGGCATTTGGGGTGAAGTCAATGCTGCCAAAGAAGACATGGATATCCAGCTGGAAGCCAACCGCGTCTTTGCCGATGGCAGCTGGTTGACCGGTGCTGTGGTCTTTACCGATCTGCAATACAACAGCAAAACCTATGGCGAGAACCGCTATCAGCAATACCCAATAACGCTTTACGCGACGGGAGGCACAGAGTTGGCCGGACAGCGTCTGGCGGCATTTGTGAATCTGAACTTAAAAGCCCGTTACGACAATCTTGAACAGCAGCAAAGCTTTTCCGATGAGCAAGTTTCAGCGGGCATCAGTTGGCAGCGGAAGCTGACCGAACAGCATCAGCTGACACTGGAAGCGCAGGGGCTCTATGGCAAGCGCAGCGCTGAAGCACTGACAGAACAATCAGAAGCCTTGTCCTGGCAACTGACCCGACGTTTCCAGCAGTTGACGCTGGAGTGGCAGTGGTTTGCCCATGCGCAGCAGCCAGCGCTGGGCCTGCAGGCCAGTCGGCTGGATGAAAACGACAGCCGCTTTGCCGCTGGCGATAGGGCTGCTGAATACCGGCGCGAAGCTTTTGCCTATTTCCGGCTGGAGCGGCCATGGAGCGAGCAATGGTCCTGGCGTCCAACCTTCTACGCGGGTTATGCCAGCGTGCGCAGCGAGCTTCGCATCCACAGCGATGAGCCATTGCACGACCGGGCCTGGTTAGGCAAATTCAGCCCAAACTGGGTGTGGCATTTAAGTGCTCAGAGTGGTGCCTATCTGCTGATCAACCCTACAGTCAAGCTGCACAACCTGCAATTTGGTGGCGGCAATATTCAGGTCCATATTCCGTTTTAGCCCTTATTCCACAAGTTCTGATGCGCTGGCTGGCTAAAAAAGTCGTTTGGTTGCCAGCAGCGCGGCAACCACTGACGTAAAAAACGCTGTTCGGCATCGGCAAAAAGTTTCGTCAAGATCTCACGCAGCCGTTCTTGCGGCACCACTTCCAACTGTTTGCGCGCTGGTCGGAAGTACAGATTTTGTGCTGTCGGCACCAGGCAGTCTTTGCCGGTATTGCGGTACTGCAAATCCCGGGTCACCACCCGGCATTGGGGGACATGAGGCTCCGCCGGATAGAGCGCATTCACAATGGCAAACTCGTATTTATCGCGGCCTTTGGGGCTGGGTTTTGACGGGATAAAGGCCAGACCATAGCCCTGCGGAAACAGCCCTGTGATGCGCAGCAGCTGGTCGACCCAATCTGCACTGTATTGCTGCTGCTGCACCCCTTGCCGTAACAGCAGAGCGGCTTTAGGCAAGGCTTCGTAGTTAAAGCGCTTGCGGCCAGGCATCACGATGGACGCATAGACTTGCGGCACTTTAAGCAAATTTCCACGGCCCTGTCCAGCGACCTGAGCGGCTTCGAGCAGCTCAGTAATCCATTGTTGCTGTGTTTGTTGCTGCTGTTCATGCCGGAGCCGGTCGGCTTTGTCTTTGCCCTGATAGGGCCAGGCACCAAGACCGTGGCGCAACAATGCAAGACTGCCTTGATGGCTTTGCAGTAAAAACTGATAGCGGGCCTCGTTGTCGAGCTCGGTCAGCGGATCCAGTCGGCGCTCGGCATTGAACAGCAGCCTTTGGGCGGCATCATGCAGCTGGCCATATTCCTGCAGCATCACGGCCAGCAATACCGGCAGCTGCAGATGGTTGCGGTAGGGGCAATGCAGGGCAGCTTCAGGCTGTCGGGCTTGCCAAATCAGCTGCCAGCTGGCAGGCATCAACTCCTGCTCCAGCCGGTGCTGCAGCAAGCGCAAGGTGAGCGTCATTTTGTAGAGCAGCTTGTAACTGAACTGCACCTCCAAAGAGCGCTTGGACTCGGTGGGCACCAAGAGTTGCAGGCTGCCCAGTAACCTGGCAGATCGCATCAGGGTTTCGGCTTTGCTTTCTCCTTCACAGAGTTGCAGCAGCTGTTCGCAGCAGCTAATGGTTTGCTCAAGTCGCTGCAAGCGCTGCTGCTCCAACTGATGGCTCAGGGCGGTATAACGGCGACGGTAGTCGCTCAGAGCCGGGTCTTTGTCTGCCCGTGCCTGACGCCAGCGTTGCTCGGTTTGCTGCAACTCTGCCAGCGCACCTTCGTCCTGCTGAAAATAAGCGCGCATCAAACCGAACAGAGACTGCTGTGGCTGACTGGGGTGATACAGCATCTGCAGCAGGCTATGTAGTTGACGTATAAAGACATTGCTTGCCGGTTTTTTGCTGGGTGTTTTTACCAAAGCTGTACTCCATCATGGCAAGACTATGAGCTTAAACATACGCGATCCGCTTTAAAAGTAAAGGTCTCCACCTGGCTTGCTGTTGCCATTTGTTGGTGCAACTGATGATGAAAAGTTCGGTGTATGAATACGTATTCATCTTGTCCATTGGTTAATTTCTGTCCATAACAGTGCAAGGCATCACCGATGCCGGGTGGGCTGTTGCGACAGGGTGCAATAGGAAGTGCCTGCCATAACAACAAAAAAACCGGGGACAACAGACATGTTGAAGACCAAAAAAACACTGCTGACACTGGCGCTTGCGGCTGGTACCAGCGGTTTTGTCGTGGCTGAAACGGAGCCGGACGCGGTCGCCACCAGCGACGATCAAGTGGAAGTGATTCAGGTGCGCGGCTTTGCCAGCAGCTTGTTTCGCTCTCTGGATGCCAAGCGTTACAGTGACATTGTATCCGAGACCATTTCGGCCGATGACTTAGGGGCCTTGCCGGATGTGTCGATGGCCGATGCGCTGACACGGCTGCCGGGCATTTCGGCCGTCCGCACCGGCGGCCAGGCTGCCGAGATCAATATCCGCGGAATGTCGGGCGGCTTTGTTTTTTCCACTTTAAATGGCCGTGAGCAGGTGTCTACCAGCGGCAAGCGTAATATTGAGTTTGACCAGTACCCGTCGGAGCTGATCAACTCGGCTGCTGTGTACAAGTCACCGAAAGCCTCTTTGATTGAAGGAGGGGTGGCCGGAACCGTTGAACTGGAAACGGCCAGCCCATTGCGCAATACCGAACAGCATACCTTTACCGTGAATCTGCGCGGCATGAAAAATGATCGCGCCAGTGAAGTGCCGGATGGCCAAAGTGTGGGGCATCGCTTTAGCTTTTCCTATCAGGGCAAGTACCTGGACGACACTCTGGGGCTGGCGCTGGGGTATGCCCGCTTGTATCAGCCCAGTGTGGCCACTCAATTTATTGGCCTGGCGTACAACGCGCAAAAAGATGTCACTGGCAATGATCAAATGGAGTTTCTAAGCGAAGGCTTTGAAATCCAGCACCGCGGCGGCGAAGAAACCCGCAACGGCTACCTGGCCTCCGTTGAGTGGACGCCGGTCAGCAACTTTACCTTAAAAGCCGATGCCTTTTTGTCGCGCTTTGATAAGGAAGCCTTTGCCCGAGGCTTTCGGGTCAAACTCGGCGGCGCCAGTGCTGCGGTCGGCAACCCGGTGCTGAACAACAGCTCGGTCATTGGCGGCACTTTCAACCGTACCTCACAAAGCTTCACCCGGGTCGAAATTGTCAACGACGACAACCGCGACTTCAACAAAGTCAACAGCTTTGGCATCAACGCCGACTGGGATGTGACCGACCGGCTAAATCTGTCGCTGGATGTTTCGCGCTCGACCGCCAGCAGTGATTTTCGAAATGGCCTGCTGTGGTCCCTGGTGGCTGAAGACGCCAATGCCGAGGTGCCGGTGCTGGATACCAATGTCTCCATCAGCTACTTGTTGAATGGTCTGAACCTGCCGGATATGGGCTTTAATCAGGCAGCGGCCTTTTCCGATATCGATCGGGTGATGGTCAGCAAGTACGGCATTTACCCTTATGTGAACTCGGATGCGGTCAATGCGTACCGGTTGGATCTGAGCTATGAGCTGGACCTGCCGGTGCTGCGATCGATTGAAGCCGGTGTCCGTTACTCCGAGCGGCGTTACAGCAACGATCGCTCGGTGTTTGAATACGGCAGTGACGGCGCCTTCTTAAGCTCACAGCCACCGCTGCGTTTAACGCAAGATATGGTGAGCGTGGTCGACTTTAAAGGCAAATTCAGTTACTTCCCCAGCTATCTGGCGATTGATTTGGATAAGGCGCTCAATGCCTGGTTCCCACAGGGTACTCCACAACCGGTGCAAACCTGGGGCACAGGCAACCCGGATGTCATCAACAGCCCGACGCCTGGCGTCGGACCCAACTACAGCTGGTCGATGCAGGAAAGTGGCCGAGTGTTTGAGGATGTGCTGGCCGCATATCTGATGGTCAATTTGGATACCGAAATCTTTGGCCTGCCGCTGCGTGGTAATGCCGGGGTTCGGCGGGTGCACAGCGATCAGTCAGCCACCGATTTGGCCAATGTTGCCGGCGATCCATTGCAAGGGGCCCAGTTTATTGTCGATGAAGTTGGGCTGATCAATGGCCGTTATGCGCCAGGCATTATTGGCGATAGCTACACCCACTACCTGCCCAGCCTGAACCTGAACCTGGGACTGACCGACAACACCCAACTGCGCTTTGCCGCTGCCAAAGTGATGTCGCGGCCGCCGATTAACCGCTTGGCTTCCAATACCGCTATTTTTATCAGCGATGATGGCGAAGTCAGTGGCAACAGCTCGAACAGCCCGTTCTTGCGGCCTTTTGAAGCGACCCAGTACGACTTGTCCTACGAGGTGTACTTCCCGGCAGGCGCTTTTGTCGCTGCAGTGTTCTACAAGGACATCAAGTCCTTTATCAACGACTTCACCATTCAGGAGTTTGACTTTAAAGGGGCTGGCTTCCCGGTGCCGGATCAGATCATCAACGAGGATGATGTTCCGCGCGTGACCTTCGATGGTGCCTTCTCCACCGCAGTGAACAACGACGATGGCGGCTACATTCGCGGTCTTGAGCTGGCCTATACCCAGGTCTTTAACTTCCTGCCGGAGTTTTGGTCTGGCCTTGGGGTCAGTGGCAGCTACTCCTACACCGAAAGTGAGGTCAGTCTGGTGAATCCGTTGGGCGGCGATCCGGTGCCGATGAGCTTTGAGGGCTTATCGAAAGAGGTGCTGACAGCCACTCTGTTCTGGGAGTATCAGGGTTTTGAAACCCGGGTCAGTGCCCGTTACCGCTCGCCCTTTGTCTCGACCCAGATTGGCATCGATGAGCAGGTCACCAACTTCCACAGTGAAACGGTGGTGGATTTGCAGGCCGGTTACCAGTGGAACGACAACCTGAAGTTCTTGTTTCAGGTCAATAACCTGACCGATGAGCCAACCAAGAGCTACTTTGGCCAGCAAGCCCAGACCGGCACGCTGCAATTTTTTGGCCGGCAATACTACCTGGGCGCTGTTTACGTCTTCTAAGGCTGAGCACTGAACTGAATTCGAATTGGAGCAAGAAATCATGTCTATCATCAAACAAAGCCTGAAACTGGCTGCCAGCGCGCTGCTGTTGCTGTTGCTCAGCGCTTGCGGTGGCGATTCCACCGAGCAGGGGCAGGTGATGCTGACCTGCGCTGTGCCGCAGATCCCGAATGCTGCCGGTACGGCCTGCATTGACCCGCCGCCAATCCAATGCCCGTCGCCGACGGTACCGGATGCGATGAACGAAAGCTGTGTGGTGGGGGCGGATCCCAATGCACCGGATCCGGTCATTTTCCCCAATGAAAACCAGGCGGTGCTGTTCTACAAAAGGCCGCAGGATGGCAACTACGATGGCTGGCGGCTGCACACCTGGAACAACGATGCCTGCGATGCTTATCAGCCGGAATCCATTGCGCCGTCCTGGGACAATGGCTTGCCGATCACCGGCATCGATCCCAACTACGGTGCCTATTGGTTGCTGGAGCTGAAAGAAGGCTATGCCGGTACCGAAGGCGCTTGCGGTAACTTTATCATCCACATTGGCACCGAAGACTCTGGCAAGGAGATGGGCGGCAGTGATTTCATCATGCCATTGTCGCAGGATGACCCTGACTTTGCCCGGATGAACTGGACCTTCTCCGGGGTGGCTTCGGTGTTTGAGTACCCGTTGCTGTCGCTGGGCGTCAGTGTGCAGGGTGCCGCTGGCCACTGGATTGATCAGCATACCCTGATCTGGAACGCCGATGTCTGGACCGCCAACCGGGTTCGTTTATTTCACGATGCCGACGCCGGCATTGAAGTGATGGATGACGATCTGACCGGTCAGTCGATTGAGCTGGTGCCGGTTGATTTAACCGATGCGCAGCGGGCACTGGTGCCGCACCTCGCCGGGCAACCCGCCTTTATGCTGGATCTCGACCGCGAGCAGGCGCAACAGCTGGCGCGTCAGCAACTGGCGCTGGCCGCCTACAATGAGGACGGTGAGCTGTTAAGTGCAACCTGGGTGCAGGCCGCCAAAGTGCTGGATGACCTCTATGCCTATGGCGAGAACAGTGCCCTGGCGGCCCAATTGGGGATTCATTACGAGGCTGGCAGCATCCATACCGCGGTCTGGGCGCCTACCGCCCATGAAGTGCGTTTGCAGGTCTACAATGCTGCCAAAGAGCTGCAAGACAGTGTGCTGATGGACTACCACAGCGATACCGGCGTTTGGTCGTACAGCGCTGATCGCGACGAGCTGGATCGGTTGTTTTACCGTTATCAGGTCACTGCTTACCACCCTCTGACCCGTGCTGTGGAAGTGATGGAAGCGACCGATCCTTACTCGCTGAATGTTTCGATGAATGGCCTTTTCAGTCAGTTTGTCGATCTAAACGACGACGACTTTAAACCGGAAGGTTGGGATCAGCGTCAAGTGCCTGTGGTGCAGCACCCGGAAGATATCGTGATTTACGAAGGCCATATCCGTGACTTTAGTATCCGCGATATGAGCACCCGGGCCGGCTGGCGCGGCAAGTACCTGGCTTTCACGGAAGAGGACTCGGCACCGGTGCAGCATCTGCGGCGTTTGGCTGAGGCCGGCGTCACCCACTTTCACGTGTTGCCAGCGACCAATCAGTCCAATATCAATGAAGATGTCAGCCAGCGAGTGGAAATCACCGATACCGTGGGCCGGCTGTGTCAGCTGAACCCGCAGGCGCCGGTCTGTGGAGTCGAAAGCAACAGCGCTACCATCATCTCGGTTCTGGAAAGCTACCTGCCGTATGAAACCAAAGCTCAGGCACTGGTGCAGTCGATGCGGCATCTGGATGGCTTTAACTGGGGCTATGACCCACACCACTTTATTGCGCCGGAAGGCAGTTTTGCCACCGCGGTAGAGGGACCGGCCCGGGTGCGGGAAGTACGGGCCATGATCCAGGCCTTGAATGAGATGGGACTGCGGGTGGCGCTGGATGTGGTCTACAACCATACCAGTTCGTCCGGTCTGTTTGATAAGTCGGTGTTCGACAAAATAGTGCCGGGTTACTACCACCGCTACAACGAAAGCACCGGGGTGATTGAACGCTCGACCTGTTGCGAGAACACCGCCACCGAGCACCGGATGATGGATAAGTTTATCCGCGACTCGCTGGTGATCCTGGCCCGGGACTTCGGCTACAACGATTTCCGCTTCGATATCATGGGCCATCACCGCAAAGAAGATATTCTGGCGGCCCGTGAGGCAGTCCGTGCGGTCGATCCAGACACCTACTTCTACGGCGAAGGCTGGAACTTTGGCGAAGTGGCCAACAACCGCCTGTTCACCCAGGCCAAGCAGCAGGATATGGCTGGCACAGCGGTCGGTACCTTCAACGATCGCATTCGGGAAGGGGTGCGCAGCGCGGCGCTGTTTAAATCGGAGCTGAGTGATCCTGATCGCAGCGAACTAGACATCATCCGGGTTAGCCTGGCAGCTACTTTAAAAGACTATGTGTTGCTGACGCATCGTGGCAGCTCGGGCCCGGCATCCAGCTTAAACTGGAATGGTCAGCCGGCTGGCTATGCCGAAATGCCGGCCGATATCATCAACTACGTCTCCAAACACGACAACGAAACGTTGTGGGATCAGCTGCAGTACCGGTTGGATGAGCAGATGTCTGCGGCAGAAAGGGTTCGGGCGCAAAACATCTCCATTGCCATTCCGCTGATGAGCCAGGGCATTCCCTTCCTGCAACTGGGGGGTGATTTCCTGCGCTCCAAGTCGATGGACAGAGACAGTTACGACTCCGGCGACTGGTTCAATTACGTCGACTTTACTTTCCAGACCAATAACTGGGCGGTGGGGCTGCCATTGGCAGAAAAAAATGAAGGCAACTGGGATGCGATTGCCCGTTTGTTTTTAAACCCCAATACCGCGGTACAGCCGGAGGATATTTCCTTTGCTGCGGAGGTCTTTAACGAGTTCCTGCGCATTCGCAGTCAGCATCCGTTGTTCCGCTTACGGACCGCCCAGGATGTGATGGACCGGGTAGGTTTTCACAATGTTGGCAGCAACCAGACGCCCGGCTTGATTGTGATGAGCATCGACGATGGGTTGGGGCTGGCCGATCTGGATCCAACCATCGATGCGCTGGTGGTGGTGATCAACGGCAGTGCCCATGAAGTGGCGCACAGCATCCCAACCGCACAGGACTTCGATTTGCACCCTATCCAGCAGGCTTCGGTTGATAGCCGGGTGCGTTCGGCCTATTTCCAGCAAGGCCATGACGAGGGCACCTTTGTGGTCCCGGCGCGTACCATGGCGGTCTTTATCAAACCACAGCATGGTGACCAGGGCGAAGGCCTGTCAGCCGATGCAACCACTGGCGCACCGGATATTCCTCCATATGAGGCGACCAGCGTCTTTGTCCGTGGTGGCATGAATGGCTGGAGCACCGACGATGAAAAGCAGTACGAAGGTGGCAATGTCTATGCGCTGGAGCGTCATCTGGAAGCAGGCGACTACGAGTTCAAAGTGGCTTCCTCCGATTGGAGCAGCGTGGACTTTGGCGGCGGCGATGATGGTGCAGAGGTGGTGCTGGGCAGCAACAAGACGCTGGCGCGTCAGGGCGCCAACTTGCAGCTGAGCATAGCAACAGCCGGCACCTATCGCTTTAGTCTGAATGCCAGCAATCCGGAAGCGCCGGTGCTGTTGGTGGAAGAGAAACGGCCTTATGGGGCCACCACCATCTACCTGCGCGGCAGTCTTACGGATTGGGGGACCAGCATGCCCTTCCAGTACATTGGTGCTGATCAGTATCAGGTTACCATGACATTGGAAGCGCAAAACTACGAGTTTAAGTTTGCCGATGCCGACTGGGCCGACATCAACTACGGTGCCGGTGAGGATGGCGGTGCCATGGAGCTGGGGGTAGGGAAGACGCTGGTGTTTAACGGCGGCAACCTGAACCTGACCTTCCCGGCAGCCGGTGATTACACCTTTACCATCGATGCCAGCGAGCCAACGGCACCGGTGTTTACCGTGACCGCGGATTAACGGCTTTTTTCCTGGCCTTGTGGGGGACCTTCGGGTCCCCTTTTTTATCGGCCAGCAAAAAACTGGGAGCCTTTGCTATACTGCATAGTCTTCAACACGTGGAGCGTCGCAATGAAAGCTTGGTTCTGTTTCCTGTTATTCAGCTTGCCGGCTCTTGCTGGCCAACCTCAAACCACCCAATGCACCAGCGGTGACTCGGTGCGTCTGATTGAGGTGGTCTACCCCGAAGGTGGTGAACTGCCGTGTGAAGTGCGTTACACCCGCGATGGTGAACAGCAGGTGCTGTGGCGGGCTCGGAATGAAGTGGGGTACTGTGCGCAAAAAGCTGCTGAGTTTATTGAGCGACAGCGTGGTTGGGGCTATCAGTGCCACTTGCTGCCTGCCAGCCACTCAACAACGGAATAAATTGACTGCGCCGCGCATCAGCCGCTTTGCCCGAATTGAGTGACAAGGGTATGGATCTGCATACGTATTCAGTGCAAAAAATGCGGACCTGCTTTAAAAAAGTGCGTTAGTTTAAGGCTAGGCATTTTTTCGTCAGTCATTTTTTCTTTGCGGGGAGCAGAGCAATGCAGTTAAAACCATCCTTATTGGCGCTGGCCGCCAGTGCCGCCTTATTGGCCTGTCAACCGACGTCGCAGCCAGATCAGTCGGCTGCGGCCAAGCCAGAGGCAGAGCCCGCCGTCGAGCAGACTGCGGAAGCAGGCAAGGCGGTGGTGTATCAAGTCTTTACCCGGCTGTTTGGCAACACCAACACCACCAACAAACCCTGGGGCACGCTGGAAGAAAACGGCGTTGGCAAATTCAGTGATTTTACCGATGAAGCCCTGGCCGGTATTAAAGAGCTGGGCGTAACCCATGTCTGGTACACCGGGGTGCCGCATCATGCGGTGATCCGCGACTACACTGCCTATGGCATTTCGCTGGATGACCCCGATGTGGTGAAAGGCCGGGCCGGCTCACCTTACGCGGTGAAAGACTACTACAACGTCAGTCCGGATCTGGCTGATGACCCGGCCAATCGCTTGCAGGAATTTCAGGCCCTGATTGCGCGCACCCATGCCCATGGCATGAAGGTGCTGATTGATATTGTGCCCAACCACGTGGCGCGCAACTATCACTCCATCAGCCGGCCGGAAGGCGTGGCTGATTTTGGTGCCAACGACGACACCAGCGTGGCCTACGCCCGCGACAATAATTTCTACTACATCCCGGGCGAAGCCTTTCAGGTTCCGGCCTGGCCCGAGGATTATCAGCCACTTGGCGGTGAACCGCACCCGCTGGCCGATGGCCAGTTTGACGAGTATCCCGCCAAGTGGACCGGCAACGGCTCGCGCTCTGCCCAGCCAGATTTTGACGACTGGTATGAAACGGTCAAAATCAACTTTGGCGTGCGGCCCGATGGCAGTTACGACTTTGATAGTCTGCCAGCCGAGTATGCACAGAAAAGCATTGAGGATCACTATACCTTCTGGCAAGGCCGGGATGTGCCAGATTCCTGGGAAAAATTCCGTGACATCGTGCTGTACTGGATCGACATGGGTGTCGATGGCTTTCGTTACGACATGGCCGAAATGGTACCGGTTGAGTTCTGGAGTTACCTGAACTCCCACATCAAGCAGGTCAACCCGGATGCCTTCCTGCTGGCCGAGGTGTACCAGCCGCATCTGTACCGCGATTATCTGCATCTGGGCCGGATGGATTACCTGTACGACAAGGTCGAGTTTTACGACAACCTGAAGTGGGCGATGCAAGGCCACGGCAGCACCGATGCGTTGGTGGAGGTGCAGGACAGCATGGCGGATATTGAGCACCATATGCTGCACTTTTTGGAAAACCACGATGAGCAGCGCATTGCCAGCCCGGAATTTGCCGGCGACGCCCGCTTAGGGATGCCCGCCATGCTGATTTCAGCCACCATCAGCACTTCGCCAACCATGCTGTACTTTGGCCAGGAAGTCGGCGAAGCAGCCAGCGACGATGCCGGTTTTGGTAAAGCCAGCCGCACCACCATTTTTGATTACTGGGGCGTGCCGGCCCATCAGCGCTGGATGAACGGTGGCAAATTTGACGGCGGCGCTCTGACTGAGGCTGAGCGTGAGCTGCGTGATTTCTATGTCCGTTTGATGCGCTTTAGTGCTGAGCAGCCAGCCATGAACGGCCACTACGCCGAAATTCACCGCGCCAACCGGGCGGCCACCGAGCATTACGACGACAAACTGCTGTCGTTTTTGCGCTGGACCGATGAACAGAAATTACTGATTGTTGCCAATGTGCGGGATGCGGCTTACCCGCCGATGAACTTGCAGATCCCGGCAGAGCAAATTGCCGCCTGGGGCCTGACCGATGGCAGTTACACCCTGACGGAACAGCTGTATGGTGAGCTGTCGGTGCCATTGACGGTGCAAAACGGTGTCGGCTCGGTGCCATTGACGCTGGCGCCTTTGGCATCCTTGATCCTGCAACTGGAGCACTAAGCAATGCTTAAATCCATAGGTGCACTCTTTGTTAGCCTGCTGGTGTTTGCCAGCTGGCTGCTGCCAGCGCAGACACTGGACTACCAAAGTCATCAGCTGACGGATGAGGGCCTGCTGATCCAGACCAGCGCAGGTCAGTTGACGCTGCGCTTCCATCAGCCGGCGGTGGTGGAAGTGTTTTATCAAAACGAGGGCGTAAAACAACTGCCATCCTTTACACTGCCACAAAAACCGCAATTGCTGGCGGCTGGGCTGGAAACCAAGGGTGAGGTGCTGTATTACGGCACCGAAGCCCTGACGGTACGGGTTGCGACCCAGCCGCTGCGGCTGAGCTTTTTGCGCGACGGCGAGGTCTTTCTGGCCGAGGAGCAAGGCCTCTTTGTACACGATACCCTGCGCGGTTTTCGTTTTCAGTTAAAGCCGGATGAAAAGCTACTCGGCGCCGGCCAGCGGGTGCTGGGCATGGACCGACGGGGTCACCGGCTGCCGCTTTACAATAAAGCGCACTACGGTTACACCACCGAGTCCGAGCAAATGTACTTCAGCATTCCCGGGGTGATTTCCAGCCACAACTACCTGCTGTTGTTTGATAACTCGGCCAGCGGCTTTATCGACCTGGGCAAAACCGAAGCCGATGTGCTGCAGTTTGAAGCCGTCGGTGGCCGCACCGGTTACCTTGTTGCTGCTGGCGACAGCCATCAGGACACGCTGCAGCAGTATCTGCAGGCCAGTGGCATGCCGCCACTACCTCCACGCTGGGCGCTCGGTAACTACGCCTCCCGCTTTGGCTACCGCACCGAGCAAGAAGCCCGCGACACCGTGCAGCGTTTCGTCGATCAGGGTTTTCCGCTCGATGCCATCGTACTGGACCTGTTCTGGTTTGGCCCCGATATTCAGGGTCATATGGGCAATCTGGCCTGGGATAAAGCAGCCTTTCCTACCCCGGAGCAAATGATCGCCGATTTTCGTGAGCTGGGCGTGAAAACCATTCTGATCACCGAGCCTTTTATGCTGACCAGCTCCAACCGTTGGCAAGAAGCGGTGCGTGAGGATGTGCTGGCGCTGAATCTGGCCGGCAAGCCCAGAACCTTTGATTTTTATTTTGGCAACACCGGCCTGATTGATGTGTTCAAACCCGAGGCGGCAGAGTGGTTCTGGCAGATTTACCATGGCCTGATGCAGCAGGGCGTAGCGGGCTGGTGGGGCGATCTGGGCGAGCCGGAAGTGCACCCACACGATGCCATTCACCGCCTGCCACAAGGCACCGCCACTGCCGATGAAATTCACAATGCCTATGGCCATGAATGGGCCAAACTGGTGTTTGAGCGCCATGTGCGCGATTATCCGACGCTTCGGCCCTTTATCATGATGCGCTCCGGCGCACCGGGATCGCAGCGTTATGGCATGATCCCTTGGACCGGCGATGTTGACCGTAGCTGGGATGGTTTAAAGCCGCAGGTCGAGCTGGCGCTGCAAATGAGCCTGTTTGGCTTTGGCTACATTCACTCGGATCTGGGCGGTTTTGCCGGAGGTGAGACTTTCGATGCCGAAATGTACACCCGCTGGATGCAGTTTGGAGTCTTTCAGCCGGTGTACCGGCCGCATGCGCAGGAGCACATCGCGCCTGAGCCGGTGTTCCACGATGGCACCACCCAGCGCATTAGCCGTGACTTTATCCGTTTGCGCTACCGTTTAACGCCGTACAACTACACCCTGGCCTATCAGCACAGCACCCGCGGTCTACCGCTGATGCGCCCGCTATTTTGGCTAGAGCCGGACAACCCGGATTACCTGACAGAGAAAAACAGCTACCTTTGGGGCGATGCCTTTTTGGTGGCACCGGTCACCAAGCCTGGCGTTAGCAGCTGGACGGTCAATGCACCGACCGGTGTCTGGTTTGATTTCTTTGCTGGCACTGCCTATCAAGGGGGGCAAAAGCTCGAGGTGCCGGTGACGCTGGAAACCATTCCTGTGCTGGTCAAAGCCGGTGCTTTTGTGCCGATGGTGGCGCCGCTGCAAAGCCTGGATCAGTACAGCACCGAGCAGCTGGAGCTGCACTACTGGCACCATGCCAGTGTGGGCCAAAGCGAAGGCGAGCTGTACGATGACGATGGCCATAGCCGCACCAGTTTAGAGGGCGGCGCTTTTGAACTCTTGCAGTTCAGTGCCCGCAATCAACAGGATCAGCAACTGGCAATCACCCTAAGCCGTCAGGGCGACTTCCCCGGCATGCCGGCAGCGCGTCAGCTGATGCTGGTGGTGCACCAGGCCCCGGCGCACTGGCAGCAAGTACAGCTGGGCGAGCAGCGTTTTTCCGTTCAAGCCGAAGCGCTGGCCGAAGGCGAAACCGGCGCCTGGCGTAACCGCGATGGCGCCATCGTGGTGCAATTTAACTGGCAGCAGGATACTCAGCTGCAACTGCGTTAACCACCATTTCTCCCGTAAAAAAACCAGCACAGTGGTCGGGTGCTGGTTTTTTGTTTTCTGAGACGTCCGCTTACATCTTTTCACCACTTCTTTCTGTCGTTTTTGTCGAAATACGACATCCTTAACCGACTAGCCTTAAAAGCAGTTCATAGGAGAGCGTGATGACCGATCAAGAGCATGCGAAGCAGATCCGACAGTTGATAGACAGTTGGAGTAAGGCGGTAGCCCGTAAAGATGTCGAAGCCATTATGCAGTTTTACAGCCCGCCACTTCGGGCTTTTGATGCGATAGGGCCGCTGCAGTTTCAAAGCCGTGATGCCTATCAACAGCACTGGCAGCACTGCATGACGTTCTGCCCCGGTGAGTTTCGCTTTGAAGTACACCAGCTGGAAGTGCAGGCCGATACCGAACTGGCTTTTTGCCACTTCTTAAATTATGGCGGCGGCACGGACCACCAAGGCCAATTGCATCTGTGCTGGCTACGCTGTACTCAGTGCTGGCAACTGCAACCTGATGGCTGGAAAATCATCCACGAACACTTCTCAGTACCGGTGGAGATGGGATCCGGTCAGGGGCAGTTTGAGTTGCAGCCGGATCAGTAGGGTCTTTGCACCAGTAGATGACACTTTTGCTGGCTTGAATACGTATTCATCTTGTTGTTGCACCATAATAGGGTTATCAAAGACAGATCAACAGTGGTTTTAGAGAATAACAATGCAACAACAAAAACCTGATCTTAGTTTCTGGCAAATCTGGAACATGTGCCTGGGCTTTTTTGGCATTCAGTTTGGCTTTGCCTTGCAAAATGGCAATGTCAGCCGGATTTTCCAAACCCTGGGCGCCGAGATGGACCAGATTGCCATCCTCTGGGTAGCAGCGCCGTTAACGGGTTTGCTGGTGCAGCCGATTGTCGGTCATTTTAGCGATAAAACCTGGACCAAACTGGGCCGTCGTCGTCCTTTCTTCCTGTATGGCGCCATTGCTACCACCCTGGCGCTGATTTTTATGCCGAACTCACCGCATTTGTGGGTAGCGGCCATGATGCTGTGGATTTTAGACGCGGCCATTAACGTGACCATGGAGCCGTTCCGGGCCTTTGTTGGTGATAACCTGAACAAGAAGCAGCGGCCGCAGGGTTTTGCCATGCAAAGCTTCTTTATTGGCGTGGGCGCCGTTGTTGCCTCGGCGTTGCCCTGGATGATGACCAACTGGTTTGGCGTGTCCAACATTGCGCCGGAAGGCATGATCCCGGACTCGGTGGTCTATTCCTTCTATGCCGGTGGTGTGGTACTGTTCCTGGCGGTCGGTTGGACCATTTTGCGCAGCAAAGAGTACAGCCCGGATCAGCTGGCGGCCTTTGAAGCGGCCGAGCAGCAGGCCAACCCAGTGGAAGTCGAAGTAGTCAAAGTACGCGATAACTATTGGGCCAGTGGCGCTGCGGCTGTGGTGATTGGGGTGGCTTTCTGGGCTTTTGTTTACCTGCAACAGCTGGATCAAAACCTGTACTTGCTGGGCGCCCTCATTGCCTCCTTCGGTGTGCTGCAGTGGCTGACCAGCTGGTTTAAGCAGCAGAATAACCGCAACATGCTGGTGCAGATTATCGATGACCTTTACGCCATGCCGGGCACCATGAAGCAATTGGCGGTGGTGCAATTTTTCTCCTGGTTCCCACTCTTTGCCATGTGGATTTACACCACGGCCGCGGTCACCAGCCATCACTATGGCACTTCGGACACCACCTCGCTGGCCTACAACACCGGCGCAGACTGGGTTGGTGTCTTGTTTGCGGTGTACAACGGCTTTGCCGCTATCGCTGCCTTGATTATCCCCTGGCTGGCCCGCCGCATTACCACTCAGCGTACCCACAGTATTAACTTGACCTGTGGTGCCCTGGGGCTGTTTTCCTTCTTCTGGATCCAAGACCCTGCGCTGTTGTGGTTGCCAATGATCGGTATCGGCATTGCCTGGGCTTCGATTTTGTCCTTGCCCTACGCCATGCTGTCGAACAGCCTGCCAGCCCACAAAATGGGCATTTACATGGGCATCTTCAACATCTTTATAGTGTTGCCGCAGCTACTGGCGGCGGCCATTTTGGGCAGCTTGCTGAAGTACTTCTTCGGCGGCGAGGCCATTTATGCGTTGGCACTGGGCGGGGTCAGTTACTTGATCGCCGCTGTCTATGTGCTCTTTGTTCGAACCAGCAAAACAGTCAAAGGATAAGTGATGCAACTGAATCCCTGGTTTTCTACCACGCTTAAGGCCGCTGGCCTGGCGACCGCTCTGGCTGCGGTCAGCGCTTGCCAGCCGGCACCCGAGTCGGCTTATCAAGCCCCAACTGCAGCGCCTGTCGAGCAGACCGAAGCGCCCTGGTGGGACGATGCGGTTTTCTACCAAATCTGGCCGCGTAGTTTTTACGATACCAGCGGTGATGGCCATGGCGACTTTAATGGCATGACCGCCAAACTGCCTTATTTGTCTGAGCTAGGCATTGATGCCATCTGGCTAACGCCGATGTTTGAGGCGCCGTCTTATCATGGCTATGACTTTACCGAGTTTTATCAGGTGGAATCGGACTATGGCACCATGGCCGACTTCGAGCGCTTTTTGCAACAAGCTGAAGAGCGCGGTATCCGGGTGATTCTGGATCTGGTGATCAACCACATTTCCCGTGAGCACCAGTGGTTTAAGCAGTCAGCCCAGCGCATTGAGCCGTACAGCGATTACTTTATCTGGCGGGAAAGCCTGCCAGAAGCCGGCAAGGGCTGGGGCCATGCCTGGTCGGATAACGATATGCCCGAAGCGGTCTGGCATTTTGATGAGACCCGGGGCGAGTACTACTACGCCGCCTTTGGTGCCACCCAGCCGGATCTGAATCTGGAGCACCCGGATGTGATCGAAGAAATGAAACGGATGGCTAAATTCTGGCTGGATAAAGGGGTCGATGGCTTCCGGCTCGATGCGGTGCGCTTTGTGATAGAGCGCGGCCCGAAAGGCCAGGCCGACTTGCCCGAGACCATTGATTACTGGAAAGACTTCAACGCCTTTGTCAAAAGCGTTAACCCCGAAGCCTACTTAGTGGGCGAAGCCTGGGTTGATATTCCGGTGGCAGCCAAATACTGGGGTGAAGGCAAAGGGCTGGATCAGGGCTTTGATTTTGAGTTTGGTTACATCGTGCTGGATATGCTGCAGCAAGGGCTGGCCACGGAAGCCCAGTTTGGCACCATGAGCCAGCAGTCCGGTCAGGCTGAAGATGGCGCTTTGCATCCACTGGCGCAGAATGTGCAGCGCCGCCTGGAGTCGGGCGCACCGCTGGCCTTCTTCACGCCCTTTTTAACCAATCACGATCAGGACAGAGTTGGCTTTCAATTGCTGGAAAGTCAGGCCAAAGCCAAACAAGCGGCGGCGCTGTTATTTAGCTCGCCGGGCACCAAGTACATCTACTACGGTGAAGAAATTGGCATGACCCAGCTAAAAAGTGGCCATGATGTTTACAAGCGGGCGCCAATGTTGTGGGATCAAGGGCATCAGGCCGGCTTTACCCAGGCAGAAAAGGCTTGGGTAGAGCAAAAAGATTTATTCAGCCGCCATTTTGATGCCTGGTGGCCGGATTTCCTGACGCAGCAGTTGGCAGTCGGCGATCGGACAGTGGAAGCACAACGTGCACAGCCGGACTCCTTGTGGAACTTGCACCGTCTGCTGATCGAGCTGCAAAAGCAGCGGCCGGAAATGCGTTTGGCGGGCTCGTACCAGGTGCAATCGCCACAGCAGGGTATTTTGACGGTGGTGCGGGAGCTGGATAACAGCCGCTCGGTCTTTGTGTTGAATCTGGCTGGTGAAACGGCCGATATCGCATCGGTGATCGCTGCCTACGGCGAGTTGTCAGTCACTTGGGGCTTTGACCTGGACGGCAGTTTGCTGGCGACCGACGGTCTGGTCATCTTGCAATCGCGGTAATATCCGGCGAAGGGCTGCGCCTTCTGGCGCAGCCCTTAGGTTACCAGCTAGTCTAACCTGGTTATCCTTTCGGAGGCGTACCGCAGGAGCGGCGTACTATAATTTTGGGTTCAATCTGGTTGGTTTCAATGGCTTTGTTGTTGACCAACCGCAGTAGGTTTTCGACCAGCATCTCACCAGCCAGGCTGGTGTCTTGTTGAATGGTGCTAAGCGGTGGCGTGGTGTAGGAGGCCACAGGAATATCATCGAAGCCCATCACCGCAATATCGTCCGGTACCCTCAGCCCGCGCTTTTGAATGCCCTGCATCACCCCAATAGCAATTAAGTCACTGGCGCAAAAGATAGCATCGACCTGCTCGCCGCTATCCAGCAGGTTTTGCACGGCCAGTTGGCCTGCTTGTTCCGTTGAGATAGCATTGAACTGAGCAATGGCGTTGTGGCGGATGCCCGCTTGCTGCAGGGCATCGCTAAAGCCCAAAAAGCGTTGATTAAACTCAGGGCTGCCAGCTGAGGCATTGCCAATAAAGGCAAAGCGCTGGTGGCCCAAAGCCAATAAATGCTCGCCCGCTAATCGACCACCCTGGCGGTTGTTGCTGCGAATGGTAAAATCCGGGTGGCCTTCGACATCGGCCCCCCAGCAGACAAAATGGGTTTCCTGCGCCAGCAGTTTGTTTAGTTTTTCTTCGTAATCCTGGTAATCGCCATAGCCCAGCAGAATGATGCCATCGGCTTTTTTCGTGTCTTCGTAATCGGCATGCCAGTCATCGCTGAGCTGCTGAAAGGACACCAGTAAATCCTGCCCACGCTGCGCGCAGGCGCGGGTGATGCTGCCGAGCATGGATAAAAAGAAGGGGTTGATTAGCGACTCGTCGGTGGTTGGGTCTTCAAACAGCAACAAGGCCAGCGTGCTGCTGCGTTGTTTGCGCAGATTGCTGGCATTTTTATCCACTTTGTAGTTCAGCTGTCTGGCGATGGCATGCACTTTGTCCCGAGTCTCTTTATTGACCTGAGGGCTATTGCGTAAAGCCCGGGACACCGTGGACTGTGAAACACCAGCCAAGTAAGCAATATCAAAGGATGTGGCTTTTTCTTTCATGGAATACGCTCATCTATGGCTCGTGGCCTGAATGGCTTGGTTACGAGCCAGGCAAAGAAAGATTCGGAGCGACAACGACTTATCATGGCCTTTGCTGACACCTGCTTCCTATCATAGTCGGAAGCGGAATGGGATTCAAATGCCGCGGTTAAGCCGGCTGCAATACCGGTTGCAGCAAGCGGAAAGTGCCGGCATCTGCATCCAGCTCGACCTGCCCCCCGACCGGCACTATGAATTGCCGTGCAATATGGCCAATCATGGCGCCGCGGTAAGCCGGGATCTGCAGTGGCAGCAAGTAATCCTCCAGAATGTCATCCAGCGTTAAACTACCCCAGCCGCCACCGGGCTCGCAGCGGGCACAGTCGCCAAATATAAAGCCGCGGATCTGAGCCAGAGCACCGCTAAGGCGCAGGGTACTGAGCATGCGATCGATTTTATAGGGCGGTTCATTGATGTCTTCAACAAAGAGGATGGCATTGCGAAAGTCCGGTAGGTAAGGCGTGCCTACCAGGGATGTCAGTACGGTGAGGTTGCCGCCCAAGAGTTTGCCTGTGGCCTTGCCACCAAAAATGGTGCTGGTCCGGTTGCTGCGAACAATCAAATCGTCCTCAGATCGCTGCTCATTTTGGTAGTGCAGCAACTGACGTTTAAAAAACAGCTGCTCAAATTGCTGCACATTAAAGTCAGGCCAACGGCTGCTGCCATTGGGGCCATGAAAGGTCACCAGGCCCGTTTTGGCATGCAGTGCACTGTGTATGGCTGTGATATCGGAGTATCCCAGCACCACCTTGGGGTTGTTTTGCACCAGCCGATAGTCAATCAGTGGCAAAATACGGGCGGCACCAGAGCCGCCGCGTAGGCAGATCACGGCTTTGACCTCCGGATCAGCAAACATGGCATTAAAGTCTGCAGCCCTATCTGCATCCTGCCCGGCCAGGTGACCATGGCGGCTGCGCATGTGCTGGCCGCTTTTGACTCGAAAACCCAACGCTTGCATCGATTCGATGGCAAAGTCCGCCTCCTGGCGGCTGGCGATCGCTGCCGAGGGGCTGACAATACCGACGGTATCGCCCGGCTTCAGCGCTATGGCCAGCATTGCTGCTGGGCTGACAGGTGGGCTGGCGGCCTGACCGGTGCTTGTCATTAGAGGCAGCAGCGCCGAGCCAAGCCCAAGTTTTAGAAAGTTGCGTTTATTCATAGCCGTTTCTGTTGGGTTGCGTGTTTTTTATCAGTGTATACCCAAAGCTCCGGCCTTGTTAGCCCCAGTCCCTGTTTGGGGGGGAAGGTCGTGAGGCGCGGCTAAATTGTGAAACATTGTTAACTGTATTTTGTCGGGCCCGGCCGGGTGATACACTCAAGTTGAGTGTATTGGGAGCAGTGTGGCATGAAAAAAATCTGGGTCGTTTTGGGACTCTTGCTCTCTTCGATGGCGATGGCAGGGGACAAGGTGAAAACCGATGACGGCTATGTCGAAGCATCCCGCTGGCAGTTGGCGCTGGCCTTTGGGGCGGGTCAAAGCTCCAGCCCACTGGTGGGTGGCAAGTCGATGCCTCTGTTGATCATGCCAGATGTCAGTTACTACGGCCGGTTGTTGTTCTTTGACAATGGCATTCTTGGCGCCGGGCTGGATGTATCGCCTAACTGGAGCATCAGTCTGGTGAGCCGGCTAAATCCGGAAACGGGTTACTTTTACCGTTGGCACTTGTCCCGCTTACCCAGCTTTAATCCAATGGTGGCAGATACCCCCACTGTGATGCAAGACTCGAGGGCAGATCTGGAATTTGTCTCGGTGCAGGAGGTGCAGCGTCGTCCTACCGCCTGGGATGGTGGTGTGCAGTTTAATGCCTGGTTTGACAACTGGATGCTGCGGCTCAATGCCTGGACCGATATCAGTGGTCAACACCATGGTCATGAGCTGCGTGCGGCCATGGGTTATCATTTTCCTTCTGCGGTTGGCGACTGGCGCCTTGGTACGGCCTTGTCCTGGAAAAGTGAGCAGTTGATGCAGACTTACTATGGCCTGGGTGCCAATGAAGCCAGCTATCTGCCGCGTTATCAGGCCAGTGCCAGCTGGCAGCCCGAGGTGGAACTCCATTGGTCGTTGCCTGTTCGGGCCGGTTGGCGCATCATGGCGTTTTATCGCTTTCGCTGGTTGGACTCGGCCATGACGCAAAGTCCGCTGGTGCAAGACTCCAGCCAGCACAGTTGGTTTATTGGCTGGAGTTACCGGTTTCTCTGATGAAAGGATACCTAGTGAAGTTTGCATGGATGCTGTTGCTCCCATTGGCCGCTTTGGCTGAGGAAGCTTGCCGGCAAGCCGTATGCTGGTCAGTGACCCCTTTGGTCTGTATTGCCAACGACAGCAGAGGTCGCTGCCAAGGCGACTTGACGGTGCACTGGTCCAGTCCAGATGCTGTGGTCTTGTGCCTGTTTTTGGCCGAGGAGTCACTGACCTGCTGGCCGAAGCAGCAGCAAGGCAGCTGGCAAGCACCTCTGTCCTGGCCGGATGAAGCAACTTTAACCCTGCGAGCAGCGGATCAAGTGCTGCTGGAAGAAGAATTGAAAACCGTCCGGCGAACCCCGTATCGACGTCGCCGCCTGGTTGCCCCCTGGAGTGTGTTCTGATGAGTAAAGTACTGTTGGTAGAAGACGATGTCCGGTTGGCAGAGCTGGTGCAAAGTTACTTGACACAGCATGATTTTCAGGTACAGGTCGAAGGCAATGGTCTGGAAGTATTGGCACGCTGTCAGCACTTTCAGCCGGATCTGGTGATTCTGGATTTGATGTTACCCGGTCAGGATGGCTTTGCTGTCTGTCGTCAGATTCGGCCACTCTTTACCGGGCCTATCCTGATGCTGACGGCGCGGCAAAGTGACATTGATCAGGTGCTGGGTCTGGAGCTTGGTGCCGATGATTATGTGGTCAAGCCGGTTGAACCCCGGGTGTTACTGGCCAGGATCCATGCACTGTTGCGTCGCCACAAAAGCGCTGAGCCGGAGCAGCAGCATGAGCTGCAGTTTGGGCAGTTGATGCTCAAGCGACGGGCCAGGGAGGTATTTCTGGCAGATGTTAGGGTTGATTTGACCAGCTACGAGTTTGATCTGCTGTGGATGCTGGCCAGTCATGCCGGGCAGACGGTGCGGCGAGAAGAAATTCATCAGCAAGTGATTGGTCGGCCCTACGATGGGCTGGATCGAACCGTCGATGTACGGGTGTCGCATTTGCGCAAGAAGCTCAATGACAATACCGAAACACCGTTTCGCATCAAAACGGTCTGGGGCAAAGGCTATCTCTTTGTCGCGGATGCCTGGTCCAGCTGATGCAGCGGCTTTTTATCCAGTTCTATTTTTTTTTGCTGGTGTTGCTGCTGGCGTTGGGCTGGGGCATGGAACAGCTGTGGCAGCGCTGGTCACAGCAAAGCTTGCCGCCTTCGGTGGCGCTCTGGCAACAGCAAATTGAGCAGTTACGGCAACAGGCTGATCCAGGCTGGCCTGAGCTGCTGGCATTGCCTGCGGAACAGCTGGCCCGTGACAGTGTCCCTTTCAGTGTCGATGAGCAGGCCGCATTGCAGGCTGGTGCCGTGATTCCTTTTTTTGGTCATGGCGACAGCCTGTATTTTTTTGCACAGCAGCACGAACAATTGTGGCAGTTTGGTCCGGTTGCGTTGGAGACGCCAGGTTCAGCCCGGCTGGTGATCACCCTGCTTTTTTTTGTGCTGCTTGGATTGGGGGTGGCGCTTTGGCTTTGGCCTTTGGCCCGTGATATCCGGCAATTGCAGCGTGATTTGAATCGGCTGGGGCAAGGGACTGAAACGCAGATTCAATTGCCAGCGTATTCGATGGTGGCTCCCATTGCCGAGAGCGTGCGGCAAATGCAGGCTCAGATCCAGCGATTGTTATCGCTGCAAAAAGAAATGACCCATGCGGTGTCCCATGAGCTAAGAACACCACTGGCCCGACTCAGTTTTGCGTTGGAAATGGCCAGTCAGCTGCCTGAACAGGAGCGGGGATTGATGCAGCAGGATGTGCTGGTGTTGCAGCGGCTGGTGGATGAAATGCTGGACTATGCCCGGCTGGAGGTGGCCATGCCACAACTGGAACCTACGCCGGTCGATGTCGCTGAGTTGCTGCATAGCATTCAGGAGCAGTTGGCGGTACTACCAGGCCCTGCGATTGAGTTGCAGCTGCCAGAAGTCTGTATTTGCCGGGCCGATGGTCATTATCTGGAGCGCGCCATTGTCAACTTGCTGCAAAATGCCCGTGGTTTTGCCCGGAGTCGTATCCAAGTCACGCTCGAACCCCGCACCAGTGGTTGGCTGCTGCATGTCGATGACGATGGGCCGGGGGTGCCAGAGGCACTCTATACGCAGATCACCAAGCCGTTTCAACGCCTGGAAGGGACTCGGCGGGACGGAACTGGCGGCTTTGGGCTGGGATTGGCCATTGTCAGCCGTATTATGGAGTGGCATCAGGGGCGGCTGTTGATTGCAAAAAGCCCCCTGGGAGGGGCTCGTTTTAGTTTAAGCCTACAGGCCTAAATCACGCAGAAAATCATCGTCAACATCCGGGCTGACTTCATCGGCCACTTCATAGCCACCCTGTTTGGCGTTCTCCAGAATGTCATCCGGGTTTTCTTTGGCAGCCTTTTCAAATTCATGCAGCTGAATGAACTCGGTTTTATCCATCGCCAGTTCCAGATAAAAAATATTGTGCTCTGGCGTACTGAAGGTCACTCGTCTGGCTTGAGGCTGATCCAACTGCGTATTGATCAGAATTTGTACCTGCTTGTTGATCGCCATCATTTTGGGCTGGCTTTGATTGATGGAGGTTTGCAGGTCCAGTCGTACCTTGTTGGTAAAGTCACCGACAATCTGATTCATCAGCTCGCCCATCACATTGCCGACCTCGTCCGAGGTATGAAATTGTGCCAGCTCGGACTCGGGCATGCCCATGCTCATCATGTACTTGCGGTAGATTTCCATCGCTGCCGGGGCGGTAAAGTTAATCACCACCAAGCCGGAAAAGCCACCATCAAACAGCACAAAACAGCCGAGATCGGGCCGCAGGCAGGTTTTTTGGATCTTCTGCACCATGGGTGAATAATTGACTTCACGATTGCCAGCGGCAGCCAGTACCTCGGTAAGCGATTGGCACAAGGTGAGTAGAATATCTTCGGTGGCTACGGTTTTACTTTTTTTCATGGGGAGTCCTGTCACTGCATCTATCCCATCAGTATCTGTTATAACGGCCAAAACAGCAATAAGGCGGGGATGGCCACGGCAATGACCACCAGCTCCATCGGTAAACCCAGCCGCCAATAATCACCAAAGCGAAAACCGCCTGGCCCTAAAATCAGGGTGTTGTTCTGGTGACCAATGGGCGTTAAGAAGGCGCAGGATGCGCCAATGGCGACGGCCATCAGAAAGGGATCGGCCCGCACCGACAGTTGCTCCGCCACACTGATGGCAATGGGACACATCATCGCAGCAGTGGCAGCATTGTTCATAAAATCGGATAAGGTCATGGTCAGTACCAAAATCAGTACCAGTGCCAAAATGGCATGATCGCCAGCCAGATAATACAGCATGGTATGGGCCAGCATGTCAGCAGCGCCAGTGGTGGCCATGGCGCCGGCCACCGGGATCAGGCAGGCCAGCAGCACGATCACAGGCCAGTCGATGGCGCTGTAGACTTTGCGTAGAGGCATCACTTTGAGTGCCATAATGGCCAGCATGCCAGCGGCGAACGAAATGGCCGCCGGCAGCAAGCCAAAAGCTGCCCCTGAAATGGCTCCCAGCATAATGAAACTGGCGAGCAGGGTGTTGCGCTTCTCAGGGACCCGAATTTGCCGCTCTGCCAGCGGCACACAGCCAAAGTCGGTGGCAAAGACCGCCAGCGCTTCTTGCTGCCCTTGCATCAAAATCACATCGCCGGCCTGCAAGCTGGTCCGTCGCACGCGTTTGTAAGAGCGCTGGCCTTGCCGGGACAAGGCCAGCAAGTGAATGTTAAAGCGTTTGCGCAGGTTGAGGGTCACGGCCGTACGACCAATCAGATCCGAGTTGGGCAAGATAGCCAACTCTTGCAAATGCAGCTCTGAATCGCTATCGACCTTGGTTTTTTCTTTATCTTTGCTGGTCTCTGCTTCGTGCTGTCCGCTGGACACTTCTTTGTCTTTTTGATTGGCCGGGCTCTCCTCCAGCGACAGGCCTAGATTGGACAGCAAAGCACCCAGGCTTTCAGGGTCGGCTTCAATGATCAGCACATCCTGGTCGACCAGACGGTAATAGCCCGGCGGTGAGGGGGCGCGGTAATTATTGCGGACAATGCCGACCACTTGCGCATCTAGCTCTTCCAGCTTTTTTTCGAAGTCCCGTAGTGGCATATTGACCAGTTTGCTGTCCGAGGTGATCCGAACTTCGGTCAAGTACTTGCCGGTATCAAAACTGCTGGCATCCGCCCTGCTGCGAGCCGGTACCAGCCGCCAGCCAATCAGCGCGACAAAAGCAACCCCGACCAGAGCCACCAGCACGCCAACAGGGCTGTAATCAAACATGGCAAAACCACGCTCGGCAGTTTCAGCCCGAAAACCGGAGACGATCAAGTTAGGAGGGGTACCGATTAAGGTGGTCATGCCGCCTAAAATGGAGCCAAAAGCGAGTGGCATCAGCACCTGACCTGGGGCAAGTTGAATGCGGGCGGCGACCTGAATGGCAATCGGCATCAGCAGCGCCAGAGCTCCCACATTGTTCATAAAAGCCGACAAAATGGCAGCCAGCGCGGTCAGAGCGCTAATGGTCACAGTGGGGCCGGCTTGTTTGGGTAAGACTTTCATTGCCAAAACGTCGACCGCACCGGTGGCCTGCAGCGCCTGACTAAGCACCAGCACACAGGCGACGGTGATCACCGCCGGGTGACCAAAGCCACTAAAGGCCTGATCGGTGGGGACCAGGCCCACCAGCACACAGGCCAGCAAACTGGCCAGTGCTATCATGTCATGCCGCCAGCGCCCCGATAGAAAAAGGGCAACCGTTATGGCAAGAATGGCGAAAATCAGTCCTTGTTGAAATTCCACTGGCGCTGCCCTGTTGGCGACTGGGATTGCATGAACTAACTATCCAACAGCCCGTTAGTTTTCGCAAGTTCCTTCTAATATCGCTGCCGGGTCGTAATTTGGGTATACTAGCTGCAAAAGCAATCAGGCTGGCAACAGGACTTTTCTTATGCATCAACTGACCCTTCAAACCCCGGATGACTGGCACCTGCATTTTCGTGACGGTGATTTGTTGCAGGATACCGTGCCGGCGACGGCCCGTACTTTTCAGCGCGCTATTGTCATGCCCAACCTGGTGCCACCGGTGACCACGGCCGAACTGGCTGTTGCCTACCGTGAACGGATTCTGGCGGCACGCCCTGCCGGCAGCAACTTTGAGCCCTTGATGACGCTATTTCTGACCGATAAAACCACCGCGCAGGACATTGCTGCCGCCAAAGCGGCGGGTGTCATTGCCGCCAAGCTTTATCCGGCGGGCGCTACCACCAACTCCAGCGATGCCGTCAGTGCGCTGGACAGCCTGTACCCGGTGTTTGAAGCCATGGCCAAAGAAGGCATGCTGCTGCTGGTGCACGGCGAAGTTACCAACGCCGATATTGATATTTTTGACCGGGAAAAGGTGTTTATTGATCGCTATCTGCAACACATCGTAGCGCGTTTGCCGGAGCTCAAAGTTGTGTTTGAACACATCACCACGGCCGATGCTGCTCATTTTGTGCAGCAGGCTTCGGCCAATGTGGCAGCCACCATCACGCCACAGCACCTGATGCTGAACCGCAACGACTTGCTGGTGGGGGGCATTCGGCCACACAATTATTGTTTGCCGGTGCTAAAACGCAGCACCCATCAGCAGGCACTGCGGGCCGCTGTGGCATCGGGCTCGCCAAAGTTTTTCCTCGGGACAGACTCGGCACCCCATGTGAAACATCGCAAAGAGTCCAGCTGTGGCTGCGCCGGTTGTTACAGCGCACCTTGTGCCATTGAGCTCTATGCTGAAGTCTTCGACGATTTAGGCTGTCTGGATAAACTGGAAGGTTTTGCCAGCCATTATGGGCCGGACTTCTATGGGCTGCCGCGCAACAGCGGGCAGATCGTGCTGCAACGACAGGACTGGGTGGTACCGGATGAGCTGGCACTTACAGATGGCGACACCATAGTGCCATTTCATGCTGGCCTGCCATTGAAGTGGAAACAGCTTTAATTCTTCAGATAGCTCAGCAGCCGCTCGAGTGCGCGGTAGCTGAGCGCTTCCATCAGATGCTCTTTGCGGATCGCTGGCAGTTGCTGTAAGTCGGCAATGGTGCGCGCGACTTTGATCAGCTTGTGGTAGCTGCGGGCAGACAGCTTTAAATGGTGAATGGTGTCTTCCAAAAAAGAAGCATCCTGCGCGCTGAGCGGGCAATGCTGATTGATCTCTGCCGCTGTTAGTCGGGCATTGGCTTTGCCTTGTCGCCTTAGTTGAATGGTCCTTGCTGCCACTACCCGCTGACGGACGTCGGCGCTGGTTTCACTGCTGGCGTCGTGCTGGCTTAGCAACCCCTTTGGCAGCAGCGGCACATCAATTTGCAGCTCAATCCGATCGAGAAAAGGCCCGGAAATCCGGTTTAAATAGCGCATCACCTGCTCCGGGCTGGCGCGGCCGTCGTCGTGATGGCCGGTCGGGCTGGGGTTTAGGGCGGCAATCAATTGAAACTGCGCTGGAAACTCGGCCTGGCGTGCTGCTCTTGATATGTGGATCCAACCGGTTTCCAATGGCTCTCGCAGAACATCCAATACTTTTCGTGGGAACTCGGGCAGCTCATCCAGGAATAACACCCCATGGTGCGCCAATGAAATCTCACCGGGTCTGGGCACTGGGCCGCCACCGACCAAAGCGACCGCTGAGCTGGTGTGATGCGGCTGACGAAAAGGGCGCTCTTGCCAGTCCTGCATTGAGCGGGGCATGCCGGCAATCGAATACAAGGCGGCGGTTTGCAGGGCTTCCTCTTCGGTCAGGTCCGGTAAAATGCCCGGCAACCGCTGCGCTAACATCGATTTTCCGGTACCCGCTGGCCCCAACATCAATAGGTTGTGCTCGCCAGCTGCGGCGATTTCCAACGCTCGTTTGGCCGCAGTCTGGCCTTTCACCTCGGACAGGTCTGGGACTGGTGCTTTAATGTGTTGCTGCAAAGCCGGAATAGCCGGCAAGGCCTGAGCGCCTTGCAAAAAACTATGCACTTGCAGCAAGTGCGTCGCGCCCAGTACCCGTGCTTTGGGTACTTGCTGAGCTTGCTCGGCATTGGGCATAGGCATCAGGCTGGAACGACCGGCATCGCGGCAAGCCATGGCCACCGGAATCTCGCCCACAATGGGGCGAATGTCACCGGATAAGGCCAGCTCACCGACAAATTCATAGCCCTGAATGTGCTGCTCTGCCAGTTGGCCGCTGGCAACAATAATGCCCAGAGCAATGGGTAAATCGAAGCGGCCGCCCTCTTTAGGCAGATCAGCCGGGGCCAGGTTTACGGTAATTTTTCGATCCGGGAAGGCGAAACCACTGTTGATCAGGGCACTGCGGACCCTGTCTCTGGACTCTTTGACCGAGGCTTCGGGTAAGCCAACCAAATGAAAGGCTGGTAAGCCATTGGCAATATGCACTTCGACGGTAACAAGGGGGGCGGCCAATCCATGGCGCGCCCTGCTAAAAACAATGGCTAATGACATCCTGTCTCCACAATTACCGACGAATGAAATCACATCTTGAACAGTATTGATCATGTGGTTTTAAAAATGCAAATAAATTGATTATTTTTTGGTTTTTTCTGCTTTGTGGTTGTCGATGAGGCAGGCATTCCTTTCGGTTTAGGCTAGACTAAAGCCTTGCTGATATTAGGTTTTGTTGAAAACTCCCGTGGTGAGGTCTTGTTTGAATGAATACAGCAACGCTCGTTATGGAGGCTTTTTATGCAGCAACTCTGGCTGAATAGTGCGCTGCATCACCCCTTAAAGACCATCTGTCTGGCTTTGTTAGCGGTTGCCATTATGGCTGCCGGCATGAGCAATCTGTATTTTCGGGGCGATTACCGGATTTTTTTCTCACCCGATAATCCTCAAATGCTGGCTTTTGAACAAATGCAGGATGAGTTCAACAAAACCGACAACATTCTGATCGCCCTTGCGCCCAGTGACGGCGATGTGTTTACCGAGCATATGCTGGAGCTCATATGGCGCTATACCGAAGAAGCCTGGCAGACGCCTTACTCCAGCCGGGTGGATTCCCTGACCAACTTTCAGCATACCGAAGCGCTGGATGATGACCTGTTGGTTGAAGACTTGCTGTTGCATCCCGGTCAACTGAGTGCAGAGAAAGTTGTAGCGATTCGCCGTGTTGCCATGTCGGAGCCGGCCCTGTACCGAAACTTGGTGGCGGCTGATGGGCGGGTTGCTGCCATTAATATCACGGTGCAACTGCCCGAAATCGATCAGAATCAAGAAGTGGTGGACGCTTACGAGTTCGTGCTGGAACTTAGCGCACAATTTGCAGCTGATTTTCCTGGGGTGCGCTTTTATCATGGTGGTATTCTGCCGCTCAATTATGCTTTTGCCAGTGAAGCGGAAAAGGATGCCAGTACCCTGGTGCCTTTGATGTTCCTAGTCATCGTCTTGATGCTGCTGTTGCTGTTGCGCTCCTTTGCTGCAGCGATGGCAACAGTGATCATTATTGTGGTGACCATCCTCAGCACTCTGGGCATTGCCGGTTGGCTGGGAATTTTTCTAAGTACCGCCACTGTCAATGTGCCAACCATCGTGATGACCTTAGCGGTGGCCGATTGTGTCCATGTGATTGCTTCGATGCAGTACGCACTCAGACAGGGAAAGTCAAAAGATGATGCCATTCAGTACAGTATGACGCGCAACCTGATGCCGATCTTTATCACCAGCATCACCACCTCGATCGGCTTCTTAACGCTGAATTTTTCCGAAGTCCCAATTTTGCGCGATCTTGGCAATATGACAGCGTTGGGTGTGATGTTGGCCTGCCTGTTTAGTGTGACCTTGCTGCCTGCCTTGCTGCGCTTATTGCCAGCCAAAGTTGTTCCGGTCAGTCATACCGCCAATGGCATTGAGAAACTGGCCGACTTTGTGGTGGCGCAACACCGCACTATACTGCCAGTTGGGCTCTTGCTGATGCTGGTGTTGGCTGCTTTTGCAGCCACCAATCAAGTGAATGATGTGGCGGTGAAGTACTTCGACAAGCGTACCGAGTTTAGGCAATCATTGGATTTTATTGAAGACAACCTGACCGGCACGGCCAATCTGGATTTTGCCATTGACAGCGGAACCACCAGTGGTGTCAACAACCCTGCGTTCCTGGCTGATGTGGCTCGTTTTGTCGATTGGCTTGAGCTGCAACCCGAGGTCACGCACGTTGCCAGCATCACTCATGTATTTAAGCGGTTAAACAAGAACATGCATCAGGATAATCCGGACTATTACCGCTTGCCTGAACAGCAAGATTTGGCTGCTCAGTATTTGTTGATGTATGAAATGTCGTTGCCATTTGGGCTGGATCTTAACAATCAACTGAATCTGGATAAAAGTGCGACCCGGGTAACGGCCACCTTGCAAAGTTTAGGAAGTAAGGAGTTAACAGGCTTTGAGCAACGAGCATTGGACTGGCTGGCCCTGCAGTTACCCGATTATCAGAGCTCTGCGGCCAGTACCCCCTTGATGTTTGCCCATATTGGGGAACGAAATATGGCATCGATGCTTAAAACCTTACCCGTTGCTTTGATTTTAATTTCAGCCTTGTTGGTGATCAGTTTGCGCTCCTGGCGACTTGGGCTCTTTAGCCTGGTGCCCAACATTATGCCTGCGTTGGTTGGTTTTGGTATCTGGGCCTTGTACTCGGGGGAAATTAACCTTGGTTTATCGGTGGTTGCCAGTATTAGCCTGGGCATTATTGTGGATGACACTGTGCATTTCTTAAGCAAGTATCAACGAGGTTTGCGTGAAGGACAGGATACTGAAGGCGCAGTACGCTATGCTTTTTACAGTGTAGGCCGCGCTCTGTTCGTCACCACTGTGGTGTTGGCAGCGGGTTTTGCCGTTCTGACGATGTCTGGTTTCCGTCTTAACTCGGACATGGGCTTGCTGACCGGGTTAATTATCCTGCTGGCACTGGTTATCGATTTATTGGTGCTGCCAGCACTGTTGTTGCGTTTTGACAAGAAAGGAAAAACTGATGAGACAATACCTGCCCACAATGCTACTTAGCCTGACTCTGGCTGCTTTGTGCTTGCCGCTTCAAGCCAATGATCAAGCAAGTGAGGAGGGACTGCGCATTGCCACCGAACGCAAAGTCCGGGATACTGGCTGGGGGGACACCGAAGCCCATATGACGATGATACTGCGCGATGCCCGGGGGCGGGAGAGTCGTCGGGAAATGCGTACCCTGACGCTGGAAGTACTGGATGATGGCGACAAGGCTCTGACCATTTTTGACGAGCCGCGCGATGTGCGAGGCTCTGCATTCCTTACCCACACCAAAACCCTGGTACCGGATGAACAATGGCTGTTTTTGCCAGCCGTCAACCGGGTAAGACGCATCGTGTCCCGCAATAAATCCGGTCCTTTTATGGGCAGTGAATTTTCCTACGAAGACTTAAGCTCCTTTGAGCTGGAAAAGTTCCGCTTCAAGTACTTGCATGATGATGAAGTGCATGGCGAGCCGAGCTATGTGGTGGAGCAAACTCCGCTGGATGAGTTCTCTGGTTACAGCCGGATGTTGGTCTGGATTGATAAAAGCCACTACCGGGTTCAGCAAATTGAGTACTACGATCGGCGGGGGGCTTTGCTAAAAACCTTAACCATGCATGATTATCAGGTGCACCAAGAGCGCTTTTGGCGGCCACACCGGATGGAGATGGTGAATGCGCAGAACCAAAAGAGCACAACTTTGTTGCTCAACGAGATCTTGTTTGAGCGTGGCTTTACCGATGCCGACTTTGATCAAAATGCTTTGCAGCGTGCGCGCTAAGCCTTCGGTTCGTCACCGCAGCTGGCTGCAGCTGGGCTGTGCTGCTGTCCTGGTCATGAGCCATAGTTTGCACGCACAAAGCCTGAGCCAGCAACATCAGGTGCAGCCGGATGAAACTTTATGGCGTATTGCCATCGCCATTCGTCCCAGCACTGAAGTCAGTATGGATCAGGTGTTGCAGGCCATTGTGGCCTTGAATCCAACAGTATTCCCTCTGGGAGATATCAACCAATTGCCCGCTGGGGCTTGGTTACAGTTGCCAACCAAGGCGCAAATTCTGGCGCAGCAATCACAGCTGGACAACGAGGTCGTGGCAGAATTTCCGGCAAAGGCAACGGAGGATACTGATACAGAAAACCCGGTTGCAACTTCGGCCTCTTTGGCCTCTTCGGACTATGACGGTGATACCGCACCGACAATGTCGCAGCAGCCCATGTCTGAGCAAGCCGAAGCTGTTGCTGTACCAGTGGCATCTGCTGCTACTCAGGATGCTGGCGCTGCAAACCAGCCTTCACTTTGGCAGGACATCGAATGGTTTTCGCAACTGAACCTGATGCCTCGCTGGTATTCGCAAACGGGGTTGCAGCAACAAAGTCAGTGGCACCCGGCGGCCAGTTTTGAGTTTGAAGCTTACTGGCAGTCGGATGACCGCAGCCATACTCTGGTTTTTTCACCCTATTTACGTTGGGATCAGCAAGACAGCCGGCGCCATTTGGTCGACATTTCGGAGGCCTACTGGTTGTACTATGGCGGGGATTGGGAGCTGCGTGCCGGCATCAATAAAGTCTTCTGGGGGGCTGTGGAGTCGCAGCGTCTGGTGGATGTGATCAACCAGCGCGATTTGCTGGATCGACCGGACGGTGAAAGCAAGCTTGGGCAGCCGATGCTGCAGCTGAGTCTGATCCGGGATTTTGGCACCCTACAGGCATTTGCATTGCCCTACTTTCGTGAGCGCCGTTTTGCCGGCGACGATGGTCGGTTACGGCTGCCTTTGCCGGTCGATACGGCTGCGGCCAGCTATCAGTCGCGCCATGGTCGCAACCACCTGGATTGGGCGCTGCGCTGGTCCCAGCAGTTTCGTGGTTTGGACCTTGGCCTGAGTTATTTTCAGGGCACCAGTCGTGAGCCTGTGCTGCTGCCAGCAGAAGCACAGCTGCAACCTTATTACCCCCAATTAAAGCAGGCCGGCTTGGATGCGCAATGGATCTTGGGTGCCTGGCTCTGGAAAACCGAAGCGGTCTACCGCCACACGGATCTACAGCACTCCAAAGCCCTGGTCAGTGGTTTTGAATACACGCAAATTGGGATTAATGAGCAGTTTTGGGATTTGGGCTGGTTGCTGGAGTATCAGTACGACAGCCGTGGCATTGCGGGCGATACCATTGCCCAAAATGATCTTTTTGTTGGCTGGCGCCTAGCATTGAATGATGCTGCTGGCTCTGAGATTTTGCTGGGATTCATGCAGGATCTGGACAGACGTCATAGTCGCAGTGCCTACATGGAAGCATCTACCCGGCTTGGCGATCGCTGGCGGCTGCGTGTCGACGGCTGGTTGTTTCACAGCCGCTATCCGGATGAATTGCTGTTCTGGCTGCGCCGCGACGATTACATTCAATTGACGTTGGAGTTTTACTTCTAGCGCAGTCTCAGGGCTCGCCCAGATCCGGGTTTTGTTTGCCAAAAACCGGGATGGTGAGCTGCCACTTGATGGCGGCCAGTCGCAAACTCAGCAAACTGCTGATGCCGATCAGCATGGCGATGAAGGTACTGGCGCCGGCCCATTGCGTTAGTATGTAAATGGTGGCGCCAAAGATGCAGGTAAAAGCGTACAACTCGCCGCGAAATACCATCGGAATTTCGCGGCAAAGCACATCACGGATCATGCCCCCGGCCACACCACTCATGGTGCCCATCATGACGGCAACAAAGTAAGATGTGCCATGATCCAGCGCCTTCTGGGTGCCCATAATGACGAAAAAAGCCAAGCCGATGGCATCAAAAAATTGCAGGGTGTTGTTTGGGATCGTCATCCGGCGCCGCAATAACACTATGGTAACCAGCGCTGCACTGAAAATGGTGATGAAGTAATTGTTGTTGTTCATCCAGACCACGGGTACATCCAGCAACACATCCCGCAAGGTACCGCCTCCTATCGCCGTCACGGTTGCCAGCACCAATACACCGAAACCATCCATCTGCTTGCGCCAGGCTGCCAGGGTGCCTGTAATGGCAAAAACGGCGATGCCCAGTAAATCAAACCAGTGTAGATAATCCATTGCCAATCCGTTGCTCCGTCTCTATTGCTGATGCCTGCTCTATGCTAGCATGCCAGTTACCAGATTATTTTGCTATGACATCTTGCCACCGTGTTGGCGTAGTCGGGGAATTATGAAGAAAACTGTACTTGTTCCTGTTGTGGTGCTGGCTGTTTTGTTTGTCGGAATGCAGCTGGCCAATCGTCATGCTGCAAAGGTTATTGAAGCGCAGATAGCGGAAGCGAATGTATCCTATGCGGAAATGGCAGAACACGGCGCTTTGCCAGCTTTGCAGCTTGAGTATCGTAAAGTGTCGGCCAACGTGCTGCGAGCCCGCTATCGCATTGAGGGTGTCCGTATAGAGCTGGGCGAGTTTGGCCCGCTGTTTGCCATCGAGCAGCTGCAGTTGCGTGGCATTCAGCCCAACCGTTTATCCACTCAGGGGGAACTGAAGGTAGACAGCTTAACCCTGGGGAGTGGAGCGGCGCAGCTGTTGACGCCTGAGTTGTCAGAGCTGATGAGCGGTCTGGTGGTGCATGGGGATTATCGTTATCGGTATCAGGAACAAGACGGACGTTTGACTCTGGATCAGCAAACACGGATTAATCAAGAGTTTCTGTTTGGGTATCAGCTGCAATTTACCGGGCTGCAAGCGCTATGGCAGCAGTTGGAACTCATTACGACGATGAGCGCCGATGAGCAGCAGGCGCTGTTGGAGTCGGAGCAGGGGATAGCAAGCTTTACCGCAGCGTTATTGCAGGGCGCTTTGAATCAGGGCGAGTTTCGCATTGAGAATATGGGATTTATTCAGCGTCTGACCACCCAGGCGGCCGCCCAGGGTCAGACACCTGACTTTAGTGTGCTGCAAGGCATGGCGCTGATGCTGTTGTCGACAGCAGAAGGTTTGCCAGTGGCATGGCGGCAAAGCTTGATTGCCTTTGTGCAGGAACCGATTTCTCTGACACTGGCATTTCAATTTCAGCAGCCATTGCGCTTTGCTGAGCTGGAAACCGGGACTGCTTTTGCCAATATAGAGAGTCTGGAAGCCTTGGCTGACTTTGCCGGTATTCGTCTCAGTGTCAATGATCTATAAAAAAACGGGCATCGTCTGCCCGCTTTTTTATATGCTGTGCGTTAGTCTTTAACTCACGCCAGCTCGGTGGTTAGTCGCCGCCAGTGCCGGCGTTGCTCGGTGAACAGGGCTTTGAGCTCCTGATACTGCTTTTGTAGGTTCAACTCGGCATAGTGTTCGTGCAGACTGCTTTGCAGCTGCTGTTTTTTGAGCAGCAGCCGATTCTTTTTCAGCTCGTAATAGGCTTGCATCCGCTCCAGCAGCAGTTCGTATTCCTGTTCGATTTTCTGCAAGACCGGGTCGGCATCTGGCAGTCGGGACAGGCGGGCTTTGGCGCGCTTGAGTTGCATCGTGGCTTTGGCCTGCTCAATCCGCTCCTCCGGACAGGTGCGCAACCTGGATGTCAGCCCGACCCATGAACCGGCTTTGATCAGCCACTTGGTCGGGTCAAAGTGCCACCACTTGATGCCATTGCGGTAGTCGTATTCAAAAATATGGTGGAAGTTATGGTAGCCTTCGCCATAGGTCAGCAGGGCCAGCACACCATTATCACGGGCAGTGTTTTGATCGGTGTAGGTCTGCTTGCCCCAAATATGAGCCAGCGAGTTGATAAAGAATGTAAAATGGTGGCTTAACACCAGTCGCAGCACGCCAACCAGTAAAATCATGCCCCAAAGGTTACCAAACAACAGCCCTAATCCAATAGGGATACCGAAGTTGGTCAGCAACGCCAGGGCGAGATAATGCTTGTGCTGGAAGCGCAAAATTTTATTCTTTTGCAAGTCACGCACATTGTCGTAGTTGTAATGGTCAGGGCCCTGGTAGTCGCGGAGCATCCAGCCGATATGGCTGAACCAGAAGCCGCGCTTGGCGGAGTAGGGATCTTTATCGTTGTCATCAACATGGCGGTGGTGCACTCTGTGATCCGAAGCCCAGTGAATGGCACTGTTTTGCAGTGCAAAAGCGCCGCCAATGGCAAAAATAAACTCCAACACCGGATGGGCCTGGTAAGATTTGTGAGACCACAAACGGTGGTAGCCTGCGGTAATTGACATTCCACAGTAGCCAAGGCATAAAAACATGGCAATGATTTCTGCTGTGCCAAAACCAACGGCGATGGCATACCAGGGAACTGCAATAGCTGCAATTAGCAAGGTACTGCTAAACACCAGAATATTGGTCCAGATAAGGGGGGCTTTTTGCATAAAGTAATTTCAGCTTACAAATGTACGCTCAATGTACCTGTACCCTGTTATCAGGTCAAGCTGGATACGATGAATGACGTTGAAAAAAGGACTGGGCTATGAGCCGGGCTGAACAGAAAGAGAAGACCAGACGTGCCATTATCAATGCAGCTTTTCAGCAGCTTAGTGCGGATAAAAGCTTTGCCAGTCTGAGCTTGCGTGAAGTGGCGCGGGAGGCGGGTATTGCGCCGACCTCCTTCTACCGCCACTTTACCGACATGGATGAACTGGGACTGACCCTGGTGGATGAGGCGGGCTTAATGCTGCGCCAGTTAATGCGCCAGGCCAGGCAACGCATTGTCCACAACCGCAGTGTCATTCAGACTTCGGTTGAAACCTTTATGGAGTTTATCTTGGAGCACAGCAATGTCTTTCGTTTGCTGCTGCGGGAGCGCTCTGGCACTTCGCCGGCTTTTCGCAGTGCTGTGGCCCGTGAAATTCAACACTTTTGCGCTGAATTAGCCGATTACCTGCGTAAAGAAAACAAGAGCTCCGCTGAGATGGCATTAATTCAGGCAGAAGCCATGGTCATTCTGGTGTTTCACGCTGGGGCAGATGCGCTTGATGCCAGTGATGAAGTACGGCAGCGTATTACTGTAAAAACGATTCAGCAGCTTCGATGGCTTGCCGGAGGCACTAAGCCCCCGGCTGGCTAAGTTGTTAGCGTGATTGTTTCCGCAGCCAGACACCGCACTCGAGGTGATGGGTATAAGGGAACTGATCAAAGACAGCAAAGCGCTCGATGCTGTGTGTTTTCACCAACTCAGCCAGATTCGCTTTTAATGTTTCTGGGTTGCAGGAAATATAAAGAATATCGTCAAAGCGGCTCACCAACTCTACGGTCGCCGGATCCAGGCCAGCCCGAGGGGGGTCGACCAGCACGGTATTCAGCTGCAGGCTGGATAAATCAAGTTTTTTAAGCTGTGATCCTTTTAGCAAGGCAGCGGACACATCTTCTGCCGACATTTGCAGCACCTGCACATTCTCGATCTGGTTTAGGCAGCAATTATACTCAGCTGAGCGAATCGATTTGCGCGAAATTTCCGTCGCGACAACCTGGTTAAAATGGGGAGCCAGCGCCAGGGAGAAATTGCCATTGCCGCAATATAGCTCCAGCAAATCCCCTTGCAGCTGCCTGGCAACGCTGCAGGCCCAGCTCAGCATGTTTTGATTCACCACACCGTTGGGCTGGGTAAAGCTGTTTTCAATCTGCTGATAATGCAGTGTGCGGTCGTCGACAGTGAGTTGCTCAATAATAAAGTCGCGGTTCAATTCGATCTTTTGCTTGCGGGCCCGACCAATCAAGTCGAGTGGGCCAGCACTTGCCAATGTGGCTTTCAAGGCTTCTGCCTGTTGTTGCCAGTGCGCATCCAGTTGCCGTTTGTAAATCAGGGTAATAAGCAACTCACCACTTAAGCCGGTTAGGTAATCGATTTGATACAGACGGCGGCGCAGCTCCTCGTTTTCCTTCAACGCCGCAATCAGCCGTGGCATCATGGTGCGGATGCGCTGATCTGCGACAGGAAAGTCATCGATGCGGATCCGCTCTTTGCTTTCAGGGTCAAACATAATGTGGTACAGATCATCACCATCGTGCCAGACCCGAAATTCAGCCCGAAGCCGATAATGCTCGGGTGGGGATGGAAAGACTTCTGGCTCGGGTACTTGCAAGGGCTGAAACAAAGCCTGTACAGCGCTGACTTTATCGGCAAGTAAGGTATCGTATTGCTGCGGATGAGTTTGACCTGGGCGCATGGGGATCCTGAAACACGGTAAAATTGCGATCTTACGTGTTTTTCTACAAGCTGCCAAATGCAAAGCGGCATTGCCGCTTTGAGTTATGCCTCTTGCCGCTCTTTGGCCTCACGGACTTTCAGGGTTCTTTCCTGAAACTCTGTATCATTGAGTGCCTGAATCATCTTCTCGGCATCCTTGGCTGCCACCTCGACAAAACCAAAGCCACGCCGACGTCCGGTTTGACGATCCTTCATTAAACGGACATTGATCACCACGCCTTTGGTTTCGAACAGATGCTGAACAGCTTCTTCATTGGCACGGTAAGGCAGGTTACCCACATACAAAGTAGCGGTTTCACCTTCGTACATTTTTTGGATCATGTCGTCACTTAAGTTGATGGCATTGCCCTTAACATCGCGCAAAATAGGCACCAGCACACCAGACAGCAACACACCCAATACCACCAAAACCGGAGCTGGCAAGGCAGGATCGAGCAGGAAAAATACCAGATAAGCAAGAATGGCCACGGCTATAGTATAAGGAAGTGTGGCGCGCAGAGTCGGAAACATAAAATTTATCCTATAAGAGTCAGTGTATTAGTTGGTAAAAACCTGAGCATCAGGTGATTTAATCTTAGCGGTTGTGCGCGAACTAGCCAACCGAAATATAAGAAATGACAAATATCGATTTTGCACCTTGACAGCAAGATTTAAATCCCTAAAATGGCGCCCTCGCTTGCAGATGAGCCTAAAGCTCTCAAAAAGCGATGCGAAGTGAAGCGGTTTGAACAAATAATTTCGAAACCAGCTTGACTTCACAATCGGACGATGTAAAATGCGCGTCCTGCTTCGGAATGAAGCG
>NZ_JAUZVY010000005.1:0-312992 GCF_030717955.1 Alkalimonas delamerensis | reverse complement strand
CGGCGATCACGTCGATGCCGATGCTGGCTTCCAGCTCTGGCTCAGGCTCAGGCTCAGGTTCTGGTTCTGGCTCTGGTTCAGGCTCTGGTTCAGGCTCTGGCTCTGGCTCTGGCTCAGGCTCTGGTTCAGGCTCTGGTTCAGGCTCTGGTTCAGGCTCTGGTTCTGGCTCTGGTTCTGGCTCTGGCTCTGGCTCTGGTTCTGGCTCTGGTTCTGGTTCTGGCTCAGGCTCAGGTTCTGGTTCTGGCTCTGGTTCCGGTTCAGGCTCTGGCTCAGGCTCTGGTTCCGGTTCTGGTTCAGGCTCTGGTTCTGGCTCAGGTTCTGGTTCTGGCTCCGGTTCTGGCTCAGGCTCTGGCTCAGGCTCAGGCTCTGGTTCAGGCTCTGGTTCAGGCTCTGGTTCAGGCTCTGGTTCTGGCTCAGGTTCTGGTTCTGGCTCAGGCTCTGGCTCAGGCTCTGGCTCAGGCTCAGGCTCTGGTTCAGGCTCTGGTTCAGGCTCTGGTTCAGGCTCTGGCTCTGGCTCTGGCTCTGGCTCTGGCTCTGGCTCTGGCTCAGGTTCTGGCTCAGGTTCTGGCTCTGGTTCTGGCTCTGGTTCTGGCTCAGGCTCTGGCTCTGGCTCTGGCTCTGGCTCTGGCTCTGGCTCTGGCTCTGGCTCTGGCTCTGGCTCTGGCTCTGGTTCTGGCTCTGGTTCTGGCTCAGGCTCTGGCTCTGGCTCTGGCTCTGGCTCTGGCTCTGGCTCTGGCTCTGGCTCTGGCTCTGGCTCTGGCTCTGTACCAGTTTCAGTTGAGTCCTCCTCAACTGCTGCAAAATCAGGGATAAAGGTTTCGGTATTTAATGTAGTATCTGCCGTAATGTCGGTGCTGTAACCTGCATCAGGCAAAACTTCATTGCCATCACGAGTCAGCGTACTGGCACTGCTACTGCCATCCGTTGGGTTTTCACCTGCCGCGGCAGCTGGGATTAGACTGATATCTTGCTCAGATAAGAGCGCTTGCTGAATGGCTTCAATTTCAGCGGCTAAACCAGGATCAAGCGATGGCTCCTGAGGTTGCTGCCACGCAAGCAGCGACTCACCATTGATGGAGGCACCTTCCTCATAGAATAATTGAGCATCAACAGGGATCTGCTGACCGAGCGACAAAAGCTCCAAATCTCCATTTGGCTGCTTAAGCCAGACATTACCGCTAACAGAGACAACAACAACCGGTTCGACGGTAATCAACTGCTTTAACATATAAATTCCTTTTTACTACTGCACTGCCGCACTGCATATCGGCAAATTGTGCGATAAAATGGCGATAAAATCAACAAGGCTGTCATAAGCTATTTTAGTTTAGCTGCTATGAATAACCTTAGCGGAAGTCATGAGCCCCTAAAGAAATAGTGCTAAAGCTTTGATTTTGATGAACCAAGACGATTGGTTGTCAAAGTACCGCGCACGGTCTGCGGATAATCAGGCGCCAACTGCCACTTGGGCCGGATTGGGGTCAGTGGCAGTTCTCGTTTTCGTGCCACCAGCAAGTAACTGCTGCCAAAAGCTTTGGCAAGCAAAGTCCGCCAACGACTGGCAGAAGGGACATTACCCAGCAAACTGGAGGCATAAAAACGCTGCTCATCAACCACTTCAAAGCCAAGCAAATACAACCAGTCTTTCAAGCGGGACAAGGTAAAAAAGCGACCATTCCACGGCGCCTTATGCCTGACCCAGGGGTTGAGCTTCATCAAGCCAGCCAGACTTACCGGATTAAAGCCGCTCAGCAGCAGATAACCATCGGAGCGCAACACCCGGTGTACTTCACGCATCAGATGATGGGGATCACTGCAAAATTCATGCGCATGACACAACAAGACGGCATCCACACTCAAATCAAGCAACGGCAAAGCATCGGAGTTGGCTTTCAGCTGGCACTGGCTTGCCTTGATCCCCAGGTGAATATGATGCTTAATAGGACTGGACTGGGTGTCAAGCTGACAACTGAGATCCCCGACCTTTAACAAGTAGTAGCCGAAAATTTGAGGCCACCAGGCAGCCAATTTCGACTCCGTCGCCGCACAGAGTGCCTCCCCTTGCGGGATTTGTTGCCAACTAGCTGGCCCCTTGCGGTTGCGGGCACTTAAGGCGGGTTTCATCTGTGCTTGTTCCCTGAGCGGCATTCGACTTCACATGAGTATACCAGATGAACGCAGAGAATCTGACCATCAGCCCTATCCCCATCTTTCAGGACAATTACATCTGGTGTCTGACTCGGCCCAGTCAGGCCGCCATGGCCGTGGTTGACCCTGGCGATGCAGCCGCGGTGATTGATTTTGCCACCAGCAATGCAAAAACGCTGAGCACCATTCTGATCACGCATCATCATTGGGATCACACCGACGGCATTGCCATCCTGAAACAAAAGTTTCCCGAGGCGAGGGTAATTGGCCCGGCTTATGAAGCAGCAAAAATTGAAGGCCTGACCGAATTGGTTGAGGATGATGACAGCATTGTACTGCCCGAACTGGAGCTTGAACTGCAAGTTTTGCATGTCCCAGGTCACACCCTCGGTCACATTGCTTATTATCAGGCTCCCAGGCTATTTTGTGGCGATACCTTATTTAGCGCAGGTTGTGGCCGTTTATTTGAAGGCAGCCCCGAGCAGATGCATCAGTCGTTGCAACGGCTGGCACAATTACCGGATGACACCGAAATCTACTGCACCCACGAGTACACCCTGGCCAACCTGGCTTTTGCTCGCGAAGTAGAGCCGACCAACCAAGCCGTAATCGCCGCACAGGCAGAGTGCAGACAACGACGCAACAATCAGTTGCCAACACTACCAAGCACCTTGCTGCATGAAAAAGCCATCAATCCATTTTTACGCTGCCAAGAGCCTGAGTTGCAAACCAAATACGGTACCGAGAGTACTGAAGCGACCTTTGCAGCACTGCGCAGCGCTAAAGACCAGTTTATACCCAAGTGACCTCAAGATGCAGGCTTCAGCGGGAGATAAAAGCGCTTTAGGCAAGGCAGATGTTGGAAGCTTTGGTGGTTCCAAATCGACAACAGCTAACGCGGCATAAAGCGCTTTTAGCCCCGCCCTGCGGGAGCCTCTGGGCGCTTCCACTGCGGTGTTACCCTGGCTAGCAAGGTGGTCGACATTGCGTCGCCAGGGTGCCTTGCATTGAAAGCGCCCAAAGGCTCTGAAACTCGCACCTTGAGGTTACTTGGGTATAAATCCTGACTTGCAATCAAATGCTAACGAGGTAACATGCTCTCTGGTTAAAAAAATGACAGGATCTTTGCATGAAAGTACGCGTTCTCACCTTGGTTGCCTCGACCTTCTTAGCCGGTTGTGCCACGACCAACTCGCTAACCACTGAGACAGAACCAGTCCGTGAAACGCCCTCGGCTACCAAAGAGCAAGCCGCCAATGCAGAGCTGATCGCAGCCAGCTTACTTCAGCTGAAAACAACAGCAAAGGACAACAAACCAACCCCGCTCGATCCCACCAAGGTCGATGATGTCTGGCAGCGTATTCAGTTGCAACTGACGTTTGAAGTGCCTCAGCACCGCGCTATTGCCGAGCAGCGTAACTTTTTTGCCCGCAACCAAACCTATTTGGACCGAGTCGCTACTCGGGCTGAGCCTTACCTTTATTACATTGTGCAGCAGTTGGAAGAGCGGAACATGCCACTTGAGCTGGCCTTGCTGCCCATTGTCGAAAGCGCATTCGATCCCTTCGCCTATTCGCATGCCCGGGCTTCAGGACTTTGGCAATTTATGCCTGCCACCGGTCAGCGCTTCGGGTTGCAGCAAAACTTTTGGTACGATGGGCGCCGTGATGTCATCGAGTCAACCCGAGCGGCGCTGGATTATCTGCAATTTTTACACGACCGGCTGGAAGGCGACTGGCTAAATGCTATTGCAGCATACAACTCAGGTGAAGGCCGGGTACTCAGAGCCATCCGGCACAACAAAAGTCGCAACCTGCCAACCGATTTCTGGTCACTGCAGTTACCTCGTGAAACCACTGCTTATGTGCCCAAATTACTGGCATTAGTCGACCTTGTGCGGCAGCCTGAGACCTATGGCATCGCCTGGCAAGCAATCCCTAATCAGCCGCAAATTGGCATTGTCGATATTGGCCGACAAATTGACCTGGCCGTTGCTGCCGATCTGGCAGGCTTAACTCTGAATGAACTGCATGCACTGAATCCGGCTTTTAATCAATGGGCAACCGATCCCGATGGCAACCACCGGCTGGTGCTGCCACTGGACAACAAACCTCAGTTTCGGGAGCAACTGGCAAAGACCCCAACCGACCAATGGTTGAGCTGGCAACGCCACACCGTGGTCCGCGGAGATACACTGGGCGCCATTGCCAGACGTTACCAAACATCGGTAGCCGCCATACAGCGTCTTAATGACATTAACGGTCATACCATTCGTGTTGGCCAGCATCTGCTGGTCCCGGTATCGGCCAAGAATGCCGACGCTTACCAGCTTAGCCAGCCTGGCCGAGTGGCCCAAGCTCAGCAACGCACCCCAGCGGAACAACGGGTTCACTACACGGTCAAAGCAGGAGATACTTTGTGGGATATCAGCCGGGCGCATCAGGTCTCGGTAGCCAACCTGGCACGCTGGAATGGCATGACCGCCCGGGATCCCATTCGACCAGGCCAGCAGTTGGTGATTGTACAAAGTCAAGGCAACACGGTCCCAACCGCCTCTCAAGGCGTGACCCGTACCATCAATTACCGGGTCCGTCGTGGTGATTCACTGTCCCGTATCGCCCAACGTTATCGGGTTCGGGTAGCCGATATTTTGGAATGGAACCAGCTGAGCCTTGACCAACACTTGCAGCCTGGCCAACAATTACGTCTGCTGGTAGATGTCACTCAGTCCTGATAGGAGGACTCCATGAGAGTCTGGCTCATTGCACTGCTACTGTTCAGCACCCATGCCCTGGCACAGTTTGATGTGACCGGCTCGGGGATTGCGTATCTGAAAGATGGCAGTCACCAGACCTTTGATTTTGGTTTTACCTACACCCGCAAAGACGGCCAAAATGTGTTTATTGTCGGCCGTCAGTCGGTCAATGTGCCTTCCGTTCCCCAGCTCTACTCCGTCGCATTGGTACTGCATCACGAGCAGTTTGTCTGGGCGACGGATTTTATTAATCAGCCCTTGATTGGTTTTGAATTGATCATCGGCAAGCATCAAGTCAAGCTGTATCAGGAAGATGGCCTGGCTGCGCCGGGCAGCTACGTCATTGAAATTGATGGGGTGCGCCATCAGTTTGTCCGCGGTAGAAACATTGGACAACTCGACTTTAACCTGAACGATCAAGGACTCGAGAGCATCACCCCACGCGGTTTATTACGGCCTGGCCGTTGAAGGAAAAGGACTAACGCTCGTCCTGCAGCTGCAGCCTAGGAATAGAGCCCCAAAGCACGCAAAGCAGTGGGGCCAGCCAATGAAACCACCAGTGAAATGAAATGCTGTATCCCTGCCACCAAGAGACGCCAACCGCCAGCCACTGCAGAGCAATGCCAGCAACACCGATAAAAAACAAGCTTCGGTTTAGCCAGCGCTTTGGAAAGCGCGGGATCCAGTTACTGTGCATCCGGCTGTGCTTCCGGGGCGGCTTGCTGAAAAGCGTCCAGCTGGTTGCAATGCTGGTAAATGGCCATCATCACGGGGTAAGGCGACATATCCAACTGAAAACGCAGTGCATTGTAAACCTGCGGCACCAGGCAAAGATCGGCCAGTGATACCTTGTCACCGATACAAAACTTCCCTGCAGTCTCAGCCAGGCGCTGTTCCAACGCCTGAAAGCCCATCGCCAGCCAATGATGGATCCACTCGGTTTTTTGTTGTTCCGACAGCCCAAGCGGCCCGGTCAAATACTGCAACACCCGTAGGTTATTGAGCGGATGAATATCGCAGGCAATATCCAGGGCCAAAGCCCGAACCTGAGCAGCTTGAGCAGCATCCGCAGGCAGTAATGCGGGTTCAGGGTAACGGGCATCCAGGTACTCCAGAATCGCCAACGACTGGTTGAGCGTGAGTTCTTCATCGACCAAGGTAGGTACCAGCTCGGCCGGGTTCAAAGCCTGATAGGCTGCCTGGTGCTGTTCGCCACCGTTTTTCACCAAATGTACCGGGATCGATTGGTAATCCACCCCTTTTAAAGCCAGAGCAATACGAACCCGATAAGCCGCCGAAGAGCGCCAATAACCATAAAGCTTCATTGTATTTCCTTCATGCAAAAGAGCTGCCGAAGCAGCTCTTTGATTGGATGGACACTGCCAGGCGCTTAGCCCTGATAGCGATACTCTACCACCTGCTGGTCGATGGTGCCAAAGATACTTTGGCCCTGAGCATCCTGCATTTCGATGCGAATGCGATCACCAAACTTCATAAAGCTGGTACTCGGCTTGCCGTCGCGAATGGTTTCAATCATTCGAATTTCGGCAATGCAGCTGTAGCCAACACCACCCTCGGAAATCGCCGTACCATAATCGGTGCCTTGCTTGTTCGATACCGTGCCCGAACCAATAATGGTACCCGCACAGAGTGGACGGGTTCTGGCGGCATGGGCAATCAACTGACCAAAGTCGAATGTCATATCCACGCCGGCATTTGGCTTTCCGAACGCCACGCCATTGTAGGTGGACAACAGAGGCAAATGCAGTTTGGCATCCTGCCAGACGCCTTCGAGCTCATCCAGTGTCACCGCCACCGGGCTAAAGCTGGACGATGGTTTGGACTGGTAAAAGCCGAAACCTTTGCCAAGTTCATTGGGGATCAAACCACGCAAAGACACATCGTTCACCAACATCACCAAACGAATACGTTCACGGGCATGCTCGGCGGGAATTCCCATCGCAACATCGTCGGTAATGACCGCCACTTCACCTTCAAAATCGATGCCGTACTCTTCACTGGCCACTGGAATAGGCGCATGAGGTGGCAAGAACGCATCCGAACCCCCTTGGTACATCAGCGGATCCGTCCAGAAGCTGGGTGGCATTTCCGCATTGCGGGCTTTACGCACCAGCTCAACATGATTGACATAAGCACTGCCATCAGCCCAGTGGTAAGCACGGGGCAGTGGCGATGCGCACTGCGTCTGGTCAAATGGCTGGCTGCCCGCTGCAGTACCGGCATTCAACGCCTGATAGACTTCTTCGGCCTGAGGTGCTTTTTCCGACCAGGCATCCAGCAGCTGTTGCAAGGTGGTCGCGATTTGCGGGATAGCGACACAGCAGGTTAAATCACGGCTTACCAGCACCAGCTGACCATCACGGCCAGCGGTATTTAATGTTGCAAATTTCATCAATAATCCTTTGTCATACGCCTTAACGGCTGCTCAATAGCTTACTTCACCTGCCAGCTGTTGACGTAGGCCGGGTTTTCGGTACCCAAAGCCGCCTCGCCAATTTCCAGCGCATCGCGGGTATCCAGCATCACCGCCACTTCGTCGGTGAACTTTTTGCGGTACTCCTGCCCAGCCTGAAAGGCTTTCGGATGCGGGCCATGGGTAAAACCGGCCGGATGGAAAGTCACCATGCCTTTTTCGATGTTATCGCGGCTGAAGAAATCGCCGGCATGGTAAAACAGCACTTCATCGTAGTCATCGTTGTTGTGGTAGAAAGGTACTTTCAGTGCCCCCGGATCACTTTCAATCGGCCGAGGCACAAAGGTACAAACCACAAAGCGCTGTGCTACAAAAGTGGTGTGCGCCGAAGGTGGCAAATGGTAGCGATGGCTCATCAATGGGCGAATATCGCGCCAGTTGATCCGCATCACCGCCAAATCACCGTGCCAGCCCACCGCATCGAGTGGGTTGTAGGGGTAGGTCACTACCGAGGTCTGGCCATGACGCTTGATCTGCACCTGCCAGCTTTCTTCTGAGTACTGGGCTTTGAAGGCCTCGTTGATTTTCGGCGTATCCAGCATCGCTGGGTCGAAAATCGCATGATTTCCTACCAGACCTTTTTCAGGCAACTGGTAAGAGTCGTTGGTGGCTTCAATCATCAGCAACAACATGGGGCTTTTGGGCTCCAACCGCCACATGGTACTGCGTGGAATCACCACGTAATCGCCTTCGACAATTTCCAAATGACCGTAATCGCAGTACAAGTCAGCACTGCCCTCGTGCACAAACAACAGCTCATCACCGTCGGCATTACGCACCAGATACGGCATCGTATCATTCAGACGCCAGGTACGCATTTTGCAGTGCGCATTGTGCAGCAATAAGGGCACTTGCCAGGGCGATTCCACCTGGTTTTCACTCAGTTGGTTTAAATCAAACAGGCGGGGACGCAAAGGCCCCTGCCAATCGCTCCAGCCGGTCGGGGCATGGCGATGATGGAAATGCGTTGCCGGACCAAAAAAACCACTCCGGCCGGTTTCGCGTTCATAGATCGCTTGTTCCGGAAAGTCAGCGTGCGCCTGACGCGACACATCGCCCTCCCGCAGCGGAAATGAGGCCCATTTACGCATCGGCTAACACCCCACGTTGGATTTGATCTTCTTCGATGGACTCGAACAAGGCTTTAAAGTTGCCCTCACCAAAGCCTTCGTTGCCCTTACGCTGAATAATTTCAAAGAACACCGGGCCAATCACAGTTTTGGTAAAAATTTGCAGCAAAATGCCATCTTTCATCGGCGCACCATCGATCAGGATCCGCAGCTCACGCAATTGGTCCAAGTCTTCCGTGTGCCCTTCAACCCGGCTATCCACTTTGGCGTAGTAGGTATCTGGCGTTGGCATAAAGTCCATGCCCCGCTCGCGCAGTGTCCGAACCGTCTGATAAATATCTTCGGTGGTCAGAGCAATGTGTTGAATGCCTTCGCCATTGTACTCACGCAAAAACTCTTCGATTTGCGACTTGTCGTCGGACGACTCGTTGATTGGAATACGAATTTTGCCGCAAGGCGCCGTCATGGCACGGGACACCAGGCCTGTCAGCTTGCCTTCGATATCAAAGTAACGAATTTCACGGAAGTTACCGATTTTCTCATAGAAACCGGACCAGACATTCATATTGCCACGCATGACGTTGTGCGTTAAATGATCCAGCACTTCCAGACCCACTCCGTGCTTTGACATCTCGGTTTGCCAGTTGTCGTAGTACTTAAAGTCGATGTCGTACACCGAAGAGGCACCGTAGCGATCAACAAAATACAGCAGGCTACTGCCAATGCCATATACCGCAGGGATATTCAGCTCCATCGGACCAATTTGGTTTTTGTACTCTTTGGCACCATTGGCCAACGCATGCTGCAAGGCTTTGGCTGCATCTTGCACTCGAAACGCCATGGCACAGACGCTGGGGCCATGCTTACGGGCAAACTCTTCTGCCTGAGAATTCGGCTGCGCATTGATGATAAAGTTGATATCGCCTTGCTTGTACAACCAGGCCTCTTTTGAGCGGTGCTTCGCTACTTCGGTAAAGCCCAGGCCATGAAACAGATCCTTCAGCTTTTGGATACCTTCCGCATCGGCCGCGGTGTACTCAACAAACTCAAAGCCATCTGTTCCCAAAGGGTTAATCACATCTTGCATACGACATCTCCACGTTCTGATTATAGGCTTGGGGGCAGTGGCCTTTGTCATTAAGGCGGCTGCCAAATCCCATTTGGCGCTATCTTGCTTTAGTTTGACCCAGTTGAACATCCACCGTCATTTTCCAGCGGATTTCAGCTTCAAGCAAAAACCGTAAACAATTCAGTACAAAGAACCGCTATTGGAAGGTCTATACAAGAGAAAGCCAGCAGCCGGACGCAGCTGCTGGGCTGGAGTATCGTTTTACGCACAAAGTGGCATTAAATTTTTACAGTCTTGCGATTAATGCCGTAATCTCGCAGTTTATTCGCCACTGCTGTATGGCTAAGCCCCAGTTTTTTAGCCAATTGCCGCGAACTTGGGTAGGCTGGGTAAAGTTTACGCAGCAAGCTGGCCTCAAAGCGTTTGACGGCCTCGTCCAGGGTGCCATCAAACTCCTGCTCCAGATAACCAAAGTCGCTGGTAAAGCTGGGCAGTTGCAAATGCTCTTTATCCAGTTGGTAGCCCTCAAGCAGGGTGACCGCACGGTACAGCGCGTTTTCCAGCTGACGCACATTGCCCGGCCAGGGGTAACTTTGCAGAAACTGCACGCAACTCTCACTGAACCTGGGCGCTTTTCGCCCAAGACGAGCCGCAAAGCGCGCCACAAAGTGCTCGCTTAGGGGCACAATGTCTTGTTTGCGCTCACGCAGCGCAGGCAAGGCCAGCGTAAAGACATTCAAGCGGTAGTACAGATCTTCACGGAACTTGCCTTCCTGCACCATGGCAGGCAAATCTTTTTGGGTGGTGCAAATCACCCGTACATCCACTCTGACTTCGTTTTCATCGGCAACCCGGCGAAACGACCCATCCTGCAAAAACCGCAGCAATTTGGTTTGCAACTCCCGCGACATCTCGCCGACTTCGTCCAGAAACACACTGCCGCCATTGGCTTGCTCAAAAATACCTTTTTTGCCTTGGGTGGAGCCGACAAAGGCATTGGGTCCATAGCCAAACAACTCCGACTCGGCCACATTGTCTGGCATCGAAGCGCAGTTTACGGCCAAGAAAGGTTTCCCTGCCCGGCTACCCGCAGCATGACAAGCCCGTGCCAGCAGCTCTTTGCCAGTACCGGTTTCGCCGGTGATCAGCAAGGGGCCATCCAGCAGCGCCATCTTCTTTGCTTCACGAATGACTTTGCGCATTTGCGGGCTATGCGCCTGCAAGGTTTGAAAGCTTTCCTGATTGCCTTTATTAAAGGCCAGCATGTGCTGGCCCAGCCGGCTTTCGGATTTCAGGTTGATGACCGCCCCGGCCAGGACTTCATGGCCGTTTTCATCTGGCACCATCACCGGCAGTAAATCGGCAATAAATGGCTTGCCCTGAATTTCAACCCGGCGGGTCTGCGCCAACACATCATCACTTTCCAGCCAGCGCATAAAATTAAAGCCCTTTACCAGCCCCGGCAATGGCTCGCCCTCTATCGCCTTGCGTTCCACTTCCAGGGCTTCTAAGGCGGCATCATTAATCACACTGACCACAGCTTTGGTATCAATACCGATAATGCCATCAGGCAAGGTTTTCAGTAAGGTAGTCAGTTCATTCTGATGGCGCTCCGAGGGCATAAAGGCTGTGGTTTTCACATCACTCACGCCGGTAATACGGCGAATTTTGGCCATCAACTCCTGAAATTGCTCGAAATGAATACTGGGAAAAGAAACGAACATCCGGCCTGTGGCGCCGTCGACTTCAATGCCGCGCAAGTCCAGTTGATAGCTCACCAAGATATTTAAGATTTCCTGAGCAATGCCCAGTCTGTCCTGACAATGTATTTCTAGCCGCATAGCAATGGCGTACCTCACACTCTGTTCATGCCTGCATCATACGCGAAATGGCTCAAGCTAGACCAGTTCTTTTGTAAAGAATTATGAACGAATTGCTATAACTCATTGCATTTGCCATAGTAGCAAGTACCCCTATCAGTACCGGAACGCTATGGAAGCCAATATTTTTACGCAAGTTTTTCTGCCAATTGCGCTGATTGTCATCATGCTGGGCATGGGATTGTCACTGAAACCAGTACACTTTACCCAGTTATGGCAAACACCAAAACTCGTCCTGACCGGGCTTTTCATGCAAATGCTGGCCATTCCAGCCTTGGCCTTTCTGTTGGCGTACCTGCTGCAACTGCCACCAGAGCTGGCCGTTGGTTTAGTATTGATCGCGGCCTGTCCGGGCGGTCCAACCTCCAATCTAATCGCCCATCTGGCGCATGCCGATACCGCTCTATCCATTAGTCTGACCGCGATTAGCAGCTTGCTGGTGATCCTGAGCCTACCGCTGATGGTTAATCTGGCTTCCTCACTTTTTCTGGGCGAAGAGCAGTACGTTGCACTTTCGGTGCCACGCACTGTGTTGCAATTGCTGGTCATCATTGTGCTACCGGTTTCATTAGGCATGTGGCTACGCGCCCGCTGGCCAGCTCTATCAAGGCGCTGCCAGCAACCGTTCAAATGGCTGTCGTCTTTCTTCTTAGTGGCTGCGGTTGTTGGTGCTTTGTTGCAGGTGCTCAATCAATTGCTGGGCTTTTTTATCGCCATTGGCATCGCGGCTCTGCTGCTGAACGCTTTGAGCATGCTGGCAGGCTATCTGGCGGCACGCAGCATCGGTTGTCACGGCCCTCAGGTGCGCTCTCTTACCATCGAGGTGGGCATTCAAAATGGAACCCTTGGCATTGCCATTGCGACATCACCACTGCTGTTAAACAACAGTACCATGGCAATTCCATCGGCAGTTTACAGCCTGATTATGTTTGCTTCAGGTGCCCTGATGATCGGTTGGGGGCTTCGAAAAAAACAGCCATAAAAAAGCCCGGAGTAGCCGGGCTTTTGCAACAACATCGCCTGTTAACCTTTAAGCGGCAAAAGCGCGATCAATCAACAAATGCAGGTAGTTGTAATGATTGCGGCTGCTTTCTGCTGCCCGGCGCGGTGCCGATAAGCTGCGAATAGCACGCAGTTGAGCTACGGCTGCCGCCTGACTCAGATGATCGTAGTCGGAATCATCCTCCAGCCCGGCTATGGCAATCAATCGATTGACGTATTCGACCTGCAAGTTCTGACTCAAGCTGGTTAAATCGCCCTGGAAAATACCCGTTGTTAAATCCGCCAGCATCTCGGTCAAGCTGTATTCATTGCCATAAAGCGCGGTATCGGTCATGCGCTGCAAAACCTGAGGATGCAACAGGTGATCCAACACATTGCGCTGCATCGTCAAGATCATCCGATGAGGCTGTGGATCTTCGTTGTTGCCCCAATGGTTGAAGCCACGGCGCTGCGCTTGCATGTAGGACAACACGGGCTGCATGCTTTGCAAAGTATCTGGCGCGAACACAAACTGATTCAATGCCTGCATGGCTTCACGCTGAGTTGCTCTTGGTACTGGGGTGTAAGGACGTACGCTGTCATGTTGCCCAACAAAGTCACGCTCTACATAAACACCACCAACAAAGCGGCTGACCACATTGGCCTGACCTGCGTACTGACCAAACAGCATATTGGCACTGGTAAAAACCCGTTGATGCGATTGATCAGCCATGCGCCCTTTTTCCAGCAACTGGGTAAACTCGTAATTGACCCGCTGCCAACGATCTTTGGCATAAGCAATCGGCTCTGAAGTCATGGCACCAATCATCACCCTTGGGTCAATGTGCCGTCCCGCTGCCCGCATATCGTCGGCATCATTACCAAAAGCCAGCTCTGGCTGGTGTGAACGACTTAAGATGGCACTCAGGCGGGCTTCTTCCGCTTCAGCATCGGCCAGGGCCGGTGAGTAGCCATACTCGATGGCCCAAATATCGTAAGGGCCTGGCTTATAACTGTAGAAATCACCTTGCGTAACGCCGACAGGTGCAATGTTCACCGGGTTGTAGTCCATTACAGAGCCGGACAAGACCCCTTGGGTCAGGGAAGCATCATGCACCTGCTGATTGCCCCACAATCCGTGCGACCGCATGTTGTGATTCAAACCCAGGGTATGACCAACCTCATGCATGATCAAATGGCGCAAGGCTTGCGACAAGATAGGATCCTCAGCAATGTTGTCGTACATCCGCTCATCGGAAGCCAGACGTGCCATCAGGTGGCCCATTTGCACTTTGTGTCCAAAGCTGCAATGCATCTGCAGCTCTTCGCCCTGACCAGCCTCTTTCAGCGCTGCACTGCCAGAGAACAACTCACCTAAAGTCCAACGATTGGATAAAAAGACAAACTCCAGCATGATGTTGGAGCTGATGATTTCGCCTGTTTTCGGGTTTGCCAAAGAAGGGCCATAGCCACCGAAAGGTGGGCGTGGTGATGAGGTCCAGCGCAGCACATTGTAATTGACGTCACCTGCATCCCAGTCCGCATCATCCGGCTGCTCTTTCACCACGATGGCATTCTTAAAACCAGCTGCTTCAAAAGCAATGTTCCAGTCTTCAACTCCTTGCCGGATGGTATCGCGCCACTCATGAGGCGTGGTATTTTCAATCCACCAGACAATGGGTTCAACCGGCTCGGACAAGGCTGCGCTTGGATCTTTTTTCACCAGATTCCAGCGATTAATCACATCGCCCCACGGCGTCCACTCCGGGTTGGTCATTTGATCAAATTGCTGTGTGAAGTAGCCCACTCTGGGATCATCTCGCCGAGGCTGGTAGCCATTGTCCGGCATGGCAATGAAGGAGTGCTGCAGACTGATGGTGATGGTACGCGGATCGGTAATGGCTGGAGAGCCCATCACCACAGGTTCATCGTTCGTGAACACATAATCCACCACCACGTCCATATTGCGCTCATAAAGGCGCTCGCGCGCTATCCGCGAACGGTCGCTATTCAAGTTCCCCAGCGAAAAACGTGGCCCGGTTTGATTCGGATTCGCCCAAGGCGTGATCCGGTGCAGAGCCTGACTTTTAAATAAAGGGTCGGCTTTGACTAAAATTCGGCCATTGTCATCAGCTTCAATATCCAGCACAGCCAGCAGAGCTTCGCTTCGATTGGCCTGGGCAGCACGACTCAGTGGATTGTTGGGATCAAACACAAAGCGTGGATTCCAGCTCACCACTTCAATTTTGTTAAAATGCCGCCGAAACTCTATCAGGCGTGTCTGGCGAAAATTGCCACGAAAATGCCCGGCCTCTACCACCCCATCCATGGTCTGGGCATGGTAAATAAAAGGTGTGTTGAGCTGAGATTCGTCCAACGATAAGTGGGTGGCACCTGTTTTCATGTCCCGGTAAAAATTAAACAGGCCTTGTTGCGCCTTCAGCTCTGCGACCAGCTCAGTGTAGCCTTTCTCCGCTTTATCATCGTCATTGCTGTCGGCCAGTGCCTGAGGAAGCATCAAGCTGGTAGCAATCAGGCTGGCCAGGGCACAGCGGCGGAAGGTGCGAAAAGGGGTTCTAGTCATGTTGTTAAGTCCATTAAAAACAATCACAATTCAAAAGTTAAAAGATCACTTTTCCCGACATTAATTGAAATAGCAGGGTTCAGCATACAAAAGTGATTTTCGAAGATAAGACGTTAAGCTGCAAGCAGAAAATTGTTAGTATGGCTGCAGAGGCCTTTAAGTACGAAAAAACCGCAGACATTTAGCCTGCGGTTTGCTTGCATTACTCAGCCAATAAGGCGTCCGTTTTGGCGGCACAAATGAAGTCGTTTTTATGTAAGCCTTTAATGGAGTGTGACCACCAGGTGACGGTCAGCTTGCCCCACTCCAACAACAAGGCCGGATGATGGCCTTCAGCTTCCGCCAATTCAGCCACTTTGTTGTGAAACGCCCAGGCTGATCTGAAGTTTTTAAATTTGTAGCTGCGCTCCAGTTGCAGGATGCCGTCCCGTACTACCGGAGTCCAGTCCGGGATTTGCCGCATTAATACCGGCAATTCATCGTCGGAAACTTTAGGCGCATCGGCACGACATGCCTCACATTTTAAGGTGGTTAATTCTGACATGCAGTCCTCTCTAACTTGCTTGTTTTTGTTTAGGCGGAAACTTGGGAGCATGCAAACCAAGCGCTTTGGCTTGTTGCACCAGTGTCATCAAATCCAGCTGTGCAATATCGAACAAATCGTGGATGTGGTTGATGGTAAAATAAATGGGCTGCATGATGTCAATGCGATACGGCGTTCTTAGCACATCCACCACATCAAGCGGCTTGCGCTCAGGCGTATCCGACTCCAGTGCATAAATGGTTTCACCCGGAGACGATAAAATACCACCGCCGTATATCCGCAGTCCGTCCGGCGTTTGCAGCAAACCAAACTCAATGGTAAACCAGTACAGTCTGGCCAAATACACTCGATCTTCTTTGCTGGCAGCCAAGCCAAGTTTGCCGTAAATGTGGGTGAACTCGGCAAAATCCGGATTGGTTAGCATGGCGCAATGGCCAAAAATTTCATGAAAAATATCCGGCTCTTGCAGATAATCGAACTCTTCGCGCGAACGAATAAAGGTCGCTACCGGAAAGCGCTTGTTGGCCAACAGCTCAAAGAAGCGATCAAAACTGATCAAAGCCGGCACTTCGGCACACTCCCAGCCGGTGGACGCCCGCAGCACCTGGCTCACTTCTTCCAGTTGCGGAATGCGATCGGTCGGCAATTGCAGCTTTTCCAGGCCAGCCATGTACTCATCGCAGGCTTTGCCTTCGATGCAGCTTAGCTGACGGCTAATCAGCTCGTGCCAGATTTGATTTTCTTCGTCCGTCCAGGCAATCACACCATGCTCGTCGGACTGCTTCGAAACATAGTTGCTTGACTTACTCATATAGACCCTGTTGTATGTATTTATAGCGGGAACATGCCCTGGTAACTGGGACTCATGCTAGTCGAAATGCGTTCGACTGTTAATCGGTCAGCCGCAACTTGCCTCGCTTAAAATCGTAAAGATACCATTACACCGACTGCCGTGGGCTATGGCTTTCGTTAGCTGGCCCGAAGTTGGTGCTGCTGCATCGCGGTCAAAGCCTGCTCCAGATCGGCCACAATGTCCTCGACCTGTTCCAGCCCTACCGAAACCCGAATCAAGCCATCACCGATGCCTGCCATCGCCCGCTCTTCGGGGGTATAAGGACTGTGCGTCATCGACGCCGGGTGTTGAATCAGCGACTCGGCATCGCCCAAGCTTACCGCCAGACTCAGCAACTGGCATTGATTAATGAAAAAACGGCCATCGTCCAAACTGCCATGCAGTTCAAATGCCAGCACACCACCCGCGGCTTTCATTTGCTTGCCTATAAAACGATGGCCCGGGTGATCGGCCAAACCTGGGTAATAGACCCGGGCAATGGCCGGATGCTGCTGCAGGAACTCAGCAACCCGCTGCGCATTCTGACAGTGACGCTCCATCCGCACCGCCAGGGTTTTCATGCCGCGGATAATCAACCAGGCATCGTGCGGGCTGATGGTGCCGCCAATATCCTTTAAGATGGTTAATTTGATCTGCTCAATCTTCTCGCTGCTGGATACCACCAGGCCTGCCACCACATCACCGTGGCCATTGAGGTACTTGGTGGCGCTGTGAATCACCACATCGATGCCAAAGTCCGCAGGACGCTGCAATAACGGGGTTAAGAAGGTGTTGTCAATCACCGAGATCAGCCCATGCTCTCGGGCAAAGCTTGCCAGAAACTCCAGGTCGAGCACCACCAGATTGGGATTTATCGGGGTCTCAGCAAAGAGCAACTTGGTGTTGGGTCGCAGCGCCGCTTGCACCGCCTGATGATCCGTCATATCGACAAAGCTGACGTCGATACCAAAACGGGCAAACTGATGGCTAAAGAGTGCAAAGCTGCAGCCATAGACCGCCTTGCTGCAAATCATATGATCGCCTTGCTGCAAGAAGCTTAAGGTCGCAGCCGACACCGCTGCCATCCCGGTTGCGGTGGCTGCGCCATCCTCCATCCCTTCCAACGCAGCAATTTTCAACTCCAGCTCACGGGTGGTTGGGTTGCCCAAACGGGTATAAATGTAGCCTGCCTCCTCTCCGGCAAAGCGCGCCGCGCCTTGCTCAGCATTATCAAAAATAAAAGTAGAGGTTTGGTACAAGGGGGTCGCCAGACTGCCATGCTCGTTTGAGGTCTTGCCTGCATGAATGCAAAGGGTGGCGGCGGATTTGGAGATACTGCGCATAAGTTTAATTCAGTGCCAGGTAAAAATGAATGCATTACAGATAGCAGAATTTAACCGGATTGGAAGCAAGCCAGACGGCTTGCTGTCCGTTACGCGACAGCAAGCCTTAGATCATAGTGTCAAGCTAAGTTCACAGCTTGTTGAACTCGCGATTCAACTGAAAGGTACTGGAGGTAACATGACGCTCGATATCACGCAACCGCAGCTCCAGGCTGTTAAACTTATGACTCAAATGCTGCAGGGCTTGCTTGGGTGGCTCACCTTTTTGCCAAACCTGTGTTTTCACCTCGACACTGTCGTCCCCCTGCCCGTTCGATACAGCGCCAAAACTGGCTTCATGCTTTGATTTTTTTTCCAGCACTATCCATCCAGCAAAATACAACACCAACACAAAGGATCCCATCCCAAGAAAAAGTGCTGCCAACGTAATGATTCGAACCAGCCAGTTTTCAATGCCAAAGTAATCGGCCACTCCGGCACAGACACCGGCAATTTTGCCATTGCGATCATCACGCAATAAGGGTTTCCGAACACTAGTCATGACGCTGTCTCCAACGAGGGCTTTCGGCATCCAGAATCGCTTCCAGCGTTTTAATGCGCTCAGCCATTTTATCCGCTTTCCGGGCCAGCTCATTGAGCTGGCCTAATTCCTGCTCGGTCAGTCCCTGGCCGATTTTATTTTTGCTGCGGTAATGCATGATGACCCACAGTGGTGCCACAAAGATCATAAATAAGATCATTGGCACAAAAATCATTTCATTAATTCCCATCACAGGCTCCTAGCACACTTAATTCGTTTTCTTACCGCTCTGACTGGCAACCCGAGCTTTCAAAGCGGCCAGCTCATTGTCGATTTTGTCCTGCGCTGCCAGTTCAGCAAACTCGTCTTTCAGGGTCTTTTTGCCCAAGTCAAACGATTCAACCTGAGCTTCCATTGAGTCAATTTTTTGCTCATAGCGTTCAAACTTGTGCATCGCATCATTCAGTTTGTCGCTGTGCAGGGTCTTTTTAACATCCAACCGGCTGGCAACCGTTTTCTGCCGCATTAACATCGATTTTTGCCGCGCCTTGGCATCGGCAAGCTTTTCTTGCAACTGCCCGACTTCATGCTGCAGCTTGCTGATGTGTTCGTCCAGCTGTGCAATATCGGCTTCCACGCTACTGACCTGTTCGGCAGCCTTCTCACGCTCTACCAAAGCCGCCCGAGCCAGATCTTCCCGCTCTTTGGACAATGCCAACTCCGCCTTAGTTTGCCAGTCGTTGACTTCATCGCTCAGACGATTCAGTGCACGCTGCAATTCCTTTTTCTCAGCAATGGTTTTGGCAGATGAAGAGCGAACCTCAACCAGGGTGTCTTCCATTTCCTGAATAATCAACCGAACCATTTTTTCCGGATCTTCAGCTTTGTCCAGCAAAGCATTTAAATTTGAATTTACAATATCGGTAAAGCGACTGAAAATACCCATGGTGATAACCTCATACAGTAATTGGGATACACTCTAATTCATTCACAATCCTTGCCACTTTTTTGATTATTGTAACCCTTTGATTTGTTTTTATTTTTAAATAGTTCAAAAAGAGCTTTGGCCTGGCTCTATAATGAAATACACTATTATTTGGTCATTTTCACTAAAGTCTTCTTATGGGCAGAGCACAACAACAAGACAATCTCATCGGCCAGTCCAACAGCTTTCTAACGGTGCTGGAGCAAGTGTCGCAAGCGGCCCCGCTGAATAAACCTGTCCTGATCATCGGTGAGCGCGGCACCGGCAAAGAGCTGATAGCTGCCAGGCTGCACTTTTTATCTCAACGCTGGGATCAAAACTACCTGACATTGAACTGCGCTGCTTTGAATGAAAACCTGCTGGAAAGTGAGCTCTTTGGCCATGAGGCCGGAGCTTTCACCGGCGCCAGCAAGCGTCATGAAGGGCGTTTCGAGCGGGCCAATGGCGGTACCTTGTTTTTGGATGAGCTGGCCAACACACCCAGCCTGGTGCAAGAAAAGCTACTTCGCGTTATCGAGTATGGCGAGTTTGAGCGAGTCGGCGGCAGCCGTCCGGTCCGGGTCGATGTCCGACTGGTTTGTGCCACCAACGAAGACTTACCTGCATTAGCCGAGCAAGGCGAGTTTCGTGCCGACTTACTGGATCGGCTGGCATTCGATGTGATTACCCTGCCGCCGATGCGCGAGCGACGGGAAGACATCTTGCTGCTGGCCGAGCATTTCGCCATCAATATGGCGCGGGAATTGGAATTCGAACTCTTCAGTGGTTTCAGCGAAAAAGCCAAGCGCACCTTACTGGATTACGACTGGCCCGGAAATGTCCGGGAGCTCAAAAATGTGGTGGAGCGCAGTGTTTACCGCACCAACAACCCCTATGTGCCGGTGCACGACATACTGTTGGATCCGTTTGAATCCCCTTTCCGCCCGCAGCAACGGGTGAAAACGCGCGATCGTCAACCGGCCAGCCTGCCACAATCAGCAAGGGCCCAAGCAAATGACACAGCCTCCGAGCCTCAGGTGCAGGCTGTCCCCGCTATTAAGCCAGACCAGCCGGTCGACTTTAAAGCCCTGTCGCAGCAGTTTGAAGTGGATTTGTTGAAACAAGCCCTGGCAGCCTGCCAGTTTAATCAGAAAAAGACAGCAGAGAGTCTTGGCTTAACCTATCATCAGTTGCGTGGCTACATGAAAAAATACCAGTTACTGGATAGCCAACAGGATGCGCATGCTGAAGCTAAGCCTTAAAAACGCTCCTCTCATCAGTCTACTTTGCTGGCTCGGCACCGGTTGCCAGCCAGAGATGCCGGCTGAAGTTCGTTCCGGTCTGGTCTACTGCAGTGAAGGGGCACCGGAAACATTTAATCCTCAGTTGGTGACTTCCGGCACCACCATTGATGCCACCAGCCGTCAACTGTTCGACCGGCTGCTCGATATCGATCCAATCAGTGGTGACTTTGTTCCGGCGCTCGCAACGCATTGGGAGGTGCGGGAAGACGGTTTAAGTTACACCTTCTATCTTCGGCCTGGAGTTCAGTTTCATACCACCGATTACTTTCGACCCAGCCGACCACTGCGCGCCAGCGACGTGCGTTTTAGCTTTGAACGGATCATGCAAATCGAGCACCCTTTTCACCGGATAGGCGGTGGTGATTATCCCTATTTTCAAACTGTCGACTGGGGCAACCGGGTCAGCCGTATTGCCACACCGGCCGAAGATCAGGTGGTGTTTTACCTGCGTCAGCGCGATAGCTCTTTTTTATCCAACCTGGCCACCGACTTTGCCGTGATTCATTCAGCAGAATACGCCGAGCAGTTGCTGCAGCAGCATCAACCTCAACGACTGGACAGTCACCCCATTGGCACTGGGCCTTTTCGCTTTCGTGAGTACCGCAAAGATGGCTTTATCCGTTACTACCGGCACAACGACTACTGGGGAACTCCGAGCCAATTGGAGCAGCTGGTGATTGACATCGAGCCCAACAACGCCAAACGGATGGCCCGCTTGCTAACGCACGAATGCGACATCATCGCCTATCCTCGGATGTCGGAGCTCGAGCTGATTAGCCAGCGACCAGACATTAAAGTTCAGCAACAAAGCAGCCTGAATGTGGGCTTCTGGGCTTTTAACACCAGTCGGCCACCTTTTAATGATGCCCGGGTAAGGCGCGCCCTGGCGATGGCTATCAACCGGGATGCTATTTTGCAATCCGTTTATTTTGAGCAGGCACAAAACGCCAGCACCTTATTGCCGCCAAGATCCTGGGGCCATCACCCAGAAATTGCACTCCCCTCCTATGACCCGGACGCAGCGCGACAGCTGTTATCGGAGGCGGGCTTTCCTTACGGTTTTGCCATGACCATCTGGGCCATGCCAGTCCAGCGTTTGTACAATCCAAATGCCACCCGTATGGCAGAAATGATGCAGGCCGATTTGGCCCGTATTGGCGTCAGAGCCACGATTGTGAGCCTGGAGTGGAATGCTTTTCGTCGTCAATTGCGACTTGGCGAACACGACTCTGTCCTGCTGGGCTGGAATGCCGACAATACCGATCCGGACAACTTCTTCCGGCCTTTGCTCAGTTGCAATGGTGTAGAAAGCGGCACCAATCGTGCTATGTGGTGCGATCCCGCTTTTGATGCCTTGCTTGGTCAGGCCTTACTCACCGATGACCGATCCATACGTCGTAGCTACTATTGGGCAGCCCAGGAATACCTGGCAGAGCACTTGCCACTGCTGCCACTGGCCCATGGCAAACGCTTCCAAGCCATCAATGCCCGGGTGGGAGGTATCACCATGAACCCCTATGGCGGCATTGATCTCTCCGGAGCTTTTTTACGTCAGCCTGAGGGCGCTCCATGATCTGGCACTATTTGATCCGCCGTTTATTTTTGCTGTCCTTTGTTTTTTTTGCCTTGACGTGTTTTGCTTTCAGTCTGGGCTACTTGTTTCCGGGCGATCCTCTGGTCAACTTCAGCGGCATTAGCCAACCCGATGATGAACTGTTGCCAATACTGGTGCAACAATACCGTTTGGAGCAGGGCTATTTGCAGCAATACCTGGCATTTTTACAACGCATCTTGCAGGGCGATTGGGGCTTATCCCTGGCCAGTCAGCAACCGGTGTTGCACGAAATTATCCGGGTGTTTCCTGCAACTCTGGAGTTGGTAAGCTACGCCCTGTTTATTTCATTTGTGCTGGGCGTGCCCCTCGGGCTGATCGCCGCCATTAAGGCAAATCACTGGACCGGCCGCGCCATCTCCAGCATTGCTTTGCTGGGCTATTCGCTGCCAATATTCTGGTGGGCTTTGTTGATGATCATGCTGTTCAGCATCGGTCTTGGTTGGCTGCCAACCTCAGGCCGGATCAGTGTGCTGTACGAAATCCCCGTGACAACCGGCTTTATGCTGCCGGATATTCTGATGTCTGGCCAAACCTATTGGCAGGCCGCACTGCAGGATGCCATCCGCCATTTGTGGCTTCCCGCTTTTGTGCTGGCGACCTACCCGACAACGGTGATGATTCGCTTTACCCGCGACGCCATGTTGTCCGTCTGGCAACAAAGCTACATTAAAACCGCCAGAGCCAAAGGCCTGAGCCGCAGTCAGGTACTGTACCGACATGGCCTGCGCAATGCCATGCTGCCAGTACTGCGCCAGCTGGGTTTGCAATTTAGCACCCTGGTCACTCTGGCCATGATCACTGAACTGATTTTTTCCTGGCCTGGCATTGGTTTATGGCTGCTTGATAGCATCAACCAACGCAACTACCCTGCGATCCAGGGGGGACTGCTGGTCATATCCAGTCTGGTGATTCTGGTGAATATTCTGCTGGATATTCTCTACACCCTGCTCAACCCACTAGCAAGGAAGCAGGTCCATGGCTAAGTTTCAATGGTTGCAACAAAAAGATGAGCTTGGGCCACTGAGTCAGCTCTGGCATAGCTTTCGGCAACAGCATGCTGCGGTGCTGGGTTTAATTCTGTTTGGCTTTTTTGCCTTAATCGCGGTATTTGGCCCACTGATCACGCCTTATGATCCTTACCTTCAAAACCCCGATGCAGTGCTGCTTCCTCCCTCCTGGGATGATGCCGGTGATGTCCGCTACCTGCTTGGCACCGACGATCTGGGTCGGGACCAGTTTTCCCGTTTAATCAAGGGTGCCAGTTACACCTTTGGCATTGCGTTCATGACGGCTCTGGGGGCTTTGCTGCTTGGCTTCCTGCTGGGAGTACTGGCAGGCATGAGCAAAGGGTTTAGAGCCAGTGCCTTTAATCATGTGCTGGATCTGGCTCTCACCATCCCGTCCTTGTTGCTGGCCATTATCATTGTTGCCATTTTAGGGCCTGGTTTAGTCAATACCATTTGGGCCATTATGCTGGCGCTGCTGCCTCAGTTTGTCCATGGGATCCGCAACAGCATCTTGCAACAGCTGGAGCAGGACTATGTCATTGCCTACCGGCTGGATGGCGCCAATAACTGGCAAATTTTACGCTATGTGATTCTTCCCAATACCTGGGAGCAGCTGACCGTACTCTTTAGTATGGCACTCTCGACCGCCATTCTGGACATCGCGGCTTTGGGCTTTCTCGGTTTAGGGGCCCAATCGCCGGCGGCCGAATGGGGGCTGATGGTGGCTGAAGCGCTGGATTTAATCTATTTATCTCCCTGGAGCATCGCGCTGCCAGGCTTGCTGATTTTTGTGGCCGTGCTAAGCGTCAATCTGGTGTCAGATGGCCTTAGAACCGCCATGCGTAAACGACAGGAAAGCTGATGGTACTGTTGGATATTCGAAATCTGACGCTGGAGTTGGAAACCAGTCAGGGGTTGATCCGCGCCGTTGACCGGGTCAGTCTCAGCCTGCGGGAAGGTGAAATCCGAGGCCTGGTCGGCGAATCCGGCTCGGGCAAAAGCCTGATTGCCAAAGCCATCGTTGCGGTGTTAAATCAACGCTGGCGCATTAAAGCCGACCGCTTTCACTGGCGCGGTGAGGATTTGTTGCAACTGCCTTTTGATCAGCAGCGCCGTATCATTGGCCGTGATATTGCCATGATTTATCAAGAGCCCAGCAAATGCCTGGATCCGACCGCAACCATCGCCGAGCAATTGCATGAATCCATACCGACCGATGGCTTGCCGGGAAACTGGTGGAGCAAGGGACGGCACAAGCGCAAAAAAGCCATCGCTTTGCTGCACAAGGTAGGGATCAAAGAGCACCAGGCCGTGCTGGACAGCTACCCTTACCAGTTATCGGAGGGGGTCTGCCAGAAGGTGATGATCGCCATGGCCATTGCCAAGAGCCCTAAACTCTTGATTGCCGATGAACCGACCACAGCACTGGAAGCCTCGACCCAGGCGCAGCTGTTCCGCTTAATGGGCAGTCTAAACCAGTTAAAAGGCATGTCAGTCTTGCTAATCAGCAATGAGCTCGATAGCATCGCCCGGTACACCCACCGTTTGTCGGTGCTGTATTGTGGTCAACTGGTAGAATCCGGCGATACAGCCAGAGTACTGGCGCAGCCTCTGCACCCTTATACCGATGCACTGATTAAAAGTGTACCTGAGTTTCAACCGGACTTGCCGCCGAAAAAACCGCTGTTTGCATTGCCCGGCAGCATCCCGACCCTACAGCATTTACCCGTCGGCTGTCGACTTGGCCCTCGTTGTCCCAATGCCCGTAAAGAGTGTGTTCATACCCCGGTATTAGAACGCAAACAGCACCACTATTTCAGCTGCCATTTCCCATTGCAGTACAAGGAGTCACGATGAGCCAGTTGCTGCAAGTGGTCGATTTGTGTAAGAGTTACCGCAAACAACTGGGATTGTTTCGTCAAACCCGCGTTCAGGCATTGGATCACATCAATTTTACGCTAAGCGCTGGCCAGACATTGGCCGTGGTGGGTGAAACCGGTTCGGGCAAAAGCACCCTGGCCAAGCTGCTGGTTGGCATTGAGCAACCGGATGATGGCGAAATACGTTTAAGTGGCCAGGCAGTGACCTTGTCCAACTACCGCAAATACAACCATGTGATCCGCTACATGTTTCAAGATGCCGAACGGGCATTAAACCCCAGCCAAAAAGTAGGCGCCATGCTGGATGACGTGCTGCGATTTAGCACCGTGCTCGATCGTCAGCAGCGGCAACAACGCATTTTGCAAAGCTTGCAGCAAACCGGCTTGTTGGATGAGCACATCAACTTCTTCCCGCATATGTTTTCCGCCGGCCAGTTGCAACGGGTAGCGCTGGCCCGAGCGTTGATTCTGGAGCCGAAAATTTTAATTCTGGACGAAGCTCTGACCGTGTTGGATCCGACCGTACGGGCACAAATTGTCAATTTGCTGCTTGAGCTGCAGCAGCAACAGGGCTTGTCTTACTTGCTGATCAGCAAGAACCTGCGGTTGGTACGGCACATCAGCGATCATTGTCTGGTACTGCAGGATGGACGGGTGGTGGAAGAAGGGCCGACCGAGCAACTGCTCGATCGGCCGCAACATCCTCATACCCGCAAGTTGATGGGATTAAGTTAGTGCTCTAATCCGCTTCGTTGTAGGTTTCAAGGTTGGTCGCCATGGCCATGGCGGCATTGCGGGTCTTAGCACCGTCACTGCGCTGCTGGTCCAGGCGGTTCAGGTAGTCTTGATCGATGTCGTTGGTCACATAAACGCCATCAAACACCGAGGTCTCAAAACGCTTGATGTCCGGATTGACCGAGCGTACAGCCGCAATCAAATCCTCAATGGACTGGAAAATTAAGCCATCAGCGCCGATGTTCTGGCAAATGCTGTCAACATCGTGGCCATGTGCAATCAGTTCGTTGGCCGATGGCATATCGATGCCATAGACATTTGGGAAGCGGACTTCAGGAGCGGCAGAAGCAAAGTACACCTTTTTCGCACCCGCATCTCTGGCCATTTCGATGATTTGCTCGGAGGTAGTACCACGCACAATGGAGTCATCCACCAGCAGCACATTCTTGCCTTTAAACTCCTGCTGAATGGCATTGAGTTTGCGACGGACGGATTTTTTGCGTTCGACCTGGCCCGGCATAATAAAGGTACGGCCTATGTAGCGGTTTTTCACAAAGCCCTGCCGGTAAGGCAAACCAAGCTCATGCGCAATTTGTAAGGCTGCATCATTGCTGGTTTCAGGAATTGGGATCACCACATCGATGTCCAAATGAGCCCATTCCCGTTTGATTTTTTCACCAAGCTTGGTGCCCATCGCAACCCGGGACGCATAGACGGAAATGTTGTCAATGGTCGAGTCCGGGCGGGCAAAGTAAACGTACTCAAAAATACAAGGGCTGTAGCCTGGGTTCTCTGCACATTGCTGCGTGAACAACTCACCCGACTCGGTGATGTACACCGCTTCCCCCGGATAAACATCCCGCATCACGGTAAAGCCATCGGTATCCAGCGCAACACTTTCCGATGCCACCATGTACTCGGTCCCGGCCTCAGTTTCACGCTTACCAATCACCAATGGCCGGATGCCATTGGGATCGCGAAAGGCCACCAGACCATGACCAATGATCAAAGAAACCACGGCATAACCGCCCCGCACCTTGCGGTGAACTGCGGCTACGGCCTTGAACACATCCTCGTTACTGAGCAATAAGGTGTTGCTTTGCGCCAGCTCGTGGGCAAACACATTGAGCAGAATTTCAGAATCAGAAGTGGTATTGATATGACGACGAGCACGGCGGAAAATCTCTTCGGTCAGCTGCTCCGAGTTGGTCAGGTTGCCATTGTGCGCTAAGGCAATACCAAAGGGACTATTGACGTAAAACGGCTGCGCCTCAGCGGTACTGGATGAGCCCGCCGTCGGGTAACGTACATGGCCAATGCCGATATTGCCGGACAAGCGCAGCATATGGCGAGTGTGAAAGACATCTTTGACCAGGCCATCGGCTTTTCGAAGCCGCAGGGTGTTGTTATCCACCGTTACAATGCCGGCGGCATCCTGCCCCCGGTGTTGCAACACCGTCAGGCCGTCGTACAATGCCTGATTGACCGGATACTTACCAACAATACCAACAATACCACACATGGAATTTTCCTCGCCTGAGACTTAAGGCTGTTGCATAAAACTCGAATGATTCTGCAAATAGTCGAAGAACCACTCAATGATAAAACGAAATTCAGGGATCAGCAGGGACTGTTGCCACCAGTCGGTGTTGGCTGCGGCGGTGAAGGCATCGACAAAAAACAACACAGCACTCACCAGCAGCACCCCACGCAGGGCACCAAAAATTAAACCGAGTAGGCGGTCTGTGCCCGATAAACCGGTGGACTGCACCAGTTTGCTGATCAAGAAATTGACCAAAGCACCTAAAATCAACGCACAGACAAAAAGAATAGCAATGGCCAGCGCATTACGCAGCAGCTCATCGTCCAGGCTGGTAAAGTACGCCGCCAGATAGGGGTAATAATAACTGGCAATAAAAAAGGCAAGGATCCAGACCAGCAGCGAGACGGCTTCTTTGACAAAACCGCGCACCAGACTAATCACCGTAGAGAGCGCGATGATTGCCAAAATGACAAAATCAATCCAAACCATGAAAATCCAAAGGATGTCTGATCACGGCGCGCATTCTACCAAAGTCACCTGCCCTTGCCTAATTATTTTCCAGCGGCTGGTAACTGGTCACCACCAAACGGTCATCCCGGGCGATGGTTTTTAACTCGTCCAGCCGTTGCTCCAGTGCGTCACGCCGCAGATCAGGCCCAACAAAGACACTGGTCAGAACTAGGCCCTGGCTGTTGGTCACCTGACGGGTGTAGGTCCGAAAGCCTGCGGCACCCAAACGCTGTACCAAGTCTTCCGCATTCTGTGCCCGGCCAAAACTGCCCACCCGCACCGTCCAGGCCCGCTCTGTCAAAGCCGAAGTAGGCAAGTCATCGGAAGATGCCGTATTCTCCGCAACCGGTCTAGTGACCTCGGTTGCCTCATCGCCGACCGTCACCTGAGCGTAGGCTTGTGATGGCAGCGTCTCGCTGCCATCAGACGGGGTGCTATCGGACACAGCTTCTGCATCGCTGGGGACCTTATCCACTTCGGGGGCTGTTAATGCATTATCGCGTCTGGCCTGCAGCGCAGCGCTGTCCAGCAACTGTTGCTCCTGCACGCCCTGAAACTCCGGCCTGGCCGGGATCTGCTCAAAATCATCTTTCAGTACCTGCTTCTCGCCATCCAGCAGATCCGGTAAAAACACCACAGCCGCAATCATCAGAATGCAGGCGCCCAATAGACGCTGTTTAAAAGCTCGTGTCATCTTACCTCCGGTTGGGCAGTGCTCTGTTCCAGTACCGCTGACACAGTAACAAAAGAGCCGAATACCAGCAATAAATCATCGGCCGCCAAGGACGCTAAGCTCTGGCGGTAGCCGGTCGCCACATCCGGGCAACGGAAAACCCTGGCCGTCGCAGGCAAAATCTGCTGCAGCATGGTGGCATCGGCACCACGGGGAGCAGGCAGCGGAGACAGCACCCAGTGATCGACCCACGGCAACAAGGCATCCAGCGCGCCGGTCTGAACTTTATCCTTCATCATGCCACAAAGCGCAATGACCCGCCGGTAACCAGGCCGCAGTTGCGCCAGGCGATCAGCCAAATACGCAATGGACTGAGGATTGTGCGCGACATCCAGCAACACAGCAGGATCTTGTTGCAGCAATTGCATCCGACCCGGCAAGCTGACACTGGCCAGGGCACGGCGCAGCAATGCCTCGTTCGGCAGACGCTGCAACTGCTGCAAAGCCATCAGTGCTGTGGCCGCATTTTGCAGCGGCACCGGCAACAGTGGCAAGCCATGAAAAGCCAGGGTCTCACACTGCCAGTCCCAGCCATCCTGCTGGCACTGCCAGCGGTAAGCACTGCCAGCTCGCAGCAATGGAGCCTGTAGCCGCTCAGCGACGTCAAGCACGCTGGCAGGCAAGGCTTGCTCGGCCACCACTGCCACCTTGCCCGGTCGAAAAATACCGGCTTTTTCCCGGCCAATGGCTTCGCGATCTGGCCCCAGCCAATCCTGATGGTCCAGGTCGATGGTGGTCAGAATACTGAGATCCGGCTCGACAATGTTGGTTGCATCCAAACGCCCACCTAAACCGACTTCAATCAAGGCAAAATCGGGTTCCTGAGTTTTGATTAGATAAAAAGCGGCTAGCGTGGTGAATTCAAAATAGGTCAGTTCAATGTCAGCGCGCAATTGCTCAATAAAGCGCAGTGCTTCAACCCAGGCGCTGTCCGGTGCATCGCTGCCATTGATGCGCAAGCGCTCGTTAAAACGCAGCAAGTGCGGTGAGCTGTAGACAGCAACGGTGAAGTCCTGAGCCAGCAACAGCTGCTCCATGCAACATGCCGTGGTGCCTTTGCCATTGGTGCCCGCAATCAGCACCACCTTGCCAGGCAGTCGGGAAAGCTCAGCCCGATCGGCGACCTGACGGACACGATCCAGGCCCAACTCAATCTGATGCTGCGGATGCTGTTGCTCTATAAAGCGAAGCCAATCGTCCAGGCTTTGGCACGATTGGCTGGTAAGGGAGGTTAAGGTGCTCATAAATCCCTGAGCAGTTGGGTTACTCCTGGTCGGGAGTTGGCAACTGCATAAATTTAGCCACAAGTCGGGCAATTGTATCGCGCATTTGGCGGCGGTCAACAATCATGTCAATGGCACCATGATCCAGCAGGAACTCGCTGCGCTGGAAGCCCTCAGGCAATTTTTCCCGCACGGTTTGTTCAATCACGCGGGGACCGGCAAAACCAATCAATGCCTTGGGTTCACCAATATTGATATCACCCAGCATCGCCAAACTGGCGGAAACACCGCCCATGGTCGGATCGGTCAGCACGGATACATAAGGCAAGCCCTGCTCGCTCAGCTTTGCCAGTGCCGCGCTGGTTTTTGCCATCTGCATTAACGACAGCAAAGCCTCTTGCATCCGGGCACCACCACTGGCAGAGAAACAAATGTACGGGACGCGATGCTCAATGGCGTATTCCACACCTTTGACAAATTTAGCGCCAACCACCGATGCCATCGAGCCGCCCATAAAGTTAAATTCGAAAGCAGAGGCCACCACTGGCATGCCTTTTAACTGACCGTGCATCACCAGCATGGCGTCTTTCTCATTGGTGTCTTTTTGTGCGGCAGTGATGCGGTCTTTGTAGCGCTTGCTGTCTTTAAACTTCAGCAGATCCTGCGGCTCAAGATCAGCCGCCAGCTCAGTAGCGGTATTGGCATCAAGAAACATGGTCAGACGATCACGAGCGCTGACCCGCATGTGGTGATCGCACTTCGGACACACCCCCAGCTGCCGATCCAGATCCGCCTTGTACAGTACGGCATCGCAGGCGGTACACTTGGTCCATACGCCCTCAGGAATATTGCGGCGTGCAGAGGTCGAAGTTCGGGGAAGGATCTTTTCTAACCAACTCATATCGATTCCTATCGGCTTTCGGCTTTAAACCACAAAGCCTTACTTATTTGAGGTTAAATGCACCGAAATTCAGAAAAACGGTGGCTATTAAAGCATAAAAACGGCGCATGTTAATATAAAAAACTGGTCTTAGTAGTCAGTCCAGTTGAGCCGGTAGAAACAATGGACCTGGCGCACTAACCGGCAAGGCATACTCTGCCGGGTAGTCTACCGCGACCAGATAAAGACCGCCAGCTTTGGCCGTTGCCGCCGCCTGATTCCGGTCTTTAGCTGCCAGCAATGCCGCCATCCAGTCCACCGGCTGCCGTCCCATGCCAATCTCAAGCAAAGAGCCGGTAATGTTCCGCACCATATGATGCACAAAGGCATTGGCCTTGATATCCAGCACCACAAAATCGCCCAAACGTTGCACTTTCAGATGGTGCACGAAACGATTGGGGCTTTTTGACTGGCATTGAATGGCTCGAAAAGCACTGAAATCGTGCTCGCCCAGCAAGCATTGTCCGGCCTGATGCATCAAGCCAGCATCCAGCGGCTGATGATAATGGCTGAGGCCGGCTTGCAAAATCGCCGGTCGGTACGACTGATTTAAAATAATGTAGCGGTAGCGCCTGGCCGTGGCTGAAAAGCGGGCATGAAAATCATCCGGCACTTGCTGTGCCCAGCGCACTGCAATGCCCGCAGGCAAATGGCTGTTGGTCCCCATGATCCAGCCTTTAGCCGAGCGCTCGGCTTGAGTATCAAAATGCACCACCTGACCCGTTGCATGGACACCGGCATCAGTTCGGCCAGCACACTGGGTCAGGATGGGCTCGTTGGCGACTTTGGACAATGCCTGTTCCAGGTGCTGTTGCACACTGGGGACCTCTTGTTGCCGCTGCCAACCGTAAAAGGCAGAGCCATCGTATTCAATGCCTAGGGCTATTCGCATGCCATTCTCTTACCGATAAAGAAAACCAGGTCGGATCCAGGATCCGACCTGGTTCAGGACGAAGTCAGCTAAGTATACCAAGCTGTGGCGTTGCTGCCCAGAGGCGCGGCTTCGAAGTCCAGGCTAGCTTCCAGATTGCAACTGTCTGACCGAGTCTTTAATCGCATCCGGCGCGTCGGAGTTCAGCACTTCTTTAATCAGTTGGTCGGCACTGTCGTGGTCGTCGATTTCCAGATAAGCCCGGATCAAGTCCAGTTGAGCACCATAGGTGTCGTGTTCTTCATCCAGGCCACTCTGCTCTAACACCTGTTGGTAGTCATCATCCAGCTCAAAACCTAAATCCAGCTCACTGTCGCTGTCGGCGCGAGCGCTGGCTTTCTCCAACAATTGGTCGATATCCTGAAAGTCATCATCCGATAGGTCGGCTGCTTGCTCCTCACTGACAGCGGTCGCTGCCGAAGCCTCTGACTCGCTTTGATTGGCCACGCGCTCCGCCATTTGCTCGAGTTCAGACAGCAAATCATCAAAATCGGCTTCATTCTCATTGCCGACCAATTGCTCTTCCGGCTCATCGGCCAGCAGTTCTGCCTCGTCCTGCTCATCCAGTAAGCTGTCGTCAAAGACATCTTCTGCAGCCTTAGCAGACTCAACCGCTTGCTCTGGTTGCAATGCTCCGTCCTCGCCCGCCAGAGGATCCTGTTCTGCCTGCTCATCGTTATCCGAACGCTTATCGGATGGCAAATCCGCAGACTCCGCTAGCTCATTAGCAACTTCATCGGCCAACTGGACCTCAGGCTCCGATGCATCCTCATCGCTCTGCTCCATGTCGTCGTCACTATCCTGGCTTAGAACATCACCGTCGATGGCATCATCAAGCTCCAGCTCCGGATAGCTATCAAGAACCTCACTCGGATTTTCAACTGAGCGGCTTGCAGCACTGGGTGGACTAACTGACTCGTCATCCTGCTCTGACAGATTGGGAGCCTCACTCTCATCAGCCATGGCATCGGCCGGGAAGTCATCCTCCAACTCGGCGAAGTCTTCCAGGTACTCGGCTTCGGTGGCTGCCTCACGCTCCAACGCCTGCTCTTCGGAAAGCGGCGCTTCCTGCTCGCTCAACACCAAATCCTCGTCCAGCGGCTCGGTGAGCATCGCTTCCATCAGTTCGGGATCTGGCTCTGGTTCTGCTTCAAGTCCGGCCTCAGGTTCTGCTTCGAGCTCAGCTTCAGGCTCTACTGCAAGCTCAGCTTCAGGCTCTCCTTCCAGCTCTGCTTCAGGCTCTGCCTCCAGCTCTGCCTCCAGCTCAGCTTCAGGTTCTGCTTCCAACTCTGGTTCGGGCTCTGCTTCCAGCTCAGCTTCAGGCTCTGCTTCAAGCTCTGCCTCCAGCTCAGTTTCAGATTCTGGCTCTACTGCATCCACTTCGGTCAGCTCATCCATGTCAGCAAGGGCCGTTTCAGCCGGTTCCTGCAAGGTTTCCTCCACCAAACTTTCGGCAAAGGCATCCAACTCAGAGCTGTCAAATTGAGCAGCTTCATCCGGGTCCAGCTCGGTTTCATTGCTCTCAGCAGCCAGATTGCTGTCCTCAGCGACTTGATCCAACAGTGCATCCGCAAAATCTTCGGGGTCCTCTGTATCGCTAAGCTCCGCTTGCTCAGGAATATCGTCTTCTGGGATATCCAGTTCAATTTCTTCGAGCAGTTCATCGTCAAAATCGTTGGCAACGGCTGCGCTTTGCTCAGTGTCGTCATCGGCTTCATTAAACAAAGAATCCAAATCGGTGCCCGACAAAATATTATCCGGATCAAACTCGGCTGCCGTTTCCGTATTGTCATCCTGATCAACATCGGCCAGCAAATCATCATCTGGCAAGGCATCGTTGTCGGTTAAGGCATCATCCGCCAGCAACGAATCGTCATCCAGCAGAGCATCATCGAGCAAATCATCCTCATCAAGCGCATCACTGTCACTGCCAACACTGCTGTCATCCAACAATATATCGTCATCAAGCAAGTCATCGCTTAAATCGACCGGAGTGTCATCCACGTCGTCATTGAAGGCATCATCCAGCAAGGAGTCATCCAGACTAAATAAGGAATCATCAACATCCATGTTGTCATCCACCTCGGGCAGTGGTGACTGATAGCCCGCTGTCGCTAAAGGCTCTGAGGTGGCTGCTTGAATGGTTTCCTGCGCTTTTTTACTGCGTCGTTTAATCCAGAGTAAAAAGCCAAGCAAAATACCTAAAGCAGGCACAGAAGCGGCCAGGGCCCAGAACACCGGACTGGTAAGCAGACGCTGGGCAAAGCCACTTTGCTGCGCAGCTTCTATCTGCTCGGCCTGTTGCAGCGCCATCCACTCGGCTTGCATGCGCACCATCTGCTCCAGCTCACGCTGCAAGGCATTGTCTTCTTCCATCTGAGCTTTCAGCGCATCGAGCTGCTGCTGCACGGCATCCAGTGTCTCTTTCAGCCCCTGGTTCTCCACCATGATGCCTTCGACCAGTAACATCGACTCACCAAAACGATGCCGTAGTTGCTGCAGTTGTTGTTGCTGTTCTTGCTCCAGTTGAGCCAATTGCTCTTGCAGCGCCTGGCTGGCAGCCGCGGTCGCCGGCTGTGCTTCTGGAGTTTGAGTTGGCGGAGTGCGGCGAGCCCAGCTTTGGTCATCGGCACTGGATTTTTGCCGGGCTTCCGCTGGATCGACCGCGCGAATTTCCCGCAATGAGGGTACATCCAGCATGGCGCCGGTACGAAGATGATTGAAATTATTATCCAGAAAAGCGTGCGGGTTTTTCAGGTAAATGGCATACATCACCTGATACATGTCGGCCCCTTCGGGTCGCACCTGTTGAGCCAGACGCCACAGGGTATCGGTTGGGGTGATGGGGCCTAACTGTTGCACCCGGCTTTGTTGATCCAGTGCTCTGGGCCCCCGAATGCTGGTACTGCTATCCGCCGCTGCCGCCAACGCCGGAAAATTGACAAGACAAATTAGAAAAAATAGTCGCCAGAGCTGCATGTATGCTTCCTAATCCAACCGGTACTCACCGGAAACCGCCAGGGAACAGCAGTTCCCCGACCGCAATGGTCTGATGGCCATCGCTTACTGAATCGTTCAGACAGAATTTACATCAATTCTATGCAAACAACATTCCATCTTGTCTTTATACCCAAGTGACCTCAAGATGCGAGTTTCAGAGCCTTTGGGCGTTTTCAATGCAAGGCACACTGGCGACGCAATGTCGACCACCTTGCTAGCCAGGGTAACACCGCAGTGGAAGCGCCCAGAGGCTCCCGCAGGGCGGGGCTAAAAGCGCTTTATGCCGCGTTAGCTGTTGTCGATTTGGAACCACCAAAGCTTCCAACAACTGCCTTGCCTAAAGCGCTTTTATCTCCCGCTGAAGCCTGCATCTTGAGGTCACTTGGGTATAACGGCACTATAAAGCAGAACTTAAATCACTGCCAGTCGAGGGCGCTCATCCCAGACAAAAAACAAAGCCGACCCAGGGCCGGCTTTTATACCTAAGTATATGGATAAAACACCGAAGCTCGCAGGGCCAGGCGCTAAACTTTGTGATTACAGATAATCCCGAATCAAATGCTCCGCAATTTGGATGCTGTTGGTGGCAGCCCCCTTACGAATGTTATCGGCCACTACCCAAAGATTTAACCCGAGCTCATGCGATAAATCTTTTCGGACCCGTCCAACAAAGACCTCATCATGCCCGGCAGCATGGCTGACCTGAGTTGGGAAGTCTTCATTCTGCTCCAGCAACACCACGCCAGGGGCATTGGCCAACAGGGCTTTGGCCTGCTCAGCATCCAGCGGTTGTCGGGTCTCAATGTGTACCGCTTCAGCATGGCCGTAAAAAGCCGGTACCCGTACTGCTGTGGCATTGACCGCAATGCTGTCGTCACCAAAAATTTTCTGGGTTTCCCAGTGCATCTTCATTTCTTCTTTGGTGTAGTCGTTGTCTAAAAAGACATCGATTTGCGGGATCACATTAAACGCAATTTGACGACTAAACTGACCTTTTTCTTCAATCGGACGGCCATTCATCAATTGCGCAGTTTCATGCGCCAGCGCTTCCACGGCTTGTTGGCCGGCGCCACTGACCGACTGATAGGTGGCGACATTGATCCGGCTGATGCCTACCGCATCGTAGATCGGCTTTAAGGCCACCAGCATCTGAATGGTGGAGCAATTCGGGTTGGCAATGATGTTGCGGTTGCGAAAATCGGCTAAAGCCGCGGCATTGACTTCCGGCACCACCAATGGAATGTCGGCCTCATAACGGTAATGCGAGGTATTGTCGATCACCACACAGCCCGCATCGGCGGCTTTGGGTGCATACAAAGCTGACACACTGCCACCGGCGGAAAACAAACCAATTTGAGCCTGGGTCCAGTCAAAGCTTTCGACATCCAACACCTTTACTTTTTTGCCGCGAAAATTAACCGTGTTGCCAGCAGATCGGCTGCTGGCCAAAGGGAATAACTGATTGACCGGAAAGTCACGCTGTTCCAGTAATTCGATTAAGTGCTGACCAACCAGGCCGGTTGCACCCAGGACGGCAACATTGTACTGCTGAGCCATGGCATTTTTCCTCTTCGTTAGGGGCGGCTAAAACCAGTTTGATACAGCCAGTCGGGCACGGCGGTACCTCGCAACTGCAAGGAGCTGCACTCGCGCCGGGCCGGGTAATGCTTTCTGAGCCAGTCAAACCCTTGCTTTTGAATGTGATGACGAAACAAAGCGTCATCGCGTCGCACATCATATACCAATCTGAACAGGTTTTGGACATCTGGAAGCCCAAAATTTTCGGTTATTTGCAACGATTGAATGGCTGGTTGCGGGCAAAAGTCGCTTAACTGGTACACCGCTGGTCGTTGCAGCTGCTGACAAAGCTGCTGATACAGCATTTCGGTGCCCCTGGCCTTGCCTTCGATGCTATGGCCAGCAATGTGAGCCGTAGCGATATCCAGGTAGGGCAACAGCGGCAATAAAATGGTCGGTTCCTGCTCCCAGACATCCAGCACCAGCGGGCGGCGGTGCCCAGCCTCCGCCTCGGCCAATAAAGCCTGGTTGTCAAACACCGCACCGCGGCAGGCATTGATTAACGCGCAGTCCGGCTTGATTTGTTGCAATCGTTCGGCATTGACTAAGTGCCGGGTGGCATTATCACCGCTTTGGCAAAGGGGCACATGGAAACTAAGTACATCGGCTTGCTGCAACAAGACCTCCAGTGGCTGATGGGCAAAATCCGGCTCCTGCCTGGCACGCAGCGGATCGCACAACAACACCTGACAACCCATCAGCTGCAACAGCTCGGCCAATGGCTGGCCAATATTGCCCACCCCAACGATACCAATCGTTTTGTCCTGAAGCTGCCACTGATAACGCTCTGTCAAATGAAACAAACTGCTCAGCACATACTCCACCACAGCCCTGGCATTGCATCCGGGCGCATTGTGGAAGGCGATACCAGCCCGCTGCACATAGTCCTTATCGACATGATCGGTGCCAATGGTGGCTGTCCCTATGAAGCGCAGTGATCTGGCCTTTGCCAGTAACGCTGGATCCACCCGGGTGATAGATCGAACCAGCAGGACATCGGCATCGGCAAGCTGCTCAGGCTGCAGTTTACGGCCAGAAAACAGCCGAACCTCCCCAAAGTCGGCAAAGAATTGCCGGGCATAGGGCATGTAGTCGTCGGCATAAATGATCACGGAAAGGCGCTCCTGACACAATGAAACAATAGACAAAATGAAACAATGAAAAACAAAAAACCACCGACTAGCGGTGGTTTTATACCCATATAGGGTCACCGACGGTTATTCTAACCCTGGTAGCGTTTCATCACCAGAGTAGCATTGGTGCCACCAAAGCCGAAGCTGTTCGACATTACGGTGTTCAGCTCCCGCTCTGTCGTTTCAGTGATGATATTCAGGCCCGCGGCCGCTTCATCCAGTTGCTCGATATTGATGGACGGTGCCACAAACTGATGCTTTAACATCAGCAGGGAGTAAATCGCTTCATGCACGCCAGCGGCGCCCAGCGCATGGCCGGTCATGGCCTTGGTGGCACTGATGGCCGGAGACTGGCCGGCGAACACTTCCTGAATCGCCGCCAACTCTTTGACATCGCCTACCGGCGTGCTGGTACCATGGGTATTGAGGTAGTCGACCGGACCATCCAGCTGCTGCATCGCCATTTGCATGCAGCGCACTGCGCCCTCTCCGCTTGGGGCTACCATATCAAAGCCATCCGAGGTGGCGCCGTAACCGACGACTTCGGCAATGATGTTAGCACCACGGGCCAGCGCGTGCTCCAGCTCTTCCACCACCACCATACCACCACCACCGCTGATGACAAAACCATCGCGATTGGCATCGTAGGTACGGGATGCTTTGTCCGGGGTTTCATTGTACTTGGTCGACAGAGCGCCCATGGCATCAAACTCCATCGCTAGGGTCCAGTGCAGCTCTTCACCGCCACCGGCAAAGACCACATCCTGTTTGCCCAACTGGATCAATTCGACCGCATGGCCGATGCAATGCGCACTGGTAGCACAGGCCGAGCTGATGGAATAATTCACCCCTTTAATTTTAAAAGGCGTCGCCAAACAGGCCGAACAAGTACTGGCCATGGTTTTCGGCACCGCATAAGGCCCTACCCGCTTGACGCCTTTTTCCCGCAGGATATCCGCCGCTTCCACCTGGGTTTTCGAGGAAGCGCCACCGGAGCCTGCCACCAGCCCAATACGCGGATCGGAAATTTGCTCAGCAGTGAAACCAGCATCGGCCATGGCTTCTTGCATCGCAAGATAAGCATAGGCGGACGCATCGGCCATAAAACGCATGGCTTTGCGATCAATCAAACTGGCAGGATCAATTTTCAGGTTGCCCCAGACCTGAGAACGTAATCCCAGGTCGGCAAACTCTTGCGAGAAGGTAATGCCTGAACGACCAGCTTTAAGCGATGCCAATACTTCCTGCTGATTGTTGCCAATGCTGGACACAATGCCCATGCCGGTGATAACGGCTCTTTTCATGGTTTACTCCTGTTTCGGTACTCGCAGTACCGACCCTGATTGCACTATAATTGCTGGCTATTCTACGAATTTTTGCCGGTCAAGTGGTCCGCTTTCAGCGAACACCTGTACACTGACCGCTATTTTGTCGCCTTGCCAGCAAAACTACAAGCCCATTTTGCTTGAGATACGCAGTCAGAGGTAGGCTATCAGAGGTAAAATGAAGGCTGTACAACACGCTAGAGTTCATTTTAATGAGCAAGGCACACCGGTTGCCGAGCAATTCGATGACGTTTATTTTTCCAACGACGGCGGTTTGGCAGAAACCGACTACGTGTTTTTACAGCACAACGGCCTACCGGATCGCTGGCAGCAGCACCCAGCCGCATTTTTTCACATTGCCGAAACCGGTTTTGGTACCGGCAGCAACTTCCTGCTGACCTGGCTGCGCTTTCGCCAATTCCGCCAGCAGACACCGAAGGCTTCCTGCCAGCGGCTGTACTTCACCAGTTTTGAAAAATTCCCGCTAAACTTGGCAGATTTAAGCCATGCCCTTGCGGCATTGCCTGAATTGACCGTTCTGGCGCAGGCACTGCTTGCACAGTACCCGGCACCAACACCTGGTTGTCATCGGCTGGTGTTTGATGAAGGGACTGTGGTGCTGGATCTCTGGCTGGGCGATGTGCTCGAAAACCTGCCGCAGCGCGACGCCCGAGTTGCCGTCGATGCCTGGTTTCTGGACGGCTTTGCTCCCAGCAAAAACCCGGATATGTGGCAAGAAGCCTTGTTCGTCGAATTAACGCGCCACAGCACCACAGGCACCACGGTGGCCACCTTCACCGCAGCCGGCATCGTCAAACGGGGTTTGCTTGCCGCGGGCTTTGAGGTGCAAAAAGTGAAAGGATTTGGTCGCAAGCGTGACATGTTGACCGCCCGCTTTGCTGGTCAAGCTTCAGAGACTCAAGCACAACCGACCCAAGCTAAAGATACGGCCGCTGCCGCTGAATTCAGCATTGTCGGTGGTGGCATCGCCGCCATTTGTTTAACTCTGGCTTTGCTACAAAAAGGAGCCCGGGTGCAGCTCTTTTGTGCCGATGCGCAATTGGGATTAGGGGCGTCCAAAAATCGCCAGGGCGCCCTTTATCCAAATCTGCATGCAGAAATGACGCTGCCCAGCCTGATTCAGGCCAGCTGTTTTGGCTTCTCACGCGCCTTTTTTACCCGCTGGCAGTCTTGCTTGGACTTTCCGTTGGATTGGTGTGGCGTGCTGCACCAGGCCTGCACTTCGCAGCTGCAAAACCGGCTGCAGAAATTGGCGCAGCACTGGCCTGCGGCCTTGGTGCAACCGCTTGATGCCGACAGCGCCAGTCGCTGTGCCGGGCTATCGCTGCCGTTTGATGCTATTTGGTACCCCAATGCTGGCTGGCTTAGCCCACAGCAGTTTTGCCAGACGGCAGCAGCCTGGTTGACGGAGCAACCAGGCTGTCGTATTCATTACCACTGGCCGGTCGAGCGGCTGGAAAAAAACGCAACTGGTTGGCTACTGCACAGCAGCAAGCATCCGACACAGCAGGTCGACCAACTGATTATCGCTGCAGGCGCGCAAAGCAATGCCTTGCTGCCGGAGGCGCCCTTACCACTGCGGGGGATCCGCGGCCAGGTCAGTTATGTTGAGTCTGCATCACTGAGTGCTCTTAAAACCGTGCTGTGTCATAAAGGCTACATCACACCAGCCTGGCAAGGGTTGCAGGCCCTTGGGGCGACGTTTGACCGAAGCCGCAGCACCGATGAATGGCTAGCGGCTGATGATGCCGCCAATCTGGAGCTGGCCCAGCAGAGTCTAGAGCAACCTGGTTGGCTCCAAGGGCTATCGGTAGTGGAGTCCAGAGCTGGCGTCCGGGCCACAGTACCAGACCATTTCCCACTGTCAGGCCAATGGCACAAGGCCGACCAAAAGCTGCAGGTACTCACTGGGCTTGGCGCGCGAGGACTGCTGTTTGCACCACTGTTGGCCGAGGCCATGGCCGCAGATTTGCTGAAAGAGCCCAGCCCTTTGCCCAAAAACTGGCAGCAGGCCTTGCATGCCAGCCGTTATCAGAGCTAAGGTAATACAACAGCTGCACTTTTTTAACTGCAGCATCGCTCAGGAGAATTGCCAATGACGAATACTGTGCGCCTGATCCTGGCCGAGGATGACGTTTTTTTATGCCAGCTGCTGCAGCTGCAATGTGAGTCGCTCGGCGCTGAGGTGGTTGCCGTCGCCAATGGCGAGGACGCGGTTCGCCTGGCACTAAGCTATGACTACGATGTGCTGCTGATGGACATTCAAATGCCAGTCTGCGATGGCATTCAGGCCATGACGATGCTGCGTCAGCTCGGTTACGAGCGCCCCATCTACGCCATGTCTGCCGACAAGGTAGACACCACAGGCTTTACTGCTGTGCTGACAAAACCGCTGCAAGAGACAGATTTACGAGCTTTGTTGCAACAACATCAACCCAAAGCACCAACCGAGCTGGTGGTTGCGCCGGAGCTGCGGCAGCAGTTTATAAACAGTCTGACCGACCTGCATCAGCAGATGCAGGCCAGCTTTGAGCAGCAAAACTGGCAGGAGCTGCAACGACTCAGTCATAAGTTAAAAGGCTCAGCCGGCAGTTTTGGCTACCCTGCCATCAGCGAGCAGGCCGATCAACTGCAAGCAGAACTCCAGCATCGTGCCTCCGCCACAGCGATAGAAGCACTTCTCAGACAACTCTTTGCCTTGTTGTCGGAGGTAAACGATGGCTGAGCGCAAAATTCTACTGGTGGATGATGTCGACTATACCCGGCAGCTGCTACGCAATAACATCATGGCGATATGCCAAAGCGGTAAGGTGAAATACAAAAGCTTTACCTTTTTCAACGCCAGCAAGGCCTCGGCAGCCATGGACTTATTCAGCCTGCAATTGCCTGGCATCGTTTTTTTGGATATAGAGCTGCCAGATGCTTCCGGCCTGGAGTTGCTAAAGAAGTTTAAGGCCCTGAAGCCGGATTGCTTTGTGGTGATGGTCAGTGGCGTCAGCACCCTGGATAACGTCAAGCAGAGCATCGCCGATGGTGCCGCCAGCTTTATCGTCAAACCTTTTACCGGCGACAAGATTTTAGCCGCTTTGCGGTTGTACGAACGATACAAGGAAAGCTGATGCAGAAGAAACTGGCAGCTAATCAAGACTGGTGATAAGCTTAAAATGATTTGCCCGACTAGTGGCCACTGTACCCGCTTGATAAACATAGGAAAAATGCATGCGCACTTTCAAGTTACTGCTTAGCCTGAGTCTGCTGATTTTACCGGCATCCATCGCTTTTGCTGCGGTCGATTTCAACCAGTGGCCAAAGCCAGCCGATGCCAGAGAGTTCGCTCGTTTGGATGACAAACTGCCGGCCGTGCTCAGTTACTTTAGTCGTGAAAGCCAACAGCAAATAAAGCAACTCTATCTGGAACAGTTGGGACAACCGCTGACCGAACGTAACCGCTATGGTCAACTTGAACTGCATTACCACAGCAGCGGCCAACACGGCGAACAAGTGCTTCGGATTATTATCTCAGAACAGAGTGACTGGCGTCAGGTCGACTTAATGGTGCAAGCACGCCACGACTAAGGCCGATTCATCTGCACCACCACCCGACGGTTGGTTGCTCTGTCCTGCACCCGTTGGTTCGGCGCCACATTTCGGCGCTGGCCAAAGCCTTCAACTTCAATGCGCTCTTCCGGCAAACCTGCCTGTACAAAAAAGCGTTTTACTTTCTCAGCACGTCGCACCGAAAGCTCTTCATTCATCCAACGCCCGCCCCAGGTGTCGGTATGCCCCTGGATCTGCACCACTTCGATGGCATCGTCGTGCTTCAGGTATTCGGCGATGGCCGCTAAGCGCCGTCTGGATTCCCGGGTTAACTGATCGCCGCCCACTTCATAGCTCAGCACCGTAAAAGCAATGTCATCAAACTGATACGGCAGTAAATTGGCGATGCACTGATTAAACGCCTGATATACAGGTGGAAACTGCACCGGATTCAAACTGGCCACCACCTTGTTATCGGGCCGGTACCAGTCCGAAAAATAAAAAGTCGGCTGATAGCCCCGCTCCAGCTCATGCAACATGGCCCAAGCCGACTCTTTGGGCAAGTCGCCATCAAACTGTTTCAACAGGCGCATATTGGTAATAGCCCGCGGCTGCTCGCCCGGACGCCAGCGCGGTGGTAACGACAGCACTTCGGCCAAATCGTAAGCATCCGGCTGTTGCAGCATTTTTAACTCAAACCACAAATCGCTGGCCTTGCCTGCTTCACTTAAGAATACCGCTTCACCAAAGCCTGGGATAGGATGGCTGATTTCACAGCGCAGAGGGTTGTTGTGCTTTAAATGCCACTCCGACTGCTCCAGAGCGGCAGAATATTGCCGGATATAACTTTGCCCGGCAGACAACAGTGAGCTGCACAGCAGTAAAAACAGCATGAAGGGCCAAGACCGCATAAGGCAAAACCTCTGGAAACCAATCTGACTAAATTGCTAGCAAACACCATGCCGGGACGAGATCTGCCCGTCGTTTTTTGGCATACTAGGTCTTTCATCATAGCAGGCAACTTCATGACACAACCAACTTCTTTGCTGGCACAACGCTTTCGGGGTTACTACCCGGTGGTCATTGATATTGAAACAGCCGGTTTTAATGCCAGCACCGATGCCCTGCTGGAGATTGCCGCCACCTTGGTCACCATGGATGAGCAAGGACAGCTAAAGCCCCTTCAAACCTTGCATTTTCATGTCGATCCTTTTGTGGGTGCCAACATCGAAGCCAGTGCCCTGGCCTTTAATGGCATTGATCCATATCAGCCATTGCGCGGCGCCGTGCCGGAACGTGAAGCCATCACCGAGATTTGCAAAGCCGTGCGCAAAGCACAAAAAGCAGCCGGCTGCCAACGCTCGGTTATCGTGGCGCACAACGCCGCTTTTGATCAAGGCTTCTTCAATGCAGCTTGCCAACGGATCAACTTAAAACGCAATCCCTTCCATCCGTTTGTTTCTTTTGATACCACCAGCCTCTCTGCCCTGGCGCTGGGGCAAACGGTGTTATCCAAAGCCTGCAAAGCAGCGGGCATTGAGTTCAACGACAAAGAAGCACACAGCGCCCTGTACGATACCGAGCGCACTGCCGAGCTTTTTTGCTACATCGTCAATCGCTGGCAGCAATTAGGAGGCTGGCCCCTGACTGCTCCGATCACTGAAAACGAAACAACTTCAGCCTGAGCAAAGCGAAACAGCGGTTTCGTCCAGATTTTTTTTGTGTATGATAAAGCAGTTTTGTCCGACTAAGGTGGAACAGACTGCTCTGAACACACCTTGCAGGGGAACACGGCGCACGCTTACCCCATAAAAATTATAAGGAAACACTATGTCCACACCACAAGCCGCTCCTGCTGAAAAGCAGAGCTTGCTCAATCGCGCGCTCAATGCGATTGAAGTCGTTGGGAACAAACTGCCCGATCCGGCCATTTTATTTGCCCTGTTAATGGTCTTTGTCTGGGTAGCCTCCTGGTTGCTGTCCGGTGTTAGCTTCAACGAAGTCGATCCCAGAACCGGTGAGTCCATTCAAATCGCCAACTTGCTGGCAGGCAGCTCCTTAACCGAGTTTACCTCACGCATGGTCAATACCTTTGTGACCTTTGCCCCCCTGGGCATTGTGCTGGTGGCCATGCTGGGTTTAGGAGTCTCGGAGCACACCGGTTTTATCAACGCTGGTTTGCGCTCCATTTTGAGTGTCACCCCCAAAATGTTGCTGACACCGGTGTTAATTGCCGTTGGTGTCCTAAGCCATGTAGCAGTGGATGCCGGTTATGTGCTGGTTATTCCGTTGGGTGCGGTCATTTTTTACGCCGCGGGTCGCCACCCTCTGGCGGGTATTGCCGCCGCTTTTGCCGGGGTGTCCGGTGGCTTTTCAGCAACCTTCTTTATTCCATCCAGCCTCGACCCAATGCTGGCCGCATTTACCCAGGAGGCCGTCAATTTATCGGCTCATCCAGCCGCTGCCGATCTGGTCATTAATCCACTGAATAATTATTACTTTACCACCGCCTCAACATTCCTTGTGGTGCTTGTCGGCTGGTACCTGACCGATAAAGTAATTGAACCGCGTTTGAAAAACACCGAAGTGGATGCCGATGCCGCCGACTTGCCGGTGATGGATGAATTAACCAAGCGCGAGAAAAAAGGCTTGGCCTGGGCTGCCTTTTCGATGGTAGCGGCTTTCGTCCTGCTGGTTGTCTCTACCCTGCCCGAAGGATCCGCCTGGCGCGCCAGCTCAGGCGAGCTGGCGGTCGCTGCCGCACCGCTCATGCAATCCATTGTGTCGCTGATTTTTATCTTTTTCCTGATACCGGGCGTGGTCTATGGCTATGTCGCCGGGACTGTGCGCAGCCACCGTGATATCGTCGAGGGCATGAGCAAGGCCATGAGCGGCATGGGCTACTACATTGTAATGGCATTCTTCTGTGCTCAATTCATTTATGCCTTTGGCCAGTCCAACCTGGGCGCCTTAATGGCGATTAAAGGAGCCAACTGGTTAAAAGAAATGGCATTCCCAATGGGCTTTACCCTGATTGGCATTGTGTTGCTGACCGGTTTTGTCAACCTGATGGTCGGCTCAGCCTCTGCCAAGTGGGCTTTGATTGGTGCCATTATGGTGCCGATGCTGATGGAACTGGGAGTGTCACCGGATTTAACCCAGGCGGCCTACCGGGTAGGTGATTCCAGCACCAACATCATTACGCCATTGCTGCCTTACTTTCCACTGATCGTGGTATTCTGCCAGAAGTATGTGAAGTCCAGTGGTATTGGCACTCTGATCTCCCTGATGCTGCCCTTTACCGTCGCCTTCCTGATCTGCTGGACAGCCTTCCTGCTGATGTTCTGGGGGCTGAATATCCCACTGGGTATTGGCGCCAGCCATAGCTTTCCAGCCAATTAAGCCCACCTTGCACCACAAAGCCCCATCATTTTTTGATGGGGCTTTTTTTAACCTCATTCCGTGTAAAACAGCATGCAGTGCTATTGCCTAAAAAACGAACTGATATCCTTTAAGAAACCCCGAACGAACAACAATTAACCATTTAGCGCCCACAAATTAAACAACCAATGATTTATGTGTCATATTTTTTAACACGCGAGAAAAGGGAAACCTCTTATCAAAACCTAACTAATTGATTTAAAATGGAAAAATAAATAATTGTTCGCGGCATGATTTTTGCTAATGGTGATAGCTGTTTGTCTGAGATTACCGCACGCTCGTTGTAACTGCCTTACAGCTTCACGGGCTAAGGTTAGAACAACTCTATCAGGCAAACCCTGGACTTGCTGACCCATGGCAAGTGATTTTGTAATTTGATATGGACGTATAATTTATGAAGAAGTTACAAGCTGCATTGTTGGCAGCAGGTCTTATCGCGGCTGGCTCAGCTCAGGCATCCATCATTTCTCACGAGGCCTGGAATGATCACGAAACTACAGACATTGAGCAATCCCTTTCTTTCGCTCAGTTTGATGCATCACTGGGTAGCTTAACTTCTGTTACTCTGAATCTGCTGGGTGAGTCCATCAGCTCTACCATTCTTGAAAACCGTGCAGCCAACGGGCAGACGTTCCGTTACACATCCGAGCTAGAGTTCACCTTCAACCTGGCAGGCCTGGATAACGTCATAGATCTACCGGATCCAGCTTTTACCACCACCTTGGCAACCACCAATGGCTCTACCAGCCTGGGCCATGGCGAATCTCTGGATCTTGGTACCACTGTAGACAATGGCGTTTTTAGCCTGATTCTAACGTCAGCTGCTGATCTGGCTCTTTTTACTGGCGGTGATCACTTTAGCGTGAATTGCAGCACCCTTTCTATTTCAAGCTTCGCTGGCGGTGGCGGCAACATCGACACCAACCAGACAACTACCGGGGCTTGTGGTGCCGAAATCGTATATACGTACTCCACACCCACAGCAGAAGTCTCAGAGCCTTGGAGCCTGTGGTTGTTCGGTGCCGGTCTGTTTAGCTTTGCAGCCATGCGCCGCTTCAGCTAACAGCTGACACCCCACGGCTTAAACCCGCTTCGGCGGGTTTTTCTATACCCTAGTGCTCTTTCCAGTTAATTCCGATGGAATCCGTCATAATTAACTGGAAAGAGCACTGGTTCAACTCTGCATTGCCGAGAATACACTCCATCAGCCGTCTGCTTTTTTTACAACTTCGCCTAACCCCGCCCAAAAAAAATAGATAAGCACTTAATAAACTTAGTATTAATTTAGCGGCATCTTAATTGCATTGATTAATGCAACTTTAGCCCCACAGTTTGATTTGAGGTGTAACATGCGTATCAAAGGATTTGTACGTGCCGCAGCATTGAGCTTATTGCTCACCCCCTGGCTTGCATTAAGCTCAACCATCCAATGTTTTGATGCTGGAGACAGCAGTTTTGCAGGCAATACCAGCAACGCCTGGGTCACCAGCAGCAAACAGTATGGTGCCAACGAAAATGAGTTCGTCAACGAAAACAACACCATCCGGTATGCTGCAGGTTGTTTAGGTGCCTACAGTGGCAACACCAACCCAACCCCGTCGCTGAACCTTGGCTATGCTGGCGATGGCTTATTCAATGGCGCCCTACAAACCGGTGGCCAAGCCGATGAAACCTTAACCAGCGGGTTAAATGAGTGGTGGAAAGATGGTGCATTCAAACCAGAGCTGCAAGGCTTGCAAGATCCCAACAACCCCGTTGATCCGGGCTGGATTTACCTTGGCAAGCAGGAAATGAATGAGTGCTACGACCTAGAGGGTAACAAATCAACCTGTGCTGGAGCCACTGAATACGCCATGATTGGTGGAGAAAACGGCATCAATGCTGGTTTACTGGTGGATTTTGGTATGACTTGTGGAGCGACCGGTTGCAGCTACGGTTCATGGTTTTTAAATCCATTCTTTGATGTCCCGGAAGCGATAGCGCCCATTATTGGCACCAACTACTTTACCCAGTTTGCTTTGGTCTTCAAAAGCGGTACCGACCTAATCACGTACAACTTTACCCTTGATAGCCTGGAGATAGATCCATCCACGGTCGGTTTTGGCCTGCGTCCATATACTTTTACCGGCGGCTTCGACACCAGCTCGGTATTTATGAACTCACAAGGTGTAGGACAAGATATTTCCCACTTTCAAATTTATGCCTTGGATCCAACAGGACCGAACGAGGTGCCTGCTCCTGCTACCTTGGCTATTTTAGCTGTAGGCTTACTGGCACTGCGTTTATACCGTCGCTAAAGTCGGATTTTTTTACAGCCCCATCAAAACCCGCTTCGGCGGGTTTTTCTTTGGGATTGAGCTGCAAATTGATACCATAGCTTCAGGTTTTTTTAGCGATGGCAGGCAATGCGAATTCCACGGATTTTTGTTGATCAACCCTTAAACCTGACAGAGCTCGAGCTGCCCGATGAGGCTGCCGCGCATGTCGGTCGCGTTTTGCGGATGCAAGCAGGTGACGTCCTGCAACTCTTTAATGGCGATGGCCACAACTACCAAGCCAACATTCTTGCCAGCAGCAAAAAATCGGTTCGGGTTGAGATCACTTCGCAGCAGCCTAACCCAACCGAATCCGGGCTTTGGTTGCATCTGGGACAAGTGATTTCGCGGGGCGATCGGATGGACTTTGCCATTCAAAAAGCCGTGGAATTGGGCGTCAGTGCCATCACGCCACTGTTTTCAGAACGCTGCGGTGTTAAGCTGGACGGCGAACGGCTGGAAAAAAAACAGCTGCAATGGCAAAAAATCGTGTACTCTGCCTGTGAGCAATCCGGTCGAAGCATGGTGCCTCAGGTGCTGCCGGCTCAAACATTGCCCTCCTGGCTGGCAGAGCCGACAAAAGATCTCAAGCTCACCTTGCATCCCTGGGCAAAAGACACCATTAAGACATTGGCCCCCTGCAACAAAATCCGGCTGATGATAGGCCCGGAAGGTGGCTTTAGCGACCCGGAAATGACTGCGGCCACTGCTGCTGGCTACCAGGGAATTCAACTTGGTCCCCGGGTCCTTCGTACCGAAACCGCAGCACTCACGGCCATCAGCGCCTTGCAGCTGCAATTTGGCGATCTCGCCTGAGGAAGCTATGACTGCACCCATACTAGGCATCGTGATGGATCCCATTGCGGACATCACCATCAAAAAAGACACCAGCTTTGCCATGCTGCTGGAGGCCCAGCGCCGTGGCTACACCATTCATTACATGGAGATGGCGGACTTGTACCTGCTGGAAGGGCAGGCCCGCGCCAGAAGCCGATTGCTCATGGTCGAAGAGGATCCAACCAACTGGTACCAGTTTGGTCAAGAGCAGGATATTGCGCTGGCTGAGCTGGATGTCGTGCTGATGCGTAAAGATCCCCCCTTTGATACCGAGTACATTTATGCCACCTACATGCTGGAGTTGGCAGAGCAACAAGGCACCCTGATCGTCAACAAGCCGCAGAGCCTGCGCGATGCCAATGAAAAGCTCTATACCAGCTGGTTCAGTGAACTCACCCCCACCACCCTGGTCAGCCGTAACAGCGCACGCCTAAAAGCATTCTGGCAGCAGCATCAGGATGTGATCATTAAACCGCTCGATGGCATGGGTGGCGCTTCGATATTTCGCTTAAAAGCCGATGATCCCAATGTCGGTGTGGTGCTGGAAACACTGACCGCCCACAACAGCCGTTACGCCATGGCACAGACCTTTATTCCCGCCATCAAAGATGGGGATAAACGCATTTTGATGATCAATGGCGAGCCGGTGCCTTATGTGCTGGCCCGGATCCCGGCGCAAGGGGAAACCCGTGGTAACCTGGCGGCCGGTGGTCGGGGCGAAGTCCGACCGCTGAGCGACAGTGACAGAGTCATCGCTGAAGCGGTTGGACCGACCTTGAAAGCCAAAGGCCTGATTTTTGTCGGCCTGGATGTCATTGGTGATAAACTGACTGAAATCAATGTCACCAGCCCAACCTGTGTGCGGGAAATTGAAGCCGAAGCACCGGTGCAAATTACCAGCTTGCTGTTTGACGCCATTGAGCAACAGATTGACAGTCGCAAGCCAGCTTAAGGAGTTCGCCATGAGTAGCTTTGAGCACCACTTTTTAATCGCCATGCCATCCCTGCAGGATCCGTTTTTTCATCGCAGTGTCACTTACATTTGCGAACACAATGACGAAGGTGCCATGGGCATTGTGATCAATCACCCGCTCAAAGCCACCATTGGCGATCTGCTGCAGCAGCTTGATATCGAGTACGATGCCAACAACCCGATTGCCGAGCGTGCGGTGTGCGCCGGTGGCCCGGTGCAGGCCGATCGCGGCTTTGTGCTGCACAGTGCCCAAGCTGGCTACATGAGCAGCATGACACTGGATGATGCGCTGATGATCACCACTTCCAAAGATATCTTGCAGCGCCTGACCACACCGGAAGGCCCGGAAAAATTTCTGCTGGCACTGGGCTACGCCGGCTGGGTTGCAGGTCAGCTGGAACAGGAAATCGCTGACAACTCCTGGCTGGTGATCCCCGCCGATCCCGCCATCATTTTTGATATGGCGCACGCCTACAAATGGGAGGCTGCCACCAAAAAAATGGGCATTGAAGCCTGGCAGCTCACCGGTGATGCAGGGCATGCCTGATGAGCCAGTCCAAACACCGCTCCGTTCTCAGCTTTGACTACGGCACCAAAAGCATTGGCGTTGCCATTGGTCAGGAGTTGACCGGCAGTGCCAGCCTGTTGCCGGCTTTAAAAGCCCGCGATGGGATCCCAGACTGGAGCCAGATAGAAAAGCTACTCAGTGAATGGCAACCGGATCTGCTGCTGGTGGGCCTGCCGCTGAATATGGATGGCACTGAGCAAGACTTTACCGTCCGTACCCGCAAGTTTGCCAACCGGCTGCATGGCCGCTTCGGCTTACCGGTTGAGCTGCACGACGAACGCCTGACCACCGCCGATGCCAGACAGCAGCTGTTTGCCGAAGGCGGTTTTCGCAACCTGAGCAAAGACAAAGTGGACAGCGTCTCGGCGGCGATAATTTTTGAGAGCTGGTATGAAAACAAAGCCTGACAATCCCCTGCTCAAACCCGGTTACTACCAGCATTACAAAGGACACTACTATCAAGTGCTGGACGTTGCACGGCACAGTGAAACCGAAGAATGGCTGGTGATTTACCGGCCTCTTTACGGCGATGGTGGGCTTTGGGCTCGCCCTTTGGCGATGTTTTGTCAGCAAGTCAATATTGAGGGCACTGAACAGCCCCGCTTTCGCTACCTGGGTCAGACGTTGCCAGCCTAGCATTGCAGCAGCTCCATTCATTGACACCGATTCGAATAACCGTTGTTGTCGCAGCAATAAAAACAATGGCTTCCAGCTCCCCACCAAGATCTGTACAAAATACCATCAAAATATCTGATCCAGCGCAAAGCAAAAACGCCATTTTTTGCTATACCTGTTAGTCTCGGTATCAGCGAATCCTACGGCGACATCCATTATGGCAACACAACATCCAAGGTTAAGCTGTGTCATTCTGGCAGGGGGACAAGGCAACCGCCTTCGCCCTCTAACCGCCAGTTGTGCCAAACCCGCCATTGCCTTTGCCGGCCACTACCGGGTGATCGACTTTGTGGTCAGCAACTGCATTAATTCCGAGTGCGATGAAATTTGGGTGCTGGGTCAGTATCAGGTCGATGGCTTGCACCATTACCTGCACCATCAGTGGTCCAAACACCGCTGCCCGGCCGATATGCACCTGGTGAAAACCCGGGATACACAATTGCAAGGCACCGCAGGAGCCATTTACCAGCAGTTGCAGCAACTGGAACACAGCTTAGCGACCCACCTGCTGGTGCTAAGCGCCGACCACGTTTACAAGATGGATTTTCGTCCGATGCTGGAATTTCACCTGGCAAAAGATGCCTGCATGACCCTAGCAGCCATGCCGGTACCACTGACGCTGGCATCGCAGTTTGGGGTATTGGCGATGGATGACCAGCAGCGTCTGACGGCTTTTTACGAGAAACCCTCCATAGAAAAAATCCGCCACCTGGCCGATGCCAATGGCATGGTGCTGGTCTCCATGGGCAATTACTTGTTTAATCGCTCGTGTTTATTTAACGCCTTGCTGGACGATGCTGAGCAGCCATTATCCAGTCATGATTTTGGCAACGACATCATCCCCAATCTGTACCGGCATGAGCCTGTGTACCTTTATGATTTTTCCAGTCACCTGATCCCCGGGGAAACCAAGCCATACTGGCGCGATGTCGGGACCCAGGATGCATTTTTCCAGGCGCATATGGATTTGCTGGGGCCAAACCCGGCAGTCCGGCTGCACAACGAACACTGGCCCATCTTTGGCAAAGAGCCGGTCGCTCCAAGCTATGTCGCCGGCTCTGCACAAAGCAGCATTCAAGGCAGCTTGATCGGTGCCGGTTGTGAGCTCTCAGCGTGCAGCATCCGTCATTCGGTGATTGGCAGCCACTGCCGCATCGAGGCCGGTGCCGAGCTCGAAGACTGTGTGTTGATGGGTCATTGCCATGTTGGGGCAGGCTGTCAATTAAAGCGGGTTCTGCTGACTGAACAGTGTGTGTTGGCACCGAACAGCCACATTGGTTTCAATGCAGGGCTGGATAGTCAAAGCTATCAACGCTTGCCCTCGGGACTGGTGATTGTCAGTGCCGGGCAGCCCGGCGTGCAGCGGTTGGATGCGCTGCACTAAAACAGCTGAGGGCAGCTTAGAGCGGCAGACTAAACGGATGCGTGCTGGCGGTACCACTCGCCCAAAATCAACGCCACAGCCACACTGACATTCAGCGACTCAACCTGGTTGGTTCCGGGGATGCGCAGCAGTTTATCCGCTTGGCGCGCGACATCTTTGGACACTCCGAACATCTCCTCACCAAACACCATCACAGCCTTGGCCGGCAAAGTTGTTTGGTACAGGGACTCGCCCTGGTGACTGGAAGTGCTCATCAGCTGATACCCGGCTTGTCGACATCGCTGCAAGGCTTCGGGCAACTTTTCACAATGCACCGCCTGGACAAACTCAGCCCCTCCGGCTGCGGTACGCACCGCCGAACCGGAATAGAGCGGCTGCGATTCAGGCAACAGCACCGCTTTGATGCCAAAGTGGGCGCAACTGCGCACTATAGCCCCCAGGTTGTGCGGGTTACTAACCCCATCCATCGCCAGGATCAAGTCGCTTGCCACATCCTTTTGCTGGCGAAGGTAACGGTGCAGACTCAGCGACTCGGGCTGCTGCACCAGCATCACCATGCCGCCATGGTGCTGACTGCCAGCCAGTTTATCCAGCTCGGCATCCTCCACCAGGTGGTAGGCTTTTTTGGCTTTGGCCAGATACTTCATCATGACCGCACATTTCGGTGCCTGCTGCGGATTCAGATAGAGCCGGATAATGGCTTCCGGTCGTCTGGCAAACAGCACCTGACAGGCTTTTTCACCATAAATTTTTTGCTCGGCCGCTCTCGGCGATACTACCCGCTCTGGCGCTGCTTTCGCTGTTCTGGCGGCAGCTGGCTGAGAAGGCCGCTTGGCTTTTGGAGAGGCTTGTTTGCTGGATTTATCGGCCCAGGGTTTTGCGCTCTTTGCCCGGTTTGGGCGGGCAGCAGGACGTTTGGAAGAGGGGGCGCCGGACATAAACAACCTTGCGATGCATAAAAAACGGTATTGTAGCAGCTGGCATGACAAAAGAACCAGAACAGAGTATGCTGTTGCCCCTTTTTCTGACGGCGCTTTGTTATGCTTAGTTACCGCCATAGCTTTCATGCAGGCAACTTTGCCGATGTGCTTAAACATCTGGTGCAGATAGCCATTCTGGATTACCTCAAACGCAAAGAGAAGCCGTTTTGTTACCACGACACCCACTCTGGCGCCGGGTTTTACAGCCTTAGCTCTGAGCACGCCAGCAAGACCGGCGAATACCAAAGTGGCATTGGGGTTTTGTTCAACCAGCCTTTGCCGACCGCGCTGGAAGACGGACCGGCCGGTCATTACTTGCGGCTGGTGCAGCACTTAAACGCCGATGGTGAACTGGAGTTTTACCCCGGTTCGCCGTCAATAGCGGCTCAGTTGCTGCGCCCACAGGACTCACTGCAACTGACCGAGCTGCACCCCAGTGACTTCTCGCTGCTGTCACAGCATCTGGCAAAGCGTAAACACTGCCGGATTGAAAAAATGGACGCCTGGGCGGGCATCAAAGCCATGCTGCCACCACTGGCCAGACGCGGCCTGGTGCTGATCGACCCGCCCTATGAACTCAGCCACGAGTACGACGATGTGGTCCAAGGCTTAACCCAAGCCTTAAAACGATTTGCCAATGGCTGCTATGCCATCTGGTATCCGGTGATAGACCGCCGCCATGTCGAACACTTTGTGCAACAAATAGCAGCTTTGCCGGTTAGCAACTTGCTGCGTATTGAGTGGTGCCCCAAAGCCGACAGCGAGGGCTTTGGCATGACCGGCAGTGGCATGCTGGTGATCAACCCGCCCTATCTGCTGGCCGAGCAATGCCGGGCCTTTCTGCCCTGGCTGCAACAGCAATTGGGGGATGCAGGCCCAGCCCAGGTGACTCAATTAATTGCGGAGGCATAAACCCATGCGTATTTTATTGGCACTTTTTGTGTTGCTATTTTCCGGCGCCAGCCTGGCATTCGGCCAGATTGGCCACCGGATGATTTGTGATTTGGCCTATGAACAGTTAAGCCCGGCACAGCAAAGCCGGGTGGATGCCCTGCTGGCACACACAGAGTTCGACAGTTTTGCGCCGGCCTGCGTCTGGGCCGATCGACTGCGTGGACAAGAGCAGTACGACTTCGCACGGCCCCATCATTACGTCAATATTGGCCGGGACGACCAGGTCATTACCATGGAGCACTGCCCGGATTATGGCTGCGTGCTGTCGGCCATCCAGCACCACTTTGCCTTGTTGCAGCAAGACAGCGAATCGGCCAAAGCCGCCGAATCGCTGAAATTTCTCAGCCATTTTGTCGGCGATCTGCACCAGCCACTGCATGTCGGCTACGATTTTGATCGCGGCGGCAACGACACCGGTGTGATCTTTATGGGGGAAGTCCGCAACCTGCACGGCATCTGGGATACCAGCATCCTGCTGCAACTGGGCTTTCGCGATTATCAGGCCAGCATCGACCGGCTACGGCCTCGGCTCAACGACAGCAATCTTCAGCAGTGGCAGCAAGGCGATGTGCTGGACTGGGCCAACGAGTCGGTCCAAATCGTCAAGCAAATCTATGCCGAGCATGTGCCGGGCAAGCATTTGGATGAGCGCTATGCGCTGCGCCACCAGAACACCATTGAAACCCGGCTGCTGCAAGCTGCTGCGAGGCTCGCCTGGTTGCTGCAGCAACTTTGGCCAGAGGCTGAGATCAATTAACCTGCCAAACCAGACCCAAACAATGCCCTGCCCGCCTTGTTTTGCGGGCAATGCAACACCTGCTCAGTAGCCCGAATTGCCAACACCTGCCCCGTTGACGCCAGCTCCAACTCCACCCATTGTGAGCCGTAAGGCTGGATGCTTTGTCCCAGCTGCAATTGAGCCACCAGCTCCTTGCTCAGATTCAATTGCAATTCATCGCACATCGTCAATTGCCAGCTGCTCTCATGCTGCTGCAAAAGCGCCGTTCGGGTATGAATGGCTTGGCCTCGCTGTAACTGTTCTTGCTGACGCTGCCACAGTTGCTGCAACCGATCCTCACGAGCTGCCTGCTGAGTGAGCACCGATCTGGGCTCTGCCAACCGGTGGTACTGCACCTGTCGGTAATCCGAACTTGCCGCCAACTCAATCTGGTAGAAGTCTGAGGTGGGTGACCATGGCATCCAACTGAGCAACAGCAGCATGGCAGCGCAGCCCACCACCAGCTGAGAAAGTTGCCACCAGCTACTCCAGCTGGCAGGCCGCTTGTCCCTGGCTTCGCATTCGGCCAGCAGTTGACGCTTCAAAGCAGCAGGCATCCTATGCTTTTGTTTCGCCTGTTGGTACAACGACTGCATCTCGTCACACTCTGAAGATGTAGGCTTATTCATTGTGCTCTCCCAGGCGCGCTTGCAAAAAACGACGGGCATAGCGCAGCCGGCTTTTCACGGTTTCGTCCAATTCGTTGGTAATACTCGAAATTTGTCCCACCGAAAAGCCCTCCAGCTGCAACATCAATGCCTCACGCTGCAGGAAAGGCAACAGTCGCAATGCCTGCTCAAACCGTTGCTGCCGCGCAACCGGACAAACAGCTAAACCCTGCGACTCTGGGTGTGCTAACTCATCTGGGCAAATCAGTGATTGCCAACGCTGCTGCCGTTTTAATTCATCCAACAAGGCGTTTCGGGCAATACTGAACAGCCAGGTTTTAAAGCGGCTATCTGCCCGGAAACTGTGTCGTTTCTCCATCACTTTCAACCAGGTTTGCTGGCAGATATCCTGCGCCAGAGCTGGATCGGACTGACGCAGAATAAAGTGGTAAAGATCATCACCGCAATGTTGAATCAAACCATCCAGCCATTTCGAGGCACCCGTCTTCTGATAGTGCTGCATCAGTTGATCCGGACATAAGGTGCCAGCCCAGCTCAGGGGGATCGACAGCATAGGCACACTCCTCTTACCAGTCTGTATTTTCAGCTTAGTTGGCATCCAGCGTAAAATCGAGCTGGACCTGGAGATTGGTTTGGCGAACAGCACGGCCATCCACCAGCTTAGGCTGATAGCGCCAGCGCCGCAGAGCGCGCATCGCTTCACGATTAAAGATGGTCGCAGGCTCAGCGGCTATTACTTCGACATCTTGCACCTGGCCGCTTTCATCCACCGAGAAACGCAGTTGCACCCAACCGGAGATCCCTTGTCGTGCCGCCTCAACCGGGTAACGTGGCTCAACCCGTACCATGGGGGTTGCCGCAGCATCGCGAATTCCTAACCCGGACTGAACGACTGGCTCGCTGTGCAACCCATCCAACTGAAGCCGGACTCCCGGCGTCATGTCCAAACCCGTATCAACCGGCTCGCTGCTGAGCGACATCCTTTCAGGCTGCACCAGCTCGGGTGGAGGCGTTAATCTTGGACGTGTAATGGTTGGTGTGTCATCCGGTGTTTGGTAAACCCTGACTGGCGGCACAGGTGTCGGCTCCGGCCGGGCAGCCGTCGGCGCTTTCACCAATTGGTGCATCATCACAAATAAAGCAAAGGTAACAGTGGCAGCCGTTAAAGCGCTACTGACCAGGCGCGTCAGAGGCAAGGTGGACCATGCAGCTGGGTGTGTGCTTTCCATAAACAACTCCTGTATCGTGCTTGTAGTAGTTAGACGATGCAGGAGCTTATGCAGGGTTAAATTTTTTTAGACTATTTATCCAAGGCTCTAACGGATCCAGCCCTGATGAATGCGTTTGAAGGTATCGGTTCCGGCACATTCCAACCACTCAAAAGCCAACATTTCACGATTAATGATCACAGCACCAGCTTGCTGCAGCCGGTTAAGGGCTTGTTGTTTATGGATGGGATCGCGTGAGCCCACCGCATCGTCAACCAGATAAACCTGATAACCGGCTGCAATGCAATCCAAAGCCGTTTGCAGCACACACACATGGGCCTCGGTCCCCAACAGAATCAGCTGTTGGCGCTCCAGTTCAACCAGCCGTTGGCGGACAGCCGTTTCTTTGTAGGCACTGAAATGCATTTTTTCCAGCACCGCATCATCGGGCAACAGCTCCGCCAGGACCGGCACCGTATGGCCTAAACCGGCCGGGTATTGCTCGGTCGCCACAATCGGCACTTCAAGCTGCAGCGCAACTTGCAGCACCCAGGCCGCTGAATTTTCCACCTCACGGCCATCGGCAATGGCCGGTGCCAGCCGCTGCTGAATATCAATCAGCAGCACCAGACTTTGATCGCGGTTTATCAGCATAACGTTCTCCTTGCAGCAAGGCGTTCATCCTGACAAAGTGAGCCGCTTTTTGCCAGCAGACCTTGGTCTAAGAAATCTTTGGGCTTTAACTCTGACCGCGCCACTGGGCAAAGCACTCGGATTCGTCTTTGTCTTTATTCAGCAGCAAGCGGGCCAGTACCTTGTCGGCTTCACCGCTCTCGGCCGCTAAGCCAATCCAGGCTTCAACGTAATCGCCATCGGCAAGTGCCACCGGATACAACTCTTCCCAGCTGTCGTCGGGTGTTTTTAAATCGACAAAACCGCGGCTCAGATGCTGCTGTTGGTACTCGGTATAATCGGCCGCGCTCAGGTTGTCGGAGGCCAGCTCTTCAAAGATATCAAAGGCATGGTCGCACAGCTCATCCAGCGACCACTGTATGTTATCTGACATGATGATGTTCCAAAGAATTTCGCTAACGCTATGATAGCAAGTTTCCCACCAAGACACAGCCTGATACTATAGGCGCATTGTTATTGCTTCGATAAACCCGATGACCTGCACTCAGCCTGACGCCAGCTCTTTGTACCGCTGCCCACTTTGCACAGAGCCGCTTACCCCTGAACCAAGTGAGCCAAGACAAAGTTCCTATCGTTGCGTGAACCGGCATCACTTTGATGTGGCCAAAGAAGGCTACCTCAATCTGTTGCCGGTGCAGCACAAAAACTCGAAACAACCGGGCGACAGCAAAGCCATGTTGCAGCAGCGCCGGCAGTTTTTGCAATCCGGCGCCTATCAACCGCTGGTGCAGTGTCTGGTTGAACAGCTGCAGCATTTAAAGCCCAGCTCGCTGCTGGACTCCGGCTGTGGTGAGGGCTATTACAGCGGTTGCCTGAAGCAAGCGCTGCCCGAGACAGCGATCGCTGGCATGGATATTTCCAAAAGCGCCATTCAACTGGCCGCCAAACGCTACCCAGAGATTGCCTTTAGCGTCGCCAGCGCCAAAGCTCTGCCCTACCAGGATGCCCGCTTTGATGCCATGCTGGTGTTGTGCGCGCCCTTTGAGCTGGATGAAGTCAAACGCTGCCTACGCTCTGGTGGCCAGCTGCTGTTGGTGACCGCCGCCCCAAACCACTTGCTGCAATTTAAACAAGCGATCTATGATAGCGTCCGACTGCACAGCGACCGTATCCCCGAGTTGAATGGCATGCAGCATCAAGATCGTCAGCGTTGTTCTTTTATGCTGGAGCAGCTGGGCGCACCAAGCTGGCTCAGCTTACTGGAGATGACTCCCTTGGGCTGGAAGCTGAATGACGAGCGCAAGCAACAACTTTGTCAGAGCTTGACGCAACTGCAGGTCGATTTCTATATTGATAGCTACCAGTATGGATCCTAATGGTCATCACCATCGTAGTCAGTACCATGCAACGAAACAGGAGCAAGATGTGAGCACCCCCCGTCTTTTAGGCTTTGCCGGAATCTTACCTTTTTACCTGAGCCTGGCTGCGGTATTGATGTGGCCGCAAAGTCAGCTGGCGTTGGTTTCGCTGATTGGCTATGGCGCTGTGATTCTGAGCTTTCTGGGAGCCGTGCATTGGGGCATGGCGATGCAAGAGCCGGATCAGACCCAGGCCGGTCGCAGTTATGTCTTCAGTGTGGTACCGGCGCTGCTGGGCTGGCTGGCCTTTATTTCGCCCTACCAACCGGCGCTGATTGTGCTGGCTGCTGGCTTTGGCTGGGTCTGGTTGCGCGAATACCAAAAACCACCTAGCTTGATGCCGGCCTGGTACCGGCAGCTGCGCGGCGTCCTGACCGCCGCCATCTTGCCGGCACTGATTATTGGCGCTATTTTTAGCGGTTAATCTTCAGAGGTGAGCAGCTCACTCAGCTGCTCGGTTTCTGCCAACTGGATGGCATCAAAGACTCTTGACCAAAAGAAGGTGCTGAGCTCGCTGACAATGTTGCTCTCGGCGTTCAGCAAAATTACCAGCCCCACCTGACGATCACGCGAATAGGCCACATCGGCCCGAAACCCCCGCACCCAGCCACCGTGGTAAACCAGCTCTTCGTCACCAAACTGATACACCCGCCAGCCCAGCGCATAATGCGCATCACGGATAAACTGCCGCCAGTGGCCACGCCTTAGATCCCGCACAGTCCGTACCCGCTTGTCGGTGATGGTGGCCAACACGTGCTCTGGCATCACATCCGGATAATGGCCCAGCTGAGCCATCACCCAATGGCTTAAATCCATTGCACTGGCATTGATACCGGCCGCCGGCGCAAACCGATAATAGGTGGGAAGTACCGTGCTCTGATACCAGCCACCTCGCGCCCTTACATGCGGCATGGCTTTGTTTTCGGTGGCCATAAAAGGCTCCATACCAACCGAAGCGGTTGGCATCTGCAAGGGATCAAAAATAAGCTCCTGCATCAGGGTGGCGTAATCTTTTTGCGTGGTTTGCTGCACTATGGGTTCAATCAAACTAAACAGCACATTTTGATAGCCATAACACTGGCCTGGGGTACACATTGGATCGAGCTGACGAAAGTGCGGCAAAATACGCTCAGGCAGCACATTGGCTTCAATCATGTTGTCGTAGGCATTGGGCATGACACCAGTGGTTTGAGCCAACAAATGCTCGACCTGCAAGGCTTTGCTGTAACGGGCCGAGCGAAACGAAAAGTCCGGCACATAATGGATCACCGGATCATCCCAGTTGAAGTAGCCTTGCTCCGCCAGCACAGCCGCCAAACCAGCGGCAAAGGTTTTGGAAACCGAAGCGATACGAAACAGAGTAAAAGGGTCGACCGGATCGCTGGAGCCACGGGCACGCACTCCCACGCCGCGAATTCTGACGATCTGATTGCCTTCGACAATGGCGTACACCCCACCCGGGATCTGATGCTCCGCCAGCTGCTGCTCAAAATGGCGATCAAAATAGTCCGCCACGTCAGTTACAGGAGCGGCCAACAGCATCGGGCTCAGCAGTGCCAAGCCCAGGCTTGCGATCAGGAGTCTTAGCCTGTGAACCATGGTTTAGGGAAACTCTGCCGTCGCGCGAAACAGCGGCTGGTCATTCATAAAGGGCACTTGCTCGGCGGCATGACATGCCATGCAGGCACCGCGCGCCTGCAAAAAGCTGCGTTCTATGGCTTTGGCATCGCCTGCAGCCAAAGCCTTGGTCAGCTCCGGCCAGGCCGTTTGCAAAAACATCGCCTGTGAATTGGCCGCCCGGCCCGGACGACGGAAATAGCCCAGTTCCATGGCCGCTCCCAGTTTGTCCCAGTGGTAAGACGCCAAAGCGTAGTTGCCATCGACAATGGCATCAAAACTATGCTGATAACGCGCCCCAACTTCGGCCATGGCCCCGGAAAAACCGGCGAACATCTTTTCGATCCGGGCAAAACGTTCTTCATCCGAGTCGGCTTCGAGTAACCACTGGTTGCTGGCTGGCAACTCCGCGCTGTGCAGCGGGCTCAGGCCCAGTAAGCCAATCAGGGTTATCGGATACCACAATGCTTTCATCAGAACCTCCTTCGGTTTTAGTCTCGGATTAAAAGCTGATGCGCTTGTACTGGCGGTACTCTGGCCGCCAGAAGTTGGCTTCGATATTATCCTGCAATTGATTGTCGCTGATTTCAAGTGCCAGCCCTTGCTGTTGGGCTACCTTGCCAACGGCAAAGGCAATGCGCTTGCTCAGCTCCGACAACGCCGTGAGCGATGGCAACAACTCGCCCTGGCCGGTATTGGCAAGTGGCGAGGCCGCAGCCAGAGTTTCGCTGGCCGCCATCAGCATTTCATCGCTAATGCGCCTGGCCTTAACCGCAATCACCCCCAGCCCAATGCCCGGGAAAATATAGCTGTTGTTGCACTGCGCAATGGGGTAGCTGTTGCCCTGATACTGCACCGGTTGAAAGGGACTGCCGGTGGCAATAATCACATCGCCTTCGGTCCAGGCTATCACCTGCTCCGGTGTGGCCTCCACTTGGCGCGACGGATTGCTTAACGGGAAAATGACCGGCGTTTTGCAGCCTTTGTGCATGGCCCGCACCACCTGTTCGCTGAATAGGCCGGGTTGACCAGAGACGCCAATCAGCACCGTAGGCTCGGCGCAGTGCATCACATCCAGTAAGGAGGCAAAGTCGCCGCTGTAATTCCAGCTGCTTAATGCGGCTTTGGATTGCACCAGTTTTTGTTGAAAGTCACGCAAATCGGTCATGCCTTCGCTCAGCAAACCAAAACGATCCACCATGTAAATGCGGCGGCGCGCTTCCTCGTCACTTAAACCTTCTGCCATCATCTGGGTAATGACTTGCTCGGCGATACCACAGCCGGCTGAACCCGCTCCAACAAAGACCACTTTTTGCTCACAAAGCTGCTGCCCTTTGGCCCGGCAAGCCGCCAACAAGGAGCCAACCGTGACAGCCGCTGTGCCCTGAATATCGTCGTTAAAGCAGCAGTAGCGCTCGCGGTAACGCTGCAAAATGGGCATGGCGTTCGGCTGGGCGAAATCTTCAAACTGCACCATCACATCGGGCCAGCGTTTGTACACCGCCTGCATAAACTGTTCGACAAAGGCGTCGTACTCGGCCTGGCCGATGCGCTTGTGGCGGGCCCCCATGTACATCGGGTCCTGCAGTAACTTTTCATTGTTGGTGCCAACATCCAGCACCACGGGCAAGGTATAAGCCGGGCTGATGCCACCACAAGCGGTGTACAGCGACAACTTACCGATGGAAATGCCCATGCCACCAATGCCCTGATCGCCCAGGCCAAGCACCCGCTCCCCATCGGTGACGACAATGACTTTCACCTTGGGTTTGGTGGCATTGCGTAAGATGGCATCCAGCTGATCACGCTCTTCGTACGAGACGAACAAGCCGCGCTTGCTGCGGTAAATATCGGAAAATTTTTCACAGGCATCACCGACCGTGGGGGTGTAGATAATCGGCAACATTTCCGGCAAATGCTCCTGCACCAAACGGAAGAACAGGGTTTCATTTTTATCCTGAATCGCCCGCAGGTAAATGTGCTTGTTGATGGTGTTTTCGAAACTGGCGTATTGCATGTAAGCACGTTTGACTTGCTCTTCAATGCTTTCGTAGCGAGGCGGCAGCAAACCGGTCAGGTTAAAGGCCTCACGCTCTTCTTTACTGAAGGCACTGCCTTTATTGAGCAGCGGCGTTTCCAGCAGAGCCGGGCCGGCATAGGGAATATAGAGCGGACCTTTGGTTCGGGTCGTCATAACTGCAGTTCCTTACCCTGAGAGGGAGCCTGATAGTGGATGGCGGCGAAGTATACCCCATCGCGCCACCAGCGGCCAATCAACAGCAGCAAGCAAAGTGGCAATAACCAGACCAGGGCGCCACCGGATGAGCTCGGACTCGGTGCTACCTGAGGCTGAGGCTGCACGGTAATGGTGACGGTATCGCTGCTGCTGGTACGCAAATCACTGGCAGTCAGTCGGAAGGTTAAGGTCCGGCTTTGCATGAGCGTCGGACTGGTAAAGCTGGTTTGTAAGCTGGTAGCGCTGTTTAACTGCACCGCAGGCCCTCCAATTTGCTCCCATTGGTACTGCAGCATTTCACCATCGGCGTCGCTGGCTGTCCCCTGCAACTGCACCTGGCTGGCTGAAGCCACACTGCGATTGGCTCCGGCACTGACAACCGGTGCCTGATTCGGGCAATCCTGATTCACCGCTAAAAAGTCGATGGCCTGCAGCCACTGGTAATAAGCGCTGTTACGCGGCTCGCATAAACGGGTGTCGCTGTAATTGAAACTGACTAATTGCGTCAATTGAGTCAGACTGCTGGGTAAAGTGCCCTGCACATTGGTCTGCGACAGATCCAGCCAGCGCAACTGGCTCAATTGGCTAAGCGCCGAAGGCAAGCTACCGCCAAAGCTGTTGTCTGCCAGCACCAGCTGTTGCAAATCGCTCAGCTGGCCAAGACTGGCCGGAATGGGACCGGTCAAGCCATTGCCAGCTAGCTCCAGCTGCTGCAATCGACTGGCGGCTTCAATGCTGCTGTGCAGTGCTCCGGTCAGGCTGTTGCCGGTGAAGTCCAGCCTTTCAAGTGCTGGGAAAGCAGCATAGTCCAACACCAAGTCGCCGGTCAGATTGTTGCTGGGAAGCTCCAGGGCCACCAGTTCGCCCTGACGGCAGGTCAGGCCTTGCCAGTCGCAAACATTGGCGTGCTGCAACCAACCGCTGCGGTCAAACCAGCCGGGACCTTCGGTCTGATAAAACAAGGCCACCAGAGCGTCGCAGCTGCGACGAGGGATCCCGGTCACGGCTTGTTCAGAGCAGAAATCCACTTGCTGAACCTCCACCTGAACCGCGCCATCGGGAAACAGCAAGGTAGCAGGGCTGCCATCAAAGTGCCAACGACCACTGTGAATGCCATCACCAGCAAAGGCATCCTCAGCCAAACCCGCATCATTGAGCACAATTGCGTCTTCGCGCTCTGCAATTTCAATTGCAGCCAGCGGCTCCGGCCCAAGGCAATTGATGGCCAATACCCTAATATCGAGCCAGCTGTCCGCGGTCAGGTAGACAATGTCGTTGGAGGGGGCTAGCCGTCGCAGCAGTTGCTGCGAACGGCACTCAAAGGCTCCCTGCTGGCCATCGGATGCCAGCGCCATTCGGCCGGTCATGGTATACCGCTCAACTTTGTCGTCGATGGCACTGGCGCCACCGACCAGCAAATGGTGCTTCAGTCCCTGGGCATCCAGCTCTGGCCGGGCCGCTTTAAGCAGTGCTGCCAGACCTGAGACAACCGGAGCCGCCATCGAGGTACCGGATGAAAACGCATAGGCCGCCTCCTCACTGGCGGCATCTTCCTGAATGTAGGTGCTGAGGATACCGACGCCGGGGGCAGACAAGCTAACATGGCCCCGCCCAAAGTTGCTGAAGCTGGCCAGTTGCCCCTCATCATCATGGGCAGCCACACTGATCACATTGGGCAAATCAAAAGCAGCCGGATAAAAAGGGAGGTTGCTGCCGCTGTTGCCGGCACTGGCGACAAATAAAATACCGGCCTCATGGTGCTTTTGCACCGCCTGGTAAAGCGCCTGTGAAAAGGTTGGCGAGCCCCAGGAGTTGTTGGTCGCGACAATAGGGATGCCATGATTGACTTTTAAATCCAGAATGTAATCCAGGCACTCGATGGCGTCGCTGGTAAACCCTTCCCCCAGTTCATCCAAAAATTTGCAGGGCAAAATTTGCAACTGCCAATTGACGCCGGCAACGCCCTGACCGTTGTTACCGGCGGCGGCAATAATACCGGCGACCAGGGTACCATGGCCGTCAAAGTCCATCGGGTCCGAAGTATTGTTGGCGGTATCAATACCGCGCACATCATCAATGTAGCCATTGCCGCTATCGTCCTGGCCATTTTCCTGTTCCAGCGGGTTGTTCCAGATATTGGCCACCAGATCCGGGTGGTTGTAATCAACACCACTGTCGATAACGGCGACTACCAAATCGGCGCTGCCGGTGGTGCTTGCCCAGGCTTGCTCTGCCTGGATACCCGGTAAGGCTTGCAGGTGCCACTGCTGCGAATAGAGGGAATCATTGGGCTGCTGGGTTTTACGGACTTTGTAATCCAGTTCAACAGCGCGAACCGAGGGCAACGCCAACAACTGGGATTTCAGCTGCACCAGACTTTGCTCCGGCCGCCGGTGCACCACAGCCTTATCGCGCAACTGACTGAAATGCCTGACTTGTTGCGCCACTGGCTGCAAGTTGCTCAGGCGCTTTACCGATTGCAATTGCTGGCTCTGCTCAGTGGCCTGCAAGGTCACAATAAGCCGATCCGGGTGATGCACCGGCTCAGCCAGTACCGGCAAGAGCCCGGTCAAGAGTCCCATGATGGCAAGCGCCCACTTTGTTGTAACCCTCATCATGCACCTCAAACGAACAGCAATAGTTTAAGCATAGTACCAAAGCATGCGACAAAACGATCATTTTTGAGGGTAAAGACTGCAGCTTTACACAACCTTTACGCTGTATGGTATTGGCGCAAAAGGCAAAGCTTTCTATAGTCTGGATACAAACCACATAGCTGGAAAAGGAGAAGTCTGTGCGATATTGGATTGGAGCGGTCGTTGCAGTCGCTGTCATTGCGTTTTTATGGTGGCCATCGTCCTCCAGTGAACGTGTACTGTACCAAACACAGTCGCTAAGTCGCGGCGCCATCGAAAGTGTGGTCAACACCGCAGGGACCACCCGAGCCGTGGTCACCGTCGAGGTAGGCTCGGAGGTCTCCGGTTTGATTACCGCCATCTATGCCGACTTTAACGCCGATGTTGAGCAAGGGCAGTTGATTGCCCGGCTGGATGATCGCACCTTTCAGGCCAGGGTTCGTCAGGCCGAAGCCGATATTCAGATGAGCGAAGCCAATGTCATTCAGCAAGAAGCCAATCTGGTAAAAGCTCAGGCCGAACTGTTGCGGCTGGAGCGGGCCTATCAGCGCCAACTGCAGCTGATGCAGCAAAACCTGACCAATCAGACCGAAGTGGACAATGCGCTGGCCAATTATGAAGTAGCCAAAGCACAAATTCTGGTCAGCCAGGCTCAGCTGCAAAGCGCCAAAGCCCAACTCACCCAGCGCCAGGCGCAATTGGAGCAACACCAACTGGATTTGGATCGCACCCAAATCCGTTCACCGGTCAATGGCACCGTGATTGACCGTCAGGTCGATGTCGGCCAAACCGTGGCCGCCAGTCTATCGGCTCCCACCCTCTTTACCATTGCGCAGGATTTATCGCAGATGCAAATCGAAGCCGATGTCGATGAAGCGGATATTGGCAAAATCGAAGCCGGCCAGCAGGTGCGCTTTCAGGTCGATGCCCACCCAGACCGGCAGTTTCAGGGCGTAGTGTCGCAGGTACGTAAAGCCGCCACCAATGTCGCCAATGTGGTGACTTACAAAGTCATTATTGATGCGCCCAACCGCCAGCAGCTGTTGCTGCCAGGGATGACCGCCAACTTAAACTTTATCATTGGCCAGCAGCAGGATGTGCTGCGCATTCCCAATGCCGCCCTGCGTTTTCGCCCAGCGGGTGCGCAGCAAAGCGGCCAACAGCCGGCCGATCGCACGGCAGAGCTGTTGCGTCAACTGGATTTACCGGCCGATAAAGAACGCCAGGTACGGCGTATGCTGCAGGAGTTTAATCAAAACCTGCAGCAACTTCGCAGCCAGCAGAACAATAATCCCATGAGCAATCCCCGCCAGGCGTTTCAACAAGCTAGGCAAGCGCTGACCAATGAACTGCGACTGGTACTGAGTGAGGAAGAGTTCAGCCGTTATCAGAGCCTGATGGCCGAGCAGCGCCAGCAAACGCAGGGCCGCGGTGAACAAGGCCGCATGGCCGAGGTCTGGGTGCTGAATGCCCGCCAGGAGCCTGAACTGCGCCGGGTGCGGGTGGGTCTTGCCAACGATGAATTTACCGAGCTGCTTTCCGGTGAACTGGGTGAGGAGGAGCAAATCATCGTGCGCGCAGTGAGGGCCGATCGATGAGCCAACCGGTCATTGCAAGCATCGGGCTGACCAAAAGCTACCGCATGGGCTCGCAGCAAGTGCAAGCGCTGGCGGGGGTGGATGTGCAGATTCAGCAAGGTGAGTTTATTGCCGTGATGGGCCCGTCAGGTTCGGGCAAATCAACCTTTATGAATATGCTGGGCTGCCTGGACTCACCGAGCTCCGGGGAAATCCGCATCCAGGGTGAAAACGTCACCCATTTATCCGCCGCCGAGCTGGCCCGCATTCGCAACCGCTACATCGGTTTTGTCTTTCAGCAGTTTAATCTGCTGCCCCGCACTACGGCGCTGGATAACGTGTTGCTGCCACTGTTGTACCGCAAGGATCACGATGGTCATCAGGACTTTGCCATTGAGTGCCTGCGCCGGGTTGGCCTGGCCGAGCGGATGGATCATCACCCGTCCCAGCTGTCCGGTGGTCAGCAGCAACGAGTCGCCATTGCCCGCGCTCTGGTCAATCAGCCCGCTGTGGTGCTGGCCGATGAGCCCACCGGCGCACTGGATACCGAAACCGGTCTGGAAATCATGCAGTTGTTCCAACAACTGAATCAGGAAGGTAAAACCATTGTGCTGGTCACCCATGAGCCTGAGGTGGCTGCCTTTGCCAGCCGACAACTGATCTTCCGCGATGGCCGTGTGCAAAGCGACAAAGCGGTGCAAGCCGCATCTGCCAGCGAGCACCTGGCTTCGTACCGGGCTCAAAAACAACAGGAGGGGCTGGCATGAGTTGGTGGAAGCTGTGTCAGGTCGCTTGGGTCGCGCTGCAAGTCAATTTAATGCGCAGCATTCTGACCATGCTGGGCATTATTATTGGGGTAGCGGCGGTGATCATTATGCTGGCCCTGGGGGCCGGTGCCCAACAGGAAGTCGACCAGCAAATTAAAAACCTGGGCGGCAATGTCTTTGTGGTGTTCGCGCGGGGGCGCGCCAGCTCGGGGGCCCGTGGCGCTACCGGCTCGGTGCAGACCTTAACCGAAATGGATGCCGAGGCCATTGAGCAGCAAATACCGCAGGTCAGTGTGGCAGCCCCAACCATCTGGGCCAATGCGCAAGTGATCTACGGCAACATGAACTGGGCGCCGAGCGTTCGCGGCGTCGATAACCGTATTTTCCCGGCGCAAAACTGGCAACTGGCGCAAGGCCGTGAGTTCTCGGCTGCCGAGCTCAGCAGTGCTGGCCGGGTCGCCATTATTGGTGCCACCGTGCAACGTGAGCTGTTCGGTGCCTCCGATCCGATTGGCCAGACCATCCGGGTCGATCGAACGCCAGTCACCGTAATTGGGGTACTGGATGCCAAGGGTCAAAATACTCAGGGCAACGATCAGGACGATTTAATTTTTATGCCGCTCGATACCGTACGTAAACGCATTGCCGGTATGACGCTCGCCAGCCCCAGAGCAGTTCGCTCCTTGATTGTGCAGGTGGCCGATGAACGCGATATGGAACTGGTAGAGCAAGAGATAGAAGCCCTGCTGCGCCAGCGGATGCGCACCACCGGCAGCGATGCGCCTTTTCAGATCCGCAATTTGTCGGAAATGGTGGAAACCCGTGCCCGCACCATGCAAATTTTTAACGGCCTGTTGGCTGCCGTGGCCTCGGTGTCCTTGCTGGTCGGTGGCATTGGCATTATGAACATCATGCTGGTGTCGGTCACCGAGCGCACCCGCGAAATCGGCCTGCGAATGGCGGTGGGCGCCGAGCCTGGCGATATTCTACGGCAATTTCTGATTGAGGCCATGCTGCTGTGCAGCCTGGGAGGAGCACTCGGCCTGACAATCGCCGTGCTGGTGACCCGCAGCCTGGAAAAGTTCGCAGGCTTTACCGCCGTGATTCAGCCTGAAGTGGTGCTGCTGAGCATCGGCTTCTCAGCGTTGATTGGCATTTTCTTTGGCTACTACCCAGCCCGCAAGGCCTCGCAGCTGCAGCCGATTGATGCCTTGCGGCATGAATAAAGCAAATATACCAAAAGAAGCGTGCAAGTTAAGCACGCTTCCTGGCACGTACATACTGACTCAACTCTATTAAGGCTAAAAACACAGCTAGCGCAACCGTAGACCAAAATTGCATAGGTTCATCTTCCATCGTGGCATACCGACCAACTCGAATGATAACTCTCTCCTGATAAAGCAAAAAAGCAGCAATAGCAGAAGCTAAAATAAAACCCAGTAAATGCATATTCTTAGCAGATAGCATCAACTTTTTTTGCGGTGTCGGCCTCGGCTTTTCCAGCTCTTGCATCACGCGTTGGTATCTTTGCGGAAACGCTTCTTTATCTATGTCCCGGCTTACCTGGAGTAATTCGTCTCGGGTGTAAGTACTGTAGTCTGGCTCTTGCATAGCGGGAGTTTCTCGGTGTGTTACTTCACACTATCTTTTAACCACAAACAAAGATAGGTTTGTTCGAAGTAAAATATCATGGACAAACACTTATCGCCAAACCCATCGCATTAGTCCCATTTCCGAGCGTCGCAGCTTAACCTGCTGCAGATTTTGTGGCATGGTTGCGCAATAACCAAAACAAAACAGCACAACCAACTCAGGAACCTGTTATGACCACCTCTAAAACTCTGCTGGCGCTGGCCGTCAGTGCGCTGCTCGGTGGCGCGCCGCTGCTGGCTGAAGAAGCAAATAACGCTGCAAACGAGGCAAACGAAACCAAAGGCTGGCAAGTCAATCAGCCGATGGGCGAGTTTAAAACCGTTTCCATTTCCACCAGCCAGGGCACCTGGATGAATGTCGATGTCAGCCCGGATGGCAACACCCTGGTGTTTGATTTGCTGGGCGATATTTACACCATGCCGATCAGCGGCGGTAACGCCACAGCGCTGACCAATGACATTGCCTGGAATATGCAGCCACGCTTTAGCCCAGATGGCAACAGCATTGCCTTTACCAGCGATCAGGGCGGTGGCGATAACCTCTGGATCATGGATCTGGATGGCAGCAATGCCCGACAAGTGACCGATGAAAGTTTCCGCTTGCTGAACAGCCCAGCCTGGAGCCCGGATGGTGAGTTTCTGGTCGGTCGCAAGCACTTTACCGGCACCCGCTCCCTAGGTGCTGGCGAAATCTGGCTGTACCACAAAACTGGCGGCAGCGGTGTGATGCTAACCGCCCGCCCCAATCAGCAAAAAGACCTGGGTGAGCCGGCGTTTTCCCCCGATGGCAAGTACGTCTATTATTCGCAGGACGACACCCCGGGCCAAACCTTTCACTACAACAAGGACTCCGAGTCCGGTATCTACAGCATCAAGCGCTTTGAGCTGGAGACCGGCGAAATAGACACCATCATCAGTGGCCGCGGTGGTGCTATCCGGCCAACGCCATCGCATGATGGCCGCTACCTGGCGTACATCAGCCGGCGCGATTTTCAAAGCACCTTGTTTTTGTACGATACCCAAAGCGGTGAACAAATTAAGCTGTACGATGGTTTAGAGCGCGATATGCAGGAAACCTGGGCCATTCATGGTGTCTATCCCACCTTAAGCTGGACCCCGGATAACCGCCACATCGTGTTCTGGGCCGCTGGCAAACTGCATAAACTCGATGTGCGCAGCCGTGAACTGGCGCAGATCCCTTTCCAGGTTGATACCGAAAAGCAAATCCAGACTGCGCTGCGGGTACAACAGGATCTGGATAAAACCAACGTCGATGTGAAGATGCTGCGCTTTGTGCAGGTCTCGCCGGATGGCAAGCGGGCAGTCTTCTCCGCACTTGGCCATTTGTACCTCACCGACATCGACAACCCTCGTCCACGCCGGCTAACCCGCCAAAACGATGAGTTTGAGTTTTACCCGCAGTTTAGCCGCGATGGCCGCCAACTGGTCTACACCAGCTGGAACGATCAGCAGCAAGGCCGGGTTAAGCTGCTGAACCTGCGCAACAATCGTGTCAGCGAGCTGGTGTCTGAGCCCGGCAAATACGTTGAGCCGACCTTTAGCCCGGATGGCCGTACCGTGGTGTATCGCAAAGCCGGCGCTGGCAGTATTTTACCCAGGCAGTGGTCGCTGCATACTGGCTTGTATCAGGTGCCGGTCGGCGGCGGTGAGCCCGAGCTGCTCACCCGTCAGGGCAGCATGCCGATGTTTGGAGCACGCAACGATCGGGTCTACGCCATGGCCAATCGCGGCGGTCCGGCTCTTATCAGCATCGATCTTCGCACCAAAGAAGAGCGGGTGCTGTACACTGCCGCCCATGGCACCGAGTTCCGGCTTTCGCCCAATGGCAACTACCTGGCCTTTACCGATCGCTTTAAGGTTTTTGTCACGCCTTTTGTCGAGCGCGGCAGTGTGATCAACATCAGTGGCCGTGATCGTCAGTTCCCGGTGCATCAACTCTCGGTACGGGCCGGCGAGCACATCAGCTGGAGCGCCGACAGCCAGCACCTGTACTGGACCTTAGGCCCGGAGCTGTACCATGCTTCCATCGCCGGCTTGTTTGATCAGCAACAACCAACCGACTTTGCCGCCGAAAATGGCACTTCGCTGGGCTTTACCGTTCCGGCCGATATCCCACAAGGCAGCGTTGCCTTTGTGGGCGGCCAGGTCATTACCATGAATGGCGATGAAGTGCTGCAAGACGCGGTGGTGCTTATCACCAACAACAAAATTGCCGCTGTCGGCAGCCGCGATGCGGTCAGCATTCCGCGTGGCGCTAAGGTGTTTGATATCACAGGCCAAACCCTGATGCCAGGCCTGTTTGATGCCCATGCTCATGGTGCTCAAGGGGTCAATCAAATCATTCCCCAGCAAAACTGGCTGAACTACGCAGGTCTGACTTTTGGCGTGACCAGCATTCACGACCCATCCAACAACACCCGGGAAATCTTCACCGCCAGTGAAATGCAGCAGGCCGGTCATATTGCCGGGCCGCGTATTTTCTCGACCGGTGCCATTATTTACGGCGCAGAGATCCCAGGCTTTACCTCGCATATCGACAGCCTGGATGACGCCAAGTTTCATCTGGAGCGACTGCAAAAAGTCGGTGCTTTTTCGGTGAAAAGCTACAACCAACCACGGCGTGATCAGCGCCAGCAGGTGATCCAAGCTGCCCGTGAGATGGGCATGATGGTGGTGCCCGAAGGCGGCTCCTTGCTGCAACACAACCTGACCATGCTGGTCGATGGCCACACCACGCTGGAGCATGCCCTGCCCTCGGCCCGGGTGTACGAGGATGTGCTGCAACTGTGGGAAGCCAGCAGCATGGCTTACACCCCGACGTTGAACGTCGCTTATGGCGGCATCTGGGGAGAAAACTACTGGTACGACACCACCGAAGTGTGGCAACACCCTCGGCTCAGCCGTTATGTGCCGATGGACCAGCTGGCACCACGCAGCATGCGGCGGGAAAAAGCCCCTGAGCATCACTACAACCACTTTGCGGTGGTGGAAACGGCCAAGCAAATGTCCGATCGAGGCATCCTTGCCAACATCGGTGCCCATGGCCAGCGCGAAGGTTTAGGCGCCCATTGGGAGATCTGGATGTTTGCCCAGGGCGGCATGACCCCACTGGAAGCCCTGCGCACCGCCACCATCAACCCAGCCATTACCTATGGCATGGATCACCAGCTAGGCAGCATTGAAGTCGGCAAGCTGGCCGATCTGATTGTGATTGATGGCAACCCACTGGAAAACATCCGAGTCAGTGATCGGGTGCGCTACACCATGGTCAACGGCCGCTTGTTCGATGCTGAAAGTATGAACGAAATTGGCCTGCGCGAACGGCCACGCCAGCCGTTTGAGTTTGAACCGAGGAATTAATGTTCACTCACAACACGCTCTTCAAGGCTAGCTTCTGCTGGCCTTTTTCGCATTCATCGCTGTCACATTTTTGCCATAGTCCTGCCAGCAAAAATCGCTATACTGTTGTTTTGAAATAACGAAAGCCCTTGCTGATGTCGGATATCTCCTTTCGTGAAGCCCTCGCCGTCTGGTGGCGTATTGGCCTGCTTAGTTTTGGCGGCCCGGCCGGACAAATTGCGCTGATGCACCGCATTCTGGTGGAAGAAAAACGCTGGGTCGATGAAGACCGTTTTTTGCATGCGCTCAATTACTGCATGATGCTGCCCGGGCCCGAGGCCCAGCAGCTGGCGACCTACATCGGCTGGCTGTTGCATGGCGTGAAAGGCGGCCTGGTGGCCGGTATTTTGTTTATTGTCCCAGGCGCTGTGCTGATTTTGCTGCTTTCCCTGCTCTATGTATTGCTGGGGGATGTATCGCTGGTGCAGGGATTGTTCTTTGGTTTAAAAGCGGCGGTACTGGCCATCGTGCTGCAAGCCTTGTTTCGCATCAGCCAGAAAACGCTGAAAAACCGGCTGGCCTGGGCTCTGGCCATCGGCGGTTTTGTCGCCCTGTTTGCGTTTAACCTGCCGTTTCCACTGGTGGTGCTTGGCGCTGGCTTGGTGGGTTACCTCAGTGCCAGGCTTTCCCCGGCAAGCGCAGCACCTGAACCAGCCCAATCGTTATCGCCCGAGCTTCGCCCCGGCACCAAAACCGCGGCAGTGGGCTGTGCGGCACTTTGGGCCCTGACTGTGTTTGGCCTGTTGTGGCTGCTGGGTGGCGATCAGGTTTTCAGCCAGTTGGCGCTGTTTTTCTCCAAGCTGGCGGTAGTGACCTTTGGTGGTGCCTATGCGGTGCTGGGTTATGTCGCCCAGCAAGGAGTCGAGCACTACGGCTGGTTGCAACCCGGCGAAATGGTCGATGGCCTGGGCCTGGCCGAAACCACGCCCGGCCCGCTCATCCTGGTCACCCAATTTGTTGGTTTTCTGGCCGGTTTTCGTGAGTATGGCCTTGGCGGCGCTGTGCTGGCCGCTATTCTCACCACCTGGGTCACCTTTTTGCCCTGCTTTGTCTGGATCTTTGCCGGAGCACCCTACGTCGAAAAGCTGCGCCATCATCAGGCGCTAGCCAAAGCGCTGGCGGGTATTACCGCCGCTGTAGTGGGCGTGATTGCCAATCTGGCGTTGTGGTTCAGTCTGAATGTGCTCTTTGCCGAGCGCCTGGTTCTGGAAGGCTATGGTCTGCGCTTGCTGCTGCCAGAGTTAGCTAGCATCAACCTCGTCATGCTGGCGCTGACGCTTGTTGCCTGCTTGTTGTTGTTTGGCTTCAAACGTGGGCTTTTTACTCTGCTGGGCAGCTGCGCTTTGCTGGGCATGGGCTGGCAATTGCTGGTTGGTTAAGGTAGCCAGCAGTGGCGCTCGCGCACTTTAGTTACCATACTAATGAAAGTCAAAGCTGAGTACAGGGGGCAAGATGTCACTGCAATCAATGCTGCTACTTTGCTCGCTTTGCCTTGGTGTCTTGCCTCATGCAGCCATTGCCAACGAAAACAGCACACCACTTCGCATACTGACCGAGCACAGCTTCCCGGCCAGTTATCTTAACGATCAAGGAGAGGTGGATGGCGCCACCACCCAACTGATAAGGTTGCTGGCCGCAGAACTTGATGAAGCCATTCACATCGAATTGCTGCCCTGGGCCCGAGCCTTCCATACCGCCACCTCACAGCCACGCACCGCGCTGTATGAAACAGCGCTGAGCGATGAACGATTGCCACTATTTCACTGGGTCGGGCCGTTAAAAGTATACCGGCTCTGGGTATATGGCCGCCAAGATCACATGACTGCTGATAGCAACGCAGACACCTTGAGCCAACTGCATACCGCCTGCGAATATCGTGACTCCATCTATCTGCAGCATCTGCTGCAGTTAGGCTTTATCCCTGAACAACAGTTGGTATTGACGGTACGCAAAGCACAGTGCCGCGATATGTTTTTGCAACAGCGGGTCGATCTGATTATCTGGAATGAATTTTTTGCGGAGCCACTCAAGCAAGAACTGGCAGCACAAGGCACCGAGCTGGTAAAAATCACTCCAATTGACGATGTTGCACTCTATCTGGCGTTTTCATTGGATCACTCTGAGTCCTACATTAAGCGCTGGCAACAGGCACTGGAGCAAAGTTACCGTGATGGCCGGATGCGTGATCTCTACCAGCACGTGTTTCCGGAAGAGCTGATTGACCGGCTCGAACAGCTTGTTGCCGAGCCATCCAGCTTCACTCCCTGAAAGGTTAAACAGTACTACCTTCTGAGCTGGCAGCAGATTATCACCTTTGCATCTTATCTAGAACAAAACGGACTAGCATTTCGTTTTGTGGTAACTGCAGCGCATATTAAACTTAGCTGAATCAAAGCCTATTTTGGAGTTGCTATGCGCGCTATTTTACTGACTGCTGCCCTGCTCGGAGCCCAACTGGCACTGCCACTGCAGGCCAAAGAGCTGCTGAACAGCAGCTACGACATTGCCCGTGAACTGTTTGCCGACATTAATCCGCTGTTTGTGCAGCACTGGCAGCAACAAACCGGCGAAACCCTGACCATCAATCAGTCGCATGGCGGCTCGTCGCGCCAGGCCCAGGCCATTATTCAGGGGCTGCGTGCCGATGTGGTGACTTTTAATCAAAGCACCGACATCGATATTTTGCACCAGCGCGGCAACCTGCTGCCGGAAAACTGGCGTGAGCGCTTGCCAAACAATGCCTCGCCTTACTACTCCACCATGGCGTTTTTAGTACGTAAAGGCAATCCGAAAGGCATTCAAAGCTGGGAAGATTTAACCAAAGAAGGCGTCAGCCTGGTATTTCCAAACCCGAAAACCTCCGGCAATGCCCGTTACACCTATCTGGCAGCCTATGGCGATGCCTTGCAACGCTTTGGCGATGACCGTGAGGCTGCCCGTGCCTGGATGACCGAGTTTTTAGCCCGAGTCGCGGTGTTTGATACCGGCGGCCGCGGTGCGACCACCTCTTTTATTGACCGTAATCTGGGCGATGTCTTGATCACCTTTGAGTCCGAGGTCAACAACATCATCAAGCAATACCCGGATCTGGGTCTTGAGCGCGTGGTGCCGCCGACCAATGTGCTGGCCGAATTTCCGGTGGCCTGGATTGATCGCAATGTCCGTCGCAACGGCACTGAAGCTCAGGCCAAAGCCTATCTGGAGTTTTTGTACAGTGAAGCTGCGCAGCGGCTGCTGGCCAGCTACTATTACCGGGTACATCACGACACGGTGAAAGCCGAAGTGGCCGAGCAATTCCCTACCACCGAGCTGTTTACGGTGGAAGCCGTGTTTGGCAGTTGGGAGCAGGTCAATCGTGAACATTTTGCCAACAATGCCGAGCTGGATCGGCTGCTGGCTGAAGGCCGTCGGCGTCGTTAAGCGGAGTGCGTTGCTAAGATGCTAGGATCTGTGGCGAATCGCAGCAAACGGGTGCTGCCAGGCTTTACCATCAGCCTTGGCAGCAGCTTGTTTTTTATCAGCCTGGTGATTTTATTGCCCATCACCGGTTTGGTGGTGCAAACGGCGCAGCTGAGCTGGGCCGAGTACTGGGCCATCATCAGCGATCCGCGGGTGGTCGCCTCCTACAAAGTCACGGCCTCAGCCGCTCTGGTCGCCAGCATCTTTAATTTGTTCTTTGGCCTGTTGATGGCCTGGATTTTAACCCGCTATCGCTTCCCCGGCCGGGTACTGCTGGATGGGCTGATGGACCTGCCCTTTGCCTTGCCAACGGCCGTTGCCGGCCTGACGCTGGCGGCTATTTTCTCAACTCAGGGCTGGCTCGGCCAGTACCTGGCGCTGTGGGATATCAAGGTGTCTTACACCTGGCTTGGCATTGTGCTGGCGATGATCTTTACCAGTGTGCCCTTTGTGGTGCGCACCGTGCAGCCGGTGCTGGAAGAGTTTGGCCCCGAGTACGAAGAAGCTGCGGCTACCTTAGGCTCCAGCCCCTTTCAGACCTTTTTCCGCATTATTTTGCCGGAAATTAAACCAGCCTTACTGACCGGCACCGCACTGGCCTTTACTCGCAGCTTAGGGGAATTTGGCGCGGTGATTTTTATTGCCGGCAACCTGCCGTGGCAAACCGAAGTCACCTCGCTGATGATTTTTATCCGGCTGCAGGAATTTGACTATGCCGCTGCTGCGGCCATTGCCAGTGTGGTATTACTGGCCTCTTTGCTGCTGCTCTTTATCATCAATGGCATTCAGCAGCGCTACCAGCACATCACCGGGGGGTTAAAGTGAAGCCCGCTAACCAATTGAACAGCCAGCAGCGTTGGCTACGCCCGGTCTTGATTGGCACCGGCGTCACCTTAACGGTCCTGCTGCTGGTGATCCCACTGGTGTTTATTTTTGTCGCCGCCATGTCGGCCGGTTTGGGCGGGCTCTGGCACAACCTGACTGAGCCGGATATGCTGCACGCCATTGGTCTTACCTTGTTTGTTGCTGGCCTGACCGTGCCGATTAATCTGGTGTTTGGCACCCTAATTGCCTGGTGTGTCACCCGTTTTACCTTTCCTGGCCGGCGCTTACTGCTGACGCTGATTGATATTCCTTTTGCAGTCTCGCCAGTGGTGGCCGGCTTGCTGTATTTGCTGCTGTACGGCGCCAACGGGCCTTTTGCCAACCTGCTGGATCAATACGACTTACAACTGATGTTCGCCTGGCCCGGCCTGGTGATGGTGACAGTCTTTGTATCCTGCCCCTTTGTGGTACGGGAGCTGGTGCCTTTGATGTCTACGCTTGGCACCGAGCAGGAAGAAGCCGCCGTGCTGCTCGGCGCCAGCGGCTGGAAGGTGTTCTGGGACATTACCCTGCCCAATATTCGCTGGGCCCTGCTGTATGGTGTGATTCTGACCAATGCCCGCGCTGTCGGTGAGTTTGGCGCCGTGTCGGTGGTATCGGGCACCATTCGCGGCCAGACCAACACCCTGCCGCTGCACATCGAACTGCTGCAGCAGGACTACAACACCGCCGGTGCCTTTATTGCTGCGGCCATTTTGACTCTGATTGCCATCGCCACTTTGGTGGTCAAAGCCTTTTTGCAGTGGAAACTAGCCAGGGAAGAAGCGAGTTAAAAGAAAGCTGTTCAAACAAGCCAGCCAAGCGCTGGCTCAGAGAAACGCTGAGTGCGTGGTTAGATCCCTTCGCCTAAAAACACCTGGCTGTAGCGGGGCTTGATCCAGGCGGTATCGCCCTGTTGTAGGTTGAGAGCCTTGAAGTGCTCTTTCGGCAGTTCAATGTGGATCAGCTGTTGGTCATCTGTCCTAAGCACTTCCAGCCGTGCGCTTGGTCCCACCAGGGTAATCAGATCCAGGGTGACCGCAATACGATCGCTGTGCGCCTCGGTAAAGACATCAATTTCGTGCGGGCGAACATAGGCAAACCCCTGCTGCTCTTCGGCCTGGCTGTGCTCTGGCGATGGGACTTCTTCTGTGCCAATTCGGCTTTTGCCTTGCTGCACCCGGGCCCGAAACAGGTTCACATTGCCCAAAAATTCATAGACAAAAGGATTGGCTGGCTTGTCGTACACCTCATCCGGGCTGCCTTCCTGCTCGATGCGCCCTTTATTCATCACCACAATGCGATCAGCTACTTCCAGCGCTTCTTCCTGATCGTGGGTGACAAAGACACTGGTAATGTGAATTTCATCGTGCAGACGGCGCAGCCAGCGGCGCAGTTCGGCGCGCACTTTGGCATCCAGCGCGCCGAAAGGCTCATCCAGCAGCAAGACTTTGGGCTCTACCGCCAAAGCCCGTGCCAGTGCAATACGCTGGCGCTGACCGCCCGATAACTGGGCCGGGTACCGCTCTGCGGTCCAGCCCAGCTGCACCAGCTCCAGCAGCTCCCGTACTTTTTTATCGATCTCCGCTTTGGTTGGCCGCAGCTTTTTTGGCTTTACCGTTAACCCATAAGCCACGTTGTCAAACACCGTCATGTGCTTAAAGAGCGCATAATGCTGGAATACGAAGCCAACGCCGCGCTCACTGACGTGCTGGCCAGTGATGTCCTGCTCGTTAAAGTGTACCCGGCCGCTATCAGCCTGCTCCAGCCCGGCAATAATCCGCAGCAAAGTGGTTTTGCCAGAGCCGGACGGCCCCAGCAAGGCAGTAAGCTCACCGCTTCGAATGCTGAGATCAAGGTTATCCAGCGCGATAAAATCGCCAAAGCGCTTTTGAATACCTTCAATACGAATGCTCATGCTTACCTCATCAGTGACCCACCCATTCCAACTGCAGCTATGATAGCGGTTGCACTAAAGAAGTAAAAATACTTAAATCCGCTAAATCTATAGCTAAACTGCATATAACTGCTTTAAGTCTAAAGCGGCGCTGTGGCCGCCTGTCACTACGACTGCACTTGCCACACCTTATTCGCCCAACGGCTACTGCCTTGCAGCAGCCGGCTGGTCGCTTCACGTAGCCGAACCAGTGCGTAATAGGTCAGTGGCACCAGCAGCAAACTGGTTAAGGTGGAAAACAGCAGGCCGCCGATAATGGCAATGGCCATTGGGGCGTAGCTTGGGCCATCGCCGGCCAGCTGAGTACCGCCCAGCGCCAGCGGCAACAAACCGAGCACTGTGGTTGAGACTGTCATCAGAATGGGTCTGAGCCGTGCGCTGCAGGCTAAGATGATCACGTCTTTGAGCGCTGTCTCTGGCTGCAATTGCCGCTCCTGATTGATGCGATCGACCAGCACGATGCCGTTATTCACGACGATGCCCATCAGCACCAGCATACCAATCATGCCCATAATGCTCATCGAGGTGCCGGTCAGCAGGAAGGTCCAGAACACCCCGACCAGCGAAAACAGCAAGGAGCCAATCACCGCATTGGGCAGCAGCAAGGACTCAAACAAGGCGGCCATTACAATGTAGATCATCGCTACCGCCAGCAGCATATTGACCAGCATCACCTGCTGCGCTTCATCGTGTCGCTGAAAAGCACCATGAAAAGACCACTGATAACCAGCCGGTAAATCAACTTGCCGCATCAGCTGGCGAATTTGTTGCTGCGCCTGCTCCATGGTAGCGCCATCAGCCAGGCTCATGCTAAGCGCGATGCCGGTTTGACGGTTCAGCCGGCCAATGCGTGATAGCCGTGGCGCTATTTTTAGCTCGGCCAGTTGCTGCAACTGAATGCTGCTACCCGCCTGCACCAGGATGGGCAGAGCTGCCAGCTCGGCCAACGACTGGCTGATGCGCTCATCAAACTGCACCCGCAGCTGCACTTCACCCTGCTGTTCAGTGCGGTAGGTTCGCAGATTGGCACCACGCAGCGCCAGCGCGACCCGCTCGGCCACCAGACTGGCCGGCAAGTCCAGTCGCGCCAGTTCATCTTTGTTCAGCACAATCTGCACCTCCTGCTGGCCCCGCTCCAGATCGGAGCTAACGTTATCAAGCGCAGCCAGGCTGCTGAGCATCGGCTCCAGCATCGCAGCCTGCTCCAGCAAGACCTCAGTGGAAGGGCCGAGCAGATGCAATTGCAAACCGCCCCCGCCGCCGCCGCCAAAACTAAAGGACGGCCGCGAGCGCACCAGCGCCGGCCAGTCGGCCTGAATTTGCTGACGCAACTGGGCCAATGGCATCGGCAAGTCGTCTTTTAACAGAATAATCGAAATGGCGTAGCCGGCCCGGTAATAGCTGTAGACCGACTCAATGTGAAAACGCTGCTGGTTGTCGTACAGGAAGGCTTCCATCTGGCTGACTTCGGCCCGCACTTCTTCCAGGCTGTAATTGCCCTGCACCCGGTAATTCAGAAAGATCCGGCTGTTGTCTTCCATATCGCCATCGCCACTGCCCACCTGACCAAGCGGGATCACAATGCTGCCAAGTACCAGCAAGGCCAACAAACCGGACAGTTTCGGAAAGCGCATCACAGCGCCAAGCAGCCTGGCATAGCGACGTTCACCAAATGCAGATTTGGCACCATCCTGCTCTGGTACTTTCAGCCGGGTGGTTAACAACGGTATTAAACTAAGCGCCAGCACCAGAGAAATACCCAGACACAAGCAGATGGCAATGGCGACATGCTCAAGGAAAATAGTCAGATCCATTTTCTGGCCAATGATGTTGGGTAAAAATACGATGGCAGTAGTGGCGGTACCCGCCAGTACTGCCAGGCTGACCCGGCGCACGCCCCGTTCGGTGGCTGCCCGCACATCCCCCCCTGCAGCGCGCTCACGGAAAATGCTTTCGGTCACCACCACCGCATTATCCACCAGCATGCCAATGGCCAGCATCAGCCCCATCATGCTAAGGATATTTAAGCTATACCCAAGAAAATACATCGCACCCAGTGCCATAATGATGGCGGCAGGCACCGACAGCACTACCACCAAAGTGGTGGCCAGGTGGCGTAAGAATAAGAACAATACCACAAAGGACAAGCCAGCCCCGATGCTGCCGGCCAGCAGCAAATCCCGCAGTGAGGACGTCACGCCCTTGGCCATATCGTCCATCACATAGAGCTGAATGCCGGCAAAAGCCGGATTTTGATCGGCGGCGCGTACCACCGCCATGGCGGCATCGGCCACCTCGACCAGATTGGCACCGGAGTCTTTAAACACATTCATGCCAACGGCATAAGTCTGGTTTAAATGCCGGCCATCCTCGCGTTTTGGTAGCTCCAGCGCCACGGTTGCCACATCGGATAGCTGCAGGCCGGGGCGAATGGGCAGGCGCTCAATTTCGCTCAGCGAGCGAAACTCACCGACCGGCTTGACCAGCATATGCTGCTCCGGGTTTTGCAAACTGCCGGCCGTGATGGCAAAGTTGCTTTGCCGAAGCTGTACCAGTAGCTGCGCCGGATCGACATTGAGCGCATGCAACCGGGCCGGATCGAGCCGGATAATGACCTGGCGTTTATCCACGCCATAGAGCTCGACTTTCGATACCCCAGGCACCCGCTCTAACGGACGCTTGATGTGCTGTTCGAGCAAATCGTAGGCCAGGGCTAAATCCCGCTCACTGGAAATACGCAGCTGGAAAATCGGCATGTCGTCGGTATTAAACTGAAACACGAAGACCCGCTCCAGATCAGCCGGCAACTGGGCGCGTACCGCATCCAGCCGTTCGCGTACTTCCATGTTTTTACTGCGGATAGGCTCGTCCCAGTTAAACATCAGCGAGATATCGGCGCTGTTTTCATTGGAGAAACTGCGCATCTGCTGAATACCTGAGACCGTTGCCAGTGCTTCTTCAATCGGCCGGGTGATCAAGCGCTCGATCTCGGCCGGGGTGGCATTGGGGTATGGCGCCTGAATGTAGATCTCCGGAATGTCGATGCCGGGGAATTTTTCCAGCGGCAACAAACGACTGGCCAGCACGCCAAACAGCAGCAGCGAAATGCACAGCATGAAGACGGTGATGGGCCGGCTTAATGCCAGCCGGGTTATGGCCAATGGTTGCTCAGTCATGCTGCACCTCCGAAAGTACTGCAGCATCGGTTGCTGCCGGCTCAGTGCCAGGCGCACGATCCGGGCTCACCAGCGCATACAGCACCGGAATAAACACCAGCGTCAGCAAGGTAGAGAGCAAGAGGCCAAAGATCACGGTAATCGCCATCGGTGCCCGTACCTCGCTGCCTTCGCCGGTGCCAAGAGCCAGTGGCAACAAGCCCAGCACCGTGGTCAGAGTGGTCATCAGTACCGGGCGCAAACGACTCTCGCCGGCTTGCAGCACCGCATCGGCCAGCGCCAAACCGCTCTGACGCAATTGATTGATGCGATCAATCAGCACGATGGCGTTGTTGACCACAATACCGGCCAGCATGATAAGACCAATAAACACAATCACCGACAAGCCGGTACCGGTCAGCCAGAGCCCAAGGATGGCACCGGCACCCGCCAGCGGCACGGTAAACAGGATCACCAGCGGCTGCAGCAGATTTTCGAACTGCGAGGCCATCACCAGATACACCAGGAACACTGCCAGCAACAAGGCCATCAGCAAGGACTTATAAGCCCGGCTCATTTCTTCACTTTGGCCGACAACTTCGGCTACCACGCCAAAGGGCAGCATTTGCTCGGCCAGCAGCTGACGCGCCAACTGGGTGGCCTGCTCCAGATCGCCATAGGCCAGATTGGCGCTGACCACAGCTACCCGCTGCTGGGCAATGCGGGTGATTTCGCTGGGGCCGAGTTCACGGCGAATATCGGCCACTGCAGCCAATGGCAGCGGCGTGGCACTGCCCGGGTTGATCACCAGCTCGGCCAGTTGCTGCTCGGTCTGACGGTAGGCCTCGTCCAGCCGCACCCGAATATCAATTTTCCGATCCTGCACTGAAAACTGCCCGGCGACATCGCCGCCGACATAGACAGCCACCCGCTGCGCCACTTCTCGGGCCGTCAGGCCAAGCTGTGCCAGCCGGCTGTGATCAAAGTACAGCGTCAGCTCCGGTTGGCCGGGACGCAGGCTGCTTTTCACGTCGCTAAAACGCCCTTGCTGCTGCAAGCGCTGCACCAGTGCATCGGCTGCGTTTTTTAGCTCGGCCAGCTCGTAACCGGCCAGCTCAATTTCCAGCGGTGTGCTAAAACTCAGCAGCTGCGGCCGCTCAAAGCGGGCCTGCACATCCGGGTAACGCGCCAGGAAGCTGCGCAGCTGCTCAATGCTGCGCGCTTCGGCCGAAGGATCGGCGCCACCCGCCAGTACCAGCGACAGGCGACCCCAGTGACTGCCGCCAATGCTTGGATCCACCGTCATCTGACTACCAGTACCGGCCTGGCCATAACTGCGCTCAATCTCCGGCAACCCTGCGGCAAAGACCGCCAGTTCGGTCATCAGCGCATCGGTTTGCTCGATGGCCGAGCCTATCGGCAATTGAACTTCCAGGTAAAACTCGCCCTGTGCCATTTCCGGCAGCACATTGGCGCCAAGGCGTGGCAGCACACTGTAGCAAAGCGCGGCCAGTACCAAGGTGATGCCGATGGTGGCGAGCTTGGCTTGCAGCGCCAGCCCCAACAGTGTGCGATAGGCCCTGGTCAGGTGGCGCAAAGCGCCCTGCACCAGCCAGAGTAAAGGCGAGAACAGACGTCCCAATAACCAGCCAAGCGCCCTCCATAGCAGCAATAGCAGGGCCAGCACCGCTTGCAGCGACGTCTGCAGTCCTTTCAGCGCCCAGCGCAGCGGCATCAGTGGCCAGCGCTGCGGCTTCAGTGGCAACAGACACCAGCGTTCAGGCAACCAGCGGAAACTTGCTGGTTCTGTCAATAGATCTGCATCGCCAGAAGCTTGCGGGCGGCGCAACTGCCGCGCGGCCATGGTCGGAATTAAGGTCAACGCCACCAGCAAAGACACCAGCAGCGCAAAAGTAACGGTTAACGCCTGATCGCGAAACAGCTGGCCGGCAATGCCCTCGACAAAAACCAGCGGGAAAAACACCGCTACTGTGGTCAGTGTTGAAGCGGTAATGGCCATGGCCACCTCGCCGGTGCCTTTGCGGGCCGCCGTCGGCGCATCCGCGCCCTGCTCCCGGTGACGGGCAATGTTCTCCAGCACCACGATGGCGTTATCGACCAGCAAGCCGACCGCCAGCGCAATGCCGCCCAGGCTCATCATATTCAGGGTAATGCCCTGGCCATACATCAAATTAAAGGTGGCAATCACCGACACCGGAATGGACACCGAAATAATCACGGTTGCCCAGACATTGCGCAAAAACAGATACAGCACCAGCATCGCCAAAGCGCCACCTATCATGGCCGCGGATTTGACATCGGCAATGGCTTGCTTGATAAAGGCCGACTGATCGTACACCAGCGTCAGTTGATAGCCGGCCGGTAGCCGCTGTTGCAGCCTGGGCAGCTCGGCCAGCACCCGCTCGGCGACCTCGACGGTGTTGGCATCGCCTTCTTTGTAGATGGCGACTTCAATCGCTTCCTGGCCATTGACGTAGGTGACACTGCGCCTGTCGGCGAAGGCATCGCGCACTTCAGCCACGTCTTTTAGTAAAATGCGGCTGCCATCAATGGTGGTCAGGTACAGATTTTCCATATCGCTCAGTTGCTGAAACTGATTGATGGTGCGCACCAGGTAATCGTAGCCCGGCGTTTCTAAGCGGCCACCGGCCAGATTGAGGTTTTCCTGCTTTAGCCGACTACTGATCAGGTGCACATCCAGTTGCAACTGACTGAGTTTATTCGGGTCGACCAGCACCTGAATTTCCTGGCTCAAGCCGCCATCCGGGCGGACCGCCGCCACACCGGGCAGGGCTTCCATCCAGCGCCGTAATTCTTCGTCGGCAAAGGTGCGCAGTTCGACCAGCTGGCGTTCGCTTTGCAGGCCTTGCTCGCGGCTTAGCGCCAGTCGCAATACCGGCTCCAGATTGGGGTTAAAACGCAGCAACACTGGTTTGTCGCTATCGAGTGGCAGCATCAGAATGTCGAGCTTTTCCCGCACATCCATGCTGGCCAGATCCATATCGGTGCCCCAGTCAAACTCCAGCACCACATCGGAGCGACCCGCCCGTGACACCGACTGCACCCGGCGCACGCCTTTGACCACGCCAAGTGCTTCTTCAATCGGCTTGCTGATCAGCTGCTCCACTTCGGCCGGCGCTGCGCCGGCAAACTCGGTGCGCAGCGTCAGGGTTGGGTAGGACAAGTCCGGTAATAAATTCACCGCCAAACGGCTTAACGACACCAGACCAAACAACAGGATACCAAAAGTAAACATCCAGATAGCAACAGGGCGGGCAACCGCGACATCAACCAGTTTCATAGGGCGTCCTTAGTGAAAATCGCGGGTGTGAACAACCTGCACCAGGCTGTCATTTTTCAGCGCTGCATGGCCGGCAATCACCACCTGCTGGCCGCTTTCAAGGCCAGATACCACTTCAACCGCCTGCTCAGCCTGATAGCCCAGCACCAGGGTTTGGCGCTGCACCCGGCCTTCGCTGTCCAGCACATAGACACTGTGCTGATTGTCGCTACTCATCAGCGCCCGTTTCGGGATCAGCAAGGCATCGGTTTTGACATCAAACTGCACTTCGACCTGCGCAAAGAGCCCCGGACGCAGTTGGCCATGCTGGTTGTCCAGCAGCAAGGTCGCCCGCACGGTGCCGGATTGCGCATCCACCACCGGAGCAATGCGATTCAGCTCGGCCCGCAGTGGTGCATGACCTGCCAGCTGCAGCAACACGCCCTGGCCGACTCTGGCCTGTGCCAACTGCTGCTCTGGCAGGTGCACCACCGCTTCCAGCCGCTGATTGGAAATCAGATGAAACAGCGATTTGCCGGTAAACTGATTGATCAGCTGGCCAGTTCTGGCATAACGGCGCGAAATCACCCCGGCAAAAGGTGCACGGATTTCAGTTTCAGCCAGCGCCAGCTCGGCCAGATCAACCGCTGCTTTGGTGGCATCCAGCTGCCAGCGCAGTTTGTCGTACACCTCGGTGCTGACCAGTTGGCGCTGATGCATTTCGCTCATGCGTTGCAACTCGCCTTCCAGCCGGCTTAGCTCGGCCCGCTCTTTGGCCAGCATCAGCCGCTGCCGCTCGTTATCCAGCACCGCCAGCAGCTGACCGGCCTCTACCGCATCGCCTTCTTCGACCAGAATTTTTTCAATCACACCACTGGCCTTGCTGATCAAATCCGCTTCTTCGGTGGCTGCCAAAGTGGTGGTGGTACGGTAGCTGCTGCTGATTTCGCCCTGGCGGCTGATAGCCACTTCGACCGGAATGGCAATGTCATCTGCCGAGGCTTTGTTAGGACTGCTTTGCGCCTGATTGCAACCGGTTAAAACCAGACCGGCGGTGAATAGGGCACTGATAAAGAGAAGCTTGTTCATGATGGTGTTCCTTGCTAGAAGCTGAATCATTTCACCAGCTGGTGCAGCCATCGTGCCAACACAACAAAAACACCATAACATCATGAATTAAAATCAAATAATCAATTGACCATGATAGAGGGTGTCTGTTTTAATTTTGCTTAAATGGTCAAATCCCCCACTTTTTTAGTCAAATTATTCACCGATGCAGCAACCTGCCAGGCTTGGTGCTAATGGCCACACTATGGCATAGTGTTTTAGATTGGACAGTGTCTTTGAGAACAGCAGCGATGCCAAAAATAGTGGTTTTTTACGACGGCGCCTGCCCCGGCTGTGTTCGCGATCGGGCCTGGTATCAGAAGCATGCCGGCCAGGGTGTGCAGGTCGAATGGCTGGATATCAACGGGCGTGACGACGAACTACGGGCACTGGGCATCGAGCCCCGTGCAGCACTACTGGAGCTGCATGTCCAGGATGAGCAAGGACGGGTGCTGCGGGCCCTACCTGCCTACCAACTGCTGCTGTCCCGCCTGCCCGGCTACCGCTGGCTGGGCTGGTTGATTGGCCTGCCGCTGATACGATCTATTCTTTCCTGGCTCTACCGGCATTGGGTGCGCCGTCGTCTGGCGCGGGAGGGACGGCTTTAGAGTACTCCAAATTGTCGTATCGCTGTTACGACATTTGAGCAGGCCGCATATGCTGGCGCTCTTGCCGCTACGACAATCCACCTGCTCGCGGTATCGCTCAGCCTTGGTAAGTTTAGAGTGTATTAACCTGGTAAATCAGTAGTGATATCGAAGCTGAGCAATCAGCAAAGCATCGTCCGTGATCTTGTACACCATGCGGTGCTCTTCGTTGATACGCCGAGACCAGTACCCGGCAAGGTTGTGTTTCAGCGGCTCTGGTTTACCGACGCCCGCAAAGGGTTCCCGCATCACTTCCTTGATCAGCTTGTTGATGCGGCTGATGATCTTTTTGTCGGTTTTCTGCCAGTACAGATAATCTTCCCAGGCATGCTCGGAGAAGATCAGCTTCATTCAAGCAGTTCCTTTTCCTGCCCCCTGCCTTGCTCCAGCTCCGCAATGGACTCCAGCAAGCGCCGGGCATTGGTGGGTACACGAAGCAGATAAGCCGTTTCTTGCAACGCTTCGTAATCTTCAAGCGAGATCATCACCACGGATTGCGCCTTATTGCGGGTGATAATGACCGGAGCATGGTCTTCACAGACCTGCTGCATGGTTTTTGCCAGGTTGGTTCTGGCGGCAGTATAGCTAATGGCATCCACTCGATTACCCCTGTACAGGATGTTGAACATGGACAGAATACAGTACAAATTGATATTGTTCAATGCGCTAACCGGTAACCATGTTGGTAGCAACTTCGCGGCCAATCAGCGCACTATTTAGTTTTCATCCAGAAACGGGCTCCTGCCCTTATTCAGGAACGACAAATGAAAATTTCGATTTCCATTTATCTCACATTTTCAATGCGTTACCACGCAATGAAAATGGCAGCGCATCCCTGCGCTGCGCTAGTGCCCACCTTTCTGGACGGACACTATTTAAATCGAAAGCTTATTGATCTCAGCCAAAATCCGCTGATCCTGACTGCTGGCCTTTAATGGCTCCAGCAAGGCACGCGCCAGCTCGGTTTCCTCCTGCAGCAAATACAGCTGCGCCAGGCGCAAATCTGCCCAGTCCATATCAGGCAGTGCTGTGAATTCTGCTGTATCCAACTGAGTGCGGTAATGCTGTAAGGCGGCAATGCCCTTCTCCAACTGGGTTTTCCCCACTAAGGCGCTTCGACCCAGCTGGTACCAGGCGGTCAACACCTGCGCTACGGCCGCCTTATCGTCTGGATCGATACTGAGCTGAGTCGCCTGCTCAAACTCTGCAATGGCCTGTTCATGCGCATCCTGCTGCTGTTGGTAAATACCACGCAGCACAAAAGGCTCCGGTCGCGCTTGCAACAACTCGGATCCGCCCACCAGGGCTTCAAAAGCAGCCAGATCCTGATTGGCTACATGCACTTCCAGCGCCATCAACTCGCCTTGCAAGCCATCGATCTGCTTAACGTCTTGCGCAATCAATAAAGCCTGTTTTCTATCCCCCCCGGCGATAGAAGGTGCATGCATATGAAACTGAGCCAAGGCCCGCTGGTAGCTGATATTTTCCGGCTCAAGTTTCACAGCAGAAGCAAAGGCATCGCGACAGCGAATGGCAAAGCCTCGTGCTCTTAGCATATTGACGTTTTGAGCCTGATTGCAGCTGCTTTGACCGTACCAGAATTGATACTCAGCCTGATTGCTATTGAGCTCAGCGGCTCTTTTCAGATGCTTTTCCGCCGCAGCGGTATCGGACAAGCCCATAGCAGCCCGCCCCAGCAAATACCAATAACTGGCATCACGCCGGTACTGGCTCTGAACTGGCTCCAACAATGCCTGCAACTGTTGATAGTCCTTTTGCTCCATCAATGCACTGGCTTGTTCCAGGGGTGAGGGAGCTGCCAAAACGATACCGCTCCCGCAGAGTGCGGCGCCGAAAAGAAGTGTCCTGATGGATCTCATGATAGTGCTCCAAACGAAGATGACAGCCACATCCTACGCAGGATGTCGCTGTACCGCACCTAAAAAAGAGCATCAAGCTGCAACAAAGTGTAACCAGTTGTTTAAAAGTATCCACTAGAGCAGCAACACTGTTGGCTCGCAGCTATCCAGCCTCAACTCAACCGAGTTTTATCTGTTTGGCCTAGGAGCGTTCGTTCACCAACGTATAGAGTTGTTCAAGCGAAGCCGGGCGCCCCAGATAAAAGCCCTGAAACTGACGGCAACCGAGCTGGTGCAAGGCTTTAAATTGCGCAGCTGTTTCAACCCCTTCCGCTACGACTTCCAGCTCCAGGCTCTTACCAAGCGCCAAAATGGTTCGGACAATGGCCTCATCGCTGCTGTCATCCAACAGATCGCGCACGAAACTCCGATCTATTTTAAGTTGGCGCAACGGCAAGTTTTTCAAGGATTGAAGCGATGAATAGCCGGTGCCAAAGTCATCCATCGCAATCTGAATGCCCATCCTGGCAAGCTGATACAACTGCTTATGCGCCAGCTCGGTATCATCCAGCAATTGACTTTCTGTGATCTCCAGCAGCAAGCGCTGAGGTGGTGCCTCGGTCTGCGCCAGCATATCGGCCAGCCCTGACACAAAATGACTGTCCAACAACTGACGCGCGCTAATATTCACCGCTAGCTGCCAGTGTTGGTAGCGCGCATCGTTCGACCAATCCGCCAGCGTAAAGCAGCTTTGCATCAACACCCAGTTCCCAATCGGCACGATTAAACCCGTTGCCTCAGCAACCGGAATAAAATCAGCCGGGGCATAATGACCATGCTCAGGATGATGCCACCGCAGCAGCACCTCGGCTCCAATCATGCCCTGTTGCTCATTAAACTGCGGCTGGTACTCGAGATACAACTCCTGATTGCCAAGTGCAGTCCGCAACCGATTGGTCAAAACGGCCCGCTCTGTAACATCCAGCTGCATCTGCTGATTAAAAAAGCGCAGCCGGTTGCGGCCACGGTTCTTGGCATCGTACATCGCCATATCGGCCCGCTGCATCAACTCATCCACGCTGTTGCCATCGGAGAGCATGGCTACACCGATACTGGCTGAAGCCTGATAGGGTTTCTGTTGCAACAGCACTGGCTCGGCCAGCAGCTGCAAGACCTTGTCACCGATCACCTGCACCCGCTGCCAGGCACGTTGGTGGTCATCGGGCAACTCCAACAGTAAAATAACAAACTCATCGCCTCCTAACCTGGCCAGGGTGTCGCATTGACGAAGCCCCTGCTGCAAACGCCTGGCAATTTGCAATAAAAACTCATCTCCTACCGCATGGCCCAGGGTATCGTTTAAATCCTTGAAGTGATCCAGGTCGATAAACATCAGGGCACCTTGCTGCTGCTGACGCTGAAACAGCGCATAAGCCTGCTGCAGCCTGTCGAGCAGCAGCCTACGGTTCGGTAAACCGGTCAGCGCATCGTAAAATGCCAACTTATGAATGGCTTCCTGTTGCTGTTTGTGCTCGGTGACATCGGTGGAAATACCGCAGAGCGCATATATCTTGCCAATGGCATCCCGCAGCGGAATCTTTACGCTTAAAAAAGTTTGAGTGACCCGGCCATCGCTGGTGGTATTTTCCTCTTCATGCACCCAGCGCTTGCCACTTTGCAGCACCAAATGATCGTTGTGCTGCAGCTTGCTCGCGGTCTGATGATCAAAAAAAGCAAAGTCATCATGATCCACGGCTTGCTCTGGCGTGCAACCAAATAACTTAGCGACATTGTGATTGATGTATTGGTAGCGCAGCTGGGTATCTTTGATGTAAATATAGGCATCGACCGAATCAAGGATGGTATTGAGTCTGGCTTCGCTGGCTTTCAGGTGCCGGGTTTGCTGTTTTACCTGCCACCGCAGCACCAAAGCACCGGTAAAAACCAGCATCAGTACGATCATCGCAACCAGCAGCAGGCTGCGGTATAGCTGTCCACTTTGCTGCAGTTCCGGCTCTCCACTGCCCCAGCGCTGCAGAATTTGATAGTAAGGTGAGTCCGGCTGCTGCTGCCAGCGCTGCAGGTAGTTATCCAGCGTGCTTAACACCTGCTGTTGCTGCCCCAGCCGACTGGCATAGAACAGCCGACTGGGTTGAAACAACCAGGGGCTGGGGGTCAACTGGTAGCGTTGCGCTTGTTGCTGACCAAAATAATGATTGGCTGCCACCAAATCCGCGCGTCCGGCCTGAACCAGAGCAAATGCCTCTGCCAGAGACTCGACCAGCACCAGCTCTGCTTCCAAATGATGCGTTTCCAGCAATGCCTGCAGGTAGCTTTGCTGCACGGAATCCAGCAACACAGCGATGCGTTGTCCGCCTAACTCCGCAATCTCGGTGATCTGCACGCCGCTACGACCATACAACTGAGACCAGCTGTACAACGCCGGCGTTTGGTGAAAATGAAACTGTTCAGCTCGCTGCTCACTAAAGGCCATATCCGGCAATAAGTCGATCTCGCCATCCAACAAAAAACGCAGGCAATAACTCCAATCGCATGAAACCGTATGCAGCTGCCAACCTTCCCGTCGGGCAATTTCCACCAACAGCTCACCCAGAATACCGCTGGGGCTGCCATCAGCTGCAGTTTTGAGTTTAGGTGGGTTGTGGTACACGCCTACCACCAGTGGACGCTCACTGGTATCGGCCAAAAGCTGTGCCCAGAGCGGTTGCAACCATACCAGCAACACCATCATTGAAAGTAAGCGCATGGTTTCATTTTTGTTGACGGATAATTTAGAGCTTATGCCATCCTGCTAAAAATGCAAACCTTGCTGCCAGAACGAGCACCGTCATACTTTCCAAATCCAGCCTTTGCGGTAACAGCCGTACATGGCCAGATAAGCCAGCAACAAAAAGCACAGTGCAAACATCAAAGAGCCAAGCTCATTGCCAAAGAATGGCTGAAACCAGCTGCGGTACAACCAGGGCTGCAGCACCGTCGTGCCAATCGGGATCATGCCAAGCAAGCGGGCCACCAGCCCGGCCGCCACAAAGAATAAAATGGCATTGGCACCAAAGACCACAAAAGGTGCGGTCCAGCGGCGATACCCGCGGATATCACAGAGCCACAACGACAGCGCCAGCACCAACCAGGCATAGCCGGTACTAAGCAACACAAAGCTCGGCGTCCACAAAGCTTTGTTGATGGGCAACCAGCCATGCCAAAGCTCGGCCAGCAACACCGCAGCGACACCAAACAGCAGCAGCGTCTTAATTTTACTGGTCAAAGCTCCCGGCTGTTGCAGGTACTGGGCGGTGAGCACCCCGGCCAGGCAACTGCTGATGGCAGGCAAGGTGGACCAGAGCCCTTCCGGATCGAAGCTAAAAGGGGTCGCGCTCCGGTAGAGCAGATGATTGGGCCCCAGCAGCCGATGATCCAACCAGGCGGCAAAGTTGTTGCCATACTCCAGCAAGCCACGATAACTGTTGCCGGCATCATCCTGATAAGTCAGGCCAAACATGGCCAGCAAATAAACACCGCATAGCAGCAAAGCGGAAAGCAAACGCCCGCGCCAGGCAAGCACTAGCACCAGCAACAAACTGATAAAATACACCACACCAATGCGCTGCAAGACCCCTGGGTAACGCAGCACCAGCAAGCGCTGCTCGACCCAGTCAAAGTTGGGATCCCTCAGATTGTAGTAGGCCAGTGCCAGCATCAGACCCAGAGCAATCAGCTTGAGGCTGCGCAGGCTTCCGCTCAGCAGCTGAGCGGGTCGGCTGCGCTGCTGCTTGCTTAAGCTGAGCTGCATGGAGACACCGACAATATAGATAAAAAACGGGAAAATCAGATCGGTTGGGGTCCAGCCGTGCCATTCGGCATGGCGCAGCGGCGCATAGATGTGTACCCAACTGCCAGGATTATTCACCAGAATCATCGCGGTGATGGTGATACCACGAAACAGATCAAGCGCCAGCAGTCGATCGGCGGGCAGCTGCTGCAAAATACCATCGCAGTGACGCTGCCACCATGCTTTCATCGTGCAGGCTCCGCCGGCAGTTGCACCGGCAACTCCCCCCGTGCTGGATAGCGGCCAAGCAGCACATCGGCCAGGGCTTCAAAGGCTGGCCCGCTGTGCGTCCCCGTTGCAGGGTCAACCCGGGTATGGTAATCGTAACTGGCCAGCACCGCTGCCGCATTCGCCCCGAATTGTTGCAGATCGTAGGGGCTGCGTAAACTGAGGTAAACTTCCGGGATCTTCCGGACTTTGGCCTCGGCACTGAGTTGTTGCAGACGCTGTTCCAACTGCTGGTAGGCCCGTTGCAAACCACCCAAAGCCGCCACATCGTCCAATCCGCCCAACTCCGCCAGGCTTGGCATCGGAGTCACCATGGCGGTGATCAGCACAGCGCTGCTATCCAGCGCCGCCAATACATCGGGCCAATGCTCCGTCAGAGCACTGAAGCAGTGCAGCTGCCCGGAGGCGACGCCGCGAGCGCTCAGTGCCGCCAGCATGGCTTCACAGCGGCTTTGATCCGGCATCAACAGCAGCCAGGGTTTGGCAGCATCCGGCTTAAGCGGCAGCAGTTGCTTGTGGTTGCGCACCAGAGTCATGCTGTCACGCGCCAGTGCCAGCTCCAGCGCCCTATGTTCCGGGTGTGCCAGCACAGAGAGCTCCGGCAACTGGCTGGGCAGCTGCTGTTTTAACCGGTGCACACGAGCAAACGAGGCTCTTAACTCCGTTTCATCCAGCTTGCCAGCCGAAACGGCTTGTTCCAGCACATCAAGCAGAGCATCCAACTGCCCCAGCTCTGCCGGGCTTTGAATTTTTACCGGCATCAGCGCTATGTCGGCTCCAGCCGCAAAGGCCTGGATCACCGCTTGCTCCGGACTGAAAAAGTCGGTGATGCCTTTCATATCCAGCGCATCGGTCACCACCACTCCCTGATAACCCAGTTCGTTGCGCAATAAATTGGTCAGAATGTCCCGGGACAAGGTCGCAGGTTTGATAAAAGTGTGGCCATCCCGGCCCTCTAAGGTACTGCTATCGAGCGCCGGAAACTGAATGTGGGCGGTCATGATCATGGCCGGTGGAGCCTGGTCGATAATGTGGGCAAAAGGTGCCAGCTCGATGGCATCAATGCGCTCCCGACTGTGGCGCACCACAGGCAGGCCCAGATGGCTATCGACCTCGGTATCGCCATGGCCAGGAAAGTGCTTCAGCGCCGCCATCATACCCTGCTGCTGCATGCCGGCCACTTTGGCAGCGCCCAACTCGGCCACTCGGCTTGGATCGTCGCCATAGGAACGCACGTTGATCACCGGATTGGCCGGGTTGTTGTTGACATCCACCGTTGGGGCAAAATTCAGATTAAAACCCAGCGCCAGCAACTCTTTGGCCTGCACCTGCCCCACCTGAGTGGCATAACGCACACCATGCCTGGCGTAGGTCGCCCCTATGGCCATATTGCCACTAAAGGTGGTCGCCTGATGTCTGGGTAAGCGAGCCACCCGGCCCCCTTCCTGATCCACCGCAATAAAGAGCGGCAACCGATGTTGGCTTTGCCGGGCCGCCTGCTGCAGTTGCCGGTTCAGCCGCTGGATTTGACCAATCTCCTGCACATTCTCGGCAAAATGAATAACCCCGCCCAACTCGGTGTCGCGGATCAGCTGCGCCAACTCTGCCGGCAGCTCTGTCATCGGCGTACGGCAGTGGTTTGCGGCCACCGGCTCGGCGCAGTAGTAACGCAGGTCCAGCATGATTTTTTGTGCCAACACAGTACGCAGTGGTACTGATTCCAGCTGATGTGCCATCGCCTGCATCCCCACCATCAAAACCCCCAGTCCAATCCAGCAACGCATCCGCTACTCCTATCCTCTCTTAGCGCTGACTTCAGCATAGAGCCAAACCACCCTACAGTTTATACCCCAGCAGGGGGTTCGCACTCTTTTGTCACCATGCTATAAAGAGAGTCACTGTTCAGTTGCCCGGATAATACCATGTTTTTGCTGCGCTTCTCCTGCTTGCTGCTGTTGCTGACCGGCTGTCAACCTGCTCCAGAGCCAACGCCCCCCTCCTCCGCACAGCCTCAGGAAACAAGTTTTCTGCTCGGTGCCGAACAAAGCGGGCTTTATCTGCCGCTGCTGCGCGATAAGAAAGTAGGGCTTTTGGTCAATCAAACCTCGCGTCTTGGCGAGCAGCACCTGGTGGATGCTTTGTTGGCCGAGGGCATCGCCATTCAGACGATTTTTGCACCGGAGCACGGCTTTCGCGGCGATCACGATGCCGGCGCCAAGGTGGATCACAGCGTGGATGAGCGCACCGGCTTACCCATAGCATCGATGTATGGCAGCAACCGCAGGCCATCTGCCGAGCTAATGCGCGCTTTGGATGTGGTCATTTTTGATATCCAGGATGTTGGGGTGCGCTACTACACCTACATCAGCTCCATGCACTACCTGATGGAGGTTGCCGCCGCCGAAGGCACCAAAGTCCTTATTTTAGACCGTCCGAACCCCAATGGCCGTTATGTCGATGGCCCTGTGCTGGACCTGGCGTTTCAATCCTTCGTTGGCATGCATCCCATTCCCCTCTTGCATGGCATGACCGTGGGGGAACTGGCACTGATGATCCAGGGCGAGGGCTGGATCCCCAATGCCGAAGCCCTGCAACTGACCGTGATCCCCATGCAGCAATACCGCCGCGATAAACCGTACTCCTTACCGATACGTCCCAGCCCCAACTTACCGAACGACCAGTCGATTGCGCTTTATGCCTCGCTGGGCTTTTTTGAAGCCACCCCGATGAGTGTCGGCCGCGGTACGCCTTACCCCTTTCAGGTGTTGGGCTTTGACCAATTCGCGCTGACCGACGATCTGGACCAGGCGTTTTCCTTTCGGCCGGTGTCCACGCCTGGCGCGGCCCTGACCCCACCACTGCAGGACAAAGCCGTGTTTGGTCAGGACTTGCGTGACGTCAGCGCACAGGGGCTTGATCTCAGCTACCTGATCCATTGGCAACAACGCTTTGCTGAGCAAGGACAACCCTTGTTTACCTCACCGGGCTTTATGGACCGCCTGGCAGGCACAGATCAGCTCAGGCTGCAGCTGGAGGCGCAAATCCCCGAAGCCGAAATCCGGGCCAGCTGGCACGATGATCTGGCGCATTTTCTGCGCCAACGTCAGCCCTATTTGCTTTACCCCTGATGCCCATCTAGGCTTGAAGCAGAACAGCAAACTACAGGAAGCATCATGACAGTGCGGGTACTTGGTCTCAGTGGCAGCCTGCGGGCAAAATCAACCAACCGCGGCTTGCTGCGTTATGCGCAGGCGCATGCTCCATCCGGCATGAAAATTCACATCGCCGATTTGCTGGATGTGCCTTTTTACAATGCGGACCTGGCAGAAAAGCCACCAGCCGTTCAGCACTTGCTGCACGAATTTGCCGAAGCCGATGCCCTGCTTTTGGCCTGCACCGAGTACAACTATTCGATAGCCCCAGCGCTGAAAAATGCGCTGGACTGGGCCTCACGCGAGCCGGACAACCACCTGCTGCGCGGTAAAGCAGCCGCCTTGATTGGCGCCGGTGGTGGCATGGGCACTGCCCGGGCGCAGTATCATTTGCGGCAGATCTGCGTTTATCTGGATCTGCAGGTGATGACCAAACCCGAGTTTTTTGCCAGTGCCTTTAACAATAACTTTGATACCGATGGCAGCCTGCAGGATGAAAAGCTGCAGGAAAAACTGCTGCAAAGCCTGCAAGGGCTGCAGGACTGGCACCAGCAGTTGCACGGTATAAGCTAACAATTTCTCCCTTCCCCCTTCAAAAACTTAATCTGCATCAAAGTTTTGCTTTCTGACCATCTACCCTGGGTGCAAAGCTTGATCTGGCGCAGGTTTTCCTGGTGGCAGATGCGCACAATAAGCGCCAGAACCTATCCCAAATGGAGTACACCATGCGCAACAAGACAACTGCTTTGCTGCCACTGTCCGCTTTGACTGCGGCTTTGTTTTCCCCACTGGCACTGGCCAACTTCAGTGTGAACGTCGGTGCCATCAACGTTAGCCCGAATGATGACAGCAGCTACCTCAATGTGGTAGAAACCGTGGCCGGTCTGCCAGCCAACTCGGCTAAAGTTGGTGTCAACAGCAATACCCAGCTGGGTCTGACCTTTGATTATGCACTGGACGATCACTGGAGCGTGCAACTGATTGCTGCCACCCCTTTCTCCCATAATATCCGGGTGAAAGGTTCAGCGGTGGATGGTCTGCCTGTCGGCAAAACCAAACATCTGCCACCCACCTTACTGGCGCAATACAACTTTGGCAGTGCCAATGCTGACTTCCGCCCCTTTGTCGGTGCTGGCGTCAACTACACAGTATTTTTCTCCGAAAAAGTAGCCCCTGAGCTGGTGAATACACTGGTCGCTCTGGAAGCCGCTCAGGCCAGTGATGATGTGTCTTTATCGCTGAAAAATTCGGTTGGCATTGCGCTGCAGGCTGGTTTTAATTACAAGCTCAGCGACAACTGGGGCTTGCATGCGATGATCGCCTGGGCCGATATCGATACCGATGCCAAGGTCAAAGTCAATGGCACTACGGTGCAACCGGTGGATGTCAGCATCGATCCGACCATCGTGATGGTTGGTCTGCGCTACAGCTTCCGCTAAACTGTCAGGAGCAGCTTTCGCTGCTCCCCCTCATTCAGGGAATGACAAGCCTGAGTTGGTCCTCTAAAGTACAGTAAGATAGCACCCTGGCACTGCCCCGTACCCAAGAGGATCCAATTTTGTCTGACTGGTTGACCATTCTGCCCGCCCTGGTTGCCATTGCCGTCGTGCTGTGGCGCAAAGAAGTGATCCTGGCCTTACTGGTCTCGTTGTGCAGCGCTGAACTCTTGTTGCTGCTGCGAGCGGGCCAATTTGGTGTAAGCTCCGCCCTGCTGGATGGCCCGGTGCAAACCCTGGAGCGCATTGTCGGCGTGACCTCCTCCACCGACAACGCCCGCTTGCTAATGTTCTCTCTGATGGTTGGCGCTGTGCTGGCGTATATGCGCTACTCCGGCGGGGTCTCGGCCATGGTCGAGCTCTTTGTGAAAAAAGGCATTGCCCGCAATCAGCGCCAGACCGGCCTACTGACGTTTTTTATTGGCATCATGGTGTTTATTGAGTCCAACTTAAGCTCGCTGACTGCCGGTATTACCGCACGCGGTTTGTTCGATAAATTTCACATGAGCCGGGCCCGGCTGGCCTACATCATCGACAGCACCAGCGCGCCCATTTGTATCCTGATCCTGCTCAACGGCTGGGGCGCCTTCATTCTTGGCCTGGTTTCCATGTACGAGCTGGAAAAAAGTGCCGTTGCGGTGCTGATTGGCACCATACCGCTGAACTTTTACGCCATCATCACGCTGGTCGTAGTGCTGTACACCATTGTCAGCGGCAAAATTTATGGCCCGATGCGCCAGTCGGAAAAAGAGCTGAACACGCTGGATAAACACACCGAGCTGGAAATTGCGCCCAGCCACCCAGCCTTTATGCTGGTGCCCTTATTTACCCTGGTGCTTGCCATGGTGGGTTTTATGCTGTGGACCGGCGATGGCAAGCTGGTCGATGGCTCCGGCTCGAAATCGGTGTTGTACGCCACCACCCTGGCTTGTCTGATTGCCTACAGCATGATGCTGATTAGCCGCCGCTTCAGCCACAAAAAGCTGGTGGGCATTGGTTTTAAAGGCATGAACGAACTGCTGCCGCTGGTCACCATTGTACTGCTCTCCTTAGCCCTTGGCGCCAGCATGCGCCAATTGGGTACCGGTGACTTTATTGCCTCCATTGTCAGCGATGCCCTGCCACTGTTCCTGATCCCAGCGTTGCTGTTTTTAGCCGGCGCCTTGATTTCCTTTACCACCGGCACCTCCTGGGGCACCTTTGCCATTTTGATTCCGATTGGCATGCCGATGGTGATGGTATTGGGCCTGCCGCCCGAGCTGGTGTTGGCCGCCATTTTAAGTGGCGGCGTCTTTGGCGATCACTGCTCACCTATTTCAGATACCACCGCCGTCAGCTCAGTGGCTGCTGGCTGTGATTTATTGGAACACGTAAAAACCCAGCTGCCCTATGCGCTGTTCTGCGGCATTCTGGCGTTTTTCGCTTTTATGACGGCAGGATGGATCATGATTTGACGGGAAGGAAGCAGGGCATCGGTTGATGCCCTGTCACTGAAGAAGTTTGTAAAAAGACTAGGGCTAACGCAGTACCAGCAAAGAACTCTTGGCTTTGCTAATCATCGCCGTAGTGGTACTGCCCAAAAAGAACTGGCGAATGCGGCTGTGGCCATAAGCGCCCATCACCAACAAACCGATGTCATGATCCTGCTGGTACTGGTTCAGGACCACATCCGGCTCACCGGCCACAATCGCCACGGTCACTTCAAAGCCTTCGCTACGCAGCTTCCCGGCTGCCTGTTCCAGCTGCGCCCTGGCCGCCTCAACATCGGCACCGGCCATCACCAGATGGCATGGCAAGCCTTTGCATAAAGGACTTTCAGCCAGCATATTCAGGCTTTTCGTGGCGGTTTCGCTGCCATCATAGGCCATCAGCAGGCTGGTCGGCTCGACAAAGTGTTGTTGGGTCAGCAGCACCGGTTTTTGCGTGCTGCGGATCAAGCCTTCGACATGCAGCCCCAGCTGGCCGTGCGCATCGGCACTGCTGAAGCCACGCTTGCCCAGCACCAACAAACGGGTTTCCTCTTCCAGCTCCAGCAAACTCTGCACAAAGTGGCCATGCCGCAAACGCTCATCGACCTCAGCAATGCCAGCGGTTTCCGCTCGAGCTTTGGCAGCGCTTAAAATATGACGACCGCGCTCTAACGCCAGCTTGGCATGTTTCTCATCCAACTCGGCCAATTGCTCCAGCAGAATTTCCTGCGATCCAAGGCCAATGGTGCCGCTTAAATCCGGCGTATTGGTGTGCTGGGCTTTATCCAAAATATGCAGCATCGACAAAGGTGCACTCAGGCGATTGGCCGCCCAGACGCTGTAATCACAGACCGCCTCGGCATAGGGTGAGGCATCAATGCAGGCCATGACTTTTTTGATCATGCTATTTCTCCTAATGTCCCATCAGTTTTTCGACCGCATCCGGGCGGTTGTGCACAGCAAATTTATCCACCAGGGTAGCGCTGGCTTCATTCAGGCCAATCAATTCAACCTCGGTGCCTTCACGGCGAAACTTCAGCACCACTTTATCGAGCGAGCTGATGGCGGTGATATCCCAAAAGTGAGCCCGGCTTAGATCGATGCGAACTTTTTCCACCGCTTCCTTAAAATCAAAGCCCGCAATAAACTGCTCGGCCGAGGTGAAAAATACCTGACCCACCACCTGATAACTGCGCTCTTGGCCGTCGCCAGACAAGCTGGAACCAATGTACAAAATCCGGCCCACTTTGTTGGCAAAAAACAACGCACTTAGCAGCACACCCACCAGTACACCATAAGCCAGGTTATGGGTAAAGACCACCACCACTACGGTCGCAATCATCACCACACTGGAGCTTTTCGGATTGGTGTTTAAGTTTCGTACCGAGCTCCAGTCAAAGGTCCCAATGGACACCATAATCATCACCGCCACCAGAGCCGCCATCGGGATCAGACCCACCCACTGATCCAGAAAAACCACCAGAATAAGCAACAAGATCCCGGCCAATAAGGTGGATAACCGGGTGCGGCCACCGGATTTGACGTTAATCACCGACTGACCAATCATGGCACAACCGGCCATACCACCAATCAAACCCGAGCCGATATTGGCGACGCCCTGGCCCACGCACTCACGGTTTTTATCGCTGCTGGTATCGGTTAAATCATCGACAATAGTGGCGGTCATCAAGGATTCCAGAATACCCACCACAGCCAGCGCCAGCGAGTACGGGAAAATGATGGCCAGGGTGTCAAAGTTCAGCGGCACATCCGGCCACAGGAAAATCGGTAGGCTGTCCGGCAGCTCGCCCATATCAGCGACAGTCCGAAGATCTAAACCAAAGTACAAAGCCAGTGCGGTGAGTACCACAATACAGACCAACGGTGAAGGTATGGCTTTGGTGACATAAGGGAACAGGTAAATAATGGCTAAACCCAGAGCCGTCATGCTGTACACCAGCACAGAGCCATGCTGGCCGGTCAGCTCCGGCAACTGCGCCATAAAGATCAGAATCGCCAGCGCATTGACAAAGCCGGTGACCACCGAGCGCGACACAAAGCGCATCAGCTCACCGAGTTTGAGTAGCCCAAACACAATTTGCAGCAGACCACAGAGCAAGGTCGCGGCCAACAGATACTCCAGGCCATGCTCGCGTACCAGAGTCACCATAAGCAAAGCCATGGCACCGGTAGCCGCCGAAATCATCCCCGGCCGGCCACCGGCAAACGCCGTGATCACGGCAATGCAAAAAGAAGCGTACAGGCCGACCTTGGGGTCGACCCCAGCAATAATGGAAAAGGCAATGGCTTCAGGGATCAGCGCCAGCGCCACCACAATGGCAGCCAGCACATCACCGCGCAGATTGGAAAACCAGTTTTGTTTGATAGAAGCAAGCATCTTGTTCGTCCCGCGTCGTTCGGTTGAAAGTAACAAGCGCCAGAAATGACCAACTGTCAGTGACAGCATGCATTTTTTCCAGCAATTTCATAGGATCGTACGTAGGAAAAACACTTACATTGGCCCGCGCCCTCACAGACTGGTATCAGAAAAGACGCGCAGTGTAGTGGAAAGATGGCTTAAAAGCCAGAAAGTGGCTGTTTCAGAGCTCGTTTTAGAACAAAGTGACCAATACTTTTTATGCTCGTGAAGCCCAGTAATTTGGTTTGCGTGAGTGGTTTACCACAGCAAAAACCACAATGCCCTCATGGTCTGGCCGATACACCACTGAAAATGGGAATTTATTAACGAAAACTCGTCTGGTATTCGTGCTAGCAGGAGAACCTGCTTCCGGAAATGCAAGCGCTCTGGCTGTGGCTGCTTCAATCTCCAGCGCAAATGCAGCGCCTAGTCCTGGCTCTTGCTGATGGTAATAGAGGACTTGTTGCAGGAACTCACGCCGTGCCGGCGCAACAAATTTTACCTGCATCACCTGATAATACGCTTTGCTTCAGCAAACACGTCTTCAGCAGCAAAAACAGGCATTTCGCCTTTGTCATAGGCAGCAACACGCTCTGCAATCTCTTGCGCCCAAGCAGCCTCTACTTCTGCCAGTGAGGGACTCAACGACTCGAGCATCACTTCTGCTAATTTCGCCCGATCTTCAGAGTTCAAACCCAGAGCTTGCTCTTCGATTTGCTTTAATGAAGTTTGCATAAAAAACCTCCTGCCTGATGCATCAAGTCTACACCATTTCTGCACCATGCTGAGTAAAAATCAGTATTGACATTGCGGGCCCACTCAACATAAACCGTTTACAATTTGCTCTGGCCACTACTGCTGGTTTACGTGACTGCCACGCTGCATTGTTCATTGCTGCTCCCGGAAATGCCAGGCGGCTTAGCCCAAGCCCCCTAAACAGAGGTATTTGATATCCAGATAATCATCCAGACCGTATTTCGACCCTTCCCGACCGTAGCCGGATTGCTTAACCCCACCAAAGGGGGCCGCTGCATTGGAAATAATGCCTTCATTCACCCCCACCATGCCAAACTGCAGCCCTTCGGCGACCCGGAAAATACGGCCAATATCCCGGCTGTAAAAATAGGCTGCAAGGCCATAGTCGGTGGCATTGGCTTTGCCCAGCACTTCGGCTTCGGTATCAAATGATTGCAGCGCCAGAACCGGGCCAAAAATTTCTTGCTTGGCCACCGCCATGCGGTCATCCACCTTGCTCAGCACCGTTGGCTGATAAAACAGACTGTCCGGGCTTTGCCGCTGGCCGCCACAGATCAAATTGGCCCCGGAAGCTAGTGCGTCCTGCACCAGCGCTTCGACTTTGCGACAGGCCGCTTCATCAATTAAAGGACCAAGATCCACGCCGTGATCACAGCCATTGCCAAGTCGCAAACGGGCGACCGCTTGCTGCACCTTCTTACTAAAAGCCTCGGCAACCGAGGCCTGCACATAGACCCGATTGGTGCAGACGCAGGTTTGGCCGGCATTGCGAAATTTCGATGCCAGAAGCCCTTGCACGGCGGCATCCAGATCGGCATCGTCAAACACGATAAAAGGCGCATTGCCGCCGAGCTCCATCGACACCCGTTTCACGCCTTGTGCACACTGTGCCAGCAAGGTTTTTCCAACCGCCGTCGAGCCGGTAAAGCTAAATTTCGCTACCCGCGGATCCTGAGTGAACACCTCACCAATGCCTTTGGCATCGCTGCTGGCCAGCACATTAAAAACCCCGGCCGGGATCCCCGCCTGCAGCGCCAGCTCTGCCAGCGCCAGCGCCGAGAGCGGTGTTTGCTGCGCCGGTTTGACCACAAAGGTACAACCTGTAGCCAAAGCTGCCGCGGCTTTACGCACAATCATCGCATTGGGAAAATTCCAGGGGGTAATGGCCGTCACGACTCCGACCGGCTGTTTCAGCACCAGAATGCGCTTATCGGTTGAAGCAGCAGGTATGGTATCGCCATACACCCGCCGGGCTTCTTCAGCAAACCATTGCAGGTAGGAGGCGCCATAAGCAATCTCGCCTTTGGCTTCCGCCAAGGGCTTGCCTTGCTCCAGCGTCAAAAGCAGCGCCAGCTCACCCTGATGCGCCAACAACAACTGCTGCCAGCGCTGCAGCAAAGCCGCTCGCTCATCGGCAGCTGTCGCCGACCAGCTGGCAAAAGCATCGAGTGCTGCCTGCACCGCCAACCCGGCTTGCTCTGGTGTCGCATCCGCCACCTCGGCCAGTTGTTCACCCGTGGCCGGGTTGGTCACGGCAAAACGCGTCGGTGCACCCTGCCACTGACCCTGCCAGAAATTTTCGGTTTTTAACAACGGCACAGATGCATTCATCAATCGACTCCTCGTGATTGTCAGCTTAAAGAAGGTCTCGGTTCGTTGCCACCTCCGGGTATGTGACCCGGGATCCATGCGCTCCCCTATTCGGGGGAGGCTTGCATTTCGACAGTTTCATGCGAAGATGACCTTTTGATGCCAACTATCATAGCAAGATGCAGCCAAAACACATTGCCGAGTTGATTTTAAAAGGCTTTAAACGCCATTTTGCGCTGTTTGAAGACAGTACAGCCGCCGCCAGCCGCTATTTTAACCAGGCCGATTGGCCGGGCTTTTTGCAGCTCAGCTCAGAGCGCATTTCGTTTTATGATCAACGGGTTAATGAAACCCTGCAGCAACTAAAACAACAGCTGCCGGATCCGGGTGGCTCCGCTGGTTTCTGGCAGGACGTCAAACAGCAGTACAGTGACTTTTTGCAGATGCACCCGCAGGCGGAGCTGGCCGAAACCTTTTACAACTCGCTGTTTTGTAGGCTTTTTGAGCGCAAGTACTTTCACAATCAGAATATTTTTGTCCAAACCACGCTCAATCGCCAGCAACTGCCGGCTCCGGTTGCTTCGGTGTACGACAGCTACTTTCCCATTCAAAACAGCCTGAAACAAACACTGCGCCAGATCATTGCTGACTTTCGCTTTGGTCCCGACTTTATTGATTTGGAGCGCGATATCCGTTATCTGGTGCGCAGCTTTTTGGACCAGTCCAGCCACGGCAAGTACCCGCTGCACCTGATCCGCTTTGATATTTTAAAAAGCGCTTTTTACCGCAACAAGGCTGCTTACATCATTGGCCGGGTGGTGACGCCAGAGGGCCAGCAGCCCTTTGTGATCCCGGTGTTGCATCAGCAGGCCTGCTCCACCGCCCCCAGCGAAGGGCTTTACCTGGATACCCTGATCACCGAGCCCGAGCAACTTTCGGTGGTGTTTGGCTTTTCCCGCGCTTATTTTATGGTGCAAAGCCCGGTGCCTTCGGCCTTGATCCAGTTTCTGCGTGAACTGATGCCGCACAAAACCCTGGCCGAGCTTTATGCCAGCATCGGTTTGCACAAGCAAGCCAAAACCGAGTTTTACCGCGAGCTGCTGCAGCATTTAACCCGCTCCAGCGATCACTTTGTCGCAGCGCCCGGGATCCGCGGTTTGGTGATGATGGTATTCACCCTGCCGTCGTTTCCTTATGTGTTTAAAGTGATCCGCGATGAGTTTCCGGAAAGCAAGCCCATCAGCCGCGCCACTGTCAAAGCCCGCTACCTGCAGGTGAAAAAGCACGATCGGGTCGGCCGCATGGCCGATACCATGGAATACTCGGATGTGGCGCTGCCCATCGACCGCTTTGCGCCCGAACTGCTGGAAGAGCTTAAGCAAAGCATTGGCGGCTCGCTGCGTATTGAAGACGAGCTGGTGGTGATCAAGCACCTGTACATCGAACGACGGATGATCCCGCTTAATTTGTACCTGGAGCAGGTGGGCAGCGATGAAAAAGCCCGCATCATGAAAGATTACGGCCAGGCGTTAAAAGACATCATTGCTGCCAATATTTTTCCCGGCGACATGCTGCTGAAAAACTTTGGCGTAACCCGCCACAAGCGGGTGATTTTTTACGATTACGATGAAGTGCAGTACCTACTGGATGTGAACTTTCGCGCCCTGCCCAAAGCCAAAAGCATCGATGACGCGCTTTACAGCGATGTCTCCGTCGCACCGGGCGATGTCTTTCCGGAGCAAATCAGCACCTATGTTACAGCGCAGCCCGAACTACGGGATTTACTGCTCAAGTCCCACCCCGAGCTGATGGACCCGGCTTACTGGCAACAGATGCAGCAACGCATCCGCGCCGGTCAGTTCGACGATGTGTTTCCCTATCCGGATGGCATGCGCTTTAGTGCCCGTTTTCACGAGAAATCAGCCTGAGCTTGCCAGGCAAATCGTTACTCTGGCTAGCAAGGTGGCCGACATTGCGTCGCCAGAGTGCCTTGCATTGAAAGCGCCCAAAGGCGCTGAAACTCGCATCTTGAGGTCACTTGGGTATATACTGCCGCCTCTTTGCCCTGGAGTCTGGCCCTTTGACCTCTGCTGCCAAACCACATAATGCCGTCCTAGCTTTGCGCGAGCGCGAGTTGCTGGCATCCAAACGGGTGTTTTTGGCCCGAGGCGCCAAACTCAAGCGCTGCCCGGCCTGTTTGCTGGCCGAGGCCCACTGCATCTGCGCGGCCAAACCCGAGCCACAACAGGGGGCTGCGTTTTGCCTGCTGATGTACAAGGGCGAAGCCTACAAACCCAGCAATACCGGCCGCTTAATTGCCGATGTGATGGCCGATAACCATGCTTTTTTATGGCAGCGCACCGAAGCAGACCCTGATTTGCTGGCGCTGCTGGCCAACCCGGCTTATGCCCCGGTGCTTATTTTCCCGCATGAATACGTTGAGCCAGCCCGCTGCATTTATACTTCGGCCCAGCTTGCCAACCACACGGATGGCAAGACCCCGCTGTTTGTGCTGCTGGATGGCACCTGGCGCGAAGCCAAAAAAATGTTGAAAAGCCCTTACTTGCAATCCTTGCCAGTGCTTGGCATCGCGCCAGAGCAGGCCTCGGATTACCGGCTGCGCGAAGCCGCTCACCTGCACCAGCTGTGTACTGCTGAAGTGGCCATCGAAGTACTGCACCTGGCAGCTTTGCCGGAAGCTAGCACCGCTTTGCAGCAGTATTTCCGGGCCTTTCGCGCCGCTTACCTGAAGACCAAACCCCACTTGGATCCAGCCCGACAAGTGGCCACCAGCAGCAGCGAACCTGGCCGCCGATAACAGCGTCCATCGACTTCAGCCAGCATAAAGTCCCCCTATCGCAGCGATTTTGATTGATCTGGATCAAATCTCACTTATAATACTTTCAGAAATTTCTGAATATTCAAAAAGAGGTAGCTATGCGGATGACACCGATGATCGAGTCCTTTGTCTGTCATTTTGGGGAAATGGGCAGTCGCTGGGGTTTTAACCGCACCGTTGGCCAGATCTATGCGCTGCTGGTGATCAGCGAACAACCACTGAGCGCCAATGACATTGGTGAAATGCTGGGGATTTCCCGTGGCAATGTCAGCATGGGTTTAAAAGAGCTGCACAGCTGGCAGCTGGTGCACACCACCCACCGCCCCGGCGATCGCAAAGATTACTACCAAAGCCGCGGCAGCATCTGGGATATGGCCAACCGGGTGTTTGAAGAGCGGCGAAAGCGCGAAATCGACCCAACCCTGTCGTTGCTGCGCGATATTCTGCTGGATGAAGCCGGCAATGCCGAAGAAGCCTATGCTCAGGAGCGTATCGCCGAAATTCACGACTTGCTGGAAAATATCACCGATTGGGCGCAAAGCCTGCAATCCTTGTCACCGGAAAAGCTCAACACCCTGATGAAACTCGGCTCTGGTGTGGGCAAGGTGCTGGAATTTAAAGACAAACTGATTGCAAAAAAAGCCGATTAGCGAGGTCATTATGTTGGACACTCTTATCCTGTCGCGGATCCAGTTTGCCGCCAATATCAGCTTCCATATCCTGTTTCCCACCATCACCATTGCCCTTGGCTGGTTGCTGTTTTATTTCAAAGTCCGCTTTGATATCTCCAAACATCCGGTCTGGATGCGCGCCTACCGCTTTTGGGTGAAAGTCTTTGCCCTGAGTTTTGCTCTTGGCGTGGTCAGCGGCATTACCATGTCGTTTCAGTTTGGCACCAACTGGCCCGGCTTTATGGAAACCGTCGGCAATATTGCCGGGCCTTTGCTGGCCTATGAGATCCTGACCGCCTTCTTTTTAGAGGCCACCCTGCTTGGCATTATGCTGTTTGGCTTTCACCGGGTGCCAGGCTGGGCCCATACCGGCGCCACCTTTTTAGTAGCGCTGGCAACCACCTTGTCGGCCTTTTGGATCCTGGCGCTGAACTCCTGGATGCAAACGCCGGTCGGCTTTGAAATGCGTGATGGCGTGGCGCATGCCACCGACTGGCTGGCGATTATTTTCAGTCCATCTTTTCCCTACCGCCTCACTCATATGCTTTTGGCTTCGGCTCTGACGGTCTGTTTTTTAGTGGCGGGCCTGTCGGCTTATCGTCTGCTTCGCGGTGATAACAAAAAAGCACCGCAACTGACATTAAAAACCGCTCTGTTCAGTGCCGCCTTGCTGGTCCCGCTGCAGATTTTTGTTGGCGATCTGCATGGTTTGAACACCCTGGAGCACCAACCGCAAAAAGTGGCCGCGATGGAAGGTTTGTGGGAAACCCAACAAGGCGCGCCACTGGTGCTGTTTGCGCTGCCGGATGAAGAAAACCGGCAAAACCGCTTTGCACTGGAAATTCCCAAGTTGGCCAGTCTGATTTTAACCCATCAGCTGGATGGCGAGTTGCAAGGCCTGAATGACTTTAAAGGCGAGCACCCGCCGGTAGCTCCTGTGTTTTACAGCTTCCGGCTGATGGTCGGCATCGGCTTGCTGATGCTGGCCATCGCCTGGTGGTGCAGCGCCCGCTTGTACCGCCATGGCAGCCTGACACCGCTGCAACTCAAGTTGTTGGTTGGTATGACCTTCTCTGGCTGGGTGGCGACTTTGGCCGGCTGGTACGTTACTGAAATCGGCCGTCAGCCTTATCTGGTCTATGGTGTGCTAAAAACCCGCGATGCGGTGACCACCATCGCCAGTGAGCAGGTGGCCATTACTTTGACCTTGTATTTGCTGCTGTACGCCGTGCTGCTGTTTGCCTACATCAAAACCCTCTTTGTCTTGGCCAAGCGGGCCGTCGATGTCGAAGAGTACGATCTCACCCAGCCTGGCCTGCCTGAGCGAAAAGCCAGTGCGACAGCAGAAGGAGCCTCCGCATGAGTTGGTTAACTGCAGAAAATCTGGCGCTGGTGTTTGCTGCTCTGACCGCCCTTTCGCTGCTGCTGTATGGGATCTTGGATGGCTACGATCTGGGGGTGGGCATTACCCTGCCGATGCACAACGAAGCCTGGCGCGATACCGCCATTGCCTCCATCGGCCCCTTTTGGGACGCCAATGAAACCTGGTTGGTGATGGCGGTGGGTCTGTTGTTGGTGGCTTTTCCAGCTGCCCACAGCGCCATTTTACACGCTATGTACTTACCCGCCGCTCTGCTGCTGATTGGGCTTATCCTGCGCGGCGTAGCCTTTGACTTTCGTGCCAAGGTTAAGCCAGCGCAAAAACGCAACTGGGACTGGACCTTTAAAGCCGGCTCCTTGCTGGCGACCTTTAGCCAGGGCTTTATGCTGGGCATTTACGTAATGGGGCTGAACTACCAGCTAAGCAGTGTGCTCTTTGCCAGCTTCAGTGGCCTCTGCGTCACCGCCGCCTACGCCATGATTGGCAATGCCTGGCTGATAGGCAAAACCAGCGGCGAGCTGCAGCGCCATGCGATTGCCAGCTGCAAAAAATCCGGTGTGCTGACTTTTGGTGGTATTTTGGCGGTCAGTATGATCAACCCGCTGGTCAACGCCAATGTTTATGCGGTCTGGACCGAGCCACCACTGGCGTATTTTTATGCCGCCATTCCTTTATTGTGCTTTGGCATGTTTGCGCTGGGTTATCTGGTGTTAAAGCGTTTGCCACTGCCGGATGACAAAGGCGCCTGGCTGCCCTTTTGGCTGACACTGATTATTTTTGTTTGCTGTTTTGCCGGCCTGGTGCTGAGTTTCTACCCCTTTGTGGTGCCAAACGACATGACGTTGTACGAGGCCGCCAGCTCGAAAGAGTCGCTGCAGATTATTTTCTTTGGCGCCATCTTCGTGCTGCCCTTTATTCTGGCTTATACCGCAGTCGCCTACTACGCCTTTCGCGGCAAGGCCGATGATTTGAAGTACTATTGAGCAACTCTCCAACCAAACACAGAGGGCGCTGCTAGAAATTTTAATGCAGCGCCCATTCACCGGTGTTATGATTCAGCCAATCAATGTCCAACTAAATAAGCATTGAACGGATGAATATCAACAAAGTCGATTTAAACCTGCTGGTCTATCTGGATGTGTTGCTGCGGGAGAAAAACGTCACCCGCGCCGCCAACCAGCTCAACATCACTCAGCCGGCGATGAGCAATGGCTTAAAGCGCTTGCGCGATTTGCTGAACGATCCCATTTTGGTCCGCACTTCCGAAGGCATGGTGCCAACCGAGCGCGCCAAAGAGCTGGCACCCATTGTGCGCGGTGTGCTGCTGACGCTGGAAGAAAGCCTGCAGCCGCACAAGGATTTTGATCCCAGCCAAAGCAGCCGGGTGTTTCGCATTATGTCCAGCGACTACGCCGCTTCCACTCTGATCCCGGCACTGCTGAAAAAAATGCGTGAGCAAGCTCCAGCCACCACGCTGGACATTATGACGCCATCCGATGTCACTTTTCACGATGTGGAAAACGGCAAGGTCGATATGGCGATCAACCGCTTTGACCAGCTGCCGCAGTCTTTTCATCAAAAAACCGTCTGGCGCGACAGTTTTGCCTGTCTGGTCAACCGGCAAAACCCGGTGCTCAAGCAGTTTAACCTGGAAAGCTACCTGAAAAGCCGCCATATCTGGGTCAGTAAAACCGGTTTTGGTGTGGGCGTTGGCATGGATCCAAAAGACATTCAAAAGCTCGGCTGGGTCGATGAAGCCCTGGCCAAGCTGGGCAAACAGCGTACCATCAGCGTTTTTACCCGCAATTACCATGTCGCCATGCATCTGGCGGTGGAAATGGACTTAATCGCCACCTTGCCACTTCGGGCGGCGCGGCTGTATGAAAACGACGACAGCATGGCGATTTTAGACCCGCCCTTTGCCATCCCATCGATTGAGCTGAAAATGATCTGGAGCCCGCTGCTGCATCAGGATGCCAGCCATATCTGGCTGCGGCGGCTGATCACTGAAACTGCTGAAGAAATAAACGCTTAACAAAAAACGGCCCCAAAAGGTCAGCCACTGCTGACATCAGCAAGATCAGCAGCGGCTGCAGTGGCTCCCAGCATCCCGGGGGGAGAGCCAAAGTCGTTGAAACTTTAGGGCAGTAAGTCGTAAGCCGGTAAGGTTAAAAAGTCCACCAGTTCATCGGCGGTGGTGATGTCGAGCAGCAGACTTTTGGCCCGTTCAAAGTTCTGGCTGGCCCAAGCGTCGCTGCCCACTTCTCCTTTCACCACTTCAGCTTCTTCATCCAGCATGCTGGCAAACAACTGCTTGGTGACCAGCTGGCCATTGCTCAGTTTCTTGCCATGTTGGATCCACTGCCAAATCGAGGCGCGGGAAATCTCGGCGGTGGCGGCATCTTCCATCAGGCCGTAAATCGGCACACAGCCCTTGCCGCTGATCCAGGCCGCCAGATACTGCAGCGCCACCCGGATATTGGTGCGCATGCCGGCTTCGGTGCGCTCGCCCTCACAGGGTGCCAGCAAGTCGGCAGCAGTGACCGGCGCATCCTGCTCGCGCAGCACCTGCAATTGATTCGGTTTATCCCCCAGATGCTTGTTCAGCACAGCGCCAGCCGTGGCGGCCAGGCCCGGGTGCGCTATCCAGGTGCCATCGTGGCCATTGCTGGCTTCCAGCTCTTTGTCGGCGGTGACTTTGGCCAGAATGGCTTTATTTTGCTCCGGATCTTTGGCCGGAATAAGGGCTGCCATGCCGCCCATCGCCAAAGCACCACGCTTGTGGCAGGTTTTGATCAGTAAACGGGAATAAGCGCTTAAAAACGGCTTGTCCATGGTGACCACCTGCCTATCCGGCAGCACCCGATCCGGGTGGTTTTTCAGGGTTTTAATGTAGCTAAAAATATAATCCCAACGGCCACAGTTCAGCGCTACGATGTGATCGCGCAGGCTGTAGAGGATTTCATCCATCTCAAACACGGCGGGCAGGGTTTCAATCAATACAGTAGCGCGAATAGTACCGACCGGCACGCCAAATTTCTGTTCGGTGTAACGAAACACATCATCCCACCACTTGGCTTCCTGATGGCTTTGCAGCTTCGGCAGGTAAAAATAAACACCGGTGCTCATCTTCTGACGCTGTGCCAGATTGTGAATAAAGTACAGGGCAAAATCCATCAGCGCACCCGGTATCACTTCGCCATCAACCTGCAGGTGCTTCTCCCACAGGTGCAGGCCCCGCACCCGGGCAATTAACAAGGCTGGGTTTTCTTTCAGCGCATACGCTTTGCCGCTGTTCGGATCGGTGTAGCTGATGCTGCCCAGATTGGCGTCGCGCAAATTCACCTGGCCTTCCACCACCCCTTGCCAGGTCGGCGACTGGGCATCTTCAAAGTCGGCCATAAAGACTTTGACATCGGCATTCAGGGCATTGATCACCATCTTGCGATCGACCGGGCCGGTAATTTCCAACCGACGGTCCTGCAAATCGGCTGGAATAGCCGCCACTTGCCAATCGGACTCGCGAATGGCTTTAGTTTCTGACAAAAAGTCCGGCAAGTCACCCGCATCAAAGCGCGCTTGCTTGCGTTGACGCTCCGCCAACAGCTGCTGCAACCGGGGACGAAACTCACGGGTTAACTCCACCAGCAAAGCGCAAGCATCCTCAGTGAACACTTGGTCCAATTGCTGCTGAAATTCGGCATCAACCGGATTGGTTTGGATGGACAGACGTTGGCGTTCAATCGTGGTGGTTGTCATGGGCATCTCCTGAATAGCGCGCCGAAACGCGCCTGAACCTTGGCAATACCCCACTATAGGCCGCGACCAAACATAATTAAAATCAATGCGACATATACTTATGATTCATACGTGAAATACCAGGGAAATACTGCCCTGGAAACTTTGGCACAGCTTATGCTTAGTAACTGCCAGTACAGGAGACAGCGGCAAATGCTGTCAATTTCTTGTCGGAGGAGTTATGGAGTTTATCTTACTGTTGTTGGTGGTGCTGGTGGTGGTTGCCGCTCTGGTGGCCAGTCGTTTTGTCGAACAAGGCAACCCGTTCCCATTCCAAAAGCGTGGCCCGGTCTTTACCCAGGTGGAGCGTGGCTTTTTGCGCTTGCTCGAACAAGCCGTCGACAAAGAGTACAAGGTTCTCAGCCGGGTCAAACTGGCCGATGTGCTGGATTTTAAGAAAAACACCAGCAATAAAACCCGCCGCACCGCTTTACTCAAACTCAATGGCAAGTATCTGGACTTTGTGTTGTGCGATCCGAATGACATGTCCATTGTCGCCGCCATCGATTTGGTCAACCCCAACAGCAAACAAGGCCATAAAGCCAGTCATGACTGGTATGTCAGTGGTGCATTGGAAGCCGCTGGCCTGCCTTATCTACGCATGAAAATCAAGCAAGGCTACAGCATTGGTGATATTCAACAATGTCTGATTAACCGTCTGGGTGCCAACATCAAGAAAACCGAACCCTTGATTAAGGGGCGCTTTAAGAAAGGCCCAACCCGCCCGGTACGCTCACTGCGCCCTCTGGTGGCGAGCCGCACAGAATCGGATACAATAGAGGCATTGCCGCTTAAACCGGCCCTGCCCCGACTTACCCCAGCGTTGTCGCAGTCACAAATTCGTGCCCAATCGACAGCTCTGGTCCAGGCTTCTTAACGCATTGGAGAAATGAGTCACTCCTGCGATAAGTCGGATGCCGCCTGCTGCAACAGGCGGCATCATTTTTCCCCTGCCAGCCCCACCACCGGCAATGTTTCGCAGCTCGATTGCCGAAAATATTCCGATGAAAACATGATAAATCGCGGATAATTCATCCAACAACGATGGATGCGCGTAGCTTACTCTACACTTAAGCAGTCTGTACCAAAGCACCTGCCTTCAAATTGAAAGGATACACTGTATGAAATCGGCTTTAATCATCGATGACAACGCTTTAATCCGCGAAGTATTGCGCCAAATCCTCAGCTCGCTCAAGGTAGAACAGATTGTGGATGCCCCTACTGGACGACTCGGCTTGCAGCATGCGATGCAAGACAAGTGCGATGTGATTTTCCTGGATTTGGAGCTGCCCGATACCCATGGCATCACCTTGCTTAAGCAGCTTAAAGCAAGCATTAAAACACCCATCGTGGTGATCACGGCCCACAGCACCCGTGACAACTTGCAAGACGCCATGGCAGCAGGTGCCTCGGGCTTTATTACCAAACCCTTTTTCGGGCAAAAAATCGCCGAAGTACTAAGCAAACTTAAAAAACAAGCTGTCTCCGTGGCTTGAAAATAAATCCTAAAGCTTTGTCAGGCAGTGCCGATAACGAGACGACGCTTTGATCCTAAAGGAGGTATCGATGAGTCAATCTGTTGGTGCTGCGGCTTCGGCCCAGGCCTTTGAAGTACTGGGAGCTGTGATGGCAAAAAAGCAGCTCAATCAAGAAGCCCAGATGACCAATTTGCTGGTGGAAAGCGCGATGCAAAGCGCAGACGCCATGCAAAAGCCAACCCCGGTCGGCAATCTGGGTATGAATATCGACATCAAAGTCTGATGCGATGCCAAGCCCATCCATAGCGGTTAGCCGCTGGATGGGCTTTTTCCTGTGATTGAGTAAACCAACTTTTCACTGGCGCCAATAATCAACACATAGAGCACCGGCACCAGCAGCAAAGTCAGCAACATCGCGCCGAGCAAGCCACCAATCACGCTAATCGCAAGTGGCTGCATGATCTCAGCCCCCTCGCCCAGTCCTATTGCCAAAGGCGTCATGCCCAGCACGGTGGTGAGCGTGGTCATTAAAATAGGGCGCAGCCTGACCTGGCCTGCATCAACCACAGCTTGCTGCATGGTCTTGCCTTCAGCGCGACCAAGCTCAATGTACTCCACCAGCAAAATGGCATTGTTTACCACGATACCAATCAAGAGCACCACCCCAATCAGCACAGGTGCCGACAGCAAGCTACCGGTGAGCCACAAGGCCAATACCACGCCCATCAATGACATGGGTGCCGCAGCAATAATCACCAGCGGATTGCTCAGCTTTTCGTACTGCACCGCCAGCACCACAAACACCAGGAAAATCGACAATAGAATCACCAGGCCAAGCTCACGCTGGGTTTCCTGCATGGTTTCCCACTGTCCCCCTAAAATCAGGCTAAACTGATCCGGCAACTCCAAGCTTTCCAGCCGCCGCTCCACTTCAGCCATCAGACTGGCGACATCCGACTCAGCGGTATTGATATCGGCATTCATCCGCAGCAAACGGCTTTGATTCTCCCGCTCAATATGGGCCGGGCCATCGGTGAGTTCAAACCGAGCCAAATCGCGTAAAAACACCGTTTGCCCCTGCTGACGAAACAGCAGCAAATTCCCCAGTTGTTCGGCATCCTGCACCTGGGTACGGGGCAGTTGCACCCGAATATCGTATTCACGGGTTTGATCGACAAAACGTGATGGCACAGCGCCATGCACCGCTTGCCGGATGGCCTGGCCAACCTCTGCCACGCCCAAACCAAAATCTGCCGCTCGCTCACGATCAACCCGGATTTGCAATAAGGGACTTTGCTCTTCACGGGCAGTTTCCAGCCCCTGCAAGCCCGGCACATCCTGCAGCAGAGCAGCGATTTGATTGGAGACACGGTGCAAGCCGGCCAAGTCCTCGCCAACGATAGCCACCGAGAAGTCTGCTCCGGCGCGACCAAAACGCAAACCACGGATGCTGGGTGGGCGCACACTGATACGAGCCCCAGGCAAAGACAGCTGCTGCAATGCCTGTTGGGTATGGCTGACCCACTGCCCTGCCGTCATCTCAGGCCGCTGACTGGCCGGGGTAAGCTGCATGCGAAAGTTCGCCACCCCCGGGCGTTCATTGACAATGCCACCACTTAAGTGCCCGCCGACCAAAGCGAACAGGGTTTCAACATGCGGCATGGAGGCCAGCAGAGCTTCAACTTCACGGCTCATGGCCTCGGTTTCCTGTGGCGGTGTCCCCGGCGGCAAAGCGATCCGTACCGACACACTGCCATCATCGACCGGAGGTAAAAATTCCCCACCCAGTTGCTGAAACAGTTGGTAACTGCCGAAAAAGGCTACAGCAGTCGCCGCCAGTACCCACCAACGCGCTTTTAGCACCCAGCCAAGCAAACGACCGTAGCTCAACCTGAGTGTGTCCAGTAATCGATGAAAGCTCCGCACGGGCAGACTCTGGCCCAAACCACTTTGCCAACGCACCTTGCCCAGCAAAGCCGCCAACATCGGCACCAGGGTCAGGGCAGCGACTAAAGTCGCCAGGATCGCAAAGGAGATGGTCAGAATCATTTCCCGAAACACCAGCGCCGCCATACCGGTAATCAGTAAAAAAGGCACCACAGCCGCCAGATTGGTCATGGTACCGGCAATGACTGCCGAGGCGACTTCCGCCGAGCCTTCCTTGGCCGCTTGGTTTGGTGCTTTGTGCAACTTTTCGTGATGACGAAAAATGTTTTCCAGCATCACAATGGCATTGTCCAGCAATAAGCCAACACCCAGTGCCAAACCACCCAGGCTGATGATGTTGATGGTCAGTCCGCCTTGCCCCATCAGGGCAAAGGTCGCCATCAAAGCAATCGGAATGGATAAGCCAATCACAAAGCTTTTGCGCACACTGCCCAAGAACAGCCAGACCACCAGCATCGCCAGACAGCCGCCTAAAATGGCAGCACTGGAGACACTGGCAATGGCGCCGCGAATAAAAAAGGCTGGATCATTGATGGCCTGAACCGCCATATCCGCCGGAATAAACCCTGAGCGCTCCAGCTGCGCAATGGCATTTTGTACCTGCTCAACCACTTCAACCGTATTGGCTTCCGGCAGCTTAAAAACCGACAACTGCACCGCAGGTACGCCATTTAACCGGCTGAAAACCCGCTGCTCACGAAAGCTGTCCGTGACTCTTGCCACTTCACGCAAACGAATGCGCTGATCCGAGCCCGGCAGCGGCAACATCAACTGCTCGATATCGTCGACGCTACGAAAACGACCTTCGGTTTTGGACATCACATCAAAGCGATCCGAGGTGACCCAGCCACCAGCAATATCGACATTTTCTGCGGCCAGCTGCTGCACCACATCCTGCATGGTCAGCTGATAGGCGGCCAGGCGGTGCTGGTCCAATACCACCTGCACTTCCCGCTCCAAACCGCCAGCAGCCTCGACCGAGGACACCCCTTCGATGGCGATCAAATGCGGTGTCAGGCGATTTTCTATCCAATCGCGTACTTCAACTTCGGTTCGAATGGGCGAGCTAAAACCAGCCTGCCAGATAGGGGCCTGGGAAGGATCAAACTTATACAGTCGAGGTGGCTCGATATCCCGTGGTAACTGCGTGCGCGCCAGCTCCAGCGCTCGGGATGCATTTTGCAAGGCGACATCCAGATTGGTGCCATAACTAAAATGCAAATTGACATTGGTACGACCTTCCGATGCCCGGCTGTCGATATGCACCAGATTTTCAACCGAGGCCAGATTGCGCTCCAGTACCCGGGTGATCTGCTCTTCCATCACCTCCGGTGCCACCCCAGAGTAATTCACCGTGACCCGAATTTGTGGGTATTCAATGTGCGGCAATAAGTCCACCGGCAGGCGCTGGATGAAAAACAGCCCCAGCACCAGAATAACCGATGCCAGTGCCAAGGTGCCCACCGGGCGATCGATGGCCCAACGGGTAATTACGGACGTGCTGCTGGCTGTGGTTTTGCGCATAGCACTTAACCCCGCCAACCAACGATACGAACGCGCTGGCCTTCGTTCATTTCACTGGCCAGTGCTGCCAACACCACTTCGCCGGCTTCAACCCCTTCGGTAATTTCCAGCCACTGGCCGCGCTGCACCCCGGTTTGCACCTCGCGCTTCTCCAGACGCTCATTGGCAATGACCATCATAAAAGCACCGCCCTCTTGTTGCACTACAGCCGAAGCTGGCACCGCCAGCGCATCCTGCCGGGCATCTATCGTCAGATTTACCCGCCCCAGAAAGCCTGGCCGAACCCCTTGCTGCCAGGCCTTTTCAGGCAGAACCACTTCCACCGTGATAAAACGGCTGCTAAGTTCAGCGGTTGGAAAAATCCGGCGGACTTCAGCGGTCAGGATGCGACCCGGCATCGCATCCAACTGCACCTCCACCTGCTGCCCCAGGGTCAGATAAGCCACATCGAGTTCGGACACCCCCAGGTGCAGCACCAATTGGGATACATCGGTCAGCTCCAATAGAGGATCCTGCTCACGAATGCTTTCACCAAGTTCAACCCAGCGCCGGCTCACCACCGCATCACGCGGTGCCAGCACAGTGCCAAAAGCCACCCGGGTTTGCCACAATTGGTACTCACTTTCAGCGACCCGCAAGGCTGCCGCCTGCGCCTGATACTCCGAAGCACTGGTCAGTTCACGCTGATAAAGCTCGGCCTGGCGCCGATACGCCAACTGAGCCTGCTCCAGCAATGCCTCTGCCCGCGCCAGTTCAGCCCGCTGCTCCGCCTGGTCAAGGCTAAGCAGCAATTGGCCGGCATGGACAGAGTCGCCTTCTTCAACCAGCAATTGCTGCACAATACCGCGGGTTTGCGCTGAAATGCGCACAGTTTCCCGTGGCCGTACGCTGGCAGAGAGCAGCAGACGGCGGGATAAGTCCCGATACTGCACTTCAGCAGCAGCCACGGCAATGGCCCGGCTTTCCGCTGCGGTACCGGTCGCGTTGCTGGTCGGCTCAGCAGACTCACAGCCCGCCAGCATTGCCAGGACCAAAAGCACCAAAGCTTGCTTCCAACCAATTGCTTTGCATCGCCTCACACATTTCCCCTTCGAATCATTCCTCAACGGCCAAGACGTCACTCATAATGTTACTAATAAACTATACCAATGGTTTTTTACAATTAAGACGTTTATCGGTTCTACAACCGTTCAAACAGGATGGAACACAGCAATATTGTTCAAAAAACACTCAACCCATCCAGATTCCAGCCGATAAAAAGACTTCATCCCCAGCCGGAGCCTGTTATGGAACTTCTGACAGCAACCCAACAACTCCGGGCGACGGAAATCAGTGCAGTCTTTCAAGGTCGCCAGGAGCAACGCAGCCAGGTAGCTGCTAATCGGGCGGCAACGCCAATCTTGCCTGCGCAAGCAGCGGAGCAAGCGCAGTTGGCGCTGCAGCGCAACCGCATCGAACTTGTAGCGACGGAGCTCAGTGACGATCAAGTATTGGACGACGAACAAGCACTGGAGGAAAAGACCTTCAATGCCTATCAAACCGTAGGCATGGTCAAGCGCATTCTGGAGCAGTTGTCCGACCGCCAGATTGAGCTGTTTCAGCTTAATCCTACGACAGCGAAGCTTCAAGCCGAGCCAACAGAACCAGCAGCCAGCAACGATGAACTGATCCGCATTACCGAGTGGGAGCTTGGCTATCAAGCTGTTTCCGCCAGCTTTACTGGTACAGCCCAATTGGCGGACGGTCAGCAAGTCAGTTGGGACTTATCATTTCAAATGGAATACAGCTGGGCTTCTATCAGCAGCCAGACTCTGCTTGCGAGCGAGTTGCAGGATCCTATTGTGATCAGCCTCAATGGCATGCCGGCTCAACTGACCGGCGATAGCTACAGTTTTGATTTGTTCAATACCGGGGTGCCAGTGCAACTGCCCAATCTGGCAGCGCAGCAGTTTTACTTAGGTTTGGATAGAACCGGCAATGGTCGGGTTGAGTCCGGTGCCGAATTGTTTGGTCCCCATACCGGAGAAGGTTTTGCAGAACTCGCCGCTTATGACCTGGATGGCAATGGCTTTATCGATGCACAGGATGCCATTTGGCAGGATCTTTATTTGTGGCGTCCTGATGGCATGCAGCTCAGCATGGCTGAGGCCGAGCTAGGAGCTATTTCGGTGCAATCGGTCCCCACCAGAATGCCATTATTTTTTGAGGGCAGTAACCAACTGGCTGGCATGTTGCAGCGCAGCAGTGTCTTTATCGACACCCGGCAGCAGGTAGGCTTGGTCCAGCAAATCGATTTGGTTGTTTGAATTAGCTGCAATGTAAACAAGGTAATGGCTGGAAATAGAAAAAGTTAAATCTGGCTTTTTTTGCAAAGTGCATAGCTATTTCCTGCGATGCACTCCCCTTTTTTGTGCAATTGGTACTAATTTAGGGATACCGTAACTTAACCAATTGCTTTTTATGAATAAACAGACAGACTCCTCGCTCAATTTAAGTGCATAGACTCACTCGACACTAAGATAAACAAGCAAAAAACCACACTAAACCGAATAAATATGCAAAATATGACGTTAATAACGGCAATTTGGTGCATAAAAAAACTTGTCAACGGCATAGATTTTGCCATGCTCTTAAAATAACCCATGCGATAAATGGAGCAAAAATGAAGACGAAAAGCGTTGACTCGTACCAAAAATCGATAATTGCAATTGCGCTATCCACCCTTTTTGCCAGCCCTATGCTACTGGCTGAACAAAACGAACCCGCTGCAGAAGAGACCGACAGTGTCGAACGGATCTTTGTCACTGGCTCACGGATTGCCCGGGATGCCAATTTGGCCTCTCCCTCACCGGTGCAGTCCATCAGTGAAGAAGAAATCCGGATGTCGGGTGAGTTTTCCATCGCCGATGTGGTGAATGACATACCAGCGCTGTTTTCCTCCACCACCAGCTCTATGGCCAACGAAAGTGGCTTTGCTGCAGGCACCAATGTACTGAACCTGCGCAGTATGGGCGCAAACCGTACCCTGGTGTTGGTGAATGGCAAGCGTCATGTCGGCGGGACTCAAGGATCCTCAGCAGTGGATGTCGGTAGCATCCCGATGAGCCTTATCCGCCGGGTTGAAGTACTGACAGGGGGCGCCTCCGCTGTCTACGGTGCCGATGCGGTGACTGGGGTCGTGAACTTTATTTTGCGTGATGACTTTGAGGGCTTTGAGTTCGATGCCCAGGTCAGTGCGGCCGATGAGGGCGATGCCCAGCAATACACCCTGGATGGCACCTGGGGCACCAACTTTGCCGATAACCGCGGTAATTTTGCCATCAATGTCTCGTATGGCAAAGACAAAGGCTTGCGTGCCAATGAACGCCGCAACGGCGTCTTTGTCGGCTCAGGCCGTGACTGGGTGAACCCGGACCGCCGCTTCCAAATTGGTGATTTAACATCGGCTGAGACCCCACACTTCCATGCTTTTTACAATCCATCCCAGGGGCGCCCTGGCTATGGTTTGAACATTCCTGGCTCAGCTGAAGCCTTTTTGAATAACTATGAAGCAACCTTCGGCAATCGTCCTAGCCTGACTGCCGCCGAGATGGCACTGATTGACCGGGCAGCCAATGCTCCGCAGCGGGCAATATTGCCCGGCCGCACCTTTCCCTTTACCTCCGGCTATGGTTTGATTGCTCCGGGTAATGGCTTTACTTTTGCTGGCTTCGATGAGTTTACTCCTATCGATTTGGATGGCAATGGCGTGCCGGACTGTCTGGATTCCTTTACCGGCTGGACCTCTTCCTTTGCGCCTGGCGCTTTCGGCGCTTTGGGTGGCTGTTGGACTATTTTACCTGACGGGACCTACCGCCCGGTTCAGGATGGCTTGGTGGCCAGCCCAACCCAGGGCTTTGGTGGCGATTCCTTTGATACCATCCAGCAAGACACCAGCTACCTACTGATCCCGGAAGAGCGCATTGCCATTAACCTGCTGGGCAGTTACGACCTGACGTCGGATATCGTGCTGCGCGGTGAGCTGAAATACACCCGTCAGGAAGCAAAGAATACCATTCACCCCACTTCATTCTGGGATTTATTGCTGGGCGCTCCGGACAACCCATTTTTACCGGAGTTTATTCGTCCTATCGCTGAGCAAACCGGCGGTGTTAGCTTAACCATCGACCCGATAGGCCTGGGAGATGCGATGAACACCAACAAGCGCGAAACCGTGCGTGGTGTGGTTAGCATCGACGGCTTCCTCGACAATGGTTGGAGCTGGGATGCCAGTGCTGTTTATGGCCAGTTTACCCGCAAAAGTGAGTCTACCCACCAGGTCATCGTGGACCGTTTCTTTTCTGCCATTGACGCGGTGACCAACCCTGCAACCGGACAGCCAGATTGCCGGGTTAATCTGGACCCAACAACACCACCAGGCGATACGCCTTTTAATATTCCAACGTACGATGCCGGCTATTTTACCTTTACACCGGGTGATGGCAGCTGTGTGCCACTTAATATCTGGGCTGGCCGTACAGGAGTAACCCAAGAAGCTCTGGATTGGGTTACCCGCACCAACGACAGCAAAATCACGCTGGATCAAACGGTGTTAAGCGCCTCACTGGCCGGTGATTTTGGCGATTACTTTGAACTACCAGGTGGTGCTATTGCTTTCGCTGCCGGTGTCGAGTACCGCCGGGAGACCTCCAAAGCCGAGTTCGATGAGTGGCGCCGCGGTATTATTCCAGCCGGTGCTCCCTTCCCGGCTGGCACCAATGTGGCCGATGTTTCCAGCAATGCCAGCCTTACGTTCCGGCCGGAGACCATAGTCCGTAATGAGCGCGGCAACTACCATGTGTATGAAGCTTTTGCGGAAATCTCGATTCCCTTGCTGTTCGATGCACCTTTGGCCGATGAACTGACACTGGACTTGGCAGCACGTATTTCGGATTACTCCACCATCGGCAACACCACCACCTGGCGGGCCAACCTGCTGTGGGCGCCAGTGCAAGACCTGAGAATACGCACCAGCTACTCCGAAGCCGTGCGGGCACCGAACATCACCGAGCTATTCGGACCCGAAACAGGCACTACCTTCCGGCCGGCTGACCCATGCGATGCCGCGCAAATCAATGCCATCCGTGCTGATGATCCAGAACGAGCCAACAACACCCAAGCCAACTGTGTGGCTTTCTTTAGCACCATTGGTTTGGATCCCTTTGATGCGGATGGCAACTACAGCTTTGCTGACCCTCTCACCGCAGCTTTTGGTGGTGTGGTCGGCGGCAACCCGGACTTGCAGGAAGAAACAGCAGAAACCTTGACCGTTGGTTTTGTCTACACACCAGACTTTTTGCCAGGCTTCAACATGAGCCTGGATTACTGGCGCATCAACTTAAAAGATGCCATCAACGCCGTCAGCGGTCAGAATATTGCCGATGGTTGTTTTACTGGCAGCAGTTTAAATGCCCAATTTTGCGATTTGCTAACTCGAAACTCCGATCCAAACTCGCTGTTCTTCGGTGGTTTTAATTTTATGAAGTCAACCGACATCAACTTCGCCAAACGCGAAGCGGCAGGGTATGACTTCAGTGTCGGCTACGACTTTTCAGTCGGGGATCACGATTTTACTACCCGTGTCGCCGGTACCCGGATGTCCAAACTGAATGACTTTACCAATCCGCTCAATCTGGAGGATGTGGATAACCGGCTGGAAGAAAACCGCAATCCAAAACTGGCCGGTAACTTTAGTCTGGGCTGGACCTATCAGGATCTAAAGGTCAGCTGGCGTTCTCAGTACCATGGTCGTCAACTGCTCCGATTTGCCCGCAAAGACACCTATCAATCCTTGTACGGCGATGTGGTCATGATGCCATCAACCCTGGTGCACAACATCAATGCCAGCTATCAGTACAGCGCTGAATTGATGTTCTATGGCGGTGTCAACAACCTGACCAACGAAGAACCCTTTATTACCAACTACGCTTACCCGGTCAGTGCCCGCGGACGCTCCATCTTCCTCGGCGTCAACTACCGGCTGTAGCTGTCTCTTTTAGCAACACCAAAGCCCTGAGTTATGCTCAGGGCTTTTTTATTGAGTGCCGGATCCGGCCAATACCTGGTCTGAAAATTGGTATACTGCCGATATCAGTCACTTTTGGGGCACGCCATGCTAACGCCAGCACTTTGCCAACAAGCACGCCTTAGCCGCGATCCTCGTTTTGATGGACTATTTTTTACCGCAGTCAAATCGACCGGTATTTTTTGTCGCCCGATTTGCCCTGCCCGAGCGCCGCTGGAAGCCAATGTCGACTATTTCGCAACCGCTGCAGCCGCCAGCCAGGCGGGCTATCGCCCTTGCCTGCGTTGCCGGCCGGAGAGCGCCCCCGGCTCACCAGCCTGGCAAGGCAGCCAAACCACTTTGCAACGTGCCCTACGCTTAATTGATCAGGGCGCCTTGCAGCGCAACAATCAAACCCAGTTGGCAGAGCGACTTGGCATCAGCCCCCGCTATCTTCGCCAATTGTTCAAACAGCATCTTGGCATAGCCCCCAAGCAATATGGGATTCAACAGCAGGTGCTGTTCGCCAAAAAACTGCTGCATGAAACCAAGCTCCCCATCCACCATATTGCCACCATGGCCGGCTTTCAAAGCATTCGCCGTTTTAATGATGCGTTCGTCAAACAGCTGCAACTGAGTCCACGTCAAATCAGACGAACTACTCAGCAAACGCCAGAAGGCAGCATTCGGCTGGCACTCAGTTATCGCCCCCCGTTGGCCTGGTCGGCTTTGCTGGCTTTTTGGCGGACACGAAGCCTGGATGGGGTGGAATGGTGTACGGAAACAGGCTATGGCCGGAGCTTTCAGTGGCAAGGACACACTGGCAGCTTCTACGTTGAAGCCGGCAGGGACCATCAGTTGCAATTGCAACTGCACTACCCGGCTGCTACTGAAATTTGGTCGCTGATCCAGCAAATCCGGCGACTGCTGGATTTGGACGCCGATTGCCAGTTAATCGAACAGCAGCTGAGCCAACACCCCTGGTTTCAGCAATCCCTGCTCGCAGGTCTGCGTATCCCCGGCGTCTGGAGTCTGTGGGAAGCGGGTGTCAGGGCCATTTTAGGACAACAAATCACTGTGGCAGCCGCCAGAACCCAACTCAACCGGTTGGTCGCAGCCCTGGGCCAGCCTGTACCGCAACAGCCCGAAAAGCGCTTGTTTCCTACCCCGGCTGCCGTAGCAGCCAGTGATTTGCAGATGCTCAAACTACCCCAGGCTCGTCGTCAGACCTTGCGTGATTTTGCCGCCTTGCAGCTGCAACAGCCAGACTGCAGCCCGGAGCAGTGGCTTGAAATCAAAGGCATTGGGCCCTGGACTTGCAACTATGCCAGCATGCGTGGTTTACAGCACAGCGATATCTGGTTGGCGGGCGATGTCGGCATTCAAAAAGCGCTGAAGCAGCACAGCCAAGACCTCAGCCATCAACAGCTGGCCCCTTGGCGCAGCTATGCTACCTTGCAACTTTGGTTTCAAACAGCGGGGGTTTCAAACAGCAGCAGTCTCAAACAACATCAGTCTCAAACAACAGCGTTCTCACACAGCACCCGCTGCAATCAGCAACCACTTTGACAGGACCAAACAATGACGGAATGCATAATTCCCGGCCCCTTCGGAGCCATCTCGATCAAGGCCAGTCCGCAAGGGATCAGCGCCATTCGTTTTTTAACCGAAGCAACCAGGCTAAAGCCCCCAAGCTCAGCACTGTTGCTGGAAGCCGCGAAGCAGCTAGAGCGCTATTTTGCGGGCAGCCTGCAAACATTTACCCTGCTACTGGCACCGGTGGGCACCGCTTTTCAGCAAGCAGTCTGGCAAGCACTGCAACAAGTGCCCTATGGCACTACCCGCAGCTACCAGCAAATTGCCCATGCCATTGGCAACCCAAAGGCCGTTCGGGCCGTTGGCATGGCCAATAGCCGCAACCCGATTGCCATTGTGATCCCCTGTCACCGGGTGATTGGTGCCAATGGCAAGCTGACGGGTTATGCCGGTGGCTTGGATAAAAAAGCCTGGTTACTGCAGCATGAGCAGCAACCAGGCCAGACGCGCTGCTGAAGGATGGGCAGCAGCGCACAACGTTAAAGTCCGTGGTTAAAAACTGTAAGAAACACCCAGTCGAAACTCATTCGAGCGATTGCCGCTGTTCAGCGCCACACTGGTACGGGCCGCCCAGTCCGGGCTAATGTAAAAGGCAATACCGCCGGCCAGGCTGCTGTAATCACGGCCAATGGTGTGGTAGCTCAGTTCGGTAAACCACTCCACCTCAGGCGTTAACTTGTGGGCTAAGCCTACGCCAGCATAAATACCTGTGTCACTGGCGTCTTCAAAGGCATGCTGCAAGCCACCCAGAATGTAAGTTTGTACCTCAGGGGCAAAATCGAGCTTAAACTCGGTCAGGTAATTGGCTCCCAGTGAAAACTGACTGACATCGACCGAATGCTTCGACACCCGCTCCAAGTCGGCACGCACCACCCAGCGGGGTTCCAGCTGATGGCTTAAGTTCAGATAAGCGCCAGAGCCAAAGTGATCAACATAGCCAACACCGACATAGTCCCAGTTCACAGCAGTGGCTTGCATCGAGGCAAGACCCAAGGCGACAGCGCAACCAACGCCCATTAATTTTTTCATTGTTTTACTCCTTTTATCCATTTCAGGCAGGCTAACAAGCAACAGCTTAACCAAAGCTGAACCCAACCATTCAGTAAAATTGAACAATCCATGCCAGTTTATCTAATATTCTTTCGAATCAATTTGGGATTTAATGACGATACCAAGCTAAGCAAGGAATTCATCATGAGCATTCGAACCGTACAACAGCTGATCCCAGCCCGGCAGGTATCCGATGGTGCCGGTGTAAAAATTAAGCGCAGCCTTGGGCTTAGCCAACAGCTGCGGCTGGATCCATTTCTGATGTTGGATTGCTTTGGCTCCGACGAGGCCAGCGATTACATTGCCGGCTTTCCGGCACACCCACACCGGGGCTTTGAAACCGTGACCTACATGCTGCATGGCCATATGTTGCATCAGGACCACATGGGCAACAAAGGCCATCTGAAAAGTGGTGGTGTGCAGTGGATGACTGCGGGCCGGGGGATTATTCATTCCGAAATGCCGCAACAGGAGTCCGGCCTGATGCAAGGCTTCCAACTGTGGCTCAATCTGCCAGCGGCTGAGAAGATGAAAGCCGCTGCCTATGTCGATATGGCACCAGAGCAGATCCCGCAGGCAGCTTTAGCAGATGGCGGCCAGGTTAAAGTCATTGCCGGGCGCTTCCAGGCAGGCGAAATGGCACTCGATGGCGCCATTCGTGGCTTGAGTACAGATCCTCAATTTTACGATCTGCATTTGCTAGCCGGCCAGCAAGTCAGCCTGAGCTTGCCAGCGGATTACAATGCACTGCTGTATGCTTATGAAGGCAGTGTTGAGCTGCCCGCAGGTCAACAAGCAGCCAGCATTGCAGTGCATCATGCGGCCATTCTCGGGCAAGGGGATAGGGTGCAGATCAAAGCACTAACCGACACCAAGGCTATTGTGCTGGCCGGTAAGCCGATTGGTGAGCCTGTGGTGCAGTATGGGCCCTTTGTGATGAATACGCCCGATGAAATTGAGCAGGCCATCCGTGACTATCAGGCAGGGAAACTAACCGGCGACCAGCCGCTGCAAGCCATTCAAATCTGACTGGGAAAGCCGTATACTGCGGCTTTCCCATTTTAAAAGACGAATGACAATGCAGCGGATAGGAATCATTGGCGCCATGGAACCGGAAGTGGCGCTGTTAAAACAGCAGTTGACCGATGCCCACAGCGAACAACTGGGCCCGTATCAGTTTTACAGCGGGCAACTGGCCGGTAAAAACGTGGTGCTGGTGCAATCCGGTATTGGCAAGGTGGCCTCGGCCCTGGCCACCAGCCTGATGATTCAACACTTTCAGGTCGATGCCGTCATCAATACCGGTTCTGCCGGTGGGTTTGACCCAGAGTTAAAAGTAGGCGATATCGTCATTGGCACCGAATTGTGCCACCACGATGTCGATGTTACCGCCTTTGGTTACGCCATCGGCCAGGTGCCCCAGATGCCGGCAACCTTTCCTAGCGACCCGCGTCTGGTCACAGCCGCAGCAGCCAGCATTGCGCAATTGGGCTTCTGTCAGACCAAACAAGGCCTGATTGCCACCGGCGACAGCTTTATGTGCGACCCAGTGCGCATTAAGCAAACCCGCCGCCTGTTCCCCTCGATGCTGGCCGTCGAAATGGAAGGCGCTGCCATTGCCCAGGTCTGTTACCAAATGCAGGTTCCCTGCGTGGTCATCCGCAGCTTAAGCGACATTGCCGGCAAAGAGTCACCCGACTCATTTGAAACCTATCTGGAAGTCGCTTCCAAACACAGCTCCGCCATGGTGGTGGGCTTGTTGCAGCAACTGGCCAGCTGATCACGATGCCCTGGGCAGAGCTGCTGCAATCCAGCCCGATTTTGCTGTGGCTGCTATTGCTGCTGGCCGCCTGGCTGCCTTTGCCTGCCAGCTACCACCCCCTTACCTTTTATCGCTTTTTTGCCCAGCGGCTGGCTTACAAGGTAAACCCGGATCCGACACGGCCGGTAAATCAACTGCGCTTATCCGGTGGCCTGGCTTTGCTGCTGGCCACCCTGCCCTTTCTGGCTTTGCTCTACACCGCCAACTGGCTGATGGACTGGCCTGAGCTTTACCAGCTGTTGCTGCTCTACCTCTGTTTGGACTTTGCTCCCCTGCGCCAGCGCGCTCAGCGCCTGCAACAAGCCCTGGCTGGCCAACAGCTGAGCCTGGCCCGGGATCTGGCCAGTCAGCTGCTGTTGCGCCAAACCCATTCACTCTCGGCCATGGGGCTTAGCAAAGCAGGCATTGAAAGCCTCTGGCTGCAGTTTGCCCGCATCTGGTTAACCACCTTGTTTTGGTATCTGCTGGCCGGGATCTGGTTGGCGCTGGCGGTCCGGCTGATTTTGCTGCTGCAGCAAAGCTGGAACCCAAAGCTGAGCCACAATCGGCATTTTGGTGCCCCGGTCGCACTGCTGGCCAGCTGGCTCTGCTGGCCAGGCTACGTATTGTGCTTTGTGCTGGTCTGTATTCGGCTGCGCTGCCGTGCATCATACCGCTTACTCCGCCAAGCACCCCGGCAGTATTTTAATTGGGCACAAAGCGCTTGCCTCAGCGCTGCCTGTGCCAGCCTGCGTTGCCGCCTGGGCGGGCCTGCCATTTACGAAGGCAGCATCAAAACCAACAGAGATCGGCTTGGGCTGGAGTATGCCGAGCCCGATCATCGTCATCTGCAACAGGCGCTGAAGGCTCAACAGCAGTTGCTGCAGCTGGTATTGTTGCTGTCTGGCCTTGCTGCTCTGGGTTGGGTCCTGCTCAATTTTTTGTGAAGCTGGACTTATTTTGACAGCTTAGTATAGTGAATCATGATCAGGCCTATTGCCTGATTTTAGCAAGCGAGTAAATGCATTAGGATGATTCAACAACCCATAATAAGAATTTCGCCTGATAAGGATACTCAGTGAGTGTTGTGCGCCATCTTTTGGCTTTTATAGTATTGCTTTGTTCAGGAGCCTTGCTCGCCGACAATAGCCCGGTACTCTTCCCTTTGACACCTGAACATGGTTTATCTCAGGGCACGGTCCCGCACATGATGCTGGATGCCAAAGGCTTCCTCTGGCTGGCAACGAATGGTGGCCTGAACCGCTACGACAGTGCCAGAGTCAACCCGGTGGTCGATGCTCAAAAATCCTTGCAAGATACCTACTTCAACAAAACCATTCAGCTGAGCGATCAATCCATCTGGGCCGCAACTCCCATTGCCGGTGTTTTTCGCTACAACTTTGATTCCGGCTGGTTAGAGCCCTACTTTGATTTACCAGCCCTACCGGAAGGCAGTGGCCAACACTATTTGACGGATTTAATTGAATTCTCTTCCACTCAGCTGCTGGCAGCTACCAATCAGGGCATTTTTTTACTGGATATTGCTACAAGGCAAAGCAGTCCTTTGTTTCAGTTGCCTGAGCAAGCACCGGCCGATGAGTTTATTCGGGTATTGCACCCTTACCAGGACTGGTTGTTCATTGGCACCTCGCATCAATTGTTGCTGATGGAGCTGACCACTCAGCAGGTTCATCCTATCCCCTTCCATCAGGCAGATGCCAACGCGGATCAGCGCCACCTTAAGTTTTTCTCCATTCAGGATGAACAACTCTGGTTGGGGACGGTAGAAGGCCTTTATTCGTTACCCCTGGCAGACATCACTGCTTTTTTGCATGAACAAACTTCCATCACGGCGACTGAGCGCATCGCAGAGCGCAATATCTGGCATCTGGAGTGGCGCGAACAAGATGCCTTGGTTGCCACCGAGCGGGGACTGTATCGATTTGACCCAGCCAACAACAAGCTGAGCTTTCTCTGGCGATTCAGTGACAGCCAGCATCAGCTGCTCGACAACAACATCATCAGCATGGTCGCCGACCGGCAAGGCGGTTATTGGCTAGGCAGTCGTTATGATGGCGCTTACTACTGGCATCCGCGTAGCCAGGCATTCAGCCACCTTGGTGCTCAAACCAGTGGTGACAATCTTCTTAGCAGCATTCGGGTTTTGGTGTTGGCAGAAGCAAAGCCGGGTGAGCTTTGGGTCGGAACCGACAATGGTTTAAACAGGCTGCAGTTGCAAAGTGGCCACATTGACGCCTATTTAAAAAACCCGGATCCCAAAGCCGTTTGGCATGAAAGCACCATCCTGAACCTTTTTCCCGATGCAGAGCTTGGTATCTTCTTTAGTTCAGCAACCGGTTTGCATTTATTTGACCCAGTCTCGGCCAGGTTGCAACCCTTACCTTTCGCTGAAAAAAGCGATGCAGAGTTACTGGCTGCAGGCAGCTCGCATTACTGGCGAGACCTGCAAGGTGCCTTTTGGTTTTTTACCAATGAGGCTTTTTATCGTTATCAACCTGCCGATGGCAGCATTCAGAAACTGCCTGCTCTGCAACCACTTGCGGCCTATCAGTTTGGAGGCTTCCTGGGCTATGTGCCGGGCTCCGATGATCAACTGCTGCTAACCACAGCCGATAAGTTATGGGTATACCACCAAGCTTCCGGGCGGCTGGAGCAGGTGTTCATGGCAGAGCATTACAACCCAGGGCTTTACCGCATTGCAGAAAATACGCTGCGCGATACCAAAGGGCGACTCTGGGTAGCGTTCAATGGTGTTGGGATCTTAATCTTTGATCAGAATTTCACTCTGCTGCATCACTTTCATCAGCACAACAAATTAATCAGCAACCTGGTCTTTAGCTTGCAACAAGACAACGCTGGTTACATCTGGTTTTCCAATCATCATGGTCTGTTTCGCATGCACCCAGGCAGCTTTCATATTGAGCGATTTAACCGCCACGATGGCCTGCTGACACACGAATACAATGGCCGGGCAGGCATAAAACTGCATGATGGTCGTCTGGCTTATGGCAGCATGCGCGGCCTGACCCTGATTGAACCTAGCTATCTGCATGGCTACGATGAACAAAATCAGGCTGTGATCACAGGGTTAAGTCTACTGGATGGCAGCTTTACAACTCCCTATGGTCATCTGAACAATCGAGTGATCCAGCTGCCGGCCCGAGCCGAGGGGATACAGCTCAACTTCAGCAGCATGAGCTTTCGTGACAGCCAAAAAGCAAGCTTCCGGGTGTGGCTGGAAGGCAAACAGGCCTTTCACTTTCCTGAGCAATCCGACCATCAGGTCATTATTCCTCGCCTGCCGGCCGGAGAACACCGCTTTCACGTGGTTTCTGTTTCACCCATCACCGGAGCCGAAAGCGACACAGCTAGCCTGACACTGCGCATTATGGCCCCCTGGTGGGCTAGCGGTCCGGCTTATGCAACTTATGCCCTTCTCAGTTTGGCCCTGTTGCTGGTTTGGCTACGCAATCGCCAACAACAGCAGCGCATGCTGACCATGGCGCACCGAAAGCTTAAAGCCAGCGAGCAGCGAATGAAACAAGCGCTGGCAGCGGTCGACAGCGGTACCTGGGAGTGGCACGCCAGTAAAAACAGTCTTTACGCCTCACGTATCTCCAGCATGCTGGGGTACCGCGAATCCCTTAATCCACTGACGCTGGAGCAACATTTGTCGCTGATCCACCCGGATGACAAACCGCAGTTCGAGCACAAGTGGCAAAGTTTTCTAACCCAAAAAGCCAACAGCTTTGATCACACTTATCGTCTGCAGCACAAAGATGGGCATTGGCTTTGGTTCCGTGATATTGGCAAAATCGCCGAGCTGGACGACGAGCAGCAGGTCATGCGCGTGCTGGGGACTTTTAGCAACATCACCGAAACCAGGGCCAGTCAGGAAAAAGCCCGTTTATTCGGCGAGGCTTTTCAAAAAACCCGTGACTGGGTAGTCATTTTGGATGAGCAACAACGAATGATTGCCGCCAACCAATCCTTTGCCGATGCCTTTGGTCCGGTTGAGCATTACCTGAGCAACCCGCAAACCCACCACTTGGGCATCAGCCTAGACCGACGTCGCTACTACACCCGACTGCTGCGGGATTTTCAGGTCAATCAACACTGGCAAGGCGAAGAAATCATAGTCACACCGGATGGACGGGAGCGGCCAACCCTGATCAACATCAGCGGCATTGGCGAGCAGAATAAAGTCGCTTTTTTTGTGTTGGTCTTTACCGACATCACCGATCAGAAACTGGCCGAAGACGAACTGCGCTACCTGGCCAATTATGATGCCCTGACCGGCCTGCCCAACCGAGCCCTGCTGATGGATCGGATCCATCATGGCATTGAAACCGCCAAACGCTCCAAGCGATCGTTAGCGCTGTGTTTTTTGGATCTCGATAGATTCAAGCACATTAACGACTCGCTGGGCCACGACATTGGCGACTTACTCCTTAAAGAAGTTGCCAGGCGGCTAAACCTGACCCTGCGTGAAAGCGATACCGTTGCTCGCCTTGGTGGTGATGAGTTTGTGGTGTTGTTAGAAGGCTACAAGTGCAACGACAACATCAGCCATGTCGCCCGCAAAATGCTGCAAATCATTGGCGAGCCGATGAAGTTAGGCCCCAATACCGTCGGCGTCTCGCCCAGCATTGGCATTGCCGTCTACCCGGATGACGCTTACACCGCTTTTGAGTTGATGAAGCATGCCGATGTCGCCATGTACCATGCCAAAGAGGCCGGTCGCAACAACTTCCAGTTTTTTACCCGCGAAATGAATGAAAAAGCCCACATGCAGCTGGCCCGGGAAACCCGCTTGCGTAAGGCATTTCAGCAGCAAGAGTTTGTTAATTATTACCAACCCATCATAGACAGCCGGCACAAGAGCATCATTGGGGCCGAAGTACTGCTGCGCTGGTACAGCAGCGATGGTGTGGTCTCTCCTGCCGAGTTTATCCCGCTGGCCGAGGATTTGAGCCTGATCATTCCAATGACGCAGCACTTGCTGGAACGGGCCTTGGAAGATCTGCAACAATGGCATAAAACGGGTCATCCGCTGTATTTATCGGTCAATTTATCGGCTCGGCATTTGGAGCAACCTCAGCTGGCTGAGCAAGTCGAAGCCCTGCTCAGCCGTTTTCAGCTGCCTGCCGGCAGCCTGCGGTTTGAAGTCACCGAAAGCGCCCTGATGCGCGACCATGCCAGTGCCATTGCCACCATGAACGACTTGAGTGCCCTCGGCATTAAACTGGCACTGGATGACTTTGGCACCGGCTACTCTTCATTAAAATACTTAAAAGAGCTGCCGATCGACGCCATTAAAATTGACCGCAGTTTTGTCAAAGACATCGGCATCGATCAAAACGATGAAGCCATCATTGAAACCATGCTCAACATGGCCGCAACCCTGGGCATGTATTGCGTGGCCGAAGGGGTCGAAACTGAGCAGCAACTGCACTTTTTTAACGAGCGCGACTGCCACTTTATACAAGGCTACTTATTTGCTCAGCCGATGCCGGCCAATCAACTGAAACACTTGCTAGACAGCAAGCGTTTTGACAGCGGCGATAAGAGCGGCACAGGCTAAGCCGAAAGGCGCCATCTTCATCCCTGATTCTGCTACAATGCCTGCTTTTCATCGCAGGATTATCGATGCGTAACCCCCTGGTGCAAGGTGCTGTCTTACTGCTGCTGGCTGAAGCCTGCTTTGCAGGCATTGGTGCCCTGGTCAAATACAGCAGTGGCATGGCCACTGAGGCGCAGGTGGTGTTTTTTCGCAACGCCTTTGCACTGTTGTTGCTGCTGCCTTTTCTCTACAGCCGGGGCTGGCAACTGCTGAAAACCAGCCGCTGGTACCTGCATGCGTTTCGGGCCCTGACCGGACTGGTCTCAATGTATTGCTTTTTTTATGTGCTCGGCCAGTTGCCTCTGGCGCAAGCCATGGCGGTGCTTTTGCTCACCCCCTTTATCATCCCCATTATCGCCCGGGTCTGGCTAAAAGAGCGGCCAACTCAGCTGACCCTGGTCGCCATTGCGCTTGGTTTTGTCGGTGTCTTATTGGCCTTACCGGCTCCGGCGCCCGGTATGACGCTGGTGCTGTTAGTTGCCTTGGCGGCCGCTTGCCTGGTGGCGGTGACTAAAACCACTATTCGCTACATGTCGAGTACCGAGCCGGCGGTGCGCACCGTGTTTTACTTTTCGCTGCTGACCGCTGTGTTCTCAGTCATTCCCCTGCCCTTTTACTGGCAACCCCTGCCATCGGAGGCCTGGCTGGCCTTTATCGGCATGGGCCTGTTGGCAGCCATCGGCCAACTGGCCATGACCAAAGCCTATGCCTTGGCACCGGCCAGCTCCATCGGCATCTGGACCTACAGCAGTGTTATTTTTGCCGGTTTGTTTGGCTACCTGTTCTGGCAGGAGCCAGTCACCATGAGCTGGCTGGCCGGTGTGCTGGTTATTTTTTACGCCGGCTATGTCAGCACCCGTCAGAGATTGCTGTAGAGGGATTGAAGGCATTGCAAAATGCACCGAACAACACACTAGGGCTTATAATGCGTAATAGGTCGTAATTTCCCATCTTTAGTACCGCGCCAAAGCTGCTGATTATCCCAGAAAAAAAGCTCTCCGCTGACTCCCCGCTTTAAATCACTGTCAACCGATATGACATGCCCGTTGTAATGCATGTAGATTTTATCAAAGGAGGTGTGTCCAACCACAATATGTTCAACACCAAAATGATGCAATACCGTCTTCAGCTGGCTAAATGGCAAAGCTTCATCGCCAGCAAAATATTGGCGCAACCAAAGAGGTCCATAACGCCCATACAAAAATGCCAGATCGGGTTCCTCTGCAGCCGCTGAGCGGGTTATTCCTAAGGTATCGTTGAATCGTTGATTGATCTCTGCCATGTTCATTTGCAATAACAACAAATCTGGGTGCACACCAGCATGCACCATCAGCATGTTATTGATCTTCAACATGACAGGTTTCGTTCGTAACCAGCGACCCAGTAAAGTGCTCGTATCGAACAAGTCTTGGTATTGTTGCTTTAACAGCAATGAAGAGCGCTGGTATTTCTGATTCGCAAAGCGAATATCCCCTTGCATTACCATAGACTCATGGTTGCCAATCATCACGTGCACCCTTCCACCCGCACGTTTAGCTTGCTGTTCGAGTTCATACAAAAACCAAAGCAGCTCGGTGACTTCAGCCCCACGCCCCATCATGTCTCCAAGTACTACCAAATGGTTTTGGCCAAATTGCCACTCAAACTTGTCGTCGATGATATGATGCGCTTTCAACAGTGTTGTCGCCAACTCAAACTGGCCATGGATGTCGGCAATCACCGCAACTTTCTGCGCTTCAAATTCAGTTTGCGGATCCGCGTTCAACTGCTCAGCCAGGTAAATTGGCCAACGTTGATGACAACGCACAGGCACTAGGCGCCCCTCGATTACAGAAGCAACCTGCGTATAAGCCTCCCCACGGCATATCCATTGGATAGCTACCAAACTGTCATCTTGAAGAAACCGGATGTAAGGCCCGTCATTCAATTCATCCAAAGAGTCCGCAGACACCGTAGCTACCATCAGCAGTGTCAAGAAGCACCCAACTAATCTAGCAAACCACTGGAAGGCCATTTTAAATGCCATCATTTACCTCTATTCCATCATCTCATCAATGACTGTGTATGATGCTGGCCAAGTTTAAATTTACACCTCTTTTAATATCTTGTACCTACAAGATATATCTTTTAATATAATTAATGGCTATTTTAACAAAGGATGCATCAACTTTTTTAAATCGATCCTTGGCAATGGTTCCACTTCAAGAAAAACACGCTGAATGTCTGCATTAAAACTCAGCGAGTTGTACATAGCGATATTTTCGTTGGGCAACACGATGCTGCTCAGAGGCTGATTCGTCGCTAAATCATAAAATGCTAAACTTAACTTATCTTCCACGTGTTGAAGATAAGCAAGGATACCGTCGCTGTAGGACCAAGCATAGAGTGCTGAAAAGGAGGTTGCATCAAGGACCAAACGCTCACTGCCATCAGCATGTCGTTGCCACAATCCCTGGTTTAATCCTTTTGTAAAAAGAAAGTCTCCATTTGGCAGACCTTGCGCCAAAAGCCCTCCGTCCAGAGTCAGTTGCTGCACCCGATTTGAATGCAACTCGATTTGATGCAGCTGCCCATCAGAGCTAAACAAAATGGCTTGATCATCCGCTCTGAAGCTGGGGCGGCTGTGCCATTGCAACCCAGTATTGAGCAAGGTTAACTTGCCAGTATCGACCTGCAACAGCATCAACTGATCGTATCTTTTACTGGGCAGGCGACTGACAAATACAATGTAGTCGCCGGAGTTGGACCATTGTGGGTACTTAATGCCACTGGCCAGATGCGTGAGTTGTCTCTTGTTTTGCATATCTGGATCAGCTCGCCACAATTCGGTGTGACCGCTGCGATTACTCACAAAGGTGATTTCTTGCCGGGCAGAGTTAAAATTTGGCATTTCGAAACGATGTGCACTCGCTGTTAGTGGAAAGACCCCCGCCGGGGCCTGAGGCTGCCAAGGGACATAACCAAGCTGTAACGAATGTGGTAACTGGTGGAAATACACCTCACCATCACGGGTTATGGCGCTGTGGCCACCAAAGTTAGATACCCCTAATGGATCGATTTTATTTTGTGCCAAATCGTAAACATACCCCTGTCGCTGGCCATGCTTAAACGTTGCATAAAGCAATCGCTCATTGTCCGGGTGAAAAACAACGCCGATGATGTCCTCTTCACCAAACGATAGCTGTGAGACTGAGTTTTGATGCAAATCATACAAAAAAATATCTTCCGACAACCGATGAAAACGACGAGTCAATGCCAAATAACGTCCGTCGGATGAGAAGGCAACGTCACGCACCATTCCATCACACAAATCAGGACAGCTCCAGCGGCGGGGCTTGCTCTCACTGTCATCCAAATCAATAAGATATAAACTATTGGCGTCCCCATGCAGATACCCGGTAAAAGCTAAATACCGCCCATCCGCACTAACATTCAAATACACCCGACCATAATGCCGACACATCGCCAGCTCTTTTACTTCCAAAGTTTTCAGAGTAAGCATGATCAGACTGCAACGTCCATCATCAGGCGCAATTCGGGAAGAAAAAAGATGCAACCCGTCGCTAGACCAGATGGCTGCACCATGATCAAAGAACTCAAATGTCAATTGACGAGGAGCCGAGGATGCATTGAGCTCCTTCAGATATAGTTGCGCCGGCTGACCGAACCGTTGCCAGCTAAATGCAAGAAGTGTCTCGTCCGGGGAAAGACTTGGGTGCATCGCTCGCCCACTTCCTTCGAGGACAGACTCAACATGATAAGCCCCAAAAGACAACTGCCTGCTATCAATACTGAACAGCCATAAAAGCCATGTTGTCAGGCAAACACCAAACAACAGCATGAACAACAAAGGTGAACGTACCGTCTTATTTTTTACTGGGTATAGTTCTGAAACCTTGGCTGGCGCATCCTTTAACAATAGTTGATCAGAGTCAGCAAGGGATAATTGCTGAGTGATGTTCTCGGGTGTCCGAACAGCATCCGGTTCAATGGCAGCCTGTTTCCAAACCGGCGCAATTTCGAGGCGGTAACCTTTTTTGCGTACCGTAGTAATAACATCCGACAAACCAAGCAGCTTGAATTGATGGCGCAGCTGCCACACAACATTGGTCAGGGCTTTATCACCAACGTAATAATTACCAGCCCATACAGCAGCGATTACCTCATCCCGACTGACCAAACGTGGGTATTGGCTCGCTAAAAAATGCAAAACTTCGATGGGCTTATTTTGCAGGTGTACAATAGGCTGCGTGGAATGAGTTAAGGTAAGCTTTCGGACATTGACCCGCACCGCTCCAAGCTCGAAAATCTCAGACATCATCTTGCAACCTTTTTGTACACCAAACCCAAACATGTTAGCAAAAATTACAACTTAATATATGACAGTTTGATGACTTGATGCCTTGTAACAACGGCAAAGGGTATCCTCCGATACCCTTTGCGACAGTAAGGCAGAGCGATCCTTTAAAAACGGTAACGCACTTCTCCATAAAAAGTCCGGCCAATGGCATTGTGTCCACTGGTCATGGAGTAGTATGGCCAGGAATTTCGCCACGGATGTCCCTCAGCATAAGTCCCAGGCATCGCGTTAAACAGGTTTTGGATGCCTAAGGTGAGACGCAAATCACGGCTTACACTGTAAGTAGTTACCCAGTTGACACGACTGAAAGGAGCGACCTTGCTGCGAACACTTTCACGATATGAATTGCCTTCATCATCGGTGAGTGTCCAAGTATTAACGCCTTCTGTGCTACCGATGTAGCTCCAACGAACATAGCTCGACCACTTATCTTTTGAATACTGCACATAGGCACTGGTGCGGTATTTTGGGAAATACCAATCTTTTAACGCATTGACTTTATCTAAGTCGGCAAAGGCTTGGTATTCTTTTGAAAGTGATTGCGACACATCAGCACCTAAACGCAGATCGCCTAAATCGCCCAAAGACAAACTGTAGCGAACTTTCACGTCAACGCCTTTGGAGTTTTCATAGGCACTGTTGATAGCACCATTTTTCACGCATAAAATATCTCTGTAATCGTTGCCCGGCTGCTGTTGCATGATAAAGCCAACACCTGGTACATCATTGCAATTGCTGTAGCGATCACTGACATCAAAAACATCCGGTTCATTGAGCATTCTGGATACGGATCCAGTGCGAACCGCCCCTCTCAACGAAATACGCCAGTAATCTACATCGACACTCAGGTTTTCAGTAAGTTGCGCGATGATGCCAAGATTGTAAAAGCGACCTCGCTCTTCACTCAACCCCAAACTGCCGGAGGTAATTTGCTCGTAGCGATCATCTTCGTCCACCGGGTGATTGGGATCAACGTGGCGGGTCGTACTGCTAAAAGATCGGGTAGGTAAGGCATAAACCCGGTGCAAATCGGGTGCACGGAAGGATTTTCCTCCGTTTAAACGTACCAAAATATTTTCAGTAGGCCGATAAGTAAAGCCTGCCTGCGGCGTCACTGCCCCACCAATTTCAGATTTATCATCGTAGTAGTCGTAACGCAAAGCAACACTGGCATCCAGTTTGCCTATGCCGCCACGGTCGTCCAGCAAGGGTATGGCCAACTCAGCCGCTGTAGCATAGCGTTTACGTTCACCCCGCCCCTGGGTTCCCCCCTGCCCTAAGAGGTTGCCGCTCAACGTATTTTCATCTTTGTGGTCAAAATACCACTCTTTGGCCCATTCAGCAGACCAAGCAAACTGCAAAGGGCCGGCTGGCAAGTCCATTAAGTCACCTGATAACACTGCTGTGAATTGATTTAACCCAGAACCTGCATCGGTGAGTGTTTCTGCATAAAGTGTCTGAACCTGCTCGGGCGTCATTTTATCCATCGGATACCATTTCGCCGGATTGGCTGAGTCGGCTGGGTCAAAACTAACCACATCGAGCAGCTTGTCTGCCAACATCTGGTTGCGCCCGATGCGCTCAAAGGAACTTTTGCCGTAGGCCCAAGTCAGGTCAAGGTCAAAGTCGTTAAGGGTTCCACTCAAACCAAAGGCTGTATTCAACGTTTGCTGCAAGCCCGTGTAATCTCTACGTTGGCCATAGTCATCGAGGCGGCGAAACAACCTAAACTCGGTCGGGTTTAAGAAATCAGCTCTGTTGTAGCTGTAAACTCCAGGATTATCCTGGTCCATATATATTCTTTCACCGATTGACTTTTGGCCATTCCCCCTTAATGTTTCACGATCGCTGGCTTGAACCATGGCATTGTAGGTCCAGCTTTGACCGAGCTCACCATGATGGTTAACCACTAAGTTCCATTCTTTTTTTCCACTTTGCAAATGCAAGTCACGAGTAGAATCGTAACGGCATTTAAAAGTGCTCTGTTCATCCTGCCAAATGCCGTAGCTGCCAAAAAGATCCTGACATTGCTCTTGCGTAGCTACCACATTGCTATTTTCGTGATAAAAACGACTCCTATCCTGAATGACTGCAGAAGTTGAACTAAAACCATCGGTGCCATCCGGCCCACCCTGACTGGTGAAGTTACGGTCACCACTGCGCAATATTTCGTCATTCCGGTGCTGCAAAACTACGATAGTCTGACCCAGGGAGCTATTGAACCCACTGGTTAAGGTCATACGAGTTTTATCTCCACCGCCTTGCTGTGGGCTCTCATGGCGAACATCGAACTGGTTGCGTTCAAACCTGCTTTTAAGAATAATATTGACCACACCACCGACTGCATCAGAGCCATAGATTGCTGAAGCGCCACCACTTAACACTTCAATACGCTCTATTGCACTGGTTGGAAAGGTAGAAATATCCACAAAATTTGTAGTACCTCCTGTCGCAGTAGGGTATTGCGGAATACGTTGGCCATTTACCAGAACCAAAGTACGATTTTCGCCCATGCCACGCATGTTGATAGTACTGGCACCTTGCGTCCAGCTTGACTCGTTGCCTTGAACCGTTCGACCGCTGTTAAAAATTGATGCTTGAAGTAAGTCTTCAATACTGGAAAAGCCACTGAACTCAATATCCTCAGCGGTAATGACTGTGACCGGTGCGACACCCTCTATATCCAAACGACGAATACGCGACCCTGTGACTTCTATTCGCTCCAAGGGTTCATCGACAGATGCTGCGGCAACTTGTTGAGTCTGCTGAGGGCCGGATTGCTGTCTTGCCGTTTGCTTGGTTGGTACCTCATCACCAAGGACTGTTTGGCTGCTTGCAAAAGCCGGATGAAATAATCCAGTTGCTGCCATGCTTGTACCAAGCAGCAAAGGAATCGATGCTGCAAGAGGTTTTATTCTATTCATCGTTTTTCCCGAAATGATATCAATGAGCGCGGCATACCGCATAGTTGTTGGAAAACTTGAAGAGGCCGTAACGGCCTCTTCAAGTTAATATTTTGGCGTTGATACCTACTAGCCTACCAGGTACGTTCAGCATCTCGGCCGCAGCTATGATGGTTTACTCGGGTCACAACACAAGGGGCTTTATCTCTTTAATTACCTCTTTTAATCTCTTTTTACGACTTCTATTTCTGCAATAATGCCGGTATTTTGATGAAGCAAGGCCATGGTCTTGGCTGCGATCAAACTGAGAGGGGTAAAGGTGTCACGCTGCCGCTCAAAAACGATAGCTTAAACCCGTTGACCAGCTATTTTGTCCGTCGCTGAAACGCACCGCTGTGGTAATTTGAAGTGATTGTGTTAATGCGACTTTGGCACCAAGATCCAAGAAAAGTCGACCATGATTCTCGTCCAGACCGCGCCACTTTTGGTCATACCGATAACCGGTCTTGACACTTAGATCCCAGGAGTCTGCTAACCAATGACTGAATCCTATCGCTGCTCCGTAAGCGTCGAAACGCTGAGAAAAATCACGCTGACTTAGAGTTTCACGGTGTTTGTTGGTACTGTAATGCAGGTATGTATTTAAATCGGTATTGCGCATCAAGGGAAAACGATACCCTACTTGCATCCCCAACTCAGTCAGTTTCACATTTTGTTGTTCAGAAAGCAGATCCGCCAGTAAATCACTTTTAACACCACCCGTTAGATGCTGATAAAGCCCACCCAACCAAATATGGTCCGTCAACATAACCCGACCATCCGCTCGCCATCCGGTTGGACTAAATGGACTGTTTCTGAAGCTCGTATCCTGATAGCTCACTCCGATAAAGTTGTAGGCGAGCGGCGAGGATGTATCGTACGCCATCGCCGGAACAAGCACGCTTGCAGTGATCAGTGTGGCCAAGACAGCCTTGCATTTGTTCATAAAGTACTCCAGGGTGTTTTAAAGGGGCGGCATGGTAATCAGCAAATCATGAATAGAAAATGAACAATAGAATTTTAGTGCATTCTTTTGAAGCTGCCATGCGTGAAACTACTACCCATGCATGAAATAACCGCAACCTGACAAACTTTGACTGCATTGATGATGGCAATTCAAGGCTGGTACTTCGCGATCAGCTAGGCTAAAATATGCGCCCTTTATGCGCAGTAACGACACAGGGTCCACCAAAGCATGAGCAAAAAGCTACACATCAAAACCTGGGGCTGTCAGATGAATGAGTACGATTCATCGAAAATGGCAGACCTGCTGGATGCCACCCATGGCTACAGCCTCACCGAGCACGCTGAGGAAGCCGATGTGATCCTGCTCAATACCTGCTCCATCCGTGAGAAAGCGCAGGAGAAAGTCTTTCACCAGCTAGGTCGCTGGCGACCGCTGAAAGAGAAGAAACCCGAACTGGTGATAGGTGTCGGCGGCTGCGTTGCCTCACAAGAGGGCGCAGCCATTCGCGAGCGGGCACCTTTTGTCGATATCGTCTTTGGCCCGCAAACCCTGCACCGCTTGCCGGAAATGATCAAAGCCGTTACCGGTGATCGCGCCCCGGTGGTGGATGTGTCCTTTCCTGAAATCGAAAAATTCGACCGCCTGCCTGAGCCAAAAGCCGAAGGACCGTCCGCTTTTGTCTCCATTATGGAAGGCTGCTCCAAGTACTGCAGCTTCTGCGTGGTGCCCTACACCCGAGGCGAAGAAGTCAGCCGGCCGCTGGACGATGTGCTGTTTGAAATCGCTCAACTGGCCGAGCAAGGCGTCCGTGAAGTCAACCTGCTTGGGCAGAATGTCAACGCCTACCGTGGCAGCATGCACGATGGCAGCATTTGCAGCTTTGCCGAGCTGCTGCGTCTGGTCGCCGCCATCGACGGCATCGATCGCATTCGCTACACCACCTCACACCCGGTGGAATTTACCGACGACATCATTGAAGCCTACCGTGATATCCCAGAGCTGGTTGATCACCTGCACCTGCCGGTGCAATCGGGCTCGGATCGGATCCTGACATTGATGAAACGCGGCCATACCGCCCTGGAATTCAAATCCCAGGTGCGCAAACTGAAAAAAGTCCGGCCCAACCTCAGCATGTCGTCCGACTTTATCATTGGCTTTCCTGGCGAGACAGCTGATGACTTTGCCGCCACCATGGCCTTGATCCAGGCCATCGACTTCGATATGAGCTTCAGCTTTATTTACAGTGCCCGGCCCGGCACGCCTGCTGCCGACTTGCCGGATGATGTCAGCGAGGATGAGAAAAAGCAGCGGTTGTACATTCTGCAAGACCGAATCAACCAACAGGCCCTGCGCATTGCCCGCGGCATGCTGAACACCGAACAGCGGATTTTGGTGGAAGGCCCATCAAAGAAAAACCTGATGGAGCTCTGTGGCCGCACCGAGAACAACCGGGTGGTCAACTTTGAAGGCGATCCAAAGCTCATTGGCCAGTTTGTCGATGTGCGCATTACCGATGTTTTCGCCAACTCGCTGAAAGGCGTGCTGGTGCGCACCGAACCAGAAATGGGACTGCGCCGCGATGTCTCGCCGCAGCAAATTCTGGCCCGGCAGCCGAAAACGGATGACTTAGGGGTGACTCGCTTTGCTCCTTAACCTTCCAAAGGGCTGGCGCTGCCAGCCTGTTACCACACGAGGCCGCCTTTGAGCAGCACAGTCAATGAAAAAACCTTCAGCGCCAGCCCAGCCGATCAACAACGGCTGCTGTCGCTTTGCGGTCCTTTCGATGAGCATCTGCGTTTGCTGGAGCAGCGCCTGAAAATCAACATTGCGCACCGGGATGAGCACTTCCGCTTGCAGGGCGATGCGGCTGCGGTACGCGCTGGCTACTTTGTCCTTGATCACCTCTACCGCGATACCCAGCAGCAAGGTAAAGTGGTGGAACTCAGCATAGAGCAGGTCCATTTAATGATTCAACAGGCACAAAATGCCAGCCCGGAGTCCTCCGCATCGGCCGACTTTAGTCTGAAAACCAAGAAAGGTTTGCTGACACCGCGCAACCCGCATCAAAAACGCTACGTCGGCAATGTGCTCAAGCACGATGTGATCTTTGGCATAGGCCCGGCCGGCACCGGCAAAACCTACTTAGCCGTCGCCTGCGCCGTGGACGCGCTGGAGAAAAATCTGGTACGGCGTATTGTGTTGACGCGGCCGGCGGTTGAAGCCGGTGAAAAGCTGGGTTTTTTGCCCGGCGATTTATCGCAAAAAGTCGACCCTTACCTGCGCCCGCTGTACGACGCCCTGTTTGAAATGCTCGGCTACGATAAGGTCGAAAAATACCTCGAGCGTGGCATCATCGAAATTGCGCCGCTGGCTTACATGCGTGGTCGTACTTTAAACGATGCCTTTATTATTCTGGATGAGGGGCAAAACACCACGGTCGAACAGATGAAAATGTTTCTGACCCGGATTGGCTTTAACTCCAAAGCCGTCATCACTGGCGACGTCACTCAGGTCGATTTACCCCGTGGCCAGTACTCCGGCTTGAAACATGCCATTGATGTGTTGTCCAACGTCGAGGCCATCAGCATGAATTACTTTGACGCCAAAGACGTGGTTCGTCACCCCATCGTGCAGCAAATCGTCCTGGCGTACGAAGCTCATGAAGCCGAAAAGTTGGCAACCACAGAGTCCGAAGCACCACAGTCAGCCAAAGCCCGCAGGTCGCGCAGCTGATGTTGCTTGAACTGGACCTGCAGCAGGCCACCGACGCTGCAGAGCTGCCGACAGAGTCCCAGTTTCAGACCTGGGCCAGTTTGGCACTGGCTGACTATCGGGATCAGGCAGAGCTCACCATCCGACTGGTGGACAGCGAAGAAAGCCGCCAGCTCAATCATCAATATCGCGGCAAAAACAAAGCCACCAATGTGCTCAGCTTCCCCTTTCAGTGCCCACCTGGCCTGGAGCTGCCGCTGTTGGGCGATCTGGTGATTTGCGCCGAAGTCGTGGCTACTGAAGCCAAAGCCCAGGGCAAAACAGCAGAAGCACACTGGGCCCATATGGTGATTCATGGGTGCTTGCATTTGCTGGGATTTGACCATATAAAGGAGGACGAAGCCGAGCAGATGGAGCAGCTGGAAATAGACTTGCTGGCCAAACTTGGTTTCAACAACCCTTACCTGACGGATGCAGAGTAAGATCCCAATGACTTGCTGGAGCATAGTATTCATTCATGAGTGACGACAACCCCCACTCGGGCCGCGGTTCGGCGCCGAAATCCTGGCTGGATCGACTGGCCGGAATGTTCAACGCCGAGCCACAAGATGTCTCAGAACTTGAAAGCGTGATCAGCGAGGCTGCCAACAACCAGCTGATCGATGAAGATACCAAAGGCATGCTGCATGGCGTGCTTGATGTTTCCAAAATGCGGGCCAGGGACATCATGATCCCCCGCTCGCAAATGACCACTTTGGATATCGAGCAATCCATTCAACAAATTTTACCCACCCTGCTGGAAAACAATCACAGCCGCTACCCGGTCATCAATGAAGACAAAGATCACATTGAAGGCATCTTGCTGGTGAAAGATCTGCTGCGCTTTGCTTTCCAACCTGACTCGGTGGAATGTCACTTGCGTGACATTATCCGACCTGCAGTGATTATCCCTGAAAGCAAGCGGGTTGATGCCCTGCTAAAAGAGTTCCGGCAAAAACGCTACCACATGGCGCTGGTGGTCGATGAGTATGGCGGTGTCTCTGGCCTGGTGACCATCGAAGATATTCTCGAGCAAATTGTCGGTGAAATTGAAGACGAGCACGATGACGACGAAGACGTCGATATCAAAAAAATGGCCAGCAATGTCTTTCAGGTCAGTGCCTTGACGCCACTGGATGAATTTAACCAGCATTTTGGCAGTCGCTTTAACGAGACAGAAGCCGATACCATTGGCGGCATTGTGCTGCATGCTTTTGGCCATATGCCAGAGCGTGGCGAAAGCATTGAGCTGGAAGGGCTCTTGTTTAAAGTCAGCAAAGCCAACAGCCGCCGTTTGCTGCAATTGCAAGTGATCAACGGCAAGGCACCGCAGTGCAGCGAGCAGGACTAGGGGTCCGTGAGCACCACTAAGCTGCACTCAGGGTTAAATCGGCTGCTGCAATCGCGCTGGTTATCCGCGGCGGTGATGGCAAGCATCGGTGCCAGCACTACCTTTGCGTTTGCGCCTTTTACCTTCTGGTGGCTACCGCTGCTTACTTTGACGGCGCTCTGCACTCTGGTCTCATTCAGCCAGCGCTGGCAGCAAGCGGCCTGGCTGGGTTTTTGCTGGGGCCTTGGCTACTTTACCGCCGGCCTTAATTGGGTGCACATTCCAATCGAACAGTTCGGCGGCCTGCCCTTGCTGCTGAGTCTGGCTTTATTGCTGCTGCTCAGTGCCTATCTGGCCCTTTACCCACTGCTGTTTGCTCTTAGTGCTTTTTGGTTTCGGCAACACAGAGCGTTGCCGTTGCTGTTGGCCGCCTGCTGGGTGCTGCTGGAGGCCCTGCGCTCCTGGCTGCTGACCGGTTTTCCCTGGCTGTCGCCCGGCTACAGCCAAATCGAGGGGCCGCTGCGCCAATTTGCGCCCTTGATTGGTGAAACCGGCATCACCTTTGTGCTGTTGCTAAGCACAGCAGCCCTCAGTCATGCGCTGCTCAAAAGACACTATCGAATGCTGCTGCTGGCGGCTGCACTTTGGCTAAGCACGCCTTTTATCGGCAACTGGCATGGCTGGCAGCTAAACGGCAACACCTTGGATGTGGCCCTGGTGCAAGGCAACATCAAACAAGAGCTGCGTTGGGATCCGGCGCAGGAAGTCAGCACCATGCGGCTGTATCTGGAGCTGACCACGCCGCACCTGGGAACTCCGCTGATTATCTGGCCTGAAGCGGCCATTCCACGGGTGGAGGTGCTAGCTGAGCCGTTTTTGTTCGAGCTCGATGCCTTGCTGGCGGAGTATCAAAGCAGTTTGATCACCGGCATTATCGACTACAACTTTTACAGTTTAGAAGCCTGGAACAGCCTGATCACCCTGGGCAAGCGCCGCCAAAGCGATCCGGGCGGTCACTACCAACCGGGCCACAGCAACCGTTTTGAGAAACACCACCTGCTGCCCATCGGCGAGTTTGTTCCCTTTGAAAGCCTGTTGCGGCCTTTGGCCCCGATTTTTGATTTGCCAATGAGTTCTTTTAGCCGCGGCGACTTTGTGCAGACCAACCTGATCGCCAACGATGCGGTGCTGCTGCCAGCCATTTGCTTTGAAATAGCCTTTCCACGGCAGTTGGCCGCCAATTTCAACCCCGATACCACCGACTTGCTGCTGACCGTCAGCAACGATGCCTGGTTTGGTGACAGTATCGGCCCACACCAGCACCTGCAAATTGCCAGGATGCGGGCACTGGAGTTTGGCCGCCCCTTGTTGCGTGCTACCAACAACGGCATCACCGCCACCATAGCGGCCGATGGCAGCATTCAGCAGCAATTGCCGCAGTTCGAAGCAGGCGTGCTGACCGACACCATGCAGCTCAGCAGCGGCAGCACCCCCTACAGCCGCTACCACGACTGGCCGCTCTGGATCCTATCCTTACTGTTGCTGCTCTTAGCCGTCTATCCAGCCAGCTTAAAGTTAACTCAAGACGCTCGAAAGCAAATCAAATAGCCCACTGTAAACACTGAATAAACAAGCCACTATAAATTAGTAAAATCTGTAATTAAGTGTTGCTTTGAAACGCCGCCTCCTGCTATAAAAAATTACCGTTGGCAATGATCAACGAGATAAAACGCACCTTTGTTGCGATAAGCAGCACAAGACGTGACATTATAATAAAATACCAGGAACTACGACCCATGAAACTACGTCACTACACACCTGTAGCAGCTTCCTTGCTGCTCGCTTTAGGTTTGTCTGCTCAGGCAGCGGATAATCATCGCTACATTATTCAGGTCGACAACGACAAAAAAGGCCTGATTAAAGCCCTTAGCGTCCGCTTGGGTGGTCAGATTGAGCTGGATGCCGATGGTTTTATTGCAGCAACCTTCGATGGCAAAAGTCTGAACGATGTTCGGGGCCTGTTAAACAACCCCCCATATCAAGCTGATTGAAGTGGATCAGCGTCGCTATCCGATGTCGCTGTATCAAGATGATGCCGGCAACCCCAATACCATGCAGTTGACCCCTTATGCGGTTTACCAGTCCCAGGCCAACCTGCTGGATCTGCAGCTGCACAATGCCAAGAAAGTCTGTGTTATTGACTCTGGTATCTCCCGTGAAACCGGTGAAACCGGCGGCTACAACCCGGATTTTGTCTGGTCTCGTATCACCGGCGACAGTGACTCCGGTACCGGTGACTGGTTCCGCGACGGCGGACCACATGGTACCCACGTTGCCGGCACCATTGCAGCGGCCGACAATACTTTCGGCGTGGTCGGTATGGCTCCGGGCAACCCATTGCACATCATTAAAGTATTTAATGAGCGTGGATGGGGATACTCCTCCAGCTTGGCCCATGCGGCCAACCTCTGCGCTGCAGCTGGGGCCGAAATCATCAATATGAGTTTAGGCGGTGGCGGCTCCAGCAGCACCGAAGAAAATGCCTTTAACAACTTTACTGCCAATGGCGGCCTGGCCATCGCAGCAGCTGGCAACTCAGGCAATACCACCCGCTCTTACCCTGCGGGTTACAAGTCTGTGATGATGGTCGGTGCCAACGATGCCAACAACGAGATTGCATCCTTCTCGCAGCACCCAAGCTGCACCATTACCACCGGCCGTGGTAATAACCGCACCACTGAAACGCACGATGGTCTCTGTGTTGAAGTCACAGCCGGTGGCGTGGATACCCTATCAACTTACCCATCCGGTGGCGCTACTCTGGCCAGCCTGACGATCAATGGCAATGGCGTCGCTGCCTCCGCCATGGAAAACATGGGCTCAGTCAGTGCTCAAACCTATTACATGGGTCTGGCAACTGCCACCGACTCCGCAGCCGCCGGTAAAATCTGTACCATCGATCGTGGCCAAATCTCCTTCCACGACAAAGTACGCAACTGTCAACTGTCCGGTGGCATTGGCGCCATTCTGATCAACAACGAACCAGGCATGCTGTACGGCACTCTGGGCACCAGCAACCAAACCTCCATTCCAGCCGTTGGTGCAGCGCAGGAAGACCGCAGCAGCATTTTGGCGGCCAACAACGCCAGCATTGAGATTGGCGCTGCCGATTATGGCTACATGAGCGGAACCTCGATGGCCACGCCTGCCGTTGCAGGTGTAGCAGCTCTGGTTTGGTCGCATCACCCACACTGCACCGGTACCGAAATCCGTGACGCCTTGAAAGCCACCGCAGAAGACGCCGGCGCCCCAGGCAAAGACGTCTACTTTGGCTACGGCATCGTCAAAGCTCTGGAAGCCCATCAGTACCTGAGCACCTTCGGCTGTGCCGGTGGTGACAATGGTGGCGATGATGGCGGTGACAATGGCGGCGACGACGGTGGTGATAACGGTGGCGACAATGGGGGTGATAACGGCGGTGATGACGGCAACAGCATCCAGCTGGACGCCTTTGTCTACAAAGTACAAGGCCGGGTTCGCACCGATCTGAGCTGGTCTGGCGCTTCCACCAGCCAGGTGGATGTGTTCCGTGACAACAGCAAAGTTGCAACCCTCAGCAACACCGGCAGCTACACCGACGTGACAGACATCCGAGGTGGGGGCAGCCTGAGCTACCGCATCTGTGAAGCCGGCACTGACAGCTGCTCGGACAGCGTGACTGTTTTCTACTAACAGATCACACAGCAACACCAAGGCCTATATGTGCAGGCCTTGTTTTTTATCGCCAACCTAGCGAATCACCCGGGTGCCGATTTCCAGCTCCACGTCCTGCGCCAGCTTTTGCTCTATCAAGCGCTTGATGGCATCCATCTGCTGCTCATCAATGGTACTGCGCGACACCAGGGTCACCGATATATTGACCGGTTTACCAGGGCGCACCTGCACCTGGCGCAGCTGAACGTCGTCCAGCACCAGGCCTTCCAATTGCTGCTTGATACGCCCTTCCTGCACCATGTGCGAAAAACTAAGCGCCAGCGGAATGCTTAGCAACACCACCAGCAAGAAGGTCAGGGCCAGGCCACGCCGCGCCCGGTGAAATGGGCTGTAGCCCAGCAGTAAAAAGGTTAAAACGGCCGCCAGAATAATGCCAACCAGGTTGGTCAGGTACAGCAAAAAAGCGCCCCAGAATACGCTGAAATCACCCCAACCCAGCCCAATACCGGCAACGGCCAACGGCGGTACCAGTGCCACCGCTATCGCCACCCCGGCCAGACTTTTCGCCACTTCAGCCCGGGCATGAGCGTAAGCACCGGCAATGCCGGACACCACCGCCACTCCCAAATCGAGCAAGGTTGGACTGATGCGGGCAGCAATTTCACTGTTGATGGTATTGAGCGGAATCAACCAGGTGGCCAGCACAGCGCAGCCAATGGCAAGGCCTGTCCCTACCGCAATGCTGCGACCGCTGGTCAGCATCAGGCCTTCATCCTGACGCAGTGTGCCAAGCGCCATTGAGATAATGGGGCCCATCAGCGGGGCCAGGATCATCGCGCCAATAATCACCGGGGTTGAATTGGCAAAAAGGCCAAAGGTGGCCAGCAAGGTCGCCAGCACCATCAGGGTTAAGTAGGCAGGCGTGGCTTTGGCACTCTCCCGCAGCGCTAAAAACAGCTCTTTAAATTCTTCGGTGGCCGCATGATGGATCCAGGGCAGCGGATAGGTCACCAGCTCGGTCTTGGCTTTGCCGGCTGGCAGCGGCTGGGTTTTAAAGACCTCTTTTTGTTCGGCTGGCTGGTCTTCTACTGCCAGATGACGACCAGGCACCATCTTCAGACAGCGGGGCTCCACCCGCAGCATCAGCTCTTTGGTTTTCTCCAGCAAGCCATCGTGGGTATAACGGATCAGTTTCGGGCTTTGAATGCGCAAACTGCTGGTCTTGATATGGCCCACAAAGGATGGGGTGCCCTTGTTCCAGTAATCCCGTAAAAACAAGGCCGCAAACAAAAAACGCAGCATCTCAAACACACTGCGCGGCACCAAGACCAGCGCATGCAACATGCCATCGTTGGCACTGGAGTCATCCACCAGCCGCCGTGACAGCACCGAGCTTCGGCCATGCTCCACCGCAACAATGCCCAGGGCCGCCGTATCCAGCTCTTTGCCTTTGTGGGTGCAAAGCTTGACCGCACTGAAGGTTACCTGACCAACTTTTGCCAGCAGCCGAAAAAAACGTTTTACCCGCAGCGCCAACCGCTCGGCCAGCGCTTCGCCTGGGATCAGCGAAAAGGTATCGCCCACCACCACCGAGTTAAACACCGGCGTTTCATTGCACAGCATCAAATCCAGCGCTTCAGGATCGCGATACAGAGCATCCTCAATGGCCTGTGCCATATCGCCGCTGATGCCAAAACCATAGCGGGCATGTTTCATCTCCGGGTGCGGCAACAAAGCCAGCGGCCATTGATTCTGCCGCGCCTGCTGCACCAGCTCGCGCAAGGCTTCATCGGGCAGATAACACAGCAACCGCTGCTCCGGCTGAAACAGATGGCTTTGCTTGCTGCTCCAAAGACACAGCTCTGGCTCAATGCCCTGCTCCGTCAAAAGTGGCACGATCTGTTGCTGCACCAGCTGCTGGTCCATCGGCTGGCACAGCAGCACCCAAGGCACCGGACTGGCCGGTGCCGGCGCTTGCTCACTCGTCATCAGCGCCTCCGTTGACGATATCGGCAATTTCGGTCAAGCGCTTCAGCACCATGGCATTGAGGGTTTTCTTTGGATAAGCACCGCGCCGGCCCTGCTCACCCGGTTCAACGCCGGTCAGCAGGTACAAGGCCTCATCCACGTTTTTCACTACATAAATATGAAAGAGCCCATCACTTACCGCCTGGCGCACGGCTTCGTTCAGCACCAGGTTCAGCTGATTGCTGGCCGGGATCACCACGCCCTGCTCGCCTGTCAGACCGCGCAGCTGACATAAGCGGAAAAAGCCTTCGATTTTTTCATTGACGCCACCAATGGCCTGCACTTCACCATGCTGGTTGATGGAGCCGGTGACGGCCAGACTCTGTTTAATCGGGATCTGGGTAATGGCAGAAATCAGAGCGCAAATCTCGGCCAGGGAGGCACTGTCGCCATCGATGTGACCGTAAGATTGCTCCATCGCAATATTGGCCGAGAGCGTCAGCGGAAAGTCGCGGGCATAACGCGCGCCTAAAAAGCCATTTAAAATCAGCACGCCTTTCGAGTGAATGGCTTTGCCCAGCTCGACCTCCCGCTCAATATCCACCACGCCAGAGGCACCGGCAAAAACAGTGGCACTGATGCGGGCCGGGGTGCCAAAAGTGGTATCGCCAATTTCCAGCACCGTCAGGCCATTGACCTTGCCAACCGCCAGGCCACTGCTGTCAATCAGGATCTGTCCCTGCTCAATATCTTCCAAAAACGCTTCGCTGATGCGGCCGGTGCGGTATTGCTTGCCCGCCAGTGCCGCGCGGACGTGATCGGCAGTCAGAGTGTCGCTGCCCGCCTGAGTGGCGTAGTAGCAGGCCTCACGCACCAGCTCCAGCACATCGGCAAAACGGGCCGATAATTTGTGCTGATGCTCGGCCTGGCGAAAGCTAAATTGCAGCAAGCGTTCAAAACCACATTCGGACAACTGCTGCAACCCCAGCTCCTGCATTTGCAGCCGGATTTGCCGCATCATGTAATTGAGGGTGTGTTGCTGATAGGGCAGGTAATGCTCGAAATCGGCCAGCACCCGGAACAACTCATTAAACTCCTCATCCACTTCCTGGATCAGGTAATACAGATCGCGCGATCCCATCAGAATCACTTTGACCTGCAGCGGTATGGCTTTGGGGGTAATGATGGTGGAATTGGTGACCGCGTGCTCGCTTAAGGTATCGATTAACAGCTCACCACTTTTTAACGCTTGCTTGAGCGCTTCCCACACCTGCGGTTGCGGCAACAACTTGTCGGCGTCGAGGATCAAATAGCCACCATTGGCCCGGTGCAAGGCGCCGGGTCGGATCATCCGGTGGTTGGTGTACAAGGAGCCACCGCTGGTGGCGTACTCCACCCGGCCAAAGAGGTTGCCATAGGTCGGCATTGGCTCGAACACCACCGGAGCACCATCCATCGCAGCATGATGCACCAGCACATTGGGCACAAACTCCTCGATAAAGAGGGTGCGTATATCCAGCTCTTCGTTTTTTTCCGGCTCGGTTTCTTCCGGCAAGACTTCCAGCACCAGCTTGGTTAAATGGGGCCGCATATCGCGCAAATAGCGCAACACCCCAAGCTCGGCCACGTAGTGATGCTCCAGCGCTTTAAACAGCGGTTTTAGCACCTGCTCGATGGTGGCTTTGCGCAGTTCGCGCAGCTGCTCGGAGACATCCCGCTTCCACTGCGGCAGTTCAATCAATTGCTCGTTTAAGATGGTTTCCAGCTCACCAACCAGATCGTAAAAGTACTGGCGCTGCTCGTCGCTGAGCTTGTTAAACTCGCTGTCGTCCAGCGGCTTGCCATCAATCAGCGGGGCGAAGCTGACGGTGCCGTTTTCTTCGTACAGCACCACTTTTTTCTCCAGCGCTTTTTGCTCTACCGCTTCAAGTGCCGCTTCGTAGCGCTGATCAAAGGTGCGCTGAATGGCTTTTTTCTGCCGCTGATAGCCGGGGTTGTCAAAGGCTGCCGGAAAGGTATCCAGCACTTCATCCATCAACTCTTCCACCCGCTTGACCAGAGCTCTGCCCTCACCCGGCAACAACCGCAGGGTCAGAGGCAAGCGTTCGTCGTCAAAGTTTTTCAGGTAGCACCACTCGTCCGGTGTGGCTTTCTCGGCGGCGGCATGCTGCAAAATATCCTGCACCAGGGTAAAACGCCCCAGCGCCGGCTCGCCCATCACGTACAGGTTGTAACCGGGCATGTCCATGCCAATGGCAAATTGCAGCGCGGCTTTAGCGCGATCCTGACCAATAAAGGCCGGGGTGAGATCGGTTTCGGTGATGCTGTGTTTTAACCAGTCATTGCGAAGCTGAGGAACCAGCTGATGCGGCGCAAGCGCCAGAGAATCTAAGGAATGGGCCATGAAAGTCCTTGCAATCCATGAGGTTCATGCGAAAAAAGCTATTATACGCACAGCCACCTTTCGGCGACCAGTGAATTTCTGGCCGCAAGCCTGGGTCGGTACTTTAATCGAGCGGCACCCCTTCGCGGTTAAAGCGCACCCCACCGCACTGACTGCAGGCCAACAATTCAGCCGGGTGGTAGTAATTGGCCCGTTCACCGCACTCCTCACAGCGATAACAGCCCATGCCAACGCGCTCGCCTTGAAAGTAGACGCCTTTGTGGCGAAAGTCTTCCAAAATTTCCTGCCACTCGACCTGACTGCGATCGGTGATCTGGGCCAACTCGTACCACAAGGCTTCGGGCCAGAGCGATGGCTGCTCTTCGCCCGCATCGGGGTCGGCCTCCTGCCACTGCCGTTTTAGGGTTTCGACAAACAGCCGGGTTTCATGCGCGGTTAAATCTTTCCCGGCCTGAAAATAGGCCCGGATATCCTCGTTCAACGCCATCAATTGCTCCACCGACTCTTTCTCGGCACTGCTAAGCATCTCGGTCAATTGCGTTAACCACGTCTGGTACTTCTTTTTCAGATCCATACTTCCTCCTGACAACGGCTGTAATCACCAGTATAGCAAAGCTGTTTTCAAGTTGTTGTCAGCCGGTGGCTGCGGTATCCTATAGCGAATTTTTCCGCGCCCTCACACACCCTGCCGAACCGGTGGCTGAGAGCCCCTTTTTGATGCTTAGTTTGGAAGACGTTAATGCACGAACAGTACAATCCGCACCAGATAGAAACTGCTTTGCAGCAGCAGTGGGAGAACGATCAGGTTTTCAAGGTGGTCGAAGACGACAGCAAAGAGAAATTCTACTGCCTCTCGATGTTCCCCTATCCAAGCGGGCGACTGCACATGGGGCATGTGCGCAACTACACCATTGGCGATGTGATCAGCCGTTTTCAGCGCATGCAGGGCAAGAATGTGATGCAGCCGATGGGTTGGGATGCTTTTGGCCTGCCGGCGGAAAACGCCGCCATCAACCACAAAACAGCACCGGCCAAGTGGACCTACGAAAACATTGACTACATGCGCACCCAGCTGAAGCGTTTAGGCTTTGGCTACGACTGGTCGCGCGAGCTGGCCACCTGCCAGCCGGAATACTACCGCTGGGAGCAGTGGTTCTTTACCAAGCTGTACGAAAAAGGCCTGGTGTACAAAAAAATGTCGACGGTGAACTGGGATCCGATCGATCAGTGCGTACTGGCCAACGAGCAGGTGATTGATGGCCGGGGCTGGCGCTCTGGCGCTTTGGTCGAGCAGCGCGAACTGGCGCAGTGGTTTATTAAAATCACCGATTACGCCGAAGAGTTGCTGGCCGATTTGGATCAACTGGACGAATGGCCCGAGCAAGTCCGCACCATGCAAAAAAACTGGATTGGCCGCTCAGAAGGGGTCGAGATCACCTTTGATGTGGTTGGCTCCGAGCAGCAAGTCTCTGTGTTTACGACCCGACCCGATACCCTGTATGGCGTGACCTACATGGCGGTGGCTGCTCAGCACCCACTGGCGCTGCAGGCGGCGGCAACCAATCCGGCACTGGCGGCCTTTATTGATGAGTGCAAAGGCGGCAAAGTCGCTGAAGCCGAGCTGGCGACCATGGAGAAGAAGGGCATGGCCACCGGCTTGTTCGCCCTGCATCCGCTGTCCGGCCAGCAAGTGCCGATTTGGGTTGCCAACTTTGTGTTGATGGACTATGGCTCAGGTGCCGTGATGTCGGTGCCGGCGCATGATCAGCGCGATTACGAATTTGCCGGCAAATACCAACTGCCGGTGCAGCAAGTCATTGCCCCGCTCGACGACAGCAGCACAGTGGACTTGAGCCAACAGGCGTATACCGACAAAGGCAAGCTAGTCAACTCCGGTGAGTTCGACGGGCTGGATTTTGCCGCAGCCTTCAGTGCCATTGCCGCCAAGTTGGCAGAGCTGGGCCGTGGTGAAGTCAAAGTGAACTACCGGCTGCGCGATTGGGGCGTGTCTCGCCAGCGCTACTGGGGTACCCCAATCCCTATGCTGACGCTGGACGATGGCTCCCAAGTGCCGGTACCTGCCGAACAGCTGCCGGTTCGCTTGCCGGAAGACGTGGTGATGGATGGTGTGCAATCGCCAATCAAAGCCGACCCGGAATGGGCCAGGACCAGCTATCAGGGCCAGACGGCCTTTCACGAAACCGATACCTTCGATACCTTTATGGAATCGTCCTGGTACTATGCCCGTTACACCTGCCCCAACAACGATCAGGCGATGCTGGATCCGGCCAAAGCCAACTACTGGCTGCCGGTCGATCAGTACATCGGCGGCATTGAGCATGCCATCTTACACCTGCTGTATGCCCGCTTCTTCCACAAGCTGCTGCGCGATGTCGGCCTGGTGCAATCCGATGAACCGTTCAAGCGCCTGTTGTGTCAGGGCATGGTTTTGGCCGAGACTTTCTATCGCGAGCACGACAACGGCAGCAAAAGTTGGTACTCGCCGCAGGACGTGCACGTCGAGCGCGATGACAAAGGCCGGGTGCTCTCCGCCGTCTTGCGGAGCGATGGCCAGCCGGTGCAATCGGCTGGCATGAGCAAGATGTCAAAGTCGAAGAACAACGGCATCGACCCGCAGCAGGTCATTGAACAGTTTGGTGCCGACACCGTGCGGCTCTTTATGATGTTTACCGCTCCACCGGAGCAAACTCTGGAGTGGTCCGATTCGGCGGTTGAAGGCGCTCACCGCTTCTTGCGCCGTATTTATGCCCTGGTGCAGCAGTTCAGTCAGCAGCAACCCAGCCAGCCGCTGGATACCAGCAAGCTGACCAATGAGCAAAAAGTACTGCGCCGAGAGCTGCACAAGACCATTGCCAAGGTCACCGACGACTTGGCCCGGCGTTACACCTTTAACACCGCCATTGCCGCCATTATGGAGCTGAGCAACAAGCTGCAAAAGGCACCGCTGGACACCGAGCAGGACAAAGCGGTGATGCAGGAGGCTGTGCTGGCGCTGCTGCAGATGCTGAACCCCATCACGCCTCACCTTTGCCAATTCCTGTGGCAACAGCTTGGCCAGCAAAGCCAGCTGGAACAAGGCAACTGGCCCAAGGTCGACCAGCAAGCTCTGGTGGAAGATGAAAAGCTGGTAGTGGTGCAGGTCAACGGCAAGGTACGTGCCAAGCTCACCATGGCGGCTGATGCCAACCAGGAGCAGGTGTTGGCACAAGCCAATGCCGACGAAAATGTGCAGCGCTACCTTGAAGGCGTCAGCATTCGCAAAGTCATTTATGTGCCGGGCAAATTGCTGAATCTGGTGGTGGGCTAAGTGAAGGCCTGCCCCAGACTGACCGCCTGCCTGCTGACCCTGCTGATGCTGGGCCTGTCTGGCTGCGGTTTTCAGTTGCGTGGCCAGCTGCCATTGCAGCTGTTTGATGGTGTCTATCTGGAAGCAGAGCGTCATTCGGAGCTGGCGGCGATTTTGCGCCAGCGCCTGCAAAGCCATCAGATCACCCTGCTCAGCCAGCCGGCCAAAGACAGCCCCAGTGTGGTGCTGCTGCGCGACAGCCTGGAACGCCGCACTTTGTCGCTGTTCCCCAACGGCCAGGTAGCCGAATACGAGCTGATTTATCAGGTGCAGTACCGTATTCAGTTGCCGGATGAGGACGCGCATTACTTCGAGTTCGAATTGTTCCGCGATTACCAGGACGATCCCAACCGGGCACTGGCCAAAGCCCGCGAGCTGGAGCTGATGCTGGCCGAACTGCGCGAGCAGGCAGCGCAGCGTATTTTGCGTCAGCTGGGGCGTTTAAGCGCATGAACAAACTCTATGCCAGTCAGCTGTCGCAGCACCTGCAACAGCAGCTGGCCAGCTGTTATCTGGTGTTTGGTGAAGAGCCGATGCAGCGTCACCAGGCCTTGGATCAGATCCGTGCCAAAGCCCGCCAGCAGGGCTTTGATGAACGCCAGTCCTTTCGCCTCGATCCCCAGTTTGACTGGGAGCCAGTCTACAGCGCACTGCAAAGCCAATCGCTGTTTAGCAGCCGTCAGCTGGTCGAGCTGGATTTCCAGGCACAAAAATTCAGCGCCGCCATTGGCACGAACCTGAAAGCGCTGTTTAATTTGTTGCATCCCGATGCCTTGCTGCTACTGCACGGCGAACGCAGCCCAGCCGAAGTCAGCAAGCTCAGCTGGATCAAAGCCCTGCCCAAAGACACGGTGCTGCTGAGTTGCTACCCGCTGGATGATCAGCAGTTCCAGCGCTGGTTGCAGCAAGAGTGCCGCCAGCTGGGTCTGCAACTCAGTCCCGAAGCCAGCCAGTTGCTGTTGCACCATTGCAGCGGTAATCTGCTGGCAGCCCGGCAAAATCTGGATAAATTGCTGCTCACCTTTGGCGGTGGCCGGCTGGATGAAGCCGTGTTATCCGATTATCTGGCCGATCAATCCAGCTTCACGGTGTTTCAGCTGACCGACAGCCTGCTGGCCGGTCAGAGCGTCCAGGCCATGCACCGGCTCGAGCGCCTGCTGGGTCAGGATGATGAACCCACCCTGCTCTGCTGGCAACTGCAACGTGAAGTGCAGCAACTGCTGCAACTGCAACAGGCCCCAGCCACAGAGCGCTCAACGCTGTTCAAGCAACTTGGCATCTGGCCCAAACGCCAACCGCTGTACCTGCAAGCCTTGCAACGATTACCGCTCTCCTGGCTGCAGTACCTGCTGCTGGAGCTGGCCAGTTTTGACCGGCTCTACAAAGGTGGCCAGGGGATCTCGCTGCCGCTGGCATTGACCCATCTGTGCAGCCTGTTTCTGGCCCCGGTGCCAAAAACCTTCTCGTTGCAACGTTATGAACAAGGCTAAACCACTGCTTGGTATCTTTGGTGGTACCTTTGACCCCATCCATTACGGCCACCTGAACTGCGCTTTGCAAGTGCAGCAACACTGTGGCTTGCAACAAGTCCGGTTGATGCCTTGCCACCTACCCCCTCACAGAGCAAGCCCAGGGGTGTCCGCAGCACAGCGCGCCCAGATGGTAGAACTGGCCATTGCCGACTACCCCCAACTGGCGCTGGAGCCTTTGGAGCTGCAGCAACAACGCCCATCGTACAGCGCCATCAGCCTGGCTCAGTTGCACCAACAGTTTCCCGAGCATCAGTTGGCCTTTATTTTAGGCATGGATGCCTTTAATCAGTTTACCCGGTGGTACCGCTGGCAGGATATTTTACAGCGGGCGGATTTAATTGTTTGTCAGCGCCCGCAGCATGCCACCGTTTCAACCGCTAGCCAGCCCCTGTTGCAACAGCATCAGATACAAACAGCCGCCGAGCTGCAGCAGCCGGGTCATGGCCGTATTTTGCTGTTCAACAACGCGCTGCAGGACATCTCCGCCACCGAATTGCGGCAACAAATTCCCAGTTTACAGCAATGCCCGGATTGGTTGCCGCAGTCCGTATGGAACTATATCCTTCAACATCGACTCTACACGTTAAGGACCCCGTAAAGAGTTGGGCAAAGAGGGGACAAGGCTGGCGAAAAAGTGATAAAATTCAGTTTTAGCCCATCTTCAAAGGAAACAAGGTGCAAAGCAGCGAATTACTCAATTTTGTGCAGCAAAAAGTCGAAGACATGAAAGGCCGCGATATCGTCACCCTGGATGTGCGAGGCAAATCCAGCATCACCGACTTTATGCTGATTTGCTCCGGCACATCCAACCGCCATACCAAATCCATTGCAGACCACGTGGCCTTAGCCAGTAAAGAGGCCGGCATTGCCATTATGGGCATTGAAGGCGACAAGGCGGGCGAGTGGGTCTTGTTGGACCTGGGCGATGTGGTGGTGCACGTGATGCTGGATGACAGCCGAAACTTCTACCAGTTGGAAAAACTCTGGAGCGCTTAACCGCCATGACCAGTAGCAGTAACGGGCCCTTGGCCCGATGAAATTGCTGTTGATCGCTGTTGGCAGCAAGATGCCGGCCTGGGTTCAGACCGCTTATCAGGAATATGCCCGTCGCTTTCCCAGAGATTTGCCACTGGAACTGATTGAGATACCGGCGCAAAAGCGCGGCAAAAATGCCGACATCAAACGCATTTTGCAGCAAGAAGGTGAAAAAATGCTGGCGGCGGTGCCCAAAGGTGCCCGCATTGTGACACTGGAAGTCACCGGCAAGGCCTGGGATAGCACCACCCTGGCCAGCCAGTTGAGTCAATGGCAGCTGGATGGCCGGGATGTCTGCTTGCTGGTCGGTGGCCCGGAAGGGCTGGCTCCGGAATGCATTGCCGCCAGTGAGGCAAAGTGGTCGCTCTCCGCCCTGACCCTGCCTCACCCACTGGTGCGGGTAGTGCTGGCAGAATCGCTGTACCGCGCCTGGAGTATTTGCACCAATCACCCTTATCATCGCGAGTAAGCATGCGACGTCAACGAGAAGCCATTCAGGATTATGCCGCCGAAGCGCAACTGTTTAAGCGCCGTGCCTTGGTGGCTTTTAGCCTGGTGGTGCTGGCTTTTCTGCTGATTTTTTTCAACATGTACCATTTGCAGGTGCGCTCTTACTACGAGTACCAAACCCGCTCGGAAGGCAACCGCATTAAAGTGGTTCCTGTTGCGCCCAACCGCGGCCTGATCTACGATCGCAACGGCATTTTGCTGGCAGAAAATACCCCGGTACACTCGCTGGAAATTATCCCCGAGCAAGTTCGCAATCTAGAAGAAACTTTAACCGCCCTCGCTGAATTAATCGAGATCAGCCCAGAACAAAAACAAAGTTTTTTGCAGGATGTCCGCCGTCAGCGGCGCTTTAACAGCATTGCTCTAAAAGAGCAGTTGACCGAGCAGGAAGTTGCGATACTGGCCGTCAACCAGCATCGTTTTCCGGGTGTCACGCTGGAGGCCCGGCTCAGCCGCACCTACCCCTTTGGGGATTTATTCACCCATGCCATTGGTTACATTGGCCGTATCAACAGCAACGATCTGCAGCGCTTGCGTGAGCAGGAGTTAGCCGCCAACTACGCTGCCAGTCGCAACATTGGCAAAATAGGGCTGGAGCGCTACTACGAACAGCTGTTGCATGGCACCGTCGGCTATCAGGAGGTCGAGGTGAACAACCGCGGCCGGGTGATCCGCACCTTGCGCTCTGAGCCCGCCATTTCCGGCAAAGATTTAATCCTCAGCCTGGACGTCGGCCTGCAACTCACCGCTCAGCAGGCACTGGAAGGCTTGCGCGGTGCCGTGGTGGCGCTGGACCCACGCAGCGGTGCCGTGCTGGCGCTTTACAGCAACCCGGGCTACGATCCCAATCTTTTTGTGCACGGCATCAGCAGCCGCGATTACAACGCCCTGCTGAATTCACGCGACAGACCGCTGATCAATCGGGTCACCCAGGGCATTTATGCACCGGCATCCACCATCAAGCCGCACTTAGCCCTGGCCGGGCTTGATCGGGGCTTTATCACCCCCAGTCACCGGATTTGGGATCCTGGTTACTACCAGCTGCCGAACTACTCGCGCCGTTTTCGCAACTGGCGGCGGCATGGGCAGGGCTGGGTCAATGTGTATGGTGCCCTGATCCAAAGCAACGACACCTACTTTTACGACATGGCGGTGCGGATGGGCATTGATACCATCAACGATGCCATGACTGCCTTTGGTTTTGGTCAACGTACCGGCATCGACATCCATGAAGAATCTGCCGCCATTATGCCGTCCCGTGGTTGGAAGCAGGCCCGCTTTAACGAGCCCTGGTTCGTCGGTGACACCGTATCGCTGGGCATTGGGCAAAGCTACTGGACCGCAACACCGCTGCAATTGGCAACCACAACCGCTGTGTTGGTCAATCGTGGCGACGCCATTGTGCCCCAGCTGTTGCAAGCCAGCCGACTGGGGGAGCAACTTAACCCGGTTGAACACCAGCGACACCAGGCGGTGACGGTGCAAGACGCCAATCACTGGCAAGTGATTCTGGATGCGATGGAGCAAACCATAAGTACCCCGGAAGGCACCGCATTCCGCGCCTTTCGCAATGCCGCTTATACCTCTGGGGGGAAAACAGGCACCGCTCAGGTGGTAAGCATTGCGCAGGATGCCGAATACGATGCCGATGCGCTGTACGAACGCCATCGCGACAATGCATTGTACGTTGGCTATGCGCCAGCACAGGATCCAACCATAGTGGTGGCAGTGGTGGTGGAAAATACCGGTGGCGGTGGCAGTACCGCCGCCCCTATCGCCCGTCAATTGTTTGATTATTACTTCAGTGCCGGAGTGAACCAGTGAACGACGTGATCAGTGAATCGCAACGGCCCAAAGGTCTGGCCATTTTTCACATTGACACCCCTTTATTGCTGGGTCTGTTGGCACTGATGGGCTTTGGCCTGATGGTGCTCTACAGTGCCAGTGGTCAAAGCCAGGCCATGATGCAAGCCCAGCTGGTTCGTCTGGGCGTAGCCCTGGCGGTGATGGTCATTTTTGCCCAAATCAGTCCTCAAACCTTCAAGCGCTGGGGCTTGCCGCTTTTTGTGGTAGGTCTGCTGATGCTGGTGGCCGTTCTGCTGGTGGGCGAGGTGGGCAAAGGTGCCCAGCGTTGGCTGAATTTGGGCTTCATCCGTTTTCAGCCCTCAGAGATCATGAAAATAGCCGTGCCGCTGGCCATTGCCTGGTTTATCTCCAGCCACAGCCTGCCTCCCCGGCTCTGGCGCTTGCTGGTCGGTTTCGTGATGTGCCTGATCCCCACCCTGTTGATTGCCAAACAACCCGACTTAGGCACCGCACTGCTGATTGCCACCTCGGGCGTTATGGTGCTGTTTCTGGCCGGCATGAGCTGGCGATTGATTGCGCTGATTGCCACCTTGATTTCGGCACTCTTGCCGGTGATGTGGTTCTTTGTGATGCACGACTACCAAAAGCGCCGGGTGCTGACCTTCTTAAACCCGGAGACCGACCCACTGGGTGCAGGCTACCATATTATTCAATCCAAAATCGCCATCGGCTCTGGCGGCTTGCAAGGCAAAGGCTGGCTGCAAGGCACCCAGTCGCAACTGGAGTTTTTGCCCGAGCGCCACACCGATTTTATCTTTTCGGTGCTCAGTGAAGAATTCGGCCTGATGGGTGTCACGGTGCTGATTAGCCTTTATCTGTTTGTGATTGGCCGTTGCTTGTTGATTGCCACCCGCGCCCAGGATAACTTTTCCAAGCTGGTCGCCGGCAGCGTCACCATGACTTTTTTCGTCTATATCTTTGTTAATATTGGCATGGTGTCCGGCTTGTTGCCGGTGGTTGGAGTACCGCTACCGCTGATCAGCTATGGCGGCACCTCCATGGTCACGCTGCTGGCTGCTTTTGGCATCCTGATGTCCATTGGTACCCACAAGCGCATGCTGGCTTCCTAACAAACAGGAGTTCTGTTGATGCCCTTTCGTTCTATAGTGCTATTGGTGACAGGCTTGGTGTTAACGGCATGCAGCCATCGGCCGGCACCGCCGTCTTCGGATCATATCTCCCCCAATGCCGGCCGCTACCAGTTTGAGCAGGATCACAAACCCGAGCGTCTGCCGACCTTGCTGGAAATGGTCGACCCCGAGCCCAGTATCCAACCTCTGAGCCGGGGTGGCAACCATGCCTACCGGATTTTTGGCGTCGATTATCAACCTAAAACTGAGCTGACCGAGTACAAAGCTACCGGCATTGCGTCCTGGTATGGCATGAAGTTTCATGGCCACAAAACCTCGAATGGCGAGGTGTACGACATGTTCAGCATGAGCGCGGCCCACAAAACCTTGCCACTGCCTTCCTACGTTCGAGTCACCAATCTGGTCAACCAGAAAAGTGCCATAGTCCGGGTCAATGATCGGGGGCCATTTCATCAGGACCGCATCATCGATTTGTCCTATGCCGCCGCTCACAAAATCGGCATGCTGCAACAAGGTACAGCGCCGGTTCAGGTTGAGCTGATAGCCTCTCCGGCGATGCAGCCAATGCAGCAGGCTGAAGTACAGCTGGCTCAGGCCCGGCCAGAGCTGACAGAAAGCACGCCCGTTGCCGTGATTGAGCAACAGCCGCTGCCGGCTTGTTACATCCAGGTCTTTGCCAGTCAGAACGATCAACGCGCCGAAGAACTCGGCCAGGCGATCGAACAGCAACTGGCTTTTACCACCAAAATCAGTCACCATAATGGCCTTTACCGTTTGCTGGTGGGGCCGGTGCCAGCGCAACAGGCGCAGGACTGGTTGCAGCAACTGCAGGCCGATCGTTATCCTTCGGCTTACTTTACCGACAGCCGGGCATGCAGCTAACCCGATTGGTTTATTGATATCAGAAAGAAAGGTGCTATGAAAACTGTAATGCGTTGTCTTGCTTTTATTGTCGTCGGCTTGTTTATCAGCCAGGCGGAAGCGATCTCTGTGGTGCCGGCACCGCCCGAGGTGAATGCCAAAGGCCACTTGCTGGTCGACTTTGATACCGGCCGGGTACTATCGGAGCACAATGCCGATATGCTGCTGTCACCAGCCAGCCTGACCAAAATGATGACCGCCTACATCATTGGTACCGAGCTCAAAGCGGGCAACATCAGCGATCAGGACATGGTCACCATCAGTGAACAAGCCTGGGCACGGAATTTTCCCGGCTCATCGCTGATGTTTATTGAAGTCGGCACCCAGGTCTCGGTGGCCGACCTGAACCGCGGCATTATGATTCAATCGGGCAATGACGCCTGCGTTGCCATGGCCGAGCACATTGCCGGCAGCGAAAGCGCCTTTGTTGATCTGATGAACGCCCATGCAGCCCGTCTGGGGATGCACAGCACCACCTTCGGCAACAGCCATGGTCTGCAGCACCCCGAGCAACGCACCACGCCCCGCGACATGGCGATTTTATCCAAAGCTTTAATTCGCGACGTACCGGACATGTATGCCCTCTATTCCGAGCGCGAGTTTACCTACAACGACATTCGACAGTACAACCGCAACTCCCTGCTGTGGGATCGCAATCTGGCGGTCGATGGCATTAAAACCGGTTTTACCTCCGAAGCAGGCTTTAGTTTGATTACGTCAGCAACCCGGGATGGCATGCGACTGATCTCGGTGGTGATGGGCTCTCCCAGCGAGCAGGTTCGTGCCCAGGAAAACCGCAAATTGCTGAACTACGGCTTTCGCTTTTTTGAGACCACCGAGCCTTTCACGCCTGGTCAGGTGTTCGCAGAGCACAGAGTCTGGCAAGGAGCGGTGAGCTCGGTCCGGCTGGGTGTCCGGCAGCAGGGCCTGGTGACCATTCCTCGCGGCCAACGCGCCAATCTGCAAACCGAGGTGGTGATGGACCAACAGCTGGTGGCACCGCTCGAACGCGGCCTGGTGGTCGGCTCACTCAGAGTCAGCCTGGATGGTGAATTGCTGGCCGAATACCCGCTGTCCACGCTGGAGCCGATTGAGCGCGGCGGCTTCTTTAAGCGACTGCTGGACTATCTGCGCATGCTGTTTAGCTAAACGCTTTAACGCACAACCGTTAGCCCCCCTGTTACAACCCGGCGAAATGCAGTAAAATAGCCGGGTTGTTTGATCTGGAGGCCGGTATGGTAACCCCTGTAAAAAATACCAACTTTGACGCACTGCTGGAATTTCCCTGCCAGGTTCATTTTAAAGTCATGGGCGTGGCGCATGAGCGCCTGGTGGATGACATCATCGAAGTGCTGCAACAGCACGCAGCACCAGCCGACTACAGCCCCAGCATTCAACCCAGTGCCAAAGGCAACTACCACTCGGTGCGGATCGCTGTGCAGGTGGAAGACAAAACCCACATGGAACTGCTGTACACCGAGCTCAGCCGACTGGAGCTGGTACGCTACGTGCTTTGATGCATGCTAGCAGTACGCACTCACAATGCAGACACAGACACCGGAATCCAGCATAAATCAAGCCCTGCCCCCGTTGATCATCCGTCAACTTGGGCTGCAGCCCTATTTGCCGATTTGGCAGGCCATGCAAGCCTTTACCGATCAACGCACAGCAGAGAGCCCGGATGAATTGTGGTTTGTGCAGCATCAGCCTGTCTTTACCCAGGGCCAGGCCGGCAAAGCCGAGCACATTCTGGCCAGTGGGGATATCCCGGTGGTGCAGGTTGATCGCGGCGGTCAGGTCACCTACCATGGCCCTGGCCAGCAAATGGTGTACGTGCTGCTGGATATCAAACGGCGCAAAATGGGTGTCAGGCAGCTGGTGACCCTGCTGGAACAGGTGCTGATTGACACCCTGGCCAGCTTCGATATTGCGGCTTACGCCAAAGCCGATGCACCCGGTGTTTACGTGGATGAGCGTAAAATCGCTTCGCTGGGCTTGCGCATTCGCAAAGGCTGCAGCTTTCATGGCCTGGCATTGAACGTCGATATGGATCTAGCGCCTTTTGGCCGCATCAACCCCTGCGGTTATGCCGGCCTTGAAATGATCCAATGCCGTGATTTTGGCCCTATAACACTGGCCGACATTGAACAACAACTTATTCAGCAGTTCAGCCAGCAACTTGGCTGCAACCAGCTAAACTACTCGACCGAATTGGACTGTCAGCATGACTAAAACCGCACGTATGCAACCTGGCGTTAAACTCCGTGACGCCGAAAAAATGGCTTTAATTCCCGTTAAGGTACTGCCGACAGAGCGGGATAAAATGCTGCGCAAGCCGGACTGGCTGAAAATCAAGCTCCCAAAAAGTTCTGAGCGCATTGATGAAATCAAGGGCGCCATGCGCAAACATGGCTTGCACTCAGTGTGTGAAGAAGCCGCTTGCCCAAATTTGCCAGAGTGCTTTAACCACGGCACCGCCACCTTTATGATTTTAGGTGCCATTTGCACCCGGCGCTGCCCTTTCTGCGACGTGGCCCATGGCCGGCCTTTACCACCCAGTGCCGAAGAGCCGGAAAAACTGGCATTGACCATTCGGGATATGAAACTGAAGTACGTGGTGATCACCTCGGTCGACCGCGACGATCTACGCGATGGCGGTGCTCAGCACTTTGCCAACTGCATTCGCGAGATCCGCAAGCACAGCCCGGCGATTAAAATCGAAGTGCTGGTGCCGGATTTTCGTGGCCGGATGGACACGGCGCTGGATATCCTGACGCAAACCCCGCCGGATGTATTCAACCACAACCTGGAAACCGCACCCCGGCTCTACAAGCTGGCACGTCCAGGTGCCGACTACAAATGGTCCTTGCAACTGCTCAAGCGCTTTAAAGAAGCGCACCCACATATTTCCACCAAGTCTGGCTTAATGGTTGGCCTGGGTGAAACCACGGAAGAGCTGATCGAAGTGCTGAAAGACTTACGGGCACACGATGTCGACATGCTGACCGTGGGCCAGTACCTGCAGCCCAGCAAGCATCACCTGCCGGTAGAGCGTTATGTACCGCCTGCTGAGTTTGATGAGATCAAACGCATTGCCTACGAGCTGGGCTTTAAGCATGCTGCCTGCGGGCCTTTCGTCCGCTCCAGCTACCATGCCGATCGTCAGGCTGCCGGTGAGGAAATTGTCAGCAGCTTTAGTCCGGCGTAGCCTTGGCTGCGGCTTTTCGTTCTTGTTTCACCTGATACATGGCCTGATCCGCTTGCAGGATCAGGCTCTCCATATCAGCACCGCCCGGTTGCCAATGCACAATGCCAATGCTTGGCCCGGCATACTCAAGCGCCACGCCGGGCAGTTCAAAACGTCCAGTGGTAGCCTGCTCCAACCGGCTGCGCAAACTGGCTTCTGCCTGGCTTTCATCGGCATCGGCGGCAACGCAGGCCATCACAATAAACTCATCCCCGCCATAGCGGGAAACCAGATCGCCATCCCGCATCGTGCCCTGCAAGCGACTGGCCAGCTGCTGTAAAAAGGCATCGCCGGTCTGATGGCCGTAATGATCGTTGATGGCTTTAAATTTATCCAGGTCAATAAAGGCCAACAACAACTTCCCTCCATGCCGATTTTTTTGCGCCATGGTACGTTGCAGGCTTTCAAGCAAATACCGCCGGTTGGCCAGGCCGGTTAAAGGATCGTGCAAGGCATGGACACTCAACTCTTTGTTCATTTGCAGCAAGCGGCTCTGGTCGTACAAGCGGGTTGCCAGCAAAGAGAGGTAATTGGTGCAACTCAGTAAAAAGGACGGGTCTGGTAAGTCGCGGCGGTCGCTAAGCAACAAAATGCCGCCATCAAGCTCATGGTGATTTTCTGCAGTGATGCAGGCCACAGCCCCGGTTGGCTGCAAGCCCAGAGTAAGGCGCATGGCTCTCACCACCTCCTGATCGCTATCGCACAACCACAGCAGTTGCTGACTATTCAAGGCCTGCTGGCTGTAACAGCGGATCAGGTAAAATACCGCTTCTTGCTGTGCCTCGGTCAGTGGAACCGGATTCAACAACTCGGGGGTATCTGCCCGTTGCCGAAATGGCAGCACCAGCGACCAATCGGCCAATTGCTGCAGCAGCACACTGGTTTTGGTCAAGACTTCGGTCAATGAGGTCGCCAACAAGCAAAGATCACCCAGCTCCGCCAACAAGGACATGGCATGCAGCCGGGTTTCTGCTTGAACGGCCCGAGATGCCTGCAGCGTTAGCTGACGCTCTCGTTCCAGTTGCCAGGCAATCAGCTGGGCAAAAAGCTGCAGAATACGGCTATGCTTTTCATCCACCTCGGCTTTGTCGGCGCTGGCACCACACAAAGTGCCATACAATTCGCCACTACTCAAATAGACTGGCACACTGACGTAGGTTTGTAAGCCGAGCTCACGCGCAGCCTCCGAGTCGCCCCACACAGCCGGCACATCCTGAGTAATAAAGCACTCGTCTTCCAGCGCACGCCGACAGAGCGTATCCTGCCAGGGAACAGTCAGCCCTTCCGGCAGCTGCAGTTGGCGGCTATTCACCGCGTAGAGGATCTGTTGAAAGCCAGCCGCTTCATCAATTCGGGTCAGGTAGGTGGAGTCCAGGCTGGTCATTTCCTGCAGCAAGGCCAATAAGGGCCTTGTTAAGCTCTCAAGATCAGAGGCTTTGCTGACGGACTTGGCTAATTGTTCTAAATAGGCATTCATTTAAGTACAAAGCCTGGTTGCGGTGGCTTCAGGGCTCTGATTCAAGTGTAATGCAGGCTTTGTTTCTTTACCAATTTCACCCTAAAAACAGATGATAAAGTGGCATGAACCGGCTATGCTTGAAGCAATCTCAGCCAATGAGGGCTTTTATGGACAACCGCCGTTTTCACCGCATTGCCTTTCAGGGGCCGGCCAGCCTGCATCTTGGAAAGCAACATTACGAAACGACCCTGTTGGATTTGTCGTTAAAAGGCGCTCTGGTCACCAGGCCCGAAACCTTGCCCGAGCATGTGCAGCAGATGGAGCTGCATTTCCCGCTGCAAGACAGCCAACTGAGTATTCAGATGCTGGTCAGCATTGCCCATCAACGGGAAAACTTGTTGGGTTTGCACTGCGAAAAAATAGATCTCGACAGCATCAGTCACTTAAAACGACTGGTGCAACTGAACCTGGGTGATGATCAGCTGCTGGAGCGTGAGCTCTCTGAGCTAACTCATAAAGATTAAGCAAGCGACTGGCATCGGGGTAGCCCAACTCCTCAGCCAGCTGCATCAGCCGCAGCCAATCCGCATCATCCTCATGCAACCGGGCCTGATAGGCCAGAAAATACTGCACCGGCATCAACTGCTCGGGCTGCTGCAGTTGCTGCTTCACCAGTTGCAGGTAGTAATCCGGCAAGTCCAGCTGGTGCCATTCCATGCTGTTGCTTTGGGCTATCAGTCGATAGGCCTGATGAGGGCTGTTGTTGCAGGTATCGACCGGTGTCAGCGCCAATGGCTCTGGCAAGCGGCCCCAGTGCTGTTGATACGCCGCCAGCTGGTCACGGCCTATCAGAATGTTGGGATAGAGGCGATCGGGCTGACAGACTTCTTGGGCGGCTTCGGCGGGCAGCGCATACTCATCCATAAACTGGAAAATATGCATGAACTCATGCCGCAGAAGTGATAACCCGGCCCGCTCGGGCAGCTGAATGATGCCATTGTTGTAGCTTGCTTTGCCACGGCCCCCCACAATCACCAACTGCTGCACCGAAGCATCGCGCACATAAGGAATTAAACGCTGGTAATCACAGCCAATCCGGGTATCACTGCTCTCGGTACAGGCAAGCTCAGTGCTGCTGATCAGTCGAAGTGGGGTAAAGCAGACCGCCAGCTGGCTCAACTGGCTATCCTGTTGCCAATCATGCTGCAGTTGTTGCCATTGACGGGCCGCGGCGCTGTTGACCGCAATAGGTTGAATGCGCAACTGGCAGCCCTGTTCAGGAAACCAGCCAGGCTGGTCGGTCAGTCCCGGATAGAGCCAGAACGGCCAGTCGGCTTGGGAGCGGGCTTGCAGATGCCAGAGCCCGAGCGCGGCTAAATCGAGTTCCGAGTCCTCAAGCGACTCCTGATGCTGCTGTTCCAGCCATTTAGCCGTAGCCAGAGCCCCTTGCTGGCGTTGCCGTAACATCACGGCACCGGTTGCGGCTGCGGGCTCGCCAAGCGACCAGGCGTGTTCAAACCAGTACTGGGCAGCGTCGAGTTCCTGATTGGCTAACCGGCGCTGCGCCAAACGATGAGCCGCCTGGGCATCGGTCTGCGCCGCATCCAGCAGCGCCTGTTCCGGCCCTGGCCCTTTGGGCTGACAACCCAACAGGCCCAGCAGCAGCGCCAGGCCAACTAGCCTTGGGCGTACGCTGCCAGCCAGCATCTTAGAAAAAGCCATCCTCAGCACTCAGGGGTTCATCGCGCAGCCGGGCCAACTCCAGCCGGGCGAAGCGATGCTCGAGGAACTCGAAGACGTTGGTGGCCAGCGACAACTTAAAGTTCTGCATGGCGCGCTCGGCATCGCCTTGCATGCTGTGCCACTTGGCCAGGTAGAAGTAGGCTTCACAGAGTCGCTCAGCCAGTTGGCGCGGACTGGTCAGATCCTGACTGACACTGAGCAGCAATTCGCTCTCATTGATGCTACCCAGAAAAAAGTCGGCCAGCCAGGTGCCCCAATTGGACTCGTCCAGTTCTTCGCGTTGCAGCAGCAGCTGCGCTCTGGCCTGCTCTGGATCCAGTTCGGCGGCTGCCAGATAGAGCCAGACCGCCCGATAAGGATCGGTGGACTCGCGCTGCTGAAACTCAACAAAGTCGTACAATGAGAGGTCAATACGACCGGCATAGTACAGCGCCAAAGCCCGGTTCAGGTAAGCAAACTCGTAGCTGGGATCCAGCTCCAGCACCGAGTCAAAAGCCTCATAGGCTTGCTCAAAGTTGCCGGCCAGGGTGTAATGGATCCCCATGAAATTGTAGGCACCCGCCAAGTCCGGCTGCAGCCGCAGCGCCCGCATAAAATCAAAGCGTGCCAATACCGTTAAACCGACACTTTCGTACATTACACCACGATCGTAATGCAATTGGGCCAGTTGTGGTTCGGTCAGTTCAGCGCGATGGAGGATTTCAGTCAGACGGGCAATCGCCACTTCCGTGCGTTGCTGTACCGGTAAGGGCTCGGGGGTCAGCCAATAAGGAGAGGGGTGGCTGTGCTGGCTGGCACAGCCACTCAGGCCCAGCAGCAGACAAGCTGCTGCCAGAGCCCGCCAGGGCATGCGATTAGGCATCCGCTGACTCAGCAGGTGCGTCCTGCTTGCTTTGTGCTTCTTTGATGCTCAGACGAACCCGTCCTTGCTTGTCGACTTCCAGCACCTTCACTTTGACCTTCTGGCCCAGGGTCAGGTGATCCGACACGGTGTTGACCCGCTCTTCCGCAATTTGCGAAATGTGGACCAGGCCGTCTTTGCCAGGCAGCACGTTGACGAAAGCACCGAAATCAACAATACGAACCACTTCGCCGTCGTAGATACGACCCACTTCCAGCTCGGCGGTGATCAGCATGATCTTGTCGATGGCAACCTGAGCTTGCTTGCTGTTGGTCGCCGCCACTTTGACCGTGCCATCGTCTTCGATTTCGATGGTACAACCGGACTCTTCGGTGATTTGACGGATCACAGCGCCACCTTTACCAATCACATCACGGATTTTCTCCGGGTTGATGCTTAAGGAGTAAATGCGAGGCGCGTGCTCAGACAACTCTTCACGGTGCGAAGAAATTGCCTGATCCATCACTTGCAGAATGTGCAAACGAGCCGCTTTGGCTTGCTTCAGGGCAATTTGCATGATGTCGCGGGTAATGCCGTCAATTTTGATGTCCATCTGCAGCGCAGTGATGCCTTCGGCAGTGCCGGCCACTTTGAAGTCCATGTCACCCAGGTGATCTTCGTCACCCAGAATATCGGACAGTACCACAAAGTTGTCGCCTTCTTTTACCAGACCCATGGCAATACCAGCCACAGAGGCTTTGATCGGAACACCGGCATCCATCATCGCCAGGGAAGAACCACAAACAGACGCCATCGAGCTGGAGCCGTTTGATTCGGTGATTTCAGACACCAGACGTACTGTGTACGGGAACTCATCAAAGGATGGCATCACCGCTTGCACACCACGCTTGGCCAGACGACCGTGGCCGATTTCGCGACGCTTGGGTGAACCGACCATGCCAGTCTCGCCCACACAGTACGGAGGGAAGTTGTAATGCAGCATGAAGTAGTCTTTTTTCTCGCTCAGCAAGTCATCGACGTTCTGCGCATCACGGGCAGTCCCTAAAGTACAGGTGACCAGCGCCTGGGTTTCACCGCGGGTGAAAAGTGAAGAGCCGTGGGTACGTGGCAGTACACCAGTCATCACGCTCAGGGCACGTACCATGTCTGGTTCACGGCCATCGATGCGTGGCTCACCGGCAATGATACGGCTACGAACGGTTTTGCTTTCCAGCTCGTGGAACACATCACCGACTTCGTGCTCATCCAGGCTTTCACCTTCGGCCAGCTCAGCGGTCAGCTTCTCAATCAAATCGGCTTTGATTTCTTTGATGCGGTCGTAACGCTTGGCTTTTTCAGTGATCTGATAGGCTTCGCTCAGAGCCGCAGCACAGTGGTGTTGCACCTTTTCAATCAACGGCTCGTTTTTCGCCGGAGCCTGCCAATCCCAGGCTGGTTTGCCAGCTTCTGCTTTCAGCTCGTTGATGGCGGTGATAGCGACCTGCATTTGCTCATGGCCATAGACCACAGCGCCCAACATGATGTCTTCCGACAGCAGGTTGGCTTCGGATTCCACCATCAGCACGGCGTTGTTGGTACCAGCGACCACCAGATCCAGCTTGCTTTCTTTCAGCTCTGCTTCGGATGGGTTCAGCACGTACTGGTCGTTGATGTAACCAACACGGGCGGCACCGATAGGGCCAGCAAATGGAATACCTGACAGCGCCAGCGCTGCGGAGGTACCCAGCAAGGCTACGATGTCCGGCTGAATTTCAGGCTGCACCGAAACGACCGTTGCAATCACCTGAACTTCGTTGGTGAAGCCTTCTGGGAACAGTGGACGAATTGGGCGGTCAATCAGACGCGCTGTTAAGGTTTCGCCTTCTGATGGACGGCCTTCACGCTTGAAGAAGCCGCCTGGTACCCGACCGGCTGCGTACATTTTTTCCTGGTAGTTGACCGTCAGCGGGAAAAAGTCCTGGCCTGGCTTGGGTTGTTTTTTACCAACCACGGTCACCAGAACCGAGGTGTCGCCGATGCTGGCCAAAACTGCTGCGTCGGCCTGACGGGCGATAACGCCGGTTTCTAAAGTACAAGTGTGTTGGCCAAACGGGAAAGATTTAATGATGGGTGTCACGTGGGATTTTCCTTACAATTAACGCCTCATGGCGCGTTCTATCTATTTTCATTTCATTCCGGGCTAGTATACGCCTTCAGCGCGGGAAAAAGAAGCAGTGGGCTAAGGTTTCATCGGATTGACACAATCGGCGGATGGCTTAACGGTCGTTTTCAAGCCCATGCCATAGCCTTAGCACGATGATCGTGCTTGCATGCAGCGAATAACGCACTATGTAGTTGCCAAAGATCATATCGCGGATGTCAGCGGGGGCTGGTGCGCTTCGTCAGGTCTTGAGCGCGGTGATTTTTTTACGGCAGCCTACAAGAGCATTGCTACACGTGGCTGGTGTGGCGGGAAGGTTTGTCAGTGCTGTTTTTCAGGCATAAAAAAAGGGCTGAAATTCAGCCCTTTTTCTCTGCGTTGAATTAACGACGCAGGCCAAGACGCTTGATCAAATCAGCGTAACGGCTTTGATCTTTGCCTTTCAGGTAGTCCAGCAATTTACGACGCTGGCTAACCATACGCAGCAGACCGCGGCGTGAGTGGAAATCGTGCTTGTGATCAGCAAAGTGACCTTGCAGGTGGTTGATGTTTGCAGTCAGCAAAGCAACCTGCACTTCTGGTGAACCTGTGTCACCTTCTTTTTGTGCGTATTCCGCAACGATTTTCGCTTTTTCAGCAACAGTTAAAGCCATGGTGTACTCCAATTCTGAGTGAGTTAATGAATGTATTGCCGCCGATCACTCATTCAGCCAACAATAAAAAGCGCGCGCATTGTACCATGCCAGCGCTGCTTTACAAGTTTTTGTTGGTGCTCAGCAGCCGCCGGGGCTTCAGCTCGCCCTGCTCCCGTTTGCCGATACCCAAAAATTGCTGCTCAGCACTGTACAAGCGCACCGCTTCAGCATCCGGCAGCTCGCAGCCAAAACTTTGGCCGTGAGCAATACGGCGCTGCTGCTCGGCGCTTAGCGTTAAGGCTTCCAGGCCATGCAAGGCCGCATCCAACGGTAGCAGCAGCTGATCCAGCGCCGAGAAATCCCGGCTCTGATGGCAGGGCTCTGCCAAGGCTTCCAGACTGGCTAAATCGTGCATGGCTTCGGCCAGAAATGGCCCGACCTGGGTACGGTGCAAGGCACTGACGTAAGCGCCGCAGCCGAGGGCTTCGCCCAAGTCATCAATCAGGGTGCGGATGTAGGTGCCTTTGCTGCAATGCACTATAAAGTCGGCCTCGGTAAAATCAGCCGCGGTAAAATCAGCATGGTTCTGCTCGCTGCTTTGGCGCAGGGCCAGCAGCTCAAAACGGAAGATGCTGATCGGTCTGGCTTCACGCGGTACTGTAATGCCTTGCCGGGCATACTTGTACAGCGGCTGGCCCTGGTATTTTAGCGCCGAAAACATGGTTGGCACCTGCAGGATATCGCCACGAAAGGCCTGCATCGCCTGCTCCAGCTGCGGTTGATTGAACGCCACTGGCCGGGTGCTGACCACCTCGCCAGCGGCATCGCTGGTATCGGTGCGGATGCCAAAACGGGCGCTGACCAGATAGGTTTTATCGGTATCCAGCAAGAACTGACTGAACTTGGTGGCCTCGCCAAAGCAAATTGGCAACAAGCCACTGGCTAAAGGATCCAGCGCGCCGGTATGGCCGGCTTTTTGCGCCTGATAGAGCCAACGCACCTTTTGCAAAATGCCGTTGCTGCTAAATTCCAGCGGCTTGTTCAACAACAAAATACCGTCGACAGGGCGGCGTTTCGAACCTTGAGTCATTTAATCCTGCTTGTCGTCGCTGTTGTTGGGTTCAGCCGGCTCGTCTTCAGTACTGGCTGCCGGACGCTTGGCTTCATCGGCACGACGGGCAGACTCGACCAGCGCCGTCAGGCGAATGCCCTCATCCAGGGTGCTGTCGTAGTAAAACTGCACCTGAGGCACAATGCGGGTTTGGATCCGCTTGCCAATCAGGCTGCGAATAAAGCCCTTGGCATCGTTTAAAATTTTCAGGTTGTCTTTGATTTTGTCCTCTGCCAGGCCTAAAAAGGTGACGTAAATTTTGGCGTAGGACAGATCGCGCGACACATCGACCTGAGAAACGGTAATCATGGTGTGCAAGCGGGGATCTTTGATTTCGCGTTGCAAAATCACCGCCAGTTCTTTTTGCAGCTGTTGCGACAGCCGGTCGACACGGGAAAATTCTTTGTGTGCCATTTTAGTTTCCTTTAAAAACACAAACACCATCAGCAACCCGAAGGCCCTGATGGTGTTGTTATTTGCGCGGTCAGATTACAGCGTACGCTCGACCTGCACCACCTCAAAGACTTCGATCTGGTCGCCTTCGCGAACATCGTTGTAGTTCTTCACACCGATACCACATTCGAAGCCATTACGAACCTCGTTGACGTCGTCTTTAAAGCGACGCAGCGACTCCAGCTCGCCTTCGTAAATCACCACGTTGTCACGCAGCACCCGGATTGGGGCATTGCGCTTGATCACGCCTTCGCTGACGATACAACCGGCAATGGCGCCAAACTTCGGTGAGCGGAACACATCACGAACCTGTGCCAGACCAATGATCTGTTGCTTGAATTCAGGTGCCAGCATGCCGGTCATGGCCTGCTTCACTTCATCCAGCAGCTCGTAAATGATGCCGTAGTAGCGCAGATCCAAACCTTCCTCTTCGACAATACGACGTGCCGAGGCATCGGCCCGGACGTTGAAGCCGATAATGATGGCTTGCGAGGCTGCCGCCAGGCTGACGTCGGTCTCGGTGATACCACCGACACCGCTGCCGATGATTTTGATTTTCACTTCATCGGTCGACAGTTTGCTCAAGGCTTCGTTGATGGCTTCTACCGAGCCCTGAACATCGGCTTTTAGGACGATATTCAGCTCGGCGACATCGCCTTCTGACATATTGGCAAACATGTTTTCCAGCTTGGCTTTTTGCTGACGCGCCAGTTTAACATCGCGGAACTTGCCCTGACGGTACAACGCGACTTCACGGGCTTTACGCTCGTCTTTCACCACGGTCACTTCATCACCAGCCTGGGGGACACCCGACAAGCCAAGGATTTCGACCGGAATGGACGGGCCAGCCTGGCTGACGGTACGGCCATTCTCATCACGCATGGCACGCACTTTACCGTACTCAAAACCACAGAGCACCACATCGCCCTGATTCAACGTGCCTTCCTGCACCAGGATGGACGCGACCGGACCACGCCCTTTGTCCAGGCGGGATTCGATAACGACACCACGCGCCAGACCGGCTTTCACTGCGGTCAGTTCCTGAATTTCGGCCAAATCAAGCACCGCATCCAGCAATTGGTCGATACCGGTACCGGCTTTCGCAGAGACAGGCACGAACTGCGTATCGCCGCCCCACTCTTCTGAAATAACGTCGTACTGCGACAACTCGTTGCGCACCCGATCCGGATCGGCTTCTGGCTTATCCATTTTGTTGACGGCAACAATCAAAGGCACACCGGCCGCTTTCGCATGCTGAATGGCTTCTTTGGTTTGCGGCATCACACCATCGTCGGCGGCAACAACCAAAATAACGATATCGGTTGCTTTGGCACCACGGGCCCGCATCGAGGTAAAGGCTGCGTGACCTGGGGTATCCAGGAAAGTCACCATGCCGCGATCGGTATCGACGTGATAAGCACCAATGTGCTGGGTAATACCACCGGCTTCACCGGCAGCGACCTTGGCTTTACGAATGTAGTCCAGCAAGGAGGTTTTACCGTGGTCAACGTGACCCATCACGGTCACCACCGGCGCACGTGCTTCCAGCTCACCGGTTTCGCCACGCTCTGAGATCACGGCTTCTTCCAGCTCATTCTCTTTGGTCAGGATAAACTTGTGGCCCATCTCTTCACAGACAATGGCCGCGGTTTCCTGATCGATGACCTGGTTGATGGTGGCCATGGCCCCCATTTTCATCATCACCTTGATTACTTCGGTCGCTTTCACCGCCATCTTGGCCGCAAGCTCCGCTACCGTAATGGTTTCCCCTATGCGGACTTCACGCTCAACCGGCTGGGCTGGCTTGTTAAAGCCGTGCTGCATGCTGGTCGGGGTTTTCTTTTTCTTGCTGTGCTTGTTGGCACGGTTAAAAGCTTCACGATCGTTGCGATCATCTTTCTTTTTGCCTTTGGCAGCAGTGGCTTTTTTCGCCGGCGTGCCACGTCGACCAGCACGCTCTTCGCGGGCGTCGACTTCATCTTCGGCTTGCTTGGCAAATTCATTGCTGGTCAGGTGATAATCGCCTTCCTCAGCGCCTTTGGCCTTTTCTTCCTGCTCCCAACGCTCGCGGTTTTCTTCCGCCAGACGCTTGGCTTCTTCCGCCTGTTTGCGGGCTTCTTCTTCCAGCTTACGCAGCGCTTCGGCTTCTTGCTGTTGTTTCAGACGCTCGGCCTCTTTGCGTGCTTCTTCGCGGGCAGCTCGACGGGCCGCTTCTTCCGGATCGTCTTTTTTCTGCTCTTCACGACGCTTGGCTTCGGCGGCTTTACGTTCAGCTTCTTCTTTGGCACGACGCTCGGCTTCAGCTTTCGCTTTACGCTGTGCTTCCTGACGCTCACGCTCGGCACGTTCGGCTTCCGCTTTGGCTTTTTCTTCAGCCAGGCGGGCTTCTTCCTGCGCCTTTAAGGTCGCTTCGTCCAACATCGGCTTTTTGATGTAGGTTTTTTGCTTGCGCACTTCCACCGTGACTTCACGGTTACGCCCAGCACCACCTGGCACGCTCAGGGTGGTTTTTTCTTTACGCTTTAAGGTCAGCTTAGACGGTGTCGCAGCCTCGGCACCGTGCTGACGACTCAGGTGCTGCAATAAGGTGCGCTTCTCATCTTCGGTGACCATCGAGCCGGCTGTTTTGCTAATGCCGGCATCGGCAAATTGTTGCACTAAGCGATCAACAGTTGTGTTCACATCTGTGGCGAGCTTTTCTATGGTGACTTCTGCCATATAGGTTGTTACCTCCGTTGATCCATTAATTCTCTTCGCTGAACCAGACAATGTTTCTGGCAGCCATGATCAGCGCCGCAGCCTGATCTTCTTTGATATCGGTTAAATCCAGCAAGTCATCAACGCCTTGCTCTGCCAGGTCGTCCAGAGTGACGACCCCTTTACTGGCCAATACATAAGCAGTGTGGGTATCCAGACCTTCCAGGGCCAGCAACTCTTCCGAAGGCTTGGCACCTTCCAGTGACTCTTCTGACGCCAGCGCCTGCGTGGTCAGGTAAGCCTTGGCACGGCTGCGCAGCTCTTCGACGATGTCTTCATCGAAGCCATCAATCGACAGCAGCTCAGAAACCGGGACATAAGCAATTTCTTCCAGGGTCGAAAAGCCCTCATCCACCAGGACTGAGGCAAAGTCTTCGTCCACTTCCAGCGTGCTGGTGAACAAATCAATGACTTTGCTGGCTTCTTCCTGATGCTTCTTCTGCATGTCTTCAACCGTCATCACATTCAGCTCCCAACCAGTCAGTTGACTGGCCAGACGAATGTTCTGACCGTTACGTCCAATGGCCATTGCCAGGTTGCCTTCTTCCACCGCGATGTCCATCGAATGGGCGTCTTCGTCCACCACGATGGAAGCCACTTCGGCCGGGGCCATGGCATTGATTACAAACTGAGCATCGTTGTCGTCGTACAACACGATGTCTACCCGCTCGCCACCCAGTTCACCGGAAACGGCTTGCACCCGTGAACCACGCATACCAACACAGGCACCGACCGGGTCGATCCGACGATCGTTGGTTTTGACGGCAATTTTGGCGCGTGAACCAGGATCACGTGCGGCACCGCGCAGCTCGATCATCTCTTCACCAATTTCCGGCACTTCGATGCGGAACAGCTCAATCAGCATTTCCGGACGGGTGCGGCTTAAAAACAACTGAGCACCACGGGCCTCCGGCTTGACTTCGTACAACAAAGCACGGATGCGATCGCCGGTACGGAAGGTTTCCCGCGGCAACATGTGTTCACGCGTCAGTAAGGCTTCGGCATTGTTGCCTAAGTCGACAATGATGTTCTCACGGTTGGCTTTTTTCACCACACCGGTGACCAACTCACCCACTTGATCCAGATAGGCTTCCACCACTTGCGAGCGCTCGGCTTCGCGGACTTTTTGCACAATGACTTGCTTGGCCATCTGAGTGGTGATGCGATCAAAGACGATGGACTCGATTTGCTCTTCAACAAAATCGCCGACCTGTAGCTCAGGTTGCTCGTACTGAGCAGCCGAAAGCGTGATTTCACGATAAGGGTGCTCAATCGGCTGGTCATCTGGCACCACTTCCCAGCGACGGAAGGTATCAAAAGAGCCTGTCTTGCGATCAATGCTGACCCGAACTTCAATGTCGCCTTCGTTTTTCTTTTTGGTGGCAGCTGCCAATGCGTACTCCAGCGCTTCGAAAATTTTCTCTCTCGGCACGGACTTTTCATTTGAAACCGCATCAACAACCAATAAAATTTCTTTTGCCATTTTCTTGCTGCCTCTGTTGGACCTGTCTGTTGTCAAAACACAGGTACAATATTTGCCTTTTCAACATTATCCATCAGCAAACGGAATTGCTTGCCATCGATTTCTACTACCAGCATATCGTCTTCAATCGCCAACAACATGCCCTTGAATTTGCGGCGGCCATCTTGTGGAATCGCCAGCTTTAGCTCCACCTTGCTGCCTACGGCTTTGGCAAAGTGCTCGGGCGTAAACAAAGGCCGATCCAGACCTGGCGACGAGACTTCCAGCACGTACTCGTGCGCGATGGGGTCTTCCACGTCCAAAATGGCACTGACCTCGCGGCTGACCACAGCGCAGTGATCGACCGTCACTCCATCCGGATGATCAATATAAAGCCGTACCGTTGAGTGCTTGCCGGCACGAATAAATTCGATGCCCAGCAACTCAAACCCAGCGGCTGCCACTGTGGGTGTCAACAGGGCTGTTAACTGTTGTTCCTGTTTCGCCAAGAAAACCTCCAGAGCCACCGGCACAAAGAATGCGTGCCAGCTACAGGGATTAAACAAAAAATGGGCGCAACGCCCATTCTACAAACTTAGTTTGCAGATATAAAAACGCCCCGAACAAGCGGGGCGAATTTAGTATCCGAAAGCACTGATTTATCGCCAAAATCAATGCTGAATTAATCGTGGCGAGCATCACTACTGACGATCGCTCCACAGTTCGGTGACTGTGAACTAGCTAATTTAAAATTAGCGAAATTGGTTGCGGGAGCCGGATTTCGACCTTCGCCCCGTGGTTATAAAGAGGAGCCCGAGGGCGATTCAGTATAACCATGGATACCATTAAATTGGTTGCGGGAGCCGGATTTGAACCGACGACCTTCGGGTTATGAGCCCGACGAGCTACCAGGCTGCTCCATCCCGCGTCCGTAATTGCCAACTATTATATAGTTGTGAGCTTAGTACCGCAACAGCTTAGACGATTTATGCCGGCTGTTGCCTGATGTTTGGTGCCGAGAGCGGGACTTGAACCCGCACGTCCGAAGACACTACCCCCTCAAGATAGCGTGTCTACCAATTTCACCACCTCGGCTGAGTTGTTCGAATTAATTTCCGAACGGAATTTCGTTTTCTTCTGGCTGTGCTGGAACAGATTCAGACATGGGCACCGACAGATCTTGCCAGGAGTCAACCTGACTGCTTTGACCCGCAGTGTAACGACCCAACACAATGCTCAGCACAAAGAATACCACCGCCAACACTGTGGTGGTCTTGGTGAGGAAATTACCCTGACCTGCCGAACCAAAGACAGTAGAAGATGCTCCGGCGCCAAAAGCTGCGCCCATGTCGGCACCTTTGCCGTGCTGGATCAAGATCAAGCCAATCAGCGACAAGGCCACCAGCAAATACAACACCATAAAGACTTCAAACATAATTCGTTAACCCTTTGCACTTTGGCAAATTTTCAGAAATTCGTCCGCATTCAAACTGGCACCACCGACCAAACCACCGTCGATATCGGCCTGACGAAAAAGTTCTTCCGCGTTGGCGGCTTTAACACTGCCACCGTACAAGATACGAACGGAATCAGCGGCCTCGGCATCGTAATTCGCCAGTTGTTGGCGGATAAACGCATGCGCTTGTTGCGCTTGCTCCGGACTGGCGGCTTCTCCGGTACCAATGGCCCAAACCGGCTCGTAGGCAACGACCGATTTACCAATGAATTCGGGATGCGAAGCATACACTGCAGCCAATTGTTTCGCAAGCACCTCGCTGGTTTTTTCTTGCTGTCGTTGCTGCAGATTTTCACCCAGACAAAACACCGGGATCAGTCCATGGGCGATGGCTTGTTCCATCTTCGCCAGCACCACGGCATCGCTTTCGCCAAACAAGGTACGGCGCTCGGAATGGCCCACCAGTACATAGCGCACACCCGCTTCAGATAATAAAGCCGCACTTAACTCCCCAGTGTAAGCACCGTCGCTGAACTGACTCAGATTCTGCGCGCCGAGCAGGCAATGCGCGCTGTGCGCCAATGGCTGCAACAAGGTGGCAGGCGGGCAAATCAGCACATCAAGCTCTGGTAAGGCGTGGCCGGCTAAAGTCTGCAACATATCCTGCGCCAGTGCAGCATTGCCATTCATTTTCCAATTGGCGGCAACCAGTGGCTTTCGCATTGTCATCTTGATTCCTTGTTGTAGCAGCCGGACGATAGTACCGAATGGCTCCGGCTATCTCAAGTTTCCGGCATTCATTCAGTGTTAACTGGCGATTTTAACCGCATCGGCGATGGTCTGAGCATAGTGCTCGACCTCGGAGCGGACTTCGCCTTCCACCATCACCCGAATCAAAGGTTCAGTACCGGATTTCCGAATCAGCACCCGGCCTTTGCCCGCCAATTTTTCCTCGACATCGGCAATGGCCTGCTTGACGTTTTGCTTATCCAGCGGTGCGGTGCCTTTTTCAAACTTCACATTGACCAGCACCTGTGGCAACTTGCTCATGCCCTGACTTAACTCGGCCAGACTCAGCTGCTCCTGAATCATTGCCGTCAGTACCTGCAATGAGGCGATGATGCCATCGCCGGTGCAGGTATGATCCAGGTTCAGCACATGACCTGAGTTTTCACCGCCAATCCGCCAGTCGTGCTCACGCAACAACTCCATCACATAGCGATCGCCGACTTTGCTGCGCACAAATGGGATCTTCAGCTCAGCCAGGGCCAGCTCCAGTCCCATATTGCTCATTTGGGTACCGACCACACCGCCGTGCAAACGATTCTGTTTCTGCGCAGCCCGGGCAATCATGTAAACAATTTCATCGCCATCAATCACTCGACCGGATTGGTCAACCATCATCACCCGGTCGCCATCGCCGTCGTAGGCAATGCCCAGATCAGCTCCGGACTCCACCACCTTTTGCTGCAAGGCCTGCGTGTGGGTCGCACCGCATTCAGCATTGATATTCAGGCCATCCGGACTGGCACCAATCACGGTAACCTCGGCGCCAAGTTCGCGAAAAACATTGGGCGCGATGTGGTAGGTCGCGCCATGGGCACAGTCCAATACCAACCGAAAACCTTTTAACGACATATGGTTCGGCAAGTGGCTTTTGCAAAACTCAATGTATCGACCCGCCGCATCATCCACCCGCACCGCTTTGCCCAGTTGCTCCGAAGAGACACAGACCATCGGCTGTTCCAGTTCGTTTTCGATGGCAAGCTCCACCTCATCCGGCAGTTTGGTGCCATCGGCTGAGAAAAATTTGATGCCATTGTCGTAATAGGGGTTGTGCGAAGCGCTGATCACAATGCCGGCTTCGGCCCGAAAGGTTCGGGTTAAATAAGCCACGGCAGGGGTAGGCATGGGGCCAAGTAAACGCACATCAATACCGGCAGCCACCAGTCCAGCTTCAAGCGCCGTTTCCAGCAAGTAACCAGAAATCCGAGTGTCTTTACCAATCAAGACTTTACGGGTACCACTTTTTGACAGCACCCGGCCTGCGGCCCAACCCAACTTCATCGCAAATTCGGGGGTGATTGGAAACTCACCAACTTTGCCACGCACCCCATCGGTGCCAAAATATTTTCTACTCATGCAGTTACTCCATGCAGGCTTGCCCTGACCACCGCCATGGCATCCACCGTCGCTTTGACGTCGTGCACCCGAATGATACGGGCTCCTTTGATGGCGGCTATTGTGGCACAGGCCAGACTGCCTGCCAATCGCTCAGAGACCGGCTGATTCAGTAAATTGCCTATCATCGACTTACGGGACATCCCAACCAGCAAAGGCAAACCAAGCGGTAGCCAGTGCTCCAGCTGCTGCAACAATTGATAATTTTGTGCCAGTGTTTTGCCAAAACCAAAGCCAGGATCCAGCAGCAATTGGCTTGGTGGGATCCCGGCATCCACACAGGCAGCAATGCGCTGCTGCATAAAGCTCAGCACCTCACGGGTCACATCGTCATACTCAGGCGCCTGCTGCATGGTTTTCGGCTCACCCAACATATGCATCAGACAGACCGGCACCTTCGCCTTCGCTGCCGCCTGCAAGGCACCTTCCGCCCGCAGTGCGTACACATCGTTGATCATATCCGCTCCAGCCTGAACGGCCGCTGACATGACATCGGCTTTGCTGGTATCAATGGAGATGACCGCATCGAAGCGCTGACGAATGGCCTCAATCACTGGCATCACCCGATCCAGCTCTTGCTGCAGCGAAACAGGCTCTGAGCCCGGGCGGGTCGACTCACCGCCGATATCGAGCACAGCAGCCCCCTGCTGCAGCATCTGCTCAGCCTGGCGCAGCGCTGCATCCAATTGAGTAAAATGACCACCGTCGGAAAAGGAATCCGGGGTGACATTAAGGATCCCCATCACCTGGGGATGAGTTAAGTCCAACTGACGCTGGCGGGGTAACTGTAATTTCATCAGCAATTCTCTGGCGGTAAGAAAAAACCCGGCAAGCCGGGTTTTTTGATGGTGCTGGACAGGCTTAGTGCATCTTCCCTTCCGATGGTTCGGCATTGGGAGCTACGGCTGCCTTTTCGTCCTTGTCGTCGTCGGAGCTGCCTTTGTCGCCCTTATCACGTGGCTCCCAGTTCTCCGGGTCACGCACAGGGCGCCGCTCCATTAAGTCGTCAATCTGGCGGGCATCGATGGTTTCGTACTTCATCAGTGCATCTTTCATCGAGTGCAGAATATCCATATTCTCTTTAATCAGATTGTAGGCACGCTCGTAGTTGCGGTCGATAAAGCTACGGATTTCAGCGTCGATGGTTTTGACGGTCTCTTCCGACATGTGCTTATTCTTGGCAACGGAACGTCCCAGGAAGACTTCACCATCTTCTTCGGCGTACAGCAAAGGCCCCAACTTTTCGGAGAAGCCCCATTGGGTGACCATTTTACGTGCCAAATCGGTCGCACGCTCAATGTCATTGGAGGCTCCGGTCGTGACCATTTCGGAGCCATAAATCACGTCTTCTGCAATCCGGCCGCCAAACAAAGAGCTGATCATGCTTTCCAGCTGTTGCTTGCTGTAGCTGACCCGATCCCGCTCTGGCAGGTACATGGTGACCCCCAGCGCCCGACCACGTGGAATAATACTGACTTTGTAGACCGGATCGTGTTCCGGTACCAGACGGCCGACAATGGCATGACCCGCTTCGTGATAGGCTGTCATCTCTTTGTCTTTTTCCGTCATCACCATGGAACGACGCTCGGCACCCATCATGATCTTGTCTTTGGCTTTTTCAAACTCGTCCATGGTCACAGTGCGGCGATTACCACGCGCTGCAAACAGCGCTGCTTCATTGACCAGGTTGGCCAGATCGGCCCCGGAGAAGCCTGGCGTGCCACGGGCAATCACCGATGCATCGACATCGTCACCCAGCGGTACTTTGCGCATGTGGACTTTCAGAATTTGTTCACGGCCCTTCACATCCGGCAAGCCCACCACGACCTGACGGTCAAAGCGGCCCGGACGCAACAATGCAGGGTCCAGCACGTCCGGTCGGTTGGTGGCGGCAATGACAATGATGCCTTCATTGCCATCAAAACCATCCATTTCGACCAGCATTTGGTTCAGTGTTTGCTCACGCTCATCGTGACCACCACCCAGGCCAGCGCCACGCTGACGCCCGACCGCATCAATTTCATCAATGAAGATGATGCAAGGCGCGGCTTTTTTCGCTTGGTCGAACATATCGCGCACCCGGGAAGCACCGACACCGACAAACATTTCGACGAAATCAGAGCCTGAAATGGTAAAGAAAGGCACCTTGGCTTCACCGGCAATGGCTTTGGCCAGCAAGGTTTTACCCGTGCCTGGAGGTCCCACCATCAAAATACCGGTTGGAATTTTGCCACCCAGCTTCTGGAAACGACTGGGATCGCGCAGGTAATCAACCAGCTCGGTGACTTCTTCTTTGGCTTCGTCGCAACCGGCTACGTCTTTGAAGGTGGTTTTGATCTGATCTTCGCCCATCAGCTTAGCTTTACTCTTGCCAAAGGACATAGCGCCTTTGCCACCGCCGCCTTGCATTTGCCGCATAAAGAAGATCCAGACGCCAATCAACAGCAGCATCGGGAACCAGGAAATAAAAATGGTACCCAGCAAGCTGCCTTCTTCCGGTGGCTTGCCGACAATGCGCACATCGTGCTTGTACAGATCGTCAATTAGCTTGCCATCGTAACCGCCGGGGATCACGGTTTCAAAACGATCGCCGCTGCGATTTTGTCCCCGAATCACGCCAGAGCGCTCAATCTGCACTTCACGGATCTGGCGCTGCTCAACCTGTTTTAAAAACTGGTCGTAGCTGACCATGCGGTCAGAGCCATCACTGGGGCCAAAGCTGTTGAAGATCGACATCAAAACGACGGCGATCACCAGCCAGACGATAAGATTTTTAGCCATATCACTCAAGGTTGTAACCTCTTTCTTGCCGTTAAATACATTCAGGCCACTAGTGCGACTTGAAACCTGTTGCCACGATGTAAGCCTCACGGGAGCGGGAACGAGACGAATCCGGCTTTCGTGATTTTACGGTGGTGAAGACCTGTCGGACTGCTTTTAAGTAGTCTTCAAAGCCTTCGCCATGAAATACTTTGACCACAAAACTGCCATTTTGCTTCAATACCTGATGGCACATGTCCAGTGCCAACTCGATCAGGTACATGGCTCTTGCCTGATCGGTGGCCAGATTGCCGCTCATGTTCGGCGCCATATCCGATAATACCACATCTACGTTGCGCCCTTCGATCCGGCTCAGTAATGCCTGCAAAACTGCGTCTTCACGAAAATCACCCTGCAAAAATGAAACGCCGGGCAAGGGGTCCATTGGCAGTATATCACAGGCAATCACCTGGCCCGAAGCCCCCACCAGCTTTGCCGCCATTTGCGACCAACTGCCCGGTGCCGAACCCAAGTCTACCACGGTCATACCGGGTTTGATCAGCTTATCCTGCTGTTGAATTTCTTCCAACTTAAAAGCGGCGCGGGATCGCAACCCCTGCTTCTGTGCCTTTTGCACAAAATGATCATCAAAATGCTCTTTCAACCAGCGGGTTGAGCTGGCTGAGCGCTTTTTTCGTGTCATCTTACTACTCTGAAATGGCTATGACCTCTAGATGGCGGTACAATAGCACGAATTCAAGATTAAATTGTGGAAATCGTAGCAAGATGGCACTGAGCAATAAACAGAAACAGTTTTTAAAATCCAAGGCCCATGATCTGAAACCGGTGGTACTGCTTGGCGGTAATGGCTTGACCGAAGGGGTTCTGGCCGAGATCGAGCAGGCACTGGATCACCATGAGCTGATTAAGGTCAAAGTACCGGGTGAAGATCGCGAGCAAAAAGTGCTGGTGATGGATGCCATCGTCCGGGAAAGCAAAGCAGAGAAGGTGCAAGTGATTGGCAAAACTCTGGTGCTGTATCGGCCGGCGAACGAGCCTAAGCTTCAGCTGCCTAAAGCCTGATTATCGGTTTCGCTAAAAAAGCCAGTCTGCGACATCAATGCTCTGGCTTCTTCCAGGCTATCCACCAGGTTGCGATGATAATGGGCAGGCTTCTCGACCTTGGTGGCCTGCATGAACTGCCAGCGCAGCAAGGCATCTTCCGGCAATAAAACCACGCCGTGACTCAGCCGATGCTCAAAGCACCAACTCGAATTTTCCCGCAAGGTTTCAAACACATCTGCTGGACACGCTTGCCATTCGCGCCCATCCAGCACCATGGCCCAGGGCTGACCATTCAGGGTGGCGACCAGGGCGCGTAACTGGCGGATGTAGTCCTCTACCGTCCGGCTGCTCCAGGTTCCGATCGCTGTTAACCAAATCACCCTGGCTTCACGTTTTAACTGAAATTTCTGCTGTCCTGCAACCATCGGCATTCCATGTTGTTTAACACAACGGCGATTTTAGTGGATTTGCTTTGTTCAGGAGGTCGGACCCATACTCTGCTTGCGGTAAAGCGCAGAAAAAAAGCGGCCAAAGCCGCTTTTTACAGATCCGAGGATGCCGTTACCGGTACTGAACATCGGTTATCTCAAACTCGACCATGCCTTTCGGCGTTTGAATGCTGACCACATCATCCAGCTCTTTGCCAATCAAGCCACGGGCAATCGGAGAGTTCACCGAAATCAGGTTCTTTTTGATATCGGCTTCATCATCACCCACAATGCGGTAACTGACTTCTTCTTCGGTATCCAGATTTAAAATGGTCACCGTGGCGCCAAAAATCACCTTGCCATTATTCGGCAGGCTGCTGACATCGATAATCTGAGCATTGCCCAACTTGCCTTCAATGTCCTGGATCCGTCCCTCGCAAAAGCCCTGTGCTTCACGGGCAGCATGGTACTCGGCGTTTTCTTTCAGATCACCATGTTCACGAGCTTCGGCAATGGCCTGAATAATTTCAGGCCGCTTTACCGTTTTTAGTTCATTCAATTCAGCGCGCAGCATTTCTGCGCCCTGAACCGTCATTGGTATTTTCATCCGTTTACTCTCTTATGCAACTCCTGCACAGAGGCAACCCGCTCAAAAGCGCTGGCTGCGCTGGCTTTGCAGGTGGCAAAAGCTGCATTTAATGTCGTTGTATAATTGGCCTTGTATTGCAGCGCACCACGACGCAACACTTTGGAGTCTTCAATCGCCTGACGTCCCTCGGTGGTGTTGACCATGTAGCTGTACTCACCATTTTTAATGCGATCCAGAATGTGTGGCCGCCCTTCCGAAACCTTATTGACGACCCGGCACGGGATCCCCGCCTGTTGCAAGGTAGCTGCAGTACCTTTGGTGGCGTCAAGCTCAAAACCAAGCTCCAGCATGCGCTTGGCCAGTTCAATCACCCGCACTTTATCGCTGTTGCGTACTGAAAGTAAAGCCCGGCCTCCGGTTGGAATCAGGCTGCCACAACCCAGCTCAGCCTTAGCAAAGGCCTCTTCGAAGGTATCGCCCACGCCCATGACTTCACCGGTAGAACGCATTTCCGGGCCAAGAATCGGGTCGACGCCTGGGAATTTGTTAAAGGGAATCACCACCTCTTTCACCGAGAAATAAGGTGGGATCACTTCTTTGGTGACACCCTGCTCGGCCAGAGTGCGGCCCGCCATGCAGCGGGCACCAACTTTGGCGATTTGAATGCCGGTGGCCTTGGAGACAAAAGGCACAGTCCGTGCTGCCCGTGGGTTCACTTCAATCAGATAGACTTCACCATCTTTGACGGCAAACTGGGTATTCATCAAACCAACGACACCCAGCTCCAGCGCCAGTTTCCGCACCTGCTCGCGCATCACATCCTGAATTGCCGGCGACAAACTGTGCGGTGGCAAGGTACAGGCTGAATCGCCTGAGTGCACGCCCGCTTGCTCAATGTGCTCCATGATGCCGCCAATCACCACATCCTTGCCATCGCAAATGGCATCGATATCGACTTCAATGGCATCATCCAGGAAATTATCCAACAGCACCGGCGCTTCATTCGACACGCTGACTGCGTCAGTCATGTAGCGTTTTAAATCGGCTTCATCGTAGACGATTTCCATCGCCCGGCCACCCAGTACGTAAGAAGGACGCACCACCATCGGGAAGCCGATATCGCCGGCTTTTAGCAAGGCCTCTTCCAAACTGGTGACGGTGGCATTTTTAGGCTGCTTCAGGCCAAGCCTATCAACCGCTTGCTGGAAGCGCTCGCGATCCTCAGCCCGGTCGATGGCATCAGGCGAAGTCCCGATGATTGGCACACCAGAAGCTTCCAGCGCCCGTGCCAGTTTCAGCGGGGTTTGTCCACCGTACTGCACAATCACGCCTTTCGGCTGCTCTTTGGCGACGATTTCCAGCACATCTTCCAGGGTGATAGGCTCAAAATACAAGCGATCCGAGGTATCGTAGTCGGTCGAGACTGTTTCCGGGTTGCAATTGACCATGATGGTTTCAAAACCATCTTCGCGCAGTGCCAGAGCTGCGTGCACACAGCAGTAATCGAACTCAATGCCCTGACCAATGCGGTTAGGGCCACCGCCCAGGATCATAATCTTATCGCGGCTTGAAGGCGCGGCTTCGCACTCTTCATCGTAGCTGCTGTACATGTAGGCGGTGTTGGAGGCGAACTCAGCTGCACAGGTATCCACCCGCTTGTACACCGGGTGCAAACTGTAACCATGCCGTTTTTTGCGCACTTCGTGCTCACTGACACCCAGCAAATCGGCAATACGTTTGTCTGCGAAACCTTTGCGCTTGTAGCGGCGCAGATTCGATTCATCCAGTCCAGAGAAGCCTGCATCGTAAATGGCTTGCTCTTCCAGCACCAGGTCTTCCAGTTGCACCAGGAACCAGGGATCAATTTTGGTCAGCTCAAAGATTTCCTGCTGGCTCATGCCAAAGCGAAAGGCATCGGCAATGTACCAGATACGGTGTGCGCCAGGCTCTTTCAGCTCACGCACCAAACGCTCTTTGGCATCCGGTGCAGTCAGATCCTGCATCGGATCCAAGCCTGACACACCAATTTCCAGACCACGCAGCGCTTTTTGCAATGATTCCTGCTGGTTACGGCCAATGGCCATCACTTCACCCACCGATTTCATCTGGGTGGTTAATCGATCGTTGGCACCGGCAAACTTTTCAAAATTAAAGCGTGGCACCTTGGTCACCACGTAGTCGATGCTGGGCTCAAAAGAAGCCGGGGTGATACCACCGGTGATCTCATTGGCCAGTTCATCCAGGGTATAACCAACAGCCAGTTTGGCGGCAACCTTAGCGATTGGAAAGCCAGTGGCTTTGGAAGCTAAGGCGGAAGAGCGCGAGACCCGCGGGTTCATTTCAATAATCACCATGCGGCCATCATCCGGGTTGATGCCAAACTGCACGTTGGAGCCACCGGTTTCTACGCCAATCTCACGCAATACGGCCAGGGAGGCGTTGCGCATTAACTGGTATTCTTTGTCGGTCAGGGTTTGCGCTGGGGCAACTGTGATGGAGTCGCCGGTATGGACACCCATGGGGTCAAAGTTTTCAATCGAGCAGACAATGATGCAGTTGTCGTTTTTGTCGCGCACCACTTCCATTTCGTACTCTTTCCAACCAATCAGCGACTCATCAATCAGCAGCTCTTTGGTCGGTGAGAGGTCCAGACCACGGGTACAGATCTCTTCAAACTCTTCGCGGTTGTAAGCGATGCCACCGCCTGAACCGCCCATGGTGAATGACGGCCGGATAATGCACGGAAAGCCGATGTCATCCAAAACGGCGTAGGCTTCTTCCATCGAGTGCGCCATACCTGCGCGCGGGCATTCCAGACCAATGGCACGCATGGCTTTATCGAAACGGCTGCGGTCTTCGGCTTTGTCGATGGCATCGGCGGTTGCGCCAATCATTTCAACCTGGTATTTCGCCAACACCCCATGACGCTCAAGATCCAGCGCACAGTTCAGCGCGGTCTGACCGCCCATGGTTGGCAACACCGCACAAGGCCGTTCTTTTTCGATGATTTTTTCCACCACCTGCCAGTGAATCGGCTCGATGTAGGTGGCATCGGCCATTTCAGGATCCGTCATGATGGTGGCTGGGTTGGAGTTCACCAGAATAACCCGGTAGCCTTCTTCACGCAGGGCTTTGCAGGCCTGGGCACCCGAGTAGTCAAATTCACAGGCCTGGCCAATGACGATAGGGCCGGCGCCAAGGATAAGAATGCTTTTTAAATCAGTACGTTTTGGCATAATAAACTCTGTCTTTCCTCGCTAGCCTGAATTAATGCTGACGCTGGCGCATCAGATCGATAAAGTGATCGAACAGCTCTGCCGCATCGTGTGGTCCAGGGCTTGCTTCCGGGTGGCCCTGAAAACTAAAAGCCGGCTTGTCGGTACGGTGAATGCCTTGCAAGCTGCCATCGAACAGCGACTTGTGGGTGGCCCGTAAGTTGGCCGGTAAGCCTTCTTCTTCCACGGCAAAGCCATGGTTCTGGGCGGTGATCATCACTTTGTTGTTGTCGAGGTTTTGCACCGGGTGGTTGCCACCGTGGTGACCAAATTTCATTTTGCTGGTGCTGGCACCACTGGCCAGGGCCAGCAACTGGTGACCAAGGCAGATGCCAAAAATAGGCAGTTCGGTTGCTAACAGTTGCTGGATGGCAGTGATGGCGTAGTCGCATGGTGCCGGATCGCCCGGGCCATTGGATAAAAAGATGCCATCTGGATTCAGCGCCAGGACTTCACTGGCCGGTGTTTGAGCCGGTACCACCGTCAAGCGGCAACCACGGTCGACCAGCATCCGCAGAATATTGCGCTTTACGCCATAGTCGTAGGCCACCACATGAAACTCTGTGTCGGCTGGGCTAACAAAGCCTTGACCCAATTGCCAGCTGCCTTCGCTCCAGCTGTAGGCTTCTTTAACAGAGACCTCTTTGGCCAGATCCATGCCTTTTAAACCTGGGAATTCACGGGCTTGCTGCAAGGCTTTGGCTTCATCAAGAGCAGAGCCGGCCATCAAACAGCCATTAAGTGCGCCTTTTTCCCGCAGAATACGGGTCAGCTTGCGGGTATCGATGTCGGCGATGCCCAAAATGCCACGCTGCTTTAAGTAATCGGAAAGTGACGCTTGGTTGCGGAAATTGCTGGCCAGCAGCGGGAGGTCTCGAATGATCAGGCCTTTGGCCCAGATCCGGCTGGATTCTTCATCTTCATCATTGGTGCCGGTGTTGCCAATGTGCGGGTTGGTCAGGGTGACCATTTGTTCGGCATAGGAGGGGTCGGTTAAGATCTCCTGATAACCGGTCATCGAGGTATTGAATACCACCTCTCCGACTGAAACTCCTTCGGCACCGATGGCCGTACCATGAAATACAGTGCCATCTTCTAAAACCAGCAAGGCAGACGTCGTCAAAATAACCTCCAAACAGCAAAAAACGGGCTTAAACTAACTCGTTCAACACCCGTTTTTAATCCAAAGCAACTATCCCCAATTTGCCCAGGCAAATTCTCGATATTTTATGTCAACTTGGCTATTTCGTCTAATGCTTTTTTGGATTTATTGAAAAATGATCCTTTTGACTATTTTTTCCAGGCTAAGCGGCAAAAAACTAGCTCAACTCAGCCAATCCCAGCACTTGTTGCATGGAATAAAGTCCTGGCTGTTTATTTTGCAACCACACAGCAGCCCTGATAGCGCCTTGGGCGAAGGTGGTACGGCTGCTTGCTTTGTGAGTAATTTCTAATCTTTCACCCAAATCAGCAAAGAGTGCGGTGTGATCCCCTATGATGTCCCCACCCCGCACGGTGGCAAAGCCAATGGTCGCTTGCTCACGCTCGCCAGTCATGCCTTCGCGGCCATAGACAGCGCAGTCGGCCAAATCACGACCTAAAGTCTTGGCAATGCTGGCACCAATGGCCATCGCCGTGCCGGAGGGTGCATCCTTTTTAAAACGGTGATGCGCTTCGATAATCTCAATATCGGCGGTCTGCCCCATTATTTTGGCGGCGGTTTGCACCAGATGCAGCAATAAATTGACTCCCACGCTCATATTGGGCGCCCAGACAATGGGGATCTGCAAACTGGCTTGCTGCACCCGCTGGTACTGGGCATCGGTCAGGCCGGTCACACCAATCACCATGGCTTTTTTGGCGGCTACTGCCAAATCCAGATGCGCCAGCATCGGCTCGGGCATGGTAAAGTCCACCCAGACATCGGCACTTTGCATCGCTTCAGCAGAAGTAGCCACCAGCGGTAAACCGAGGCGGCCACAACCCGCTAGTTCACCGGCATCCTGCCCCACCCAGTTGGATCCTGCCCGAACCGTAGCCGCTGCCAGTTCCAACTGCTGCTGCTGACAAACTTGCACCAAAGCACGCCCCATCCGGCCGTTGGCGCCAAAGACTCCGATTTTGGACATAATGGTATTCCTTAAAACGACAATGGCCGGTATTAGAACAAATCAGCGCTCTGGATGTCCAGAACTTGTTGATTGCTATAGCGCCTGCTGCAAAATACGCCGGGATACCTCCGGCGTAATATCGCCATGCTCGCCCAGTTTTACCATCTTGTGCTGCACCAAACGCTCTACCATGGGCTCAATGGCACTGGCGTCGATGCTATAATCGGCTAACCGGGTTGGTACGCCCATTTGCTCGAAGAAAGCCCGGGTATGGCTAATGGCTTCATCAATCAAACGCTCCTCATCCTGATGGGCCAGCTGCCAAACCCGCTTGCCGTATTGCAGCAGCTTATCCCGCTTTTGCTGGCGCTGTTGCTGCATTAAGGCAGGCAGCACAATGGCCAGGGTTTGCGCATGATCCAGGCCATGCAAAGCGGTAATTTCATGGCCTATCATATGGGTGGCCCAATCCTGCGGCACCCCCACCCCAATCAAGCCATTCAGCGCCATGGTCGCCGCCCACATCACATTGGCACGTACCGCATAGTCTTCCGGTTGTTGCAGCGCCTGCGGCCCTTGCTCAATCAAAGTTTGCAGCAAGCCTTCGGCAAAACGGTCCTGCACTGGTGCATTCACCGGGTAGGTCAGGTACTGCTCCATCACATGAACAAAAGCATCGACCACACCATTGGCTACCTGGCGGAGCGGCAGACTGTAGGTTGTGGTTGGATCCAAGACGGCAAATTGCGGATACACCAGCGGGCTGGAGAACGCCATTTTCTCCTGAGTGCTGTAACGGGTCACCACCGAGTTGCCGTTGCTCTCAGAGCCGGTTGCTGGCAGGGTAAGCACACAGCCCAGCGGGACTGCTTGCTGTACTTTGGCTTTGCCGCAGAGCAAATCCCAGCTGTCCCCATCGTAGCAGGCTGCTGCCGCGATAAACTTGCTGCCATCAATGACGCTGCCACCACCAACCGCCAGAATAAAGTCCAGTTGTTCGCTCTTCAGCAAGGCTGTTGCTTTTAATAAGGTATCAAAGGATGGATTGGGCTCAATGCCGGCGAACTCAAAGAACACTTTGCCCTCAAGGGCTGCCACTACTTGATCATAGACCCCGTTCCGCTTGATGGAGCCACCACCATAGGTCAGTAACACCTTGGCTTCATCCGGGATAAGGGCAGCCAGCTCAGCGATTGTCTGCTCACCGAATACGATGCGGGTAGGATTATGAAAGGTAAAATTTTGCATAAAGACTCCTGAACAAGTTGGCTGATTGGTACGTAGCAAAGCAGCAACGGTATCATTTTTTCAGGCACATCCGCTGAATTCCCCTGCAGACCGCTGCTGTTTTGTGCAATACAACATTTTTCGCCACACCCTGTTACAAAAAGACGGTAGGGCTTCAGGGCAAAGCTTAGTATAGTACTATGAACCTAGTTGCAATTTAAGGAAATCAAGATGTTGGCACTGGTCTGGCTTATTATTGCCATCGCTTTTGGCATTGTGGAGTTAATGACAGGTACTTTTGTCATTCTGGCCATTTCCATGGGGGCCTTTTCGGCCGCCATCAGCAGTTGGCTATTTGCGCTCGGTTTTACTCAATCACTTTTCGTATTTGCTTTTGGCTGTCTGATGTTCTTGCCACTGTCGCTTTGGTTGCGTAAAAAAGGCTTGGGCACGTCCAAAGCCGTCAATATGGCTGAGCCTGGCTATCAGCAAAACGTGATGCTGGAGCTGCATGGCGATAAGCTGGTGGCAAAAATGGCCGGTAGTTTTTACCCGGTTAAAGCTGAATCCGGCAGTTATGACAGCAGCTGGCTGCAGGCAGGGCAAGAGGTGAAAGTGTGTCGGATAGATGGCATTACGTTATTGGTAGCCCCAAAAGACTAATTCAATCACAAGGAGTACTTTATGGATTTAGCGTTGATCTTACTACTTGGGATAGCTGGCTTTGCCATTATCCTGATTTTAAATAATATTTTTATTGTCCGAAACAGCGAGTGCATGGTGATAGAGCGGCTGGGTACCTACAACCGCACCCTGCAATCCGGCATTCAGATCACGGTGCCTTTTATTGAAAAGCCGCGCCCTATCATTATGCTGCGCAACCTGAAGTTTGTCGAAACCCCGCGAATTGATTTGCGCGAAGCCGTGCTGGATTTCCCGGGTCAAAGCGTGATCACCAAAGACAACGTCACAGTAACCATCAATGGCGTCTTGTACTTCCGTATCATGGATCCGGTCAAAGCCGTGTACGAAGTGGAAAACATCATCCAGGCGGTGGAAGTACTGGCGAAAACCTCACTACGGGCTGAAATTGGCCGGATGGAACTCGACTCCATTTTTGAATCGCGCGAAGAGATCAACGAGCGCCTGCGGATGGTACTGGACGATGCCGGCAATGGCTGGGGCATCAAAGTGGTGCGAGTGGAGCTGTTGGATATTTCACCACCGGTCGATGTCGAAGAAGCCATGCGCAAGCAAATGACCGCCGAGCGGCAACGCCGCGCCACCGTGACGGAAGCAGAAGGTGAAAAACAAGCGGCCATTGCCCGGGCACAAGGTGAGCGGGAAGCGGCCATTTTAAGTGCTCAGGGGGAAAAGGAAGCGGCTATTTTGCGCGCTCAGGGCCAGCGTAAAGCGATTGAGGAAGTACTGGCATCCGGCGACGGCCAGCTGAGCTCGGATACGGTTATTGGCTACTTGCTTGGTCGTGAATACCTACAGACCTTGCCAAATATTGCCAAAGAAGGCGATCGCATCTTCCTGCCGATTGAGACCAGCAATGTACTGGGCTCCGTCGGGGCCATTCAGGAATTACTCAGCGGTAAAAAGTTCTAACAGTGTCATCCAACAATCGGGCCGCATTGCGGCCCGCTTTTTTTACTTAAAGTTTATCCCCGCCGACGCAGACGAATCACCACCAAACCCGCAAGCAGCAGCAGAACCGTTGCTGGTGCAGGTACCTGGAAGTTGACCGTTTGACCGGATGCCAGTAAAGCGGTGGCTTCACGGCCCAATACCTGATGTGCCCGACTGGTAGGATGAATTTCATCCCAAAACACGTAGGTATGCGCATCAGCACAGCTAACTTCACGGCGCGTAAATACATTGCCGGTCAGGGAACGGCATTCATCCGTCGTGTTGACGAACCCTTCTGAAGCCGGATCTGCCAGAATTGCGTTAAAGATACTAAAGACATCCAGCATGAAGATATCTACCTGATACTGATTTGCTAAATTTAGCAACATCAGCTGCAAGGCTTGATTCCAAAGAGTACTGACCTCATTACCCGAGTCACTATTTACTCCAGCACGAAACTCAGGGATACTGCCAAGATCCGGCAAATTCGGCACCAGCAATGTGCTAGCACCACCGAGGATCATCTCCGTCAACATTGCCTGATAATTGCCCATAATCGAGGCAATCGTCATCAGGGGAGCAGTACTTCCCACCAGATCACGCATATCATTACCGCCAGCCCACACCACGTAAAGCGCAGCTGGATCCATCACTGCACCGCCAAAACGGCTTTGATAGTTATCCCATTGCCAGAGTAAGCCAGCAGAAAAGCCGGTGTCATTATTTACCCGTGCACCACCATGAGCAAAGTTGTTTCCACCACCGCGTGAGTGTGAGGTACTAAGACCAAGATCATCTGCCATAAACTCATGCCAAAGATCGCCATTCGAAAAGCGACCATTCGAACCATAACCAGCTTCGGCAGCGATAGGCCCCAAACTGCCCAATGGAACTGCCGCTCTGGTATTGCCGGTATCGGACAAACTATCTCCGAAGATATACATATCCGAGAACATCGGCGCAGACAGTGCGGGAGTTGCCAATAAGGTGAAGACCAGCACGGTGAAAAAGGTTTGAAGCCTTGTGAGTTGTTGCTTAAAGATTTTTATTGTCATCGTTATCTACCCTGTTTGTTGTTTTTATTCAGGCGTTAAACTCGCCTTCGAAGATCTCATCGCAAAAATCGTGCCTATTTTTTAGACAAAGGTCGTATCGACTTATCGGAGGTCTTATCAGCTGGACGTTGACAATGTTGTAAAAATATCCGACACATCCTGTATTTGCATCATGCATGCGCAAAGCAAGTAATCACCACTGATCAGAGCAGTCAGTAGCTAAAAAAGCATTGAATACGCAAAGAAAATACCGTAAAGGATAGTGACAGGAAGATTGATCAGCCGTTGACAGGACGTCTGGACATCTATATAGTCGCGCATTTTAAATCACTGGTCGGAGATGATGCATGCCAGAACATTTGATGGTTACCCCACGCCAGTATGGCGTCCTGGCCTTTTTGCCGCTGGCCAGTTTTGTGCTGCTGTTTTTAGGCGCTGGCCTTTATTACCAAAGCCAGGGGGTAGATTACGCCTTTTATCAACTGCCGGCCCATATTGCCGTACTACCAGCACTGATTATTGCCATGCTGCTGCACCGCACCTCGATGCAACAGGCGGTTGAAACTCTGATCCGCGGTGCAGGCCAGAATACCATTTTGACCATGTGTTTGATTTATCTGCTGGCTGGTGCTTTTTCCAGTGTGGCGGTGGCTGCCGGCGGCGTCGATGCTGTGGTCAATGCAGGTCTGAGTTTGGTACCGCCTTCCCTGCTGGTTGCTGGCCTTTTTGTCATTGCGGCACTCATTGCAGTGGCAATGGGAACCTCGATGGGCACCATCGGCGCCCTGGCCCCGATTGCCGTGGTGCTGGCCGAGCAAACCGGCTTATCGCCGGTGCTGCTGGCGGGCGCCTTGCTGGGCGGCGCTATGTTTGGTGATAACCTGTCGATTATTTCCGACACCACCATTGCCTCAACCCGAACCCAGGGCGCACGGATGAAAGATAAGTTCCGTGAAAACCTGAAGCTGGCCCTGCCAGCAGCTGCTGTGGTGCTGTTTGGCTACATCTGGTTTGGCAGTGTACCAGCCGAGATCAATCCGCAAGCCTTTAGCTGGAGTGCTGTGCTGCCCTACGCCGCCATCCTGGTGTTGGCTGTAGCAGGCTTGAATGTCTTTGCAGTGCTTAGTCTTGGCATTGTCCTCGCGGCGCTGCAAGGTGCATTCTTTGGCGACTACCCACTTGGTAATCTGGGGCAGGACATGGCCAGTGGCTTTGCCTCGATGCAGGAGATTTTCTTACTGTCGATGTTTATTGGCGGGCTGGGGGAGTTTATCAAACAGCAAGGCGGTCTTGGCTGGTTGTCGTCACGACTCAGTGCTTTTTTTGATAAAGTGAAGATGAAAGCCGAGCGCAGTGGCCAGCTCGGTATTGCCAGTCTGGTGTTTGGCACCAACCTTTGTGTCGCCAACAACACCGTCGCCATTGTGATTAGCGGTGATATCAGCCGTAAACTGGCCGAAAACCATGGCATCACGCCAAAGCGCAGTGCCAGCTTGCTGGATATTTTTGCCTGCATCAGCCAAGGGTTGCTGCCTTATGGCGCTCAGGCCCTGCTGCTGGCCGCCAGCTTTGGTTTAAGCCCATGGCAGGTGGTGAGTGCCAGTTTTTATTGCATGGCGCTGGCAGTAGTGGCCTTGCTTTGGTTGCTGTTAAAACCAATCACAGCAACCAGCCCTGACTTACAGAATTAAACCAACATTACAGCGGGCCTGGGCTGCCGCAGTTCGGCAGGTTGCCCTGAGCCCGGCGCTGCTGGTAAGTCGCAAGCGCTTGCGGCATCCGCTGTTGCAAGTTGCGAATACGATTTTCCGGTACCGGGTGGCTGGACAGCAATTCCGGACTACGCTGGCCACCACTGGCCGCCGCCATATTACGCCATAAATCAACCGCTTGCTCCGGGTTAAAGCCAGCTTGCGCCATCAAATCCAGGCCAATAATATCGGCTTCGGTTTCGTGCTCACGGCTAAAGGGCAGCAACAGGCCAACCTGTGAGCCCAGGCCCAGGCCTGCCATCATTTCCTGCTGAAAACGGACATTGGCCGCACGGGTCGCCGCATCGGTCAGCACCAGACCGGTTTGCACCAACTGGCTGCGCGATAGCCGCTCATTGGCATGGCCTGCCATCACATGGCCGATTTCATGGCCCATCACCGCCGCCAATTGGTGCTGATTCTCGGCAACTTTTAGTAAACCGGTGTAGACGCCGATTTTGCCCCCAGGCAGCGCAAAGGCATTGACCTGATCATCAGCAAACACCACCACTTCCCACTCATTACCCATGTACTGCTCTGGCGTCACTTTCAGCAAGGCATCGGCAATGCACTGCACGTAGCGCTGCGTTTGACGGTTGTCGGAGATGGTCAGCTCTTCCTTCATCGCTTCAAAGGTCTGAGCCCCCATGCCACTGAGCTGGCTTTCATTAAACAACATAATTTGCCGGCGGCCGGTCGGTGACTGAGCACAAGCCGCTAAAATCAGTACCGCCACGATGGCGGTCAGGAAGAACTTACGCATATGGATATCCCTGTAATAAATCACTGCTTTTATTGTATCTGAGGCTGGCTGGAACACCAAAGATAAAAAAACCGCAGCGCTACTGCTGCGGTTTAGGGCTGCGGTTTTAGACCAGGGTTACTTACAAAAAATGAGTTAGCTGGTCAAATCATCAAAAAACTTTTTCACACCATCGAAAAAGCCTTTCGACTTAGGCCGATGCTTGGCTTCGCTTTCGCCCGCCATGGTGGAGTCCAGCTGACGCAACCACTCTTTTTGCTGCTCACTCAGGTTGACCGGGGTTTCAATCACCACCTTGCACACCAAATCGCCCACTCCACCACCACGCACCGACTGCACGCCTTTGCCGCGCAGACGGAACATCTTATCGGTTTGGGTCTCGGCTGGGATTTTCAGTTTGACCCGGCCATCCAGTGTTGGTACCGCAATTTCACCACCGAGCGCTGCTGTGGCAAAGCTAATCGGCACATCGCAGTACAGGTTGTTGCCATCGCGCACAAAGATTGGGTGCTCTTTGACATGCACCTGCACATAGAGATCGCCTGCTGGGGCGCCATGCATGCCCGCTTCGCCTTCGCCGCTTAAACGAATGCGATCGCCGGTATCAACTCCGGCCGGAATTTTGACCGACAGGGTTTTGGTTTTCTCAACCCGGCCTTCGCCATGACATTTGCTGCATGGGTCAGGGATAATTTTACCGCGGCCATGACAGGTCGGGCAGGTTTGCTGTACGGCAAAAAAGCCCTGCCGCATCGTGACCTGACCGGCGCCATGACAGGTTGGGCAGGTCTTGGCTGACGTGCCTTTTTTGGCACCACTGCCATCGCAGCTGTCGCAAGTGACCCAGGTCGGCACCTTGATATCGACCGATTTGCCACGGACAGCATCTTCCAGGCTCAGCTCCAGGTTGTAACGCAGATCGGAGCCGCGCTGCGCCCGCGACTGACCGCGACGGCCACCGCCACCGAAAATATCGCCAAACACATCGCCGAAGATATCGCCGAAGTCGGCGCCACCACCAAAGCCACCAGCACCACGGCTGGGATCCACACCGTCGTGACCATAGCGATCGTAGGCCGCACGCTTTTGCTCATCCGTCAGAACTTCATGCGCTTCCTGGATTTCCTTGAATTTGATTTCAAGGTCCTTGTCGCCTTTGGTTCTGTCCGGGTGATACTTCATCGCCAGGCGTTTGTAGGCCTTTTTGATGTCTTTGACATCGGCGCCTTTCTCGACGCCCAGTACTTCATAATAGTCACGCTTTGACATAGATACGGGCTAACTTATGTTAGAGGGCTGCGTCTTAGCGCAGCCCGGGTGGAACATTACTTGTCGTCTTTGACTTCTTCGAACTCGGCATCGACCACGTCGTCAGCCGCACCCGCATCCGTCGCACCGGCGTCACCGCCTTGCTGAGCTTTTTGCTGTGCTGCTTCCATCAGTTTCTGTGCGGCCTGCATCAGGGCTTCGGACTTGGCATCGATGTCCGCCTTGTCGTTGCCTTTGATGGCAGTTTCCAGCTCACTGATCGCCGCTTCAATGGCTTCCTTGTCGTTGGTTGCCAAATCGCTGCCAGCTTCTTCCAGCTGCTTGCGGGTACCATGCACCAATGCATCGGCTTGGTTACGGGTTTGCACCAGCTCTTCGAACTTTTTGTCTTCCTCGGCATGCGCTTCGGCATCGCGTACCATGGCCTGGATTTCGTCATCGCTCAGACCTGAAGACGACTTGATGGTGATCTTCTGCTCTTTGCCGGTGTCTTTGTCTTTGGCCGACACGTGCAGGATGCCATCCGCATCCAGATCGAAGGTGACTTCAATTTGCGGCTCGCCACGACGACCAGCACGGATGCCTTCTAAGTTAAACTGCCCCAGCGACTTGTTGTCGGCTGAGCGCTTACGCTCGCCCTGCAGCACATGAATGGTGACCGCAGACTGGTTGTCTTCTGCCGTTGAGAACACCTGCGACTTTTTGGTCGGAATGGTGGTGTTTTTCTCAATCAGGCTGGTCATCACGCCGCCCATGGTTTCAATACCCAGCGACAGTGGGGTAACGTCCAGCAGCAGGACATCTTTCACATCGCCTGACAGCACAGCGCCCTGCACTGCAGCACCGACCGCAACGGCTTCATCCGGGTTGACGTCTTTGCGTGGCTCTTTGCCGAAGAATTCGGTCACCGCCTGCTGCACTTTTGGCATCCGGGTTTGACCACCGACCAAAATAATTTCGTCGATATCGCCAACGCTCAAGTCGGCATCGTTCAATGCTACTTTTAATGGATCCAGCGTACGCTTCACCAAATCTTCCACCAGCGACTCCAGCTTGGCGCGGGTGACCTTGATGTTCAGGTGCTTAGGACCGGAAGCATCGGCCGTGATGTACGGCAGGTTGACTTCGGTCTGAGAGGCAGAAGACAGCTCAATCTTGGCTTTCTCGGCCGACTCTTTTAAGCGCTGCATCGCCAATGGATCGTTGCGCAGATCAATGCCCTGCTCTTTTTTGAACTCATCGACCAGGTAGTTGATCAAGCGGTTATCGAAGTCTTCACCACCTAAGTGCGTGTCACCATTGGTGGCCAGTACTTCAAAAGTTTGCTCGCCATCAACATCGTCGATTTCGATGATGGAAATATCAAAGGTACCGCCACCTAAATCGTACACTGCGATTTTGGCGTCGCCTTTTTTCTTGTCCATGCCGTAGGCCAACGCCGCAGCGGTTGGCTCGTTGATGATGCGTTTTACATCCAGGCCTGCAATGCGACCGGCATCTTTGGTGGCCTGACGCTGCGCATCGTTAAAGTAAGCAGGGACGGTAATAACGGCTTCGGTAACCGCTTCGCCCAGGAAGTCCTCGGCGGTTTTCTTCATCTTTTTCAGCACTTCCGCAGAGATCTGCGGCGCCGCCATTTTTTTGCCTTTCACTTCCACCCAGGCATCGCCATTGTCGGCTTTGACAATGCTAAATGGCATGATGTTGACATCGCGCTGCACTTCTTCGTCTTCAAAACGACGACCAATCAGACGCTTGATGGCAAACAGTGTGTTTTTTGGGTTGGTGACCGCCTGACGCTTGGCCGGCTGACCGACCAGAGTCTCGCCATCGTCGGTGTAGGCGATGATGGAAGGGGTGGTGCGGGTGCCTTCGGCGTTTTCAATGACGCGTGGCTTGTCGCCGTCTAATACAGCAACACAAGAGTTGGTTGTACCCAAGTCGATACCAATAATTCTACCCATAACGGCTCTCCAAATCTAATTCAGGACAGATAATTTCGTGTTAGCAACTTTATGGGGATTATCCTCACAGGATTCAAGGATAGGGATTTAAATTTTTTCGGTAGTCTTAAGACGCTCTGCCAGCAAATACACCAGATGACGGTACTCAATGCCGCTGTGCTGGCTTAAGCCGATTTCACAAGTGCGACTGGAAGACACCCCCTGACTGCAGCCCTGCACTTGCTGGCGCAGTCCGTGCAGCGCAGAGGCATTGAGCTCAGGCAACAGCAAGCCTTTATCGCCGGCAAAACCACAACAGTGAATGCCCAGCGGTTGCACCGGCTGGCTGGTGCAGCCCTGCACCAGGGCGGTGAGTTTATCCTGTTGTTTTAGCCGTGCGGCGCTGCAGGTCAGATGCAGTGCCACCGGCTGCTGCTGCGGTGTAAGTGCCAACTTTGGCAACACCTTGTCGTGCAAAAAATCGACGCTGTCCCAGAGCGGCAAATCCGCTGGCAGCTGTTGTTTCAGGGTCAGGCTGCAGGGGCTGGTATCGCAATAAATCGCGAGTTCACCGTCATTGCTGGCTGCTTTGAGCGCCGCTGCCACCTCGGTGGCTTTTTGCTGTGCCAGCTTCAGCTGTCCCTTGGATTGAAACGCCATGCCGCAGCACAGCGCCTCGATGCCTGTTGGGTAAACCAGCCGGTAGCCGGCTTTGGCCAGTACCTCGGCAGTGACTGCCTGTAAGGAGCGCTGATCACGGTCACTGGCAGCCGGGCCCATCACCCGGCTGCCACAAGCGGCGAAATACACCACAGGTGTCAGCTGCTCAGCAGCCACCGGATTCGCTTTACTGCCTGGGACGCCTGGCATCGCCGGATACCAAACAGGCAAACGTTTTCCCGATAGCCGGTGCAAAGCGCTACTGAGCCGCTGCATCGCGTCAACACCAAGCACTGCACGGCCAGCTTGCTGCAGGCGAAGCCCAATTCGGGCCAGCCGGGTCATCCCGGCAAAATGGTTGGCAGCAAATATGGCCAGCTTGCTGGGCTTTGCAACCTGGCTGCGCAGCTGGTTGGTCAAATCGCCGGTATTGATGCCCACCGGACAAGCACTTTCACAAAAGCCGCAGGCGGTACAAGTTTGATCCCCCTGGTACTGGTAGTCATCGCGCAGCAGCGCCAGTCGCGGGCTGGTTGGTTCTTCACGGCTAAGCCGCTTGATTTCGCGCTGCACCACAATGCGCTGGCGCGGGGTCAGCGTTAACGAATTGGATGGGCAGACCGGCTCACAAAAACCGCACTCGATGCAGCGATCAATTAAAGGATCAGCTTCCGGTAAGGGCTTCAAATGCTTCAGATGGATCTCTGGGTCCAGGCTTAACACCACATCGGGGTTTAAAATGCCTTGTGGATCCAGCAAATGCTTGATTTGCCACATCAACTGATAAGCATCCTCGCCCCACTCCAGCGCGACAAAAGGCGCCATATTGCGGCCAGTGCCATGCTCAGCTTTTAATGAGCCGCCACAGCGCACCGCCACCAGCTCGGCGACATCGCGCATAAAGGCTTCGTAGCGCGCTACTTCCTCAGGGCTATCAAAGCGCTGGGTAAAGACAAAATGCAGATTGCCCTCAAGCGCATGGCCGAAAATAATGGCTTCATGGTACTGATAACGCTCAAACAGCTGCAGCAATTGTTGCACCCCTTCGGCCAATCGTTCTAACGGGAAGGTCACATCCTCGATAATGACGGTGCTGCCAACCGGCCGTACCGCTCCGACCGCAGGAAAAGTGCCTTTGCGAATGGCCCACAGCTGCTGATAGACCTTAGCATCGGTGCTGAAATCGACCTGCTGCTCCAGCTCAAAAGGACTGAGTGCCTGCCGGATGTCGGTCAGTTGCTGCTCCAGCACGTCGCCGTGTTCCGCTCGGCTTTCAATTAATAAGGCACAGGCATGGTCTGAGAGCCCGGCAACCCAGGCCGGCATACCCGCTTGTTGCTCCACCGCACGCAGGCTGCGCCGATCGAGCAATTCCACCGCAGAGACCGCCTGCTGTTTGAGCACTGTTACGGCCTGACAACAGCTTTGCACATCGGGAAACACCAACAAAGCCGTGGCTTTGTGCGGATGTTCTTCCACCGTTTTAAGCGTCACTGAACTAATAAAGCCTAAGGTGCCTTCAGAGCCCACCATTAAATGGCTGAGCATCTCGATGGGATCGTCAAAATCCAGCAACGCGTTGAGCGAAAGGCCAGTGGTGTTTTTCAGCCGGTATTTGTGACGGATTTTAGCCGCCAACAAGGTATTAGCGCGGGCAGCGTCAGACAACTGCTTCAGCTGCTGCAACAACTCAGCCTTTTGCTGACGAAATGCAGCCACTGAGTCAGAATCCGCCGTATCCAGCACGGTGCCATCGGCCAGCACCAATCGCATCGCGGCCAAGGTCTGATAACTGTTCTGGCTGGTACCACAGCACATACCGCTGGCATTGTTGGCCACAATCCCCCCGACTTTGCAGGCATTGATGGAGGCCGGATCCGGGCCAATTTTACGGGCCAGTGGTGCCAGCAATTGGTTGGCATGGCTGCCAATCACGCCAGGCTGCAGCCGGATGGCTTTGCCATCCGCCAGTACCTCACGCTGTTGCCAGTTGCGTCCCAGCAGCAGCAATACTGAGTCGGTAATGGCCTGGCCGGATAAGCTGGTACCGGCCGCCCGAAAGGTCACTGCCACTTGGTAGCAAGAGGCAATTTGCAGTAACGCCTGCACCTCAGCTTCGGACTCTACCTTGAGCACTAGCTGCGGGATCAAGCGGTAAAAACTGGCATCGGTGCCATAAGCCAGGGTGCGCAACGGATCGTCAATCCAGCGTTCGGCTGGGATCAGCGCTTTGGCTGCCGTTAAGAATTCAGCGGGAAGGGACATAACCACTCAGCATCTTGCCAACAAAGGGGTATAAGTAGCAGATTATGGCGTCCTTTGCTACGGCTACCACCTTCCCGAAATCAGGGTAAGGTGTCAAAACTGGCAAAAGCAGCCGCTCTGACAATGGCCCCGGGCTGCTGAACCACAAAAGCGGCCAGCCGGGCCGCATAGCGAGCCGATTCTAGCGCGCTTAGCCCATGCCAGCGCGCAGCAAGATAACCACCGTTAAAGGCATCCCCTGCCGACGTGGTATCGACCACCTGGCGGACCGGGCTGGCTGCAACCCGGGTCCGCTGACCATCGCAATCGCCAACAGCGCCATTGGCACCGTCTTTCAGCATGCTTTCTTTCACACCCAGCTGTTGTAGCCAATCGCAGGCTTGCTCCAGACTATCGTGGCCAAACAATGCCCGTTGATCATCCAGGCCACTGAGCACCAAATCCGCCAGCCTGTAAATCTCCAGACATGCCGTAGCGGCTTCCTCACTGTTTTGCCACAAGCTGGGACGGTAATTAGCATCAAACACCAGCCGACAGCCTTGCGTTTTTAAAGCGCGTATCAGCTGAAATAGCTGCTGACGATCCACCGGGGATAACATTGCCAAAGAAATGCCGGTCAGATACAACAACCGGCAGCCATCCAGGGTGCTGGGGCGGGGTTCTGCAGCATAGCACTGCATAACCTTTCGGGCGGCCGACGCTTCCCGCCAGTAGTGAAAACTGCGCTCGCCCTCGGCGTCATTCTGCACCAGATAGAGCCCCGGCAGGGCATGCTGCGACCGATACAGCAACTCGGTGCCGATCTGCTCGTGCTGCAAAAAAGCCAGCAGCTGATCGCTCAGTGCATCGGTCCCGATAGCAGAAAAGAACTGCACATCCAGTCTGGCTTTTGAGCTGCGCTGCAAATAAATAGCGGTATTGAGCACATCACCGGCAAAACTGTGTTGCAGTAAATCGGCACGATGCGGGCGGAGCTCCAACATGGCTTCGCCCAGCATAACCAGAGTATTTTTCATCGCTGTCCCGCCCAAAAAAATGTGAATGACAGCGTTATCATAGCAAGCTTTGCTCAAAAGAAAACCGGCGCAAGGGCCGGTTTCCATTCACAAAAAGCGGGGTTTACTCGCTGGCAGGCGCCTTGGACACACCCACCATGGCCGGGCGCAATAAACGGCCGTTCAGCTCGTAGCCTTTTTGCATCACAAAGGTAACGGTGTTGGGGGCCACATCGGCGGTTTCCATCATCGACATCGCCTGGTGCTGCTCCGGGTTAAAGGGCTGGCCTTGTGGATCCAGTTGCTGTACGCCGAATTTTCCCACGGTGTCGAGGAAGCTTTTAAGCGTCAGCTCCACCCCTTCGGCCACGGAGTTCATGGTTTCATTGTCTTTGTCGATAAAACCAAGGGCCCGTTCCAGATTGTCCATCACCGGCAGCAAATCGTTGGCAAACTTTTCCAGCGCAAACTTATGGGCTTTCTCCACATCCTGACTGGCACGACGCTTGGTATTTTCCGCCTCGGCTTTGATGCGCAGCATCGCATCCTGTTGTTCGGCGACCTGCTTACGCAGCTGGGCAATTTCTGCTTCCAGTTTGTCGATCACGCTTTGCTCGGAGGATACCTCGACCGTATCTTGCTCGGTTTGCTCCGGGCTGGTTTGGGCCTGCACGTCCTCTTCCGGGGTCTGGGGGGCTTGTTGCTCAGTCATTCACTCAATCTCCAAAAATAGCTGCGTCTTGGCTTAGTGTCTGCTATATGGGGATGGATTTTACGGATTCAAGTTTAAATTTAACTGCCGACTGCAGGCTTCGATTAAAGGCACGAATTGGCCATACGGCATGCGCCTCGGGCCCAGCAGCGCGATAAAACGATGCGGACTGGCCTGATAGCGCTGCACGATAAGACTGACACTGGCAAGCTCGGCAAAGCCGGTCTCTTTGCCCAGCACCAGCTTGACATGGCCATCGCTACTGAGGGTTTGCAAAAAGCGCACCAGACCAGTCGGGTTTTCCAGCATGGAAAATACCTGCTGCAGCGCCGGATTGCGCTGATACTCCGGCGAGAGCAGCAACTGATGCTGGCCATAGATCAGCGGCTGATGCTGCTGCATTTCATCCAGGCCCAATTGACCCAGCACCCGGCTGACCAGTTGCTGCAAGGTCCCCTGCTCGCGTTGCGCCATAACTTCCAGCCGTGACATGCCTTCCTGCCACTGCACACCGGACAAAGCGGCATTCAGCAAGCACAGGCCCTGGCTTAAGGTGGCGTTATCCACCTGAGCTTTGTGATGCAAGACCCGGTGCAAAATATCGCCATCCTCATCGATCACCACCAACAGCAGGCTATCGGCGGCCAGCCTCACTAAATCCACCTGGCGGATAATCCGCTCACCGGCCTTGGGTGGGCTGATAATGGCGACACAACCGGTTAAGTTGGTCAGCAACTGGCCGGCACGCTGGCACAGTAAAGACACCGGCAGCTCCAATGGCAACTGCTTTTGCACCTGCTGCAACCAGCGCATGGGGAGCGGCTGCAGCTGCAGCATCCGATTGAAAAACTCGCGAATGCCCTGGGTGGTGGGAATACGACCCGCTGAAGTATGAGGCGAGCGGATCAGACCGGATTGCTCCAGCTGCACCATGGTATTGCGCACTGTAGCAGGGCTGACATCCAGTCCTTCCTGAGCGGCGATAAACTTTGAGGACACTGGCTGACCATCGGTCAGGTACTGCTCTACAATCATTTTCAGAATGAGATCAGCGCGCTCAAGACGGGAATTCATAATCACTACCTGTTGTTCGTTCTGGCTTATCTGGGGGCAAATCTTTGAAAAACAAGCCAAGGGTTCTCAAGCAACGGCTCTTGTCCGCTGCATCATTCCGGGTATACTGACAGCATCCATTGCCGATCACCAGCTACCTTATGTCATCCGCATTTCAAACCATTGGCCTGATAGGAAAACCCAATCACGAAGGTGCCAACCAGACGCTGGTTGCCCTCTACCGCTTTTTGCTTGCCCGGGGCCTGACAGTCTATCTGGAACAAAAAGTTGCCCGCACTCTGGCGCTTGATGAAGCCAGTACGCTGGATCTGGCCGATATTGGCAAGCACTGCGACCTGGCGATCGTAGTAGGTGGCGATGGCAATATGCTGGGCGCCGCCAGGGTGCTGGCCCGTTCCGACATTGCCGTAATTGGTGTGAACCGGGGCAATCTCGGCTTTTTAACCGATCTTTCGCCCGAAGGCTTCGAACAACCATTAACCGAAGTGCTGGCGGGCAACTACCAGACCGAGCTGCGCAATCTGCTGGAAATTTCTGTCTACCGGGATGGCAGCATCAAAAGCAGCAACAGCGCCGTCAATGAAGCCGTGTTGCACGCCGATAAAGTCGCGCACATGATTGAGTTTGAGGCGTACATTAACCAGCAGTTTGTCTTTAGTCAGCGCTCCGACGGCCTGATTGTCAGTACTCCAACCGGCTCTACCGCCTATTCGCTGTCGGGTGGCGGCCCCATTCTGACCCCCGACATGGATGCCATTTCACTGGTTCCCATGTTTCCCCATACCCTGAGCAGCCGACCTCTGGTGGTATCGGGTAGCAGCGAGATCCAGCTTAAGCTGGCAGACAGCAACGATGCTCACCTGCAAATCAGCTGCGACAGTCATGTGATCCTGGCGGTGATGCCAGGTGATGATATTTTCATCCGCAAACACCCCCGCCCGCTGCGCCTGATCCATCCACCGGGTTACAGCTACTACCACGTGCTGCGCAATAAGCTGGGTTGGGGCAGCCGCTTGTATTAGTGCAACTAGGGCAGAAAATAATCAGCAGGACACTTGCAAAAAGCCAGAATACTGTATAGATTTACACTGTCTAAATAAACAGTAAATTTAACCTGCTTGCGAGGTGCCCCATGCTGTCCCATCTTCACATCAGTAACTTTGCCATTGTCCGGGCGCTGGAGCTGGACTGGCAGCAGGGCATGACCAGCATCACTGGCGAAACCGGTGCCGGTAAATCGATTGCACTGGACGCCTTAGCACTCTGTCTTGGTGAGCGCGCCGAAGCCAGCATGGTCCGCCCCGGTGCCGACAAAGCCGATATCGTCGCTAGCTTTGATGTCAGTCAGTTGCCAGGGGCTCAGCACTGGCTGGAACAACAGGACTTGGCCATGGGTCAGGAATGCATTATTCGCCGGGTGATCAGCAGCGAAGGCCGCTCCCGCGGATACATCAATGGTGTGCAGGTACCGGCGCAGCAACTTAAATTATTGGGGCAACACCTGCTGAGCATTCATGGCCAACATGCTCACCAATTGCTGCTGAAAGCCGATTACCAGCGTCAACTATTAGATGCTTTCAGTCAGGACAATGCCCCATTACTGCAATGCAAGCAGCACTGGCAACACTGGCAGCAATTAAAGCGCGAACAGCAGCAGCTGGAGCATGCCCGGCAGCAGCGGGAAGCTCAGCAGCAATTGCTGGAATATCAGGTTGCGGAGCTGGACCAGTTTGCCCCCGGCGAGCAGGAGTTTAGCGAGCTGGAGTCAGAACACAGCCGGCTGAGCCATGGCCAGCAGTTGCTGTGCGACAGCCAACAGGCGCTGGCCCAGTTGTACGACAGCGATGATACCACCATTTATCAGGCGCTCAGCAGCACCTGCCAGCAACTGGAGCAACTCAGCGGGCTGGATGGCAGTTTGGCTCCGGTGCAGCAAATGCTGGCCGAAGCACTGGTTCAGGTTGAAGAAGCCAGCCGCGAACTTCGGCATTACAGCGAAAAACTGGAGCTGGATCCCGAACGACTGCAGCTGGTGGACGAGCGGATGGGCCAGTGGTTGCAATTGAGCCGCAAACACCAAATCAGCGAACACGAGCTGTACCAACAGCATCAGGAACTGAGTGCGCAATTGCAGGCATTAAGCCGCGACGATGCCCGGTTGGATGAGCTGGCCTTGCAACTGCAGCAAGCGGAGCAGGACTACCAACAAAGTGCCGCCAGGCTTACGGAGCAGCGCCAAAGTGCTGCCCGCGAGTTAAGCCGCCTTATCAGCCACAGCATGCATGAACTCAGCATGCACAATGGCCAGTTTGCCATTGAGGTAAGCTCACTGCCGCTGGAGAAAGGCAGCGGCCTTGGCGCCGACAAAATCGACTTTTTGGTCTGCACCAACCCGGGTCAGCCGCTGCAACCGCTGCATAAGGTGGCTTCCGGTGGCGAATTGTCCCGCATCAGTCTGGCGGTGCAGGTGATTCTGGCAGACCAAATCACCACCCCGACGCTGATTTTTGATGAAGTCGATGTGGGCATCAGTGGGCCGGTGGCCGCCGGGGTCGGTCGATTGCTGCGCCAGCTGGGTGAGCGCTGCCAGGTGATTTGTATCACCCACTTGCCGCAAGTGGCCAGTCAAGGTCATCAACAACTCTTTGTCGAAAAGTACACCGATGGCCAGGCCACCGAAACCCGCATTCGTAGTCTGAGCGATGAAGAGCGGGTCGGCGAAATTGCTCGTTTGCTGGCCGGAGAAAACATCAGTGCCAGCGCACTGGCCAATGCCCGTGAACTTTTATGTGCCCCTTAAGTCAGAGGCTGTACGCTATCGGCTGCTTCAGGTATGATAGCCATCATCACACGGGTTAAAAGATGAAACGTATGCATGTAGTTGTAAAAAGGCTGATGATTTTAGCCACCGTCGTAACTTTAACAGCTTGCAGCAGCTGGATTTATCGAATTGATATTCCTCAGGGCAATTATCTGGAACAACGGGACATCGATAAATTGCGGGTGCAGATGAGCAAAGAGCAGGTTCGCTTTGTGCTGGGCAATCCGGTTGCGCAGAACACTTTTGACGACAACATCTGGCACTATTATTACGGCATTCAGTACGGCAATGGCAATCATCTGGAGCGCTCTTTGGTGGTGCACTTTGATAATGGCCGCTTAAGCAAAGTCGAAGGTGATTTTGAGCTCTCTGATGAGTTCGACACCCCACTCGACAACTGAGTCAGACTTCCGTCTGACCTAGAAACCGGCGATAGCGCCGGTTTCTTTTTAGGTATTAAGCAGGCGTGCTAACTGGCGTCACTTTCAGTGCTGGCAGTGCTGTCAGTGCTGCTTTTGCGAGGCCGCCCTCCGGTGACCTGATTGGCCCGGCCTTCCTGCTTGGCTTTTTCTGCCCTTTTCCGGCGCAACTCTTTCGGATCGGCGATTAAAGGCCGGTACAGCTCAATTCTGTCGCCTGCTTTTAATGGGTCGCGCAATTTAACCGCCCGGCTCCAGATACCCACTTTTTGGCTCGTTAAATCCAACTCAGGGTACAGCTCCAAAATGCCGGACAATCGGATGCCCTGCTCCACAGTGGCGTCGCTTGGTACCGTCACCGTTAACAAGGATTGTTTTTCCGGCAGTGCATAGACCACCTCAATGGTGATGCCATCAGACATTAGGGGCTCCGTAAATTTGCCGTGCCCGCTCGGTAAAGGCATTGACCATGGCTGCGGTCAGCTCTTTGAAGATTTTACCAAAGGCCAGTTCCACCAAGCGACTGCTAAATTCAAACTCCAGTTTCAGTTCCACTTTGCAGGCATTGCTTTGCAGCTCGGTAAAAGTCCAGCCGCCTTGCAGTTTTTTAAAAGGCCCATTCACCAGGGTCATGCCGATCCGATGCGGTGCTTGCAACTCGTTCAAGGTAGTAAAGGACTTCCCTAAACCAGCCTTCCCCAGCTCAAGCTCTGCTTCCATCTCTGCCTCGCTTTGCCGTAAAATACGCGCAGCTTTGCAGCCGGGCAGAAACTCCGGATAACGGCTGACATCATTGACCAGCTCAAACATCTGCTGTGCACTGAAAAACACTAGGGCACTGCGCTCTATCTGTGGCATAGGCACTCCTCGTACAACAAGGGGCAGATTGTAACAGAAAAGTTCGGCCCAACAAGGCCAGGACCGTAGCAATGAAACCCACGGATGCCGTATACTAGACCGCTATGACAAAAAAGAAACCGAAAACTCAAAGCAGTACCATCGCGCTGAATAAAAAAGCCCGCCATGAATATTTCCTAGAAGATAAATTCGAGGCCGGCATCAGTTTGCAAGGATGGGAAGTCAAAAGCATTCGCCAGGGCAAAGTCAACCTGTCGGATTCCTATGTCATTATCAAACAAGGTGAAGCCTACTTGTTCGGCGCCCAGATTCAGCCACTGAACAGTGCTTCCAGCCATGTCATCTGCGATCCGGAGCGCAGCCGCAAGCTCCTGCTAAAAAAACGCGAGCTGGCCAAGCTGATTGGTTTGACCGAGCGGGACGGATATACCTTGGTCGCGACCGCCATGTATTGGAAAGCCTGTTGGGTCAAAGTCGAATTCCATCTGGCTAAAGGCAAGAAGCACTTTGATAAACGCTCCGACTTAAAAGACAAAGACTGGGCGCGGGAAAAAGAGCGGATGATGAAGCATACCCACCGCTAATTTCGCCCGGGTCTTGAAACTTTCACCGCAAGCCCCCATCTAACCATTAACGGGCTGAGATTAGCCCGGAATATACCGGCAGTAACTCTTGTACAGCTCGCGACAAGCCCGTACAATGCCGGATACACGCTGAGTGGGCGTAATCACTACCGAATTCGGGGCTGATTCTGGATTCGACGGGATTCACGAACTCTTAGGTGCATGCCGAGGTGCGGTAGGCCTCGTAAAAAAACCGCAAACCAATAGTCGCAAACGACGAAAACTACGCAATCGCTGCCTAATAAGCAGTAGATAGCTCTCCCGCTCTTGCATGCCTGTAAGCAGAGGTAACGGGGGATCACCCTAAACAGGATCGCGTGGCGGCTTCGCCTGGAGCCAAGACGTTAAAACCAATCAGGCTCGCCCGACGATAGCCTGCCATTCGGCGCTCATAGGGTTAACTAAATGAATTGGCTAAGCATGTAGTACCGAGGATGTAGGTTTTTCGGACGGGGGTTCAACTCCCCCCAGCTCCACCAAACCAGAAGGCCAGCTCAATTGAGCTGGCTTTTTTTATGGGGCATTCATCTAGTAAGCCACTAAGCCCTTGTTTTGACAGAACTTCCCTAATTCGAAGCTTTGATTGAAGCTCTCTCCCGAACCCACAACTAACAAAGATTGGCAATCTTTGTTAGTTGTGCTAGTTTTTTAGAGTAACTTCTGTACCTTTTTAGAGGCCTTTATGCATATCTCACTGACACCAGAACTGGAATCACGCGTTAAGGCAAAGGTTGAAAGTGGCATGTACAATAATGCCAGTGAAGTCATTAGGGAAGCTCTGCGCTTTATGGACATTCATGAGGACTGGATCCACCAAGTTAAGTTAGCGCAATTACGTCAGCAACTTGAAGTGGGCACCGAACAACTTGCACGAGGCGAAGGAATTGCCGTTGAATCCAAAGTGATACTTGATGCCTTGTTTGATGACATTAAAAGCTGATTCTGATGATCACCCATCAGCTGGTTATTGCCCCAGCAGCAAAAGATGATCTGAAAGACATTTACCAATATGGTCTTTCTCGCTAGGGACAGCTTCAATCCGACAATTATCTGGAAAATCTTAAAAGTCAGCTGTGGTTGTTAACCGAACAGCCGCTCTTAGGTGTTGAGCGACCAGAGTTATTCCCCGGCATCAGAAGCCTGCCAATCGAAAGTCATATCTTGTTTTACTCTGTGAATGGCAACACGGTTGAGGTCATTCGTGTATTGCATGGCCGTCAAGACCCTAAAAGGCAACTGAAGTAAATCAAAGTTACTTCAGCCACTAAGATACTTTCATTGAGTGAACTAAGGCGTCATTTAAATCATTTAAGCCTTACTCACAATCGTTTGGCCAATAGGCGCAACGGTTAATGCGGCCAGCTTCAGGTGTTGCAGACCAAATGGAATGCCGATGATGGTGATAAAGCAAACCAGAGCATGAAACAGATGCCCTATCGCCAGCCAAATACCGATAAAAATAAACCAGATGATGTTGCCCAAGCTGCCTAAAGCGCCGGTGCCAATGTCTTCTGCCCGGTTGATGTACCGCCGGTTGATGCTTTCTTTGCCAAAAGGCCAGAACGCCATTTGGCCAATCACAAAGCAGGAGCGTCCAAACGGAATACCGATGATGCTGATAAAGCAAATCAAACCAGCCAGCCACCAGGCCAGGCCCATCACGAAACCACCCAGCACAAACCACAGCACATTAAAAATGAAGCGAAACAATCCCATTGTTCTATCCTTGATATTTATCATTCAAGCTTGGAGACTGCAGCAAGCATGCCATTTCTATCAGCGCTTATACATCAGCAAGTTATAGCACTTAGCTAGCTTAGGTGGTGTTGTTAAACACCACAAGCTGGTGTTTTTCACCAACACTCGTCGCTTTCCCAGCCAATCACTTTCACACAGCGCTGCTCAGCGGCTCGACCCGACCGGTTAAATGGCAAAGGGTGCCATCGGCCGATAGCAGCGCAAAATCAAGCCCCTCGCAAGCTGGCTGCCAATGACACTGGATCTGAGCCGGCAGCAAAATAGGCTTGGCAAAGCGCACCGCCACCCGATAGGGCGAATCCGGCAACACACCTTGAGCAGCCAGCTCGCTCAAACAGCGGGCCTTGCTCCACATCCCATGCGCAATGTTGCTTTTAAAGCCAAACAAACGGGCACACCAGGGGTGCAGATGAATGGGGTTCAGATCACCGGAAAGCCAACCGTAACGCCAACCCAAACGGCGTGGCAAAGCCCACTGGGCGCTTTGATTTGCATAGCCTGCGAAAGAATCGCCCTGCCGCTGCTGGTTGTGCGCCCCAGCCTTGCGTTGACGTTGCAAATAGACAGCCCTGCTGCGCCAGACCAGCGCATCGCCCTGCTTTGCTTCGGTCACCAGCGCAACGGTTTGCCCTTTCTCTTGCGGCTGCACCGGCTCACTGACACAACGAAAAGCTACAGCACTCCCCGCAACCAGTTCACCAAAACAGCTAATCTCATTTTCAAGATGCACCAGCCCCATGGCCGCCAGCGGGAAAGCAGGTGCAGTAAGCACAGCAAGCTGCATGGGAAATGACACTACCTGCAGCCAAGTTGGTAACTGAGTACGGCTTAATGCACCACAGAGGGAAAGGTAGTCAGGCAGCTGGTATTGCCACTGCTGACAATCCCACTGAGCCTGAATCGAGCCACTGCCGTTGTGATTTCGCCCTGCAAGTGCCAACAGGTAACATCGAGCCAAGCCCGGTAATGGGGAAGGAAGAAATGTACTGGTCATGCCTTAGGTTGTATAGGAGACGGCTTTGTCCTACCATGGTTGCGGAAAACCATGGCCAGTTCAAGCTTTTATCTGCTGCTCTGGTATCGAGCCTTTTAGGATCTGAGTAACAAGAACGAGCGATTATGAACAATCAGGCCGCGCATCCAAGACGCAACTTCAAGATCCGACAATACATAGCCTCAAAGAACATAGCCCGCCTGACGCTTGATTTTATTTTAATCAATGCCGTCTTAGCCATCCTGCTAGCATCCATCTTGGTGCTAATTACCCGGGATTATCATCTGGGGCTGGATTACATTTATCATATGTACACCGAGCTTTTCGGCAAAGAGCCTCGCTGGACATTGCCAGACGATAAATTTTTGTACCAAAATATCCGCGCTTTTCTGGCGACAATATCCTTGCTGTCCCCCTCGTTATTTTTAGGTATGATCATCTATAAGTTCTTCGTACTCCGACGAGACAACCTGGTATTCCGCCGTTACTGCGATTTAGGTATGGATGGTTCAGAGCAGTATCTGAATATTCACTTTTACATTTCGTCTTCACTGAAACTGCACAATGTGAAATTTCATGCTTTTATTCGAACCTATGAAAAAGCGCTGGAGAATGCGCCTACCGAGCATTATCCCATGAATACCTTTCCACTGGAGTTGCGCCAGGACTCATTTTTCCCACTGCCATTTAACTATGTACCCAGCCGTTTTCGGATCCCATTATTTAACTCGAAAAGTTTGGATGTGCCCTGTGCCAACCCGCAGTTGGAACTGCATGATGATGGTACCATGACAGTGCACACCTACGAGCGCCAAATCAAACTGAACCCCAAGTCAGGGGATTTTTGCCAGATTTATGTGGTAGGCCGTGGCGAAGTACCGGACTTGCAATCGAAGTTTAGCGAAATCGGCTGTTATCAAATTCCCGCCGATATTCGTTTTGAACCCTTACCCGAAATGAAAACAGCATACGATGCCCGCCGAAAACACTTTACCGTGAAGAACTGGCAGGACTTTTAGCGCGCTAGCCGAGCCAGCAATGCGGGGGCATGCTCAAGCAATAGCGAGCTAACGGCATGCTGCTCCGCGTCGTACAACGGCTCAAGGTTATGCTGAGCCAGCAGCTGGCTAAAATCCTGACTCGACTCAGCGTCTTGACCAAGCCTCTGAATCAACGTCTTGAATACTGCTTGTTGCTCTGGATCCAACGCATTGCAATCCACCCAATGCTGAGAATAATACTGTGGGTAATACAACTGAAAGATGCGATACAGCTGCTCGAGATCCTGAACAGGATCGGCCGCAGCATCAACCCGTAAGTCCAGCCAGGTATCAGAGCTACCAAGGTAACCTGCGCCGACTCGCTTGATTAACATAGCAGCCGCCAACTTACCTCGCTTGTCTCCACCAGCCTGTTGCCCTGCCCGCAAAGCGCTAAGCATAGCAGCCGCCAGATCCAGCCCATCCGATTTGGCCTGCTGATAAGCCAGTGCCATTGCATCAACGGTTCCAGCTTTCAGCATATTGCCTAAGCAAAACATACCAGGAGCCTGGTAGCTTTCCACCTCGGGAGTGCAATCCGAGCCGCTGTAAAGCACCGCCTCACCTGCGGTTGTCATCAACCCAAACTGACGCTGATTGGCCAACTTATCGGCTTCCAGATACTTTTCTTGTGCTTTACTCAACGAGTGGCTGCTGGCCAGAACGTCCAGCGCCGCAGCCGCAGCCGCAGGATTGGCGAAGGATTGTGATACCAGCAAACCACAGTCACTTTTTATCCATGGAACCAGGGAGCCGACAGCTAAGAAGTTGGAGGCTGTGGCGATGGCAAGCGATTGGCTCTCAGGTTCAGTAACAGCAATGGTATAAGTTGCAATCATGATACCTCCCAGAGATGGCGATAACGGCACCCTAACAGGATGATGCAGGCAGGTAAAGAACTCCAGTTTGCTTTAGCTGCACTTTAGCATCCGTTATTTCGCTCTTGGGCTACACTTGATGCCTGTAGAATAATGAAGGAAAACCCATGCGCCTTTTACTCGCTATAGTTCTGCTCATACTACTTTCCCCCAAAGCCCTGGCGGATCGCTTTGCCGATGTGCAGGTTGACGCAACCGAGCTGGCACCGGGCCTTTACATGCTGACCGGTGCTGGCGGCAATATGGCCGCTCTGACTGGCAAGGATGGCATCTTGCTGGTGGATGCCCAGTTTGCCGAAATGGCTGGCAAGATTGAAGCCCGGCTGAATGAGCTGGCCGAAGGGCAAGCGCTGCAAGTGCTGGTCAATACCCACTTTCATGGCGATCACGTCGGTGGCAATGCCAAATTGGCCGCAGACAGCCGAATTATCGCTCACGACAATGTCCGTAAGCGTCTGCAAGCCGATAGCAATTTCCCGGCAGAGGGGCTGCCCAACCTGACCTTTAACGACCAACTGAGCTTGCATATGAACGGCCACCACATCGTGCTGACCGCCATGCAGCCCAGCCACACCGATGGCGACACCATCGTCTGGTTTCACGATGCCAAGGTGGTGCATATGGGCGATCTGATGTTTGAAGGCCGCTTCCCTTTTGTCGATACCAATGCCGGCGGTAACTTTCAGGCGTACAAGGCCGTGACCCGCTTGGTGATTGAGCGCATTGATGATGATTTTCAGGTGATCCCAGGCCATGGCGCGCTCACCAACAGGGCAGGACTGAAGCGTGAGTTGCAGATGATGGAAGCCACCTTTGCCAAGGTCAAACAGTACCAAGCCGAAGGGCTATCACTCGATGCCATGTTAGAGCGCGGTCTGGGCGAGGAATGGCAAGCCTGGCACTGGAGCTTTATTACTGAAGAGCGCTGGATCCGTACTTTGTATCAGGCGCTGCAGGATTAAAGCAGCGCCCTGAAACCAAGGCTGTAATCGGGCTGGCTTATCAGGCTAGCCCGGACGGTACTGACGCTTTGGCCGCTCGATGCGCGGTTGGTGGCCCCGCTTCTTGATGCCAGCTCCTGCTCCTTGCGAGGCCTCTTCGGTTTTTACCGAATCTTTTAACAAATCGCTGAGCAAGGCAAACTCGGCCGGGGTGACTTCACGCCACTGGCCGGGTTTTAAATCGGCCAACTGAATGCTCATAATGCGAATGCGCTTTAACCGGGTGACTTCAAAGCCAAGATAGGCCGTCATCCGGCGGATTTGCCGGTTGAGCCCTTGAGTCAGGATAATGGAAAACCGATCCGGCCCAATTTGCGTGACCTTGCATGGCTTGGTGACCGTGCCAAGGATCGGCACGCCAGCCGCCATCCGCTGACAAAACTGACGGTTAATCGGTTTATCCACACTGACCAGGTACTCTTTCTCGTGCGCATTGCCCGCCCGCAGGATCTTATTGACGATGTCACCATCGTTGGTCAATAAAATCAGCCCGGATGAGGGTTTATCCAGCCGCCCTATCGGGAAAATCCGCTCCGAATAGCCCACCGCATCGACAATATTGCCTTTCACGGCCGTGTCGGTGGTGCAGACCACCCCCACCGGTTTGTGGTACACCAGATAAACGGCTTTGGGCTTAGCTTTAAGCGGCTTGCCCGCCACCGTAATGTTGTCAGCATCGCTAACTTTCATGCCAGTCTCAGCTGGCATGCCATTGACTCGAACCTGCCCCTGCTCAATCAGCCTGTCGGCTTCACGGCGCGAGCAAATACCGGTCTCGCTGATGTATTTATTCAGCCGGATGGCATTCTGATCGCTCAAGGCTGTAACTCCGGCAGGTAGCGAAAACGCCCATAGCCTTCATCATCCAGGCCAAGGAAGCGCACCCTGGGGTGCTGCTCTGCTTTGGTTTGCGCTGCATCCAGCCCGCTGCTGCGGAATTCAACCCGAGCAGCCGATGGCAACTGCAACTGCCAGTTTTGCTCAAAACGTACCGGGATGGCGTCTGGATGCGCTGCAGCCTGCTCGCGGGTATAGGCAGCGATGATCTGCCGTACTTCCATTTGGCCGCTGTAATGCAACGGGGCTGAACCTGCGTGCGGGAAGAAACCACCGCCACTGACCCGGTAATTGTTGGTCGCCAGCAAAAAACGCTGCTCAGGCTGTACCGGCTGCCCCTGATAACGCAGATCAACTATGCGGTGGCTGTCGCTGACCTGCTCCCCCTGGCCATTAAAGCGGGCTGGCTGACTCAGGTCGATGCGGTAACTGACCTCATTCATCATGTCGAAGTTGTAACTGGGGATCCGTGGTGCCAGCAGTTGCTGCCAGTTGTCCTGGTCTGCTTCAATGGTATTGAAGGTGCGGGCCGACATTTCCAGCCAGTCCCTTAACTGAGCGCCGGTTAACTCAATCACCCGCAAGGTATTGGGGTAAATGTACAGATCCGCAATGTTACCAAGCGTCAAAGGTCCTGCCGCCAAATGGGTGTAATCCTCTGGCCCGCCAAAACCACTGCGAAAAGGTGCAGCGGCACTGATCACCGGCAAGTCTGGCAGCTCGCCGTTTTGTTGCAATTGCCGCGCGTACCAGCTCTGCGCCTGATTGACCCAGGCTACGGCACTGTTGGGCGCCACCCGGGCAAAAAAGTTTTCAATGGCGCCATCGGTGGTGCCAAGCGCCTGATTGAGCATGGCCAGCGTCTGCTGCTGCTCTTCCTGCAACAAAGCCACCATCAACTCATCACGCTGTGGGCCAACCGGACGCAGCTCAGCATGGTTTGCCACCACTTGCCATTGCCCCTCGCTGCGCTGCAAGGTTAGATCGATCAGCCCCAAATGATTGCCATACTGACCTCCCATCACCGCAGGCACCCCGTGGATCAGGCCTCGCTCTGCGTCAACACCGGCAATGTCCTGGTAGTCCGGGCCTGGCAGCAAGCGGTGCTGATGCCCGAGCAGTATGGCATCCACGCCTTCGACCTGCGCCAGATAAAGAGCCGCTTGCTCGGCGCCTTCCGGGTAGTCGCCGTAATCACGAATACCGGTATGGGCAATCACCACCACCAGTTCGGCTCCTTTAGCCCGCATTTTTGGCACAAAGTGTCGAGCGGCGGCCACCATATCGCGCGCCTGCACCTGGCCTTTCAGATGGTCTCTGTCCCAGCGCATAATCGCCGGCGGTACCAGCCCTAAAACGCCCACCTTCAGGTCGTACCGCTGCAAATCATCGGCTACAAAACTGTGGGTCTGAATCACATAGGGGGTAAAGCGTGTGGCCTGCCAATCATCGTCTGCTGCATCGGGCTGCATCACATTGGCGGATAAAAACGGGAAGGTGGCACCGGCAATGGTGGCATCCAAATACGCCAGGCCATAATTGAATTCATGATTTCCAAGAGCAGCGGCATTGTAGCCCAGATAGTTCATTGCCCGGATCACCGGGTGACTTTGCCCCTCGAGATACTCCAACCCCTGAGCATGCGCCCAGTCACCCAGGGCACTGCCCTGAATGGTATCGCCATTGTCAAACAGCAGGCTATTTGGCTGTTCCAGCCGAGCCTGATGCACCAAAGCGGCGGTGTGAGCCAGGCCAAAACGATCGGTGTCTTGCTGCTGAAAGTAGTCGTATCCCAGCATGTAAGCATGCAAGTCATTGGTTTGCATAATCCGCAGCTCCAGCTGCACCTCCCGCTCAGGGGTGCCTGCTGGGCTACAGCCCATCAAGCCAGCAACAAGGCCAGCCAAAGCCAGGGTAAAGAAGGCATTTTTTTTCATAAGGCTCTCGGTCGTCCACTATCAAAATCGTGCCATTGTATCACTTTTTGCATGACATTTTGACGCATTCAACCGGGCTGCATCAATTTCAGAGCTTAACTTTCAGCTCAAGTTTTCCTGCACAGCGACGATAACCTTAACTGTAGCAACCAAGTTTTCATCCGAATGGAGTAGACATCATGAACGAGCAAAATCGATTGGAAAAGTTACGCAATCTTGGCGTTCGTCTGCACGAGCTGCAACTGGTGCAACCGGTTGCCGGCAAGTCTTACACCTCGGTTGCTCTGAACTATTTATTCAGCCGTCATGAGCTCACCCGCCCATCGGGCCAGTCGCTGGATGTCACCTTACGCTCTTTGGCGGAGGCCATCGTGCAAAAGCATCAATTGCGATTCAGCCGTTTTGATAGCGACGCCATCATCGACTACTTCTGCCGTTTGTACCGCGCCCACTAAGGCTAAGCTGCTTTGCTGCAACGCAGCAGATCACTGGACAGACTCCAGGCCTTCTTTTAAGCTGTTTGCTTTGCAGAAGAAGGCTTTGTCCATGAGTTTCATCACTTTCCTGCTCACTTTGCCAGCCATCGCCAGCTCATCGGCCGTCCTGCATTTACCCGAGCAGCCAGTGCCAGCGGATGCGCAGGCCATTTACAACCAACCTTTGGCGGAAACAGAGCACAGCAGCAGCTTTTTACTGACCATCAATGCTCCTGTGCCCAATCATTACCACCAACGTCATACCGAGCAAATCTATGTGCTGGCTGGCAGTGCCCGCATGCGGCTTGGCCATGAAGAGCTGGACATCCGGGCCGGTGATTACCTGCTGATCCCGCCGGGCACGGTGCATGGCGTGCTGGCGATTACCTCGCTCGAGCCACTCAAAGTCCTGTCCATTCAATCGCCGCGCTTTGATCCAAGCGATCGGGTGTTGGTGGACGACTGATGGACTCCATCACCCAGGCCGCCTTAGGGGCTGCGGTAGCGGTTGCGGTGGTTGGCAAGCAAGGCTCGGTCAAAAAAGCCGCCATCTGGGGCGCTGTGGTCGGCACCTTGCCCGATCTGGATGTTTTCTGGAATTACGGCGATGATTTAACCAATATGCTGCGCCATCGCGGCGAAACCCATGCCATCTTTTACCAAAGCCTGGCAGCCCCTCTGCTGGCGGCTCTGATTTGCTGGTGGCACCGACAAAGGGCATATTACGGCAGATGGCTGTTGGCCGTTTGGCTGGTACTGGTGACGCACAGTCTGCTCGATACCTTCACCACCTATGGCACCCAACTGGCGTTGCCGTTCAGCGACTACCCCTTTGCACTGGAAAGCATTTTTGTTATTGACCCGCTCTATACCTTGCCTTTGCTAGCCGGTGTGGCTTTGGCCTGGCGACGGCCTGTCACAGGCTTTCGTTTCAATCGCTGGGGACTTTGGCTGTCAACTGCGTACTTGGGCTGGAGCCTGTTGGCGCAGCAGTGGGTGCTGTGGCAATTGGAACAGCTGCATCCAGAGCTGGAATACCAAAGCCGACTGGTACAACCAACGGCTTTAAACACCTTGGTTTGGCGCATTGTGCTGGTGGATGAGCACGGCTATCGCGAAGGCTTTTATGCGCTGAATGATGGCCGCCGTCCCATAAAGTTTCGTAAGCACACCTTTCCTGCCAAAGCTCAGGCGCTCAAACAACTGCCGGAAGCACAGCAATTGCAACGCTTTAGTCATGGCATGGTTGGTTACTTTGAACGAGAGGAACTGCTTACCATGGCCGATTTACGGATGGGCATGCAGGGCAATTATGCCTTTGAATTCAGCTTGGCCTGCCACCACAACGGCAGCTTGCTGCCGGCAGAAGTGGTCCAGCTGGATAAGCCCTACCAAATGCTGGAAATGTGGACCTGGGCTTTCCGCCGCTTTTGGCTTGACACCCGACCGCTATCGCCACTGCAGGTGCGCTCTCAGCCGGGCTGCTAAATCGTAACGCTAAGCCAGCTCAACCCGATTGCGGCCATTGTGTTTGGCTTTGTAAAGCGCCTGATCGGCCCGCTCGATGTTTTCATCGCTCGACAGCTGCGTATCGACCCGAGCCAGACCTGCGCTGAAGGTGCAGGAAAAGCTCTGCTCTTGAGCGCTAAAGGGTATGGCCTGAAACGACTGCCGGATGTTGTTCAGAATGTCCGTGGCTTTTTGCAGCGAACAATCGGGTAACGCCAGCAAGAACTCCTCGCCCCCGTAACGGCCAATCACATCGGTTTTGCGCAGCTTTTGCTGCAGCAGATTGGCTAGGCTGCTGATCACCTGATCGCCAATCAGGTGTCCGTACTGATCGTTGACCTTCTTAAAGTGATCCAGGTCCAGCATCGCCACCACCAATTCCTGTTTGCTGCGCTTGGCTTTGGCAATTTCATCGCTCAGGCGATCTTTGACCGTAGCATGCTGCAACAAGCCGGTCAGGCTGTCGCGGGTCATCATTTCAGCCAGTTGCCTGGCGCGCTGCGCTCTAGCAAAGACTGTGACGGCCAGCGCCTGATCGGTAATGGGCTTGGAGATAAAATCATCACCGGCTTTCACCAGGGCATCAAGCTGGCGCTGGCTGTCGGTTTCAGAGGACAGGTAGATAATAGGGACACCGAGCCATTCATCTTTGAAGCGAATGATTTGCGCCAGTTCAGGACCGCTGCATTCCGGCATATTGACATCCAGCAAAATCACATCGGGCTGAAAGCCTTGCAAGCCTATCAGCATTTTGGCGGGATCATTCACCACCTTGGCTTCCATCCCGGCTTGCTCAATAATCAACTGGTAGTGCCGCGCCAGCATCACATCGTCATCCACAATCAATACCCGAAAGCGAGCTTGTTGCCGTTTGGTAAGCAAACGCTGAATACGCAGTTCAATCGCCGCTGCATTGACCGGCTTGATAAAGTAGCCAGCGGCACCAAGCCGCACCGCCGCCAGGGAATGTGCAAAGCTCTCTTTCTCGCCGACCACAAACAGCACCGTTGGATGCTGTTCATCCTTTTGCATGGTGTTGATTAAGGTCTTCAGCCCTTGTGGCACACGTTGCTGCGGCATATCCAGCATCAGCACATCCGGCTGACGCTCTAAAACGGCAGCACGCAAAAGCTCGAGTTGCTGCACACTCTGTACCTGGTGACCAAAGGGCTCAAGCGCCGAGTGCAATTGCTGCCCAAGCTGGCCATCTTTACTGAACACCAGGATCCGTGCTTTGCGGGTAAATTCATCATCGGAAGGCTGAAACAACGTCGAAGGCAGTTGCTGCTGTTGATGGCTGCTGTGGTTGCTGAGCTCTTGCACTCGCTCCAGAAATTGTTGCTTGCTGGTCAGATCAGGCCTGCGATCAATGTCGAGCCAGGCACCCAACTCCATTTCCAGTGCTTTCGCTTGCTGCCCAAGCTCGGGCAAACCAAAGGTGCCAGCAGAGCCAGCCAGGGTATGAAAGCGCAGCTTCAGTGCCTGGGCAATGCTTTGCCAACCGCTGTTGTCAGCTTCGAGCAACTGCCCCGCTTCGGCCATGACGTCTGACCAGCCTTGTTGCAGCTGAGCGAGATAGCTGGCGCGCAGTTGCTCCAATTGCTGCTGAATATCGTCTCGCTTTGCCGACATGCACTACCACCACCAAACTAGTTACTACCAGTAAAAGTAGCGAATTTTCGAAATAAAAGCCATGAAAACCACAGGTTCACAGGTAAATTTGGTAAGAAATACCACAACATAGAAAATCAAAAAAAAACCACAAAGCGGCTTGCACAATTTCATTACATCCGTATAATGCGCTGCAACTTTAACCACTGCGGAGACCCATCGTGGGCGAACAACCTGGTAGTAGGCGTTGGTCTGTCGATTGTCAGTCAACACACGAAATGTTTTAACGCTTCGCAGCACGGTCTATCGCACTGTTCTGCAAGCGCAGAATAGTGATGTCTCTGGTACTTCTTGTCACACTGGTTTCATTTCTGTTCATTATCATCGATATCTAGCACAGTGCTCACGCTCTGTGTCCAGCGCGGTTTTACGCCTGAATTGGCATGCCCGTCGGTATAGAAAAATCGATGCATTTCTTGTGCTGAGCTGACAACGTCAGACGGCTACATACAATCTGTTTTCTCATGCTGGCAACCGCTTCCACTGAAGAGGATAAGGCACCTGCTTGCTCATCAAGCAGTGTTTCTTATTGCAGGGAGAATCATCATGAATGCACAAGACTTAATTTTCAGCCTGCGCACCGCTTTGCTGAGCAAAGACAAAGAGGATATGGCGCACCTGACCCGGCGCTGCCACCCGGCCGATATCGGCGCGGTACTCAGCAGTTTTACCGTCGAGCAGATTGCGCAGCTTCTTAGCCTGACACCGGTCGAAGAGCGTGCTCAGTTGTTCGGTTATCTGCCCAAAGAGCTGGAGGCCGACATCGTGCCCAGCCTGGATAAAAAGGCTCTGGGTGAGCTGTTCCTGCACATGGCTTCGGACGAGCGTGCTGACTTGTTCAACCTGCTGCCTGAAGAACAGCAAGGCCGTTTGCTGCCGGTGCTGGCCAAAGCCGAGCGTGAGGATATCCGTAAGCTGGCGGCCTACGAAGAAGATAAAGTGGGCTCAGTGATGAGCTCGGAATACGCCCTGGTGGATGCCAAGCGCACCGCCAAAGAAGGCATTGCCCAGCTGCGTAAAGCGGCACCGGACACCGAAACCATCTACCAGGCTTATGTGGTGGACTCCGAGCGTCGCTTGGTTGGCACTGTGTCACTAAAAGATCTGATTATGGCCAACGAGGACGCCATCATCGGTGACTTTATGACCCGGGATCCGGTCTATGTGAAGGCGGATGCGCCACGGGAAGTGGCTTCGCAACTGATCGCCAAATACGATTTAATTGCACTGCCGGTCACCAATGGCGGCGACAAGCTGGTGGGCATTGTGACCTACGACGATGCGATGGACGTAGCCGCCGAAGAAGCCACCACCGATTTTCGCAAAGTCGGTGCGGTCAGTGAAATTGTCGGCAACATCAAGGACGCTTCCATCAACTTGTTGTACCGCAAGCGGGTGTTCTGGCTGGTGCTGCTGGTATTTGGCAACATCTTCTCGGGTGCAGGGATCGCTTACTTTGAAGACACCATCGAAGCCTACATTGCGCTGGTGTTCTTCCTGCCCTTGCTGGTGGACAGTGGCGGTAATGCCGGCTCTCAGGCCGCAACCCTGATGGTTCGAGCCATGGCAACCGGCGAAGTGATGATCAAAGACTGGGCCAAAATGCTGGGCAAAGAGTTTATCGTTGCCGGCTTACTGGGTTTAACCATGGCACTGGCCGTTTCCACCCTCGGTTTCTGGCGTGGTGGCCCGGAGATTGCGCTGGTTGTTGCTTTGACCATGCAAATTGTGGTGGTGGTAGGTAGTGTGATTGGTATGTCGCTGCCGTTTTTGCTAAGCCGCTTCAAGCTGGACCCGGCAGCTGCCAGTGCACCTTTGATTACCTCCATTGCTGATGCCTGTGGTGTGATCATTTACTTTGCCATGGCTACCTGGATTCTGGATATCCCGGTCGGCTGATTGTCATAAAACAGAGACACGCTCGTTGTACACTGCCGGGCCGGTCCCCAACCCCGGCCTGGCAGTGGTTCTCCGGGCTTCCGTTATCGGATGCTCCTTCACTCACTCAGCCGCGGATGGCTCAGCTACAAGGAGAACACCATGCTTGCAATTCAAAACATCCAACTGATCCCACTGCTCGACAGCCTGATTAGCCTGATCGCAGCCTTTGTGCTGGGCTCACTAATTGGACTGGAGCGACAATATCGTCAGCGAACCGCTGGCCTGCGGACCAATGCGCTGGTTGCTGTTGGCGCTGCCATTTTTGTCGACATTGCTTTTAACCTCAATGGCGCACAAAGTGCGGCCCATGTAATTGCCTATGTGGTATCCGGTGTTGGCTTTTTGGGTGCTGGCGTCATTATGCGCGAACAGGGCAATATTCGTGGCATCAATACCGCTGCAACCCTTTGGGGCTCTGCCGCCATTGGTGCCTGCGCTGGTGCCAGCATGTTGCCGCAGGCGGTTTTGGGCACTCTGTTTGTGCTCGCGGCCAATACCTTACTGCGCCCTATTGTTAACCAGATCAACCGGCAGCCTATTGACGTGGAGTCGACCGAGGTTACCTACATTTTGCATGTGATTGCCGATAAGCAACAGCAAAAGCATGCAATGGATGTGGTCGAGCTGGTGCTGGAGGCTGCTCAATTGCCCGCACGAGGCATGGAAGTCACGCCTTTTGGCAATGAGGATGTCGAAGTGGAAGCCATGCTGGCCGCCATTTCCATCGATGGTGAAGAGTTGGATCGCATCAGCAGAAAGCTGCTGAATAAACCCTTTATCACTCAGGCGTACTGGAGCACCAGTACGTCTGAATAACCACAGGAGAAGCGTCATGACCACCCTGACTTCATCCTTGAAAAAAGTTGCCGTCTCCCACGATAACGCCGCCTTGCAGCAGTTGATTGCTCAGCTGCCGTTGGCAGAGCTGGTAGATGCTATTTGCACCCTGACCATTTGGCAGCAACGCGCTATCCTGACGTTGTTATCGCTGCCACAACGCGCTTTGGTATTCAAAGCCATTCCTGCCAGCCGTCGGTACGATATTGCCCGCAGCATGGATTGCAGTGCACTGGCTGCGTTACTCAGCACTATGGATAGCCAACAACGTGCCAGCATGCAGCGTTTATTGCCGCGCAAGCAGCGCGATCGATTGGCGCAGCAGTCTATCTAGTTTTCATCCAGAAACGGGCTCCTGCCCTTATTCTGGAACGACAAATGAAAATTGCGATTTCCATTTGTCTCACATTCTCAATGCGTTACCACGCATTAAAAATGGCAGCGCATCCGTGCGCTGCGCTAGTGCCCGCCTTTCTGGACGGGCACTATCTAGGTACTGCAAGGGCTGCGGGTGGTTGTGCTGGGAAATATCAGCTTTTTATCAATTCAGTAAAAAGTCCTGGCAGCTATACTCTATTGCAAAGGAAGCTTGAGTACCGCCTAGATGAAATATTTTTTGCACTGCTTGCTTTGTGGTTGGTTGCTGCTGGTCTGGCCGTTAGAAGCCGAGCGTCTTGTGCTGGCCAGCAGCAACTATCACCCGCATTATGCCGATGACTTGCCGCAGCAGGGCGTGGTTACTGAAATTGTCCGGCAAGCTTTTGCTTTGCAAGGCATCGATGTCGAGGTGGTCTTTATGCCTTTTGGTCGGGCCTTGTACGAAACCCAACAAGGCAATTTCACCGGCTTAATTGCGGCCTGGTACGATGAAGAGCGGGTGGAGCACTTCTTGTATTCCCAGCCGATGTACGCCAATCAAATTGTGCTCTTTAAACGCCGCTCGATGCCGCTCAGCTTTCGCAACTACCAGCAGCTGGCGGAAAAGCGTTTACGGCTGGGGGTGGTCCAAGGGTATGCGCAACCAGAAGGCTTGCTGCGAGCCCGGCTGAATACCATTGCCGTTGCCAGTGATGAGCAGGTTTTTCGGATGCTGGCGCTCGGCAGAGTCGACCTGGTGCCGGCCGACAAGCACAACGGACTGTATTTGTTGCGTCACCAGCTACCAGAGTATGCCAGCCAGCTTGAGTACATTGAACCCGCACTGGAGCAACGGCCGATGTATCTGGTGCTGTCAAAGCAAGACCCGCGCTCAGAACAGCTGATGGAGCGTTTTAATCGCGGCCTGCTGGAATTGCAGGCCAGCAATCAATACCGGGCCATCATCCGAAGCTTGTTACCGGCTACAGGCGAACACTAAGGCCATCGGTCAGCGCTTTGCGGTAAGCCAACCAGGACGGGATGCAGCCCAACAACACTGCGAGCCCAAGCACCAGCCCCATCAATTGCAGGCTGCTTTCACGCACCGGGTTCAAACCAATAAACAAACCGTAACGACTGGCCAGCAGATCCTGCCCAAACCAAAGCCCGACCATCAGCACTGCCAGCGCCAGCAATAAGGACACCAGCGTAATCAACATCACCTCCAGCTGCACCAGCCAAAACAAGGTACGCGGATGCGCCCCAACCGCCCGCAAAATAGCAATTTCCCGTTGGCGCTCTTTCATCGAGGCCAACAAGGTGGTCGTCATGCCCACCAAGCCCGCCAACAGCACCAATAGAGTGATCACCAGCAACAGTCGCTCCACCATGCTCAGCATTTGCCAAAGCTCGGCCAGAGCCACCCCCGGTAAAATGGCCGTTAACGGCTCACCACGGAACTCATTGATTTGCCGCTGCACCAAAAATGTGGCGGCGCGGGAGTTTAACCCCACCATAAAGGCAGTTATGGCGCCCGGCGTTAAATCCATCTCCAGCGCTTGCTCGGCACTGACGCGCCGGCCTGGCATCGGAGCGCCCTGCTGCCAGTCAATGTGAATGGCTTCAATGCCTTCCAGACTAACATGCACACTCTGATCAACCGGCGTGCCGGTTGGCGCCAGAATCCCCACTACGGTAAAAGGTTTGTCTTTGTGCTCACTAAAGCTGACCTGGCCAATGCCATGCGCCAGCACAATCTCCTGCCCTAGTTGATAGCCCAATCTGGCTGCTACTTCAGAGCCGAGCACCGTGTCGTAGACCTCTTCAAACACCCGGCCCTGGGCCAGCTGCAACTGCTGCTGGCCAGCGTAGCGGTAATACTGAAAATAGTCCTGATTGGTGCCCACCACCCGATACCCCCGATGCGAGTCACCCAATGAAATGGGAATGGTCCAGGCAATTTGTGGGTGGCTTTGAATGCGCTGGTATGTCTCCCAGCTGATGTTGGCCGTGGCATTGCCAATCCGGAAAATCGAATAAAGCAATAAATTCAGCTGGCCAGAGCGAGCTCCTACGATCAAATCTGTGCCCGAAACCGTGCTGGTGAAGCTGTTCTTGGCTTCATGACGCAAATGATCGATACCCAGCAACAGGCTGATGCTGATGATCAACGACAGCACTGTCATCGCAACGGTACCGCGGCGATTCCATAAACTTAAACGTGCCAGTTTCATCAGCATGGCTGTACCCCCTGCTCCAGTTGATCCATCAGCAAGTGCCAGTTGAAGTAGCCTTGCAGCGCCTGATCATGGCTGACAAAAATCACCGTGGTACCACTTTCATCGGCTTCGGCCAGCATCAATTTCATAAAAGCATCGCGGTTGTCGGCATCCAGCGCCGAAGTGGGCTCATCGGCAATCAGCAGCGCGGGTCGCAGCAACAAAGCCCGGGCGATGGCAACCCGTTGCTGCTGGCCAACACTCAGGCTACTGGCTTTTTGACCATGCAAGGCCGCATCCAATCCCAGATGCTCCAGCAACAAGGCCGCACGCGCTTGGAGGCCAGGCACTTTTTCATTGGCAAAGCGGGCAATCAGCAGCACATTATCCAACACCGACAAGTAAGGGATCAGATTCAGTTGCTGGAAAACCACCCCAATCTGCCGCGCACGGAGCGTATCACGCTTGGATGGCGACAATCGGTGCATCGCGGTTTGTTGCAGCCACAACTCGCCTTCATCCGGTGTGGTAATGCCACTTAACAAGTTTAGCAAGGTGGTTTTGCCCGAACCCGAGGCACCGCGAATAAACAAATGCTGTCCGGCTTCCAGCTGCAACTGAGCCAGAGCTAGCTGCCAGCCTTGCTTGCCTGGCCAGCGAAAGCGCAGATTTTTGAGCTCAATGACATATTTTTTCGGCTTGTCGGTCACCTCTGCAGCACCCTTCATGGTAAGATGTGTGGGACGTTTATACCAAAGATCAGGAGTAAGCTCCAATGATGCGTGTTCTGTCTATAGCAATCCTGTTGCTGTCTGTCGCATTTACTTCCGCCCAGTTGCAGGCTGATGAGGTGCGCACCCTGGAATGGACCGATCTGATGCCCGAAGATGATCTGGCTCTGTTGGAGAGCCTGCCCGACATTGAGCATGACTACAGCCAGCCCTCGCCTTTTGACGATGCCTCGGACGATCCCTACGCCAGCTTATGGCAACAAGTTCTAACCTCAACCCGGGTGCGGGATGAGTTCAACAATCAGCGGATCCGCCTGCCCGGTTTTATTGTGCCGCTGGAGTTTGACCAAAACCAGAATGTCACCAGCTTCTTTTTAGTGCCTTACTTCGGTGCCTGCATTCATGTACCGCCACCGCCACCAAACCAGATTGTCTACGTCACCAATGCCCGTGGTTTAACGGCCGACATGATGTACACCCCGTTTTGGATCACCGGCACCCTGACCACGGATTCAATGAGTCATGATCTGGCATTTGCGGCCTACAGTCTGGAAGCCGATCACATCGAAGAGTACAGCTGGTAAGTTATTCCAGAAAAAAAGCGCCGACCGGCGCTTTTTTTATATGGGATTGTCCAGGTTGAATACAACCCAACTTTAGAAGCGAATACGGCCTTCACGTAAGGTAGCCGTTCCCATGCCCTGACGGTCATTAACGACCCACTGCACCTGCACCCGCTCAAGTGCAGGCATCAATTGAATCAGCGACAAATCCAAATACTGCAACCGGGCCGGATTATGACACAGCAGGGTAAAGTTGGCGTAAAAATCACCATGATTCTGATGGCCTGGCCGGGTTAAATCGGTACTGGAATCGGCCTGTTCAACCTGACAGCCGGTATCCCGGTTCAGCTCGAACCAACGGCCAGTGGCCAGCATACTCAAAGCAGACTGAACTTCCCGCTGCTGCTCATCGGTTGAAGGCGCGTGTTCAAAGCCAACAATGTTGTAGGCGGCGGTTTGCAGCGCAACAATGGCCTCATTGCCTTCCAACACAAAAGTCAGTAAGGCTTCGCCATGCACATGGGCGCCAAGCTGGGTAAACTCATCGTCGTGATAATGATCGTGATCATGGCTGTGCTGATGGTCGTGCTCGTGTTGATGGTCATGTTGATGAGCCTGCTGATGTTCATGCTCATGCTGAGGTTCAGCGTAAGGAGCCGCCTCATGCTGATGCGAATGGCTGTGATCATGAGCCAAAGCCTGAGCGCCAAGCGCCAAGCTGCTTGCCAAAGCGGTTGCCAATAAAGTGGTTGACGTCGTCATGGCCAGAATCCTTTGTTGATGTTGTCAATTTGTATCATACGCTGCTATCAGGCCGTTGCAAAGTACTCGGCCGTGTTGACCTAGCCACGGCGCTTGCTAAAGTGTTTTTCTTGCAGCTCCTGCCGCTCTTTGGCATCCAGGCACAACTCGGCGGTTGGCCGGGCCAGCAAACGTTTGAGCCCTATCGGTTGGCCCGTCTCGTTGCAAAAGCCATAGTCTTTACTGGCAATGCGATCCAGCGCCTGTTCAATTTTGCGCAGCAAAAAATACTCCCGCTCAACCAGCCGCAGGCTTTGGCGGTTTTCTTCTTCAATCAGCGCCCGGTCCAACTCGTCCGGCTCTGTTTCTCTGCTGCCTAACTGCTGCTTACTTTGCTCTATTCGCTGTTGCAGCGTTTGCCGCTGTTCGCGCAGTAGCTGCTCAAAGTAATGCAGCTGGGCCGCATTCATGTAGTCTTGCTTTGGCATCGCCAGTAATTGCTGTTCGGTTAGCATGGCACCCTCCACCAATGAGTAACAATATAACATAACATTAAGTACAGCTTAGTCGCCAACAGATTTTGCATGATCGCAATGCCATAACAGTACGTAACCTCCAATACGATGATTACCGGACAACCGCCATGCCCCGTCTTGTAGTGTTACTGGGTGACCAGCTCAGCCCTGCCGTTGCCAGCCTGAGAGCGGTCGAACCGGACGATGTGATTATGCTGGCCGAAGTGCAGCAAGAAGCCAGCTATGTGCAGCACCACAGCCATAAACTGGTGCTGATTTTTAGCGCCATGCGCCATTTCGCCCAAACCTTACAACAGCTTGGACACCAGGTGCTCTACCTCAAATTTGGTGAAGCCCCCGAAATCGCCAGTCTGACCGACGCTGTTGCTTACGCGCTCAAGCAACACCCTGAGCTAACCGAGCTGCTGATTACCGAGTGCGGTGAATACCGGTTGGAGCAAGAAATCGCCTGCTGGCAACAGCAGTTTGACCGGCCGGTGCAACAACTGACCGACGATCGCTTTTTGTGCACGCGCGAGCAATTTGCCCACTGGGCTAAGGATCGGCAGCAATTTCGGATGGAATATTTTTACCGTGAAATGCGGCGCTTTACCCGCTTGCTGATGACCGATCAACAACAGCCTGAAGGGGGGAAGTGGAATTACGACAAAGCCAACCGCAAGGCCTGCCCACCGGATCTTGAACAGGTGCCACCACTGCAGTTTGAACCCGATGCCATCACTCAGGACGTCATTGCACTGGTTGCTGAGAAGTTTCCAAGCAACATGGGCGATGCCCACCAATTCCGGCTTGCCGTCACTGGCAAAGAGGCCCGGCAAGCCTTTTTGCACTTTGTTGAAAAGCAGCTGGCTCAGTTTGGTGACTATCAGGACGCCATGCTGCTGGATCAGCCCTTTTTATTTCACAGCATCTGCTCTTTTTACCTGAATATTGGCTTGCTGGATGTGCGCTGGATGTGCCTGAAAGTCGAGCAGGCATACAAAGATGGCCAGGTGCCTCTGAACGCCGCCGAAGGCTTTATTCGTCAGTTGATTGGCTGGCGTGAATTTGTCCGCGGCCTGTATTGGCTGCTGATGCCGGAGTACCAGCAGCGCAATACGCTTGGCGCCAGCCGCCCTTTGCCACACTTTTACTGGAATGGCGATACGCAGATGCGCTGCATGCAGCAAGCACTGAAAAGCACCATCGACCATGCCTACTCGCATCATATTCATCGGCTGATGGTGACCGGCAATTTTGCCTTGCTGGCAGGATTGGCGCCAGATGAAGTGACCGACTGGTATCTGGCAGTTTATGCCGATGCCTTTGAATGGGTCGAGCTACCCAATACTCTGGGCATGGCCCTGTTTGCCGATGACGGCGTGCTGGCATCAAAGCCCTATGCCGCCAGTGGCAAGTACATCAAGCGGATGAGCAATTACTGCCAGCACTGCCCCTATCAGGTTGACAAGGCACACGGCGACAAAGCCTGTCCTTTTAACAGCCTGTATTGGGACTTTTTGGCGAGAAATGAAACGAAGCTGGGTGGCAACGCCCGTTTGCAACTGGCCTATCGACAATGGCACAACAAAAGTGAACAAGAGCAAGATGCCATTCTCAGCCGGGCCAGGCAGGTGTTGAGTCAACTGGATAGCTTGTGAGGCAATTGGTCTGGTTCAAGCGCGATCTTCGTTGCGAGGATCACATGGCTCTATCAGCAGCGGCTCAACAAGGTCCGCTGCTGCCGGTCTACATCATTGAACCCGATTACTGGCAACAACCCGATACATCACTGCGCCATTGGCACTTTATTCAAAAGTGTCTGATCAACTTGAATGACAAGCTGACTGCGCTGGGTCAACCTTTATTGATTGAAACAGGAGCTGCTAGCCGGGTCTTGCTTCGATTGTGTCAGCAACACGGTATCACAGCAGTCCACAGCCATGAAGAAACCGGCAACCTTTGGACCTATCAACGCGACCTGGCCGTTGGGCATGCCTTAAAAAAGCATGGGATAGCATGGCATCAGTACCGTCAGTTTGGTGTATTCCGTGGTTTGCACAATCGAGACTTGTGGCAAAAAGAAAGCGACGCCTGGCTGAGTCAGCCACAGGCAAAGCCGCCGGTAGCCTTATCGCCGCTGCATCAGCCTGAGCACTGGAGTTGGCCCAAGCTTAGCCGCATGCGTGATCTGCCTGCATGCACTCAAAGCTTTCCAGGACCATCAGCATCCTTGGTTTCTTCTTTTTTTAGTGAGCGCCATCGTCACTATCTGCATGGGATTGGCCGCCCTGCCGAAGCCTTTGAGTTCAGCTCTCGGTTAAGTCCCTACCTGGCCTACGGTCAACTTGGCTTGCGATCGCTGATCCAGCAAACACAGCTGGCCCGAGGGAAGCTGACAAACGCACGCGCATTGCAAGCCTTTATCTCGCGCCTGCGCTGGCATTGTCATTTTATCCAAAAGCTTGAGGACGAACCGGAACTTGAGTTTCAGGCCATGCATCCGGGTTTTTTGGGCTTTCGGGACAGCACCTTTGATCAACATCGCTACCTGAGTTGGTGTCAAGGCACCACCGGATACCCACTGATCGATGCTTGTATGCGTGCTTTGCTGGCAACCGGCTGGCTCCATTTCAGGGGACGGGCAATGCTGGTTTCTTTTGCCAGTTATTATCTCGGACTGCCCTGGCGCCCGCTGGCTTTGCATCTTGCAAAGTGCTTTATTGATTACGAGCCTGGTATTCATTACCCACAAATTCAGATGCAAGCCGGTGTCACTGGTATCAATGTCAACCGGATGTACAATCCGGTCAAACAAAGCCAGGAGCGCGATCCCAAAGGGCAGTTCATCCGGCGCTGGGTACCGGAGCTTCGCCGGGTACCAACCAGCTGGATCCATACGCCCTGGCTAATGCCGGTTAGCATGCAGCAGCAGTTGGGGTGTCAGCTTGATACCCATTATCCAGCACCCGTGATTCTGCCAGACATGGCTATTGCTGAGGGAAGAAAGGCGTTGAAAAACTGGCTGCAGCAACAGGATCCAAGCCTTTGGGCATCTCAGAAAGCCTGTGTATTGCAGCGCCATGCCAGCCGCAGAAGCGCTGGTAAGCGACCGAAAAGACGAGCAAATAGTCAACTGGCTTTGCCGGGGTTGGACTAATTTGAGTCGGACGAGAGACCAAGAACATCCGTTTCATTTTCAAGCCATAGGATGGTTTGACCAATGATCGTCATCACCTGACTTAAAAACTCTGCATCGATCCGCTGCCATTGATCATTCGGGCTATGATAATCCGTGAACGGCATCCCACCAAAAAACAGATAAGGGATGCCGGCCCGGTGAAAATACGCGTGATCGCTGCTATTTCGCCAATCATACAGCGGCTGTAGTGAGCCTGCTTGCAATGGCCCTCTGTCCGTTAAAAAGACAAGCCGCAACTGGCCCTGATGCTGCTGTAAGTGTGTTCTTAACCCTGGCACGCGTCTGGCACCCGTAATAAATAACTGCCCACGCGGCTCTGAGCGAGCCAGCATATCCAGGTTGATGTTGAGCACTATCTGTTCCAGAGCAACGGGTGGCTGACGAACAAAAGCAGCACTGCCATGCAAACCATTTTCTTCGGCATCCGTTGCCAGCAGGATGTAATGATAAGCGCGACAAGGGGCATCGAGTTGTTTCAACTGTCGGATTAACGCCAACATTGCGGCCACGCCGGAAGCATTGTCATTGGCCCCCGGGTAAATACGACGACCACGCTTGCCCAAATGATCGTAATGGGCGCTAATAACGATATAACCCGGTGCGTCAGGACAGCCAGGCAACCAACCTTGGAGGTTGACCCCTTCCTTGGTATGCCGTCCTTGCCGGTAGCGAAATGGAGCTGCATAGGAGTCCTGCCATGAAGCGACATCCAATTCTGCAAAGCGTTGCTTTAACCAGTCGCGCGTTAAGGCAGCGCCCTCGGTACCGGTTTCCCTGCCTTGCTTTGCTTCGGAGGAAAGCTGCTGAATATCCAGCAATACCTGTTCCAGAACTTCATTTGCAACAGAATGTGAGGCAAAGAGTGCATAAAGGCACAGCCAGCCTCCCCCAAGCAGCACAAGATGCTTAGATGGCTTCTTCATCTTCCTCGCCGGTGCGGATCCGGATCACCCGGCCAACATCCAGCACAAAGATTTTGCCGTCACCAATCCGGCCGGTATGCGCAGTTTTGGTAATGGCTTCAAGACAACGCTCCACCTGATCGTCGCTGACGACAATCTCCAGCTTCACTTTCGGCAGAAAGTCCACCATGTATTCGGCACCCCGGTACAACTCGGTATGCCCTTTTTGACGACCAAAGCCTTTGACTTCTGTTACCGTCATACCAGTGATGTTAATTTCGGCCAAGGCTTCCCGAACATCATCCAGTTTAAAAGGCTTGATAATTGCTTCAATTTTTTTCATGCACACGACCACCTGAACCCAGACTAACTCTATGATAGCATTATCTCAAAGCGATTGGGTATAAGCAGGAAACCATGATGACACCAGAACAAATTATCGCCGAAATGCGCGTCCAACCAAGTATCGAGCCAGCTCAGGAAGTCCGGCGGCGGGTCGACTTTATTAAAGCTCAGCTGCAACAATCCGGTTTGACCACACTGGTGCTTGGTATTAGTGGTGGTGTGGACTCCACCACCTGCGGCCGTTTGGCCCAGCTGGCCATCAATGAACTCAACGAGGCCGAAGCAGGCCGCTATCAATTTGTGGCCGTCCGCTTACCCTACGCCAATCAGGCCGATGAAACCGAGGCTCAACTGGCGATCGACTTTATCCAGCCAAACAAAGCACTCAGCATTAATGTTCAACCGGGCGCCGATGCCATTCATCAGGCGACATCCGCAGCTTTAGCCGCCACCGGATTAAATGTCGATGACGCCCATCGGGTCGATTTTAGCAAAGGCAATGTTAAAGCCCGGACGCGGATGGTGATTCAATATCACTTGGCAGGACTGCTGGGTGGTCTGGTGCTGGGTACCGATCATTCGGCTGAAAACATTACTGGCTTTTACACCAAGTGGGGCGATGGTGCCTGCGATTTGGCTCCCTTGTTTGGTTTAAGTAAACGACAGGTTCGCGCAGTTGCGGCCTGGCTTGGGGCTCCCGCACAGCTGGTGGATAAAGTGCCCACCGCGGATCTGGAGTGCTTGCAGCCACAAAAAGCCGATGAAGCAGCGCTGGGGTTGAGCTACGACACCATCGATGACTTTTTAGAGGGAAAAACCGTTTCAGCAGCAGAGCAACAGCAGTTAGTCCAGATTTACCTAAAGACACAGCACAAGCGCCAGCCAATCCCAACAATTTACGACCAGGATTTTTTATCACAATAAATTGACATTAAAAGCCTTCCAGCCCATAATTTAGCATTATTGTGAACAATATAATGAATTATGCGTCAGACTGGTTGGACTTTAGTTGAGATGATGGTGGCTTTGACCCTGGTCACCCTTTTTTCGACCGTTGGCGTCCCATCCTGGAATAACTTTGTTAGCCAACAGCGGGCAGAAAGCTACATGAAGCAGTTGAGCCAACAGTTAACCTACGCCAGAGTGCTTGCCAGCGGACAAGCGACTCAGGTTCGAGTTTGTCCTATCGATGGCAGCGATTGCAGCAGCAACTGGTCTGCCCATCCATTGCAAATCAGCTTGTGGCAGTCGCATGAGTGGCGGCCAGTGCGGGAGCTGCCGCCAGTGCATCCGTCGCATCATCTCAGTTATCACCGTGACCAGCTCAGTTTTCGCCGTGATGGCAGTCTGGGTCCACTGGAAAATGGCAGCTTTCGCTATTGTCCGGAAGCTGGCCGCTCCTGGCACTACAGCCTGACCATGAATCAAGCCGGACGCAGTCGCTTGCAGCACCACAATCACCCTTGCCCCTCTTAAAATTGTTCGTACCCTAACGCCAACATTGCTCTGGATATGACACCACAGTGTTGCGCTGTCCAAGGTGGTTCACACTAAAAGCTGCACAGGCAGTATCTTGACTCTGCAACCCCTGGGCATCCGCCTGCAGCAGAAAGCCCATCCCCTCCGCCAGCACTTGCACACTAAGTTGATAGCGTCCGGAAGGGGTGAGGCTCTCGTTCAAGCCAAGATCGGCCAAGGAGTCGCTGTAACGCCGTTGCTCACTGAAATAAAGTTCTTGACGTGAGGCCAGTGCCAATAAGGCTTCTGTCGCTTCGACACGGTGACTCCGCAATACAAACTGCACATAGGACGGGTACGCAATGCTAGCTAGCACAGCCATTATGACCACAGCCAGACACAGTTCGATCAAGGTGATGCCTCGGTTTGTATGCATTACCAGACTCCTTGCTCCAGCCAAAAATGAGCCAGTGGCCGGTACTTTGGCCAGGCTGTGTCTGAAATGGTCTCAGTGCAATCCAGACAATCCGGCAAAATTTGTTGCAGCTCCGGTTGTAACAACCAAAACTGTTCGGCCTGGTGCAGCCATAGCTCAAACACCTCGCCCTGCGGCTTTAAATGCCATTGCAAGGGAGCCGGCTCTGGCAGAGTCAGCTGTTGGGAGGAAGCCGTGCTGTGACCTGAATGCATATGAATGAAATGCACCACCAAATCCAACGGAGGCTCAGGACAATCATCAAAGCTGGATGTTGTAACAACAGGCAGGTGCAAAATCCCACCATAGAGTTCCGGCAACTGCATGGCTCTACCGGCCAAAGGCAGCCACCAGCCAGCAGCTAGCTGAAGCTCTAACCACTGGGCTGCGATAATCGCATCGTCAGCGGCTAGGGTGTCATCATCCAGATAGGGCCGCAAATCACTGAAATACCAGGGCGACGGCTGCTGGTGGAATAGCCGCACTGCCAGCAATTGCTCGGCTTGTTGGTCTGGATTATAAGCAAGCAAGATGAGCTGCTCAAAATGGCGCTGCCCGGAAACCGCTGTGACCGGCAATACCGTTCGAACCACGGTGTGTTGGGAGCTAAACAACCAGCCGCTGTCGCTCAAATCTGCCACTACGACCGCAGCCGGTAAGGGCACACCATGCTGAGACTCGCGTTTTATCACCCCCTGAGCTGAAATGCTATAGTCTGTCTCAACAACGGCCGGCTCAAAACAGTCAAGCGGAGCTTGCAACCAGATGCTGAGAAGTACCATCTTAATCATCGGACTTTACCTTCGACTGCAGTTGAATTTGCATCACAAGACTGGCTGCCTGACTGTCTAGCCAATGTTCTTGTGCTTTCGAGCTCACCTTAAGATAGCGCTGACAGACCAGCTGCTCAGCCTGCCAGGCGGCATAAAGTGGCGGACAAGCCACCTCAGCAACCAAAGGTGTCAGCTCTACAGCGACTTGCTGTTGCAGATGCTGTTGCCAGGCTTGTTGCCGTACCTGAAGAGCTTGCTGGCCTGCATCCGCAATTCGAAGACTGAGCTGACTGCTTTGCAATAGAGCCAGCACCAAAAGCACCATCACCGTGGCCAATAATAAGGTGGTGATCAGTGCAAACCCCTTGGATGATTTCATGCGTTATCCTCCATTAAGCTGCAATGCGACATTGTGAAAATACTGGGTTCCTTGCAGCGCCAGCCGACGATAGTGATCGCCGGGCGCCTGAAAGCCATACTGCCCCATCGGGTACCATTGTTCATTGACGAACTGTCGGTCGGGCTCCATCGAACGCAACAACACGTAGTAGCTGATTGCCACAATGCGGCTTTCTTGCTGCAACCACTGTGCTCCATCCATCTGGTGCAGTGGTAAAAAATAATTGGCTCGTCCATCCAGGGTGCTGTCGATACCGAATTCGAAGTACAAGATTTCAACCCCATCCATCACAGAATCGGTATGCATTCTTGGCTGTCCGGCATGATTTCGAATCAAGCGTCTGCGCATTAAAACCGGGATGTCGCCTTGTAGCTGCACGTAAAACAATTGATGCTGGTAAGGCCAAAACTCCGCTTCAGGAGCATCGCTCGCCATTGAGCTGTCAACGATGGCCAAACTGTCGGCTTTAATTTGTAAATAATATCGGTTGGGGGCTAGCTCAGAATAGTGGTGCGGCTGTGCCAGCAGACGCTTCCATTGCAAAATGGCAGAATCCGGCTTGATCGCTCCCAGACAGGACACTCCACCCTGATTGCCCAACTCGGAATAAAGTGGAATGAAGGGACGTCCAGGCTCGGGAAAGCTCCCGCTTTGCTCGCTGCCAATGGCACATTCGGACACCACCATCGCCTCTGGTGCCGAAGCCTGGCGCATTGCGTCCAGTGAAAAACCAGCCCAAAAGCCAAGCTGATGCAACTCGGCCTGAAGTAAGTTCAACAGCAACTGCCCTTGTTGCTGCAGCATCGCCAGCTGCATGGTTTCACGGCTCATTTGCACCTGTCTGCTGCTGGTGGTCAGCAGTACCGCAAGCAAGCTTAACGCCAAAACCGAGGCGATCATGATCTCCACCAGGCTCAGACCTTGTTGTCGGGAGATGGCCACTCTCATAGCGTCACCTGCAGTTGCAATGCCACCTTAGGACCACTTTGACCACAAGGGTTTTGCGATAAGGACTCTGACAGCAAGGAGCGACTGTGCCAATACAACACCAACTCTGCAGAACTGTCATCGAGCAGCTCGCAGTAGCCTCCCTGAGCCAGGGCATTGGGGCCAAGCCACCACTGTTGGTGCCATTGTTGGTGGAGCCAGTTGGCAATGGTCTCGGAAGGGCAAGGGAGACTAGCGGAGCATTCGGGAAATGGCGACAACTCGGCATGACTGGCTCCGGCGGCCTGCATTCGATTGAGCCAGTCCTCGGCCATAGCAACCGCCTGAGTTCGTTGCAGCGCTTCTGTCACCATTTGACGTGCATGCAGCTGGCCAGCCAAAGCACCCAAAACGGATACTTTGAGCAGCAATACCGCCAGCAACACTTCGAGTAAACTGATTCCTTGTTGTAACCGCATGTCCTTATGCTCAATAGTTAACCAAAGTTAACTATAAAATTACAACAAAAAACCAAAAGATCAATATTGTCAGGTTGTTTTTTTTACCAACAACGCTGAACCGTCGCTGGATCCGTGCCGCCTGCAGCACCTCGTTGCCCGGCTTGGTTCAATGTCAAAGTACCACACTCATCTGTAGCCTGTGGCCCTTGTGGGATGGCTGACAACCGATAAGTTCGGGCAGCCTGATCGGTTAATGTGAAAGAGTAGCGGGCAGCAGTGTCCGTTCTGCATTGCAGGGTTGGTAGTGTCGCCCCTTCATAGGTTAAGTTGGTGGTAAAGTGCCGCTCCATTACATGCGCCATTTCATACAAACAACCTGAAGCAGCTGTTCGATTGGAGCGCTCCACGTGGGCTTGATATGCCGGATAAGCAATGGCTCCTAAGATCCCAATGATCGCAACGGCGATCATCAACTCAATCAAAGTCACACCCCGTTGCTGGAACAAAGTCATATTTTTCAATTTGTCATCTCCCGCCAGGAAACTCTACCGCGGCGAACTCCTGAGCTCGTAAGCATCGACTCAATACTGGTATCCGTTAAACCAACCACCATTTCATCCCCCATAAAAAGAGGTTCCCCTGGCATGCTAGTAAAACCAACGCCACTGACTGGCACTTCTCCTTCAATGGTTGACATCATGTCACCATCATCCACACTGCCATCTTGATTCACATCAAAAAAGTTTCGAGCAAGCCGCCCGCCTTTGAACGGATCTATTGCCATCACGTAACCAGAGCCACCCGGGTTGCAAATATCGGTATCAGGTATAATAGTGTTGACAACCAAAGCCCGACCAATAATTTTGGGCTGATTGACAATTCGTTCACCATTTTTTTGACCACCCACCATTAGATCTATAAACCATCCTTTGTTCGTTACGGTGTCCGCTTCTTCAATTGAACGCGCCATACGGCCACTGACCAATGCCTCTTGGGTAATTTTCCGTTCGGACAACTCCCCTCGACTTGCAATGCGCTCACCATCGATCAGACCATACCAAGTCTGAACATCGGTGCTGGCTGGATCGTCATTGCTCAAATAGCTGCCGGTACCAAAAAATACCCATCGCTTACCTGTCTCAGGATCCGCCGCAACAGAAATTCCTCCAATAATACTTTGGCGTTGTCCTTCGGCATTTCTGGCTGAAAACAGAGGCAACGGCGTACTACCTGTTCTGTAGTAGGAACGCCAGTTACCGGTATTGGAGTGATTAAGGTCGAACTTCCACAGGTTACCTTGATAATCCCCGGCGAAGACATAATTGATGTTGCCATCATTGTCATCGTCCCAGGTTTCTACCTGACTCAACCCATTGGACAATGTCCGCCCCTCAGAGTCTGAGCTATTTTGCCCAACGGCAGTATCAATGTAGCGAATTAAAGAGCCATCTTGGATATCTATTAAAAACAAGCCTGCCTTATGGCTATTGCTGTTATAACCATTGCCAGTAATGACTGCCCAATCACCATTTTTAAGTCGACCAATCACTGGTTTTCCAACCACGGTGCCGAGTTCATTATGGGTAAACTCCCACATCACTTCTGGAGCTGCGGGATTGGTCACATCCAGCGCAAACAGCATGTTACCACCCCGACCAAGGCTGCCGACCAGGACTGAACGCCACTGCCCACCAATGTAAACATCTGCGACATTGGCATTGCCATCGACAAAGTATTCATGCAAATAGTCAGGATCTGCTAATTGAGCCAACTTAGGCAACAGCATTGAGGGTATGTACGCAAAAAGCTCTGCGCCAGTTTCAGCCGAAAAGGCATGCAACATGCCGCTGTTAGAGCCAACAAAAACAACTGGGGTGCGGTTTCTGTTATTTTGAACAAATGTCCGATAACCACTGAGCTCATCCCACTGAAAGCGGTCGTAAAACCGGTTTTCAGGCTCAGCTACATAGACCGGAGATGAGTGTGCAATATCCCCCAGGATGGAACTACGATTACGGAATTTGTAGGCCGGATCATTCTCACGAGCTTCTTTGGAGCGATCACCACGAATGAAGTTCAACAAAGCCTCGGATTGCAGCCACCCCTGTTGCGTCGATGTCAAATTAGCCCAGGTAAAAGCTTTTTGCGTATTGCCATCAAAAAACTGTATGTTACGACCACTCCAGTCTCTGGCATTTAGCTGCTCCGATACTTTCCATTTCGGCTCTGAGCCAATATTGTCGGCATCAAACCCCCACAAGTCCCCCGACCAATCACCGGATTGAAAGCGACCCTGGAACACCATTTGATCCGTTTCCAGAGAGGTTGTCGTGCCCGCTAAATTCGATGCTGACCCGACGCGATCAACAATCTGATTTAAGGTTCGTGTTAACTCACGCGCGAAAGTTTCGGGATCATTGGCACTGAAAAAACCGCCCCGACTGTTGACGGCCGCATGGAGCATATCATCGATTTTCGCAGCTAGAGCACCGGGTGCTGCAGGATTTGGCCAGCTAATTGACGCCCCAGTAGAAATGGCATCGAAGGCTGTTTTTGGATCAATCGAGCCCTGAACTCCTAAGCCAACAGTGTAGGTCACCATGTGCTGCCAAAACGCCGGGTTGATACTGTCATTCGGAGTTGGCACACGATTTTCAAGATCTGGCCGCAAATCATTTTTCCAATACTTCATGGCTACATCAGCCAGGGTATCAGAGTAACCATCGCTAAATGGCGCTTTGGGGGTGTATTGGAAAGGATCGCCTACTGGCCGTTTATGCTCTGGACCATTAGAGTTGTCCTGATTGCCAATACCGCTTGGCGTAGGACCATTCCAATACCCATCTGACATCAGAATGCTAAAGCTTTGCCGACAGGTTAGATGTTCAATCGACGGCTCAGTTCCAAAGCCAGGATTTAGCCCCCAGGGGCCACGGCTATCTGTCCGGGAGAAATATTGACCAGCACCGTCCAGGGCATTTCTAAGCGGAGTTCCTTGTGGAGGGACAGCCCTGTTGTAAAGCTCATTGAAAAAAGCATCTCTGTCAGCGCCGGTAAAGCGCCGAACCCCTCGTACAACCGTTCGGGTGGATACCCCATCGATGGTGGACTCCCCCGTATTGATAGTGCCATAACCGACCCGCATATTTTCACTTTGGGCTGCAAAAGCGCGCCCGATACCACCCCGTGACGCAAAAAGACGATTGCGATGGTAGGTATACCAGTTGGCAAAGTTTTGAATTTCTTCTGCGTAGGTACAGGCATTCGCCATGGCGCAGTCGGTTCGATTGCGATTGCCATTGGCATCCACCACTTCGCGACCATGACCGCTAAAGGGCGCATTTTCCGGTTTTATCTCAACCCGCTCATAGCTGGCTTCATCCCAAAGATCGCCACTTCCGTTGTAGTGGTAGTAAACTGCCGGATAGAAGCTGATACTTTCACTGGTATGAGTACCGTCTTCATCGACCCAGCGAGCCGTTTGGGTGTTTTCTACCGTTAGATTCCGGCTTCCTAAGCTCTTAAGTGGATGATGTGGAGCCGCTGTGGGGCTTGAAGCTGCCATCAGGGTCCCATCCGGGTTCGACCAGGGCTGATAGGTAAAAGCCGGGTTGTAGTAGACGGTATTGTTGTGCGGTGAGCGAAAATGCGCAGCCGTCCCCCCGCTGAAGCGCACCACTCTGGTGTTATTGTAATCATCGGCACCAAAAAGACCGGCTACACGCGGAAACATCCACATGGTGTAACGCGCATTGGCGCCTGTAAGAGTGGTTCCAAAATGCGTAGTTAGTTCATCAGGCATGGTTTCCCACATCATAGAGCCTGAGTCATCCAGGATAAACAAGATGTTGGGTTCTACAGCACTGCCAGTTTGCAACGGCATATTGGAAATTGCTACCGACGCTTCAGCAACTGAAAAGCCTAACCCGAGACTGGCAACGAGGCAGTATAACTTACTGGATTTCAATCTGGCCATTTCTAGCTCCTGTATTCATTAACGCCGAAACAATACTTGCAGCATAATACCGGCTCTGTCGGCAGCTGCACTGCGTGCGGTAATACGGTAGGTTTGTGACAAGCATCCCGGCGGAATGGTTGAGCCACGGGCACAATCTGGCGGATCAGGCCAGCGCCCCATATCTTCAATAATAAACTCCGCATCTTGCTGAAGCCCTCCCAACGCCAATCCTGCAGCCTGCCACTGAGTGGCAGGATCACGCCAGCGCGGCGGGTCATTAGGATCAGGCTGCGGGTAACGACCAGCAACGCCGGTAAAGTCCCCATGGTTTGGGTTGGCTTCCAGCCATTGCTCGGCAATACGAATGGCACTTTCGGTTGCCTGAAACGCAAGCTCACGGTCGTAAAGATTTGCAGTCATACGTTCTTGCTGCCCAGTTCCCCGACTGGCCGCCAAGACGATCATGGTAATGGCCAGTAAAAGCAGCAAACTGACAATAAGCGCCATACCCCGTTGTTGAGTGACTGAGTGTGTCATAAGACAGGATTCCTTAAAGCAACTTCATGAATCAGGGTTCTGTTTGCCCGCTCACCCTCACCTTGAAAATCAACATGAGCGGCCTCAACGGTCAGGTGTACCCGCGTCGACATCACATCCACCCAGCGGTTGGCCGGGACGGAAGCCGTATCGATAAAATTTGCTGAACCCAGTAATAAAAACTCAAACTGCAAATCACGAACGCCTTCAATGACCTCCTCCCGAATCACCACACCCCGTTCAACCCAGGTGCGGTAAAGAGAGCGGCCACCGGTTTCAGGTCGTCCATTGTTGCCCACATACCATGAAACAGACTCAAACTTCGACAACACTGCATTGGGCGGAAAAACATAGGGAGAACCTGAAGAAGCACTGCAGCTGGTGGGCACGGGAAACCCCAGTCGGTTTGTGCAATTCCCCGGGGTAACAGTACCACCGGTGTTATGAATGACATTGGAGCCACCCGCTCCCGTGATATTCGAAACCTGGAAAATTGTCGATTGGGACTGATCACAGACCATAATGATATCCCCCTGCACAATATTCGCACCGGGGGCTATCCGAAAGCTGGCATTCACTCCGGATGGAACATGCTCAATAGCAATGGTTTCATTACCATCACTCAGGGAATACATCATCTGAACGGCTGCAGTGCCGGCAACTCGCTCACCGACCGCAGAACCAAAATCAACGCCGGGATGAGTAGTGGTTCCGCTGTAGGCGATGAAGTTGCTGTTTGCCCAATTGCCCCACCAGGTATCACCGGCGAGTACATTGACAACCCTGCCATTATTGGTGCAGCCCGAACTTCCGGCATTTCGCAAGTCACGTGTCAACAGCTGAAAGCCTACTCGGAAACCATCTTGCATTCGGTTGAGGTTGTCATTGATGCGATAAGTTTGCTGAGCTGACAAAAAAACACCCGTCACACCACCCACCAAAATAACACCTAATAACATCGCAATCATCAGCTCAACCAATGTCAAGCCCTGCTGTGCACCATATCTTGGCATTTTATTGAACACTCTCATAGCACCACCGCCGTTCGAATCATGGTTTCGCTCATGTCGGTTTGCCGCTCATCTTGCCAGCGCACCTCCACCAGATAACGTCCGCTGTTGAACGAAATCGAGCACTGCACACTGCTGCCTAACTCAGCCTGCAACCGGGCAACCCAATGACTCAACTGCTCACCTACCAAGCCTCCTGAAGGGGCAGTACATCCACTCATGACATAAGCACCAGGTGCCGCGTTGGTATTTGCACGAATGCTCTCAATAATGGAGTCAACCATCACAACAGCGATGGTTCGTTCGTAAGCATTCTGAGTATTTCGTACTGAACTAGCCTGTAGAGCCGCCACACCTAATAGGCCAACACCTAACACCAGAGTGGCAATCATGACCTCCAGTAAACTGGCTCCTTTTTGCTGCTTTCTGCACTTCATAAGCATCAGCTCCTTAGTCCCCGGGCCTTGAACAACTGGCATCGATCACCGAAGTCACCGTCACTCGCCCGCCAGAAATAAAACGAACATCACGACTATTTTGCTCTGGCCTGCCTGACGGATGGCAAATACGCAGGCTGCCGGTTAACAAGTTGGCATTCGCCTGTTGTCGGATGAAGCCTTGCGAGTTGTAACGCAAAGCATGAGCCGCGTTGGCCAAATTAGAACTGGGAATAACCCGCAATTGAGTATTAAAACGTCCACTCGCCAAAATGACTGCCGGATCTGAAGCAGCAAACAGGATCCAGCCTTGCCAATTACCTGAAGGTGCAGAACAGCTTGTTCCGTTTGGACTGTGGCAAAATACAACATCGTCATTTCGGCGTATGGCTTCGCTGCGTGCATAGCTAAGAGCACTCAAAACCTCATTTGCCTGGCTCGTCAAACGATTGCCATTGATGAGTTGCGTAAAAGCGGGGACAGCAACCGTTAGCGTGATGGCCATTACCGCCACCGTCACCATCAGCTCAATTAAGGTAAACCCCTTGTCTCTGGGGAAGGCAACAACCGACATAAGCGTTTTCAATTATAAATTGATGGATAATGTCAGCATACTTAGGATACAGCCAATTGCCAGCATGAGCCGATAAACGGATGATCCTGCTGATAAACGGTTAAAGGCTGCCTTGTGCTAGGATTTGTTTTAACCTGGAAGCTTCACGACGACTGACATCAAGCCGCTGCGGGCAACCTGTCAGCTCAACCTGATAGCCCTGAGCCCCATGATGCAGTGCGCTAAAGTGCTGGCGATTGATCAGCGCCTTGCGGTGAATGCGCAACAGCTGTGGATACTGTTGTTCCAGTTGTTTCAGACTTAGCTCAAGCAAAGCTTCGCCCTGGCGGTGGACCATGCGAACATACTTATCTTCCGCCACCAGATACAACACTTCGCTGATAGGAACCTGACGCAGACAGCCCGCCAATTGAAAGCTGATGGCTGCTTCTTTTTGCGACTCCAGCTGGACACGGGTAAGCTTGCCCAAACGTTGCAGTACCCCAGCCAGGGCGTCGGCTTCTACCGGCTTCACCAAATACCCTGCAGCCGCCAATTGCAATGCATCCAAGGCATGCTCTGGATGGGCGGTGACAAAAACCACCGCTGGTGGCACTGGTAGACTGGCCAAGGTTTTGGCAACGGCAAGGCCCGTAAGGTTTGGCATTTCAATATCCAGCAGCACCAGATCCGGCTGCAGCTGAGCCGTTAACTGCAACGCCTGCTCGCCGTCTTCGGCTTCCGCCACCAGGCTAAAGTCATGATGCTTTGCCAGCAACCGTTTTAATCGTGCGCGTGCTAAGGGCTCATCATCAACCAGCAGTACTTTCATCGATCCTCACTCACATCCCTCCACTCTCTTTGACATGCTCAGGCTTTATTGCCCAGAACAGGCAATACCAACTTGACCCGGTACTGATCATCGGTTTTGCTGCAATGCAATTGGGCTTTATCCTGGTACAGCAAGGCCAAACGCTGGCGAATATTGGCCAGAGCAATGCCATTGCCGGTTGTGCTGCGAGTACTGGCTGCCAAGGTATTGGTAATAAGGATAGTCACCGCTTGGTTGGATGTCAGCAACTGAATGCCAATCTCCCCGCCCCCCCGGTGAGGCTCAATGCCGTGGCAAATGGCATTTTCCAGCAGAGGTTGCAGCGTCAATACCGGCATGTTCAAGTCCGGTAGCGGTTCAGTGAGCTGCCAGTTCAATCGCAACCGCGAGCCAAGCCGCCACTGCTCCAGCGAAACGTACTGCCGCGCCAGGGCCAGCTCCTCCGCTAACGAGGCTTGGCCACCTGCTTGCATGGCCGCTCGAAACAAAGCCGATAAATTGAGCAGAGCTTGTTCCGCAGCATCCGGGTTTTGGTGGATCAATTCGGCGACGGTATTCAGGCTATTGAAAAGAAAGTGGGGACGGATACGGGCTTGCAGTGCATCCAATTCAGCTCTGGACTGAGCTTCAATCCGCTCATTGCGCTCTAAATGCATCAGACTAAACTGAATGGCCAGGAGTCCAACAATTAACGCCACCAACAGGTTGGCAGCCAAAAAATGAGTTAACTCACCAGCGGGTTGCCAACCAAAACCCACCAAAAAGTGCCAGGCCATAGGACTGATAAGTCCGGTAAAGCCAATAAACACCAACAAGGTAAAACCACCTTGCAGCACCGCAGAAAAACGCCCCAGCCACTGCCGCAATCGACAAAGCACCGCGATGCTAAGCAAGGTAATCCAGTGCACAAAGAGACTGATGACCCCCAGCCGTTGCCAGGGATCGCCGCCAGCATCAGGCGCAAAAGCCAGCACGATAGCCACCGTCTGTGCCAGTACAATCACAGCCAGCACGCCACGGTTTTGGCAAAAATCGGGCAACAAAGGCTTGGTAACAGCCATGGGTTTCAAATTCATTGGGATGCAGCAGCAACAGTCATACCAATGACTATAGCGATCTCAGTAACTTAAAACCAGCCCTACTAGCGCAGCTCTGCCGGAATGGCAAAGACTATATTTTCTTCCCGTCCCGGGTTCTCAGTCACGGTGCGCCCGCCCCAGCTTTGCAGCTTGGCAACCACTTGCTGCACCAGCACTTCTGGCGCCGAGGCGCCTGCAGTAACGGCTACCCGCTCAATGCCATCCAGCCAGCTTTTCTGGATGTCTTCGGCGGTATCTATCAGGAAAGCTTTAGCGCCCATTTTCTCTGCCAGCTCACGCAAGCGGTTGGAGTTGCTGCTGTTCTTCGCACCGACCACCAGCAATAACTCGGCTTTGCCTGCCAGCTCACGCACCGCATCCTGGCGGTTCTGGGTGGCATAGCAAATGTCGTCTTTACGCGGCCCTTCAATATCGGGAAAGCGCTGGCGCAGTGCTTCAATCACATCGGCAGTATCATCCACCGACAGGGTGGTCTGGCTGCTAAAACAAAGCTGCTGTGGATTTTTCACCTGCAGGCTTTGCACATCCTCCACCGACTCGACCAGATAAATGCCGCCTTGCGGATTGTCGTACTGGCCCATGGTACCTTCCACTTCGGGGTGGCCAGCATGGCCAATCAGAATGCACTCAATGCCTTTGCGGCTGGCACGGGTCACTTCCATATGCACCTTGGTCACCAGTGGGCAGGTGGCATCAAAGACTTTCAGCCCACGGTCTTTGGCCTGCTGACGCACGGCCTGCGACACACCATGGGCGCTGAAGATCACAATCTGGCCATCCGGTACTTCGTCCAGCTCGTCTACGAACACTGCGCCGCTGCGACGCAAGCCATCCACCACAAACTTGTTGTGCACCACTTCATGGCGGACATAAATCGGATGGTCGTACAACTCCAGCGCGCGTTCGACAATGCTGATGGCGCGATCAACCCCGGCGCAAAAACCACGCGGGTTGGCCAGTAAAATATCCATTACTGCACCTCCAGAATTTCCAGCTGAAAGGTCAGGGTTTGACCAGCCAGCGGGTGGTTAAAGTCGACGGTGACCGACTGGCCCGCGACCTCTCGGATCAAGCCCGGCAATTCCGAACCATCCGGCATGGTAAAACCAATGATCATGCCAACTTCCGCCGGGCTGTCGCTGCTGAACTTGCTGCGATCCAAATAATAAATATTGTCCGGATTGGGCTGACCATAGGCATCCTCAGGAGCCAGGGTAAAGTTCAGCTTATCGCCTGCCACTTTGCCCAACAACTGCGCTTCAAACGCGGGGGATACACTGCTGTCGCCCATGGTTATGCGGGCTGGCTTGTTGTGCACCCGGGTGCTTTCCGCAGCGCTGCCATCGGACAAGGTAATATCGATGTGACAGGTCACAATGCTGGCGGGCCCAATACTAAGATTTGCGGGATTTGGCGTGGTCATTGCCCTGCTCCTGATGGCTGAAACTGTCCCAGATCAACAAACCGGCCCCGATCACGATGGCCGAGTCGGCAATGTTAAAGGCAGGATAGTGCCAGTTTTGATAATAAAGATGAAAAAAGTCGATGACATAGCCATGCCAAAGCCGGTCGATCAAATTGCCAACAGCGCCGCCAATAATCAGGCTTAACCCCAGCGTCAGCTTGCTGGCTTTGGGCGCCAGCCGGCTGAGCCAGACACTGAGTACGGTTATGATGACCACCGCCACCACGGTGAAAAACCAGCGCTGCCAACCGCCGGCATCGCTCAAAAACGAAAAAGCGGCACCAGGGTTGCGGACATAGGTCAGGTTAAAAAACGGCAGCAGCTGGATCGAATCGTACAACGCCATGCTGCGGTGCACCCACTGCTTGGTGACTTGATCCAGCACCAGCACCAGCAGTGCCAGCCACCAGAAAGCCCAGCCGCTTTGTTGAAACAACCGCATCAGGCAAACTCCCGCTGCTCGCCGGCGCCACTGACGTTGTCAACACAGCGCAAGCAAATGGTCGGATGGGCGTCATCGGCACCGACATCATGCCGGTAGTGCCAGCAGCGTTCACACTTCACCGCACTGCTGGCTTGCACCAACACCTTTAAACCTGAAATTTCAGTGGCTTCAGCTTCGGCTGGTGCCGCTTCGCTGCTGACAGTGGCGGTACTGGTGATTAACACGAAACGCAGCTCATCTTGCAACTTTTTCAACTGTGCCGCCAATTCAGCATCGGCAAATAAGGTCACCTCAGCTTGCAGTGAAGCCCCAATCAGCTCTTGCTTACGGGCTTTTTCCAGCACCCGGTTCACTTCGTCCCGCACCAACAGCAGTTGTTGCCAGAAAGCATTGTCAAAACGACCGGCAGGTACCGAAGCAAGCCCGGGGTACCAGACATCCATAAAGACATAGGGTTGCGGCTGGCCCGGCAACTGCTGCCAGATTTCCTGCGCGGTGAAGCTCATGATGGGCGCCATCCAACGCACCAGCGCCTGCACAATGTGGTACATCGCGGTCTGGCAAGAGCGGCGGGCCTGACTGTCCGCTTTGGCGGTGTACTGCCGATCTTTAATCACATCCAGATAGAAGCTGCCCAGCTCAATGGTACAGAAGTTCATCAGTTTCTGACTGACCTGGTGGAACTGGTAATGGTTGTAAGCCTCGATGATCTCCGCCTGCAATTGAGCCGCCCGATTCACCACCCACAGATCCAGTTCAACCAGCTCGCTAAACGGCAATTGATCCTGCGCCGGATCAAAGCCATTCAGGTTGGCCAGTAAGAAGCGCGCTGTGTTGCGGATACGGCGGTACTTGTCGGCGGCACGGTTTAAGATTTCATCCGACACCGTCATTTCCGAGGTGTAATCGGCAGTCGCCACCCACAACCGCAAAATATCCGCTCCCAGCTTGTTCATCACCTGTTGCGGGGACACCACATTGCCAAGGGATTTGGACATTTTCCGGCCCTGACCATCGACGGTAAAGCCATGAGTCAGCACCTGTTTGTAAGGTGCATGGTTCTTGATGCCGATGCCGGTCATCAAGGATGACATAAACCAGCCCCGGTGCTGATCCGAGCCTTCCAGGTACAAGTCGGCCTGAGTCGCGCCCTGAAACTCCGCCCGGGCATCCACCACACAGGCATGAGTCACGCCCGAGTCAAACCAGACATCCAGCGTATCCTTCACTTTAACGTAGCGACTGGCCTCCTCGGCGCTTAGCAATTCTTCCGGTTTTAAATCAAACCAGGCCTGAATGCCATGCTGCTCGACTTTTTGCGCCACTTGCTCCATCAAGTCTTTTGTATTGGGATGCAAGGCGCCGGTGTCTTTATCAACAAAGAGTGCAATCGGTACGCCCCAGGTGCGCTGACGCGAAATACACCAGTCTGGCCGGCCCGCCACCATTTTCTCAATCCGGCTCTGGCCCCAATCCGGTACCCAGCGGGTGTTGACAATTTCTTGCAACGAGGTTGCGCGCAGCCCTTGCTGCTCCATGCTGATAAACCACTGCGGCGTCGCACGGAAAATAATCGGCGTTTTGTGGCGCCAGCAGTGCGGGTAGCTGTGTTGGTAAGCCTTATGCACCAACAGCGCCTGCCGCTTTTTGAGCACCTCCACCACCGAATCGTTGGCTTTGAATACATGTTGGCCGGCAAACAGCGGGGTGTCGGGCAGGTAAACGCCATTGGCGCCAACCGGGTTGGCCACTTCAAGACCATACTGCTGCCCCACCACAAAGTCTTCCTGACCATGGCCAGGCGCGGTATGCACACAGCCGGTACCGGAGTCGGTGGTGACGTGCTCGCCCAAAATGACCGGCACCTCAAAATCGTAGAATGGATGTTTTAAGGCCACCTGCTCCAGCTGCTTGCCCTGGCAAAAGCCCAGTGCGTGGTAATGCTCAATACCGGCGCGGGCCATCACATCGGTGACCAGATCGGTAGCCACAATCAAGCGCTCCGGGCCATGCTCGCCCTGCTCCACCTGCACCAGGCTGTAGCTCAAATCCGCATGCACCGCTACCGCGCGGTTGGCTGGCAATGTCCAGGGGGTGGTGGTCCAGATCACCACCGACACCGGTCCCTGCCCTCGATGCGCTTCGGGGTGGTCAAAACGATCCACCACCGCCTCATCCACCAGCTTAAAGCGCACATCAATGGAAGGTGAGGTTTTGTCCTGGTATTCCACTTCCGCTTCGGCCAATGCAGAACCACAGTCGGTACACCAGTGCACCGGCTTAAAGCCTTGCTGCAAATGGCCATTGTCGATGATTTTGCTCAGCGAGCGAATAATGTTGGCTTCAAAATCATAATCCATGGTTCGATAGGGGTTGTCCCAATCGCCCAGCACGCCCAAGCGGACAAAATCGACCTTTTGCGCTTCAATTTGCGAGGCGGCATACTCCCGGCATTTTTGCCGAAACTCGGCATCGCTTAACTTCACACCCGGTTTGCCGTATTTCTTTTCCACCACCAATTCAATCGGCAAGCCATGGCAATCCCAGCCAGGAATGTAAGGCGCATCATAGTCCGACAAAGTCTTGGCTTTGATGATCATGTCTTTCAGAATTTTATTGACGGCATGGCCAATGTGGATGCTGCCGTTGGCGTAGGGAGGGCCATCGTGCAAAATAAATTGCCGCTTGCCCGCTTTGGCGGCGCGAATTTGTTGGTAGAGTCCATGCTGTTGCCACTCGGCCAGCATGGCTGGCTCCCGCTGCGCTAAATTGCCACGCATGGCAAACTCGGTTGCCGGCAGGTTCAGGGTATGCTTGTAGTCACTCATCCGTTGTTAGTCCGTCATCGTTATTGATTGGTGGCAACCTGCGCAGAGGCTGACGACTGAAAGTAATGGCGGGCTGCGGCTGCATCCCGCTGTATTTGTTGCTGCAAAGCGTCGACCGAAGCAAAGCTTTGTTCATCCCGGAGCTTGTGACGCAGCAAGACCTCAATCTGGCTGCCATACAAGTCTCCTTCAAAATCAAATAAATGGGCTTCGAGCTGCTCCGTTTTACCGGATACTGTCGGGCGGGAGCCGATGTTGGCAACGCCCTGAAAGCGCCCAAACACCGTATCGGCTTCAATCGCATAAACCCCGTGCACCGGCAGCTTCTTACGATACAACCAGACATTGGCGGTTGGAAACCCCAGCTGCCGCCCTAATCTGCGGCCATGCCGCACCTTGCCGGTCAGGGAGAATGGCCGTCCGAGCATGGAGTGTGCTAGCGGCAAATCATCGGCTGCCAAGGCCTGCCGTATCGCCGTGCTGCTGATACGCTGCGTCTGCTGTTTCAGGCTGGCCGTTGGGGTTAAGCCAAACTTAAAACGAACTGCCTCTTGCTGCAGCAAGGCAAAGTTGCCGGCCCGGTTCTTGCCAAAGCAAAAATCATCCCCAACAATCAGATGCTGCACCCCCAATTGCCTGAGCAGCAGCTGCTCCACAAAGTAGTCTGGCGCCAAATCGGCAAAGCGCTGATTGAAGTTGACGCACAACAAGCGATCCACCCCCAGCTTGGCCAGTTCGAGGTACTTTTCGCGTAAACGGCTGATCCTGGCAGGCGCTTTATCTGGCGCAAAAAGCTCCAACGGTTGGGGCTCAAACACCATCACGCAGGAAGGCAACTGCCGGTCTTTTGCCACCGTCAGCAACTGGTGCAACACCGCCTGATGGCCCAGGTGCACGCCATCAAAATTACCAATGGTCAGTACACAGCCACGATGCTCTGCTTTGATGTTGTGTAAGCCGCGAATAAACTCCATGCCTGCCTTAAAACGCTCTAACCCGCACCCAGGTGCAACAAGCAGGCGATTATACCTGTTAATCTTGGGTATTTCATCTGGTTCGCCGCAGATGAGCAGGACGTCCGCCCAGCAAGACCAGCAAGGCAAAATAGCCTGCTGCGCCAAGGCTGCAACTCAGTAGCAATTGCTGCAGCTGCCAGCCGGTACTTTGCTGGTACCAGTACGCCATGTCCGGCAACCACCACAGCAGTACCATGGCCATCCCCAGGCTGGCTGCCAGCACACGCAGCACAAACCAGCCGCTGTAGCCGGTCAGCTGATAAACCCCAATAGCTTTGAGCCCCCGATACAGTAAGAAGGCATTCAGGGTCGCCGACAATGCCGTTGCCAATGCCAGGCCGACATAACTTAAAAAAGGCGCCAGCAGTAAGTTCAGCCCCATATTGGCCACCATGGCAATGATGCCAATGCGTACTGGCGTTTTCATATCCTGTCTGGCGTAGTAGGCGGGGGCCAGAATTTTAATCAGCATAAAGCTGAATAAGCCACAGGCATAGGCAAACAGGCTGTAGGAGACGCGCTCAACGTCCAGCTCGGTAAACTCCCCCCGCATAAAGAGCACCGCAATAATGGGCTTGCCCAACACCATCAGCGCAGCCATCGCCGGAAACCCAAACAGGGCAATAAAGCGCAGTGCCCAATCCAGGGTGGCTTTGAACTCTTCGACACTGGCTTTGGCATGCATCCGTGACAAGGTGGGCAGGATCACCGTTGCAATGGCAATACCAAACAGACCCAGAGGAAACTCCAGCAGCCGGTCGGAGTAATAGAGCCAACTGACGGCACCGGTTAACAAAAATGAGGCGATAACGGTATCCAACAACAAGTTGATTTGACTGACAGAGACACCAAACATTGCCGGGATCATCAAGGTACGAATTTTCACCACCCCCGGGTCGTGCCAGCCCCAACGCGGCTTGACCAGCACTTTGGCTTTGACCAAAAAAGGCAATTGAAACAGCAATTGCACCAGGCCACCCAAAAACACGCCCCAGGCCAGCGCTAAAGCAGGCTCAGCAAACCAGTCGGAGGCATAGACAGCGGCCAGAATGATGGCAATATTTAAAAACACCGGGGTAAAAGCCGCCACAGCAAATTTGTTGTAGGTATTCAGCACAGCGCCGGATAACGCCACCAGGCTGACAAAAAACAAATAAGGAAAGGTAATCTTAAGCATCAAGCTGGCCAGCTCAAAACGCTCGGCATCCGGCCCACCTTGCAACCATTCAATAAACCAGCCCATACCAAACAGCATGGCCACCAAAGGCGATGCCACCACCCCAAACAGGGTCACCAACAACAAAATGACGCCCAGAGTACCAGCAGCCCTTGCCACCAAAGCGCGCACGGCGTCATCGCCATGCTTCTCTTTTACCTCACTAAGTACCGGCACAAAAGCCTGCGCAAAAGCACCTTCGGCAAAAAGCCGGCGCAAAAAATTAGGAATGCGGTTGGCAAAGAAAAAGGCATCGGCCGCAGCGCCTGCTCCGACAAAGGCGGCGATCACTACATCCCGGATCAGCCCGAGCACCCTGGAGATCAGGGTCATGCTGCTAACAATGATGCCTGACTTTAATAACTTTTCTGCCACCCACGAACCTCAATGTTTGAAATGATGTCTGGTAGTGCGCATTATTTTCGCCTCTAGCTGCATGCAAATACCAGCACTAAATTTGCCAAAGTCACAGTACCGACATCTGAACCTTCGGGTTAGCAGATAAATCATTTGACAAGCGCTGGTAAAGTAGGCATATTATGCGGCCTTTAAAGAGTCCGGTTTATCTAGTTTTAGGAGTGTTACCTTGGCTAACATCAAGTCTGCTAAGAAGCGCGCAATTCAGTCTGAAAAACGCCGTAAGCATAATGCCAGCCAGCGTTCTATGATGCGTACTTTCATCAAAAAAACCTATGCAGCTGTTTTGGTAAATGATGCCACTGCTGCTCAGGATGCGTTCAAGAAAATGGTCCCTGTTTTGGATCGTATGGCAGACAAAGGTCTGATCCATAAGAACAAAGCTGCTCGCCATAAGTCGCGCCTGAATGCCCACGTGAAGGGCTTGTCTGCAGCCTAACCGTTGCAGATACAAGAAACCGGCTTTTTAGCCGGTTTTTTTGTGTCTTTTTTTGCCATGGCGAAGACACTGCCATGGCATTTGCAACTTAAGCGCAATACAGATCGTGCAGTACTTTCATCACCGCTTTGACCTCATCGCTCTCGATGCGGTAATACACGGTTTGCGCTTCTTTGCGGGTTTTCACCAACTGATTGCGCCGTAACAGCGCCAAATGTTGCGACAGCGCAGACTGGCTGAGCTCTAACCGCTCATTCATCTCGCCAACCGACATTTCACCTTCCAGTAAATAGCAAAGGATCAGCAAACGGCGTTCATTGGCGATCGCTTTCAGAAGTTTGGCGGCCTTGGCAGAGTTTTTCCGCATTTCTTGTAAATTCATAGTCATTTTTACACCCACATGTCTAGACGGCTCATTATCACCCGTCTTCGTGAAGTTCACAAGTCCAACGCTGACAATTTTACATAATGTTACTTGAAGTATGGATAAAATGCGATAAGTGTTAATTCAGTTCAGATAAGGTTGTATCAAATGGGTGATACGCTGTACTGAAAATGGCTTCACCACAAAGCCGTTGGCGCCTGCTGCGATGCTGTCACGGAGGTTTTCAACGCTGGAGTAAGCAGACACCATCACCACCTGACTTTGACCATTGATGGATTTAAACTGGCGTAACAATTCTTTACCGTTGATATCTGGCAGTTGAATGTCTAAAAAAACCAGCTGCGGTTGCAACCTCTGGTACAGGGATACGGCTTCAACGCCATCGGCAGCTTCAGTCACATCAGGGATGCCCAAGCCAATTAGAATCTGTTTCAGATAACTGCGTACGGCAGCGACATCATCGACAATTAAAACCCGCAGTGTTGATTGGCTCATCCGTTATCCTATCCTTTGGCTGTAGATCCATTGCCTGAGAATTGTAGCAAAAACGACCATCCCCGGCAAGAAAGCTGGCCTTTATTCAGCACACCAAATCATTAGTTTAACTAATCAAAAAAATGCAAAATTACTCAGTTGATGGAACCCCCAGTTGCTCAGATAATGCGCGCCATTAATAGGGCAAACAGGAGTCGCTGATGGAAGCCATGGTGTACGATGTAATTAGCTGGATTGGTCTGGCAATCTGCATTGGTGCTTTTTTTATTAAAGATGTGTTCTGGCTTCGGCTGGCGACTCTGGTTGGCTGTGCACTGATGTTTGTCTACTACCTGTTTATTGCCATCCCGCAAGGGGTGATCTCCAACTTTCTGGTACTGCTGATCAATGCCTACTACCTGGGTTTATTTGCCTGGCAACGGCATAAAACCAATCAGCTGTTAGCGCAGGCAGTGGATGTTGAGCAGTCTCCGGCCGAAGAAGCTGTGTCTTTAGTTTCCGCCCGAACCAACCCGGATGCCGTCTCCGCCGCATGACGTTCGGCAAAGAACAACGTATACTAGAGCCATGGTCAATTGCATAAACGGTTCTGGTTGTGTCTAGTGACGAACTGAATGACTTTCTGAAAGAAATGGCCGATGTCCGGCCTTTAACACACAACGAAATTGCGCCAGAGACAGGGGATTTTCAACCCAGTCTGGCGCAACTGGCTCGCCGTGAAGCCGCCGAACAGGCGATGGAGTTTGATCCGAACTATTTGAGCACCGAGTATGTCGACTTGCTCAAGCCCGATGATCTGATTGACTACAAAAAAGACGGTGTTCAGGAAGGCGTCTATCGTAATTTGCGGCTGGGCAAGTACCAACTGGATGCAACCCTGAATTTGCTTGGTAAAAATTTGCAGGAAGCCCGTAAGCAGCTGTTTGACTTTATTCAGGACTGCCACCAACGCGGCATTCGCACTTTACTGATCCATCACGGCACCGGCCGCAACAGCAAACCTCACCCAGCGATTCTGAAAAGTTATTGCGCCAAATGGATCAGCCAGATCCCAGCAGTGCTGGCCTGTCATACAGCTCAGCGCCATCATGGCGGCTATGCGGCCAGCTACGTGCTGCTGCAAAAAAACCAGCAACAGAAAAGAGACAACCGCGAGCGTCACAGCAAGCGACTCTAACCATCTCATTTTCAATAAAAAACCCCGTAAAACGGGGTTTTCTGATCATCCTTAACCATCCACTCCTGACTTCAACAAAGGAAGCAGCAGGCTTCGGCTTTCGTCAAAAAGGCGGACAATGCCATCAGGCAAACAACCACGACGATTGCGGTAAAGCCAAAACCACGACTGGACGCTTTACTCATAAAACATACCTCAGCGCTTAATTTTTTATTGTTGTGAGCAAGTTAGCTTAACTTATTAAGCCGCTGGTTAGTGTAGACAACTTGTAGTTTATTTACAACAGGTGTATTTTTATACAGTCTTTGGTTTTGCGTGCCAGGGTGGAAACCCGCTAATACCCTTGCTCCAGCACAACCGGATGCAATAAGGGCTGAACCGCCTGACTGCGCCGATAATTCTCAGCAATTTGATCCGCTGCCGTTTCAATGTTGGTCACGGCTGAAATATGAGGCGTCACCGTCACTTTGGGGTGTTGCCAAAAAGGGTGCTCTGCCGGCAACGGCTCTTGCTGGAATACATCCAGACAGGCAGCAGCCAGCTGCTCCTGATCCAACGCAGCCAATAAAGCCCTATCGTCAACAATGGCGCCGCGCGCAACATTGATCAAAATGGCCCCTGGCTTCAGCTGCGCTAAACGCTGCGCATTCAAATAGCCTTCCGTTGCCGCGGTCAGCGGCAATAAGCAGATCACCAGATCTGCATCCGCAGCTGCCGCAGCAAAGCCCTCCTCACCACTGTATGTGGTCACATCCGTCCAGGCTTTGGGAGTTCGCGCCCAGCCCTGAACCTGAAAGCCAGCCGCAGCAAAATGCGTTGCAACTGCCTTGCCAAGCTCACCAAGTCCCAATACGCAGAGCTGCTTGAGTTTGCGCCGTCCTTTCGGCCGCCACTGCCCCAGCCGCTGCTGCTGCGCAAAGAGATCCAGCCGCAACCGATACATCGCCACCACTGTGTCCAGGTAGTCGATCATGGCAGCGGCTAACTTTGGATCAACAATCCGGCTGAGCGGTACTGCGGGTAGATGGGGATCCCGCAAAATGGAGTCCACTCCGGCGCCATAACTCTGAATCGCTTTCAGTGCTGGAAAACCTTTTAAACTGCCCGCCGGTTGTTTCCAGACCACAGCAAACTCTACCCGCTCAGGCTGTTTGATTTCAGGCCACTGCTGGATGGACACTCCCGGCAAGCGTTGTTGCAAAGCAGCAACCAAGGGGGTTAGATCCCTATCCGGAATGACCAGTGCTATCGACGACATCATCGAGCCTTCCCTATTGTCACAACAAAACGTTGTCATAAAAAGTTAAGTCTATTGTCATCCCGCTGTCGCAGTAGAACAACAGACTGACTCAGTCCCAAAGATACCATGGTGCCAGCTGATGCTAAACTGCCGAACCTTGTTTTTATCCGACATTCATTTGGGCTGCAAAAATTGCCAGGCAGGCTACCTGCTAAGCTTTTTAAAAAAATGCCAGGTCGACAAAATTTATTTGCTCGGCGATATCGTGGATTTATGGGCCATGCAGCGCCAGGTGTTCTGGAAAGTACAACAGAACCAGGTGGTGCGCCAATTGCTGAAAATGGCAGAGCAAGGCACCGAAATTATTTATGTGCCCGGCAACCACGACGAAGCGTTCCGACTCTATGCCGGTAAAAACTTTGGCGCCATTCAGGTTGAGCTGCGCAGCCAACACATTACCCTGAGTGGTCAACGCTTGTTGCTGGTGCACGGCGATGAGTTTGACAAGCATGTGCAGCTGGCACACTGGCATCGCCGGCTTGGCGATCACCTTTACGATCTGCTGTTGTTTTTAAACCGCTGGAACCAACGCCTGCGCCGGCTGTTAGGCCGCCCCTATTTTAGTTTATCGGCGCTGATTAAGAGCAAAGTTCCCGGAGCCCGTCAGGCCATAGCGCGCTACCGCGATGCCGCCATCGCACGAGCGAAGCGCGGTGGCTACGATGGCATTGTCTGCGGCCATATTCATCACCCGGAAATTACCTTGCAAGACGGCATCCTGTACTGCAACGATGGCGACTGGATTGACAGCTGTACCGCTTTGGTTGAAACACCGGACGGTAGCCTGGCACTCTATCACTGCGCCGAGCATTGCCAGCAGATTGCGGTCTGGCCTGAAGCCGAAGCAGGTCGGGTCTCGTCACTGACCAAGGTCGCCTGAGGCGTCATCGAAAGGTCATACAAACGCCATCAAACTGCCACAACCAGCCTTTAGTGTGAAAGCCTCCGGTTTGCAGGACGTCAATCATGTTCAATGTTGAACAAATGCTGCAGCAACAAATGCCGCAGCTCACCACCAGGCCCTTTCTCAGTAAAATTGGCACCTTCCTGCTACGACGCTTGCTGCATGAAAAAGACTTCATCCACTTTGCCGAGCACTACCCGCACCTGCAAGGACTGGACTTTGTCGAACAAGTCCTGGATTACTTTCAGTTTCAAACCACAGTCCGTGAGCAGGAGCTGGAACGGATACCCGCCGATGGCCGGGTGGTCATTATTGCCAACCATCCGATTGGCTCTTTGGATGGTCTGGCACTGATCAAACTGATCAGCGACATTCGGCCCGACGTCAAAATTATTGCCAACCAAATGCTGATGGCCCTGCCGCCACTGCACCCCTTGCTGTTTCCTGTCGATGCGATGCAAGGAAAGACACGGCGCGAGCTGTTAACCCAAATCAGCGGCCACTTGCAGCATGAAGGAGCCCTGATTATTTTTCCCGCCGGGGAAGTTTCCCGCTTAAAGCCCAATGGCATCCGGGATGGTCGCTGGCAGCATGGTTTCCTGCGCTTTGCAACGCAGGCCAAAGCCCCCATCTTGCCGATTCATCTGCAAGGCCGAAACTCCTGGCAGTTTTACTGCGTTTCCATGCTGTACAAACCGCTGGCGACCCTGATGCTGGTGCGGGAAATGTTTCGCCAACGCCAAAAGCAGCTGCACATTCGCATTGGTGAGCTGATCCCCTTTGAAAGTTTTGCCAGCCTGGCACTGGAGCCGCAATCCAGAGCCAAGTTGTTTAAAAAGCATTTGTACCGTCTGGCCAGTGACAAAGCCCCGCTGTTTAAAACCCAAAGCGGCATTGCCTTACCGGAAGACCGCAAGGCGCTGAAAAAAGCGGTCGAATCTTGCCAGTTGCTGGGGGAAACCGCCGATCAGAAACAAATCTATCTCTACCAGCATCAGGGAAGCTCGCCCATCCTGCGTGAAATTGGCCGCTTGCGCGAAATCGCTTTTCGCGCTGTTGGTGAAGGCAGCGGCAAACGCCGGGATTGCGATCCCTATGACAGCTGGTATCAGCATTTGATTTTATGGGATCCCAGAGAACTCGAGATCATCGGCAGCTACCGCTTTGCCGATACCGCTCAGGTGCTGGCAACGCAAGGCCAACAAGGGCTGTACTGCGATGCCTTATTCGACTTTTCCGCAGGAATGCAGCCCTACCTTGCTGCGGGTCTGGAACTGGGCCGAAGCTTTGTCCAACCTAAATATTGGGGCAAGCGCAGCCTGGATTACCTCTGGTACGGCATTGGAGCCTATCTGAAAACACGACCCGACATACGCTACCTCTATGGTGCAGTCAGCTTATCCAACAGCTACCCGAAAGCCGCCCGGGATTTGATGGTGTATTTTTATCACTTGTACTTTCACCACCCACAATCGCCTGCTGTCTCGCGCCACCCTTACCTGTTAAGTGAGCAACTGCTGCCCGAACTGCGGCAGCACTTCTCGGGCACCGACTATGGAGCCGACTTTACCCAGTTAAAGCATTTGCTGGCCAATATGGGGCTGACCGTTCCTACCCTTTACAAGCAATACAGCGAGCTTTGTGAGCCAGGGGGGGCGCACTTTTTGGATTTTGGCATCGATCCGGCCTTTGCCGATTGCATGGATGGTTTGGTACTGGTGGATCTGACCAAAATTAAAGCGCATAAAAAACAACGCTATATGCCCTAACTCCCCTGCCGGTTCTTGTTCCTGCCTGTTAGTTCAGGTTAAGTTAAGTTTACAGCGTCTATAAATTAAGCAATACCGTGCTGTGCACGCTTAACCTGCAGCCCTGTTAAGATACCTGGGCTTCGGACCAAACCAAGGAGGACAGACCATGTCTGACTTCAAAGTGACAACCGGCTGGTGGCTTTCCCTAGTGCTGGGCGTCTTGCTGTTTAGCCTGCCTGCGCACAGTGTTCAGGAAACAGAAGAGCAAGCGCAACTCGATCAGTTGCTCGCCCCAATTGCACTCTACCCGGATACCATCCTCAGCCATGTGCTGATTGCCTCCACCTACCCACTGGAAGTGGTTCAGGCTGCTCGCTGGGCAGAGCGTCATCAGGAGCTGGATCCTGAAACCGCGCTGGAGCGCGTCGAACAGCAGCCCTGGGATCCCAGTGTCAAAGCCCTGGTCGCCTTCCCTGATTTACTGCAGCGCATGAGTGACGATCTGGAATGGCTGGAGCAACTGGGCGAAATCTTTTTAACCGATGAAGCCTGGGTGATGCTGAGCATTCAGCAGCTACGGCAGCGTGCCTACGCCCATGGCGCTCTGGATGACGTCGAGCACATCGTCGTGCAGCGTGAGGTCGAGCAGCAACAGGAAGTCATTATCATTGAGCCACGCCAGCGTGAAGTGATTTATGTGCCCTATTACAACACCCGTGTGGTCTATGGCGACTGGTGGTGGCCACATCACCCGCCTTATTACTGGCACTACCCCGGTGCTTCCTACAGCTACAGTGCATTTTACTGGGGTCCATCTTATCGGGTCAGCCCACGCTTTTACTTCAGCAGTTTCCACTGGCATCACCGCCATGTGATCGTCAATCACCATCACTTCTACCACCCCCCACGTTATTACCCAAGGCGGGTGGTGCATATTCACCATGGCCAGCGCTGGCAGCACAACCCGGTGCACCGTCGTGGTGTCGTCTATCGCCGGGAAACATTGAGCCGCCAATACGATCCAAGGCCCAGAAGTCATACCCGTGAAGTGCGAGGCCCTGCCAGCCCCTCCAGAGAATGGCGTCGTCCAAGGCAACAACCAAGCGGGGACTTTACCACCAGCTCAAGGACGCATGAGCGCCGTCAGGCTACCGAAACCAGACGGCAAAGCAGTGGGCACCGAGACCGAGTCAACACGGAGCATCGAAACACAGGACGCACCGAGCAAGGTGCCAGCAGCCTGCGAGCGACGGGTTCACGCGAGTTAAGAGACAGCAATCTGCAGCAACGCCGCCAACAGCTACAACAACGCCAGACAGAGTCGGCGCAACCGGCTCACCAGCAGCAACGTCAGCAGCAGGCGGATCGTCAGGCCACAGGCAGCCAGACGCGCTCAACAGAGACGCTAAGACGTGATGTGCAGCAACAACGCCAACAAGCTTCGGAGTACCGTGGTGCCAACCGTTGGCAACAGCCTGTTCAGCAAACTGGCTCTGCGCAGCGACAACCCAGCGTACCTACAGAGCAGCGGCAAAGCACAGTGCCTCAAAACCAGCTCAGAGCGCAGCAGAACCAGCCAAGAGTGCAAGCCACCGAGCAGCGCCGTATCCGACAACCGGAGTCTGTTCGTCAGGTAGCAGCTCAGCCACCGCGGGTGCAACGAGCGGTCGAGCCGCAAGTCCGCAGCACACAGAGCTCGGCTCCGACCCAGGTGAGGCCTCAGGTCCGGGCTCAATCCTCAGCGCCAAGAGTGGAGCGGGCGCAGCCACAATCCAGGCCACAGTCCTCGGAGCGAAACCGCAACCGACCGACAGAGCGACGTCAGCGTCAGATCGAATAGCAATAACCTGCCACCGAGTGCCGCTACACCTCAGTAGCGGCCAATCGCTGTAAAATTTCCCGTCACAGGAACGTAAACTTTTTAATCAATCATTTCAGTTATTTAGCTATTTATCACTATTTTATCATTTGACAACGCTGTCAATTGATTAATAGTTAATGGCTGCATGCCAAACGTTACAGCAACAGGGAGCCGTCCGTCAGGCAGACAATCGTTCCGCATGTTGACTTACCCTTCACCAAAGAAGGGGCATACAACAAGAACAATGTTCCAATTGGAGGACACCATGCGACACCCATTCAACCAGCTTTGCCTGGCCAGTACATTTTTTGTCGTCACCACAAGTGCCATGGCAGCAACACCAGGCACGCCACAAATCAGCTGGATGCCGACCCAGTTCGATTTGCACAATGGCAGCGTCACTATCCCGGTACACTGGGATATGTGGTGGGGCAGCAATGGCAATCAATGGCGATTGCTGCAAAATGACAGCGTTGTCTACAGTGCTGCACTTAGCCCCAACGGCCAGCAAGCCCAAAGCGGCCAGGCCAATCTCACCCTGACGCAACCAGGCAGCTACCAATTCCAGGTAGAGCTCTGCCTGGTCAGCGATACAGCAGAGCACTGCCAGCCGAGCGGCATCACCACCATTCAGGTGCATGGCGCAGGCGGGACCGATCCGGTCGATCCGGTCGATCCGGTAGACCCAGTAGACCCAGTAGACCCAGTAGACCCAGTAGACCCAGTAGACCCAGTCGATCCGGTGGACCCGGTCGAGCCTGAACCCGAGGATCCGATGGCCCCGGCCAAACCGGTGATAGCCTGGCTCGACAACAACCAGACTCTGAACGACGGAACGGCCAGTTTTACCATCAGCTGGAATATGTGGTGGGGCAACAACGGCAATCTGTGGCAATTAAAACAAGACGACACCGTGATCCACAGTGCCTCGCTGACGCCCAGTGGCCAACAGGCACAAAGTGGCAGTGTGCAGGTAAATGTCGGCCAAACCGGCCAGTACCACTACCGGGTTAGCCTCTGCCAGCAAAGCAGCTCTGCCCTGCTCTGTACCGACAGTGATGCCACAACCGTCACCGTCTCCGCAGGCTCAGGCGGTGGCGGCGGAGGTGGCGGTACCAATCCAGACTTTGATCCCTGGACCGATCTGGACATGACCTACTGGCCGCACCCACTGAAAGAGCGCAACCGCAGCTACCAGAACACCACAGGTAAAAAAGTGGCCGCTTACTTCGTCGAATGGGGCATTTATGGCCGCGACTACCATGTGGCCGATATTCCGGCAGAAAACCTGACCCACATCTACTATGGCTTTATCCCGGTTTGCGGCCCGAATGAATCGCTGCGTCAGGCCAACCCGGAGGGCTATGCCGCCTTAAACAGCCAGTGCCAGGACAAACCGGATTACAGCGTGGTGGTGCACGACCAATTTGCCGCGCTGGAAAAATCCTACCCGGGCGATCGCTGGGATCAACCGATCCGCGGTATCTTTGCCGAACTGTACCGGCTGAAACGGGCGCATCCTGAGGTCAAAATCCTGCCGTCGGTGGGTGGCTGGACCCTGTCTGATCCGCTGTACGACATTGGGGTGGATCCAGCCGCCAGAGCCGTCTTTATCGAGTCGATGATCGACTTTATCCGTACCTACGACTTCTTCGATGGCATCGACATCGACTGGGAATTTCCGGGAGGCGGTGGTGCTTTGCCTGAGCTCGGCAGCCCACAAGACGGGGCCGGCTTTGTCATTCTGATGCGCGAACTGCGTGAAGCCCTGGATGCACTCAGCCTGGAAACCGGCCGCGAGTACGAGCTGGCAGCCGCCATGAGCGGAGGTATAGAAAAGCTCAGTATGGTCGATTGGGAAGATGCCCATCCGTACATGGATTTCATCAACCTGATGACCTACGACTACTACGGCGCCTGGAGCGGTACCCTGGGCCATATGACCGGCCTATACCCATCCGACAACTCCCCCATCGCAGGTTTCTCTGCCCACGAAGCGGTGCAGTACCTGCTGAACCGTGGCGTACCGGCAGAGAAAATTGCGCTCGGTGCCGCCATGTATGGCCGCGGCTGGACCAACGTCAGTGGCGTGGTGGCTGACAACCCCTTTACCGGCATTGGCGGCGATGGCATCAGCGGCGGCTGGGAGCGCGGCATCATGGATTACAAAGCCATCGAAGCCGACTTTATGGGCGGGCCTGAGGCCAGTGGCATCAACGGCTTTACCGTCGGCTGGGATGATGAAGCCAAGGCCAGCTATGTCTGGAACCCCACCACCAACACCCTGATCAGCCTGGATACCAAGCGCTCGGTGCGGGAAAAAGGCAGTTACATCCTGCAGCATCAGCTGGGCGGCATTTTCGCCTGGGAAATTGATGCCGATAACGGCGCCATCCTGAACTCGATGCATCAGGGGTTAGGCCACCCGGCACAGTAGATTGATAGCAACACGAAAAAACCAACAGCGGGGCCTGGCCCCGCATTACAACCATAAGGAGAAACTCCATGAACCATGTCATCACCCATTCCCGACGACTGCTTGCCATCGCCACCTTGCTGGCCAGCCCGGCCTTGCTGGCGCATGGCTACGTCGAATACCCCAAGGCCCGTCAGCAAATCTGCAAAGAAGATGGCGGCTACTGGTGGCCGGCCGATGGCTCCGGTGTATCCAACCTGGCCTGTCGCGCGGCTTTTCAGCAATCCGGCGGTTACATGTACACCCAGCACCATGAATTTGCCATCAACATCCGTGATTACCACAACATGGCTGCAGTACGTGCCGCCATTCCAGATGGCACCCTGTGCGCAGCCAATGATGATCGCAAAGCCGGCATGAACATCGCTTCCAGTCACTGGCAAAAAACCGAAATCAATCTGGCACAAACTCCGGTGTTGCCGGTGCGTTTTCGCGCCACCACCCCGCACAACCCGAGTTTCTGGCAGTTTTACCTGACCAAGCCAGGTATTGACCCGGCAGCCCGTCCACTGCACTGGGACGATCTCGAACTGATTTATGAAACCGGCAATACGCCAGCTGAAGCTGGCTACTATTTCTTCGATGTGCCCTTGCCACAAGACCGCTCCGGTCCAGCCATTCTGTACACCCGCTGGCAGCGCAATGATGTGGTCGGTGAAGGTTTTTACAACTGCTCGGATTTGCTCTTTACCGGCGGTGGTGGCGGCAGCGATCCGGTCGATCCACCGCCAAGCTGGTTTGATAAAGGTGCCTTTGTTGATTTGCAAATCCCGGTAGCGGCAGGCGACAGTGCCCAGCTGCGGGTGTTTGACAGCCAGGGCCAGGAATTGCTGGACCAAAGCTGGACCATCAATGCCGCCCAGTTGCCGCAGCAATGGGCCTTTGATATCGCCAATCAGGTCAATGCCCAGCACGGCTCGCTGATCCAGATTGGGGTACTCAGCAACAACAGCGTGCAGCTTAGCCCGGATTTAGCCAGCAATCGTTTCTACTTATCGGATAACAGCTACTTTGTGAATCTGGATATCCGGGCCGGTGAAACCAACCCGGTGCCGGATGACTGCCAGGGTCATGATCCGGCCACGGCTCCGGCTTACCCGAACTGGCCACAAAATGACTGGGCGGGTAACCCCAGCCATGCAGCGTCTGGCGATCTGATGCAACACCAGCAGGTGCTGTACCGCGCCAACTGGTGGACTCAGTCAGAGCCAGGCTCGGACGAAAGCTGGACCGAGATCTGCGCTTTCTAAGCGGCGTTTTTAGTCATTCTGCTCAGGCAGCCGGATCAATTGATGCACTTCGATCCGTCTGCCTTCTGTGGGGCTGGCCGTAAAGCGGCCCCGAACCCGAACCTGCTGCCCGACCAAATCCTGCACCAGAGCTTCCGGGTGAATGCCCACCCTGCGATGGTCATCGTCTTCCAGCCAATAATGCCTGGGCTCATCAAAGGAGCGCACCTGACCGGTGATCACCACCACATGGCCATGAAAGCGTTCGGGCTCTGCCACCAGTTTGGCTATCGGCACTTCCAGCACCGCGTCGCTGCAACTGCTAAGCAGCCACAGCACGGGCAGCCATAGCAGCACTGTGTGTAGTACCCGACCTATCCGTTGCATGCTTTGATTCCCCCAAAATAGCAAAAACCCGCGCCAGCGCGGGTTTTCAATCACGGCATTAGCCCAGCCAGACCCGGGCGTTGCGGAACATCCGCATCCAGGGGCTGTCTTCCTGCCAGTCATCCGGATGCCAGGAGTTGGCCACGGTGCGGAATACCCGCTCCGGGTGCGGCATCATAATGGTAGCGCGGCCATCACGGCTGGTCAGCGCGGTGATACCGGCCGCTGAGCCATTCGGGTTGGCCGGGTACTGCTCAGTCACTCGGCCGAAGTTATCCAGATAGCGCAGTGCTACGGTGCCACTGTCGTTGGCGGCAGCAAAGGCTTGCTGATTGGCAAATTCAGCATGGCCTTCCCCATGCGAAACGGCAATCGGCATGCGGGAACCGGCCATACCGCTGAAGAACAGCGATGGGGTTTCCTGCACTTCCACCAGGCTAAAGCGTGCTTCAAAGCGCTCGGACTTGTTGCGCACAAAGTGTGGCCACAGCTCGGCGCCCGGGATCAGGCTTTTCAGGTTCGACATCATCTGACAGCCGTTGCAGACCCCAAGCGAGAAGGTATTGTCACGCTGAAAGAAAGCTGCGAACTGATCGCGCGCCTGCGCATTGAACAAGATGGACTTGGCCCAGCCTTCACCGGCGCCCAGTACATCGCCGTAGGAGAAACCGCCACAGGCCACCAGGCCATCGAAGTCGCTCAATTGACGCCGGCCAGTCAGAATATCGCTCATATGCACATCGATGGCACTAAAGCCAGCCCGGTTAAAGGCCGCCGCCATTTCCTGATGCGAGTTGACGCCCTGCTCGCGCAGAATCGCAACTTTAGGCGCAGCACCTTTGGCAATGTAAGGGGCGGCAATATCGGCGTTCAGATCAAAGGTTAACCGGGTATTGAGGCCAGGATCGGCCTGATCGGCTTTGGCAGCGAATTCCTGCTCCGCACAATCCGGGTTGTCCCGCATCGCCTGCATCTGATAAGTAGTTTCGGCCCAGATGCAGCGCAGCTTGGTGCGGCTTTGCTGATATACCAGGGCATCGCCACGACGCACCAGAATGTCATCGCTGTTAGTGACACGACCCAGCAGATGGCTGCAAGCGGCCAGCTGATGATCCGCCAGCACCTGCTGCACATGCGCCAGCTTGTCGTTGCTGACTTGCAGCACAGCGCCCAGCTCTTCGCTAAACAGCACCGCCAAATCATCCTGGCCAAGGGCTGCGATATCAACGTCAAAGCCTGCCTTACCGGCAAAGGCCATTTCGGCCAGTGTCAGCAACAAGCCACCGTCGGAGCGGTCGTGGTAGGCCAGAATTTGCTGCTCGCGCACCAGTTGCTGCATCGCATCGAAGAAGTGTTGCAGCAGCTCAGGCGATGCCAGATCCGGCACGTCCTGGCCCAGTTGCTGGTACACCTGCGCCAGACAAGAAGCGCCCAGGCGGTTTTGGCCCTGGCCCAAATCAATCAGCAACAGGCTGCTGTCACCGCAGTCGGTGCGAAGCTGTGGCGTCACGGTTTTGCGAATGTCTTCGACCCGGCCAAAAGCGGTGATCACCAGGGACAATGGCGAAGTAACGGCTTTTTGCACACCATCTTGTTGCCACTGGGTTTTCATCGACATTGAGTCTTTACCCACTGGGATGGTCAGGCCAAGCGCCGGACACAGCTCTTCACCGATGGCTTTGACCGCCTGGTACAGGCCGGCATCTTCGCCCGGGTGACCGGCGGCGGCCATCCAGTTGGCGGAGAGTTTAATGCGTTTCAGTTCACCGATATCGGTGGCGGCAATGTTGGTAATGGCTTCGGCCACCGCCATCCGGGCAGAGGCGGCAAAATCCAGCAAAGCCAGCGGCGTGCGCTCGCCCATCGACATGGCTTCGCCGTGGTAGCTGTCGTACGACGCTGCCGTTACCGCACAGTTGGCGACCGGCACCTGCCAGGGACCGACCATCTGATCGCGCGCCACCAAACCGGTCACAGAGCGATCGCCAATGGTAATGAGGAAGGTTTTCTCGGCAATGGTCGGTAAGCGCAGCAGCCGCTCGGTGGCATCGGCCACTGTCACGCTATCGAGCTGCAACGGCTCGCCGGCCGTCTGGCTGCTTGCAACGTCGCGGTGCATCTTCGGCGCTTTACCCAGTAAGACATTGAGTGGCAAATCAATCGGCGTGTTGCCAAAATGCTGATCCGACAGCACCAGATGCTGCTCGGCCGTGGCTTCCCCCACTACTGCGTAAGGCGCGCGCTCGCGGCGGCAAATGTCTTCAAACACCGCCAGACGCTCGGGCGGGATCGCCATCACATAACGTTCCTGCGACTCGTTGCACCAGATTTGCAGCGGCGACATGCCCGGCTCATCGTTCGGTACCTTGCGCAGCTCAAAACGGCCACCGACACCGCCATCGTTCACCAGCTCCGGAAAGGCGTTGGACAAACCACCGGCACCGACATCGTGGATAAAGCAAATCGGGTTGGCATCGCCCAGCTGCCAGCAGCGGTCGATCACTTCCTGACAGCGGCGTTCGATTTCCGGGTTTTCCCGTTGCACCGAGGCAAAATCCAAATCCTCCGCCGACTGACCGGACGCCACCGAAGAAGCAGCACCGCCGCCCAGACCGATGTTCATCGCCGGGCCGCCCAGCACCACCAGTTTGGAGCCTGGTTTCATCTCGCCTTTTTGCACATGATCTTCACGGATATTGCCAAGACCACCAGCCAGCATAATCGGCTTGTGGTAACCGCGCACCTCCACGCCGTTGTGGCTGTTCACCTGCTGCTCGTAAGTACGGAAATAGCCCACCAGATTCGGCCGGCCAAATTCGTTGTTAAAGGCAGCGCCGCCCAACGGGCCTTCCAGCATAATGTCCATCGCATTGACAATGCGGCTTGGCTTGCCAAAATCGGTTTCCCACGGCTGTTCAAAGCCCGGAATGCGCAGGTTCGATACCGAAAAACCAACCAGGCCGGCTTTGGGCTTGGCACCGACACCGGTCGCACCTTCGTCGCGGATCTCGCCGCCAGAGCCGGTAGCCGCGCCCGGGTAAGGGGAAATGGCGGTTGGATGGTTGTGGGTTTCCACCTTCATCAGAATGTGGATCGGCTCGTGATGGTAATTGTATTCCTGGGTGGTCGCATCCGGGAAGAAACGGCCGGCTTCCGAACCCATCATCACAGCGGCATTGTCTTTGTAGGCCGACAGCACGTAATCCGGTGTCTGCTCAAAGGTGTTTTTGATCATCTTGAACAGCGACTTGGGTTGCTGCTGGCCGTCGATGGTCCAGTCGGCATTGAAAATTTTATGCCGGCAATGCTCGGAGTTGGCCTGAGCAAACATGTAGAGTTCAATGTCGTTCGGGTTACGGCCCAGCTGCTGGAAGTTGCTGACCAGGTAATCGATTTCATCGTCGGCCAGTGCCAGCCCCATGCTGCTGTTGGCCTCGACCAGGGCTTCGCGGCCACCGGCCAGAATATCCACCGAGCTGAGTGGTGCCGGCTCACCGTGCAGGAACAATTGCTCGGCCGCTTCCAGGCTATCAAACACCGCTTCCATCATGCGATCGTGCAACAGGGCTTTTAATGCGTCCTGCTGGCTGATGGTCAGGGTCTCGCTGCACTGCACATAGTAAGCAACGCCCCGCTCCAACCGCACCACCGACGACAAGCCACAATTGTGGGCAATGTCAGTCGCTTTCGACGACCAGGGCGAAATGGTGCCTGGGCGTGGTGTCACCAACAGCATCAAACCCTGCGGGGCATGACTGGCCAGCGCCGGGCCATAAGTCAGCAGTTGCTCCAGCGTGTGCTGCTGTTCTGCAGTCAAAGCGGCACTTAGCTCGGCAAAGTGCATAAACTCAGCGTAAATTTCCGTAACCGGCAGCGCCAGACGCTGGCATTGGTCCATCAGTTTGCGGATTCGAAAGTCTGACAGTGCAGGTGCACCACGCAGGATCAACATAGGCTTTTTTCCGTTGGTTGAACGACGAGGAATTTGAGCGCGCTATTATAAAGAAATTTGCTGTCTAGGGATAGAGCGGCAACTGGGGTGGGATTTGCCTATCAATGCACAAGATGGTGATTGGAAAGCCGTTCGTTTGTCAAAAAGGCAGCAGCTCAGGCTTGAGAAAAAAACGCAACATGATGTGTCTGAATCGGTAAATAAGCTGTTCCCTTAAAAAACAAATTGCATTAGCATCAGTTATACCAAAAATTAAGTTAGCCGGTCCGTTCAACAGGAGTCTATCCGTCACTGAACTGCGTGCCGGATAAAACACTAAGACGTTAGCATCATGGATGGGTAGCATGAACAAAATAAGATATAAATATATTGCTGTATTATTGGTTATGGTAATTGCATACATAATCAAACCGAAAGGAATGAGTGACGACTTCAATGCATTCAGAATAGGAACGTGGTGTGAGTCAGAACATAATGACAAAAAATGCGATACTACTGTTCAATTCTTTCATGATGGCACTTTTGAAGCAAAAGGAATAGATTTAGCGGATGACATAAAATATGAGTTTCGCGGAACTTGGAGAAGTAGAGGTCATGAGTTTTGCACTGAGATAATTGATTCAAAGTGGATTAGATTAAGTGATGGTGTAGAGGTTAATTATGGAGTAATTGAACCATTCTGCGATTTAGTAATTGATATTAATAAAAATGAGTACATATACATAAGCAACTTTAGTGGAAAGAAAGAAATTATGTATAGAGTTGATTGAAATAACAAAATGCGGTGGTTGATAATTGCATTTTTTTTGGGGTGGCTAACAAGGCTAGGCAAGCGACGCCAAACAGCGTCGCGCCTGCTGGCAGCGTTATGTGCTAGGGAGTGCACTTTGAGAATGCCGAGAGAAAAGATAGATTATTTTTTGCTATTAATGGCCTGTTTGGTATTTTGGTACGCATACTACTCATTCGAGAATAAATCCATCGGATTGAGAGGATCTCGTTTTAGTATGTTAAGTGAACCAGAACTTTACTGGTTAAGCATAACTTTTGTCATTGGTGTGGGCGGATACTGCGTATTTTTAGCTCTATCAGATCAATCAGAAAGCACATAACAAGGTGCTGTTGTCGCCACTATCGTGGCTGGGACGGCTTGCGCTGCGCTCCAGCCGCCCCAAAGCTTTGCGTTAGCTACTTAGGACGGTTATGAGATTTTTTCTGGCAATAATTGTATTGCTTATTTCAGGAACATCATTCGCATTTTCCTGTTCAAATAATATTACTAAGCGGGATTTCGAAAAAGCGGACTATGTTTATATTGGCCGGGTAATGTCTGCTGCGGTTACACCCGATGAAGTTGTTGAAAGCCAGCTGCAAGTTAAAGAAGTGCTAAAAGGTAAACCGGATAAATATGTTTTTTTCTCGGCTGCGAGTTTCAACGCTATGTGCGAAGGCGCGGTGCTTGTTGGTGCTGACTATATCGTATTCGGACGATACGGTGAAAAAACTTGGTTAACTGCTTGTGGTTCAACACAAGAATTTTGGCACAGAGAACAAATTGATATGTTTATCAGTGGTAGCTAACAATCCGCGTCATTCAGGGCCTTCGGCCCTTGCGACGCTCACAAGTTCGCGCGCATGCGCGGGGCGTTAGCCGGCTATTTATAACGGAGATATTTGTGAATCAGAAAAACAAAGAAGAAGTTGTAAATTACACACTTGGAATTACTGGTTTTGCCACATTGATTGCTTTGCTAAAGTCTATGGCTCAATCAAAAACACTAACAGCTATGGTTTTGGTTGGTGTTATTGCTGTAGTGACTTTTTTCTATTCTCTTTTAAATTCAGGTAGTGTTTAAAATCAATGGCTAACAAGGCGCTATTGTCGCCGCTAACGCGGCTGGGACGGCTTACGCTGCACTCCAGCCGCCCAAAAGCTTTGCGTTAGTTTGCTAAAGGTGAGCGGATAACTAGCCTAAGCTTGCCCTGATATCAGCAATGGTAATGAAGAGTTTATTTTCGGCATCTTGAAACGCTTGAAACCCATAGCGCTGATAGAAGTTTTTTGCACCGTCTTTGGCATCCACGATGACAACTGGGAACGCTACGCTGTCACTGGCTGCCAGTAGCTTTCGAAGGGCATCAATCAGCAGCCACTCACCCCACCCTTTTCCTTTGTATCTTTCATCGACAGCTAAACGAGCAATGAGACCACCTGAGGTTGAAGCTTGGTGTTTCTTCTGTAACTTGTCCGGCAATGCTTTTAAATCAATAGGTGTCATCGTCAGTGTATAAAAGCCGATGATATGGCTGCTATTGTTGGCATCTTCCAACACGAAGGTTCTGGTGTTGTCTTTTTTGGCGTGCTGACTCGCCATGAGCTTTAAGTAATTGTTGAGGGCTTCAATGCCACAATTGAAACGGTTCCTGTCGTGCTTATCTTTATCAAGCAGTACCGTATGCATCATTGCGTTTTGTTCTTATAACGCGCTGACGCCAGTTTGAGTTTTTCATTGGCTACCGCTGGATTATCTAAAGCGTCCATCAGCAATACGGCATCCGCCTGGCTGAGCTTTAGAGCTTGCTCACGTTCAATAACTTGATTTGCTTTTTCGATTGCCGCATTCAAAACAAATGAGTTAATACTGGACATGCCAGTGAGAGCGGCAGCCTTCGTGAGTAAATCTTGCGTATCGGCATCAACTCTGGCAGTGATGCGAGGCAAAGTCGTTGCCATAGTTTTATCTCCTACCGTGCCAAATTGGCACATGGCTATTATGGTGTTAAAGTGCGCAATAAGCAATCTTTGTGTCACTTTGGCACACAGGCTAACAAATAAATCAGCGTGATGATGCAACGTTTAAGGCGCTAATACGTGCAGGTATGGTTGCAAGCCCAGCTAATTTGACACCCGATACGTTACAAGTTACATTCAAAGAATGATTCGAAGCTTCAAACACAAGGGCTTGGCAAAATTCTTCAAGTCCGGCAGCACTGCAGGGATTCAGGCCGCCCACGCGAAGAGGCTTCGGCTCATTCTCGGTAGATTGAATGCAGCGGCGAATGCCAAAGATATGGACTTACCTGGTCTTCGTTTGCACGAACTCTCTGGTCACCGAGCCGGAATTTGGTCAGTGACAGTTAGTGGTAACTGGCGAGTGACCTTCCGGTTCGAAGACGGAGATGCCGAGATTGTGGACTACGAAGATTATCACTGAGGTACCGCAAATGTTAATGCACAACCCTCCGCATCCGGGTGAAGTACTGCGAGAGCTTTGTCTTGAGCCCCTTGGGATCTCTGTCACGGCGGCGGCAGAGGCATTGGGAGTCAGCCGAAAAACGTTGAGTGCAGTGTTGAATGGTAAGGCCGGTATCAGTCCCGAAATGGCGATCCGGCTCTCTATTGCTTTTGATACTTCTGCAGAAAGCTGGCTGAATCAGCAGTCGCAATATGAGCTCTGGCATGCCGAGCAGCATCGCAAAGAGCTCAACGTGAAGAAGCTTGTTGCAGCCTGAAACAACACTTAACCAGACAAGAAATTCGGGAGTCAGATAAAAATAAAATAGACTTAGCTTAAATCTATTTAATCCACAAAACCTAGAGGTTTAGTGATGGCACGACTTCCCCGAGTGCATCTGGCCTTTGCAGCGAGTGATACTGAGCGGCAACAAGCGTACCGCGACTTGTTTCGAATCGAGCCGAGCGTTATTAGTACAAGCACGTAGCATTCAGCGCCAATATGAGCTAATATATGACCAAAATATAGACCTATATAGAGGTTTTTATGCGTCAAGTATTGGCAGACCTTTCTGTAAGCATCTCAGAATTAAAGAAAAATCCTTCAGCCCTGCTTGCCCAGGCCAGTGGTTCACCTATAGCAGTGTTAAATCACAACAAGCCGGCGGCCTACCTGATTCCAGCGGAGACCTACGAGGCTCTGATGGACATGATCGACGACTATGAGCTAACCCAACTTGTTGAGGAACGTCGTGGCGACAAAGATCAGGCTATAACGGTGTCGCTGGATGACTTATAAGCTCCGCTTTCTTCCGGCTGCGCTGAAGGAATGGGAAAAGCTTGGTGCCCCGATCAGGAGCCAGTTCAAGAAAAAGCTGGCAGAGCGAATGGAAAATCCCAGAGTGCCAGCTGACAAATTAAGCGGCTATGACTCAGTGTACAAAATCAAACTTCGCTCCGCTGGGTACCGGTTAGCCTATGAGGTTGTTGACGATGAGCTGCTTGTGTATGTACTTGCTGTAGGCAAGCGGGAAAAGGGCAAGGTCTACTCATCTATCAAAAAGAGAACCTGAGATGGTCCAGTACAGGCATAACTGGGCGTCATGCAGCTTGACATCGTTGCGCAACACGCCACACTCTAATCCATGATTTGAACTTTCAAGCACAAGGGACTGAGTCTTTACTTCAAAACAGGAAGTACCTGGGGTATTCATAACCTTCGGGGCCAGATCCTTAAGGTGAGGCAAACGCCAAGCCTTCAACCAGCCAGCAGCAAAAAACAACCACTCACCAGCACGGAACTTGTTATACTGCCATCTTGTCTATACAGCAATAAGTGACCCAGCAACGCACCTTTAGCGTAAAGTCACCACCACTGACTAGACCCAATTTTCAGGCCAAGGAGGCCTTATGATGAAACGAAAAAAACCAGTGCAACTGCGCAAACGGCGCATTGTGAACGTCAGCTCAACCCGTCGGCGTATTCAGCGCAGCATTGAAACCTTAAAAATGCACCGCCGTCGCCGTAACTTTCAAATCCAACAAGGTTGTGCTCAACCCACATCCCCGGCTTGCTGCGGCGCCTGAGCCGCAGCCTGCTGCCGGGCCGCTTTTTTTTCCTGCCTTCTTTTTTGAAAAAACGCCGATAACTGGGCGCTGCACGCCTCTGCTAGGACCCCTGCTGTCACCTCAAGTTGGTGATTGAGCTGTGGATGCCGCACCAGATCCATCACCGAACCTGCTGCCCCGGTTTTGTAATCGCTGGCCCCAAACACCAGACGCGTGATGCGGCTATGCACCAACATGCCGGCGCACATGCTGCAGGGCTCCAGCGTGACGTACAGGGTGGTATCGAGCAGCCGATAATTGGCAATAGCAGCCGCCGCCTCACGCACGGCCTGCATTTCGGCATGGGCAGAAGGATCGTTACGACTGATCATTTGATTCCAGCCCTCGCCCAGAATGTTGCCATCCTGCACCAGCACAGCCCCTACCGGCACCTCCCCTTGCTGCTCGGCTCGCTCCGCCAGCAGCATCGCATGGCGCATCCAGTCTTCGTCGGTCATCGTTGTTTGCATTTTGCGGTGATTTTGCGCTTTAGTTTAGCATCCACAGGTGGTAAAACAGACTAAAATATTGCGATATCGACGAACTTACGCTCAGGCACATTTCATCAAAGCATTGATTTTATTGTGATTTCAGTTCTGGTATCTTTTTTGCTTTGCTTGTAAGTACACAGATTCGTCGAATTAAACAACATGGAGCAACACAGATGGGACCTTTTGAAATTGCAGCCATTGCCATCGTTGGCGGCCTGGCCTACTCGGCCTATGAGACCTACAGCAAAAACAAACACCGCACCAACAAAGCCGATGTGCAGGCATTGGAGGATGAAATTAAGCGCTTGAAAGAGCGGGTCAGCACGTTAGAAAGCATTGTCACCGACAAATCCTACCAATTAAAAGAGCAAATCAACCGGCTATAGCGCCGGTTTGCTGCGCTGGTAGCGGTTTAAAATGGTATCCAGTTCGGCAGCGAATGCTTTGCGATCGCTTTGACTTAAACTGGCCGGCCCACCGGTATGAATGCCGCTGCTGCGCATGGTGTCCATAAAATCACGCATGGTCAGCTTTTGCGCAATGGTGTCCTGCCGGTACAACTCGCCACGCGGATTCAGCGCCTGCCCCTGTTTTGCCAGCACTTCTGCGGCCAGAGGAATATCGCCGGTGATCACCAGATCGCCAGGCGCTACCCGCCGCACAATTTCATTGTCGGCCACATCAAAGCCCTGCTCTACCCGCAAGGAACGAATGTAAGACGACGCCGGTACCCGCAGCGATTGATTGGCCACCAGCGTCAGCTGAATTTTGGTGCGCTCCGCCGCCCGGTACAAAATATCTTTAATGACCGCAGGGCAAGCATCGGCATCGACCCAAATCTGCATTATTTATCCTTATAGCGCTTGCGCTGCAACAACCTCGGTGGAAACCAATACCAGCTAAGCAGCATACAACAAAAAAATACGCTGTAGCCGACCGTAAAAACCCAGGCGGGTGCATCGTAGTAAATCAGGTTGGAGACCCAGTACTCGATGAAGGAAACATCAAAACCGTCCTGTCCGGCTGCCCGGCGCAGATCAACCTCCCAGTAGGTCAGCGGGCAATAACGGCCGCGCAGGCTTTGCACCAGCACTACGGCCACCACAGCTAGTTGCGTCAGGCGGAAAGTGCTGTTGCGCACCCAGTGCCAGCCACGCCAACCACCGACTAAAGTCAGCAGCAAGCCACCCAGCACAAAAAGCACGATCAGGCCGTGCACCACCAGGACAATGTCTGCCAGCAAGGCTGGGGCTGGCACCCGTTCGTACCAGGGCGTCATGCTTCAAAGTGTACCATACCCAAAGCAAAAACCGCTCAAAACCCGCAGTGCTGCGACCAATAACCGCTCTGGGCTGCGTCTGTGCTAGTATACTAGGGCTGTTTTTTATCGACCCATAATAAGATCAACCAAGGAGACACGCCTGTGAGAAAACTAGGTATCCTGCTGCTGTGCTGGTTGCTGCCGCTGTCGGCAGTACTGGCAGAGCAAAAACTACTCAGTGCCGAGCTCATCTGGGAGCTGAAACGAATTGGCGCCCCGGTGATTTCCCCCAAGGGTGAGCACATCGTTGCGCCAGTGACCAGTTTTGATGTACCCGCCGATCAGGGCAGCACCCAACTGTGGTGGTTTGCTGCTGATGGCTCCGCCAAACACCCAATCACCGCTGAGGGTTTGCGTGTCAGTGAAGCGACCTTTTCGCCAGACGGCAAAACCCTGGCCTTTATCAGCCAGCGTCACAAAGACGATGCCGGCCAGATTTACCTGCTGCCGATGGACCGTCCGGGTGAAGCCCAGCGCTTAACAGAAGTACCCACCGGGGTTTATGGCATCAAATGGGTTGGCCAGCATCTGTATTTCATCAGCCGCATCTTCCCGGAGCAAAGCTGGGATGAAATGCGCGACCAATTAAAAGCGGACCGCGACAACAAAGCCTCGGGCCAGGAATGGAATGCACTGCCTTACTCGCACTTTGATCACTGGATTGATGAGCGTCGCCAGGCCCATGTGTTTCGGATCCCGGCAGCCGGTGGCGAAGTCGAAGCCATTACCCAGCCACTGGGAATTGAGTTACCACGCTCCAGCCAAGGCTCTGGCAGCTACGACATTGACCCATCCGAGCGTTACATCGCCTTTAACGCCAATGGCTGGGACAACCAAGTCGATGCCAAAATTGATATTTTCCTGGCCCGCATTGGTGGCAGCGAAGCTGAAAACCTGACCGCTGGCAACCAAGCACCGGATGCCAACCCACAGTTTAGCCCGGATGGCAAAACCCTGGCCTTTACCCGCCAGCGCATTCACGGTTTTTATGCCGATACCGCCAACCTGGTGTTGCTGGATCTGGCCCGTCGCAATGAGCGCGAAATTACCACCAACTGGGATCGCTCAGTGTCCAACTTCAGCTGGACTCACGACAGCCGTGGTTTTTACGCCGCCATTGACGATGCCGGTACCTCGCGGATTTACCACATCAATGCCCGCAATGGCAATGTCCGCGCTGTGACAGCAGACACCAACTTTGGTCGTCCGGCCATTGCCAGCAATGGCACTTTGGTCGCCACCAACGAAAGCTTCCTGTACCCGGCACGGCTGGTGCGGATCAACCCACGCAACGGCAACCTGACCCGACTGGACAACTTTAACGATGAGGTGCTGGCCGATGTCGACATGGGTACCTATGAGTCCGTCACTTACCAGGGCCACAACGGTCAGGACATTCAAATGTGGGTGCATTACCCACCAGGCTTTGACCGCAGCAAACAATACCCACTGTTTTTGCTGATTCACGGCGGCCCGCACAACGCCATTACCGATGGTTTCCATTACCGCTGGAATGCGCAGACTTTTGCGTCCTGGGGCTATGTTACCGCCTGGCCTAACTTCCACGGCTCCAGCGGCTTTGGCCAGGACTTTGCTGACAGCATCAACCCGGATTGGAAAACAGCCCCACTGTACGACGTACTGCGCGCTGCCGACTGGTTCAAAGAAAAAGACTGGATCGACAACGAGCGGATGGTGGCCGGTGGCGCCAGCTATGGCGGTTACTTAAGCTCCATCATTCTGGGCCAGGAGCATCCGTTTAACGCGCTGCTGATCCATGCGGCGGTGTACAACATGTACTCACAGATGTCGGCCGACTTTGCCGTGCACTCCACCCGTTTTGGCAATTACTGGGACAACCCGGAAATTTACAAGTCCATTTCACCGCACTACTTTGCCGGTAACTTCAACACCCCGACCCTGGTGATCCACGGTCAGCTTGACTACCGGGTGCCGGTGGGTCAGGGCTTTGAGTTGTTCCGTACCCTGCAAAGCCGTGGCGTCGAGTCAAGGATGATCTACTTCCCGGATGAAAACCACTGGATCTTAAAGCCAAACAACTCCATTTATTGGTACAATCAGGTCAAAGACTGGATGACGCGTTTTGCCGAACCCGGCCCACGCTAAACCACGTTAGATCGTGACGAAGGCGGCCTGGTGCCGCCTTTTTAATTCCATACCGAGCGAAAAATCAGGACCTTGGACAAGCATGCAACTTACGCCCATCAATAAAGAGCGCTACCGCAGCCGTTTAAACCGCATTATCATCGCCAGTATCCTGGCATTGGCTGGCATTAGTCTGGGCAGCTCTACGCTGTTGATCCAGCTGTTTTCAGCGCCTGGTGCGGGTAACTTTTGGCTGAATTTCACCGGGGTCGTCATTGGCTGCTTAGTGGTAGGCACTGCGTTAAAACGATTGAAAAGCCACCCGTACTTTTTTGAAGTGGCCTACATCTGGGATTTGAAACACGAGCTGAACCTGATCCAGCGCAAACTCAAGGCCATTCAGGCGGCGGCCGAGCGGCTGGAGCCAGAGGCGCTGACCATTCTGGCTTTTAGCTACGCTGGCTCAAGGCTGATCTGGCAACTGGATGACAATACCCTGGTGTTGTCGGAGCTGAATCAGGCCGACAGTGCGCTGCAACAAAAAATTGCCGATGCCGGCCTGAGCATTTCAGCCGAGGATTACCAACGATCGCTCCTGGCGAAGTACTAGGCCATCCCCTCAACTTTGGGTAAAAAAATCTCTGCCAACATGCAGCGGACACTGCCACCGCCGACATGCTCGATGGTATCCACCCGGCAGGGCAGCAAGCGGCCATACTGACTTAACTGAGCGCGTTGCGACGCCAAAAGCGCCTGATGCGCCGTTGCGGACAGCGCAATCAGTAGCTCGCCACTTTTGCTGCGCAGTTGTAGCAGGTTGGCGGCAAAGGCCTGCATTTGCTGGGCGCTGATCAGAATCAGCTCCCGCTGTTCGGCCAACTCGGCCAGAACCCTGTCGCGGTGCGCATCCGCAATGACTTCGGGACAGACCACCGCAAACTGCTCTCCGATGGAAAGCAGCACATTGGTGTGGTACACCGGCATGCCCTGACAGTCGGTATCGAAGTCCACCAACTGATAACTTGGCGGCAGCAGCCTAAATAGCGCCGGATCGCAGCGCTGCGATCGGGCGGCATAGACCTTGCCCAAACGGTGATCAAACACCAAAGCACCGGTGCCTTCCAGCGCCTGGCCAGGCGTTGCCTGTGGCCGTAAATCCAGCTGCTGCCGTACCTGATAGCCTGCTGCATTCAGGCAGGCAGTCAAAGGACCCGGTTGGACCTCGGCTTGCCGGTTGGGAGTCGCCATCGGGTACAGCACCAACTGACCATTAGCCGTTGTACTGAACCAGTTATTGGGAAAAACTGCATCCGGCGTTGGCTGGCTGGCATGGTGCGTATCTAGCAGCAGCACTTCGATACCCTGCTGGCGCAAGGTCGCCACCATGGTGTTAAACTCGGCCATGGCCTGTTGTTGCAGAGCTTCCGTTGTTAGCTGTGGCTGGTGCTGAAATGCATTGTCACGGCCAGTCTCTGGATTAAAACCAAAGTGGCACGGCGGTACCATCAGCACGGTACCGCTGCATTGCGATTGAGTTGTCTTCATGGTTTGCTTGCTTCATCTTCGTTAAGGCTGGTGACAAGCTAAGCTATCATTGTTATTTGTGCTCAGCGGCCGCCATTATACGAAGTTCAGCCAAGCTCTGAAACAGCCGATTTAGCGACTGTGAAAGGTCGTGATAAAAAGCTGTTCGACCTCAGCCCGGGCCCAAGGCGTTTTGCGTAAAAACTTCAGACTGGATTTAATCGAAGGGTCCTGCTTAAAGCAATTGATCCGCACCCGCACAGCCAGCTGTTCCCAGCCATAATGAGCCACCAGCTGCTCTAGCAGCTTTTGCAGTGTAATACCGTGCAGCGGATTGTTGATTTGTTGTTCACTCATACGAGATGCCCTTTGCCTGAACTGCCTGCATGGTACCCCAAGCGTGCTGTGACAGCCATCTTTGAGAGCGCTGGGGCTGGCTTTCCGGCTTAGTCCGACAGTGCCCGTTGCAACAACACCGATGCCTGGCTGTAACGTGGGTGCTCAGGGGCCAGTTGCGCACTCAACTCAGCCATACTGAGCGCTTCCGGTACTTTGCCAAGCCGCAGCAAAGCCCAGCTCAGGTTAAAAGCATAAGCCGCTTCAGCAGGTGCCAGCTCCAGTGCCCGGTAATAGTGCAGCTTCGCAGTGGTAAAATCCGCCTGCTGATAGGCGATATTGCCAAGGGCGAACAGGACCCGATCATCATTGGGCCAGCGCTGTTGAGCCGCAGTATAACTTAGCGCCGCCAGCTCCAGCCGCCCCTGCTGCTCCACCTGGGCCACAGCGCTCAGATAACGCCCAGGCTCGGCGGTCGCAGGCAAGCTGCCTGCTGCTGGCACCACCAAAGCCCAGTAGTCCGCCAGTTGCCAGCTTCGCTCAAAGCGACGCAACGACAGCCGCTGTCTTGGCTCAGTACCAGAGCGCAGCAGCAGCTGCTGCCGGCTTGGGTCGTAGCCAATCACCACCGCATAATGCCAGCGAGGAAAGCGTGCTAACCCCAGGTTTTTCAACACCAACACCGGATGCCCGGCATGCAATTCCGTGACAAGGGCTTCAAGCTCTGGCGACAATGGGTATGGTACCCGTTCAGCCCGCCGACTGGCCGCCATCAACTCTGCCTGCAAACTTCCCTGGCGCTTTGGCAAATACACCTGTTCAGCCAATAACTCCGGCTCAGCGCTAACGACACCGCTGCTTTGCAACACTGTGGCTAACGCGGCTGGACCACATTGATACTGCAATTGGGGATAAAACGGGGTTTCGGTCAACTCAATGGCCGGCAACCCGGCTGCAATCAAGCGGTGGTACTGAGCGGGAGGACGGGTTTGGCTGCAAGCTGACAACCACAGCAGCAACAAGCAGCCACAGAAACAACGCCAGCTAAGCTGCCGGAAATCTTGATGCATGAAAATGACTCTTTTTTATAAATGAAGCGCCCACAACGGGCGCCTGTTTAGCGGAAAAATACCAGCCAGATAATAATGCCCACTAAAATTACGGTGGTACTGATGCTGATACCGGCACCGGCCGGCAGCTCATGAATACTGGCGGTCAGTTCCATCACTTCTTCATCGCTGAGCGCTGCTACCCGCAGCAAGGCCTCATCCGGATCGACCCCATACTGCACCAAAAGATCACGGACTTCCTGCCGTTGCAACTGCTCGGTCAACACCGCCCGGTTTAAAACCGATTGCTGCTCCTGCACATACTGATGGGTGGTGACAATATCCGCCTGTGCTGAAGGGATCAAAGCAGGTTGCACCAATACGGCTGCCGCCATGGATGCTGTTAACAACAAAGATTTTTTCATGCTTACACTCCGGTTGATCAAACCTTTATAATTTAGACCATAGCCGTGAAATTTTCCTGTAAAGCATTAAAATCCTTGTTTTTCATTGCCACCAGCTCACTTAAACTGACGCCACTGCTGCATCAGGCCCAGTAGGTAACTCCCCTAGCAGCAGGCAAACCCAGAGCTAACCAGCCAAAAGGTCAGAAAAATAAGCCCACCAATAAGGTGGGCCTTCATTGCTTGCGAAACGGCATCGATGCCGTTTCAGGTTGCTAACTGGTCAGTGCCATCAACGGATGCTAAGGACATCACCTTCAGCATCAATCTGTACCGTGCTACCAGGGGCAATCTCCCCTTTAAGCAGCGCTTGCGCCAATGGGTTTTCCAGATGCTGCTGGATGGCCCGCTTCAGTGGCCGGGCACCAAACACCGGATCAAAGCCAACGGCCGCCAACGCATCCAAGGCTGCTTCGCTGACCTCTAGCTGATAATCACGCTCTTGCAAACGCTGGCGTAGCCGCGCCAGTTGAATGCCGGCAATGGCTTTGATTTGCTCGTGACCCAGCGGATGGAACACCACGGTTTCATCGACCCGGTTTAAAAACTCTGGCCTAAAGTGATTGCCCAGCACATCCATCAGCATGGTTTTCATTTCCTGATAGCTCGACTCATTGCTGTACTGCTGGATTAAATCCGAGCCCAGGTTCGAGGTCATGATGATGACGCTGTTTTTAAAGTCCACGGTGCGACCCTGACCATCGGTCAGCCGGCCATCGTCCAGCACCTGCAACAGAATGTTGAACACATCCGGGTGGGCTTTTTCCACCTCATCCAACAGGATCACCGAGTAAGGTCTGCGCCGCACCGCCTCGGTCAGATAGCCACCTTCTTCGTAACCGACATAACCCGGAGGCGCACCGACTAGGCGCGATACCGCGTGCTTTTCCATAAACTCCGACATATCAATCCGCACCATCGCATCCGGACTGTCGAATAAAAATTTCGCCAGCGACTTGGTCAGTTCGGTCTTCCCGACCCCAGTTGGACCTAAAAACAGGAAAGAGCCAATCGGCCGGTTCGGATCGGACAGGCCAGCGCGCGAACGGCGAATGGCATTGGCGACCGCAGCCACGGCTTCTTCTTGCCCGACCACGTTTTGGTGCAGTGCCTGCTCCATCTGCAGCAGCTTCTCCCGCTCGCCTTCCAGCATCTTGCTGACCGGAATACCGGTGGCTTTAGACAGCACATCGGCAATTTCCTGCTCGGTAACCCGATTCCGCAGCAATTGCATGTCTTGCATCTCGGCCTGACTGGCCAGATCCAATTGCTTTTCCAGTGCTGGAATACGGCCATACTGCAGCTCGGACATCCGCTGCAAATCACCGGCGCGGCGCGCCACCTCCATGTCCAACCGAACCTGTTCCAGCTCTTCTTTAATGGTTTGAGTGCCCTGCAGGGCTGCTTTTTCAGCCTCCCAGATTTCGTCCAGGCCCTTGTACTCTTGCTCCAACTGGGCAATTTGCTCCTGAATAACATCACGGCGTTTTTTACTGCCGTCATCCACTTCTTTGCTGAGCGCATTGTCTTCCAGCTTTAACTGAATGATGCGCCGCTCCAGCCGGTCCATTTCTTCCGGCTTGGAGTCCATCTGCATCCGAATGCTGGACGCGGCTTCGTCAATCAAGTCGATGGCTTTATCCGGCAACTGACGATCATTAACATAACGGTGCGACAAAGTGGCCGCAGCGACAATAGCAGGGTCGGTAATTTCCACCGCATGATGCAGCTCGTAACGCTCTTTTAAGCCGCGTAAAATGGCAATGGTATCTTCCACGCTTGGCTCTTCCACCAGCACTTTTTGAAAACGACGCTCCAAAGCGGCATCTTTTTCGATGTATTTGCGGTATTCATCAAGGGTGGTGGCCCCCAGACAGTGCAGCTCACCACGCGCCAACGCGGGCTTTAACATATTGCCGGCATCCATGGCACCATCGGCTTTACCCGCGCCGACCATGGTATGGATTTCATCGATAAACAGAATGACCTGACCTTCTTCTTTTGCCAGTTCATTCAACACGGCTTTGAGCCGCTCTTCAAATTCACCCCGGTACTTGGCGCCAGCCAAGAGCGCGCCCAGGTCCAGTGCCAGCACCCGCTTGTCCTGCAAACCTGCCGGCACTTCTTTGTTGATAATACGCAGCGCCAGCCCTTCGACAATGGCGGTTTTACCAACGCCAGGCTCACCAATCAGCACCGGGTTATTTTTGGTACGGCGTTGCAGCACCTGAATGCAGCGGCGAATTTCTTCATCCCGGCCAATCACCGGGTCCAGTTTGCCGGCCTCGGCACGGGCGGTCAGATCGACGGTGTATTTGGTCAAGGCCTGACGGGTGTCTTCGGCATTGGGATCGTCCACCTGCTGACCGGCGCGCATCGCATCGATGGCTTTACCCAGCGCTTCGGCGGTGACGCCCTGCTCACGTAAAATCGTGCCCAGAGTGCCTTTGTCCTCGGTGGCGGCCAGCACAAACAACTCGCTGGAAATGTATTGATCTTTGCGCTTTTGCGCCAGCTTGTCGCACAAATTGAGCAAAGTGCCCATCGCTGCCGACAACTGCACATCACCGCCGGTGCCTTCCACCGTTGGCAAGCGCTCGATGGCCTGCGTCACTTTCAGCCGCAGCTCGTTAAAATTAATGCCCAGTTTGTTCAGCAGCTCGCGCACGGTGCTGCCATCCTGATTGAGCAGCGCATGCATCAAATGCACCGGCTCAATAAACTGGTGATCGCGGCCAAGTGCCAGCGACTGCGCATCGGCAATGGCCTGTTGAAACTTGCTGGTCAGACGATCTAATCGCATGGGGTTCTCCAATCAAAACTGTAACAAAAGTTATAGCTTATATTGGGAGCCACTGGGCAGTTTTCAAGCAGTAGGCGTCAAATAATTGACTAGGATCAAAGTTAGGGCTGCAACCAAATGCAGCTAGCCATGCGGCCGGTTTGGCCATCACGGCGGTAGGAGTAAAACAATTCGGGTTCAGAAAAGGTGCAGTGATCGCCACCGTAAATGGCCTGCACGCCGGCGCGCTGCAAACGCAACCGGGCCAACTGGTACAAATCCGCCAACCATTTGTGCTCGCTTTGCTGCACAAAGGCCGCTGCGGCCTTCGGATCTGAGGTGGTAAATTGCTGCACAACTTCGCTGCCTACCTCAAAGGCCGAAGGCCCAATGGCAGGGCCAAGCCAGGCCATGATTTCCGTGCCGGCAGCAAAACTGGCCAGGGTGTTTTCCAGCACCCCCGCCGCCAGGCCACGCCAGCCAGCATGGGCTGCCGCTACCTGCTGACCACGAGCATCGCAGAACAACACCGGCAGGCAATCGGCGGTCATCACCGCACACACCTGGCCGGGGCGGTCGCTGTACGCCGCATCGGCAGTGATGGGCTCCGGGCTTGCTGCAGGTAAAGCAACCACCTGAACCCCATGCACCTGTTCCAACCAAAATGGCGGCTGAGGCATGGCAGCCGCAGCGCTCAACAGCTGGCGGTTGCCTGCGACCACCGTCCTGTCATCACCAACATGACTGCCCAGATTCAAACCGGCATAAGGTCCGTCAGACAGGCCCCCCACACGGGTGCTGCTGATGGCTTTCACCCCAGCAGGGGCTGGCCAGTCTGGCTGAATCAGCTGCACATCAGGCATCGTCCATGCCATGCTGCTGCGTATCGGAACGCAGGGTCTCGACCAATAAACGCATGTCCTCCGGGATTGGCGCCTGCCACTCCATCGGCTCACCACTGATAGGGTGCTCCAGTTTCAGCAAGGCAGCATGCAGTGCCTGGCGCTGAAAGCTTTGCAGCACCTGACGGAACTGCTCGCTGGCGCCGCGCGGCGGTCTGGGCCGGCCACCGTAAACAGGATCGCCCACCAAAGGATGATGCAAGGATTGCATGTGCACCCGGATTTGGTGGGTGCGACCGGTTTCCAGCCGCAATCGCAGCCTGGTATGAGCCCGGAAGCGCTCCATCACCCGATAGTGGGTGACCGCTGGTTTTCCGGCTTCGTCAATGGCCATCAGAGTGCGCTGGGTTTGATGCCGTCCAATGGGGGCATCGACGGTGCCACCACCGGTTAGCGTACCGTGACAAACGGCTTCGTACTCGCGGGTGATCAGCCGTTGTTGCATGGCTGAGACCAAGGCTGTTTGTGCCGGTATGGTTTTGGCCACCACCATCACGCCGGAGGTGTCTTTATCCAGTCGATGAATAATCCCAGCCCTTGGCACTTCGATAATATCCGGCACATGATGCAACAAGGCATTCAACAAAGTACCGTCCTGATTGCCCGCCCCAGGGTGCACCACCAAACCAGCCGGTTTGTTGATTGCCAGGATGTCGTCATCTTCGTACAAAATATTCAGTGCAATGGCTTCGGCCTCATGCTGCACTTCGTCTGGCAGCTCGGCGTCGACCAGCAGCGTTTCGCCACCCAGCAATTTGTGCCGGGGTTTGCTTTCGACCACCCCATCGATGAATACCTCCCCGGCCAAAATCCAGTTTTTTATCCGTGAGCGTGAATAATCGGGGAACAATTCGGCCAACACCTGATCTAACCGCTTACCGTAAAGATGGTCAGGCACGATTTCTGTCAATTTGATCTGTTTTGTCATAGCGGAAGCGGGTATCCTGTGTGCATTCCCGAAGGCTCTGGGTTAGAATCGGGTTTCTCTTGGAGCGTATTTTAACGGTTTTACCACCAACTGGACAGCCAAAGGCTGACGGAGATATGAATTTAACCATGACTAGTAAGTTTTCCACCCTGCTGTGGGTGATGATCATCGCAGTAACGCTCAGTGCCTGTGCTGGTAAACGGACACAAGAGCCCGTCTCAGTGACCCAAAATGCGCAAGCCATGTACGAAGAAGCCAAAGGTGTGCTGGACTCGGGTCTGTTCAATCGTGCCATCGAAATGCTGCAAGCCGTTGAGAACCGCCACCCCTTTGGTCCTTTGGCGCGTCAGGTGCAACTGGATTTGATCTATGCCTACTATCGGGCTAACAATTTACCGCAAGCCATTGCCAACATCGATCGCTTTATCCGGCTGAACCCAAATCACCCCAATCTCGATTACGTCTATTACATGCGCGGTCTGACCAACCTGAAAGCCGACGAAAATGCTTTTCAGTCGTTCTTTGGCATCGATCAGGCGGATCGCGATCTGGCCAGTACCCGCCAGGCCTTTGATGACTTCCGCATCCTGGTCACCACCTACCCGGACAGCCAGTACAGTGCCGATGCCAGGATTCGGATGCAACACATTCGTGAAACTCTGGCCCGCCATGAGCTGATTGTCGCCGATTACTACATGCGTCGTGGTGCTTATCTGGCTGCCGCCAATCGCGGCAAATACATTGTGGAGTTTTTCCGTGAATCGCCGCAAGTGGAGCAGGCGCTGGAGCTGATGGTGCAAGGCTACGACAAATTGGGCCTGTACAAGCTGCGTGATGATGCCTACGAAGTGCTGAAACTCAATTTCCCCAACAACAGAACCCGCATTGGTTCTTAAGCGCTTCAAGCTGAAAATACCGCCAACCGGCGGTATTTTTTCGGCGTTACTCCAGGGCTTCCAGTGCTTCGGACAAACGGCCAATGCCAGTGACCTGCATGCCTTCAATCGGCTCTTTCGGACAATTGGCTTTGGGCACAATCGCCCGTTTAAAGCCATGCTTGGCCGCTTCACGCAGCCGTTCCTGACCACTGGGCACCGGACGGATTTCACCGGACAGCCCCACTTCACCAAAGACCACCAAATCATGCGGCAGCGGCTTGTTGCGAAAGCTGGAGACCAGCGCCAGCAAGGTCGCCAGATCGGCACTGGTTTCCTGCACCCGAATGCCCCCCACCACATTGACAAACACATCCTGGTCGGCCATTTGCAAACCGGCATGGCGGTGCATCACCGCCAGCAACATGGCTATGCGGTTTTGCTCCATCCCCACAGTGACCCGTCGCGGATTATTGAGCGGTGAGTGGTCGACCAAAGCCTGGATTTCCACCAGCAAAGGTCGGGTCCCCTCCCACAGCACCATCACGATGCTGCCTGATTGCACTTCCTCACTGCGACTAAGAAAAATCGCCGATGGGTTCTTGACTTCCTTCATGCCCTGACCCGTCATGGCAAAGACACCCAGTTCATTGACTGCGCCAAAGCGGTTCTTGTTGCCGCGCAAGGTGCGGTAGCGGCTGTCCGCATCGCCATCCAGCAAAATAGAGCAGTCGATGCAATGTTCCAGCACCTTGGGACCAGCCAGGCTGCCATCCTTGGTCACATGGCCCACCATAATGACCGCGATGTGGTGCTGCTTGGCGAAGCGGGTCAGGTAAGCGGCACTTTCCCGCACCTGCGAGACGCTGCCGGGCGCCGACTGAATATCGGCCATATGCATCACCTGAATGGAGTCGATCACCATCACCCGGGGTTTTTCCTGTTGGGCCAGGTGGCAAATGCTTTCCACATTGGTTTCCGCCAACATTCTGAGCTTGCCGGTTGGCAGCCCCAGACGATTGGCCCGAAGCGCCACCTGTTGCAAGGACTCCTCTCCGGTTACATAGAGCGCCGTGCCCTGTTCCGCCAGGCCACACATCATTTGCAACAACAAGGTACTTTTACCGGCGCCGGGACTGCCGCCAATCAACACCGCCGAACCCGGTACGATGCCACCGCCCAGCACCCTATCCAGCTCAGAGAAGCCCGAGCTAAAACGCGGCACATCTTGCAAATCCACTTCATCCAGCCGAATCACCTTGGCAGCAGCGGCACCGGCATAGCCTTCAAAACGACTGCTTTTGCTTTTTACCGCTCCAAGTCGTACTTCGGTAATGGTATTCCAGGCACCGCACTCACTGCACTGCCCCTGCCAGCGCATAAAGTCGGCACCACAGTCATTGCAGACATAAGCCGTTTTATTTTTTGCCATTTAATTCCTCAACAGGTTTGCCAAAGATACGTGTGGGTATAGATATTGCATTGTTTACCTGACTATTGAAAATAATGCCACAACCACGTAGCGTACTGTCATTCTACCGGCAGTTGCACGGTATTTTGACGCTGAACTCAGTGAGATTATGACAGCACCGGACCTGCAAGAACACCTTAGCATCATCGAGCGGTTAAAAAGCTCAGTTCAGACATCTGATTTCGATCAGATGTTTGCTGTGCTGACCAGCGAACTGCCCAAATCCAAACAGTTCCTGCTAAAAATGGAGCTCAAGCGGCTGTCGCAGCCTTGTGACTTCTACATTGACTTACGTGGCCATGTCGATGGCCAAGTCCGGCCTTACGAGCATCAAGGCAAAACCCATTACATGGATGAGCATGCCATTGAAGTATTTGAACAAGGCATTCGTGAGTATGGCCGCTTTACCCTAGGTGTCTACGAAGACGTGATGAACACCGACAACAACTACCGGGTGATGCACCGCAAAGAAACCGAAGCTCGTATCAAAAAGGCTTTGGATAGTGATGATACGGCTGGGATTGAAGATGAGCTGGAAGCGCCGAGCAAACACCAGGCCCGACTGGTGCAATTTGGCAGCTACATCAACCGCAGCGGAGAGCGGATGAATTACAGCATTACCGTTGAGATCGTGCTGGACAACGGCAAAAAGTACAGTGCCCAAACCACTGACATTTCGGTGCAAGGCTGCAAACTGAAGCTGGCCCGCCAGGTGCAGCTGGAAGCCGGCACGGAGTTGGGTATTTTTTTCCGTGAGCTGGAACAAGAGTACACCCTGGATCGCAGCAACCCAATCCGCTATCAGCTGGTCGAAGCAAGTCCTCTGGACCAGCGCAGCCAGCAACTGCGCTTAAAGCGACTGGAGCAAAGCAACGAGCAGGAGCAAGAGTTCACCAGCTTTATTGACCGTTTTATCCGGGGCAACAAGCGCCGCTACAAGCTGAACCTGGACAATGCGCTGGATGCCGTCATTGTCAAAGGATACGAGCAGTTCTTTGTGCCAAGAACCAGCAGCCTGCACGTGTTTATTGCCGTCCATCAGGGCAAGTCAAACCCACAGTGCGCGTTAACCACCGAAAACAACAGAGCCAGCTTTCATTACTTTCAGGACGAACAGCAGCGCTCGGTGCTGCCTCAGGTACTGAGTGCCAAGCGGTTAAAGCAGCTGCTGCAGCAACCCGAAGGGCAACGGCAAACCCTGCTGTACTGCTTCACTCATGCCGCCAAAGGAAAATTGTACTTCTACACCGCAACCACAACCGAATTGCTGGCGGAGCCCGCACTGCTCACCTTGTTTCAGGGCTTTGGGGCCAGCAAGAAAAGCTGGAAAGTGTTCCAGCTTAGCTTTTTAACCACCTCAGCCGATTTCAGCCAGTTGCATTTTCAGCTGCCAGGCTCTGACACCAAAGCGCCAGCCAGCAACACCCGCTTGCTGGATGCCTACCTGAGCCCATTGCGTTTTATCGTCAGCATGACGGATCTGACCGACGACAGCAGCACTTCCTGGTATCAGCAGCACAGCTATGACAAATCCTTAATTCGGCAATTGAATCAATTTGCTCATCCCAAGCTCAATCAGCTGCCCTTTTGTGAAGCCGTCCCGGTCAAGTACGTCAATCTTCGCTCGGAAGACCGTTACCTCTACAAAACGACGGTGGAGTGTTTCAACGCCAAAGAAGAACCGCAGCCTGAAGCCTTTAGCCGCGACTTTTCGCCCAACGGCATGCAAATTGAGACCCTGCTGCCGGTTCACTTGCAGCGTGGGGATATCGTGCGGCTGAACCTGCCGGACTTGCAAAAAATCAGCAGCAAATACAGTCTGAAACAACTGCCATATGAAGTCATGGCCATCAGCAAAAGTGGCACCATCATGAATCTGAAAGTGCTGGAAAATGATCAGGGGCACGCCGGCAAGGAGTTTTTCCAACTGCTGATTCAAAACAACCGCAGCAAGCTGACGGTGGCAGAGGAGCAGGTCAAACATCCCGGCTTAGCGCCAGCCTTGCGTAACATGCTGATTAAAGCCGTGGATAGCTTTCCATTTTACCTACACCGCAAAGGCATCCGCTACGAGATGAAGGCCATAGCACAAGGAGGGCTGCCAGCCAGCTTGCATCAACTGCTCGACCAGCTGCCTTCCTTGCCAGAACAAATCAACATTGAGCCGCTGATCAAGCACAACGCCGTCAGTTTAACCTTTGCCAGCCAGCTGAAGCAGATGAAACGACAAGATCCGCCGCAATGTTACGAGCTGTACCTGAAAGTGTTGCCACAACCGGAAGGCCCACCGGAGCTCAACTGTCATTACGATTATGAATTTAACAAAGAGCCGGACAAGCATGCCTTTATCCAGCAGTTAATCGAGGACAAGGCTGCGGTTTTTTGTTACCGGATCTGGCTATCGCGCACCGGCCGGCCGGACAGCGACTTTATCGCCAAAGAACTCAGTTACATTAGCCAGTATGCCATTCACAAAGCCAAGCTGCTGGAAGAAGAACTCTGGAGTGTGGTGGGGGTAGGTGAATTGATTGATATCAGCGAAGAGTTGCTGTTGCGGCTCGGGATCCCAGAGGCGCAGCGTCAGCAGCAGCGCAGCTTACGTCTACGCTTGCTCAGCGCTCAGCCAACTGCTGGAGCCACTGCAGCAATTTAGGAAAGTGATCCTGCACCGCCATAGGATGCGTTAACATGCTGACATGGTCGTAATCCACAAGGGCACCTGACGCTTTGCCTAGGTGGCTGAAACGCGCCTGCTGTTGATGAGCTTCTGCGATAAAGGCTTTGACATCATCCGGATGCCCCAGCACCCGATCTTTTTCTGCCACAAAGTGCCACAACTCAGGCCAAGCCGTGCTTTTAGCCGCGCTTTGGTAATCAAAACCATCGCTGCAATCAACAAAGGCATCCTGCTCTATCCAGCGAATGCAATCGAGCAAGAATTGTCTGGGTTCATCATCAGCGCCCAAACGCCAGCGCCTGGCCGGAAAGTAGCCCTGCCGCTCTGCCAACCAGGGTGCCAATCGATTCCACAGCCAGTCGATTTTTAATTTTTTCTCCAGGCTTTGTGTCCGGATGCGGCGTTTACTGCCAAAACAGACTTTGGATTGCACCAGCGGCAACAACTCAGGATGACGACTTAAACTGGCCGCTGCCAGCACCCCACCCCAAGAGTGCGCGATCAGATGCAGCGCCTGCTGATTCGCTTCAGCAACATGGCGCACTAACGCCGGAATATCCTGGCAAATTAACTGCTGCTGGCTGTGATCAAAGCCACTGGAGCTGTGTGGTAAGGAGCGGCCCCGGCCGGCAAAGTCGGCACAGTAGACCGCAAAGCCCTGATCGGCCAGATAGCAGCCCAAGCCTTTGCCGGATTGACTGTAGAAAATCCGGCCATTGCCAATGGCCCCATGCAGCATCAGCACAGCGCCAACGGGCTGGTGCAGCGGCAACAAACGGCGGATATGCAACTGATAGCCTTTCACCGGTAAAAAGTACGAATGCTGTTGATGCTTCATCAGACAAGTTAGTCCAGCAAATACAGCAGCTGCAGCAAAGAGCCATGGCGAATCGCCGCTTTGGCCTTTGCCTGCACCAGTGGCTTGGCATGAAAGGCCACGCCCAATCCCGCTTCTGCCAACATTGGCAAATCATTGGCACCATCACCAATGGCCACTGTTTGATGTTTTGCCAGATGGTACTGAGTGGCCAACTGCCCTAACACCCTGGCTTTGGTGCTGGCATCGACAATAGCACCCTGCACTTCACCGGTTAGTTTCCCATCCACTATCGCCAGCTCATTGGCAAAGGTCGCCGACAAGCCCAGTTGCTGCTCCAGCGCCTTGGTAAAATAGGTAAAGCCACCGGAGGCGATGGCTACATGCCAGTTGTAACCCTTGAGCTGCACAACCAGCTCAGTCAGCCCTGGCATCAGCGGCAGCTCTGCCAACACCTCGGCCAGAATAGTGGCATCGGCGCCTTTCAGTGCCGCCACCCGCTCGCGCAAGCTGGCAGCGAAATCCAGCTCGCCACGCATGGCGCGGGCCGTGACCTTAGCAACTTCATCGCCAACACCGGATTTGCGGGCAATTTCATCGATGCATTCAATTTCAATAGCGGTCGAGTCCATGTCCATCAGCAGCAAGCCGGGCTCACTCAGGCTGGGTGCTTGCTCCAGATACACCAGCTCCAGCGCTTGTGCCTGCGCCCATTGCCGAACATCCTGCTGCTCATGCTGCGATAACAACATTGGCAGCTGCAACAACAGGGCTGGCGCTAAATCCGGATGCGGCTGATACAAGCGAAGCGCCAGCACCTGTTGCTCCAATGCAGGGCAGCTGGCAAAAAGCGCCGGCAACTGGGCAAACGTCAGGCTGCCGCCAAAAATCCGCAGGCTAGCCTGGGGAGTAACATTACTGAGTTGCGGCTGCAACGATGCTGCGCTCCAGCCGACGACAGGCGACTTGGTTTGGACCCTGAGCTCACCGCGCTCGGTGCACAGCAAGGCGGTGTCATGTTCTGAACAACAATCGGAGAGGTTCTGCGATGGCCAGTCAGCGGCCTGAAATTGATAGCAATGCGACACGACAATACCGTGGTTGGTTGCGGTTTCTCTATTCTACTCATAAAAGCCTTCGGCTGTCAGTGCTTTGTGGCAGTAAACTGCATGTCAGCTGCTATTAGCAACCAGAAACCATAAAGCGACACATTCATGCGATTATCTACAGTCGCTTTCTAAACTCTCAGCCGTATACTTGCTACCAAATTAAAAGGAGCCACAGATGTTTGTTACCTTAGTTGCCCTGCATGTGGCAGCCGCCGTCTCCACCCCGCTGGCCACACAAACCGCTGCCGAAAGCGCCGAAATAGAGCGCCTGGTCATCACGGCTACCCGCACTGCCCGCCCCTGGCTGGAAACCCCCGCTGCGGTGGAGCGTGTTGATATAGAAAGCCTGACACCCGGCATGCGCACCGATGCCGCCGAGTTGCTGGAAGGCATGGCCGGCCTGCAAGTCGACACCCGCTTTAACTTTGCCCAGGATACCCGCATTACCCTGCGTGGTTTTGGTGCCCGCGCCGCCTTTGGCGTGCGCGGTGTGCGACTGCGGCTGGATGGCATTCCCTTGTCGATGCCAGATGGTCAGGCGCAAACCTCCAGCATTTTACTGGACGAGCCAAGCAGCGTCGAAGTGTTGCGGGGCCCACTGGCAGCCATTCATGGCAACTCGGCCGGTGGGGTGATTGATCTGCAAAGCAGCCGGCCGCTGCCACCAGCAACAAAGCCAACCAATGTCTCGGCCAGCCTGAGCGCTGGCAGCGCCAAGCGTGAGCGCCAGCATCTGCGCGCCGTTTATGCCGATGAGCGCCAAAGCTTTAGTGGCGACTATGCCCGCTTTCGCACTGATGGCGACAGGCCCTTCAGCGCGGTAAAACGTGATCAGTGGGCATTGCGCTGGTACCGGGATCTTGGCGAGCAGGCGGAGCTGATTCTGCGGCTGGATGACAACGATGCGCCGCTGCTGCAAGACCCCCTGGCTTTAAGCCCCGAGCAGTGGCGGGAAAACCCAAAGCAGACCGCTCCCCAGGCAGCCACCTTTGGCACCCGCAAAAGCATTCGCCATCGTCAGCAGTCCATGACTCTGCGAGCACGAAATCTGAGTGAACCGTCTTGGCTCACTGACTGGCGGTTGTCGGCCTGGCATGGCAAGCGGGAAATTGAGCAGTACCTGGCGTTTCCTGGCACTGCCATCAGCTCATCGGGTGCCGTCATTGATTTAAGCCGTTCGTTTTATGGCACCAACCTAAGCGGCACAGTGCAACCTCTGGCAGCCACGCCGTGGCGCTTGACGCTGGCGCTGGATAATGAGCAGCAAAAAGACGAGCGGCTTGGCTTTGTCAATGACTTTGGCAACAGAGGCGAGCTGCGCCGCGACGAAACAGGCCGGGTCGACAGCCGTGATGCCACCCTCATCAGCGACTGGCAGTTCCATCCGCGCTGGGCCTGGGTCACAGGTGCCCGCTTGAGCCGCATCGACTTTACCGTGGCCGATCGCTTTATTGTGCCCGGCAACCCGGATGACAGTGGCGAGGTTCGTTATCAGGAAAATGCCTGGAGTTCTGCGCTGAACTTTGCCGTGCGCGATGATCTCAGCCTGTTTGCCGGCACCGGTGTTGGCTTTGAAACCCCGACCTTAACCGAAATGGCGTATCGCAATGAAGGTTCCGGCCTGAATACCGAACTTAATGCCGCCAAAGTGCGCCAACACGAACTTGGCTTGAAGCTGCAGCGCAGCAACTGGCTGGCGCAAAGCACCGTCTTTGTGATTGATACCGATGATGATTTGCTGGTCGATAGAAGCATTGATGGTCGCACCACCTACCGCAATGCGGCCAATACCAAACGTCAGGGCTTTGAGCTAAGCAGCCGCTTTAGCTTAAGCGATACCTTAAGCTGGCGTGCCAGTTACACTTGGCTGGATGCCAGCTTTGGTCAAAGTGAAGCAGATGCCAACAGTGGCAATCGTTTGCCCGGCTTAGCCCGCAGCAACTTTTTCCAGCAATGGCAATGGCAGCCGATTAGTAGTGGTGCCTTACAGCCGCTGAGTCTGCGCTTGAACCATCAGTACCGCTCGAGCGTGCCGGTCGATGACGCCAACAGCATCGATGCACCAGGCGCACATCTGTGGGGGCTGGCGGCACAGACCGAGTGGCAATGGGGCAGCAGCCAACTAGATGCCTGGCTACGGCTGGATAACCTGACCAACAAAGACTATGTCGGTTCGGTGGTGGTCAACCAGGGCAATGGCCGCTCCTTCGAGCCTGCGCCCGGCCGGCTTTGGATGGCCGGCATCACCCTGCGCTGGTAGCTTGCAGTCGAAGTACCTGTTGGGTATTGTGCCAGATCGCCTCGGCCAGTTGGGCTGGTGACTCTGGCCGTAACTGGCAAAAGTGTTGAAACACCAGCGCCAACTGGGCCGGTGTATTAGTCTGCCCCTGAAAGCCGGCCAGTGGCATGGCCGGCGCATCGGTTTCCAGCACAAAGGCACTTAGCGGCAACTGCTGCACCGCGCGCCTGGTTTTGCCAGCGCGTTCATAACTGATGGTGCCGCCAATGCCCAGCTTAAAGCCACAATCAATAAAAGCCTGGCCCTGCTCCGGGCTGCCGGAAAAGGCATGCAAAATACCGCCTTCCACAAAGTTTTCCCGCTTAATTGCCCCCAGCAGATGCGGTTGGGATTTGCGGTGATGCAAAATCACCGGCTTATTCAGCCGGGCGGCCAGTGCCAGTTGGGCTTCAAACAATTGCTGTTGCATGGAGAAAGTGTCAGAGGAAAGCGCGAAATCGAGGCCGATTTCGCCAATCGCACAGACTGCGTCCTGCTGCTCAGACAGCATGGTCTCCAGTTTTGTCACCGCCTGCAGACTGTGCTGTGCGGCCCACCAAGGGTGAATACCGAGTGCAATCTGCCACGCTGGCTGCTGCTGATGCAGTTGAAGTAACGGCTGCCAGGCAACCTGCTCTACCGCCGGGATCAGCAGCGCTGCAACCCCAACGGCCTGAGCAGCTTGCCAGTGAGCATCCATCTGAGGAGCCAGCTCGGGCAGGTTCAGATGGCAGTGACTGTCGAACAGCCTTAAGGACATAGCCGGTCAATCGACCAACGGCTGTCGTCCTCTTTGCGGTACATAAAGCGGTCATGCAACCGGTGCTCGCCGCCTTGCCAGAACTCAATCTGATGCGGTCGCACCAAAAAGCCGCCCCAAAACGAGGGCAGTGGCACTTCGCCATGTTCGAACTTGTGTTTGATTTCGGCAAACTTTTGCATCAAGGCCTGCCGGGTGGAGACCGGCCGGCTCTGCTCGGAGGCCCAAGCCGCTAACTGGCTTTCTTTGGGCCGGGATAAAAAGTACTTCATCACCTGCGTATTAGAAACCCGTTCAGCCGTGCCATAAACAATCACCTGACGCTCCAGCGGATGCCAGGGAAAGTGCAAACTGACTTTGGGGTTGGCCGCCAGCTCAGTCGCTTTGCGGCTGCCCAGATTGGTGTAGAACACAAAACCATCAGCACTGACATCCTTTAACAGCACCAGCCGCTGCGACGGCTGGCCACTTTCATCCACCGTCGCCACACACATGGCAGTCGGGTCCGGCAGCTCGGCAGCAATGGCGTCTTTGAGCCACTGCTCGAACTGCCGAATGGGATCAGCATGCAGCTTATCCAGATCCAGTTTGTCTTTGGTGTAACTGCGCCTGATGGCATCAATCTTCATTACATCCGCTCCATCACCTCAATGCCCAGCAAGTCCAGCCCCTGGCGTAACATGCGGGCGGTTAAAATACTCAGCATTAAACGGCTGGCTTTGAGCTCTGGTTCAATGCCGTCTTTGAGGATAGGGCAAGCTTCGTAAAAGCTCATAAAGAGACTGGCCAATTCATACAGGTAGTTGCACAGCAGGTTGGGCTGGGCCTCTTTCATCACCTGCTGCAAGGTTTCTTCCAGCCGCAGCAGTTTAACTGCCAGCTGTAGCTCCTGCGGCTGTTGCAGCAAAATCGCGGCCTGGAAGTCATCGCCAAGCTCTGCTTTACGCAAGATGCTGCGCACCCGGGTGTAAGCGTATTGCAGATAAGGGGCGGTGGCCCCTTCAAAGCTCAGCATCGCATCCCAGCTAAAGACGTAATCGCTGGTACGGTTTTTTGACAGATCGGCAAATTTCACCGCACCAATGCCCACTTTGGCTGCCACTTCCGCCTGCTCGGTTGCACTCAGTTCGGTAGCCTTTTCTGCCACCAGAGCACCAGCCCGGCTAATGGCCTCATCCAGTAACTCAGCCAGCTTAACGGTGCCGCCAGTACGGGTTTTGAAGGGTTTGCCATCTTCGCCCATCATGGTACCGAACGGGCAGTGATGGTACGCCGTGTCGTCACGAAGCAAACCGGCTTTGCGGGCAGTCAGCTCCACCTGCTTAAAATGCAGGCCCTGACGGGCATCGGTAAAGATAATGATGCGATCGGCCTTTAATTGCTGGCTGCGGTACTGACAAGCCGCCAGATCGGTGGTGGAGTACAAGAAGCCACCACCGGTTTTTTGAATAATAAAGGGGGATGGATTGCCGTCTTTATCGGCCAGCTCCTGCAAAAACACCACCAAAGCGCCCTGATCTTCCACCGCCAGGCCACTGGCTTTGAGCTGCTCAACAATGCCGTGCAGCATCGGGTTGTAGGCACTTTCCGGCTTGATGTCATCATGCGTCAGGGTGACATTCAGTTTCTGATAAACCTCATCGCTGTGCTTAATCGAGGTATCAATAAACAATTGCCACAGCTTCTGGCAATGGGCATCGCCGCTTTGCAGCTTCACCACATAATCACGGGATTTATCGGCAAAGCCGTCTTCATCGTCAAAGCGCTTTTTCGCTTCGCGGTAAAAGTTTTCCAAATCGGCCAGCGCCACCTGCTCCAGATCGATACCGGCTGCCAGCTTGTCTTCCAGGTGCGCAATCAGCATGCCGAACTGGGTGCCCCAGTCGCCCATATGGTTTTGCCGGATCACGGTATCGCCCCAGAACTCCAGACAGCGAACCACCGCATCGCCGATGATGGTAGAGCGCAGATGACCCACGTGCATTTCTTTGGCCAGATTGGGCGCGGAATAATCCACCACCACGGTCTGCGGACTGGCATTGGGTGCCACACCAAGACGTGGGTCCTGCACCGCCTGCTGCAACTGAGCAGCCAGCCACTCTGGCTTTAAGCTGATATTGATAAAGCCCGGGCCGGCAATCTCCGCCTTGGCTGCGATATCATCCAGCGCCAACGCATCCAGCAATTGCTGCGCCAACTGACGCGGATTGGTTTTCAGCGCTTTGGCGGCGCTCATGGCGCCATTGATTTGGTAATCACCAAACTCCGGCCGGGTGCTGATGGTGACCGCCGGGTTGGTGTCGGCCGGAACGCCGAGGGCTGCAAAAGCCGCTTGTGTTTTTTCCGTCAATAGGTGTTTGATATTCATGCGCTTTGCCTGTTAGTGCTCACGGGTTTTGCTAAACTGAATGTTTGGGTAACGCTCAATGGCCAGGTTTAAATTGACCATGGTCGGGGCGATGTAGGTCAGGTTGTCACCACCATCCAACGCCAGATTCTGGCTGGCTTTCTTTTTAAATTCCGCCATGGCTTTGTTGTCATCGCTGTAGACCCAGCGAGCAGTGGACACGTTGATGCTTTCGTACAAAGCATCAACGTTGTACTCGGACTTTAACCGGTGCACCACCACATCGAACTGCAGGATGCCAACCGCGCCGACAATCAGATCGTTGCTGTCGATGGGCCGAAACACCTGCACCGCCCCTTCTTCCGACAATTGCACCAGGCCTTTGAGCAGTTGCTTTTGCTTCAGTGGGTCGCGCAAACGGATGCGGCGAAACAGCTCCGGTGCAAAGTTTGGAATGCCGGTAAACTGCATGTCCTCGCCCACAGTGAAAGTATCGCCGATTTTAATGGTGCCATGGTTGTGCAGGCCAATGATGTCTCCCGGCCAGGCTTCTTCAACATGCTCCCGGTCACCGGCAACAAAGGTCAGTGCATGCGATACCTGCACCTCTTTACCAAGCCGGACATGGCGCATCTTCATGCCTTTTTCGTACTTGCCAGAGCAAATGCGTAAAAACGCCACCCGATCGCGGTGCTTCGGATCCATATTGGCCTGGATTTTAAAGACAAAGCCGCTAAAGCCAGGCTCGTGCGGTTGCACCACACGGCTGTTGGTTTCTCGAGGCTGTGGCGTCGGAGCCCATTCAGTCAAGCCATCCAGCATGTGATCGACACCAAAGTTGCCAAGGGCGGTACCAAAGAACACTGGGGTCAGCTCGCCTTTTAAGAACAGCTCCTGATCAAAGGGATGACTGGCGCCCTGCACCAGCTCCAGCTCATCGCGCAGGGTTTCGGCTAAAGAGCCAATGGTTGCATCCAGTTCAGGGTTATTGATGCCTGCAATAATGCGAACATCCTGAATGGTGTGGCCCATGCCCGATTTGTACAGGATAACTTCATCCCGCAGCAGGTGGTACACCCCTTTAAATTCCTTACCACAGCCAATCGGCCAGGTAATCGGTGCGCAGGCAATATTCAGGACGCTCTCAACTTCATCCAGCAGATCAATCGGATCGCGGATATCCCGGTCCATTTTGTTCATAAAGGTCAGAATGGGTGTATCGCGCAGCCGGGTCACTTCCATCAGTTTGATGGTTCGCTCCTCAACCCCTTTGGCAGCATCAATCACCATCAGGCACGAGTCCACTGCTGTCAGGGTGCGGTAGGTATCTTCCGAGAAATCTTCGTGACCTGGGGTATCGAGCAGGTTGACCAGGCAGTGGTTGTACGGAAACTGCATCACCGAGGTGGTGACTGAGATGCCCCGCTCTTTTTCCATTTCCATCCAGTCGGAGGTAGCAAACTGCCCCGACTTTTTGCCTTTGACAGTGCCGGCTTTTTGGATCAAAGCCCCGAATAACAACACCTTTTCGGTGATGGTGGTTTTACCCGCATCGGGGTGACTGATGATAGCGAAGGTACGCCGGCTGTCGATTTCCTGCTGTAACTGTTGGTTGCTCATTCAATACTCGTCGCGACAATAGCAAAATGCAGCGGCCCAGTTGGGTACCGCTGCCATTGAAAAAATTTGCTGCATTTTACCGCGAATGACGGAACGGGGGAAATTTAATTGCTTGTTTTGCTCAGGCAAACTGAGTCAGGTAGCGCACCACTTGCTGTTCCAGCCAACTGGCAACACGCCCCATGGCATAGCCTTGTTCGCAAATCAGTTGGTACGACTGCCAGCTGAGCGCCCCTGGATGTTTCAGCACCCGCAGTTGCTCGGCTTTAAGTTGTTCCATAATCACCGGTTGCGGCAGTCGCGACCAGCCGGCACCACTGATCACCGCATCCCGAATCAGCTCAAACTGAGTCAGTGCCAGGTAATTGGAGCCCCCGGACAGTTGCGGTACCAGCAAATCATCCTGCAAGTAGGCCGTGGTGACCTGGGTAAATTGCTGCAGGTCATCGTCATGCACCAGCGGCAGGCGACAGAGCGCGTGATCCGGCCCGGCCACCATCATCACCCGCAAACCGCCCAAGGGCTGAAAGCGCAAGCTTTCGTGCGGCTCTTGATGCTGAGCCAAGCCAAACGCCAAATCGACCGATTGCCAGTCCACCAGCTCGGTCAGCTCCTGCGGTGGCGCCAAATAGACAGAGACGCCGGTCAGTGGAAACTGTTGTTTAAGAGCAGTCATGGTTTCACGCCAGAAACGCTCCGGCAAGGCATCGTCCCGCGCAATCCGCAGAGTCGATTCAATGCCACTGCGCTGCTGCTGACAGCGCTGCTCGATTTGCCGGGCCGATTGCAGCAAGCGAATGCAATCGGGCTTAATGGCCCAGGCAATGGGCGTTGGCGTTAATTCATTGCCAGAGCGCTCGAACAAGGTCACCGCCAGCTCATCTTCAAAACTGCTGAGCACGCTGCTGATGGTGGTACGGCTGCGGCCAAGCTGCCGGGCCGCCTCGGCGACTGAGCCTTCGTCCAACACCACCAGAAAGACTTCCGCCTGTATCACTTTCATCAGCACCTCAACCTGCCACGGGCTTTCGCTGAAAGCCACGCGAGACAATGCATAGCAGCGCCGAGAAGTTCGTCGGCTAGCGATTAGTTGCCTCCAATAAATTTACCATAGAATAGCGCCAACAAAGTACATCAGCAAGCCGACTGACTGTATAGCCAGTCACTGCCGACGAATACTTTGTCACTTTTTTGCCATAAATCGAGGTTTTTATGTTGTCGCTGAACAGCCGTTCGGAGTCATCAATTCTTAAGTTTTCTGCTGCCGGTGCTGGTTTCTTTGCCCTGGTCGGCATAGGTTGGGGGCTTTGGGCCCATTCCATGGCCATCGTCTTCGATGGCAGTTACTCTTTGGTGAGTTTAGGCTTGTCGCTGTTGTCTTTATTGGCGTTGAAGGTATCCACCTCACCAGCCGATAGCCGTTTTAACTTTGGTCGTTTGCCAGCCGAGCCACTGGCCATTGCGGTCAAAGGCATGGTCATTCTGCTGGTGTGCCTGGTGTCTTTCGCTGCCGCAGTGATGGCGTTGCTGGATGGAGGCCGTCAGATAGCGGCCGATAAAGCTATTTTCTTTGCTTTGCTTAGTGTCTTGGTGTGCTTCGCCATTTGGTGGCGGCTGCGCCAAGCCAACATCTCATTGCAATCAGTGCTGGTGGAAGCCGAACAAAACCAGTGGTGGATGGACGCCGTGCTGAGCCTGGCCGTGCTGATTGGTTTCATTGTCACCTGGAGTCTTCAGTTTACCTCTTTTGCCGCCTGGGCCCTCTATGCCGATCCAGTGATGGTGATTCTGGTATCCGGTTACTTTATTCAGGTGCCGCTGCGCATGGTTTTCAGCGCCATTAACGAGCTGTTGATGATAAGCCCACCGGCAGAGCTGCGGAAACAGGTCTACCGAGAGTTGGAAAACCTGGGTATTTCCCATCGTCAATGCAAAATGGCGAAAAGCGGCAGTTACTTGCTGCTGGAAGTACGGATCGGTATCAGCCGGGTTGAACAAATGCAAGGTCTGCAGCAGCAGCTGGAGCGACAATTGGCGCACTTGCCGCTGGAGCCGGTCATTTGGTTGGACTTCTACTGTCAAATCGCACGCCCACAGCAACAAGCTGCTTAAGAGAACACTGTCAAGTATACCGATGCTGGTCTGCTGTGCGCATCGGGATTTCCATTTCCACTGTTCTAAGGATACAATGCGCAGGTTTTGCCGATTGCTAAACGAGGAAGCGTAATGCCTGATATTGTGGTGATGTTTTTTTTGTTGGGCCTGTTGGCAGGTATTCTGCGTTCCGATCTCACTATTCCTAAAGCTGCCTACGATACTCTGAGCTTGCTGCTGATGCTCACCATCGGCTTAAAAGGCGGGATGGCGCTGCATGGCAACCTCAGCTGGCAGTTGGTGCCCGAGCTTGGTAGCGTTATTCTGATCGGTGCTCTATTCCCGCTACTGCTTTATCCAGTCCTGCGCAGTCTGGTGCGTTTATCATCGGCCGACAGTGCCAGCTTTGCAGCCCACTATGGCTCTGCCAGTGCCGGCACCTTTGCCGTGGCCTTGGCTTATGCCGAAAGCATGCAACTGACGATAGGCGCTGAAGTCACCCTCTATCTGGTCATGCTGGAGCTTCCTGCCATTATGGTAGCCTTGGCGATTTACCGCTGGCGGCAAAGTGACGGTCCGAAAACCAGCCAAAGTGCCATTTGGCACGAAACCCTAACCAACCGGGGGGTGGTGCTGCTGGCCGGTGGCGTGCTGATTGGTTATATGTATGGCCCGCAACAAGGCTCCGCCGTGACCGAGTTATTCACCAATGCCTTTAAAGGGGTGTTGGCGCTGTTCTTGCTGGAAATGGGCTTAACCGCAGCAGAAACCCTGAATCGGATATCGTTACGGTATTGGCGGGTGATTTGTTTTGCGCTGATTACACCAGTACTCTTGGCTGTTTGCGGCATCTTCACCGGCATCTGGCTGGGCCTGCCCGATGGCTCCATTCTGATTTTAGCCAGTTTAACTGCCAGTGCCTCCTACATTGCAGCGCCGGTGGCCATTCGCACCGCTATTCCTCAGGCAGATATCGGCTTGTCCTTGCTGGCAGCACTTGGCATTACCTTCCCGCTGAATGTGCTGCTGGGTATTCCGATGTACCTGCAGTTTATTCAGTGGCTGCATTAAAGAGCACTAAAGCTGCTGTCCCATCACCAAGGCATCCTCTGATCCAGAGCTGCCTTGGTAGTAGTTCTTCCGCCGGCCGGCTAATTCGAAGCCAGCACCTTGGTACAAAGCGATTGCTGCTGCATTGGATGCCCGTACTTCCAGCCATACCTGGTAACAACCACGCATTTTTGCTTGCTGCAACAAATGCTGCAACAGCCTACGGCCAAACCCTTTGCCCTGCTCATCTGGCGCCACCACTATGTTAAACAGGGTAGCTTCATCCAGCACTTGCTGCGCCAGATAGTAACCACAGAGCTTGCTGTCTTGAAGCAGCACAAAATTGAAGTATTCCGGGCTCAGGCAACTTTCAAACAATGCCTGACTCCAGGGTGCGAAAGCAGCGGCTTGCTCAATCGTCAGGATCTGCAGCAATTGCTCGGCAGCAAGCGGCTTAATCTGCAGCATCAAAGTAACGACTTAAGCACTGCCACAGCTGGCGTTTCAATGCAGTAGCGGCCAAAGTCGCAAGCTCTGGGGTTAGCAGTTGGTGCTCGCTTAATTGGCAAGCTGTGAGCTCGGGTTGAATTGACCAATGCAAGGTACCGAGCAACAGCGCCTTTTCAGCGGCAACAGGCTGCTGCTGACAAAAAGCCAACACATCTTGAACCAGACCGTGGTTTACATCCGGACACAACAACTGAATGGAGGACCTGGAGTCAAGGTCTTCAGAGGCTGACTTGCTAGAGAATTGAAATTGCGCTCTTAGCTGCAATGGCTGGATGCCAAGGATTTTTAACAGCTGGCGTTGAGATGCATTAAACACAGGTGTCACCTTTGTCTGTGGCACATTCTGTGCTCAGACCAAAGTGGCAGGGGCAGAGGGATTCGAACCCCCAACCGTCGGTTTTGGAGACCGCTGTTCTACCAATTGGAACTATGCCCCTACATTTGGTGGCGCCATTATACAAAAGCCGACTAAAAGGTAAAGCAGAATTCATTCTATGCTCCTTTGACTGCATAGAAAACATACACGCTTTGCTAAAAAGAAGAAAGCCCGGTGTGTAGTACCGGGCTTATCAGGACTAGCGGCCGCTTTCAATCGGACGACTTGGTTTGGCGATAACGCTCAAACCAGTGGATCACATAAGCGGGTTTGGCCATCAAATTACTTGGCCGGGCATGCAAGGCATGCGATGCACCCGGGATCCGAACCATGGCGGTATCAATACCACGCAATTGCAGCGCCTGATAGTACTGCTCGGTTTCAGAGATCGGCGTGCGGTAATCGGCATCACCAGTAAACAGCATGGTCGGCGTTGTGACATTACCAACATAACTGATGGGCGAGTGCTTCAGGTAGTGCTCCGGCATCTCCCAGGGCAGACCAGGGAACCAGTATTGGGTAAAGTAGTTGTACATATCGGCATTCAGTACAAAGCTGTACCAGTTGATGACCGGATTAATGGCAGCCGCAGCGGCAAAACGATCGGTATGGCCAATGGTCCAGGTGGTGAGTACCCCGCCACCACTGCCACCAGTGATAAAGAGCTCCTGCTCATTAATAAAACCACGCGCAAGAACGGCATCAACGCCATCCATCAGATCGTTGTAATCGTAACTTGGGTAATTGTGATGAATCAGATTGGCAAAATCCTCACCATAGCTGGTGCTGCCCCTTGGATTTGTGTAAAGGACCACATAGCCCTGCGCTGCCATTAACTGCAACTCCATCGCAAACACCGGGCCATAAGCAGTGTGCGGGCCACCATGAATTTCCAAAATCAACGGGTATTGCTTGCTGGCATCAAAACCCGGTGGATACATCACCCAACCGTGGATTTGCTTGCCATCGACCGAAGACTCATACCAGATCTCCTCGACCTGGCCGATGGTCCGCTTAAAGAGCAAATCGCGGTTCAGATCGGTCAGTGTTCGCTGAGTACGCCGATGTTGGATAGCAAGCTCTGCCGGACGTTCAGTGCTGGCCTGGGTGTACGCAATCAACCCATTGTCTGCCACGCTGAACTGACCACCACTGTATGGACGACTAAAGCTGACTCCACCTAGATCGTCAACCCGTACAGAACGATTGCCCCTAAGCGGCTGCTCAGCTACTTTCCCAATGCCAAGGTCGTCGTACTGAATATAAAGCCCGCGACTGTTGCTTTGCCATTGAAAGGCATTGATATGACGATCCAGGTCTTCGGTCAGGTTGCGGACATTGCTGCCATCTAAATTCATCACATACAGCCGGTTGGCCTGATGAGCTAACTTTCTGTCTTCAAAACCAAGGAAAGCCAATTGACGACCATCCGGTGATAGCATCGGTTGGCTGGCAGGCCCGGCTGGGTCGTAGATTTGTTCAATGCTGCGATCAGCCAGAGTTAAGCGGTAAATAGCAGAGTTGAGTGGTGCCCGGTAGGCCGCCTCACGGCGGTTGGCCGCAAAATACACCGCATTGCCATCGGCTTGCCAACTTAAGTCACCACTGTGATTGTAATCACCCGTAGTTAATTGAATGGCAGAGCCACCTTCGGCAGCAATCAGGTAATGATGGCGATATCCGGATGGTAAATAACCAGCACCATCAGCACGGTACTGCATGCTGTCGATGTAAATCGGCGCAGGAGCCCAATTAGCATTTGCTGGCTTGCCAGGCAAAGTCACTGGTGGTGGAACTGATTTGGCAGTGAACATGTTGAAAGACAGCCAGTTACCGTCAGGAGACCAGGTCAGATTAGCGGGCGCATGCGGCAACTGACTGATTTGCACCGAGCGACCGGAGTCCAGCCACAGCACATGAATTTGGCCATCCTGCACATAAGCGATCCGCTTTTGATCCGGCGACCAGCGGGGTAAGCTGGCATTGCTGTCGGTTTGGGTCAGTGGTTGCATGGCTGAACCATCGGCATTCATGATCCAAAGCGCCATCCGGCGGCGATCGGTTTGTCTGTCAAACCAATTGCGTACAAACACGATTTGATCGCCTTTGGCATTAACCTGAGGATCAGTCACCAATTCTAAATGAAACACATCATCGTACTTCAGTGGATTAACTTGCTGCGCTATGGCAGTAGCCGTCCACAGCAAAAGCAACGGCAAACAGAGTTGAAGGATTTTTTTCATAGTTCGTTTCCTGGACCTTGGGAGCAGAAACATACTACTCCAGCTGACAGTGTCAGGAATACAATTTGCGGTTAACCGGAGTAAGAACAAGATGGAGTCAATCGAAGTAAGACTGCATTTGTTGCAAGCTCCAGGCTGAGACGCTCCTTCAGGCTCGCCACAACAACTCCTTCGCTAATCGCTCAGTCAAACATGTTGATGTCGATCTGAACGAGGCCTCAGCCTTCGCGGATAGATAGGAGTCAGGCGCTGCAACGCAAAAAGGCCTACCGGTGAGGGTAGGCCTTTTGCTTGAATAAGGTGCCTGGCGGTGTACTACTCTCGCATGGCGAATGCCACACTACCATCGTCGCAGCTGCGT
>NZ_JAUZVY010000004.1:0-339914 GCF_030717955.1 Alkalimonas delamerensis | reverse complement strand
CGTCACCACCCAGGATGAATTTGGCAACAGCGCCACGGCCACGGCCAGTCGCGAGATCAGTGTCGACCTTGGTGATGATGACCCGGGTACCGACTCTGTCATCGACTATTTTGCTGCAACTGCTATTGGTGAAGGTGGTGCAAGAATCACAATTAAGGTCACGGACTTCCCGCAAGACTTTGATATGTCCCACATGCCGGAGTTTTTAGATGCCGTGCGTGATTACTTTCGAGTGGAAGAAGGCGTAAGACTCTCAAGTCATGTCGTGAAATCGGAAGGGGAGTTTTACACGGCTTCTGGAGTACCTACAACGGTGCCTCCAGCTTTTGAACTTGATGAAAATGGCGATGTAGCCGATAGCAGTGCTACTAACTTCACCTTTGAAGACTTTATCGCATTACTGGATGGTTACACCAGCCCTGTGGCTTTGGGTGGTGATAGTGAGCTGGTAACAGATGATCTTGACTCCGATGAATTTGAACCTGCCGGCTTGATGATGGAGGATGAACCCCTTATCATCAGCGATGCATTCATTTCAACGGCAGAACAGACTGAAGCAGATGAAACTGGAACCGACTTTACGTCAGAGACCATCTTGCTAGAGGACCTGTTCCCTGAAATCAATACTGAAAGTCTTGAACAGCTGCTGCAGCTTGTCAGTAATGAACAAGGCGAAGCCGTGTTGCAGCTCACGGATCTCAATAGCGGTGAGCTGACATCGGTAGTGGTCGCTGAGCTGGATTATCAGCAGGTGATAGAACACTTTGGTTCAGCTGAGCAAGCCGTTGAAACCTGGCTTGAATTTGGTCAGTTAATCATGGATCCGACCTAACTAAATCTATAAATGCAGAGGCTTCGGCCTCTGCAAAAAAGAGCGGATAAATGCCACAAAACGCCAACCAACAAATTCCAGTCGACCCGCTGGAGAGTGATCCTTTATTGCAGTGCCTGGTGTTTTTTACCAAACACTATGGGCGGCCATTTTCGGCAAAAACCTTAAGCATGGGATTGCCGTTGCATCATGGCCGTTTGGTGCTGAAAGATATCCCCAGAGCTGCACAACGGGGCGGTTTAGCGGCCAAGTTTTCTGAAAAGAGCTTTGATCAATTGCAGGATGACTTCTTGCCCTGTGTGCTTTTGCTGGAGCAGGGAAAAGCCTGTATTCTGCTGTCTCGCAATCAGGAGCAGGGAACCGTCACGGTTTCCTGGCCCGAAGTTGAAGACTCTGAAGAAGAGCTTGCTGCCGATGCCTTAGCGCAGCGCTACGTTGGTCATGCTTTGCTGGTGAAAAAAAAGCACCGCTTCGATAAGCGGGCTCCTAAAGTTTTCCACACACTGGATGGTCACTGGTTCTGGGATACCATCAAACTGTCGGCACCCATCTACCGTGACGCCTTGTTGGCAGCGTTTTTTATCAACCTTTTTGCCATCGCCATTCCCTTGTACGTAATGAATGTCTACGACCGGGTAGTCCCGAATTTAGCGGTCGACACGCTTTGGGTACTGACCAGTGGCATGGTGGTAATTTTTGTTTTTGATTTTATTTTAAAGCAGTTGCGGGGGTATTTGCTGGATGTAGCCGCCAAAAAATCCGATGTTTTATTGTCGTCCCGTCTTTTTGAAAAAATGTTGAACCTAAAAGCAAAGTCCCGGCCTGAATCGCTTGGAGCCTTTGCCCGCAATGTGCAAGAGTTTGATTCAATACGGGATTTTGTTGCCTCCTCCACCATGGCGGCGCTAATCGATTTGCCCTTTGCCTTGCTGTTTTTCGCCGTACTTTACTTTATTGCCGGGCCGGCAGCCTTGTTGTTGCTGATTGCAATTCTAGCGATGCTGGCATTCTCATTCTGGGTGCTGAAACGCATGGCAACTCTGGTTGAGCAGGGCAGTCGTCTTAACAGCCAGAAGCAGGCGCACCTGGTCGAGTCACTGGCAGGTTTGGATTCGCTGAAACTGGCTGGTGCTGAGAGTCAGTTTCAGGGCAAGTGGGAGTCTTTGGTATCGGAAAGTGCGTCCTGGTCGATGCAAACCAAAAAGTACACTGTAGCGGTAGCCAGCGTCACCAGCTTTATTCAGCACCTGGTTACCGTCGCCATTGTGGTCAGCGGTGTTTATCTGATTATGGACAATCAACTGAGCTTTGGTGGCCTGATTGCGTTTGTGTTGCTGGGAAATCGAATGGTGGCTCCTTTTGCTCAGATCGCCTTGCTGGCGACCCGTTACCAAAATGCCAAAGCTGCGCTGACCAATTTAGAGCAGTTGATGGCGCTTGAAGAGGAACAAACTGATCACTTTTTACACCGTGGGTACTTTGATGGCAAAGTCGAGTTTGACAGGGTTGGCTTTAGTTATCCCGGGACACAGCATCAGGTTTTAAAAGACGTTAGTTTTACCATTCGCCCCGGTGAAAAAGTCGCCATCATTGGTCGTATCGGCAGTGGCAAAACCACCATTGAGAAGCTGATGTTGCAGTTTTATCAGCCTGGCGCAGGAGCCATTCGCTTTGATGGCGTTGACAGTCAGCAAATTAACCCGGCGGACTTACGCCAGAAAATTGGTTGCGTACCACAAGACATCAATCTTTTTTATGGCAGTGTGCGTGACAACATTACCTTGGGTGTACCTCATGTTGATGATGAGCGTGTGTTAAAAGCGGCGCGACTGGCAGGGGTGACTCAGTTTACCGATCACGAACCGAATGGCTTGGACCGTCAGGTAGGAGAGCGTGGTAGTTACTTGTCTGGAGGACAGCGGCAAAGTGTTGCCATGGCCAGAGCCTTGTTGTTCAACCCACCTATTTTAGTGTTGGATGAACCCAGCAGTCACATGGACAGCCATACTGAGTTTCAACTGATACGTCATATCAGTCAGGTAGCCAAAGACAAAACCTTGATTCTGATTACCCACAAAATGTCGATGCTTGAACTGGTCGATCGTGTCATCGTTTTGGAAAAAGGCCGGGTGGTCGCCGATGGCAGCAAAGCGGCCGTGTTAGCAGCATTAAAACAAGGACGCTCCAATGCTGAGTAAGCTGCTGGAGCGACTGTTAAACTGGTTCTGGCCCGCGCAGCCGGCCATCTCAGAGCATGAGCTCGAGTACATTGATGATCTGCATTCGCGATTGCATTTTAAAACGCCTTATCGGGCGAAGCGGGTGCTGACGACCTTGATGCTGATGGTTGTGTTCTTTTTGGTTTGGTCCTGGTTTGCTGAAATTGACGAAGTCTCACGCGGCCAGGGCCGGGTGATCCCTTCACAGCAACTGCAAGTGGTGCAAAACCTTGAAGGAGGCATCCTGCAACAAATCATGGTGCGTGAAGGGGAGCATGTGCGGCAGGGACAGGTCTTGATGGGCATTGATCAAACACGGTTTCTGGCCGATGTGCGAGAGCAGCAGCACCAAAGAACCACATTGCTGGCCGATATGGCTCGCTACCGGGCTGAGCTTGCTTCGGTGCGTGTTGAGTCGAATCGGGCATTTTTGCAAATTCAGTCACCGGATTTTAGTGCATTGGATGCCGAGGCGCCGGCCTTGCTGTTCTATCAGGCTTTGTTTCAGGAAAGGATGCAGAGCCTGGAAAATACCTTTGCTATCATTGCTGAACAAATTCAGCAGCGTCAGCAAGAGCGCTCTGAGATAGAGTCCCGTATTCGACACCTGGAGCGAAGTAAAGCCTTGGTTGAGCAAGAGCTCAATCTTACACGCCCTTTGGCGCGGCGCGGTGTGGTATCGGAAGTCGAGTTGCTGCAGCTGGAGCGGCAGTTCAATGAAGTGCAGTCTGAGTTGTCATCGGCTCGTTACAATTTGCCGAAGGTGGTTGCCGCCCTGCAAGAAAGTTTACGCAAGCAAGTGGATGCCGCTCTGCAGTTTCGGACAGATAGTCAGCAAAAGCTGGCCGAAGCCTCCTCCCGCTTGTCTGTGCTGGAAGAGTCCCTGGTGCAGTTGTCGGACAGACTGACCCGTACTCAGGTCGTGTCGCCGGTCAATGGTATCATCAACAGCATCCGCATCAATACCATCGGTGGGGTGATTCAACCAGGTATGGATTTGATTGAAATTGTGCCGCAGGAAGAGGCTTTGGTGGTCGAAGCCAGAATGTCGCCCCGGGATATCGCTTACATTCGCCCTGGCTTAACGGCGGTGGTGAAACTAACCGCCTACGACTTTACGATTTATGGAGGCTTGCCGGGTACTCTGGAGTACATCAGTGCCGATGCCATGTTGGATGAGCAAGGGCAAAGTTACTACCTGGTACGGATACGGACCGAGGGCAGCTTTTTGGATGCCAATGGCGAAGCCTTGCCCATTATGCCAGGTATGATGGCTTCGGTTGACATCATCACCGGTAAAAGGACATTATTTCAGTATCTTGTAAAACCTATTACCCGAGCTAAGCAAAGTGCGCTAAAAGAGAGATAATTTGATGAAAAATAATCGTGTGACATGGATGTTGGGTTTTTGCCTGGGGTTGAGTACCTTTCCGGCTATGAAGAGTCAGGCAGACTCGCTCGAGTTTACTGTAGCTCAGACACTCCATAGCCATCCAACGGTGCGTGAAGTCTTTTTTCGCTACCATAGCTACCAACAGGAGCATCGTATCGCGCGTGGCGGCTGGTTGCCGACTTTGGACTTGCAGGCGGTACAGCAACTGAATAAGTCCGAGTCGCCTATTTCACGGTTGCGTGATGATGTGGAGTCGGGGCGTGCTGGCAATGTTTCCTTGACGTTGCGCCAAATGCTGTTTGATGGCTTTTACACTGCTCGCGATAGTGATCGGACTCAGGCTGAAGCGCAGGCTGAATTTTGGAGCTTGCTGGCAACGACAGAAGAAGTTGCGCTCGAAGTCGCCAGAGTGTACCTGGATGTGCTGAAAACCCAGCAATTACAGCGTTTGGCCGAGCAAAACTTGCAATCGCATCGGGGTATTTTTGAGCAAATTAAAGAGCGGGTAGAATCCGGCCTGGGCTCTCAATCCGATCTATCACAGATCCGGGGAAGACTTGCCCGTGCTCATGCCAATTATTTAGCGGCACAGAACAATGCAGCCGATGCCAAATCCTCTTTTATGGCCGTGACGGGCTATTATCCACAAGAGCTGCGAGCGCCTGTGCCGGATATTCGGATGATCCCGGCTTCTAAGCAGCAGTTACTGGAGCAAGCCCGTGATCAGCATCCTATTCTGACGGCGGCTAGTTTCGATGTGCATGCCGTTGAGCAGTTGCAGCGTCAGCACCGGGCAGCCTATTGGCCGCAATTGCACTTTGAGGTGCAGGCCAATCAGTTTAATCGTTGGCAGCGGGATAACGACTATGTGGATAGAACACAGGCTCGTCTGGTGTTGCGTTACAACCTCTTTAATGGTCGGCGTGATCAGCATCAGGTAACCCGTGCTGCTTACCGCACTGCAGAAGCCAAAGAAATCCGGGAAAGAGCCTGGCGTCAGGTGCAGGAAGGCGCGCGTCTATCCTGGCAAGCAGAGCGTACCTTGTTTCAACAGCTGGCATATTTGCAAGAGCATGTTGAAGAAAGTTACAAAACTCAGACGGCCTACCGTGAGCAATTTGATTTAGGCCGCCGTTCGTTGTTGGATTTGCTGGACACCGAAAATGAGTTGTTTGAAGCCCGTGGCAACTTTGTTACTGCAGAATACGACCATCTGTTTGCCAACTATCGAATTTTGCAAGCAAAAGGTCAGTTACTGGCCGCTTTACGGATTGATCCGGACGACTTTTTTAACGCTCAGGGACAGGAGTAAGCATGATGGTGTCTCGTTTTAATTTCATAGGTTGTATTGTTCTGCTCAGCTCCGTTTTGGCTGCTTGCAGCCAGACACCTGCTTCCGATGTGCAGTCATTAAGTCCTGCACAGCTGGAGCAACTGAAAGATCCAGATTGGGATGGTGTGATCCGGCAGCGCGATCTTTGCGGCCAAACAACATCTGGCGCTCTGGTTAGCGTGGATGGATGTAGCTCGGTGCAAGGTCGCGAATTGACCACGGTGCACGCGCTGCAATTTTACCGGGTAGATCGCATCCTGCCCTGCGAAGAGCTTCGCAGCTTGCTGGCATTGATTAAGCATTTACAGTTGGCTGAGGACCCAATCCGCCTGACCATCTCTGCGCACCAACTGCCAAATCAGCCTCAATTGGATCAAGCCTTGTTTGATGCACGGGTTGCGTATTTGAAAGAGCGCTTGTGGGCTGAGTATCGTCAGTACCTTCCGCCAATTGAGGTGACGATTGAATCGGTAACGGCCGCGGATCCTTTTGTGATGAATGCCAATCAGATCGGGATCCGAGCCTACAATCTCGCCAGTGGCGAGGTCATGCGCTGGCATATCTATTCGATGGAAGATCGTGAGCAGGATGAGGTAGAAGCGCACTCGGCCAGCGGCTGGTAAGGGCAGCCAGATGCGCTTGCGGTTGTTGCTGTTGTTGCTGCTGGCTACCGGCTGTTTGCTGTGGGCCGATCCGCAGCAACAGCAAGCCTTGAGTTATCTTCGGGCGAACTTTGATGAGCAAGCTGTGCGTCGTTATCATGCCTGGCGACAGCTTATTGACCAGCAGCAAGAAACTAGCGCAATGGAGCAGCTGGAAGCCGTGAACCGCTTCTTTAATCTGTTTCAGTTTATGGATGATAGTGTGCTGTGGGGGCAGGAAGATTACTGGGCAACGCCCCTGGAATTTATCGGTATGGGGGCAGGCGATTGCGAAGACTTCAGCATTGCCAAGTATTTTACCTTGCTTGAGATGGGGTTTGATAGTCAAAAGCTGCGCTTGGTGTATGTCAAAGCCGTGCAATTGAATCAATTTCATATGGTGTTGGCTTACTACGAAACACCATCAGCCGTTCCCCTGATTCTGGATAATTTGGATGGTGCCATCCGGCCGGCAACACAGCGGCCGGATCTGGTGCCGGTATTTAGTTTTAACGGCCAGCAGTTATGGCTTAACCGGCAGCGAGGCCGGGCTGAAGCCATAGGCTCACCAGAACGTTTGCCCCAATGGGTGGAGTTACTGGAGCGTTATGCCCACCCGCGGTAGCGACAAGGATAATAAGAATGACGTTATTTCGACAACTTCTGGCTTTGATTTTGCTCAGTTTAACCCTAAGTTTGGTGGGAGCACTCTGGTTGAGTTTCAACAACAGCAGAGTTTTCCTGGCCGAGCAGTTGACGACTGATGTAGAGAATGCCAGCGTCTCCTTGGCCGGGGCCTTGCAGCCGCATTTAGAACCATTGCAGCCAGTCTTAATCGAAAGTGTGCTTAAAGCCTATGCCGATGGCGGGTTCTACCAGCGGTTGGAGGTTCAGTTATTTGATTCGGATTACAGCTGGCAAGAGCTGCGGGACAGCCAGAGAGATCAGGTTCCAAACTGGTTTTTGCAACTTGAGTTGTTGCCACAGGTTGAGCGTCGGGTGGTACTGACCAGTGGCTGGATGCAGCATGGCGAACTTCGGATTGTTGGTCACCCTGGCATGGCATACCGCACCTTGTGGCAAACTTTGGTACAAATGTTGAGCTGGTTTGCCGCCCTGACGTTATTGTTGGTGTTGTTGGCTACCTTAGGTATTCGCAGAATCTTGCAGCCCTTACAGCATATTCAGTCTGTTTCGGAACAAATTCGTCAGCATCAGTTCGAGCAGATTCCGGTTTTACCCCGAACGCGCGAGCTTCGCAGCGTGGTGCAGGCTATTAATCAAATGTCGGATCAACTGCAGCGTGACTTTGCTGAAAGCGATGCTCGTCAGCAGCAACTGAAAGATCAAGCCTTTCGGGATCCGGTTAGTGGTCTGGGGAATCGGCGATTTTTTAATCAGCAGCTGCAGGTCTGGTTGCAAGATGAACCCAGAGGTATCGTTGCTCTGGTCAAAGTGCCGGGTTTAACGCTACGCGATCAGCAAAGTTTTATGGCACGTGATAAAGCCATAGCCAGAGCCGGTGAGTTGATGCAGCAACGGGCACAAACCGTCAGTGACGCGGTGCTGTGCCGGATGGGGCTGGATGAGTTTGCCCTGCTGTTGCCCGGCCAAAGTATTGAACAAGCCAAAATAATGCTGGAACACCTGCAACAAGCTTTGCTTGAGCTTTTCGCCAGTCTGGAGCAACCGGTTTGGATCGGAGCTTGCTGGATCAATCACTCCAGCTCTGTTTCGGAAGTGATGGCCAGGGTGGATCGTGCCTTGCAGCAAGCCCGCAACGACAATGACCATCAGGTCCCGATTCATACCGACAATCGCGATGTCACGCAACGCAGCGAGCTGGTTGCGAAGCTGCAAGATGCGGTAGAGCAGGGAACCATCAGCTTTTCAAAACAACCTGCTTTTCTGTTGAATGAGCAGTTGGTGCACTTCGAAGTGTTTGCCAGATTGGAGTTTCCGGTAGGGCGCTTTATTCCCGCTGCCAGCTTTATGTCAACGTTGGATGAGTATGAGTTGGGCTTGCGATTTGATCAGCAAGTGATTCAACGTGTGTTGACGCAGCTGGAGCAAGCACAAGAGCATCCGGTCGTCGTGAATTTGTCGTCGGCGGCGCTCAAATCGACAGCCTTTTTACGCTGGCTGGATAGTCAGTTGCAGCAGCACGTGCATGTATTGCCCTACTTTGGCATTGAGTGCTCGGAAGAGTCGGTGTTGTACAACAAAGCTGCGGCCCAGGCATTAATCACTTTACTGCGGCAATACAAGGTGCGCTTTGGGTTGGATAGGGTCGGGCGTAATTTCGCATCCATGGCCTATGTTCAGCAGTTCCGGCCTGACTATGTGAAAATCGATGCAGCTTTCACTCAGTCATTGGCGGCTTCAGCTCAGGAGAGTGTCTTTTTAAATTCTTTGGTGGCGACGATACGTGCGCTGAGCATTCAGGTGCTGGCAGTGCATATCGAAGATGAAGAGCAGCTGAAACAGCTATCTCACTACCGCTTTGATGGCTATCAGGGCTTTTTACATCAGCCCGAGCCTTATTTTTCGACGACCCCTCAACATGGAGATGAGACATGATGTCTTGGTTAAAATCACTGTTTGTTCTTGTTGTATTACTCAGCTCAGCAGAGCTGTTGGCTGGCAGTGAGGATCCGCGCGAGCGCGCTATTGTTTTTAAAGAGCCCCCTGTTGTGGTGGATTCCGACGGTGATGGCATTCCGGATGAATGTGATCGTTGTCCCAATACGCCAGCCGGTGACAGAGTCGACTCTTTTGGCTGCAGCATTTTTGAAGAAGATCAGGTGATTCTGGAAATTGATATCCTGTTTGACTTTGATAAAGCCATTGTCAAGCCACAGTACCTGTCACAGGTGCAAGAGCTGGCGGATTATCTGAAGCGCTTTATTCATACCAAGGTCACCATTGCCGGGCACACCGATGACCGAGGTTCTTATGCATACAATCAGCGATTATCTGAGCGCCGGGCTCAGGCGGTTGCAGATTTACTGAGTGAGCGGTATGGCATCGAAGCCAAGCGGATCAAGACGGTAGGCTATGGGAAAACACAGCCTCGGGCAACGGGGACCAGCGACGAAGCCAGAGCCCGAAATCGCCGAATTGAAGCGATTGTTGAGCCGCTGGATTGAAACTGAGGTATAATGGCGTCATTGCCACAGTGGAGTAATCAATGACGCCTTTTGCCGAACTGGCGCTGGATCCGCGCTTGTTGCGCTCGATGCAGCACCTTGGATTTACCAAGCCTACTGAAGTCCAGCAAGAGGCTATTCCGGCCGTTTTAACGGGCAAAGATCTGCTGGTGTCATCCCGCACTGGCTCCGGCAAAACACTGGCTTACCTGTTGCCCATGATGCAGCGCTTGCTTCGCAGCAAGCCGATGTCTCGTCAGGATGCGCGTGCTTTGATACTGGCGCCTACTCGTGAGCTGGCCAGACAAGTTTACAGCCAGCTGCGCTTGCTGGTGGCCAATACGCCAATTCAGGCCGTCCTCATTCTGGGAGGCGAAAATTTCAATGATCAGGAAAAACTGCTGAAACGCCAGCCGCAGATTATTGTCGCTACACCGGGGCGTTTTTGCGATCACCTCAGTCACCGCTCGGTGTTTTTGCAGGGACTTGAGATGTTGATCCTGGACGAAGCCGATCGCATGCTGGACCTGGGGTTTGCGAAAGAGCTGATGGCTATTCACAAAGCGGCATCGCATCGCTTGCGTCAGACCTTGTTGTTTTCTGCCACCCTGGATCACATTGACGTCAATGAGCTGGCCTTGGCCTTGTTGCGCAAGCCGCACCGGATCACCACCGACGATGCGCATCAGCAGCATGCCGATATCGCACAGCACTTTTATCTGTGCGATAACCTGAGCCACAAAGAAGCCATCCTGGCGCATTTACTGAAAGATGCTGAAACTTTAAAGCAAGTCATTGTGTTTACCGCCACCCGTGCTGATACCGAACGTTTGCCCGCCTGGTTTGAAGGGCTGGGCTTTAAGGCCATCGGCCTGAGCGGCAAATTAACCCAAACCCGACGCAATGCGGTGATGCAGGACTTTGCCAGTGGCAAAGCCCAGGTGTTGATCACCACCGATGTGGCATCCCGGGGGCTGGATTTACTGCAGGTATCCCATGTAGTGAACTTTGATTTGCCTAAGTTTGCCGAAGAATACGTGCACCGGGTTGGGCGGACTGGCCGTGCTGGCATGCAAGGCCAAGCCATTTCTTTGGTCGGACCCAAAGACTGGGGCAGTTTGCAGCAGTTGGAAGCTTTTTTTCGTCAGCCGGTTCAATTTGCTGTCATTGATAGCCTGCCTGCCCGTTTTGATGGCAGTTCCGCTTCAGTGACTGCAACTGGTAAAGCCAAAACCGATGCCGGCAAAGCAGTGAAGCGTCGGCCGGCAACGAAAGGGCCTGCTTCAGCCAAAGCGACACCCAAAGCAACCCGCCCTCTGTTTGAGCGGGGGGATGATGGCGACATTCCAGTGCCGCGCAAGAAAAAATCATAAAGCCGTCACAACTTTTTGCAGGTTCGGTGCTACACTGGTTCTATGGCAACTGCTGCAGTGGGTTGCCATCGCCTTGCCGGGTTGTGTCGGTAGGGTGCAAAACATCAGCGACCACCTGTTGCGTTGTCGGGTGGGTCTTGCGATTGAGTGAAGCCTTGGCTTCATCGGCCAGGACAGTCTGATGACAAGACCACCTTGACCAGCGTGCTGGTCAGTTGAATGCAAATGTAAGAGAGTGCTATGTCAGATTTAATTACCGGTACCGTCAAATGGTTTAACGAAGACAAAGGCTTCGGCTTCATTGAACGTGAAGGCGGCAAAGATGTTTTTGTTCACTTTCGAGCCATCAACGGCACCGGTCGTCGTACCCTGGTGGAAGGCCAGCAAGTCACCTTTCAGGTGGTTGATGGTCAAAAAGGTCCTCAAGCCGACAACGTCACTGTCGTTGCTTGATGCACCAGACTCAGCATTAAAAACCAGCGCTTGTCGCTGGTTTTTTGTTGATCAACAGCTCCTAAAGCCCCAGTTCCAGTTGCTTTGTTTCAGCCTGAGCCAAGCCCGCCTGCAACCCCATCAGACGGACCCCTCGTCCTTGTCCGCGCTGCCAGGCGGTAACCAGTAAAGCGCGAATGGCGGTTGCATCGGTCGCTGGAATTTGTTGCTCAACCGTGGTTTGCTGAAAGTCAGTAAACTTTAGTTTTACCGCCACCTTCTGCACCTGAGCTGTTGCCTGATGGTGCTCCAGTCGTTGTTGCAAGGTGCTGAGCAAGCCAGGAAGCTCTGCCTCGCAGTCTTGCAGGCTCTGTTTGTCGCTGGCAAAGGTCTGTTCCACCCCAACCGATTTGCGGACCCGCTCTGCACAAAGGGGGCGATGGTCGATGCCTTGACACCGCTCCAGCAAGGTCTGGCTAAAAGCGCCAAACTGACGAATCAATCGAGGCAGGGGAACCTTGGCTAGATCTGGACAGTGGTATACGCCCAAATCATGCAGGCGCTCCGCTGTTTTTGGGCCGATGCCGGGGATTTTTTCAACCGCCAATCGGGCGACAAAATCCGTTACCTGATGCGGGCAAATCACAAAAAGACCATCGGGCTTGCGCTCATCGCTGGCGATTTTGGCCAAAAATTTGTTGGGAGCCACGCCGGCTGAGGCTGTTAAGCCGGTTTCCTGCCAAATATGCTGCCGAATGGCTGTGGCAATCCGGGTGGCACTGCCCTGATGCAAAGTGCTACCGGTCACATCCAGATAGGCTTCATCCATCGACAGAGGCTCGATGCGATCACTGTATTGCTGCAAAATGGCCATCACCTGTTGGCTGGCTTCTTTGTAGGCCTGCATGCGCCCTGGTATCAGCTGCAACTGCGGACAGAGCTTTAGCGCTCGTGCTGTTGGCATGGCTGATCGAACGCCAAAGGCACGAGCCGGATAATTGCAGGCTGCAATGACACCACGAGCATCGACAGAGCCTCCCACGGCAATCGGATGCTGGCGTAAGGAGGGTTGATCGCGCATCTCCACGGCTGCAAAAAAACAATCCAAATCAATATGAATGATTTTGCGCTGCATATTTATCGCTTGACTGTTTATATATACAGTATTTTAGTGGTTTGCTGGATAAAAGCAAGATGTGCATCATGCAAGCGGTGCATCGAAGCTGTGCGGATTTATGCACAGAAAAGCCATTGCGGGCTTTTCGGAAGTTTAGATGGCCAAAATCTGGGTGCATCCGAACCTTTTTGCGGGTAGAATAGGCGGCATTTCGGGCTTGGTCTAAGGTTGTACTGAGCCGAAGGTTGCACTAAGTCTAACGTTGCACCATGCCTAACCACAGCGCTGCAGGAGAATCTATGTTAAAGCGTACCATGACGATTGCCGACTACGACCCAGCTTTATCACAGGCAATAGCCGATGAAACCAGCCGTCAGGAAGCTCATATTGAGCTGATTGCCTCTGAGAACTATGCCAGCCCGCGCGTACTGGAGGCTCAGGGCACGCAATTGACCAACAAATACGCCGAAGGCTATCCTCACAAGCGTTACTACGGTGGCTGTGAGCATGTCGATATCGTTGAAGACTTGGCCATTGCCCGTGCCAAAGAGTTGTTTGGTGCCGATTACGCCAATGTGCAACCACACTCCGGCTCTCAAGCCAACTCGGCAGTGTTTTTAGCCCTGCTTGAAGCAGGAGATACTATTCTGGGTATGAGCCTGGCCCACGGCGGTCACTTGACGCATGGTGCCACTGTCAGTGCCTCTGGTAAGCTTTACAAGTCGGTGCAATACGGTTTGCACCCGGAAACCGGCGTCATTGATTACGACCAGGCCGAGCAATTGGCACTGGAACACAAGCCTAAATTGATCATTGCTGGTTTCTCTGCCTATTCTGGCATTGTCGATTGGCAGCGTTTTCGTGCAATTGCTGATAAAGTTGGCGCTTACCTGCTGGTTGATATGGCGCATGTGGCTGGTCTGGTTGCCGCGGGCTTGTATCCAAACCCGGTGCCTGTTGCCGATGTTGTCACCACCACCACCCACAAAACACTGGCTGGTCCTCGTGGCGGTCTGATCCTGGCGCGCAGCAATGAAGCCATCGAGAAAAAACTGAACTCGGCAGTCTTCCCAGGCAGCCAGGGCGGTCCTTTGATGCATGTGATTGCCGCCAAAGCCGTCGCTTTTAAAGAGGCATTGGAGCCCGAGTTTAAAGTGTATCAGCAGCAGGTGGTGGTCAATGCCAAAGCCATGTGCGATCAGATGATCAAGCGCGGCTACACCATCGTCTCCGGTGGTACAGAAAACCATTTATTCCTGGTGGATTTGATCAACAAAGACATCACCGGTAAGGACGCCGATGCGGCCCTGGGACGTGCGCACATCACGGTCAATAAAAACTCAGTGCCAAATGATCCGCGTTCTCCATTTGTAACCAGTGGCTTGCGCATCGGTACACCGGCCATTACCCGCCGGGGTTTTAAAGAGGCTGAAGCACGGCTGGTCGCCGACTTTATCTGTGATATTTTGGACAACATGGGCGATGAGTCGGTGATTGACCGGGTTCGGGCTCAGGTCTCTGAGCTGTGTGCTCGTCTACCCGTCTATGCCTAAGGTCTGATTTTCATGCTAAAATGGCCGCAATAGCGGCCATTTTGCCATGGACAGGTCTAAAGAGGATTGACGCCGATGTTCTGCCCCTTTTGCGGTAAAGATGACACCAAAGTGATTGATTCTCGCCTGGTAGCCGATGGCCATCAGGTGCGGCGCCGGCGTGAGTGCGGCGCCTGTCATGAACGTTTTACTACCTTTGAATCTGCTGAGCTTGTGATGCCGCGCATTGTCAAACGCGATGGTTCCCGAGAGCCGTTTAACGAAGATAAGCTTCGCAGTGGCTTGTTGCGCTCGTTGGAAAAGCGTCCGGTGGCAACCGAACAAACCGAGCAGCTGATCAACAAGGTGAAGTCTCAGCTGCGGGCAACCGGGGAGCGGGAAGTGAGCAGCCAGTTGCTGGGGAATCTGATTATGGATGAGCTGGTCAAGCTGGATAAAGTGGCCTATGTCCGCTTTGCGTCTGTTTATCGCTCTTTTAAAGATATTCGTGAATTTGGTGAGGCCATCGCACGCTTGGGAGATGAGCAGTGAGCTTTTCGGCACAAGACAACCGCTTTATGGCCCGGGCAATTGAGCTGGCAGCACTGGGACGCTACACCACCTCGCCCAACCCCAATGTCGGGGCTGTGCTGGTGCAGCAGGGCCAGATTGTCGGAGAAGGGTACCATCATCAGGCAGGAGGCCCTCACGCCGAAGTGGTGGCGCTGCGGCAGGCTGGCGACCAGGCCCGTGGTGCTGATTGCTATGTGACGCTGGAACCATGCAGTCATGTCGGGCGAACCCCGCCTTGTGCAGAAGCCTTGGTTCAGGCCGGCGTGCGGCGGGTGATCATCGCGATGCAGGATCCCAACCCCCAGGTCGCTGGACGGGGTGTGGCCATTTTAACCGCTGCAGGCATTGTGGTGGAGCTGGGCTTGATGGCGGACTGTGCCAGGGCGCTGAACCCAGGTTTTTTAAGCCGGATGGAACGGCAGCGTCCTTTTGTTCGTTTGAAACTGGCGGCCAGCCTGGATGGCAAAACGGCACTTCGAAATGGCGCCAGTCAATGGATTACCTCCGAAGCAGCCCGGGCCGATGTGCAGCTGCAACGTGCTCAATGCTGTGCTGTGCTCTCTACGGCAGCCACGGTGTTGGCAGATGGCGCTCGTCTTGGCGTTCGCCCGGAACAAGCCTGTCAGCCCATCACAAAGCTGCATGATGGCAAGGTGCGTCAACCGGTGCGGGTGGTGCTGGACCGCCAGCAGCGATTGACCGGGCAGGAGCCGTTGTTCGCTCAAAGCGGCCCTATCGTTCTAGTCTATCCGCAAAGCAGCAGTCACCAGCCTCCGGCGGGTGCCACGGCGCTGCGGCTGCCATGCACGGCTGCTGGTTTTGAGCTGCCAGCTTTGATGGCTGCACTGGCCGAACAGCAATTGAATCTGCTCTGGGTAGAAGCCGGTGCCGGCTTGGCAGGAAGCCTGCTGCAAGCGGGGTTGGTCGATGAGCTATGGCTGTATCAGGCTGCCAGAATTTTAGGCGATCAGGCCCGGAGCCTGGTCAGCATGCCAGAGTTAACCAGTCTGCAGCAAGCCATTGAGCTGCGCTGGCAGGATGTTCGCTTGCTGGGGACTGATCTCAGGCTGATTGCCGGATTGGAAAACTGAGGATCCAATGTTTACTGGAATTATTGAAGCGGTAGGGACCATTCGCTCTGCAAGCCGGCAGGGGCAGGGCATGCAACTGTGGATTGCCAGCGAGCAGTTGGACTTTTCCGACGTGAAGCTGGGCGACAGCATCGCCAGCAATGGGGTTTGCTTGACGGTAACGGCGCTGCAAGCTGGTGCGTTTCGGGCCGATGTATCGGCAGAAACCATGAGTCGCACTCTCTTTGGCAAGTACCGGCCAGGCCAGAGGGTCAATCTGGAAAAAGCACTGCTGGCCAGCAGTCGTCTCGGTGGCCATTTGGTCGCCGGCCATGTTGATGGCATTGCCTCGTTACAAAGCATCGAGAAAAAAGCCGATAGCTGGGAGCTTTGGGTTGCCATGCCAGCGGAGCTCAGCCGTTACATTGCAACAAAAGGCTCCGTCACGGTCGATGGCATCAGTCTGACCGTTAATGAAATCAAGCAGCATGCATTTCGGCTTACCATAGTACCGCACACTGCTTTGGTAACCACGCTTCAGCAGCTAAGGCCGGGGGCATTCATGCACCTTGAAGTCGATTTGGTGGCACGTTATCTGGAGCGGTTGCTGCAACAGGATGCGCCGGTAAGTGCTGTCAGTTCCGAATTACTGCGAACCCGTGGTTTTATCTGAGCGGGCGCGTTTCTTTTTATCAAGAGTCATCACAGAAGGTTTCTATGCAATTAAACAGTACCGCTGAAATTATTGAAGACATCCGTCAGGGGCGGATGGTAATCCTGATGGATGATGAAGATCGGGAAAATGAGGGAGATCTGGTGATGGCGGCAGAGTACGTCACGCCAGAGGCCATCAACTTTATGGCGACTCATGGTCGTGGCCTGATCTGCCTGACGCTGACCGAGCAACGCTGCAAACAATTGAACTTGCCGCTGATGGTCGACAGCAATAAATCCCAGTTTAGTACCGCCTTTACCGTTTCCATCGAAGCGGCTGAGGGCGTGACAACAGGCATTTCCGCCGCCGACAGGGCCCGGACTGTCAAAGCCGCGGTTGCGCGTGATGCCAAAGCCAGCGACATTGTGCAACCTGGTCATATTTTTCCGTTAAAAGCACAAAATGGCGGGGTCTTGATTCGGGCCGGTCATACCGAAGCGGGCTGCGATCTAACCCGTTTGGCTGGCCTGGAGCCTGCTGCGGTGATTGTTGAGATTTTAAATGACGATGGCACCATGGCCAGACGGCCGGACTTGGAAAAATTTGCCCAGAAACACAACATCAAAGTGGGCACCATTGCCGATCTGATTGAATACCGCAATTTGCATGAAACCACCATTGAGCAGGTCGCTCGGTGTCAGCTGAGCACCGATGTCGGTGATTTTGAGCTGGTGACCTTTCGCGATACCATCGACAACCAAATTCACTTTGCTCTGGTGAAAGGCGAAATCCGGGCGGAAGAACCATGCCTGGTTCGGGTGCATCTGCACAACACCTTCAGCGACTTGTTGTTGGCGGATAGAGCCGCGAATCGCAGTTTTCCGCTGCATCAGGCCATGCAGCGCATTGCTGACGAAGGCGGTGTTTTGGTGCTGCTTGGCAAGCATGAAAGTCCGGATGCCTTGGTTCGGATGGTGCAAGCGTTTGAAGCCGAAGACAAAGGCGAGCAGCCAAAATCGGCTCCATGGCAGGGGACATCCCGCACCGTTGGGGTGGGCTCACAAATTCTGGCCAGCCTAGGGGTAGGTAAAATGCGTTTGCTGAGCAAGCCGAAAAAATACCATGCTTTATCGGGCTTTGGACTGGAAGTGGTCGATTACGTCAGTGAGTAAAGCACGGTATTGTGCTTCGGCTTTGCTGTAGTTGTGGTATTATACGCGGCAATTTTGATGATTTTAGCATGAATTGGAGCTGCAAAATGCAGGTAATTGAAGCAGGCATGACTGCCCCGAATAAAAAGTTTGCGCTGGTAGTCGCACGCTTTAACAGCTTTCTTGTAGAAAGTTTGCTGCAAGGTGCCGTGGACACCCTGAAGCGGATTGGCCAGGTCCGGGATGAAGACATCACCGTGATCCGGGTGCCCGGTGCCTTTGAACTGCCTTTGGCGGTGCAGCGGGTGGCCGCCAGCAAAAAGTACGATGCTGTTATTGCGCTGGGAGCCGTGATTCGTGGTGGCACCCCTCATTTCGAGTATGTTTCCTCCGAGTGCACCAAAGGCATTGGTCAGGTGGCGATGCAGCAAGACTTGCCGGTGGCTTTTGGGGTCTTGACGGTCGATTCAATCGAGCAGGCCATTGAACGTGCTGGTACCAAAGCAGGCAACAAAGGTGGCGAAGCTGCTTTGTCTGCGTTGGAAATGGTCAACTTGCTTGAACAGCTGTGAGGGTGTCTGAATGAAACCCAATGCACGCCGTAAGTCACGCGCGTTAGCGGTGCAGGGCATTTACAGCTGGCAGCTCAGTCAGAATAAGATTCAGGAAATCGAGCAACAGTTGTTGCTGGAGAACAATGTTAAGCAACTGGATGTCGCCTACTTTCAGGACTTGTTACGCGGTGTTGTCAGCTACCAGCAAAACCTGGACGAGCTGTTGACCCCCTATCTGGATCGCCCTTTCGATGGGATTGACCAGGTCGAAAAAGCCATTTTGCGGGTCTCGGCTTATGAAATGAAGTACCGGGTTGATGTGCCTTACAAGGTGGTGATCAACGAAGCCATTGAGCTGGCTAAATCCTTTGCTGCTGACGATAGCCATAAATTTGTCAATGGCATCCTGGACAAAGCGGCTCGTACTCTACGACCAAACTAAAGGACAGCCGGCTCAAGCAGCCGGCTTTTTCTGTAATGGGTGAATTCGAAGTTATTCAGCGCTATTTTGCCAACTCCGGCAGAGCCCGTCCCGATACCTTGTTGGGCGTTGGTGATGATGGCGCAGTGCTGCAACTGCGCGAAGGTTATGATTTGGTGGTAACCACCGACACCATGGTCGCCGGTACACACTTTTTCCCGGATGTGGATCCCAGAGCTTTAGGGCATAAGCTGGTGGCGGTGAACATCAGTGATTTGGCCGCGATGGGGGCAGAGCCTGCCTGGTTGTCGCTGGCCATGACCTTGCCGAAGGTTGAGGATGCCTGGTTGCAGGCGTTTGCCGCTGCCCTGAGTGAAACCGCGGATTATTACGATTGTCAGCTGGTTGGGGGGGATACCACCCGCGGCCCTATGACTTTCACCGTGGTGGCGAAAGGTCAGGTCCCTCATGGCAAGATGCTGACTCGTCGTACCGCAGCAGTTGGCGACTACATCTACGTCACCGGCACTTTAGGCGATGCCGGGCTCGGATTACGGCTTTGTCAGGGCCAGGTGGAAGTGAGCAAAAAGCACCGGGCGCATATTTTGCAGCGCTTTCACTACCCAACTGCCCGGCTGGCGATAGGCCAGGCTTTGCGGACCGTCGCCAACAGTGCGATGGACTTGTCCGATGGACTCTATTCCGATATTCAGCATTTAATGCATCGCTCTGGCGTTGGCGCCAGCCTGGATGTGGAGCGTCTGCCCCTTTCTCAAGCTCTAAAAGACAGCTGCGATCGCAACACTGCCTTATCGCTGGCACTATCGGGTGGCGAGGATTATGAGCTGCTGTTCACCGTGCCTGAAAACAAAAAGAGCATGTTGGACGTGCTGCTATCGCCCTATGGGGTGCCAGTGACCTGCATTGGCCGTATTACGGGTGCGGCAGGTAAGTTGGAGCTTAAAGCCGGTCAAGAGCCTTTTGCTTATGAGCACCGTGGCTTTGAGCATTTTGAGTCATGAACGGCACCTTTAATCTACGAAAATGGCAGCACTTGCTGGCGTTGGGCTTTGGTTCTGGTCTGGCGCCCAAAGCACCAGGTACCTTTGGTACCCTGGCTGCTGTCCCTTTGGTGGCCTTATTGTTGCTGTTGCCTGTTGGCTGGTACCTGCTGATTGTGCTGCTGGCCTGGGGTTTGGGTATTTATGTCTGCGAAGTGGCGTCACGTGATGCCGGCGTGCATGATCACGGTGCCATTGTCTGGGATGAAATGGTCGGACTGGCGGTCACTATGCTGTTGGTTCCCTTAACCCCACTTAATCTGTTGCTGGGCTTTGTGTTGTTTCGCTTCTTTGATATTGTAAAACCATGGCCCATTCGCTGGCTGGATAAGCAGGTCGGCGGCGGCCATGGCATAATGCTCGATGATATCGTTGCCGGTCTCATGGCCTGTGCGGTATTGCACGTTTTAATTTGGTGGTTGTATTAAGGGAGTGTAATCATGCTGAAGTGGTGCTGGCTTGTTGTCTTGTTCAGTGCATCGCTTCAGGCGATGGAGCCCTCGTTGCATGATTACGACATTCGTCATTGGGACACTGCCAACGGCCTGGCATCGAACTCTGTTCGGGCTCTGACACAGGATCAGCAAGGCTATATCTGGGCGGGCACCTTGTATGGCCTGAGTCGCTTCGATGGTTACCGCTTCGATAATTTTACCCATCAACAACACCGGCAGTTGGCCAGCAATGCGATTACTCAGTTATTGACGGATAGTGAGGGCATGCTTTGGGTTGGAACCAAAGCAGGGTTAAGTCGGCTCGATCCGGTGCAGCTGAGCTTTGAGCGTTTCAATATTCTCAGCGAGGTGACGGCTATCGCTGAGGTCCAGCCTGGTGAGCTGTGGGTGGCTGCCGAGCAGTTGTTTCGTATCAAAGCCGGCCAGGTTAGTCGGGTGCCAGCGGTGCGCCAGCCGGTACGTCAGTTGCGAAGTCAGGGCCATCTGGTCTGGTTAACGACCAGTGAGCAGCTGATTCGCTACGATCTGCGTCAGGACGAGCTGCAGTTTTTTTCGTTGCCAACTGAGCTGCAACAAAACCCCATCTACGACATCGCTTTGCTGGAGCAGCAGGTATTACTGGCCACAGACCAGGGCATTTACCGGCTGAACCAGCAGGGTGAAGTGGTGCGTTGTCCAGATTTACCGCAAGATTACACCGCCATTTACCGTATTTTCAGGGACAGCCAGGGTTCGGACTGGATTTCCAGCTACAGCCGCTTGCATCAACGGCATCAGGGACTGGTCTGGCAACAGATCGGGGCTGCAGAATTAGGCACGGCCCCCTGGTTTTATGACATCTTTGAAGACAAAGATCAGAATATCTGGCTTGCAAGCTTCAGCAATGGCATTTTTCGGGCTTCTGCTGGGCACGTACGGCGAATGGTGGGACAGGGGCAGCAGGATCCGGTAGTTCGCTCGATTGCGGTGAGCCCGGAGCAACGCTTGGTTGTCGCCACCCAAAGCAGTTTGGGGTATCTCGACAGTCAGGGGCAGTTTGATACTTTGCTGGACTCGACTAAAATGGGTACCCAAACCATCCATGATCTGCACTTTGCTCAGGATGCCTGGTGGTTAGCAATGGACGGTGGTCTGTATCAGTTTACGCCAGAGACGGGCGACTTTAATCAGCTCGCTTCAGAGCTCAATGGCAGTACGGTTCGCTTTATTCAGCCACGTAAGGCCGGAGGACATTGGATTGGTGGCTCTGCCGGCCTGCATTACTTGGCAGAACAGGGGTTGCAGCCCTTTGCTTTTAACCGTGAACTGGAATCCCGTCATGTCACCACCTTGCAGGATCGTGATTGGTACCAAGTGATAGGCACTACCCGGGGTCTCTATCAATTGCAACAGAACCGCTTGCAGCGTTTGGGCATTGCCACTCCTTTGTACAACAGCTACATTCTGGCACTGCAGGTGTTGCCGGATGAAACCTTATTGGTCAGCACTCTGGACGATGGCCTCTTTATTCGTTACCCGGACTCACAATGGCGTCAGTTTGATAACAGCAATGGCTTACCTTATGGTCCAGTGGTGGCCATGCTGATGGATGGCGCGGAGCAACAACTGTGGTTCAGTACCTTAAAAGGTGTTTTCCGGCTGTCGTTGGAAGCCTTGGTGCAATTTCGTCATGAGCCTTTTCAAGCGGAGCAGTTGCTGACGCCTTATCAGCGTCAGCTGGGCACCACCCCTGGACGTTGCTGCAATGGTGCGGGACACGCCAAAATTGCACTCTGGCAAGACCAGCTCTGGTTTCCAAGCTTGCAAGGTGTGGTGGCTATAGATCGTTACTTTCAGCGTCGGTCTAACCCGGACTTTCGTCCTGTACTGCAACAAATAACCGGCCAGCGCAGTTACTTGCTGGAGGGCAAACAGCGGGTGGTGCTGTCGCTGGATGATCGGAGTCTGAGCATTCACTATACCGCATTGGATTTTTTTAATGCCCCTTCACTGAACTTTCGTTATCGCTTGCATGGCTTTGATCAGCATTGGCAACAGGTTGGTAGTCGACGTGAGGCCATTTACACCAATTTACTGCCCGGTCAGTATCGCTTTGAGGTGCAGGTGCGGCAGCAGGACCAATCCTGGGCCGAAGCGCTGAGCAGTGAGGTTGAGTTGGTGGTACCGCGGCGCTTTGATGAAACCTGGATCTATCAGGTACTCTGGTTTGCTTTGGTCAGTTTAATATTGGGTGGTGTTTTCTGGTTGATTCGACGTAACAATGTGCAGCAACGGTTAGAGCTGGCGCGCTTGGTCCGGCAGCGAACTCAAGAGTTGGAAAACAGCAACAATCAATTGAATGCCCTGAATGCCAGGTTGGGACAATTGGTGTACAAGGATACCTTGACCGGCTTGCATAATCGTCGTTTCCTGTTCGAGCAACTGCCAAAAGACATCGAGCACTACCAGCGTAACCGGCAGAGTTTGCAACAGCAAGGCAAGTGCGTTGCTTTAATCCATTTGGATCTGGACGGGTTTAAATCGATCAATGATCTCTATGGTCAAAGTGCTGGTGATAGTTTGCTGCAACAAATCAGTGCGTTGCTGCTGCGTGAAAGCCGTGGCTCGGATTATGTGGTACGCTATGCCGGTGAAGAGTTTTTACTGGTCTTGCGTGATATTCATACGGATGTGTTGTGGGACTTTGCACTGAAGCTGCATGCGCAGATCGGTGAAACCCAATACAGCTTGCCGGATGGACAATCCATTCATTTGAGTTGCTCTATTGGCTATTCCGTTTTTCCATTGCAATTAATTGGCGGACAGTTAATGAACTGGGAGTTGTCCCTGCAATTGGCTGAAATGGCTTTGTATCGGGTCAAGCATGAAGGAAAAGACGGTGTGGCAACCCTGATATTTGACGAGCAGGTCGATGCTTTTGAGTTTGAAGAGTCGGTCCATATTGAGGCTCAAATCGAGCAGTTGCTGTCCGAAGGCCTGGCGCATTTCAGCATCCAGCGTAGCGAGAGCAGTCAGGGCAGTTGATCCCTGACTGCGGTTGTTCAAGCTTGAAGTTACTTAGGCATACGCTGGGTCGTTCGACAAGCGCTGTTGGATCTGCCGCAAAATTCCGGCTTCGTCCAAGCCTAACTCCTGATAAATTTCTTGCTGGCTGCCGTGCTTTATAAACTGGTCCGGTAAACCCAGCGTCAATAAGCCACACCGTTGTTGCCGGGCCAGCAGCACTTCAGCGACGGCTGAACCCGCTCCCCCCTGAACGGCTCCATCTTCCACGGTGACCAGCAACTCGTGGCTGGCTGCAAGCTCCAGCAGCAAGGTTTCATCCAATGGCTTGATAAAGCGCATATTGACCAGGCTGGCATCCAGCGTCTCTGCCACGCCTTTGCAGGCCTGCAGCAAAGGACCAAAGGCCAGAATCGCGATCTTGTTGCCCTGGCGCAGTGGCTGCCCTTTGCCCAGAGGCAACAGTTGCATGTCTGTGGCCGGCTCAATGCCTGAACCCTGACCGCGCGGGTAACGAACCGCTGCGGGGCCGGGGTGCTGATAGCCGGTGTAGAGCATCTGCCGGCATTCGGCTTCATCGGCTGGTGCCATCAGGACCATATTGGGAATGCAGCGCAAAAAGCTGATGTCAAAAGCACCTTGATGCGTTGGGCCATCCTGGCCGACCACACCAGCCCGATCAATGGCAAAGAGCACATCCAGGTTTTGCAAGGCAACATCGTGGATCAATTGATCGTAAGCGCGTTGCAAGAAGGTCGAGTAGATGGCGACCACAGGTTTTAGGCCTTCAATGGCCAAGCCGGCCGCTAAGGTGACTGCATGTTGCTCAGCGATGGCAACATCGTAATAGCGTTTTGGAAAGCGTTTGGAAAATGCAACCAGATCAGAGCCTTCACGCATGGCTGGGGTAATGGCGTGCAAGCGCTCATCCTGTTCGGCCATATCACAAGCCCAACGGCCAAAAATATTGGAAAAGCTTGGCTTGCCAGCGGCTTTCGCCGGCAGGCTGCTGCTGTTAGGATCAAACTTGGAGACCGCATGATAACCGATAGGATCCTGCTCTGCCGGATGGTAGCCTTTGCCTTTTTTGGTGACCACGTGCAGCAGCTGAGGCCCTTTCATACCGCGCATATTGCGAATGGTATCGGTCAGACTGAGCACATCGTGGCCGTCAATAGGACCGATGTAATTGAAGCCGAGTTCTTCAAAAAAAGTGCCCGGAGTCACCATGCCCTTAAAGTGTTCTTCTGCCCGACTGGCCAGTTCGTGTAAGGGCGGAACGCCACTAAGTATTTTTTTACCGCCCTCCCGCAGGTTGGTGTAAAAATTACCGGATAAAATTCGGGCGAAGTATTTGTTTAAAGCACCGACATTCTCGGAAATGGACATGTCGTTGTCGTTTAGAATCACCAGCATGTCAGGCTTGGTTTCACCGGCATGATTTAAAGCTTCAAAGGCCATGCCTGCAGTAATGGCACCATCGCCAATGACTGCAACCACCCGGCGTCCGCTGTGCTCAGCCTGAGCAGCCAAAGCCATGCCCAGAGCTGCGCTGATGGAGGTACTGGAGTGCCCGACACTCAGGGTGTCGTACTCACTTTCTTCACGGAAAGGAAAAGGGTGCAAGCCGTCTTTTTGCCGGATGCTGTTCATGCGGTCGCGCCTTCCGGTCAGGATTTTATGCGGATAGGCCTGATGGCCGACATCCCACACCAGTCGATCAAAGGGAGTGTTGTAGACGTAGTGCAGGGCCACGGTTAATTCAACCGTGCCAAGACCGGAGGCAAAATGGCCACTGCTTTGACTGACACTGTTCAGTAAAAAGTCCCGCAGCTCATGACACAGTTTGGGCAAGTGTTCCTGCGGGATCTGCCGCAGCTCGTGCGGTAGGTTGGCCTGAGCCAGCAAAGGGTAGTTGTCTATCTCAACGGTCATGCATCTGCCTTTGTTTTAATGCTTGCGCACAATTAAAAAGTGCGCCAGCGCTTGTAATTCATGGGTTGGATATGGGAGTTGCTGAAGCGCGCCCAGTGCATCCTGATACAGCTGCTGTGCTTTTTGCTTGGCTCCTTCAAGCCCCAACAAGGCCGGGTAGGTTGCTTTATTGGCTTGGTGATCGGAGCCTTGGGGTTTGCCCAGTGTCTGGGTATCGCTTTCTATATCCAATATGTCATCCTGAACCTGAAATGCCAGGCCCAAAGAGCTGGCATAGCGACGCAGGGCGCTCAAATGTTCTGCTGGTTTTTCGCCGGGACTGGCGAGCCAGGCCAGCTCAATAGCACACTCAATTAAGGCCCCGGTTTTAAGGCGGTGCATCTGCTCGAGCGTCTCTGCCGTATAGTCGTGATTGGTGTGCGCCAGATCAATGGCTTGCCCGGCGCACATGCCGCCAACACCACTGGCCTCAGCCAGCCTTTGCACCATCGACAACACTTGCTGCGGTGAGACCTGCTGATAGCTGTGTTGGCTGATGATAGCAAAGCTTAAGCTTTGAATGGCGTCGCCTGCCAAAATAGCGGTCGCCTCATCAAAGGCGATGTGGCAAGTTGGCTTGCCACGACGCAGTGCATCGTTGTCCATGGCTGGCAGGTCGTCGTGAATCAGCGAGTAGCAATGAATGGCTTCCAGTGCGGCGGCTGGTGCGTCCAAATCCTGCACAGAGGCGCCCAGCATCAAGCCACAGCGGTAAAGCAGCGAAGGACGAATGCGCTTACCACCCAACAAAACACTGTAATGCATGGCTTGATGCAAAGAGGCGGCGGCCTTGCTTTGTTGACCCAAAGTCTGTTCCAGGAACTGCTCAACCCGGTTTTGATCCTGCGTTAGAAATGCTGGTTTCACGCCGGTTCATCGTCCTGATTGGCAAAAGGGACCAGCTGGTCACTGCCGTCTTGCAACAGTTGGCTGACACGCTGCTCCGCTTGTTGCAGTTGCTGTTGGCTCTGGCGTGATAGCTGGATGCCACGTTCAAACTGCTTCAAAGACTCATCAAGCGACAAATCGCCTTGCTCCAGTTGCTGGACAATCTGTTCCAGCTCGGACAGCTGTTGTTCAAACTGACTCAGATCGCTTTTTTTCTTCGACATGCTTTCCTCGTACCAGGCCAGGCCTTTGCCACTTAAGGTCGCTATTATGGCGAATCAACCACGTCTTTTGAACTGCTTTTACTGCAAAAGTGAATTTAAGCTTTGTTTTACTTTGTCGATAAACAGCTATCGGCTAAGATAAAAGCAAGAATGCTCAATCATTTGTCCAATGCGGGGAGTCAGGTGTGGATTTAGCAACACTCATAGGTCTGGTGGGCGCTATCGGTTTTGTGATCATGGCTATGATTCTGGCCAGCTCTGGTGATCCCATCATGTTTGCTGATGTCGTGTCCATATTGATTGTGGTCGGCGGCTCTCTATTTGTTGTCATTACCAAGTTTCCATTGGGGCAATTTTTCGGCGCAGGCAAGGTCGTGGTCAAAGCCTTTATGTTCAAAATTGAAGAAGCCGAAGAGCTGATTGAGCAAGCGGTGCAATTGGCAGACTCGGCCCGTAAAGGGGGCTTCCTGGCGCTGGAAGAAGCTGAGATCTCGAATCCCTTTATGCAAAAAGGCATCAATATGCTGGTGGATGGCCATGATGGCGATGTGGTTCGGGCCACCCTGATGAAAGACATCAGCCTGACCGAAAAGCGTCATGAACAAGGCATCAGCATTTTTCGTAGCTTAGGCGATGTGGCGCCGGCGATGGGCATGATCGGGACCCTAATTGGCCTGGTGGCGATGCTGTCGAATATGGATGATCCCAAAGCCATTGGGCCGGCGATGGCGGTGGCTTTGCTGACCACCTTGTACGGTGCCTTTATTGCCAATGTCATTGCCATCCCCATTGCCGATAAGCTGGCGCTTCGCAACGATCAGGAGAAATTAAACAACCAATTAATCCTGGATGCAATTTTAGGCATTCAGGATGGTCAAAACCCGAAAGTGATTGAAGGATTGCTGCGTAATTACATTGCGCAAGGAAAACGGGACGTCGCGGTCGAAGAAGGTTAGATGTGATGAGAGATGAGACCGAAGAGTGTAAATGCCCTCCGAAAGGTCTGCCAGCCTACATGGGCACCTTTGCGGATTTGATGGCACTTTTGATGTGTTTCTTTGTCTTGTTGCTGGCCTTTTCAGAGATGGATGTGCTGAAATTTAAACAAATTGCCGGCTCGATGAAGTTTGCTTTTGGTGTGCAAAATAAAATTGAAGTGGAAGACATTCCCAAGGGCACCAGTGTGATTGCGCTGGAGTTTCGTCCTGGACGCCCTGACCCAACGCCGATTGAAACCTTGCAACAACAAACCATGGAAATCACCCAGCAGATGATTGAGTTCCAAGCTGGGGAAGAAGACTCGGCCGGTGGCCGGCAAGAGCAGCAACAGGATCAGACCGGCGGCTTGTCGGTCAGCATGGATGACGAAGTGTCCGAAAGTGAAGCCGAAGCCGCTGCCCAGCAACAAGAAGTCAATGAGCTGGTCAAGCGTATCGCCGATCAGATGGAGCAGCAAATCCTGGATGGTGCCATTGAGCTGGAGTCTCTTGGACAGCAAATCATTATTCGCATCCGGGAAAATGGCTCCTTTCCATCCGGCTCTTCGTTTTTGCAGCCACGCTTTCAACCCATCATTCAGCAAATTGGAGGCTTATTAGCCGACATTCCTGGTGAAATTACCGTAACCGGTCATACCGATGATGCGGTGATCCGCGACGAGTTGCACGACAACAACTGGGACTTATCGGCCAAACGCGCGGTGGCGGTGGCGACCGAGATGCTGAAGGCCCCCGGTTTCGATCCGAACCGGTTGGCGGTGGTCGGCTATGCCGATACCCGACCTCTGGTACCGAACACTACTGAGTTAAACCGGCGTCGCAATCGACGGGTTGAGATTTCTATCATGCAGGGGCAAGCGAAAGAGTCGGATCCAATCAGTCTGGAAAACTGACCCGAGGCGGAAAGTCGTCACCTGCATGCAATTCAGGTATACTGCCGGGCTTTATTGGTTAGAACAGCCCGGCAATGCTCGAATTTATTATCAAACTGCACTCTGAAATCACCATCAAAAGCAAGTCGGTGCGCAAGCGCCAGACCAAGCTGCTGCAACAAAACCTGAAAACCATTTTATTGCAGTGTACGCCAAACGTTGTCATCGTTTCGCACTGGGATCACATCACCGTCAGGCTTGAGCAAAGTACGCCTGAGCTGCGCGCTTTATTGATTGAGCGCTTGGCTTGTATTCCTGGCATTGCGCAATTTTCTGAGATGCAATCCAGTAGCTTTACCAGTCTGGACGATATTTACCAGCAAGCTTTGCCGGTTTTCGCTGAACAAATTCGTGGCAAAAGCTTTTGTGTTCGTATTCGTCGCTCTGGCGACCATGCTTTTAGCTCAACCGAGGCGGAGCGATACATCGGTGGTGGTTTAAACCAGCAGGTCCCTTCGGCCCGGGTGCAGCTGAAAAAGCCGGACGTGACGGTGCAGCTGGAAATCCGCAAAGACAAACTGATGATGGTGCGGGCGCAGTATTCCGGCCTTGGTGGTTTTCCGTTGCCCTCGCAGGCGGATGCGTTGTCGCTGATTTCCGGTGGCTTTGATTCTGCGGTCAGCAGTTACTTGATGATCAAAAAAGGCATGCGGACCCACTACCTGTTTTTCAACCTGGGTGGCAAAGCCCACGAAACCGGGGTGCGGGAAATCACCTATTACCTGTGGCAAAAATACAGTCTGTCGCACAAAGTGAAGTTCATCAGCGTGGACTTTGCTCCAGTGGTGGCAGAAATTCTGGAAAAATCCGATACCGGCCTGATGGGCGTGGTACTCAAGCGCATGATGATGCGGGCTGCCGCTGAGCTGGCTCAGCGGTTGGGGATCCCGGCCATTGTCACCGGTGAAAGCGCCGGACAAGTGTCCAGTCAAACCCTGGACAACCTCAATGTGATCGACAGGGTCACTCCGATGTTGATCCTGCGGCCTTTGATTGCGCACGACAAGCAGGACATTATCGACATTGCCCGTAAGATTGGGGTGGAGGATATGGCAGCCAGCATGCCTGAGTACTGTGGTGTCATTTCCAACAAGCCCACAGTAAAAGCCAAACTGGCTGAGGTGGAGGCCTGCGAACAACGCTTCGACCCAGCCGTACTGGCGCAGGTAAATGCCGATGCCAAAATTCTGGATATCCGCACCATTGACTACCAGTCCAGCCAGCAAGTGAGCACCATTGAAACGGTGCAGGCCATGCCCGAGGATGCCATTGTACTGGATATTCGCCGGCCAGATGAAGCAGAGCAGGCTCCACTTGAGGTGGCTGGCCACTCGGTACTGGCCTTGCCATTTTACAAACTGGCCAGTCAGTTTGGTCAGCTGGCGCAGGATAAAGCTTATTACCTCTATTGCGATCAAGGCGTGATGAGTCGGATGCAAGCCTTGCTGTTAAAAGACGAAGGCTACCAGAATGTGGCGGTCTATCAAAAACCTGCCGCCAAACAGTCCTGATACAATTGCTGGTGAGCCGGTAGGGCCAGTCCAAGACGGTCTGCCTCGCTCAGCACAAAACCGGTGATGAAATCGAGCTCGGTTTTCCGCCCGGCCAAGCGGTCTTGCAGCATGGACGAGCGATTGCTGGCCGTGTTGGAGATCACCTGTTGCAGCTGTTGCCAGGCTGCGGTTTCTTGCTGCGGGTAACCGGCTGCGGCGGCCAGCTGGCAATACTCGGCAAAAAGCTTTTTGAGAGTCGCTTCGAAGCGGGTTTCTGCCAGGGCGCCATTGGGCACCTGATGCAGCGCCGTCAGTGGGTTGATCAGGCAGTTTATTAACAGCTTTTGCCATAAACATGGTTGAATTCTTTCCACCAACGTCAGAGGTCCCAGCGCTTGCCCTAGCACATCAAACCAACCGGGTACAGCTTCAGAGTCAGCAGGCGTGATTTTCCCTATAACCGAGCTGCCACTGCCGCTGTGCACCAGTTGATGGCCTTTGCTGCAATCCGATTGGGTATAAGCGCCGTGGGTGGTGGTGAGAAACCACAGCTGTTGTCGGGGTTTTAACGCTGCCTGAATGTTGGTCAGGGTACCCAGGCCATTGTGGCTGAGGATGACACAGGCGTCTTCAGCCAGCTGCGTCTGCAGCTGCTGAATGCAGGGCAGGGCGTCGTAGGCTTTGACAGCAATAAAGGCCAGTCGGGCGGCCTGGGTTTTGGGCCAGGGAGCAAAGTGGTGGCGGCGGACGGCACCTCTGACCGTGGTCATGGCAACCTGCAGCTCGGTTGGCTGGCGCAGCCAGAGTCGGATCAGCTCGCCCTGCTGCTGCAGCTGGCAGGCCGTGAGTAAACCAATGGCGCCTTTGCCAACCACCAGCCAGTCGTTTCGTTTATGTTGCTGTGCGTCTGTCATGCGATGCCGTGATTCAAAAATGCAACAATGCTCGGATTGTAGCAATTTTACCGCTATAATCGCGAGGTTTAATCAGCTTTGGAGTCAGCATGCCATCTTTTGATATTGTTTCCGAAATCGAACAGCAAGAAGTGCAAAATGCCGTCGATAATGCCAATCGCGAACTGGATACCCGTTATGACTTTCGTGGCGTTGAAGCCAGCTTTACGTCAAGCGAGCAACTGGTGACGATGAAAGCCGAAGCGGAGTTTCAACTGCAGCAGATGCTGGAAATCTTCCGGGCAAAAGCCATCAAGCGCAACCTGGATGTGCGTTCCTTTAAAGAGAATGAGGTGGTGCATTCGGGGAAAACCTACAGCCAAACATTAAGCTTGTTGCAGGGGATTGATACCCCGACGGCGAAAAAGCTGGTTAAGCTTATCAAGGACAGCAAGCTCAAAGTGCAGGCGTCCATTCAGGGCGATCAGGTGCGGGTTACCGGAAAAAAACGCGACGACCTGCAAGAGGCCATCGCTTTTGTTAAGCAAAGCGACCTGGAACAACCCTTTCAGTTTACCAACTTTCGTGATTAATTTGGCGGAGTCTGGCTCGGCGGTAGAGTGACCTGATCTGCATGAGCCGACTCCGGCTGCTGGGTCAGGTGTTGTTTTAGAAATTCATTCATGGCTCTGAAAGCAGTAAGACGGTGTTGGCTGTTGCTTAAGTAATGGTCACCCCGTTCCAGTTCAATGTAGCGCACATCTTTATTGTGCCGTTCCAGCTGCCGGATCAGACGCCTGCCTTGCTGAATATCAACACTGCGGTCTTGATCACCATGAATAATCAGTAATGGAATTTGAATATGCTCGACCAAGTTAACCGGGGAGATACTGCGTAACTCCCTAAAGTTATCTCCAATCTGTGCCTGAGCGACTCGTGAGTTACGGTATCGACGATGCGAACGGACCAGCAACTCAACATCGGTAACACCTGCGAAGCTGACAACACAACGGTACAGCTCAGGCGTTTTAATACTGCCCATTAAAGCTGCGTAGCCACCGTAACTGGCCCCAACAATGCAAATCCTATCAGGGTCGGCATAACCTTGTTGAATCATCCAGCGGGTACCATCTTCAATGTCATCCTGCATGGCTTGACCCCAACCTTGAATGCCGGCAGACATAAAATCGAAACCATAGCCTGCAGAGCCGCGGAAGTTCATTTGCAAGACGGCAAAGCCACGATTTGCAAAAAACTGAGTCCAGTAGTCAAAGCTGCCATCATCAAAACTAATAGGACCGCCATGTGGAAAAATGATGGCCGGAGGTGGTGATGATTTCGATGCAGTGCTGGGCTGTGTTAAAAAGCCTTCAATGGTCAGACCATCTCTTGCCTGATATTGAATTCTTTGTTTTGGTTGCATGTAATCAACAGGCAGCATAGTAAACCGATCGGCCAAATGGAGTAATTCACCTGTGTCTCGATCACCAACGAAATAAGCGCCTGGATCCGTTGCATTTGAAGAAAATAATACATAACGACGCTCATCTTTGCTAAACCCTAACAGCAAGTTGGTCGTTTCGGGCAGGGCACGATCAATCGCCTTTTGCAGACGTTGGTAGCTCTCTTCAAAGAAAGTAAAGCCGCCGCCTTCATTGAAAGTAACTCCAATCACATCCTTCTCAACATCGGAGTAGAGCAAACTGCCTTGTACATCGTAATGGGGGTGGGTAATCACTGGTTTTGCGGTTAACTCGGGATCGGTTAAATCCACTACAAAGAGTGCTTTGCGACCCTGATGATATTGTATGACGTAGAGTTGGTTAGGATCTTTACCAAAACCCAATGGCCAAACTTCATCTTCGCTAAAAAGCTCAAATTGCCATAACAACCGTTGGTTTCGCCGCTCTGGGCTTCTCTCAAGCACACGGAAGTTGGTATCTCTTTGATAAACACCTATCCGGATTTGATGCTGTTGGTCGGTGAGCCAATTCGAAATGTAACCTTGCCCATTCTCAATCACTCTAGGACGTTTTAGCTGCAAGTTAACCTGAAAGATACTGACTCCAGTGTGATCCCGATAGCCATCCAGCGCGATCAAGATATGATCGGGATCATCTGGCAACATGTCGACAATGTTTGTTTGGAATTGTGGGGTGTATCGGAAGCGCCGTAAAAAGCTGGTCGAAAGCAAGTTGCTGGCTGAGCCAGCCTCTAAATCAAGTCGAACAATACGAGTCTCAGTTGTTGGAACACCTTGACGCGTTGCAGGCATGGATATGGATGCCAGTAGAATGCTGTCGTTGCCCCAACGAAGCCGGTTAATAAGCCCTGACTGGTTGTCGGTTTTAAAGGGAAACTGACTTTCTCCAGTCTGCAGGTTAATAACACGGACAAAGGTCTCCTGATCCTCTAACTGTTGTGCCCAATACAGCAAGGCGACTTTATTGCCATCGGGGGATAAACTGACCTGACTCACGTTAGGCAGACTGGCAAAAGCTTCTACCGGCAATTCACTTGTCTCCATTGAGCTTGCAAGGGAAAGCACAACTAAAATTGTTTGAAGGCAAGATGCAAACATTGTTATTCCTTAAGACCTGCGCATTGGTAGGGCATTATTTAGAGGGCATTATCTTTGATAATTAACTTTTAAGTAATATTTGTCAATAGAGTTTTTATTTCAATTTGGCCGTCTGGATTTCTGTTGACATTCATTTTGATAGGGCTAAACTAGGCCCGCTTTTTCAGGTGCTGCTTTTGTAAGCAGTGAAACGGGAATCTGGTGAAAAACCAGAGCTGCCCCCGCAACGGTAACAAGTCTGGTCCAAAGCCACTGTCTTAGGATGGGAAGGTCAGGACAACCTTGCTTGTAAGCCCGGAGACCGGCCTGAAAAATCCATCAACCAACCAATGTGCGGTGGGCACATTGCAGGAGACCTTATGCTGAAGTACTCTCTGGCAGCCTTGGCTGTCACTTCGCTGCTGCCCGCAGCTTTTGCCGATTCCATTGAAACCATCACCATCTACAGCAGCCGCCAGCCGATATCGGTGGAGCAAAGCCTTGCCAGTGTCACTGTGCTGGAGCGCGACGAAATCCTTGCCCGCCAGGCCCCGGATTTGCCGGCCTTACTCCATCAACTGCCGGGCGTGACCATAGCGCGCGATGGCGGTCGTGGTCAGAATAGTGGGGTATTTATTCGCGGTGGCAATACCGGCCATACACTGGTGCTGGTTGATGGCGTCCGTACAGGCTCTGCCACCCTGGGCCAGACATCTTTGTCGATGGTCCCGCTGGACTTAATTGAACGCATTGAAGTGATCCGCGGGCCTCGCGCCGCCTGGTATGGCTCCGATGCTCTGGCTGGCGTAATTGCCATTACCACGCGTCGGCAGCAGCAGACCGAATTGAATGCCGGTGTTGGCAGTTATGGCTTGCTGGAAAGTGATCTTGGTTTGCAGCGTCAGCTCGGTGCCTGGCAACTGCAAGCCAACCTGGGGTACAGCAGAGCCGATGGGTTCGATGTTCGTCCGGATCTGGACCCGGATAAAGACGGTTATTGGCAGCGATTTGCTCGTTTTGGCACCGATTATCAGTCCGACATGGGGCAGTTTTACTGGCACAGCACCATCAATTCCGGGCGTTACGATTTCGATGTGGCCTGGGGCAGCGAAGATCGCTCCGCTGTGTTGCAACGCAGTCACGTGCTGGGCTGGAACCATCAAGCAGCCGCAACCGGCCAGCAACTGCAGCTAAGCCGGAATCTGGACAGCGACCGGACCTATGGCCCGGACTCGAGCAGCCCTTTTAGCACCAGTCGGGATGAAGTGAATTACCAACTGACGCAGCAGCTGCACCCGTCGCTGAACGTGTTGGTTGGTGCCAACTGGTACCAGGAGGAGGTTGCCAAGGCTGCGCCTGCTTACGACGAAAGCCAACGTCGCAACAGAGCACTCTTTACCGGCGTTAACTATCAGCCAGCACAATGGTTGTTTGAAGCGGCTGCACGACAAGACCGCTTTAGCCAGTACGGCAAGGAACGAACCTGGCAATTGGCGGCGGGCTATTACCTGACCGAGCAGTGGTTGCTTCGCTTAAGCCGGGGAACCGCCTTTAAAACCCCTTCGTTCAATCAACTCTATTGGCCAGGTTTTGGCAATCCTGAGTTGCAACCAGAATCATCGATTTCGGATGAAGTGGCGCTGCGTTTCAGCGGCCAGGCAATGCAATCCGAGCTGGTGCTGTTTGACCGTGAGGTCACCAACCTGATTCAAGGCAGCGAGCAGGCTGAAAATGTGCTGTTGGCCCGGGTGCGGGGTGCTGAATACAGTGCGCAGTGGCAACTGGCAAGTTGGCAACACCAGCTGGGTTACACCTGGCTGGATGCCCGTGATGAGCAAAACCAGCAGCCATTGCAACGCCGGCCCAAGCACAGCCTGAACCTTCGCACCAGCTGGCAGGGGGAGCATTGGCAAGCCTTTGCTACTCTGGATTACCAAAGCTCAACCTTTCAGGGGCTGGACTTTACGACCATGACCAACTATCCGGATCTGGGAGGCTTTACCTTGCTTGGTTTGGGTGCCAGCTACCAGCTGACACCGGCCTGGCAGCTGCGAGCCAAGCTGGACAACCTGACCAACAAAAACTACCAAACCAGCATCGGGTATGACACCGCTGGGCGAACCCTTGGCCTTCGCCTCAGTTATCGTGGCTTTTAAGGCTGCCGGGACAACGCGGATGGATGGGGACAACCATCAATCCGCTTTCAGCAATTGCTGAAACTGCTGGCGAAAGCTTGCCAGTTTGGGGGCTACCACAAACTGGCAATAACCCTGATTCGGGTTTTGCTGCACATAGCCCTGGTGGTAGTCTTCTGCTGGGTAAAAGTGCGCCGCCGGGCTCAACTCAGTGACAATGGGGCTGGCAAACACCTGCTCGGTGCTCAGCTGATTTAACACTTGCTGTGCTTGGTGCTGCTGCTCGTCATTGTGGTAAAAAATCACCGAGCGGTACTGGCTGCCAATGTCATTGCCCTGCCGGTTAAGCTGGGTGGGGTCGTGCAGGCAGAAAAAGATCTGACACAATTGCTCGTAACGAATGATGGTCGGGTCGAATATAACCTGAACCACTTCGGCGTGGCCGGTTAGCCCGGTGCAGATCTGTTGGTAACTGGGGTTGCTGGTCTGGCCTCCCATGTAGCCACTGGTGGCGCGCTGCACTCCTTGCAGCTGATTCATCGCCGCTTCCAGGCACCAAAAGCAGCCGGCACCAAAGGTCGCTGTTGCTGTGCTCATTGAGATTCCTTCATTGATCGTTAGGACTTTATTATACGTACATTCGGCCAATTGGATGAAAAGGAATCATGCATGCGGGTAGCAATTGTCGGAGCCGGTGTTGCCGGTTTGGCTTGTGGTGAAGCCTTATTGGCGCAAGGTATTGAAGTGCAATGGTTTGATAAGAGCCGGGCATCAGCAGGGCGCGCCTCTGCTAAGCGAGCTTTTGGGGGCCATATTGACCTGGGGGCGCAGTATTTTACCGCCAGGCACCCAGCGTTTCGCCAACAAGTGGATGACTGGCAACAGCAAGGACTGGTTGAGCACTGGGATCCTCAGTTGTATTGTTTTGTTGATGGCCAGTTGCAAGCATCGCCAGACGATACCAGGCGCTATGTGGGCACCCCTGCCATGCACAGCCCCTGGCGTAGCCACACCCTGGCTGATAAGTTGCTATTGAGTTGTCGTATCGAGCAGCTGCAATACCAGCATGGCTGGCAGTTGCAGTCGGATGATGGCCGTCAATTCAGTGGTTTTGATGCTCTGGTGCTGGCACTGCCGCCGGCTCAGGCGGCTGCATTGCTGAGTTTGGATCCAGTGTTGCAACAGCAGATCCCAGACGACATCTTGCTGCCTTGTCAGGCTGTTGCCTTGCAGTTGAATCAGCCCATGGCACACCCGGCAGAAGGTATTTTTGTTAAAGAAGGACCGCTTAGCTGGGTGGCCCGGCAAGACAGCAAGCCGGGCCGGACATCACCGAAGCAGCAGTGGGTGCTGCACTTTACCCCTGAGTTCAGTCAGCAGCAGCGGGATGCATCCAGCCAGTTTTTGATCGATTGTGCTGCCGATGCATTGTCTACTTTGTTTCAGCAGCCAGTTCAGCTAGGTGCCAGTGTGCATCATCGCTGGCTCTATGCCATTGTCGATGCCAGTAAGCCGGCGCCAGGGATCCTCACCAGTGCCCGTTTCCCAGCAGTGGTGGCAGGGGACTGGTCTTTAGGCGGGCGGGTTGAGAATGCCTGGTTGGCCGGGCAGCAGGCCGCTAAGGCGGTGCTTCATGTCTAAGGTTGTCATTGTCGGGGCCAGTGGTGCCATCGGGCAGGCGCTGTGTCAGCATTATCTAACTGCCGGGCAGCAGGTGATGGCGCTTAGTCGACAGCCCGAACCTGCTGCTTTGACGAAGTCCGCTGCACTGCACTGGCAGCAACTGGATGAGCAGGAGCCATCGCAACTGACTTCGGGCCTTGCGCATTGTTTTGACCCTGCGCCTGCCTTGGTGATCCTATGTCAGGGTTGGTTGCATGGCGATACCATGCAACCAGAAAAGGCCATCAGTCAGTTGTCTGATAGCCAGTGGACACAAGCGCTTGCGGTGAACCTGCTGTCACCGGCCAGGTACCTGCAAGCCATGATGCCTTATCTGTTCAGGCAGCAGGGCATCAAAGTGATGGTGCTCAGTGCCAAAGTGGGTAGCATCAGCGACAACCAGTTGGGAGGCTGGTACAGCTACCGGGTGAGCAAGGCTGCGCTCAATATGCTGGTGAAAACAGCCAGTATTGAGCTCAAGCGGCGCAACAAAACAGCGGTGTTGGTGACGGTGCACCCCGGCACCACAGATTCCGCGCTGTCAGCGCCTTTTCAGGCGCGGCTGCCTGCCAGGCAATTGCAAACGCCAGCCAGTACCGCAACACGACTGGCTGCTGTGGCCGAGGGACTTACGGCTGAGCAAAGCGGTTTGTTGCTGAACTGGGACGGCAGCGTAATTCCTTTTTAATACCACGGACAAGAAAAAAAGCCCGCGGTTGTCATCGCGGGCTTTTGCTGTAACTAAGGCTACTTGTCAGGCCCAGCAGCGGCTTCCAGTGCTTCCAACTCTTTGGCCAGTCGTTTGGGCGAGCCGGTGTTGCGCGCCAATGCCGTATACATCACCGGCACTACGTAAAGGGTCAACAAGGTCGCCAAAGCAACGCCAGAGAAGATCACGGTACCTATGACCATACGGCTTTCCGAGCCAGGCCCTGAAGCTAAAATTAGTGGCAAGCTGCTCATGGCGGTGGTAAAGGCGGTCATGGTGATCGGGCGAAGACGCTGCACAGCAGCCCGTTTCACCGACTCTTCAAAGGCTACACCGGCATCACGCAGCTGATTGGCGAACTCCACAATCAAGATGCCATTCTTCGCTACCAGCCCTATCAGCATCACCAAGCCTATTTGGCTGTAGATATTCAGCGTCATGCCAGAGAAATAAAGCCCGGATAAAGCACCCACCAGCCCCAGTGGCACGGTGATCATGATCACCAAGGGGTGAATAAAGCTTTCAAACTGGGCTGCAAGGACCAGGTAAGTGATCAGCAGTGCCAATAAAAACACCATGAACGTCGCCCGACCACTTTCCTGATAGAGCAAGGACTCGCCTTTGTAATCAATGCCAACAAAATCATCGATTTCGGTTCGGACGATGTTTTCCAGGTAGGTCAGTGCTTCACCCAGGCTGTAACCGGGTGCCAGGTTGCCACTGATGGTGATGGCCCGCATCCGGTTGTAGCGGTTTAAGCTGGAGGCAGTCGCTTCTTCGCGCAAGGTCACCAGGTTATCCAGTGGGATCAGCTGGTTGGACGTTGTTGAACGAATAAAAACATTGCTTATGGTGGATGGCGAGCGGAAATCGTCGTCCCAGCCTTCCAGCAACACGTCGTATTCGCGACCACGGTCGAGGAAGGTGGTCACCCGGCGTCCGCCCAGCATGGCTTCCAGCGAGCGGCCAATGGCCCCAATGGAAACACCGAGATCAGCAGCACGCTCCACGTCAATGTCGACCAGAATTTGTGGTACCGTTTCCCGGTAATCGTGGTCCAACATTAATAAGTTTGGGTTTTCTGCCGCTTTTTCCAGCACAATATCGCGCCAGCGAGCCAACTCTTCGTAGGTATTGCCCTGCAGTACAAACTGAATAGGTCGGCCGCCGCCACCGCCGCCTCCCAGGCCACTGCGCATAAAGGTAAAGGCGCGAATGTCTGGCAGCTCATTGAGTTTCATACGGACTTCGTTCATCAGCTCGGCAGAGCGGCGGTGCTCATTGTGCCAGTTCTCAGAGCCGACAATCGCAATACCACCGTTGTTGCCCCAGCCGGGAACCCGGATCAGCAAGCGATTGAATTCACCACGCTCGTAGTAGGGCATCAGTACATCTTCGACCAGCTGCATGTTGCGGCTGTTGCTGGTGTAGCTGGCACCCTCAGCACCATTCATGCTGACAAAGAAAGTGCCCCTGTCTTCACTTGGCGCTAATTCTGAAGGCAGTAAACGCAGCAACAACAAACTTGAGAGCAGGCACAACGCCACCAGGCCAATGACCGGCCAGCGACTTTGGGTGACGGTTTCCAGCTGTTTGCGGTAACCGGCTTCCAGAGCACGAAAGCCTATATGCAGCCAGTGCCCCAGTTTGCTTTCGCGTTTGCGGTGACTCAGGATTTTACTGCACAGCATCGGCGATAGCGTCAAAGCGACGATGCTGGAAAATGCCACTGCCGCGGCAACGGCCAGGGCAAACTCAGTAAACAGGCGGCCAATTTGCCCCTCCATAAAAACCAGAGGCACGAACACAGAAATCAGCACCAGGGTGGTTGCAATAACAGCAAAGCCAACCTCCCGAGCCCCGCGGTAGGCGGCCAGCAGCGGAGGTTCACCTTGTTCAATCCGGCGATAAATGTTTTCCAATACCACAATGGAATCATCCACCACCAGACCAATGGCCAACACCATGGCCAACAAGGTCAATAAATTAATCGAAAAACCAAGAGCATACAGCACGGTAACGGCAGAAATTAAGGCAACAGGTACCGTGATGGCAGGGATAAAGGTTGCCCGAACATTGCCTAGGAAGAGGTAAATCACCAGCACCACCATGCTCATGGCAATGGCCAGGGTGCGGTACACTTCTTTGATTGACTCTGAAATAAAGAGCGATGAATCGTAACCGGGCTCGATGGTGGTGCCTGCAGGCAGGTTCTGTTTGATCCGTTCCATCTCAGCTCTGGCATTGCGCACCACTTCCAGCGTATTGGCGGTGGACTGTTTGACTATACCAATGCCAAGGACATTACGGCCATCGCTGCGAAACTCACTTTCCTCATCTTCAGAGGACAGCACCACATGCGCCACTTCACCCAACCGGACCAGGTAGTTGTTGGCGCCACGTTTGACCACCAGGTTACGGAAATCTTGCTGGGTTAAAAAGGTGCGGGCGACCCGGACGGTGAAATCTCGATCAATCGACTTAATGTTACCTGCCGGTAATTCGACATTCTCGCTGCGCAATACATTCTCAATATCCTGAATAGTGACCTGACGGGCAGCCATCGCTTCCTGATCGAGCCAGATCCGCATGGCATACCGCCTGGCACCTCCAAGACGCAAATTGGCTACACCATCGACCACCGAAAAGCGCTCGACAATATGCCGGTCGGCGTAATCGGTCAGCTCCAGAGAGGTCATGGTTTCGCTGTTCAGAATGAACCACACCACCACATCGTCGTCGTCACTGGCTTTAAAAACCTCGGGTGGAAAAGCCTGATCAGGCAAATTATTCAAAGCTCTGGAAACCCGCTCCCGGACATCGTTGGCAGCGGCATCAATGTCCCGACTTATATTGAACTCAATGGTAATGTTGGAGCGGCCGTTGCGGCTGGTTGAGTTAATGTTGTTGATGCCCTCAACGCCACTGATCCTGTCTTCGAGCAGCTGGGTAATGCGTGACTCCACTATTTCAGCGGAGGCACCGGGGTAAACGGTACTGATACTGACTACCGGGCGATCGATGCTGGGATACTCCCGTAATGGCAGCATGGTAAAACAGACGATGCCGAAGGTAAGCAACAGCAGGTTGACCACGGTTGCAAAGACCGGGCGTTTCACCGACAAATCTGATAACAGCATAGGTTACTCCGCCCGACGAATGGTGACGCCAGTGCGTACTTTTTGCACGCCCTCGACAATAATCTCATCGCCATCGGCAAGGCCATCCAGGATTTCGGCCCAGCCCGGGATCCGTTCGCCCACTTGTACCTGAACCTGGGTGACTCTATCGTCTTCGCCGACTGTAAAAGCATACTGGCGGTTCTGCAGAGGCACCAAGGCATTTTCCGGTACCATTAACACATCCTGATTGGCAAGGGTAACCCGAACATCCAGCAGCATGCCGGGACGCAGCCGAAGCTCCTGATTATCAACCACACCATGCACTCGCACCGAACGGGTCACCGGATCAATGCGGGGGTCAATGGCTTTAATCTGACCTTCAAAAATCTCATTGCGAAAGGCGATGTTGCGAATGGCGACTGGCATGCCAACGGCAAGCTCAGCAATAAAGCGTTCAGGGACATTAAACTCAACCCGCAGCTGGGCAATATTATCCAGCGTAGTGATGACACTGCCACTGTTGACAAAGGCTCCCTGGCTGACCGTGCGAAGACCAAGCACGCCATCAAAAGGCGCTCGAATGGTCATTTGCCGTAAGCGTGACTCGGCACTTTCCAATTGGGCCAGGGTAGTATTGACCCGGCTTTGCTGCTCATCGAGCATGGACTGTGCCGCAGCCTGGGTGGCAGCGAGGTTCTTGAGGCGCTCTAACTGCCGTTGCTGCTCGGTCAACTGCGCTTGCAATTCTGCAACCCGGGCCCGTTGCTCCACATCATTCAGGCGGGCAATAACCTCTCCTTGTTGCACACTTTGACCTTCAATCACATTGAGATAGGTGAGGTACTCGCTGCTGGATGCAATCAGTTGAACCGAGTCGTTGGCTAAGCCAGTACCCAATGCATTGACTTGCCGCGCCAGTGGTTGCATGCTGGCATGTGAGGTCTTGACAGCGATAGCCCTGGCAGGCGGCCGCTGACCATTGGTCTCTTGCTGGGTTTGGTAAAATAAATAGGCTGCCAACAACGCGAGGGCGGTTAGCAAGAAAAGGACAATGGCAGAATATTTTTTAGCCACAACAACTCCAGTCATTAAAATCAATGCATGTGCGCTTGGTGCAAGCACCCCTATTGTATGTAAATTAGCGACGTTTGGATTTCATGTTGTCGCAGTGAAGCCGGTATTGGTCGTATAAAGGAGCCGCAACTGATCTGGCTCAAGATAGCAAGCATTTATCGAATCCAGTATAGTAAAGAGCGAAGCAGCAGAGGATTTTTTGGGCATGACAGCAGTCGATGAGAGCGGAGCTCCTTTTAAGCGCTACAAAGCCAGTGGTAATGAAGGTGGTGCCATCACCTTGTTGATCAGTACCGGCGTTTTTGTGGTGTTGGCATTGTTTAGCTGGCTGTTTGTCGAGCAAGCAACCCCCATGCTGGCGATTGCCTTTATCGCATCCGCTATTGGCATCTTCGCAGGGTGGGCGAAATTATCCGAGCCATTGTATGGGGTGGTCTGCGATGAGCAAGGCTTGCACTACCACCATCGAAAAGGGAGTTGGTTGTTGCCCTGGCAGGCCTTTAGCCATTGCAGCCCTCAGCCTGATTTGGAGCATGAAGTCAATTACATTGCTTTTAAAGTCACCGACTTTCATGCTTTTTTGCAGCATTTGCCACTGCGTCTTGCCATTAAACTGATGATGGAGCAGCGCGCACTTTGGTTTGCTGTATTAAAAGAAAAGTGCCCACAAGGCCAGTGTGCTACTGAGTGGTTGGCAGAAAAGGATCGGTTCTCGACTCCGAAGCAGAACTATGATGGCATTCTGGCCATGTTTGCCAACCGGATGCAAAAGCTTGGACAGTTTTGTGGTTACGAACTCTTTATCCCGCTGAATTGCATTGATGCCCCGGCTGCGCAGTTTTGTAAGGAGGTGAATTTACTGCGAATGCAGCAACTCACCACAGCCATGGAGTCAGGCTCTTAGGCTAGACAGTTCAGAATGGCTGTATCATAATAAAATTAATTTTACAGGATGACGTCAGGTAGCAATGCATGAATAATTACGAAAAAGCATTTCTGGTCAGTGGCCGGAATACCATTATCCACAAGCAAAAGAAAGTTGACCTTGTCATTATTAATGATGATGAAGATCCGCCACTTATCGTAACACGCCACGGCGTGAAGCCATTTAATGAGCCAGTTCCGGCCAACAGAGCCGAAGCCAAAGAGCGCTATTTGGAGTTGGTCGATATCTCTAGCACCGATGTTTTTGGCGAGTGTAAAACTTTGCTTTTTGTACAGGCACTGAACAATAAAGAATACAAAATCGACTACAGCAAATCCAATACCAACCTTTTTATCCGGGTGCATCAGGATAATTATATCTAATCTGCACTTAAGCCCTGTGTAAAGTAGGTACAGGGCTTGCCTTTCTGCTCCTTTTTTGTTTCATTAGCACTATGACAACATGATGTGGTGCTTTTGTCCTGTGAGTGAGTCGGCCATCCGTTTTCTAGAAAAAGAGCAGCAGGTACATGCTGTGGTCCCTGTTGCTGAGCAAGCGCTGACAGTTGATGTGCTGAAAGAGCACTTGCAGGCAGCGGGCTTTGGACGTTGCAAGCTGGTGCCGGAGCAAATTAAGAATTTGTTGGCTCATTACGAGCAAGAGCAGCAAAAGGTCAAAGAGAAGCTGCAGGCTCCCGGGAGTAAAGAGCTCACCTATTGGGTGGCTGAGAAAATTCCGGCTGAGTTGAGCTTCAACATTGCCGAAGACAAAATGTCTGCGTCAGCACACATTACTGCAGCCTACGGTGGCGAGCCGGTTTCTGCCAATGCTTTGGTGAAAACGGCCCAAAAAGAGGGAATTGTTTTTGGGTTTATCAAAAACAACATTATTCATCTGGTGGCTCAGGCCAGCAAAGCCGAGCCTGGCACCAAGTTAAAGCACGTTATTGCCCAAGGGCGTGCTGTGACTCAGGGCGAGAACTCGCGTTTTGAACCTCTGATCCCGTCCATGGAAAGCCGCCGCAATCGCCCGGTGTTAAATCCTGAAGATAAAAAAGCAGACTTGCGTGATTTTGGTGTGATCCCCTCCATTGCGCCGGGTGAGCCTCTGATGCGCCGTCACCCACCCACTACAGGTAAAGAAGGCATGACGGTGACAGGTGAACCCATACCGGCGATGCCAGGCTTAACGGTTGAATGGAACCTGGGGGAGGGAGTTGGTTTATCCGCAGAAGATCCGGATTTATTAAAAGCAACAAAGGATGGTCTGCCGCGGGTCATTGAGGCAGGGGCCACTGTCGATGATGTCTTCAGTGTTAAGGAAGTGGATAACAGCACCGGCCACATAATTTTTAAAGGCTCGGTGGTGGTGAATGGCGATGTCCATGAAGGGTTGAAAGTCATTGCCGGTGGCAATATCTTTGTCAAAGGCGTTGTAGAGGGAACCTTGCTGGAGGCCGGTGGTGATGTCACCATTCAAGGGGCGGTAATAGGGCACCAGGTTTCAAATCCTGATGCTGGCAGTGAGTACAGCACGGTGGTCAAAGCCAAAGGCGATATCCAGTGCAACATGGCGCAGTATGCCCGTTTCGGTTGTGGCGGTAATCTCTATGTCAACAAGCAGTTGGTGCACAGTGCGGTAGAAGCTCACAGTGTCTATGCCGGTCCCGAAGAAAAACCCACCGGAAAAATTATCGGTGGCAACTTCTATCTGGATAAAGGTGTCTATGCGGGCAGTATTGGTGCTTTGTCCATCAGCTCTATTTTGATTCGATTAAATCGACTGACCGATCCCATAGTGGAAAAGCAGGAGGTCCTCAGGGCCAGTGTCACCGGCTTGAAGCACGATATGGAAGGTGTAAAAGAAAAAATAGAGCAGTTTAAAAAACTTGAAGGCAGTGCCGCCATTGAAGCGCGTCTGAATGAGTTAACCACCGAGTTTGAAGATTATCGCCGCACAGCGACTGAGCTGATAGCGGATATCCGTAAACTGGAAGAGCAGCGCAAAGCCTTGTTAGCGCAAGCGGAAGTCATTGCCCGTAACGAGCTGTTTTCTGCAGTGGAAGTGCACTTCGATAAAGAAATTGTCCGTAGCCGGCGCGAATATGGTCCCTCTAAAATTCACTTGGTCGGTGTCAAACCTGAGATTGAGCCACTGTAAGCGAAGGGCATTGGCCTAAAGCTTGCAGTGCTACTGTCTTCCAGGGAGATTCAATTTGCCCTAAAGGAGAGACGGAGCCATGTTGAACCGCTATTGCTTGATGTCTTTGCTGTGCTTGTTGCTCATCGCTTGCGGTGATAAAGGCACACAAGCGGACGATCTTGCCAGCGTCAATGCTGGGCTGGATCAGCAGCTGTATGCCGGCGCTACGCTTAACTTGAGTGCAAAAGGCGACCCGCCTGGCGGGGACTTTAGCTGGCATCAACTCAGTGGGCCAGCACTGGCTGATTTTCCTTTCAGTGGAGCAACCATCTCGATACCTTTGCCAGATGACCTTCCTGAGTCCCGTTTAATTTTTGAGGTTCGCTATACCCTGAGCGACGGGCGTTTATTGCGTGACCGGGTTCAGGTGGATGTCATGCGTCCTGTATCGGCGCCGGTTGCTTTGGTGCAAGGCGGTTTGGCTGATGGAAACTATGCGACTACAGGCCAATACATTCAACTGGATGCAAGCGACTCTTTTGATCCAGAAGGGCAAGCACTTTCCTTTTTATGGCAACAAGTTGCAGGGCCTGTTGCCTGGTTGCAGCAGCCAATCAATCAGCCCGTTCTGTTATTGAAGGCTCCGTTGTTGGCGGACGATAGCGAATTCCGGTTTGAGCTTTTTGTGCAGAATGAAGCCGGGTTGTCGGATGCTTTGGAGGTTGTGCTGTTGGTGCAGGGCAATGCCGCAGGGATTTATGCCGATGCAGGTTTGGATCGAACCGTTCTGGAGTTTCACACCAGCTGGTTGGATGGCTCAAACTCTGCCTCTTTGCGCAGTGCTGTCGATTGTCACTGGACACAGCTCACCGGAGCGCCGGTCCAGCTGATGGATGCCAAGGCTTGCCATACCAACTTTGTCGTGCCGGACAGCAGGCAGCATCCTGAGTTACGCTTTCAGCTGCAGGTGCAGGACAGCACCGGTGCTCAGGCAAGCGATGAGGTGGTCTTGACGGTGTTGTCCTCGGGTTTGCATTATCGGGTCGATACCGGCCAAAGCCAGTGTTACGATGGATTGGACCAGATTGCCTGCGATGATCAGGCTTATCCCAGGCAAGATGCTGACTTTGGACGCGATGCGATAGCAGCTCTGCTGAATAAAACCGGTGTTGGTCGTGCTGGCTTTGACTTTAGCAAGCTGGATAGCCACGGTGATGAACTGCCTCGTGATGCCGCTGATTTTTCCTGTGTTCGTGATAATGTGACCGGCTTAATCTGGGAAGTCAAAGAGCCAGCCGCGGCCAGTGTTGCAAGTGCCAGTCTGCGTGCGGCAAGTAATTATTACAGCTGGACCAGTGAGGGCGAGGGGCATGCTGGTAACCTTGGAGAAGCTGCTCCAGCGCTGGATGGCTGCCCTGACCTCAACAATTGTGGCACTCAGGCGTATGTGGCAGCTGTCAATGCGGCCTTGTACTGTGGTGGCGGCAACTGGCGTTTACCGACTGTGGCCGAGTTAAACACCCTGGTCGATTTTGGCGCTGATAAGGCGCTAGACCCGGCGCTGTTCCGGCATGAGCCTGAGCCAGCGCTGTTAGGTCATTTGTATTACTGGACTGTGCAAAGTAGCGCTGAGGGTGGGGGGGCTCATGCTGCCTGGGTGATTGATATGCGTGATGGCAACGACAATTCATTGCCGAAACGAGCGGACAGTCGTGCTTTTGTTCGTTTGGTTCGAAGCCCATAAGGAGGTGCTATGCGTGTTGCTGTGATTATTGCTGTATTGCTTACCGCACAGTCATTGTTGGCAGAGCAGGTTTGCTTTGAGGATATTGCAGCCTCGACTCCGTTGAGTGATTTTGAAGTTTTACCGGATGGCCTCGTCCATCAGCGAAGTACGGGCTTGATTTGGCAACGGTGTCTCTATGGTCAAAACTGGAGCCAGGCTCAGCAGCGCTGTGAGGGGACCGCTGTGCGGTTAAGTTGGCAGGAAGCCTTGCAACAAAGCACCATGCTTGCGGACTATAGCCAGCACTGGCGTTTGCCGGATATTAAAGAGGCGATGGCCATTGTTGAGCGTCGCTGTGTCGATCCTGCGCTTCGCCGGACCCTGTTTGCTGGCGCCAACAGCGAGCATATCTGGACCAATACCAGCATTCACAGCCGTCCAACCCACGCCTGGGCCATTGCCATGTACAGTGGCAAAAATAACTACAAAGAAAAAAACCAACAGCTTTACGTGCGCTTTGTGCGTTTTTCCGATGAATAGAAAGCAGCATGCGTTTGCAGGCGCTGAAGTTGTCTGCAAATTAAGCTACCATACATTGGTATTGTGACTGTCGAGAAGTATTGTGATGCGTCTGCTGGTTTTTTGTTTACTGCTTGCTTTTCCGCTCCAGGCCCGCGACTGCAACATCAGTTTTGGCTATGGCCTGCTGATATCGCCGGAGCAAATTCGCATCATGAGCAATGACCGCACTTTGATGCAAATTAACCATGACACTCAGCTCTTTATTAAAGGGGAATGGCAGGATTTAACTCAGGAAGAAACGGCTTTAGTGACCGAATACAGTCAGGGTTTGCGCAAGTTCGTGCCTGAAATTGTTGGTATTGCTGTCGATGGGGTTGAGTTGGGCCTGTCTGCGATGGAGCGAATGCTATCTGGAGTTGGCAGCCGCTCGCAGCAGGCAGAATGGAACGAATTAATCCGTGAAACTACCTTTCAGTTAATGTCCCGCTTTGTCCGCAGCGGCGATCATTTTTATCTGGCACCGCAAAGCCTGAACGAGCTGGAGCATTTTTTAAATGGTGAACTCAAGCCTCAGCTCAATAACCTGGCGCGTCACTCCTTTGGTGCTGTTTGGGAAGCGTTGCGCGATACCTTGCAGCATACCGAAACCAATTTTGAGCAAACCGATCCCCAGCAATGGGATGCGATGGGGCATCTGGTCGAACGCATTAACTTTGGCCTGGAAGAAAAAGCTTCTCTGTTAGAAGAGAAAACAGCCTTGTTTTGCCAGCGTCTGAAAGAGCTCAATGCTATTGAATCTCAACTGCAACAGCGTTTACCGCAAATGCTGGCCTACGATGTGGTGGTGGAAAAACACTAGGGCTCCAAACGGAGCCCTAGTGGTTAATTGCTGCTCTGCACCAGCCGGAAACCGTTGTTTCGGTGACGAATGGTGTTGTCGTGGCTGGTCCGGTAAGTCGCTGTCAGCTCGTTGGGGCTGGATAACCAGGCACCTCCACGTTGCACGCGGCGTACGCAGTTGCCACTGGTTCTGGGCGCTATGCTATTGGTGGCGCCTTGATAGCTGCTGTTCCAGCAGTCCATGGTCCACTCCCAGACATTGCCATGCATATCGTAAAGGCCCCAACTATTGGGCTCAAACGACATCACGGCAGCAGTTCCATCCAGTTGCACACCACATTCACCACCGCTGCGACGACCAAAGCGAGCCTGAGTGCAGCCAACGGTATCACCGAATTGGTAAGGGGTATCAGCACCAGCTTTGGCTGCGTATTCCCATTCTACTTCCGATGGCAATCGAAATTGCTGACGGGCAGCCTGATTGAGCCAGGGGATGAACTCAGAAACAATCTCATTGAAGCTGACATTAATGACCGGCCTGTTGCCCCGGCCCCAACCCTCGTCGCGCGGCCGGTGTGAGCAGCCGCCTTGTTCGACACAGGCGTCCCACATCGCAAAAGTAACCGGATGCGCCATCATTTCAAAAGCTGGTACTTCAATGGTGCGACTGGGTAGTTCCGACTCCGGGCAGTTTTGGCCGGTGCAACCCATGGTAAAACTACCCGCTGGGATGGTAACTAGCTGATACATTTGGCGCAGTTGCTCCAAACGCTCCGCTTCCATTTGCGCCAGGCGTTCCAAGCTATGGTGCTGGCTTAGCACCTGCCGATCGGATGATGACGGTTTACTGATGGCATAGGTCACCCCTATCAGCAGCACGGCAGCGATACCAGCTGCGCCCAGCTGCAATTGGCGTGTCATGCCCGAGCCTTTAGCTGCTTCTTCTGTGATAGGGGCTGTAGTGGCAGCTGTGGTGGTATGCTTTGTTTGAGTGTTGTTGCTGGTTGCCGCTGCTGCAGCCGGCATTGCTTTGGTCGCTTCCGTTGGTTGCGGTATTGATGCAGTCGCGTTGTTGGTCACAGGAGCCAATGAGGTTTCACTGAGCTTAGCGAGTACTTCATCGACGCTTTGCGGGCGGTCTTTTTGCCGCAATCGGACACAGGCTTCGACCAGGTTGCAAAGTCCAGCGCTGTAGCCCGATGCTTTTTCCCGCAATAGAGGTAAAGGATCGGGCTCGTTGTCGAGGCTTGCATTCAAACGGTCTTGCGCCAGCGGTAGCTCCAGCCCGGTCATTAGTTTGTACAAGGTCAACCCAAGGCCGTAAAAGTCGCTGGCGGCGGTGATTTCAGATTTTTTCGACAACAGCTCAGGAGCCAGATAAGGCGAAACAGCATCCAAAGCCAACATTGCGGGCAGGGTATTGCGCTGACCTATCAGCTGTGATTGACAGAAGTGGCTTAATACCGGCGTTTCAGGGTTTTTCAGCAATATATGCTCAGGCTGAACACCTGAATGCACAATGCCATTTTGGTGCAGCTGCTGCAAACCATCCAGCAACGGTCGCAGCAATGCTTGAATGGCAGGCTCAGGCATTGGCAAGACCCCGGCCTGCTCGATATGCTCATGCAGCGTTGGACTGTCGAGCTTTTCATGCACACTGAGTAGGGTACCGCCATGTTGTAAACAGATAAGCGTGCGGTTTAATGCCGGGTGATCACAAGCTGTCAGGCCAGTGGTGACGGCGGCAAAACGTTCAATGCTCTCGTTGAGCAAGTCCTGCTTGGCTGCTTCGCTAACATGCAGCTCACCAAAACTGCTGCGCCTGGAGGCCAGAGCGGCTGGGAAAAACTCTTTGACAATGACCAGTCGGTTGCTTCGGCTGCACAATGCCCGGTAGGTAATACTGATATCGTCGTAGCCAACCGCTTTAACGATGCTGTAATCTTCAACAGGTGAGCCTGTTGATAAAGGTACTCGATTTTCTGTTATTTTCATTATTATCTTGACCCAGTAGCAAAATTCATCCCACGTATCGATACATCAAGGGTTGCTGTCCGTGCCTGACCTGACGTACAAGTTATAAACGGATTTTAAGCAGAGGCCAAGTGCTAATTGGTAAAATGTTGGTAATGTCAACAAAATCAGTATGAATTGTTTTTTTTGGGAACAAGCTTTATGCAAGCTCAGGCTTCAGGCTCATCCAAAAACAGCGTTAAGAGATCATTTAAATAGCGCGATCCCAGGGGACTGACTTGCCAGTGCTGATTGTCATGGTGCAGTAAACCCAACTTTATTGCTTTTTGTATCGCCGGTTGCGTGCTGGCCTCTGAGAGCCCGGTATAGGCGCTAAACTCCTGCACAGGGCAAGGCTCCAGTAAGCGAAAACGGTTCATAAAAAACTCAAACGGTAGGTCGCTGTCATCCAGCTGACGCTGCTCATCCAGGTAAGGACGCGTTAAATCCATATAGCCCTTCGGGTGCTTCACCTTGCTGGTGCGAAGAATGGAACCACTTTCGCTAAGCGTAACTTTGCCATGGGCTCCGCAGCCGATCCCCAAGTAATCACCAAAACGCCAGTAATTGAGATTGTGCTGGCATTGTTGGCCTGTTTTGGCATAGGCGGAGGTTTCATACTGTTGATAGCCATTGGCCAGCAGCAGCTCGTGACCTTGTTCCTGGATAGCCCACAGTAGATCGTCTTCTGGCAAGACCGGCGGTCTTGAGGCAAAAGCGGTATTGGGCTCGATGGTCAGTTGATACCAGGAAAGATGCGGTGGTGCTAAGGCGATGGCTTGCTTCAAGTCGGCCATGGCCTGCTCCACACTTTGCCCTGGTAGGCCATGCATCAAATCCAGGTTGAAACTGCGCAATGGCAAGGTGGCAGCCAGTTGGGCGGCCTGAATGGCCTCATTACTGCTGTGGATCCGGCCCAGCGCCTGCAACTCTGGATTGGAAAAGCTTTGTACACCTATGGAAAAACGGTTGACGCCAGCAGCCACATAGCCGGCGAATCGCTCTGCCTCAAAAGTACCGGGGTTGGCTTCCAGGGTTATTTCACAGTCTGCGCTAAGTGCGGCCCGCTGCCGAACCCCGGCCAATAAGTGCGCAATACCTTCAGCACTGAACACACTGGGGGTACCGCCACCAATAAAGATGCTCTGTACTTCACGCCCTTGCACCCAATGCAGATCCTGTTGCAAGTCGTCCAACAAATGGCTGATGTAGGCCTGCTCCGGGATCCCTTGTTTAACGGCATGGGAATTAAAGTCGCAGTAGGGACATTTTTGAATGCACCAGGGAATATGGATGTAGAGCGATAAAGGTGGCAGTGTCAGACTCAAGGTTGAAAATACCCGTGCTGTTGCAGCTGGTTTATCAGCAGACGCAGCGCCTGACCTCGGTGGCTGAGTTGTTGCTTTTGCTGTTTGCTGAGCTCCGCGGCAGTGCAGCCTTGCTCCGGTACAAAAAATACCGGGTCATAACCGAAACCGCCGTCGCCTTGCGGTTGCTGATGAATCAGACCCTGCCAACGGCCGTGACTGATTAGGGGCGTTGGATCTTCGGCGTGACGCATAAACACCAGCACACAATGAAATTGAGCCTGGCGTTGTTCGGGCGCCAGCTGGTGCAAGGCTGCCAGCAGTTTTTGCACATTGTCGGCATCGCTGGCACCTTCTCCGGCATAACGAGCCGAATAAATACCGGGTGCGCCTTGCAATGCATCCACCGCCAGACCTGAATCATCCGCAATGGCCGGTAAGCCGGTGTGCAAAGCTGCATGCCGGGCTTTGATGATGGCGTTTTCGACAAAGCTTAAGCCCGTTTCATCGGCGTCTGCCAGCTGAAACTCGCTTTGTGGGCGAACAAGGCAGGAAAATGGAGCCAGCATAGCTGCCAGCTCCGCAACTTTACCGGGATTGCCGGTGGCTAAAACCAATTCATTCATAGACAGCTCAATCGGTGTAGTAGGTGTGCTCGAAACGCAGCCGTTGCTGCTCGTTGCCTTGCTGCAAGACAATATCAAAGCGCCATAGCTCTTCATTGCGCACAGTCAGCGGGGCAAAGTAATAGACAGCCTGGCCATCACGCACTTGCTGAAAACGCAGGGTACGTTGCTGCCCCAGCAAGTTTCTGGCCGTGCCTGTGACATTCACCTGCTGAGCAACCTGATCACTGCTGTTTAACACCGACAGGTTCACCAAGCCGGTAAAACGACTGCGTTCAATGCCGTAACTACGGGCTACTTCCGGCGTTAAAAAAGTAGCGTTAAAGGCCAGGTAATGCACATCCCAGGGGCCCAGTTGCTGCTTTTGTTCGGCTGGAGCAGACCAGGCGAGAATAGCAAAAAAACAGCCAAGCCAGAATCTCATTGGGTATCTCCTTACAGAGTCGTGTCAGGGGTTCAAGTATAGCGGAGCAGCTGCTCGCCAGCCGCACCAGCCGCAGTTAAAAGCCACGCAACACGTCAGCCAGCAGAATTTGAATAAACTGCAGTGCGATCAGTGCTACCAATACCGACAGATCCAAGCCGCCCATCGGTGGGATGACACGCCGAATTGGACGCAGCAAAGGATCGGTCAACTGATGCAGGACCTGCTCAATGGGATTGCGACCCTGACTGAACCAGCTGAGAATGGCGCGGATCACCAAAATCCAAAACATCAGGCTGAGACTTTCTTTCACCAGCACCAGAACTCCGGCAACCAGTGCCTGACTCAGGGCTACGCCACCCAGTAATAACTGCTGTAGCACCAGCATCTTCAACACGGCGACCAGCCAGGCCAATACCAAAGTGGCGGTATCGAGCTGCCCCAGACTGGGGATCACTTTGCGCAGCGGCAGGACCAGCGGGTTGGTGGCTTTGACAATAAATTGACTGAACGGATTGTAAAAGTCTGCCCGGGCCAATTGCAACCAGAGTCGCAACACCACCACCATCAGGTAGAGGCTAAAGCCGGTATTGATCAAAAAAAGCAGCGCATTATTCATAGAAGTCCCAAGTAGTTTGTTTCTGCATCGTTCAAAGTGTTTCTGCCATCTCACGGGCGCGGCGAATCGCGGCCTGCATGGCATTACTGACCATGGTTTCAAGGCCGGCATCAGCGAAGCTGGTGACTGCCTCATGGGTGGTGCCCCCTTTGGAGGTGACCTGGCTGCGCAATTCGGCAAAACTGTGCTGACTCTCCAACGCCATGGTGGCTGCGCCCATAGCCGTTTGTGCCACCATTTTCTTTGCTTGCTCTGGTGCAAAGCCCAGGGTTTCTGCTTCTTGTTGCATTGCCTGCATAAAAAAGAAGAAATAAGCCGGTGCACTGCCGGTCACGGCAATAACATGATCGATCTCAGCTTCTTGCTCCAGCCAGACCGTCATGCCGGTGCCTTTAAACATGGCATCAACAAAGGCTTTTTCGTAATTGGAGCAGCGGCTTGGGAAAAGCCCGGTGACACCAAGCCCTACCAATGAGGGGGTGTTGGGCATGCTGCGCACTAGTCGTACTTCGCCCAGCCAGCTTTCATAACGGCTAACCGGCAAGCCAGCAGCTACAGTCACGAACAGCTTCTCACGGATTTCAGGCGCATGCTCGACCAGATGCTGGCATACTTCGGCCATCATTTGTGGTTTCACCGCCAGCACAATCACATCGGCCTGACGCACTGCTTCCAGATTATCCAGGCAGGTACGGATGCCATAATCCTCAGCCAACTGCGTTAATTTGGGTTGAGTACGATTGCTGGCAATAATATTGCTGGCCGGATAACCTGATTTGATCATGGCTGCAATCACGCAGCGCGCCATATTGCCGGCGCCAATAAATGCCACCACGTTGTCATTCATGTCTTTCATAATTCCTTGCGCCAAAAATTGCGGTGCCCAATCGTATCATAGTTGCGCCGTATCGTAGAGCCAGTTGCCAGTCATCGCTCATCCCCATCGAGAGTTCGGTGGCCTTGGGGTAATGCTGTTGCAGTTCCTTACTAAGTTGCTGCATGCTGGCGAAGGCTGTTTCCACTTGTTGCTGTGCACTGGGTGCTGGAATTGTCATCAACCCTTTCAGCTCAAGGCCTGGTAAAGCATCCACCGTTTTGGCCAGCGGCAAGATAGCCTCTGGCGTTATGCCCGCCTTACTGCTCTCCTGACTAATATTAACTTGCAGCAAGACCTTCAGTGCTGGCATGTTGGTTGGACGCTGGGCGGACAAACGCTCGGCAATTTTTACCCGGTCCAAGCTGTGGCACCAGCTGGCCGCTTCGGCAACCAGTCGTGTTTTATTCGATTGCAAAGGACCGATGAAGTGCCAGCACAGCTCTGTGTATTGCGAAAGCTGTTGCACTTTTTCAGCCAGTTCCTGCGGGTAGTTCTCACCAAAATGACGTTGACCGGCAGCGTAAGCGGACAAAATATCACTGACCGGTTTGGTTTTGCTGACGGCGATTAATTGCGCATTTGCTGCACTTGGCCCAAGCTTAGTGCATTCCTCTGCAATTTGTCGGTAGGCGCTTTGCAAGCGTTCTGCTATGGTAGTCATATACTCTATTGTATTAAGTGAGAATTGTTATGGATATTACTGAGTTACTGGCATTTAGTGTGCAACACAAAGCTTCCGATTTACACCTCTCTGCCGGGGTGCCGCCATTGATCCGGGTGGATGGTGATGTCCGCAAGCTGAATATTCCTTCGTTGAATCATAAAGAAGTTCACGCCTTGGTGTATGAAATTATGACCGATAAACAACGAAAAGAATACGAAGAAAACCTGGAAACAGATTTTTCTTTTGAAGTGCCAAACCTAGCTCGCTTCCGGGTCAATGCCTTTGTGCAAAACCGCGGGGCGGCAGCGGTGTTTAGGACCATCCCAAGCGATGTGTTGACGCTGGATGATTTGGCCGCGCCGGATATTTTTAAAACGATCTCAGAAAATCCGCGGGGTCTGGTGTTGGTCACTGGGCCGACCGGCTCGGGTAAGAGTACCACCCTGGCGGCGATGATCGACTACATCAATACCACCCGTTACGATCATATTTTGACCATTGAAGACCCCATCGAATTCGTCCATCAAAACAAGCTATCTCTGATTAACCAACGTGAAGTCCACCGCGATACCCACAGCTTCAAAAATGCCTTACGCTCGGCCTTGCGGGAAGATCCCGATGTTATTCTGGTTGGTGAGCTGCGGGATCTTGAAACCATTCGACTGGCGATGACTGCGGCTGAAACCGGTCACCTGGTGTTTGGCACCTTGCACACCACCTCAGCACCGAAAACCATTGACCGTATTATTGACGTCTTTCCCGGCGAAGAAAAAGACATGGTTCGCTCCATGCTATCAGAATCGCTGCGGGCCGTTATTTCGCAAACCCTGCTAAAGAAAATTGGCGGTGGCCGGGTCGCTGCCCATGAAATTATGATCGGGGTTCCTGCCATTCGTAACTTGATCCGGGAAGACAAAATTGCCCAAATGTACTCGGTGATCCAAACTGGAGCGGCACAAGGCATGCAAACCATGGATCAATGTTTGGTTAACCTGGTCAATCGTGGCATGGTGTCGCAAAAAGATGCCCAGGGCAAAGCTCAGGACAAAAACACTTTTAGTACCATGGGGCGGATGTAGGGAGGGACTATGGAGCTACTCGATTATTTGCAAAGCATGGTGGACCAAGGAGCATCCGATCTTTTTGTGACCGCAGGAATGCCAGTCGCTGCCAAGGTCAATGGCGAGCTGGTGCCCATCGCAGATCAACCCCTTAGCGAAGACGACTCTTACCAACTTGTTGTGTCGGCCATGACGGAGAAGCAAAAGCAGGAGTTTGTGGTCAGTAAAGAATGCAACTTTGCTATTTCAAACCAGGCGGGGCGATTTCGGGTATCTGCCTTTTGGCAACGCGATCATGCAGGAATGGTGATCAGGCGCATCGTGACCGATATTCCCAATGCCGATGATTTGGGGCTGCCTCCTATCTTAAAAGAAATCATCATGTCCAAACGCGGGCTGGTGCTTTTTGTCGGTGGTACCGGTACCGGTAAGTCGACCTCACTGGCGGCTCTGCTTGGCTACCGCAACCGCAATGCCAAAGGTCATATTCTGACCATTGAAGACCCGATTGAGTTTGTGCACGAACACCACAAGAGTCTGATTACCCAGCGTGAAGTCGGCATTGATACAGAATCATTTTCTGCGGCTTTAAAAAGCTCGCTGCGTCAAGCGCCAGATGTGATCCTGATTGGTGAGGTGCGCGATATGCAGACCATGGAGTATGCGTTGTCCTTTGCCGAAACCGGTCATCTGTGTGTAGCGACCTTGCATGCCAACAACGCCAACCAAGCCGTTGACCGCATCATGCATTTGGTACCAAAAGAAATGCACCAAAAACTGCTGTTTGATTTGTCGCTGAACTTGCGGGCAATTGTTGCTCAGCAACTGGTGCCAACAGCCGATGGAGCTGGCCGTGTCGCTGCCATTGAGGTGCTGCTGAACTCGCCGTTGGTGGCTGATCTGATTGCCCGGGGACAAGTGGGCGAAATCAAGGCGGTGATGGCGAAATCGCGCGAACTTGGTATGCAAACCTTTGATCAGGCCTTGTATGATCTCTATGAGCGCGGCAAAATCAGTTATGCCGATGCATTGCATCATGCCGACTCGCCAAACGATTTGCGTTTGATGATCAAGCTGCGAAGCAATGACACCAGAGGTTCAGGGCTGCTGTCTGGCGTCACTATTGAAGGTTTTGAAAAGCCGGATGAATAATCTCGTTCTGGTGTTGATTTAGGAAGGCTATGAGCCGTATCGGAACCATCATGAGCCATAAAGTGCAAACCACGACTGAGGATGCCAGTTTGTCATCCTTGCGCGAGGTGTTCTCTGCGGCCAAGTTTCAGCACCTGCCGGTGGTGGATAGCTCGGGTCGGTTGCAAGGCATTATCTCGGTGAAAGACTACTTTCGTGCGCTGAGCCCGGTAATGGACTCGGCCTTTGAAACCAGTGTCGAGAACTACATTCAAAGCCGCCGGGTCCGTCATGTGATGACGTCCCCGGCAATCAGTGTATCGGATAAAACCAGCATCAAAGAAGCAGCCAACTTGTTGTTGCAATACAACATTGGTTGCTTGCCAGTGGTGGATGCCGAGCAACGCTTGCTCGGCATTGTGTCCTGGAAGGATGTGCTGCGATTTGCGTTGCAGCCCAAGGATAAAGGAGCTTGACACGGGTTCGCCAAAAGTAGCGCTCAAACTTCAGCTTCGTTTCCGCTATACTGATCAGGTTGCCCTTTCCTGACTCCCGAGACTCCCTGTTATGTCCGACACCAATCTCAAAACCTTGTTGTTGGCCGTGGTCAGCGTGCTGCTGGCCATGGTGTTTATTCAGTCGGGCGCTTCTGTTGCCAAGCAACTGTTTCCATTAATTGGCCCAGAGGGCACCACAGCCCTTCGGGTTGGCTTCTCGGCATTGATTCTCTGGCTGGTGTTTCGTCCCTGGCGGCACTGGCCGAAAGGACGCCAATGGCAGGCACTGATCATCTATGGTGGTTGTCTTGGTGGCATGAATATCTTGTTTTACATGGCGATAGAACGGATCCCGCTAGGGGTAGGAGTGGCGCTTGAGTTTACCGGTCCCTTGGCGGTGGCTTTGTTGTCATCACGAAGAAAGCTGGACTTGCTCTGGGTGGGATTTGCGCTGGCCGGAGTGTTTTTGCTGATGCCGGACATGCGGGGGGCTGATGCGCTTGACCCGGTTGGGGTTGCGTTGGCATTGGCAGCAGGCGGTTGTTGGGCCGGTTACATCTTGTTTGGTCAACGAGCCGGTCATTTGGCCCCCGGCGGTGCTACTGTGGCGCTGGGCATGACCATTGCCGCACTGTATCTCTTTCCTTTAGGGGTGCTGACTGCTGGCACGGCAATGTTCCAATGGCAGGTACTGCCACTGGCTTTGATGGTGGCCCTGATGTCGAGTGCTTTGCCGTACAGTCTGGAAATGGTGGCATTAAAGCGGTTGCCCGCGAAAAACTTCAGTGTCTTGATGAGTGTTGAGCCCGCTGTGGCCGCTGTGGCCGGCCTTTTGTTGTTGGCGGAGTTTCTGACCCTGTGGCAATGGCTGGCCATTGCCATGGTGATCACCGCCTCGTTGGGCAGCAGTCTTACCAAGCCAGCTAAAGTTTGATCTGTATCGGGAAAGTTGGCGCGAATTTGGCTAAGCTTGCATTAAATCCGAGCAAGGAGATCTGATTATGACCGCAAAAACCGTGGCGCAGTTAATGACAGCCAACCCATTATTCGTGCGCCGTGAGCAAAGCCTGAAAGATGCGCATGATTTGATGCGAAGCAAGAATATCCGCCATATACCGGTGTTGGATCAACAAGACAAACTGGTGGGGGTGCTGACACAGAAAAAAATGATTGCTACTGTGATGGGGCTGCTGGCCAAATACGGCACCAGTGCGATGGAGCGCAAAGAAAAGCAGCAGCTGATCGGTGAGTTGATGGATACCGACTTTGCCACGGTGCAGCCAGACCAACCCTTGCAGCAAGTCATCAGCTATTTTTTAAAGAATAAACACGGCTGTTTGCCGGTAGTCGACAGTGAAGACAATCTGCTGGGCATCCTGACCTCCTCAGATTTTGTAAGGCTTGCAGGTGACTTGCTGGCTGGGGGCGACAAAGAGTGAATTAACTAACTCTGCACTTCAGCAAAGAAATGGTTTCAGCTTTAATTTTGGTACCAACTGGTCTGACTGTGCTGTTTTTTTGCTGTATACATGGCTGCATCGGCCCGTCGTAACAGCTCATCGCTGCTGCTTTCCCCCATAAACAACACCAAACCAATGCTGCAACTGCATTGATGCATGCTACCGCTGGGGAGTGGGTGAGGGTGCAGCAACCGTTGTTGGATTTTAGCGGCCAGGGCTTCCAGCTGCTGGCGTGCTTTGGCCTCGTCGCTGTCCATATCGCGTATTAACACAACAAATTCATCCCCGCCAAAGCGTGCTACCGTATCGGCGCTGCGGACGCTTTGCTGCAAGCGGCTGGCAACCTCTACCAGCAAAGCATCACCAATTTTGTGGCCATAGAGATCATTGACTGGCTTAAAGTTGTCCAGATCAATAAACATCAAGCCGGCGTACTTTTGGCTGCGCTGACTGGCTGCTATAACCTGCAGCAGGTGCTCTTCCAGCAAGCGTCGGTTGGCCAAGCGGGTGAGGCTGTCGTAAAATGCCAGTTGCCGAATTTGCTGACTGCTTAGGCTGCGACTAATAGCCAGTTCGGCCAGTTTGCTGTAACTGTTGATTTTATCCAGCAGTTGCGGCGAGGGTTCGGCAGGTTGTTTTGAGTAAATAGCAAAGGTCCCCAGTACTTTGCCCTCAGAAGTAATGACCGGCTGTGACCAGCAGGCTCGAACGCCAGCCAGCTCTGCCAGAGCCAGATAAGGTTGCCAATAAGGATGCTGTTGAATATCACTGACGATCACGGTTTCTTTGGTGAAAGCCGCTGTGCCGCAGGAGCCGACCCCTACACCGATTTGGACACCATCGATGGCTTGATTGTAGGCATCTGGCAGCGAAGGTGCTGCGCCATGGCGCAGAGTTAGACCATCCTCATCCAGTAATAAAATGGAACAAATCGCTCCAGAGTGCAGCGCCTCCACTTGCTGTACTAAGTGCCGTAACACAGTGCTAAGTGGCGCTCCCTCACTGATCTGTTGCAAGATGGTATTTTGCATCTGCAGCTCTTGGGTGCGTTCTGCTACCAGCTGTTCGGTATGCTTCAGGCTTTGTTGGTAGCGGCTATTGAGCAAACTAAGCTGGCTGATTTGCAGGGCCAGCGCTGAGAGCATATTGAGTATGGCTGGTAGCTTGGCTTCATTCACAATTGGCACTTCATCAATGGCGGCTAAGTATTCCGTGACATCAAAGCCGGCTTGTTCAGCTTGCCTGGTAAAGTAGGCAATATCAGGCTCGCTGGTAAAAAACTGACCGATAAAAAGATTGGCAATATGGCGGTCTTCCAGAAAAATTGGGGTGGCGCAGTCGATCAAGCCGTTGCGGCAGCGGTACACCGAGTAGTTTTTGCCTTGCTCCAGTTGCAGTGCAAGATCCCGGTCGCTTTCGAGACAGCGGCTTAAGGTATCGGGAGCTTGACGATGGAAGTGGGCACAGGCGCGCTGCCAGTGCGAGGATGCTAATACTTTACCTTGCATATCGATGAGTGCAATGGGAATGCCCATCACTTGCAAAAAGTTCTCGAACAGAATATTCAACTGGGAAAAGTCAATTGCGGCTACCAATTCTTCGGCAACCGTCTCATCAGGTGCTGGCAAAGCCTGATTCCAGTCACTGGTTATTGGGTCCAGCATCTGGATCAGGTTGGCCTCACGGTGCAGGTGGGGCTGTTTTTTCGTCATGACTTGCTAAGTCTAGCCCAAGCTGGTTGCAAAGAGGGCAATGCATGTATTATTTCAGTCGGCATTTTGAACAGAACTGTATGCCGAGCTTGCCAGTACTGTAGCGCTACTCAGTTAGCGATGGCGTGCTTTTAACACCTCAAGTACATCGCTTAGCTCAAGCTGCTGACTTTGCAGCAACACCAGCAAATGAAACAGCAAATCGGCGGCTTCATTTTTCAGTTCTTCCCGATCGCCAGCCATGGCCGCCAGGGCGGATTCGACACCTTCTTCACCGACCTTTTGCGCGATGCGCTTCACCCCTTTGGCAAAGAGGCTGGCGGTGTAGCTGCTTGCAGGATCGGCCTCTTTGCGGCTTTGAATCACCTGCTCTAAATCGTACAAGAAGCTGAGCGCCGGGCTGTTGCTTTGATCGTCGTGCCAGCAGGTTTCGGTGCCAACATGGCAGGTCGGGCCCTTGGGCATCGCCAGCACCAGGATGCTGTCATCATCGCAGTCGCTGCTGATGGCAACCAAGTCCAGGGTATGACCTGAGCTTTCGCCCTTGGTCCAGAGCCGTTGTTTGCTGCGGCTAAAGAAAGTAACTTTTTCACTGCTAAGGGTGTGGCTGAGCGCTTGCTGATTCATATAGCCCTGCATCAGCACTTTGCCGGAGATGGCGTGCTGAACAATGGCTGGCAGCAGGCCGGTGTCGGGCCATTTGAGTTGGCTGATGGTGTCTTTATTCATGGTCGCTTCTCAAGTTTGTTTTATTTAGTTTATGGTTTCACTGGCTACACACCAAGCTTTGCAAGCAACAGGAGCAGGCTGCTAAGCGGAGCTTCTTTGGCATGGATGCCAAAGCAGAGCCTACAGGGATGTATTCACGGCGTCTCCGTGTGCAGTCTCTCTTGTTGCCTACACCTGTTTATTGCCACCGGGCTGACCAATGGTGATTTTTCCGGGACACGCTGTAAACCCATCCCTGGGCGCTCTTGAGACGCCGTCCGGGCGTCTCAGGTTCCCGGAAAAACACCATCCGGTCACCCCTGCACCGCGGTCTGCAAGCAACAGGAGTAGACTGCTAAGCGGAGCTTCTTTGGCATGGATGCCAAAGCAGAGCCTACAGGGATGTATTCACGACGTCTCCGTGTGCAGTCTGCTCTTGTTGCCTACACCTGTTTATTGTCACCGGGCTGACCAATGGTGATTTTTCCGGGAAACGCTGTAAACCCCTCCCTGGGCGCTCTTGATACGCCGTCCGGGCGTCTCAGGTTCCCGGAAAAACACCATCCGGCCATCCCTGGATATCTCAGGGTCTAATAGACACCCCAGCGGCAATCAGCTGTGCCTTTAAATCGGCAATCTCAATCACCGCTTTGTGAAACACGCTGGCCGCCAGAGCGCCATCGACATCGGCTTGCTGGAACACCTCGGCAAAGTGCTCAATTGCCCCGGCGCCACCACTGGCGATCAAAGGCACCTGACACAAAGCGCGAATGGTCGAGAGCTGGGCAATATCATAGCCTTTACGTACCCCATCCTGATTCATGCAGTTCAGCACAATCTCACCAGCACCCAGTTGCTGTACCTCTTGCACCCAGTCGCGGGTCAGCCAGCGGGTCTTTTGGGTACGGCTTTCGTCACCGGTAAATTGGTACACCTGATACTGACCACTGGCGACATCAAAGAAACTGTCGATGCCGACCACCACACACTGCTGACCAAAGGTATCGTGCAGCTCGCGCACCAGTTCAGGCCTAAGCAGCGCCGGGCTATTGACCGAAATCTTATCGGCACCCATTTCCAGAATGCGGCCGGCATCCTCAACGCTTTTGATGCCACCCGCGACGCAAAACGGAATATCAATTACTTCAGCGATGCGCTGCACCCAGCTTTTATCGACCACCCGGCCATCGCTTGAGGCGGTGATGTCGTAAAACACCAGTTCATCGGCACCGGCTTTGGCGTAGCGCTCGGCCAGCGGCACGATATCGCCGACAATTTCGTGGTTGCGAAATTGCACCCCTTTGACGACTTTACCATCCCGCACATCCAGGCAGGGTATTATCCGTTTTGCCAGCATGCTATGGCCTCCTCAAGGGTAAACTTGCCTTCCAGTAAGGAGCGGCCCAGGATCACACCGGCCACGCCGGAGCCACGCAGGGCGCGGATATCGTCCAGGCAGCCAATGCCACCGGATGCCTGCCAGGCAATTTGTGGGTAAGCCTTGGTCAGCTCCTGATACAAAGCGACATTGGAGCCGCTTAAGGTGCCATCTTTGCTGATATCGGTGCATAGCACATGCCGGGCGCCGGCGGCAATAAAGCCATCCAGCACCTGCTCTAAGGTCACATTGGAGGCTTCAATCCAGCCATGGCTGGGCAGGGTTTTCTCGCCTTCAGCGTTAATGGCCACATCCAAGGCCAGCACGATGCGTTCACCGCCATAGGTTCTGAGCCAGCTTTGCACCAGTTCGGGCTGGCGAATGGCCAGGCTGCCAATCACTACCCGGCTGGCGCCCGCCGCTAACAGCTCCTGCACATCCTGCTCTGAGCGCACACCACCGCCGACCTGGATGTGAAGCGGGGCCTTGGTCATCAGCTTGGTCAGCAAGGCCAGTTGGCGCTTGCTGGCATCTTTGGCGCCGGATAAATCCACCACATGCAAAATGGGTGAGCCGGCAGCCGCGTATTGATCGCGCAGTGCCAGCGGGCTGAAACTGTATTCGGTGGTTTGGTCGTACGAGCCCTGATACAGCCGGACTATTTGGCCGTCGATTAAATCAATGGCAGGAATAATCATGGTTGCCACTCCAGAAAGTTTTGCAGTAAACGGGCGCCGGTTTTGCCGGAGCGCTCCGGGTGAAACTGGGCACCGGCCACATTGCCTTTGCCAATCACTGCTGAAAAATCGTTGCCGTAATCGCACAGCGCTAGGCTATAACGGTTGGGAGCCACCCCAAAGCTGTGCACAAAATAGACGTAATCCTGGGGATCAAAACCAGCCATCAGTGGGTGCTCGCTGATGCTGTGTAAGGTGTTCCAGCCCATATGCGGTAGGCGCAGGCCATTGGCCTGCAGCGGCAGCACTTCACCCGGGATCAAATTCAGGCAGGGCACATCGCCCTCCATGCTGTGGGCGGTCAGCAGCTGCATGCCAAGGCAAATTCCCAGCAACGGCTGCTGCACTGCTTGCAGGCATTCGATCAGTTCACGCTGCTGCAGGTTCTGCATGGCCTGACGGGCACTGCCAACGCCCGGCAGCACAATGCGGCTGGCGGCTTTGATGGCACGTGGATCCTTGCTGATGGTGGCGTCTGCTCCCAGGCGCTTGAAAGCAAAATACACCGAGCTGATGTTGGCGCAGCCGGTATCGACAATAACCAAACCGCTCATTACAGCACCCCTTTGGAGCTTGGCAGGGCCTCGCCACTGACGGTAATGGCCTGGCGCAGGGCCCGGCCAAAGGCTTTAAACAAGCCTTCCACCTGATGGTGTTTGTTGCCTTCGGTGATGCTCAAATGCAGCGTCATCAGCATGGCATCGCTGAGGGAGCGGAAAAAGTGCGGCACCATTTCCAGGTTCAGGCCACCGACCAGACCATCGCCGAGTTCGGCGTTGAATTTAAACAAAGGGCGACCGGATAAATCCATCACACATTCGGCGCGGCACTCGTCCATCGGCAGCACAAAGCCAAAACGGTTGATGCCACGCTTATTGCCAAGGGCTTTTTTCAGTGCCTGACCCAGTGCCAGCGCCGTATCTTCCACGCTGTGGTGATCGTCGATGTGCAGATCGCCTTTTACCGTGACCTGCAACGAGAAGTTGCCGTGGGTGGCAATTTGCTCCAGCATGTGATCGAAAAAGCCAATGCCGGTATCAAACTGGTTGTTGCCAGGCTGATCCAGGTCCACCGCCACCCGGATATCGGTTTCGCGGGTGGTACGAACCACTTCGGCGCTTCGGCCCCGGCTTAAAATACGCCGGGTGATTTCGGCCCAACCCAGGCTGTCACGCTGGTATTGGAATGACGGCAGCCCCATGTTTTCTGCCAGCTGCACATCGGTCTGACGATCGCCAATGACATAGGAGTTGGTAAAATCGATTTTGCCTTGCTGCAGATAGTCTTTGACTAAACCCAGTTTGGGTTTGCGGCAACTGCAGTTGTCATGCTCAAAGTGCGGGCAAATCAGCACATCGTCAAACTGAATGCCTTGCGAGGTCAGCAGCTGCATCATCTTGTCGTGCGGCGCATCAAAGGTTGGGCGCGGGAAGCTGTCGGTCCCCAGGCCATCCTGATTGGTCACCATCACCAGCCGGTAACCGGCGGCCTGCAATTTCAGCAAGGCCGGCACCAGGCCGGGTTCATACACCAGCTTTTCCAGGCTGTCTAACTGTTTATCGATGGCGGGCTCTTCCACCATGGTGCCGTCACGGTCAATAAAAAGGATCGGTTGGCCACTCATGCCGTTGCTTCCTGTGAATTGGGGGTGCACGCACCCGTGTTGCTAAAATAGTCCTGCATCGCTTGTTGCAGCGCCTGCATCTCATCCGGGCTGCCAATCGACACCCGCACCACTTCCGACAAGCCAAGCTGTGCCGATTGGTTGCGGATCAAAATGCCCTGCTGTTGCAGTGCACTAACGCAAGCGGCGGCATCCGGGACCTGCAGCAGCACAAAGTTGGCCTGGCTGGGCCAAACCCGCGATACACCTGGCAGTGTGCTGGCAAAGGCACTGAATTCAGCGCGCAGTTGATTGATGATGGCGACGCTTTGCTGCATGCGGGCAATGCCTTGCTCTGATAAGGCCTGCACCGCAATTTGCGCCACCGGCTCGGCAATGGGGTAGGGCGCGATCATTTGCTTTAAGGCGTTGATCACCTCGGGCGCAGCCAGGGTAAAGCCACAGCGCAGGCCGGCCAGCGCAAAGGCTTTGGAGAGGGTGCGCAGGATCACCAGGTTCGGGTACTGCGCCAATAAATCGACCACTGATGCCTGCATGACAAACTCAATGTAAGCTTCATCCACCACCACCAAAGCGCTGCTGGCAAAGTGCTCCAGCACGCTGACAATTTGCTGGCGGCTAATCAGGTCGCCGGTCGGATTGTTCGGGCTGCAAATAAACACCAGCTTGGCTGCGACCTGCATCAGGGCTTCAACATCCAGGCTGGCATCCGGTTGCAGCGGCACGATGACGGAGGCGACCTGATTGCTCTCGGCGCTGATGGCGTACATGCCGTAGGTCGGTGGGCAGATGGCAATGCGATCTTTGCCCGGCTCACAGAAACTTCGGATCAGCAGTTCAATGCCTTCATCGGCGCCGCGACTGACCAACACCTGCTCCGGGCGAACGCCGGCGTAGCGGGCATAGCTTTCAATCAGCGCAGCCGGTTGGCAGGAAGGGTAGCGGTTAAACTGCCCGCTGAGCTGGTACTCGCTTGCCAGTGCATTCTCATTGGCATTGAGCCAGCTGGCGCCACCACTCATGCTGCGTCTGGCCGAGGCATAGGGCACAATGGCCTGCACGGAGGCGCGGGCCAGTTCAGATATCTTAACGTTCATTGACAGATGCCCCTTGTTTTGGATCCAGTTGTTGTAAGCGCAAAGATACGGCTAAGGCATGAGCACCCAGCTGCTCGGCTTCGGCTAAGGTGACAATGGCCGGGCCTATCGCCTGCATGCCCGCTGCCGTCAGTTTTTGCACGGTAAAGCGGCGGTAAAAATCGGTCAGCGATAAACTGGAAGCGGTGCGGCTGTAGCCATAGGTCGGCAGCACATGGTTGGTGCCACTGGCGTAGTCCCCGGCAGACTCCGGCGTCCAGGGGCCGACAAAGATGCTGGCAGCGCTGGTAAATTGCGGCACCAGGGCATCGTCGTTGTACGTTTGCACAATTAAATGCTCCGGCGCATAGGCATTGGTGACGGCTACCGCTGTCGCCAAGTCGGCGGTGCAAATAGCCCGGCTGTGACTCAGTGCCTGGCGGGCAATATCGGCCCGTGGCAGGATTTTGAGCTGCTGCTCCACTTGCTGCAGCACTTTGTCGATCAGCGGTTGACTGGGGCTGACCAGCAAGACCTGCGAGTCCGGCCCGTGTTCGGCCTGCGACAGCAAGTCGGCGGCGACAAAAGCAGGGTTGGCGCTGTCATCGGCCAGTACCAGCACTTCGGAAGGCCCGGCCGGCATATCAATCATGGCGCCTTGCGCATCCTGACTGACTTGCTGCTTGGCTTCGGTGACATAGCGGTTGCCAGGGCCAAAAATTTTATCGACCTTGGGGATGCTTTGTGTGCCATAGGCCAGGGCGGCAATGGCCTGAGCGCCGCCAATGGTAAAGATTTGCTGAATGTCACAAAGCTCAGCGGCATAGACAATTTCCGGAGCAATATCCGCAGCCGAAGGCCGTCCCGGAGGCGTCACCAGCACGGTGCGTGGGCAGCCGGCCAGCTGGGCTGGTACACCCAGCATCAGCACGGTGGACGGCAACGGAGCACTGCCGCCCGGAATGTACAAGCCAACCGAGCCAATTGGCCGCTGGCGCAATTCACAGAAGACACCCGGCGTGGTTTCGACCTGAATATCGCTGGGCTGTTGGGCGGCATGAAAACGACGGATATTGCCATAAGCCAGCTCAATCGCGGCTTTACGCTCGGGCTTAAGCTCTGCTATCAAGGCGGCTCGCTGCGCTTGGGACAACAGCAAGGCATTGTCGGCCAGGCCATCAAACTGGGTGCTCAGACGTTTGAGCGCCGCATCGCCATCGCGGCGTACTTCGGCAATAATGCCTGCCACTGTGGTGGTAAGCCCCGCCGAGTCTGGCAGGCTGGGCCTGGCCAGAGCTGCGGCTTGTTCGGCAGCACTTAGCTGCTGCCAGTTCAGACACTGCGTCATGTCTTACTCCATCATCTTCTCAATCGGTAGCACCAAAATGGAGCTGGCGCCTAAGGATTTTAATTGCTCCATGGTTTCCCAGAACAGGGTTTCGCTGCTGACCACATGCACCGCCATCTGATCGTCATTGCCAGCCAGTGGCAGCAGGGTTGGGTTTTCCGCGCCTGGCAGCAGCGCAATAATGTCGCTTAGTTTGGCTTTGGGCGCATGCAGCATAATGTACTTGCTTTCATTGGCCTGCATAACGGCATTGATGCGTGGCATCAGGGTGTTGATTAGCTTTAACTGGGCAGCGTCGGCCAGATCTTTACGCTGAATCAGCACCGCCTTGCTGCGGTAAATGACTTCGACTTCCTTCAGGCCGTTGGCCTCCAGGGTTGCGCCGGTTGAAACTAGGTCACAGATGGCATCGGCCAGGCCGGCCCGGGGCGCTACTTCGACCGACCCTTTTAAGGTGACGATGCGGGCTTGCACTCCTTGCTGCTTCAAGTAGCGATTCAGTAGTCGCGGGTAGGTGGTAGCAATGGTTTTGCCGTTCAGGCTGGCCGGGCCATCGTAGGCCGACTCTTGCTGCACGGCGATGGATAAGCGGCAGCCGCCGAAATTGAGCCGGCTAAGCACGGCATAATCGCAGGGCTCGTTATCCAGCTGGCGCTGCAAGGACTCTTCTTCCAGCACGTTTTCGCCGACAATGCCAAGATCGCAGACACCATCCATTACCAGGCCGGGGATGTCGTCGTCACGAACCCGCAGGATATCAATCGCCATGTTTTCAACATGCGCAATCAACCGCTGCTCACGTAAATTAATTTTCAGGCCGCAGCTGCCAAGCAGCGCCTGGGATTCCTGCGACAGGCGACCGGATTTTTGCATCGCAATCCGTAGGCGGTTGGAATTTTGGTTAAACGTCATGTTGGTACTCCGAAATCAATAAGAAAAAACCCCGGGCTCTCCCGGGGTTTCTGCAAGCTGCCACCGGAGGAACCAAACATCAGCCCTCCGACAAAGCCGGATGGCTTAGTAATGATGATGGTGGCGGTGAATGAGATTCAGGCTCATCGCTTGCTCTTTGTTGTTTGTTTGTTGTTATACAACTTATCCTTTTTGCTCCCAGCTGACAAGTGTTTTCAATCAAAAAACAGCAGTTTCGTATTTCTATTAAGTTTATGTTATTATTGGCCATTATTTGTTTTTCGTCGTTTTGACTTAAAACCTTCATCCAATATTTAAGCTAGGTAATGTATTATTTTGTCGATATTTTACACTTGTTGTATAGTCATTTCAGTTGTGTTCTGAAACCTGCATGTTGTTCTGGTGTCAAATCTACTAGCTTAATGTAAAAGCTTACTTAATTTTTTTTTCTGGCAGCCGATAACAAGCTAAGCTTTTAACGACTTAATCATGGAGGCGGGCAATGGATGTCATTATTCCATTTTTGCAGCGCACCCCGGGTACCCCAGTCGATCAGGAACCCAGGGTAGTCCCGCCTGTGTTTAAAGAAGCCCGGTTAACGCCACTGAAGAAAGAACGCGATCAGCGCGATGACCACTATGGCGGGAAAAAACGCCAAGCCGGCAGCTTGCCAGAAGCACCGGAAACCACACCAGAGGATCAACAAACCGTCGACGAGGACGGCCATGTCGATATCTATATCTAAGCCTTATCTGCTACCATAGCGCCACAACATTATCTTTACCTTGGTTAAGGCAGGCATGGCATCCATTCGCGCAGAGGTGGCAGCAGCATTTCGTCCAGCAGGGCCTTTGGCCCGTCAGATCCCAGGCTTTCGCGCCCGCGATGCGCAGTTGCAGCTGGCCGATCGCATCGCCCATGCCATTGAAAAGCAAAGCGTGCTGCTGGCCGAAGCCGGTACCGGTACCGGCAAGACCTTCGCCTATCTGGTGCCGGCGCTGTTATCCGGCCAGAAAGTGCTGATCTCGACCGGGACCAAGAATCTGCAGGAACAACTGTTTCACCGTGATTTACCCAGCATGACCGCCGCTTTGGCCAGTCCTTTGCAGTTGGCCTTGTTAAAAGGCCGCGCCAATTATCTTTGCCTGTACCGGTTGGAGCAGCATGTGGCCCATGTGCCGGTGGCCGAGCCGCAGTTGATGCAGGATTTAACTTTAATCAACAAGTGGGCAGCCGAAACCCAAACCGGCGATATCGGTGAGCTGACCTACATTGCCGAAGATTCCAAAGCTTTGCCCTATGTCACCAGCACCACCGACAACTGCCTCGGTAAAGACTGCCCGGTGTACGAAGACTGCCATTTACTGAAAGCCCGCAAAAAAGCTCAGGCGGCTGATCTGGTGGTGGTGAATCACCATTTGTTTTTTGCTGACTTGGCGATTAAAGACACCGGCTTTGGTGAGCTGCTACCGCAAATGGATGTGTTTGTGTTTGATGAAGCGCATCAATTGCCGGATTTAGCCTGCGATTACTTTGGCGAGCACGTTTCCAGCCGGCAGTTGCTGGAGCTGTGCCGCGACCTGGATCTGGCCTGCAAAACCGAACTGCGCGATCACCCTCAGCTGCGCAAAATCACCGACAAAGTCGCGCAGCAGGTGAAAGACTGGCGCTTGCAGTTCCCGGTAGAGCCCGAGCGGGGCAACTGGCGTGAGCGCAGTCAGCAACCGCAGATGCAAAGCATGATGCAGCGTTTAACCGAGAGTATGGAGTTGCTGTATCAGGTCCTGAAGGAAAGCTTGGGCCGCAGTGACGCCGTTGATCACTGCTTTGAGCGGCTGGCGCAAAACCGCAATCGCCTGCAAAAACTGATCGATACCAGCAAGCCGGATGTCAGTCTTTGGTACGACACCAGCCGCCTGCATCTGACCTTGCACCTGACGCCGCTGAGCATTGCGGAAAAATTTCGCGAGGTGGTGTTTGCTGGCCAAAAAAGCTGGGTTTTTACTTCGGCCACGCTTTCGGTGGATGGCGGCTTTGCCCATTATCAGCAGCAAATGGGGCTGGAGCAGGCCGATACCCTGCTGCTGGACAGTCCCTTTGATTACCTGCAGCAGGCACTGCTCTGTGTGCCGCGTTATTTGCCCGAGCCGCATCAGCATCAGGCGATGCAGCAAGCCTTACTCAACACCGCCATACCGCTGATTGAGGCCAATCAGGGCCGCTGCTTTATGCTCTTTACCAGTCATCGCATGTTGAAGTGGATGGCCGAGGTGCTGCCAGAGCAGATTCGTCAGCCGGTGCTGGTGCAGGGCCAAACCAGCAAACGGGTACTGCTGGATAAGTTTGTGCAGCTGGACGATGCCGTCTTGCTTGGCACCAGCAGCTTTTGGGAAGGGGTGGATGTGCGTGGCGATGCGCTGAGTCTGGTGATTATCGACAAACTGCCCTTTGCCAGTCCGGACGATCCTTTGTTGCAGGCCCGGATGGAAGCCAGCAGCAAGCAGGGCGTGGATCCCTTTGCTGCCGTGCAACTGCCGCAGGCGGTGATCAGCCTAAAGCAAGGCGTAGGGCGTTTGATCCGTGATGTGACCGATCGCGGTGTGCTGGTGATTTGCGACAACCGGCTGGTGACCCGGCCTTACGGTGAGGTTTTTTTAAAAAGCCTGCCACCGATGCGCCGAACGCGCGATCTTACGACGGTACTTGGCTTTATTGCCGACAAAGAGAATTTGTAATCCTTGGCACTTTACAGCCAGCCAAGGTAAAATCCGCTGTCTTTTTGGCTGTGACCTCTGGAGTATGGCGTGAAATTACTGGCCCTGGATACCTCAACCGAAGCGTGCTCTGTGGCTCTGCTGAATGGCAATGAGCTGCTGACGCTTGATGAAGTCTGCCCACAGCAGCACAGCAAGCGGGTGCTGCCAATGGTGCAGCAACTACTGACCGACAGTGGTCTAAGCTTAGCCCAGCTCGATGGCCTGGTGTTTGGCAAAGGGCCGGGCAGCTTTACCGGTGTGCGGATTGGCGTTGGGGTGGCGCAGGGGCTGGCGTTCGGTGCCGACTTACCGGTCTACGGTGTTTCGACCCTGGCCGCCATGGCGCAGGCCGCTTACCGGCAGTTGCAGGCCAGCCAGGTGCTCGCAGCCATCGATGCCCGTATGGCCGAAATCTATTTTGGCCATTATCAACTGGATGCCAATGGCCTGATGCAGCTGCAAGGCCAAGAGCAAGCGGTTAAACCGGACCAATTGGCCCCGCTTGATTCTGGTAAGGATTTTACCGCGGTGGGCACTGGTTGGCAGACTTATGCTGAAGTGCTGCAGCAATGGCAGTCAGCAAAAAGCAGCGATATTTTGTACCCATCGGCGCAGGATATGTTGCCCCAGGCCAGGCAGGCGTGGGATGCGGGTCACTTTGTTGCCGCCGAGCAGGCAGAGCCTAGTTATGTAAGGGATACTGTCAGTTGGCAAAAGCTGCCAGGGCGTTAGTTGGCTCTTTCTGGTTACTTGGCACTGCCGCCGACACTGGTTATACTTCAGTCAATCATTTATTTTTTTGCTGAGCCACTGCCTTGAGTTTTAGTCTGGAAAATAATCTTGCTGCTACAGGCGTTGCCGGGATCTTTCGGGATACCACGCCACGGCCTGCCCGGCCGCAACAGCCAGCTGTTAACTCGGAACTACCGCAAGGGCAGGGCATCCGCCGCTCTGAAAAAGCACTGGATACACTGGAGCAAAACCGCAGCCGGCAAAATGCCATGCCAGCTGGGGCTCAGGCATTGCAAAAAACCGCACTCTACCAGGACATTGCCAACCAGCAGCAACGCTCTGAACTGCAATCCATGCTGGGCATAGACCTGTACGCTTAACTTTCCGTTTCAATCCAGCTGATCTTCCTGCTGATCCCAGTCGTAGAATACGATATTGCTCTACATTGGATTGATCATGCCCTGTTGTTTAATTACCGGTGCCAGCTCCGGCATTGGCCGCCAGCTTGCCCTGGACTACGCCCGGGCCGGTTGGCAGGTGCTGGCCGTCGCCCGCTCAACCGATGCGCTGGAAGCCCTGGCTGCTCAGCATAACGGCATCCGTCCGGTGGTGGCCGATCTGACCCGGGCTCAAGATGTGGCCGCGCTTTGTCAGGGCATTGCCGAATCCGACCAGCCGCTTGATTTGGCGGTTTTAAACGCCGGCACCTGCATTTATGTCGATGCAGGGGATTTGCAGCTGTCAGACTTTGAGCAAACCTTCGCCATTAATTTCTTTGCCATTGTCCGGTTAAGCGCCGCCTTGCTGCCCTTGTTGCAGCAGTCGAAGCAAGGGCGGCTGGCACTGGTGAGCAGCCTGGCGCACTACTTTCCCTTTACCAGGGCCGAAGCCTATGGGGCCAGCAAGGCGGCGGTCAGTTATTTTGCCGACAGTTTGCGGGTTGATTGGGCCGACAAGGGGGTGGCGGTGACTCTGATAGAACCCGGCTTTGTCGATACACCGCTGACGCAGAAAAATGACTTTGCCATGCCGTTTTTACTCAGTGTCGAGGATGCCAGCCAGCGAATGCTGACAGGGCTGAGCAAGGGCAAGCCTCGCATCCGTTTTCCCAAACGCCTGGTCTGGTCGCTCAATCTGCTGCGGCTGCTGCCGTACCCGCTGCGGATCAGGGTAGCCGGGGGAATGAAACCATGAACTGGCGCGCCGTGATTGGCTTTGAACTCGGCTGGTTGGCGCTGGTGTATTTTCAACATCTGGCGATGCTGCCGGTGGCCATCTACCTGCTGTGGGCCTGGTGGCGTTTGCCGAAACCCAGGCAGATCCTGGTGTTGCAACTGGCGCTCTTGGGGATAGCTATCGACAGCGTCTTGGTGCTCAGCGGGGTGTTGCAGTTTACCACCACCACCTGGTTGCCCGCCTGGTTCTTGCTACTCTGGTGTTTGTTTGCGCTGGCGGTAGTGGAGGTCTTTGCAGCCTTGCTCAAACCCCTTTGGCTGGCACCTATTCTCGGTGCTGTTGGTGGGCCCTTGTCTTATCTGGGGGGTGCTGTTCTAAGTGGTGGTCAGTTGCTGATGCCTTTGGGCTGGGTTTCCTGGGCCTGCCTGGTGCTGATCTGGGCGGGTCTGGCCGCTTATTATGGTTCGTTAAATAAGGAGCGATTGCATGCGCAAAAACTTGCTTAGTGTTGTTCTGCTGGCGTGGCTGTGGCCGGCTGCTGCCATGCCGGATTTGCAACTGGTTGGCGAAGGCAGTTTTCGCTATCTGTTCTGGCAACTGTACGACGCCCGGTTAAAAACCAGTGATGGCAGTTTCGATGGCTATCAAAACAATGCACCGGTGCTGCTGGAGCTAACCTACAAACGCAGCATCAGCCGTGACCAGTTTATTGATGCTACCGTGGATCAGTGGCAGCATCTGGGACACAGCAGCGAAGCACAGCAACAAGACTGGGCCAATCAGCTCAAAGGCATCTGGCAGGATGTCGGGCGTGGCGATCGTTTGGCCGCTTTGCTGCAACCGGATATGACGGTGGATTTTTTCTTAAACGGCGAAGCGATAGGCAGTGTCAAGGATACCGAGTTTGGCCCTTTGTTTTTTGATATCTGGTTGCACCCGGATACCAGTGCTCCAACGCTGCGCCGCCAGTTGCTGGCGGCGCGTTAAACGCGCTAGCTCAACAAGCCCTAATTGGCCGATTGCTGAATAAAGCCCATGATGCGCTTGGCAATATCAATGTTGTCCATAAAGCCAGTAAATTGCTCCGCGCCGGCACCATAGGCCATCACCGGTACATCGGCCGCGGTGTGGCCGTCGGTAGTCCAGCCGGTGCGGGTGGCCTTGTTGATGTAGCCATTGAGCAGGGCATATAGCTCGGGTTGCTGCTGGTGCACGGTTTGTACTTCAGTCAGTTGTTCATCGCTTAGTGTCAGCCCGGTCCAGTGGCGCCATTGATCCGCCAGCTCTGCCGGTTCCAGCTTCATCATACGTCGGGTAATTTCCCGAACTGTGTACTGCACACCATAAATTAAATCGGCACGCCATTCGTAAATGCCGTCGGCGGCCAGCGCAAGGCCACCGGTTTCATGATCGGCGGTGATAATCAGCAAGGTATCCGGGTTGGCATCGACAAAGGCCTTGGCCGATTGAATGGCGCGGGCAAAATCGTGCATTTCGGCCATGGCGCAGGCGATGTCATTGGCATGGCCGCACCAATCGATTTGGCTGCCTTCCACCATCAGCACAAAGCCTTTGGGGTGATCCGCCAACAACTCCAGTGCTTTTTCGGTCATCACCTGCAAAGGCGCTTCCTTCTCTTGATTCAGTACCGAAGGCAGGCCATTGTCGGCCAGCAATGCCAGTGCGGGGGCTTGCGATAGCTGTGTTAACTGCTGCCAGCTGTCAGCGTACTGGTAGCCTTCGGCCTGAAATTCCGCCACCAGGTTACGATCATCACGAATAAAATGACGGGCACCGCCACCGAACATCAGATCAGGCACCAGTTGTCCCTCTACCCGGATATCAAAGTAGTGATCGGCAATGGCATCCATATTACGCCGGCTTGGGTTGTGGGCTAAAAACGCCGCTGGGGTAGCATGGTTGACCTGCGAGCTGGCAACAATGCCATTGGCTTTGCCCAGGCGCTTGGCCTGCTGCATCAGGGTGCCAATCGGCAGATGCTGCTGATCGACTGAGATAGCGCCGTTAAAGGTCTTGTAACCAGTCGCCAAAGCGGTCGCGCTGGCGGCCGAATCGGTGACCAGGGTTTGATCGTCCGGCCAGGTGCTGGAGATGCCAGTCCATAACTCGTCGTAAATGGTGGGTTTGATCTGTTGTTGTTTGCCTTCGGCCAGGAAATAGCGGTAGGCTGTCAGGTAGTTGGCGCCCATGCCATCACCAATCATAAAAATGATGTTACGTGGTGTCTCTGGTTCTGATGAGGCAGCACTTTGCTGCGGTGATTGCGCACAAGCGGTCAGCAGCAGGCTGGCTGCCAGGCAGGTCAAACGGATCATCATGCTTGGTTTCCGACGATTGAAGATAGTATCCAGTGTACCCAATTGTTACCATGATGACAAAATGTCGGCGCCAGAAAGCAAAGATGATTTTGCGCCCAAACCTATTGAACAGGATAAACTTTGCTAAGCTACCATCATCGATTCAAGCTGGGGGCGCTGGAGCTAACTGCGCTTAGTAGTAGCCGAATTGTACCGACGTCGCCAGTGCTTTGCTTGCATGGCTGGCTGGACAATGCAGCCAGTTTTATACCGCTGGCCAGGGTGCTGCCCAGCCAATCGCTGTTGGCACTTGAGTTTCCGGGGCATGGGCACTCAACACACCGGGGCGTCGATGCGCACTATTACTTTTTTGATTGGGTGCAGGACTTGGTCCGGCTCTGTCGCCAGCAGCAGTGGCAGCAGCTCACCATGATTGGCCACTCGATGGGGGGCATGGTGGCGACTGCGCTAGCCGCCAGTTTTCCCGAGCTGGTTAAGCAGCTGGTGTTGATCGACACCCTGGGGTTTGTGGTGGCCGACGAAACCACAGCAGCCAAGCAGTTGCGGCTGGGTGTGGAGTCCCGGCTTCGAGCTGACAGCAGAGCTAGCCCGCGCTACCCCAACCTTCAAGCCGCAGCACAAGCACGCTTAAGGCAAAGCGACTTTTCATTGCAAGAGGCCATGCTACTGGCTGAGCGCGGCTGCATCGAGGAAGCCGAGGGCTGGCGTTGGCGGGCGGATATGCGTTTAAAGCAGTAATCGGTGTATCGGTTAAGTCCTGCGCAAGCAAACACTTTTATCGCTGAGCTTCGCTGCCCGGTACTGGCGATCCTGGCGGAAGATGGTATCTTTAATGAGCAAGCAGCAAGGTTGTTACCGCTGTATCCAGATATCCAGGTGCAGTCTGTTCGTGGCGGCCACCATTGCCACATGACTCGTTCAAAAGAGGTGGCAAGCCATATCGAGCATTTTTTATCTGTCGCAACCTGAGTTAAGATGACAGCAAGCCGATTGTGGCCTGACCACTTTTGTGGGAAGATAATTAGCTAGAGTAAAAACTCAGAACTTGCTGTGCCCGGTTGCCGGGACAGTAAGGCCATAATAAAACAGAAAATACGACATTTTAAGGAGAGGACGGTGGAGCAAGTTTGGTTAAAACGTTATCCGGCCGGCGTACCTGCTGAGATCAATGCTGATCATTATCATTCCTTGTTGGATATTATTGAGCAGAGTATCAATAAATTTCCTGACCATACTGCTTTTGTCAATATGGGCAAAAGCATCACCTACCGCGAGTTTGATAAACTAAGCAAGGCCTTTGCTGCCTACCTGCAAAAAGAGCTGGGTTTAGGCAAGGGCGATGCTGTGGCTGTGATGATGCCCAACTTATTGCAAAACCCGGTGGTGATCGCGGGCATCCTGCGGGCAGGTTGCACTGTGGTCAACGTCAATCCCCTTTATACACCGCGCGAATTGGAGCATCAACTGAATGACTCCAAAGCCAAGGGCATTGTCATTGTTGAAAACTTTGCCCACACTCTGGCGGCGGTGCAGAAAAAAGTAAAAGTCGAGCATGTGATCCTGACCAAAATGGGCGACATGCTGGGCACTTTGAAAGGCACCATCGTCAATTTGGTGGTCAAGCACGTTAAAAAGCTGGTGCCGGCCTACCAATTAAGCAAGGTGATCCCGTTTAAAGAGGTGTTGGAAAAAGGGCAGCATCTAAAGTATCAGATGCCTGATGTCGATGGTAGCGATCTGGCATTTTTGCAATACACCGGCGGCACCACTGGGGTTTCCAAAGGGGCGATGCTGACGCATCGCAACATGGTCGCCAACCTGGAACAAGCCTCTGCTTGCCTGGATCCAGTGCTGGAAGAAGGCAAAGAGCGGGTGGTCACGGCGCTACCGCTTTATCATATCTTCGCGCTGACCGCGAACTTTCTGGTCTTTATGAAGTATGGTGCCACCAATTTGCTGATTACCAACCCACGGGATCTGCCTGCTTTTATCAAAGAGCTGAAAGCCTTCCCATTTACTGCCTTAACCGGGGTCAATACTCTGTTTAATGGTTTGATGAATACCCCTGGCTTTACCGACATCGATTTTAGCCAGCTTAAAATTTCATTGGGCGGTGGCATGGCGGTACAGCGACCAGTCGCTGAGCGTTGGCAAAAATTAACTAAAACCCGCTTACTCGAAGGCTACGGTCTGACTGAGTGCTGTCCTCTGGTTACCATAACCCCCTACGATGTGGATGGTTTTACCGGCAGCATTGGTTTGCCAGCGCCATCCACTGTGATTCGTATTGTTGATGAAGACGGCAAGGACGTTCCTGCCGGTGAGCCGGGCGAAATGATTGTGCAGGGTCCGCAAGTGATGAAAGGCTACTACAATCGTCCTGAAGAAACCGACAAAACCATCAAGGATGGTTGGTTGTACACCGGTGATGTGGCGCGCATGGACGAAGACGGTTTCTTTTTCATCGTCGATCGGAAAAAAGACATGATTCTGGTGTCGGGCTTTAATGTGTTCCCGAACGAAATTGAAGAAGTCGCTGCTATGAATGACAAAGTGCTGGAAGTGGCCGCCGTGGGTGTTCCCAATGAAGCCGCCGGTGAAGTGGTGAAACTTTTTGTGGTGAAAAAAGATCCATCTTTGACCGCGGAAGAGTTAATTGCTCACTGCAAACAACACCTAACCGGCTACAAGGTACCGAAGCAAGTGGAGTTCCGCGATGAGTTGCCGAAAACCAATGTCGGTAAAATCTTACGCCGTGAATTGCGGGAGTCTTGAGTTCTTTTGATCCCTTTACTGCATGACAACGACAGCCTGCGGCATTTTTGCCAGCAGGCTGCCACCCGGCCAGTCTTGTTGCTAGATACCGAGTTTATCCGCCAAAGCACCTTGCAACCCAAGTTGGGTTTGGTTCAGTTGTACGATGGTGACCAGCTGGCCTTGGTGGATCCCTTAGCCATCACCGACTGGCAGCCGTTGGCAGACTTGCTGGCCAATCCGGCGGTGACCAAGGTGATGCATGCCTGTCTTGAAGACCTGGATGCTTTTCACACCATTGGCATTGCACAGATCCAGCCATTGATCGATACCCAAATGGCGGCTTTGTTGCTGGGGCAGGGCAGCAGCCTGGGATTTGCTGCCTTGGTTGAATCCATCACTGGCACTGCTCTGGATAAAGGCGAGTCCCGAACCAACTGGTTGGCGCGGCCGTTACGTGATGCGCAGCTGCAGTATGCTGCCAACGATGTGCTCTTCTTGCTGCCAGTTTATCAGGCCCTGCAGCAACAGTTGTCCACGGAGCAGTATCAGTTGTTGCTGGCCGAAGCAGAGCAAATTCAACTGCGGCGCAGTCAGCAGTGGCCGGATCGGTTGCGTTTTATTGATATTAAAAACAGCTGGCAATTGCCGGCCCGCGCTCTGGTGGTGCTGCAGCGTCTGGTCTGTTGGCGGCTGGAGTACGCCAGAGGCAAAGACTTAGCGCTAAGCCTGGTATTTAAAGATGCGCAATTGTTCGATATTGCACGTAAAGCACCGACAAGTCTATCGGCGCTGCAAGCCATTGCCGGACTTCCTGAGCGAGAGCTAAAGCGGCATGGTCGCACCTTGCTGCAGCTGGTGGAGCAGGCGCTTGCCAGTCAGCCCGTTCATTGGCCTGAGCCGGTGTATCATCGCGAGGCCTTTGCTGGTTATCGGGAAGTAACCGCCCAAATTCGTGAGGTGGTGCAGCAAGCTGCGAAACAGCATCAGTTACCGGCGGAGTTGTTGGCGACCAAGCGTCAACAAACAGAGTTTTTAAACTGGTGTTGGCGTATCGACGACAACGAGCGTTCGCAGTTGCCAAAGCCTGAGTTACTCCGCGGCTGGCGACAGCCGCTACTTGCTCCGGTATTGCCCTTTCCTACGCACCTTGTGCAGGAGTAAACCAATTTTATACGACGGTTAATCAAAGCCGATCAGTCGTTTTTTTTCATAGTTATTGGTTATTTTTTAAAACGGTTTTTTCGTGATCCTTTCTTGATACGGTGGCGTAAAGTTTGTGCAACCATCAATCAAGAAGGGTATACACATGAAAGGACTAACACGATTGGCTATTTCTGCGGCCATGGTATCCACACTGGCTGCGTGCAATAGCTCCAGCTCTGATGATTCATCCATTTCATTGCCACCAGTACCTCCGGAAAGGTCGGCTGAGCTTCGTGTCATACATGCCGTTTCTGACGCACCAGCTGTGGACATTCGCCTGGCAGGTACCGATGTTGTTCAGGGGCTTGATTACGCAGAAAGCTCTGAAAAATTTACACTCATTGCTGCAAACTACGCTGTAGAAGTGCGGGCAATACTACCGGGCGGTGAGCGGGCGACTGTGATTGGTCCAGCCACTGTTGGCCTGACTTCACAAACAGATCACAAAGTCTTTGCGGTTGGTTCGGCGGCTGACGGCACCATTGAGCCTTTGATCATCGCCGACAGCAAAACCAGTCTGGCATCCGGTAACATTCGGTTGCAAGTGGTTCATGCTTCTTCCGCAGCGCCAGATGTCGATATTCATGTAACAGCGCCTGGCGACGCATTATCAGCGCCGATAGCGACTTTAGGATTCAAAGATCACACAGCCCCAATCGATGTGCCTGCTGGTGATTACCAGGTGCGGATCACCTTGCCTGGAGAAGACACAGTGGTGTTTGACAGTGGCCCATTGGATTTAGCGGCAGGGACTGATCTGGTCGTGGCAGCCATCAACAATCGCTTTGCCGGCGATTCGCCTGTCTCATTGTTGGCAGTCACACCGGATGGCAATTTCTTTGACGTGATGGATGCCAACAGCAAAGCGGCTGTGCGTGTTGTGCATGGTGTTTCCGATGCGCCTGCTGTGGATGTGCTGGTAAATGACGAGATTCGGTTGGTTGAAGACTTGGCTTTCCCAGACTTTACAGACTATCTGAATGTTGACCCAGCGGAGTACAATGTGAAGGTTGCTGCCAATGCAGACAACTCCATCGTTGCGATTGATGCTGATCTGGATTTGGCGGCAGGCGTTTTTTACAGTGTCCTGGCCCTGGGTTCTCTGGGTGAAGAAGAAATCACGCCTCTGGTGCTGCTTGACCAGCCGCGTCGTGTTGCCACCGAAGCCAAAGTCCGTATCATCCACGGTTCCTTCCTAGCCCCTGAGGTGGATATCTATGTGACTGAAACGGCGGATATCAGCGAAGCCGAGCCTGCGTTTAGCGAGGTACCTTTCCTGGCTGAAACTGGCTATGTCTCTCTGGCAGCGGGCTCTTATGTGGTTTCTGTGACAGTGGCCGGAACCAAAGATGTGGCGATTGGCCCGGTAACGCTGGATTTGGAAGCAAACACCATTTACACCGCCATTGCACGTGATGGTGAAGGCTTAACCGCAGATTTTGGTTTAATTCTGATGGACGACTTTGTCCAGCAAGATTAATTCTGTGCTAGCATCCTGACTGATGTGCAGTTTGGCCCGGGGTAACCCGGGCCTTTTTTTAGCAATTAACGTTTTTCGTCCGGGAAGCTGACATTAAGTTCCAGCACCGAAAGCTCGTCGGAGCGCTGCTCCAGCGACACCGAAATTTGATCGGCCGGAATGTCGACGTATTTGCGGATCACCTCCAGGATATCGCGTTCGAGTTGCGGCAAGTAATCAGGCCCGGAGCGGCGGTTGCGCTCATGGGCCACGATAATTTGCAGCCGCTCTTTGGCGGTGCTGGCACTTTTCTTTTTGGTGGAACGAAAATAATCCAATAACGACATGCGGCTAACCTCCAAAAATCCGTTTCAGCAGTCCTTTTTTCTCCACCGTTAAAAAGCGGAAGTCGACGGTGTTGCCCAGCAAGCGGCTGACGGTATCCAAATAGGCCTGGCCTGCATCGCTGTCCTGATCCAGCGTGACCGGCTGGCCGGAGTTGGATGCGTTGAGGACCGCCTGCGACTCCGGAATGACGCCAATCAGCGGAATTGCCAGAATTTCCTGCACATCTTCCACACTCAACATTTCGCCTTTGGCAACCCGCTCTGGGTTGTAACGGGTCAGCAGCAGGTGCTCCTTGATGGCATCTTCACCACGCTCGGCCCGCCGAGACTTGCTGCTAAGCATGCCCAGAATACGATCCGAGTCGCGCACCGAAGACACTTCGGGGTTGGTTACCACCACAGCTTCGTCGGCAAAGTACAGTGCCATCATGGCACCGGCTTCAATGCCGGCTGGTGAGTCGCAAATAATGAATTCAAAGTCTTTCGCCAGTTCATTCAGAACTTTTTCCACGCCTTCTTTGGTCAAGGCATCTTTATCGCGGGTTTGTGAGGCCGGCAGAATAAAGAGGTTGTCGACACGTTTGTCCTTGATCAGGGTTTGCTTGAGGTTGGCTTCGCCATTGATCACATTGACAAAGTCGTAGACCACCCGGCGTTCACAGCCCATAATCAGATCAAGATTGCGCAAGCCAATATCAAAGTCGACAATTACAGTTTTATGGCCACTCAACGCCAGGCCTGTGCCAATGGCGGCACTGGAGGTGGTTTTACCCACGCCGCCTTTGCCAGAGGTCACCACGATAATTTTTGCCATGGATTCAATTCCTTCTTTATAATTCAGTTGATGTTACAGCTCGCCAATGACAATGCTGTCGTCCTGCATCCGAATGCAGGCTGCTTTATTCCAAAAATCCCCTTGCAAGCTATCGCTTAGCCAGTAATGACCGGCAATCGAGACCAGTTCGGCCTGCAGGTTGTGACAAAAGATGCGTTTGCCGGTATCGCCAGCAGCACCGGCAATGGCCTTACCCCGTAAGGTACCATAGATATGGATATGACCATCGGCAATGACTTCAGCACCAGCCCCCACTGCGCCGCGCACTATTAAATCGGCGCCTTTGGCATAAATTTGCTGGCCGGAGCGGATGTTTTGCTCGACGACTTTGGTGTGCATCGGCACCTGCTGCACAGAGGCAGCGGCGCTGTCGTTCTGTTTTTCTGCTGCTGTTGAGGCTGAAGACGTTGGTTTGGCATCTTGCCCCAGCCGTAGCACGGCCAGACCTGCAGCTTGTGCCTGTTGTTTTTGCTCTGGACTGGCGTTGGCCACACCCACCAACACCAGTTTAAGCGCAGTAAAGAGTTGCTTGATGCCAGCAAAGTCGATGTTTTGCTGCTCGGGTGCCAGTTGGATCACCATGGCAGCCTGATGGAAAAAGCCAGGTGCCTGGCTGAGTTTTTTTTCAAGGGCGGTTTGCAAACCGGCCAGTGTCAGATCGCTGCTGTGAATCACAGACAGTGGGAACAGACTTCCTTTTAACTCAAAGAATGGTTCGGACATAGTTGGGTATGATCATCTCAATTGAATGCAGCGCACGTTTAGTTTATTTGGCTTTATTTTATTCGGCTTTGTTCTATTCGTCCTGGGCTCATTTTTGCGAGTCAGGAAAAAACGCGTTTTTTCCTGGCGACTCCCTGAAACGGCAGGGATGCCGTTTCAGGTTGGAAACTAGTTAGCATCTACCCTGACACCAGGAAAACTGCTAAAGCTGCTAATGGGATATCCGGCTGAATGAATTTCATCCTGTTAGCGTAGCAGCAGAGCGGGAAGCGCGGTACAAGGCCCAGGCTTCATGGTATAGTTTACACCCTTGTTAGGCAAGTTTGATAAAGTGATTTTACGCCATGTTGTGTGTTGTCTATAAAAGCCTCAAAAAAGAACAAACCTACCTCTACATCGAGCGACGGGATGACTTCTCCAACGTGCCGGAGGCCTTGCTGGCAACCTTTGGTACGCCACAATTGGTTACCCTGATTGATCTGAATAAGCGAACTTCTTTAGCCCAGGCGGATCTCAGTAAGGTAAAAGCGGCTCTGACAGAGCAGGGGTATTATCTGCAATTGCCGCCACCGCCAGAGGACTTGCTGGCAGAACACAAAGCTTTGCTGCAATCAAAATCATAAACGGGAGTGTTATGCGCATACTTCAATGGCTAAAAGCCGGTGCCTTGAGCGCCATGCTGGCTTTTCCGGTACTGGCCACACCAACCTTTGACGACTATGCCGAGGGCTTGCGGCAAGAAGCCATCGAGCGGGGCTATGATCAGGCACTGATCGAGCAGGTCTTTGGCAGTCTGGAATTTCATCAGCGGGTGGTCACGGCCGACCGCAATCAACCCGAGCGCATTGAAACTCTGGATACTTACTTACCTAAGCGGGTCAGCGAAACCCGGATCCGGATGGCGCGTGAGCGCTACCAACGCTATCAGGAGCAGTTAAAAGAAGTGGAAGCGCGCTACGGGGTGCAAGGGCGCTTTATCATTGCACTCTGGGGGCTTGAGAGCAGCTTTGGCCGCTTTATGGGCAATCATTCGGTACCTTCCTCGCTGGCAACCCTGGCTTATGAAGGCCGGCGGGAAGCCTTCTTCCGCAGTGAATTTTTTCATGCCATGGACATTCTGGCCGCTGGCCACATTGCGCTTGAAGACATGAAAGGTTCCTGGGCCGGCGCCATGGGGCAAAGCCAGTTTATGCCGAGTTCTTTCCTTGCTTATGCGCAGGACTTTGATGGCGATGGTAAAAAAGACATTTGGGGCAATCAGATGGACGTGTTCGCTTCCATTGCCAACTACCTGCGTAGCCTGGGTTGGGACAACAGCCAGACCTGGGGCCGGGAAGTGAAACTGCCAGCAAATTTTTCAATGGACTACGCCATCCCGCGTGGTACCCCAAACCGGGCGGCCTGGTTGCGTGAATGGGCCCGTACTGAACGGACTCTGGCTGAATGGCAAGAGCTGGGCGTACGGCGGCTTGATGGCCGTGATTTGCCAGAGCGCGACATTAAAGCAGCGCTGATTTTACCTGATAATGAGGGCGGCCGGGCCTATTTGGCCTATGATAACTACAAAACCCTGATGCACTGGAACCGTTCTTATTATTTTGTCACCAGTGTCGGGTATTTGGCCGATTTAATCATCAGCGAGTAAGCTATGTACCAGCATCGAAACCTTTGTGGGGACCGGATAGATCTGCCTGTGGGTAAGGTGGTCTGTATTGGCCAAAATTATCAGGATCACATCGCCGAGATGAAAAGCCAGGTGGCAGCCGAGGCCTTGTTTTTCATAAAGCCTGCAACCGCCCTGGCCGATCTGACGCAGCCGGTTGCCATCCCGATGCAGCATGGTGCCGTGCACAATGAAACCGAGTTGGCGGTACTGATTAAGTCGCCGCTTTGCAAAGCCTCCGTCGAGCAGGTCGGTACTGCGGTTTGGGGCTACAGTCTGGCACTGGACCTCACCCTGCGCGAGGTGCAAACCGAGCTGAAACGCTTGGGGCGCCCCTGGGACATCGCCAAAGGCTTCGATGGGGCTTGCCCGGTAGGGCCTTTTATTCCGCAAGCCCAGGTCAAGCATCCACAGCAGTTGGATTTTAGCTTGCAGGTCAATGGTCAGTTGCGTCAGTCCGGGACCACCGCCACCATGATCCGCGGCATCCACCAGATAATCAGCGAGATGTCGCACTGGTTTACCCTCTTGCCTGGCGATATGGTTCTGACCGGCACGCCGGCAGGTGTCGGCCCTTTGCAGCCGGGAGACGCTTTAAGCTTGCAGCTGGCCGATCTGCTGCGGGTTCAAACCAAGGTGGTGGCGGCATGAGCCTGACTGAACGCTTCTGGGAGCACAAATCCCTGGCCGAGATGACGCAGCAGGAGTGGGAGGCCGTCTGCGATGGCTGCGCCAAATGTTGTCTCAACAAATTCATCGACGACGATGCCGCTGAGCTTGAGTTTGCTCCGACCGATCAACTGCATCAGGGCGAGGAGGTGCATTACACCAACATCGCCTGCCGTTATCTCAATTCGCACAAATGCGAGTGCACCGAGTACCAACAACGCACGGTGCTGGTACCGGACTGCATTCAGCTAACCAAAGACAACTTGTCCGATATCTTTTTTATGCCGCCATCCTGCAGTTATCGTCGGCTGCATGAAGGGCGTGGTTTGCCAAGCTGGCATCCATTGCTGAACAATGGTAAAAAAAGCCTGATGCATAAAAAACAAATGTCGGTGCGCAATAAAACCATCTCAGAAACGCAGGTGGATATGCAGGACTTTGAAGACTTCATTGTGCGCTGGCCACTGAACGACCTTGATTGAGGGTAAATGCGCTTAAAGCAGATCCGGCTGGCGGGGTTTAAATCCTTCGTTGACGCAACCTCTGTGCCTTTTCCACAGCAGATGACCGCCGTGGTGGGTCCCAATGGCTGCGGCAAGTCCAATGTGATCGATGCAGTACGTTGGGTGCTGGGGGAAAGCTCGGCCAAAAACTTGCGTGGCGATGCGATGACCGATGTCATTTTTAATGGCTCGGCGCAGCGTAAGCCGGTTTCGCAGGCGTCGGTTGAGCTGGTGTTTGAAAATACGCAGGGTCGATTGCATGGCTCGATGGCCGATCGCAGTGAAATCGCCATCAAACGTCTGGTGACCCGGGAAGCGCAATCCAGCTATTTTTTAAATGGCAGCAAATGCCGGCGGCGGGACATTACCGACATCTTTCTCGGCACCGGGCTCGGGCCTCGCAGCTACGCCATCATCGAACAGGGGATGATTTCCCGCCTGATTGAATCCAAACCGCAAGAATTGCGGGTCTTTATTGAAGAAGCCGCCGGCATCTCCAAATACAAAGAGCGACGGCGTGAAACCGAAAACCGCATCCGTCATACCCGGGAGAATCTGGATCGGCTGTCCGATGTGCGTGAAGAACTCGGTAAGAATCTGGAAAAATTAAAGCGTCAGGCCAGTGCTGCCGAGCGCTACAAAGCATTAAAAGCCCGCGAACGGGTGCTTAAGGCCGAAGTGACGGCGCTGCGCTGGTTAAAGTACCATCAGCTGCAAACTCAGCTGGAGCAACAACTGGCGGCTGAAGAGACCGAGCTGGAAAAGTTTCAGGCGGCCCAGCTGGGCGATCAGCGGGTGTTGATTGAGCTGAAAGAGCAGCAGCAGGAGCTGCGTCTTAGTCAAAGTGAGCAGCAAGAAGGTTTCTATCGGCTGGGTGCCGAGATCAGTCGTATTGAGCAACAGTTGTTGCATCAGCGCCAACAGCGGCAGCAGCGCAGCAGTGAGCTGGATAAACTGCGATTGCAATTGCAGGATGCAGAGGCGCACCTGGTGATGGAGCAACAGCAGCTTGAAGAGCAGCAAGCTGTGCTGGAGGAGTTAGCGCCCGAGCAAGCTCTGCTCGAAGAGCAACTGGCCGAGCGACAGCAGCAGCTCGAGCAGTTGGAGCAGGATCAGCAGCAGGCAGAGCGGGACTGGCAGGCATGGCAACAACAGCATTTTGCCCAGCAGCGCCAGCAACAGCAATGGGAAATGCAGCTGGCCAATGCGCGTCAGCAACAAAGTCAGCACCAGCAACGTGCGCATCAGTTAACCTCACAGCTGACCGAGCTGGCGCAGCAGTTAGCCAGCGACTCCGTTCAGAGCCTGCACCAGCAGTGGCAGCAAGCACAGCAGCAATCCAGCCATCAGCAAAGCCAGCTCGAAGCTAGCGAGGCAGCACTGCAGCAAGGGCAGCAGCAACTGCAACAGTTGCAGCGCTCGCAGGACCGGTTGCAGCTGGAAAGGCAGCAGTTGCAACAGCAACAGCATCGCTTGCAGCAGGCGCAACACCAGCAGCAACACAATTTAGTCGCCTCATGGCAGGTCGAAGCCGGCTGGGCCGAGGCCGTGACCCTGGCCTTAGGTGCATTGCGCCATGCCAGCACCGAAAGCCAGTGGCCTGACAGCCTGACCGCGTCCCTGGTGCTCACCGGCAAATCAAAGCTTGATAGCTCGGGGCTGGCTGGCCCGGTACTGGCGGATAAGGTGAAAGGCGAAGGGGTGCCGGATTATTTTCAGCGCATTGTGCTGGTGCAGGATGACGCTGACGCACAGCAGCAACTGGCCAGGCTTGAACCCGGCGTTAGCCTGATGACCCCGACTGGGCATTGGTATGGAAGCAACTGGTGCCTGGTCGCCGGCTTGCACGAGCAAGACAGCTACCTGGCCCGGGCCGAGCAACTGACGGCGCTAAGTGCACAGCTGGCAGATTTGAACCAGCAGCAACAAGAGCTGCAAGCGGCGCTGAGTCAAGCACAGCAAGAGCACGCGGACCAACAGCAGCAGTTGCAGCAATGCAAACAAGGGGTACAGCAGGCATCGCAGCAGGAACAAGAAGCCCGCACCGCCTGGCTGTTGCAGCAGCAGCAAAGCAGCCAATGGCAGCAGCAACAGCAGCAGTTGCAACAAGAGCAGCGCGAGCTGGATCTGTTGTTGGAAGAAAGCCAGCTGCAGCAAGAGCAGTTATCGGAGCAATTGCTGATGCACGAAGAGCAGCTGCAGCAGTTGGCAGCGCAGCAGTTGCCACTGGAGCAAGAGCGCGAGCGCTTGCAGCAGGCATTGCGCGCGGAGCGGGCGGCCCGGGATCAGCAGCAACAGCAGCTGCAACAACTGAGCGTGCAACTCACCAGCGGCCAGCGCCAGCTGCAGGTGTTGCAACAAAGCCTAAACCGCACACAGCAGCAGTCCCAGCATCTGCAGGAGCGGGAGCAGCAGTTGTTGCAGCAGAGCGACGACGATGAGCCGGATATGCAGCTGCATGAAACGCTGCAAGAAACTCTGTTGCAACGGGAGGCTGCCGAGCAGGCGTTGCAGCAGCTGCAAAACCAGCTGTCGGACTGTGAGCAAAAAATTCGTCAGCTGGAGCAAGGGCAGCACAGCATTTTGCAACGGGTGAATCAGCAGCGGCAACAGCTGGAGTCGCTGCGGTTGGACGCCGAAGGGCATCGCATCCGCGCCAACAACATGTTGGAACTTCTGCAAGAGCAGCAGGTCCAGTTAAAGCAGGTGTTGGAACAGCTGGCAACCGATGCCGACGAACAAGGTCTGCAAACAGAGCTGGATAAAACCACCGACGCCATTGGCCGGCTGGGTGCTATTAACCTGGCTGCCATCGACGAGTACCAGCAGCAAGCCGAGCGCAAAAGCTACCTCGACACCCAGCATCAGGATTTAACCGAAGCGCTTGAAACGCTGGAAACAGCCATTCGGAAAATCGATCGGGAAACCCGTCAACGCTTTAAAGACACCTTTGAGCGGGTTGACCGGGGCTTGCGAACCTTGTTTCCTAAGGTGTTCGGCGGCGGCAGTGCCTATCTGGAGCTGACCGATGACGATTTATTGGAAACCGGGGTGGCCATTATGGCCAGACCTCCCGGGAAAAAAAACAGCACCATTCATTTGCTGTCGGGTGGTGAAAAAGCCTTAACCGCATTATCATTGGTGTTTTCGATTTTTCAGCTGAATCCGGCCCCATTTTGCATGCTGGATGAAGTGGATGCACCCTTGGATGATGCCAATGTCGGGCGTTTCTGCAACCTTGTGCGGGAAATGTCAGAAACGGTACAATTTATTTATATTAGTCATAATAAAATAGCCATGGAGATGGCAGCGCAGCTGATGGGAGTCACCATGCAAGAACCTGGCGTGTCCAGAGTGGTGGCTGTCGATGTTGATGATGCAGTAAAAATGGCTGAAGCCTCTTAGAATCAAAAGGATCCGGGAATGGCGAGTGAATTACGTTTAGCGCTTTTTATCTTGATAGCTTTGGCCATCGGTGCCTTGCTGCTGCATGGGCTGTGGACGGTGCGTAAAAATGGCAGTCAAAAGCACCGCTACCACCCGGGCCAGGGCCGCCCGGATCATGACCTCAGCGGGCAGGATGACAGCGAAAGTCAGCAAAACCGGTCCGATGGCGATGGCTTTGACGAGTTTGGGGTGGGTAAAGTCCGGGTACTGCGCAAAGGCGCAGCCCAGGCGGCTGAGCCCCAGCAAGCACAATCAGAGCAGTCAGCCGACAGCCAGCAAGCGGCCGAGGTGCAAAACCAGTTTGATTTTGACGAGCCAGCCGAGCCGCAGCTCAGCTTCAGCGCACTGGATGCAACCGATGAGGCCCCGGTGCAGCGGGCAGAAAGCGCCGCCGCGGCACAGCAGCAACTGGATGACGCGGAAGCGCAGGCCACGGGCAGCGCCGAACCCTCTGAGGTTTTAATTTTGTACGTCTTGCTGCCGGAAGGCCGTGAAATCAAAGGTCAGGACTTGCTGCCGCTGTTGCTGACGCTCGGCTTTAAGTTTGGCGAGATGGATATCTTTCACCGGCATCAGGACAGCACCGGCGCCGGTGAGGTCTTGTTCAGTCTGGCCAATATGTTTAATCCCGGCACCTTTGATGTCGATCAGATGGAAAAAATCAGCACTCGAGGCATCAGTCTCTTTATGACCTTGCCGGGGCCTGGTGAGCCGCTGCAAAACTTCAATTTAATGAACAACGCGGCCAAGAAGATCGCCGAAGAGTTCGGTGGCCAGGTGTTGGATGGCCAGCGCAGCGTGCTGACAGTGCAAACCGTGCGGCATTATGTTGAAAAAATTCGTGAGTTCCAGCGCCAGCAGTTGATCCGCGGCGCCCGTTAATCCATTGCAGGCAGCCCCGGCTGCCTGCTTGCTTCCTTTAAGTGAGTTTCCCGCCATGAGCACGCCGACACAAGCCGATGTCGAGCAATTGCAACAGCAATTGAATCAATACAGTTACCACTACTATGTGCTGGACGACCCTTGCGTCCCTGATGCCGAGTACGACCGGCTGTTTCGTCAGCTGCAAGTCTGGGAGCAGCAGCATCCTGAATGGGTCCGCCCAGATTCGCCAACCCAACGGGTGGGAGAAAAGCCTTTGGGGCAGTTTGCCCAGGTTGCGCATTCGGTGCCGATGTTGTCGCTGGACAATGCCTTTGCGGCAGAGGATTTCACCGCTTTTTGCAAGCGGATGGCCGACCGACTGGACTTTGCCGGCGACTTTGCCTTTTGTTGCGAGCCGAAGCTGGACGGTTTGGCGGTCAGCATCCGGTACCAGCACGGACTGCTGGTTCAAGCCGCCACCCGGGGTGATGGCAGCACCGGCGAAGACATTACCAGCAACATTCGCACCATTCGCGCCATTCCTTTGCGCTTGCAAGGCTCCGATTGGCCCGAAGTGCTGGAAGTTCGTGGCGAGGTCTTTATGCCGTTGGCTGGCTTTGAGCGGATGAACGATGCTGCCCGCCTTAAAGGCGATAAAGTCTTTGCCAATCCGCGCAATGCCGCCGCAGGCAGCTTGCGCCAACTGGACCCGAAAGTGACCGCAGCCCGGCCACTGATGTTTTATGCCTATGGTTTGGGCGAAGTGCAGGACAGCGCCGGCCAGTTGGATGCAGAAAGCCATCACCAGCGGTTGCAGCAACTCAAAGGCTGGGGCTTTCCTGTTTGCCCGGAAATCGAGCGGGTGCAGGGTGCGGCGGCGGTACTGGCGTATTACCAGCAGGTGGCCGAACGCCGTGCCAGCTTGCCTTATGAAATTGATGGTGTGGTGGTCAAAGTCGATAGTCTGGCACAGCAACGGGCGCTGGGTTTCGTCGCCCGGGCACCTCGCTGGGCCATCGCTTTTAAGTTTCCTGCACAGGAGCAGTTAACCGCCTTGCTGGATGTTGAGTTCCAGGTGGGGCGAACCGGCGCCATCACCCCTGTCGCCCGGCTGGAACCGGTGCTGGTGGGCGGCGTAACCGTCAGCAATGCGACTTTGCACAACCAGGACGAGATCAATCGGCTGGGCGTGCAAATTGGCGATACCGTGACGGTGCGCCGGGCGGGTGATGTGATCCCGCAAATTGTCTCGGTGCTGTCCGAGCGGCGCCCGGCCGACAGTCGTGCCATCGTTTTTCCACAGCAATGCCCGGTGTGTCAATCCCAGGTGGAGCGGGTTGAAGGCGAGGCCGTTGCCCGCTGTACAGGTGGTTTGTATTGCGCGGCCCAGCGCAAAGAAGCTTTAAAGCATTTTGTCTCGCGCAAAGCCTTGGATATCGATGGCCTTGGTGAGAAGTTGATTGATCAGCTGGTCGAGCAGCAGTTGGTGCAAACACCGGCCGATATTTTTAAGTTGGATTTACCCGCCTTGTTAGGGCTGGAGCGGATGGCCGAAAAATCGGCCAGTAAATTGCTCAACGCCATCGAAGCCGCCAAAAGCACCAGCTTGCCGCGTTTTATTTATGCCCTCGGTATCCGTGAAGTCGGTGAGGCCACTGCCTTGAATCTGGCGCAGCACTTTGGTGAGTTGGCTGCCCTGATGCAGGCGGACGAAGAGGCCTTACAACAAGTGCCGGATGTGGGCACTGTGGTGGCACAGCATCTGGTGGCATTCTTCCATGAGCCACACAATCAGGCGGTGATCCAGGCTCTGCAAGCGGTCGGTGTGCATTGGCCGGCCATCGCCGTACAAAGCGCCGCTGCGCAGCCATTGGCAGGTCAGACGCTGGTGCTGACCGGTACCTTAAGCAGCATGGGAAGGGATGACGCCAAAGCCTTGTTGCAGCGCTTAGGGGCGAAAGTCTCCGGCTCGGTGTCGAAAAAAACCTATGCCGTGATTGCCGGTGAGAATGCCGGTTCAAAGCTGGCCAAAGCCGAAGAATTGGGTGTTCCGGTGTGGGATGAGGCGCAAATGCAGGCGCTTTTTACTGAACATGGAGTTGCCTGATGGATGCGTTGCAGGATCTGCTGCTGCAATGGGGCGCTTTGTTCCGGCCTTATATCCGGGACATTGCCCTGGCCATGGTGGCTACCAGCCTGGTGGTGTTTGGTGATGACATCAACCGCTTTATTCGCCGCCAGGTGGCGGGGATGCACTTTGTCTGGCGCACGCTGATCTTTGTGTTGGTCTGTGCCTTTGGCTACGGTGCTTTTACTCTTTTTGTCACCCCTATTGTGGCCCGTCAGCTGGCCGGGCTTAGTAACCTCTGGCTGCCCTGGGTCACCTTGGGCATCTTTACCCTGCTGGGCATCTTAGCCCAGCGCAGGCGTCAGGCCTGATGCGGCAGCCGGATTTGCACTGGCCACTTGATAACGACGGCTTGGTGGTGATCCCGCTGCGCTTTTACTTGCTGCTGCTGTTGCTGCTGCGGCCCTTGCTCAGCTGGGTGCTGGCACTGACCATACCGGAGCAAAAAGGTGAAATGCTGGCGTTTTTCTACCCGGATCAGCAGCAATTCTTGCTGGCTTGCCTGCTGGCGTTGCCAACTTTTCTGCTTTGCGTCGCCCTGACACAGCGACGACCCAAAGGCCATCCCGCCTGGTTTCGGGTCTGGCGTTATGGCAAATGGTGGTTGCTGGCCAGTCTGGTACCGGATCTGCTGCTCACGGTGCAAGCCTTGCCCCCCTATGTGGCGGTAGAACAACCCTGGCTGCTGCTGGCGCCATCTTTGCTGCTGATTTTCGGGCTCTGGTTGCTGCGCAGTCGCCGCATGCCGCAGGTTTTTGCCGAGTGGCCAGATCCTATCATAGGCAAAAAGTAGCTTTTTGCATCCTCTATGCAGGACGTCTAAACTAAGAGTTTGAACCGGCCTTAAGGTTGAACCGATCAAAAGGTACCCTGGTGAGCTTAGCGGCACAGATGTCCAACAAAGCGTTATTTCAACTGGTTGCTAAACTGTCGGCCTTGTTAACCGGGGCAAGCAGTGATTGCATGAACACAGCTATTGATCAGGCGCTGGCCGATATCGGTCTGTTTTTCCAGGCCGATCGCAGTTATCTGTTTGCCTTTACCCCGGATCTTCGTCATGCCAACAACACCCATGAATGGTGTGCGGTCGGCGTTTCCAGTCAACGAGCGATGTTGCAGGGCTTGGATACCGAGCTTTTAGCAGCCTGGATGAAGCCGATGCAACAAGGACTGCCGGTCGCCATCAGCGATGTCTCGACTTTGCCTGCCGGCAGTGCTGAGCAAGCGTTATTGCAAGCTCAGCACATTCAATCGGTCATTATGCTGCCGGTGATGGCGGCCGGTCAGCTGCAAGGCATGTTCGGACTCGATATCGTGCGTTTTGTGCATCACTGGTCGGAAGAAAGTATCGCAGCGCTTGAGCTGATTGCCGGCAATATTGGCGGCGGCCTGGAGCGGCAACGGGTGGAGTCCAAAGCGGCACAATTGGCGTTTTACGACGCCCTGACCGAGCTACCCAACCGCCGCTTGCTGTCTGAATTGTTGCAGCAAGAGTTGGCCAGCTCGAATCGCTCAGGCCTGGCGGGTGCGGTACTGTTGATCGATTTGGATCATTTCAAAAACCTGAATGATAGCCATGGCCATTTGCTCGGAGACCTCTACTTGCAGCAGGTGGCGCAGATCATTCGTCATCAACTGCGCGACAGCGATGTGATGGCACGTCTTGGCGGCGACGAATTTGTGGTGGTGCTGAGCGAGCTGGCCAGCTCGGCTCAGGATGCGGCGATTCATGCTCGCAAGGTGGCCGATTTGCTGTTAAATAGCATCAATTGCCCGCTCCCTTTGGGGGAGCATCGCTACCAGGCATCGGTTAGCATTGGTATCACGGTATTTCAGGGGAGCCAGAGCCCGGTCGATGCGCTCTTGGCGCAGGCAGAGATGGCGATGTACCGTGCTAAAACCGCAGGACGGAACGGGGTGGAGTTCTTTGATACCAGAATGCAAACACTGGCGCAGCAGCGCAGTCAGCTGGCGCAGGATCTGCACCAAGCCATCCGGCAGCAGCAATTTCATTTATTGTACCAACCCATCGTCTCTGGTCAGCAGGTGGTGGCAGTGGAGGCTTTGATCCGTTGGCAGCACCCGGAGCAAGGAGCGGTCTCACCGGGCGTTTTTATTCCTTTTGCCGAGCAGTCCGGTCTGATTGTCGCCATCGGCGACTGGGTACTGGAGCAAGCCTGTCGCCAGTTGGTGCAGTGGCAGCAGCAAGCACAGTGCAAACATCTTATCTGCTCCGTCAATATCAGTCCCTACCAGTTTGCTCAGGACAACTTTGTCGAAAAAGTGATTCAGTGCCTGATTCGCACCGGCGCTGCACCCGAGCGGTTAAAGCTGGAGTTAACCGAAGGCATGTTGGTGGATGATGTGGACAAAGTCCGCACAAAAATGGTGACATTGCAACAGCTGGGGGTTCGCTTTGCGCTGGACGATTTTGGTACAGGCTACTCGTCGCTGAGCTATTTGCAGCAGTTGCCGCTTGGCCAGTTAAAAATCGATCAAAAATTCGTGCGGGACCTGGACAGCCTGGCACACAACACAGCCATCACCAAAGCCATCATTGCTCTGGCTGCCAGTTTGGAGCTGGAAGTGGTGGCCGAAGGGGTCGAGACGCAGGCTGAGCTGGAAACCTTAACCGCCTTAGGATGCTCCTGTTTTCAAGGTTACTTTTTTAGTAAACCTTTAAAGGCTGAAGCGCTGGCTCAGGGTTTGAGGGCTGTGCCAGCCCAAGCCCAAGCTAGCCCAAGCCAGTCCATCAGCCATCAATGACTGATGACGCTGGGATCGCCAAAACGCTCCGGATGTTTTTCTTTCAGCTTTTGATAGCGTTTGACTTGATCCGGATTCAGTTTACCGCGCTCAATAATGTCCAGACAGCGCAGGATCAATGTTTCCTGCTGGCTTTCATTGATGGCGGTGCGGCGTGGCGCCGATAAAATGGTTTGCAGCAGGTTGAGCGCAATGGCAGCACTTTTAGGCATCACGCGCAGGGCCAGCTCAAAAGCTTTGAAGGCCTCCTGCCAATTGCCATGCTGGTAAAGATGCACCGCATTGTTGTTCAGCTCGCGGGCACCGTATGGCATGCTGGCCCGTTCTTGTTGTTCTTGTTTTAAGTAGGCACTGAAAACCGGATCGGACCCTTCTCGCTGACAACGCTGACTGATCTGGCGGAACAGTTTGTTGGCAGCATCGCTTAAACCCACTTCATGCAAAGCTTTGGCGCGGTCCAGTGCATCTTCAATGGAGTCGTTGTCCGGTACTTTTTCCTGCAAATCTTTCAGCAATTGTTGTGCCTTGTCTTTGTTGTCTTTGAGATACAACAAGCGGGCCTGAATCACTTCTTGCTGAAACTCTTTGCGGTTTTCATTGAACTGCTGACGGATCGAGCTTAAGCATTGATTGATTTGTCGGCTTAATCGCAAGCTCTGTTCGTCGTCTTGCTCCAGTGTCAACGCAAAGTCAATGCCGGCCCGGGCCATATTCAGATAGAGATCGGGCTGTTCATGCATGGAGTGGCGGGAAAACTTCACCATGCTTTTGGCTGCCTGATACTGGGTCTCGTAATCATGATTGATGCGGCACAACTGCAACAGTTTTTGCTGGCGTAGCAAGTTGCGGGGTGCCAGTGCGGCTGCTTGCTGCAAATGCTGCTGCGCTTCATCGTACTGCTGTTGCCGAAAATCGAGCTCGGCCATGCAGTCCAGAGCTTCCAGCCGGGTTTCTGGCCGTCGGGTCAATTGCTGCAACATGGCCAGTGCCTGATCCTCTTTTTGCAGCCAGAGCAGGGTACGGGCCAGCCCAATTCGTGCCCAGGGAAAAGGCTGTAAATCCAGCATGCTGTTAAAAAACTGCTCGGCTTCATTGTACTGTTGCAGTTGCAGCAGCAAGTCGCCTTTGAGCTTTAACAGCAGAGGATAAAAAGCAGTGCTGGAGGACTTGGCAAGCTCGGTATTCACCAGCTCCAGGGCACGCTCTGGCTGGCCATGATCCAACAGTTGGTAAATGGGCTTAAGACGTTGTTTGCGCTTTAATACTCGCTCGATCCGGACTTCCAGATCACCCATCACAAAGGGCTTGGCCAGAAACTCATCCGGTTGCAATTCAATCACGCTGTACACCAGGGAGGGATCGGTATCGGCACTGATAAAGATAAAGCCAGTGCTAAGTTTTTGCAGGCCCCGGGCTTTAAGCTCTTCGTACAGCTGAAAGCCATCTTTGCCTTTTTGCAGATTATGGGCGCAAATAATCAAATCGTACTGACGGGTTTTGCACAGCTGTATGGCATCCTGAGCCCGATCGGCCATATCGATTTGCTGGTAGCCCAGCTTTTCCAGCGCGAATTTCAGGTAGCTTTGTGCGAGCGACTGCTCGTCGATAATCAGGATCTGTACATCGGGCGAAATGCTGGCATCCATGAAGTGATTAAAACCCGGACAAGAAAAGCCTAGTCATGTCACAACTATAGCAAGATAACGGCTAAGTTTTGAATAAAAATAGCTGCTTAATGGGAAATTAAATGAAACAAGAAAAGTGAAGAAGATAAAACGATAAATGATTTACTGTGAAATAATTGGGGTAATGAAAGTGGTGGATGATACTGGGTTCGAACCAGAGGCAACCGTATTGTCACAGGGAGCGGGCGGTGCTCTCTCGGATTGGCTAATGATTGAGTTTGAGAATAATAGAAGCAATTGAGAGTGGTGGATGATACTGGGTTCGAACCAGAGGCAACCGTATTGTCACAGGGAGCGGGCGGTGCTCTCTCGGCTTAGCTAATGATTGAGTTTGAGAATAATAGAAGCAATTGAGAGTGGTGGATGATACTGGGTTCGAACCAGTGACCCCCGCCTTGTAAGGGCGGTGCTCTCCCAGCTGAGCTAATCATCCACTCTGAGAGAATAACTGAAGCATTGATGATGGTGGATGATACTGGGTTCGAACCAGTGACCCCCGCCTTGTAAGGGCGGTGCTCTCCCAGCTGAGCTAATCATCCGCTGCATCAATGGCGCCATTATAGAGTTCAGCGTTAGGCTGTCAACAGGAAATTTAGAAATGCGATTCGGTTGCTGCAAAAAGCGTCATTTTGTTGTCATTCAATGCAGTTTCCTCTGCAAAGGCCACAACAGTCCAGTGAAAACTTGCTACAATAGCGCCACTTGAATACTGCTACAGGAATGCCCTATGTCGATTGTGACCCGTTTTGCGCCAAGCCCCACTGGTTATTTGCATGTTGGAGGGGCTCGTACAGCCTTGTACAGCTGGTTATACAGCAAGAAAATGGGTGGCAAATTTATCCTGCGGATCGAAGATACCGATCTGGAACGTTCGACCCAAGCCTCGGTCGATGCCATTTTGCAAGGCATGGATTGGTTGGGACTGGACTGGGACGAAGGTCCTTACTACCAAACCAAGCGCTTCGACTTGTACAAAGAGGTGATTCAGCAACTGCTGGATGCCGGCAAAGCCTACAAATGTTTTTGCACCATCGAAGAGCTGGACCAGATGCGTGAGGCGCAAATGGCGGCGGGCGAAAAGCCCCGTTACAACGGCTTGTGGCGCGACAGAACCGATCATCCAACCGACAAGCCGTTCGTTATTCGGTTTAAAAACCCGCAGGAAGGCACTGTGGTGATCGACGATCTAATCAAGGGTCGTATCGAGATTGCCAACAAAGAGTTGGACGACTTGATCATTGCCCGAACTGATGGCTCACCCACCTACAACCTGACGGTGGTGGTGGATGATTGGAAGATGGGCATTACCCACGTGATCCGTGGCGATGATCACGTCAACAATACGCCGCGTCAGATGAACATCCTGGCAGCCCTTGGCGCTCAGATCCCACATTACGCTCATGTACCGATGATCCTGGGTGATGATGGCAAGCGCCTGTCCAAGCGTCATGGTGCTGTTGGGGTGATGCAATACCGCGATAACGGCTTTTTGCCAGAAGCGCTGCTCAACTACCTGGTCCGGCTGGGTTGGTCGCATGGCGATCAGGAGATTTTCAGCAAAACCGAATTGATTGAGCTTTTTGATCTGAAGAACTGCAACCGGGCGCCTTCAGCCTTTAACACTGAAAAACTCATTTGGCTGAACCAGCATTACATCAAAACCCTACCTGCCGAGCGGGTTGCTGAAGAGCTGGCCTGGCATCTGAACGATCAGCAGCTGGATACCAGCAAGGGCCCGGCTATTACCGAAGTGATTCAGGTGCAGGCCGATCGGGTGAAAACTCTGAAGGAGTTGGTGCAGGTCAGCCGTTACTTCTACGAGGACTTCGATGCCTTTGACGAAGCCGCAGCGAAAAAGCACTTGCGTCCGGTTGCGGCTGAGCCGCTGGCTTTGGTGCAGCAAAAGCTCACTACTTTAAGCGATTGGACAGTCGAGGCGATTCAGCAGGCCATTCACAGCACGGCAGAAGAGTTAGGCCTTGGCATGGGGAAAGTCGGCATGCCGTTGCGGGTTGCTGTCAGTGGTGCCGGCAACTCCCCGTCGCTGGATGTTACCCTAAAACTGGTGGGTCGTGAGCGCACCCTGGCGCGTTTGAGCCTGGCGCTTGATTTTATTGCCAACCGAGCTGCCGACTAAGTCGTGCCCGTCTCAAAAGGCGGGCACGAATTCAGCGCAGGAATACTGTTTAGGGATACAAACAAAGTATCCCAAGGCCGGTTAGCAGGCCCCCGTTGCAGGGGCCTAAGCGGTGCCCATCCGGTAAATTGCGCCACTCATCCCTTTGTTGGTGTTTTAGTGAACCCTTGTATTGGACTGCTGTCTGAAAAGCTTTACAATAATTGCTTTTTACAGTTCAGGAAAAATTTTAAGTGGTTGCAGTGCGTTCAAAAGTCATTATTTTGTTCTGCGGTGTTGTTGGGCTGATGGCATCGGCTGCCTTGTTGGCAGAGCAAAGTCCTTTTTCATCGCAGCATTTGACCGAACCCAGCTTAGGTGGGGATGTCGAGTTGGGCCTGCTGTACAGCAGCGGCAATACCAAAGCAACCTCAGTGCGTTTGAACTCTGAACTGGTGCACGAGATCCCCTACTTTCGAAACCGCTATCAGGTGCAAGGATTAACCCGTACCAGCAAAGTCCGCAATGCCGACAACGACGGCTATGATCGCATTACCTCCGGCCAGCGCATTGGCCTGACCGGTCAGAGCAACTACAAATTTGCTGCCAGCAACCAGAGTGGCTTTGGCCGTGCCGCTTATCTGAATGACCGCTTTGGTGCTTTTCGTGAACAAGCCTCTGTGGCGCTTGGTTATGCCAACCGGGTGTTTGAGCGCAGCCCAAGTTACCTGGATTTGGAAACTGGCCCGGGTGTGGGGTATCAAAAGCGGCAAAATGGCGACAGTGAAGGTGGCCTGATTTGGTTTGCTGCGGCAAATCTGGAGTACAAAGTGTATCAAGGCACCCGTTTTCGTCAGGCCTTGGAGACGGTGTTGTCGCTGGATGGCGAAAGCTCCAGTGTGCTCAGTCGCAGCAGCTTAACCGCCCAGCTCAATGGCCGCTTGTCGATGCGTTTTAACTTTGTGGTGAAATACGACTCCAAGCCGGATGCCGGGCGTTTTAAAACCGATACCGAAACCTCTGCGTCGGTGGTCTATTCTTTCTAATCTTTCGGCTTCTAAACAATAAAACCGGCTTTGCAGCCGGTTTTATTGTTTCAGCTTGTCACTTGTCACAGCTCTCAATGCAGGACCCGGGCCCGCAAGGTGCCAGGAATGGCTTTGAGTTCCGCCAGCGCCAATTCGTAATCGGCCGAATCGATGTCTATCACCACATAACCGACATCGGCACTGGTTTGCAGGTACTGACCGGCAATGTTGATTTGGTGACGGGCAAAGGCTTCGTTGATCTTGGTCAGCATGCCTGGCTGGTTTTTGTGGATGTGCAGCAAGCGGTGGCGACCGGTGTGCTCTGGCAAGGAGACCTCCGGGAAGTTAACCGCAGACAGGGTTGAACCATTGTCGCTGTACTTGACCAGCTTGCCCGCCACTTCGTAGCCAATGTTTTCCTGGGCCTCCTGGGTTGAACCGCCAATGTGTGGGGTCAGCAGCACATTATCAAAAGCACGCAGTGGTGAGACAAACTCTTCCTGATTGCTTTTCGGCTCCACCGGGAACACATCGATGGCTGCGCCATTGAGTTTCTGGCTGCTCAAGGCTTCGGCCAGGGCGTCAATATCCACCACAGTGCCACGAGAAGCATTGATCAAAATGGCGCCTTGCTTCATCAGGTCGAGTTCGGCTTCGCCAATCATGTTTTTGGTTTGCGCTGTTTCCGGCACATGCAAGCTGATCACATCGGAGGTTTTCAGCAAGGTAGAGAAATCCACCTGAGTCGCATTGCCCAGCACCAGCTTGTCTTCAATGTCGTAAAACTGCACCCGCATGCCTAAATGCTCAGCCATGATGCTCAGCTGGGTACCAATGTGGCCATAACCAATGATACCCAGAGTTTTGCCGCGGGCTTCATAGGAATTGTTGGCCGTTTTGAGCCACTCACCACGATGCGCCGCCGCATTGCGGCCCGGAATGCCGCGCAGCAGCATAATGATTTCGCCCAATACCAACTCGGCGACCGAGCGGGTGTTGGAGAAAGGCGCATTAAATACCGGAATACCGCGCTCTAACGCCGCAGCCAGGTCCACCTGATTGGTGCCAATGCAGAAGCAGCCAATCGCCGCCAGCTTGTCAGCGGCAGCCAGTACCTTGGCGGTTAATTGGGTACGCGAGCGAATGCCAATAAAATGCACATCGCGGATTTTTTCAATCAGCTCCTCTTCCGGCAAAGAGGTTTTCAGGTACTCAATGTTGCTGTAGCCCTGATTTTTGAAAGTCTGAACCGCACTTTGGTGCAGACCTTCCAGCAGTAAAATTTTGATTTTATCTTTCGCCAGTGAAAATTTTTCCATGATTCTTCTCTTGTTGCATCGTCTACAATGGACGCAGAACTTGGTTCTTTCTTGTTATTTTAATAGGGTGGTGCCAGCGGGCGTGCCAACCAGCACTTTGTCGGCGGCGCGAATGGCAAAAATGCCATTGGTGACCACACCAACGATATTGTTGATTTGTGCCTCCAGCTGTATCGGCTGATGAATTTCCAGCCCATGCACATCCAGGATCACGTTGCCGTTGTCGGTGGTAACGCCATCACGCAACACAGCGCGGCCGCCCAATTTATTCAACTCACGAGCCACGTAGCTGCTGGCCATTGGGATCACTTCTACCGGCAAGGGGAAACGACCCAGCACCGGGACCTGCTTGCTTTCATCGACAATGCAGATAAAGGTTTCCGCCACTGCAGCGACGATTTTTTCCCGGGTCAGGGCTGCGCCACCGCCTTTGATCATGTGCTTGTCGGGGTTAATTTCATCGGCGCCATCCACGTAGACGGAGAAGCTGTCAATGTCGTTCAGGTTCAGCACCGGAATGCCCAAGGCTTTCAGTTTAGCGGTGGACTGCTCGGAGCTTGAAACCGCTCCCTGGATCTCATCTTTGATGCTGGCAAGAGCGTCAATAAAGTGATTGACGGTCGAACCTGTGCCGACACCAACCACCGTATGGCGCGGAATAAACTCAAGCGCCGCCCAGGCTGCTTTGCGTTTCATGTCATCGAGCATAAGAAAACCTTGATTAGCCGTACAGATGGATAAATTAGGCAGTCATTATAACCAACTCCGCGTCAGACAACAGCAGTTCCCGCGGTATTTTATAGAAAGTTTTGACCGGAAATTACGGCAGGAAAATTTGTGTCGGGGTACAGATGGCCGGTAGGGGCACATCCCATTCCTCGACGGGGACTGCCGGCACCTGCTGACAAGCATGCGCCAGACCAATCACTCTGGGCTGGCCGTCGCGGCTGCGAAGGGGAGCATTGGCCAGAGTGCGGTCGTAAAAGCCGCCTCCCATGCCCAGACGATTGCCACTGGCATCAAAGGCCACCAAGGGAGTGCAAATCAGATCGAGTTGTGCCACCGGGCAGAGATCCGGGCAGCTCCAGTCGGGCTCGGGAATGCCAAAACGATTGGCTCGCATCGGGGTATTGGCATGAAAGTGCTGGAAAATAAGATGGCCAGGGGTAACAGGGTGCAGCAATGGCAGGTACAGCTGCTTGCCCAGTTGCCACAGGGCATGGATCAACGGCCAGGTATCGAGCTCGGCGTCGTTGCTTAAATAGAGTGCAATATGCTGGCAATCGGCTAAAAAGGGGAGGGCAGTAAAGCGTTCGGCCAGTTGCTCTGCGGCCTGCTGTTGTTGCTGGGTGCTGAGTTGTTGGCGACGCTGGCGGATCAGTTGGCGCAGTTCGTGACGGCTTTGCACCCGTTGCTTCCCTGAAGTTGTGATGGTTACCTGGGGTTATGTTCTCCGAAGCTGCCGTGTCGGATGGTAGCCCTTGAACCCTGGGTTCAAGGCGGGAGTCTGATGCCACCGTAGGCTTCCCGGTACGGGCCGGGCTTGCACAAAAGTGACAAGGTGAATCCCTTGGCAATCTGAATATCGGCTCAGGGACGTCGATCCAATCACCAACAGCTCAGAGAACAAATTCAGTATAGCACCGGCTGCTGGCCGGATGAAAGGGCAGGGTGCTGAAAAGCTGTGCGCTTGGTGCCAACACTGTCTTCTTTATCGTCGACCGCTTCTTGGCCTGACAGCTCCTCAAGTGGTAGGATAAGGTCATGGATGCTTTTAGGTGATGCCAAAATGCCGACCCCTTATTTAATGCCGTATGAGCAATGGCTGCTTCGGATGGAAGAATCGCAGCTGATGGCCTCTCCGGCCGAACTGCATGGTTTAATCAGTGGCTTGCTCTCCGCCGGTGTCCAGGCAGAACAACAGCAGATCCTGCCGGTACTGTACGATTTTCTGAACGACAATCAGGCGGTGCCGGTCGCGGTGCAAAAACAGATTGTCGAGTTGATTGGTCTTACTGCCGAGCAACTGCAGCAAACCGACTACGCTTTTGCTTTGTTGCTGCCCAGCGATGACGACAGTCTGATTGAACGGCTCGAAGCCGTGGTCGAGTGGTGTCAGGCCTTTTTGGTTGGCTTTGCCGTGCTGCAAACCGACTTATCCCTGGTGCCGGAAGACATTCGCGATGCGGTCAATCAGCTGACCGAAATCACCCGGCTCGATGTGCACAGCAGCAGCGATTTTTCCGAGCAGGAAAACGAAGAGTCCTATTACCTGGTGCTGGAACATATCCGTATCCTGGCGCTGAACTGCTTCCACGAAGTGGGTGTAAAGTACCAACAGGGCACGGCGCCGAAAAAGACCTTGCACTGATCCCCGTACAAAGGAAAAACCATGAACAGGCCCCAGGCTGAGCGTCGCCAGCGGTTGCTGGCTGAATTACCTGCCTCTTCGGTCGCGGTCATTGCCGCTGGCCATGAACAGACCCGTAGCCGTGATACCGAGTACCCCTTTCGTCCCAACAGTGACTTTTGGTACCTGACGGCTTTCCCGGAACCCGATGCGCTGCTGATTTTAACCAAAGATGCAGCCGGACAAAGCGCTGAGCTGCTGCTGTGCCGCGATAAAGACGTGGAAAAAGAAGTCTGGCAAGGCCGGCGCTTTGGCCCGGAGCAGGCAGAGCAGCAGTTTGGTATAGCGGCAGCCTCCATCAGCGAACAGCAAGCGCAGCTGGTCGCCGCCATGAAAGGCAAACAGCAGCTGTGGTTTTGTTTTGGCGACGATGAGGCTTTGCTAAGCCAGTTGAACGCTTGCCAACAGCAGATCCGCACTACGCCACGCCAAAGCGAGCTGGCGCCCCAGCAGCAATGCAATTTACGGCCATTGCTTAGCGAGCTGCGGCTGTTGAAAGATGCACACGAAATCAGCCTGATGCAGCAAGCCGCCACCATTAGCGCGGATGCACACAAGGCCGCGATGCAGCTGTGTCAGCCCGGCATGCAGGAATACCAGTTAGAAGCCTGCATTTTGCACCACAGTGCGATGCAGGGCGCCCGCTACCCGGCCTACAACGCCATTGTTGGCGGGGGCGAGAATGCCTGCATTTTGCATTACACCGAAAACAACGCCGAGCTTTGCGATGGCGATCTGGTGTTGATCGATGCTGGCTGCGAGTGGCAGGGCTATGCTGCCGATATTACCCGTACCTTCCCGGTGAATGGCCGCTTTAGCACTGAGCAGGCGGCCCTCTATCAGCTGGTGCTGGATGCCCAGTTGGCGGCGCTGGCTGAAATCAAACCCGGCAGCAGCTTTGCGCTCGCCACCCAAGCCTGTTACCGGGTGCTGACCGAAGGCCTGCATCGGCTTGGGATCCTCCAGGGCGAGCTGGATGCGCTCATCGAAGCCGAAGCGGCCAAGCCCTGGATGATTCACAGTCTGGGCCATTGGCTGGGGCTGGATGTGCACGATGTTGGCTCTTACCAGCCGAAAGGCGCCGTACCCGAGCCCGGTGCGAAAAACCGAGTGTTTGAACCCGGTATGGTGCTAACGGTCGAGCCCGGCCTGTACATTCCCAAAGGCTGCGACACCGATCCCAAATGGTGGGGCATTGGCATTCGCATTGAAGACGATGTGCTGGTTACCGCAGAGGGCCATCGCAATCTGACGGCGGCGGTGCCCAAAACCATTGCTGAGATTGAAGCCTTAATGGCTCAGGATGCAAGCGACCCAGGACAAGGCCATGGCCAGTTTGACTGACACAGCTCCAGAGGTCGATATCGCCATTGCCGGTGGCGGCATGGCAGGACTCACGCTGGCCTGGGCTTTGCTTAAGGCCAGGCCGACGCTTCGCATTGCGGTGATAGAACAACAAGCCGCTGTAGAGCGCTCGGTCAGTTTTGACAGTCGCAGCATCGCTTTGGCGGCAGCCAGTGTCGATCAATTGCGCAACTGGCAGCTGTGGCCGGAGCTTGGGGCCAAAGCCAGCCCCATCCGCCATATTCATGTGTCGGATCGCGGCCATTTTGGCAAATGCTACCTTGAAGCCGATCACTTTGGCCTGAGCGAATTTGGCGCAGTGCTCGAAGTGGAGCACTTGGGGCAGTTGCTGCAGCAGCGCTTGCAAGCATTACCGGGCAAGCAACTGATGATGCTGCAGCCGGATCAGGTGGCCTCCTTGCAGCAACAAGCCGATCAGGTGCAGCTGCAACTGGCCAGTGGCAAAACGCTCTCTGCCAGGCTTTTGGTGGTGTGCGAAGGCGGCCTGTCGCCCACCCGGCAGCTGGCTGGTTTTGCCCTGCGCAGCGAGCACTACGAGCAAACGGCGGTGATCGCCAATCTGGCGCTGGCCGAGCCGCATCAGCAGCGGGCTTTTGAGCGCTTTACCGCCGATGGTCCGATAGCGCTGTTGCCCTTGCCTGGCAAGCGCTACTCCTTGGTCTGGACCACCCAACCGGCAGAAGCCGCTCAGTTGATGCAGCTGGACGAGCCAGCCTTTACCGCCGCCGCTCAGCAAGCTTTTGGCTACCGGGCCGGGGTCTTTGTCAAAAGTGGCGCCCGGGCCAGTTACCCCTTGACACTCAGGCGCAGCGACAGCCCGGTGCGTCATCGCATTGCACTGCTTGGCAACAGCCTGCACAGCCTGCATCCGATTGCCGGTCAGGGCTTTAATCTGGCGCTGCGCGATATTGCTGCTTTGGTCGCGCTGGTGCAGCAGATGCCGACAGCCATTGGCGATTACGCCATGCTGCGCCAGTACCAGCTGGCCCGCGAGGCCGATATGCAGCAGGTGATGACCCTGACCGATGGGCTGGTGCGGCTATTTTCCAATCGCTCCCGGTTGCTGGCACTGGGCCGCAATCTGGGTTTGCTCGGCATGCTGCTGTGTGAGCCGTTGCAACAACCACTGGCCCGCCAGGCCATGGGCTACAGCGCGACGCTGCGCCAGCAGGCACAGCTGAAGGAGTTTTCAAACGATGCAGCATTGTGATATCACCATTGTTGGCGCAGGCAGCGCTGGCCTGACGCTGGCCTTGCTGTTGGCTCCGCTCGGGCTTCAGATCCGGCTGCTGGAAAAAGGCCCGCAGCCGCAGCCAGGTGCAGCCGACTTTTCCCGCGTCAGTGCCCTGAACCTGGCATCGCAGCGCTTGTTGGCCGGGCTGGGTGTCTGGTCTGGCATTGCCGCCGAGGCCGCGCCTTATCAGCAGATGGAAGTGTGGCAAGCCGACAGCTTTGGCCGGCTGGGCTTTTCGGCGGCCGAGCAGCAGCTGCCGGCTCTTGGCTGGATCTGCGACAACCAAAGCATTCGTCAGCAGCTCTATCAGCAGCTGAGCCAGCACAGCAATGTGCAGTGCTTGTTTGGCAGCGGCATCAGCCGCATCAGCCAGGGCGACCAGAATGTTGCGCTGCAACTGGAAAGCGGTGACTTGCTGCTCTCCAGTTTGCTGGTGGCGGCCGATGGTGCCAACTCTTTTATCCGCGAATCGCTGCAACTGCCCCTGACGCACTGGGATTACCAACACCATGCATTGGTCGCTACCTTAGCCAGCACCGAGCCGCATCAGGCCACCGCCCGCCAGGTGTTCTGGCCGGATGGGCCCTTGGCGTTGTTGCCATTGCCGGACAGCCGTCAAGTGTCCATCGTCTGGAGTGTACCGCCCGAGCGGGCTCAGACCTTGCAGGCACTGCCGGCCGAGGCCTTTGCCAAAGCGGTGACAGCAGCCAGTCAATCGGTGCTGGGGCCGCTGCAACTTGTGAGTGAACGGCAACGGATCCCGCTTCGCATGCGCTACGCCAATCAATGGGTGCAGGGCCGGGTGGTGTTGGTGGCTGATGCCGCCCACAGCATCCACCCACTGGCCGGTCAGGGCATGAATCTGGGACTGATGGATGTTGCTGCATTAGCAGAACTAATCTCAGAGCAGCGGGAGCAGCAGGGCGCTATCGATTGCCCACGGCTGTTGGCCCGTTATCAGCGCTGGCGAAAATCCGAAGCGCAAAGCCTGATTTTGGCGATGGAGACCTTTAAACGCGGCTTTGCCGGTGGCGCTTTGCTGCCGAAAGTGCTGCGCTCTATCGGCATGAGCCTGCTGGATAAGCAAAGCAAGCTGAAGCAACCGATGATGGCGCTGGCGCTTGGCAACAGCGGCGATTTGCCCAAAGCAGCCAGGCCAGCACAGCCTGGATCGGATGCCGCCCTCGGCTGAACGTCTAATCATTAGTAAATCTAAGGGTAAGGGGGCTGTTGGCCGTCGCAGGCTTCCGTTATAATCGATGCATTCTTAGTCGGTCGGGTTGCATAACCTTGCGGGGTACAGCCTGAACCAGCGGCGTTGCTGCCAGCTTGAGCCTTGTGGCTACCAACCAGGCAGAGCGTCGCCTCAGATCACAGGAAGCAAGCCCATGTCCCAACAAACCGTGTTACACGCCAAACATCTGGAAGCCGGTGCCAAAATGGTGGATTTTTTCGGCTGGCAGATGCCCATTAACTACGGCTCTCAAATGGAAGAGCACCACGCGGTGCGCCAGGATGCCGGTATGTTTGATGTGTCGCACATGACCATCGTGGACCTGACCGGTGCCCGTACCCGTGACTTCCTGCGCTACTTGCTGGCCAACGATGTTGCCAAATTAACGGTGCCAGGCAAAGCCCTGTACACCGCCATGCTGAATGAAGCCGGTGGCGTGATCGACGACCTGATTGTTTACTTCCTGCAAGAAGACTACTTCCGCATTGTGGTGAATTCCGCCACCCGTGAAAAAGATTTGGCCTGGCTCAACCAGCACGCACCAGCGTTTGAGGTGACCGTTACCGAGCGGCCAGAGCTGGCGCTGATTGCGGTGCAAGGCCCCAATGCCAAAGCTAAAGTCGCTACCTTACTGGATGCCGCTCAACAGGCAGCGGTTGAAGGCATGAAGCCGTTCTTTGGCGTGCAAAGCGGTGATTTGTTTATCGCCACCACCGGTTACACTGGTGAAGACGGCTACGAAATTGCCATGCCAGAAGGCCTGGCGGCGGATTTCTGGCAGCAACTGCTGGCAGCAGGTGTCAAGCCTTGTGGCCTGGGTGCCCGTGATACCTTGCGCCTGGAAGCCGGCATGAATTTGTACGGCCAGGATATGGACGAAACTGTGTCGCCTCTGGCGGCCAACATGGGTTGGACCATTGCCTTTGAGCCGGCCGATCGTCACTTTATTGGCCGTGCAGCGCTGGAGCATCAGAAAGCAACCGGCACCGACAAGCTGGTGGGGCTGGTGATGGAACAAAAAGGCGTGCTGCGCCATGGTCAGCGGGTGGTGGTTGAAGGCGGCGAAGGCATCATTACCTCGGGCACCTTCTCTCCGACGCTGGGCTTTAGTATTGCGATGGCGCGGGTTCCGGCCAATGTCGGCGATAGCGCCGAGGTGGATATTCGCGGCAAGCTGGTGCCGGTGAAGGTGATCAAGCCAGCCTTTGTCCGCATGGGCAAAAAACTGATCTAAAGTTTAATGATGGCAGGCTGTTGTGCAAAAGCTGTACAACAGCCTGCCTGCTGTATCACAATAGCATGGCAACCGTCTGTGCATGCGGACTTAAAAGAACAACATCAGGTAAGGAACTAAACATGAGCTCTATCCCTACAGAATTAAAGTATGCCTCGTCCCACGAGTGGGTTCGTCACGAAGGCGATGGCATCTACAGCGTCGGTATTTCTGAGCATGCGCAAGAGCTGCTGGGCGATATGGTCTTTGTCGAGCTGCCAGAAGTTGGCGATACGGTGTCTCAGGGCGACGACTGCGCGGTGGCCGAGTCGGTTAAAGCCGCTTCGGATATCTACGCCCCTTTGTCTGGCGAAGTGGTCGAAGTGAACGAGTCGCTGACCGATGCGCCGGAGCAAGTGAACGCCAGCCCTTACCACGATGGCTGGATGTTCAAAATCAAAGCCTCCGATCTGGCGGAGCTGGATGAACTGCTGGATGCCGAAGGCTACCAGAACGTGATCGACGAAGACTAAAACCAATCTGTTGCTGCGTAAGCCCCGTATTATTCGGGGCTTACCTTTTATCGGCTGTACACTTTTGTATTTATAGGACACATCAAGCATGAGCAACCCTGCTGCTAAAACGCTGTCGCAACTTGCGAATCATCAGGAATTTATTCAACGCCATATTGGCCCGGATGCCAACGAAACCGCGGCGATGCTGGCCGAGCTGAATGTCAGCTCGGTGGAAGAGCTGATCGCGCAAACCATTCCGGCCGATATCCGTTTGCCACAACCACTGGCCATTGGTGACAGCCGCAGCGAGGCCGAAGCCCTTGCGTACCTGAAATCCGTTGCTGCAAAAAACAAAGTGTTCAAGTCCTACATTGGCATGGGCTACCACCCAACGCTGACGCCGAACGTGATCCTGCGCAACGTGCTGGAAAACCCGGGCTGGTATACCGCTTACACGCCGTACCAGCCGGAAATCGCTCAGGGCCGCTTAGAAGCCCTGCTGAACTTCCAGCAGTTGACACTGGACTTAACCGGCCTGGAACTGGCCAGTGCGTCCTTGCTGGATGAAGCCACCGCCGCTGCCGAAGCCATGGCACTGGCCAAGCGGGTGTCGAAAAACAAAAAATCCAACAGCTATTTTATTGCCAACGATGTGCACCCACAAACACTGGACGTGGTGAAAACCCGTGCCGAGATGTTTGGTTTTGACATCGTCACTGGTCCTGCCAGCGAGGCTGCCAACCACGATGTGTTCGGTGCCTTGCTGCAATACCCAAGCAGCAGCGGTGAAGTGCGTGACGACAGCGCCCTGATTGCCGATTTGCAGGCCAAGAAGGCCATCGTCGCCGTTGCCACCGACATTATGGCGCTGGTACTGATGAAATCCCCGGGTCAGCTGGGCGCCGATGTGGTGCTGGGCTCGGCGCAGCGTTTTGGTGTGCCGATGGGCTACGGCGGCCCGCACGCCGCTTTCTTTGCCACCCGCGATGCGTACAAGCGCTCGATGCCAGGCCGTATTATCGGTGTGTCGAAAGACCGGCTTGATAACAATGCCCTGCGGATGGCAATGCAAACCCGCGAGCAGCATATCCGCCGCGAAAAAGCCAACTCCAACATCTGTACCGCTCAGGTGCTGCTGGCCAATATGGCGTCCTTCTACGCCGTCTACCATGGCCCGGACGGCCTGAAAACCATTGCCGAGCGCATTCACCGCTCTGCCGATATTTTTGCTGCTGGCCTTAAAGCCAAAGGCGTCGAGCTGCTGCACAACCACTGGTTCGATACCATCAGCTTTAAAGTGGCCGACCGCGCTGCCGTTATTGCCCGCGCGCTGGCCAAAGAAGTGAACCTGCGTACTGATCTGGCCGATAGCCTGTCAATCAGCTTCCACGAACTGACCACAGCGGCCGATATCGCTGAGCTGTTCGCCATTGTGCTGGGAGACAACCATGGTCTGGATGTGGCAGCGCTCGATGCTGAGCTGGTGCAACAGGGTTCTAGCTCAATTCCTGCCAGCTTGCTGCGTCACGATGCAATTTTGCAGCACCCGGTGTTTAACCAGTACCACTCAGAAACTGAGATGCTGCGTTACATCAAAAAGCTGGAAAACAAAGATCTGGCACTGAACCACTCGATGATTTCTCTGGGCTCCTGCACCATGAAACTGAACGCCACCGCCGAGATGATCCCGGTCACCTGGCCGGAATTTGGCGCGCTGCACCCGTTCTGCCCACTTGATCAGGCGCAAGGTTATGCCCAAATGATCACTGAGCTGGGCGATTGGCTGGTCAATATCACTGGTTACGACAACATCTCGATGCAGCCGAACTCCGGTGCTCAGGGTGAATACGCTGGCATGATTGCCATTCGCAAGTACCACGAAAGCCGTGGCGAAGGCCACCGCAATGTCTGTCTGATCCCGGTCTCTGCTCACGGCACCAACCCGGCGACAGCGGCCATGGCCAACTTTGAAGTGGTGCTGGTCGATTGCGACAAGTCCGGCAACATCGATATGGCCGATTTAAAAGCCAAGGCCGAGGAAGTGTCGGACCGACTGGCAGCCATTATGGTGACCTACCCATCGACTCATGGCGTGTTTGAAGCCAGCATCCGTGAACTGTGCGACATCGTGCACGCGCACGGTGGCCAGGTCTATATGGACGGTGCCAATATGAACGCTCAGGTGGGGTTAACTTCGCCTGGCTTTATTGGCTCGGACGTGTCGCATTTAAACCTGCACAAAACCTTCTGCATCCCGCACGGCGGCGGCGGCCCGGGCATGGGCCCGATTGGTGTAAAAAGCCATCTGGCACCGTTTTTACCGAATCACCCGGTGGTGAAAATCCCAGGCACCGGCGAGCAAAACGGTGCGGTTTCGGCCGCGCCTTACGGCAGCGCAGGTATTTTGCCGATCAGCTGGATGTACATTGCCATGATGGGCAGCGAGGGCTTAAAGCAGGCCACTGAAATCGCTATCCTGAGCGCCAACTACATGGCGAAGAAGCTGGATCCGCACTTCCCGGTACTGTACCGCGGCAGCAACGGCCGGGTGGCGCACGAGTGCATCATTGATATTCGCCCACTGAAAGAAGCCAGCGGCGTCACCGAGATGGACATTGCCAAGCGTCTGATGGACTTTGGTTACCACTCACCGACCATGAGCTTCCCGGTCGCTGGTACTTTGATGATTGAACCGACCGAGTCGGAAAGCAAAGCCGAGCTGGATAAGTTCATCGAAGCTATGACCACCATTCGTGCTGAAATCGCCAAGGTAGAATCCGGTGAATGGGCACTGGACAACAACCCGCTGCACTTTGCCCCGCACAGCATGCAGGATGTGTTCAGCAACGACTGGAACCGCGCCTACGACCGTCAGGTCGCTGCCTTCCCGGCTGCTTACGTTGCCGAGAACAAGTTCTGGCCAACCGTGACCCGTATCGACGATGTCTACGGCGACCGCAACCTGATGTGTGCTTGCCCAAGCCCGGAAGCGTATCGTTAATTCTGGCTAGTCAGTAAAGCCACAAAGCAAACCCCAGCCTCTGTGCTGGGGTTTTTTATGTGTGAGCACTGACTTTGCTTTTTATCGATTATCGATATATGATTAATCATGATTAAAAGTTTTAAATGCACAGAAACGCAGCAGCTGTATGAAACCGGTAAAACCAGGCGGTGGTCTGCGATTACCAAGGTTGCCACCAGAAAGCTGACTCAGCTGGATGCAGCGACCAGCCTTGAATTTTTACGCAGCCCTCCAGGCAACCGGCTGGAGTTGCTAAAAGGCGACAGGGCGGGGCAATACAGCATTCGTATCAACGATCAGTGGCGTTTGTGTTTTCGTTGGCAAGACGGTAATGCATGGGATCTTGAGATTGTGGATTATCACTAACAGGGGGAGTTATGTTTAAAAATGGCATGCGCGCAGTACACCCTGGTGAAGTATTGCGTGAAGATTATCTGGAGCCACTAAATATGAGTGCGAATGCCCTGGCGCAAGCGCTGCGGGTGACACCAGCGCGGATCTATGAGATCGTGCGTGAGAAACGCGGGATCACAGCTGACACTGCACTGCGGCTGGCACGCTATTTTGGCGGGGATGCACAAAGCTGGCTTAACTTACAGGCCATCTATGATCTGAAGCGAGCTGAGCAGGAAAGTGGTGATAAAATCAACAAAGATATTTCGCCGCATGCGGCTTAAGGTCATTTTTTCGTTGCCACCCGGCGGTCTTGGTGTTTTCCTGGTTGGGATATCGAAAGCAAATCTGTTGCATAGCAGATATTCTGAGATAACCCTTGTTGCTACCACCTTTTGTCTATCTAAGGCATTAGCCGGATCACAAACCAGCGGCCGAGTTGCTTAACCAACACTTATTACGACTCTTTTTTATCTTCTCGATTAAATCCTTCTGCAGTAGGATAATGGTTGATTTTTGAGCTTTACGCGCTTATTATCCTATTCTGTTAGGATAATAAGCGCTACCAGCGCTTGGTCCTTCTTTAATCCCATTGCAATAGGATTTATCGTGCGGCAGGTTACCCAAAGTACAAAACCCGATCTGAGCAACCCGGTTGATATGAAGACACTGGGAGCCATGGTGCGTTACAGGCGAACATCACTCGGTATGACCCTTGAAGATGCCGCTGGTCTTTGTGGTTTATCCAAGCAGGCCTACAACAATGTTGAAAAGGGGCTGCTGACCGTCAAGGTGGATACTTTATTTAAAGTGTTATCGGCTTTCGGTGTTGCGTTATTCCTGCAAGAGCCATCGGAGGGCAGTGATGACTGGGTTTGAGCAAAAGCCTGGTATTCAGGTCTATGCACAGGATAGGCAGGTAGGAACCTTAACCTTTAGCGCACCGCATAGCTGCGAGTTTCAATACACCCAGAGCTGGCGGCTGGAAGGTTACCCCATATCACCTCATATTCCATTGAACGAGCCATGCGATAGTGCTGTGGTAGTGCGGTTTTTAAGAAACCTGTTTCCTGAAGGCAGTGCATTTGAGCGCTTGCTCGAAAGTGAAAACCTATCTAAAAACAATGTTTATGCGATTTTAAATACCATTGGTGGAGATACCACAGGTGTTCTGACGTTTGGCCCAAAGGCTGTATCCACTGAAAGCACGCCTTTGCGTAGAGTCACAAAAGCCGAACTTATTGAGCGACTACAAAACAATGCCGATATGACCTTCTGGGACGGGAAATACCGCCTCTCAGTTGCGGGTGTGCAGAAAAAGCTGAATATTTATATCGATGCAGATGGTGCGATGCATTTGGCAGCAGGTCGCTTCGCCAGTAGTCACATTCTGAAGTTTTCATCCGCACAGTATCCAACGGTGGTGGTGAATGAGTTGTATTGCATGCGCCTTGCCAAAGCGGTAGGGCTGGATGTTGCTGCTGTCCGATTGGTTCGGCTGGGTGATTTCCATGCGTTAGCCGTGACGCGTTTTGACCGGCGAGTGACCCCGAATGGGGTCACCAAACGGCATATAATTGATGGCTGTCAGGCGCTGGATATGCCACCGGAATACAAGTATGAGCAAAACTTCGGCAGCAGTAAGGATGTGCGGCATATTCGGGATGGTGCAAGCTTTGCGAAACTGTTCGCATTTGCAGCAGCAACGGCGGTTCCTGCACTAAGCACCCAGAAAATTATTGATTGGATGATTTTTAATCTGATTATTGGTAACAGCGATGCGCATGGCAAAAACATCAGTTTTTATGTCTCTGGTCAGGGAGGGCTTGCAGTCACGCCTTTCTACGATCTGGTGTCGGTTGTTTATGAGGCTGTGCATCAACCACAATTAGACACCAGCCTTGCCATGGCGATCGACGATAACTTCGATATTCATGCCATCACTGCGTTTGATTTACTGAGCTTAGCATTTGATGCCGGGATCAAGTTCGACTTTTTGCAGCGCCGAATTGAGCGCATCGTGCTTCGGGTTCAGGGGCAGGCGCAGCGTTTGGATTTTAGCCAAGATGATCTGGCCACTCAACAAGAAAGGCATGTCAGGGAATTGGCTGATTTAGTGGTCAGGCGTAGCGGCGAATTGTTGAAGCAAGCCCGACAGTTCAAACAGGTCTATCGCGACGCATTTCGCTGATATCAGCCATAGAGTATTAAAGCAGATTTATTTGCACGGAGCGGCGATTGGCCTGAATATAGCAGCACAATTTTCTGTCCGGATACCACCATGACTGAGTTAAATGAACTGCTGGATTTACTGAAAATATTGATCCGTGAGCCCAGTGTGGTGGGCGCTGAACATAGTTTTTTCAGGGTGCTGCAACGGGAACTGGAGGAGCGCGGCGCAAAGGTTACCTGGTATGAAGGCTTACTGGTCGCACAGGGCAATGCCCCCTTTAGCACCATGTTTTCTGCGCATATTGATCGGCACGGATTGATCTGCACGGGTCCCGATGAATTTCAGTATGCTGCTTTTGTGGCAGGAAACCGCTCCGATTTGCTGGGAAACTCCGTATCCGAGCAGTTGATCAATAAAATTGTGGACCGCTTTGATACTACGCCAGTGATGGCGTATGAACCCTGGTCCGGTGCCTACCGCGGTAGCGGTAAAATTGCATCAAGTTATGTCTGTGAGCGGCGCAACAACCTGATTTTCACCCTTGAGGGAATGTCCCATCTGGTCGCCGGCACGCCGGTGGCTTTCGCCGACAAACTCAGAATTGATGAAAACAGCATCAGTGGTCAGCTGGATAACGTGCTCACTGCCGCCTATTTGGTGCACTTGTTCAGTTTAGGTTTTCAGGGCACCGCCTTTTTTACGGCGCAGGAAGAGGCCGGTAAGAGCTGGCGCTATCTGCTGGAATGGTTCCGGCGCTTTGGGAACACCACCAACCGGCTGGTCGTGGTGGATACCAGCCCCTACCCGGACAGAAAGGAGGCAGATCGCCAGCAACTGGTATTGCGACACAAAGACGCCAACGCCAGTTTCGATGCGCAACTGACCGACACTCTGGCCGCTTTGTGCCAGGCATCTGGGGTTAGTTACAGCTTCAAGGATGAATACATTGAACAGAAAAATGCGTTGTTAGCACCTGGGCAATCGGCTCAGTCACTTGGCAGTACCGAAATGGGCAGGATTATCGCCGCCTCAGCGGGCGCAGTCACCGGTACCACACTGCAGATCCCCACGACTGGCTACCATACCATGGAAGAAACCGCGTCACTGACATCCTGCGAGGGATTTCTGATCCTGCTTAAGCGTCTGGCAGGCCTGGCTTCGTGAATTTCTGACCCTATCGAAAACATCCAGCGCAAAGCCAAGGGGGCAGAATGATGTATTTCGGGGGCAGTGTACGTTAAGCCCCCGGAACAGGTGGGGGCAGCTATTTAAGCAGCTTTAACAGCTGCTGCTCAATGGCAAATACATGCTCGTCCTGCTCGTCCATCTCCCTCAGTGCTTGTGCCAGTTGCAACAGGTAGTCGCTGTTGGGGCCGCTTGGGCCTTCGCTGCTGGCGATATGGGCGGCGATAGCGGCGTCTGTGTCCGGGCCAAGATAAGCCTCATTATCAGCGCTGGCTAAATACACCAGGCCTTGCGTTTGCCCTGGTTCGTTCAGCCAATGCAACTCAGTAAATACCCGCAGGTAGCCGTTTTTTTCACGGTGATCAAGGTGCTCAAAGGTATCGGGTGTTACTTCATAGGCCATGCCAGCGCAGCGGGCGCCTGGAGCCTCAATCAGAGTGAGCACCCTGCCTGGCGCCTGTGGCGTGCCACGATGATCATGCGATCCCTGCCAGAAACGGCGTTGCCAGCCATAAATGCAGGCTGGTTTGCACTGCAGATAAGGAAAATCCGCCTTGTAAATCAGCGAGCCATAACCAAACAACCAGACGGAATCAAGGTGATCCAATGGCTGTAGCTGTTTGTTCAGGGCAATGGTGTTGTGCGACATAAAGCTCCACTCTGGCAGACAAAATCATGGCTGGTGCCTGACATAGTAACAATTTTATCGCCAGTCGTGATCAGGCAACTGCATTGCTGGCTAAAAAGCTGGCGCTTTTTTTCGCTGCCCATCCTTATAAATAGCGACGCGATGCTATCGACACACAGTGAACAAAACTCGAGGTATCTGTAGTTGCTCCCGTCCGCGAGGGTGTTCAATATTCTATGTCAACCTAATCACAGGTCGATATTAAAACTAGGGGCAGATAAAAATTAACCTCTGTGATGTGCTTTAGGCTTGCAGTCCGAACTCTGGCATCGAGCTTGAACTGCTTTTTGGCTTAAACGCCATTCGTCAGGCAATTTTTAGTCTCATCGACTAAAATGGATTTAATATTGTGGCGCTTCACAGCTGAACACTGAGTTTTAGTAGTAGAAACCTTGGTGAGTTTTGGGTAAGCCACTTGAACTGAATGGGAAGATGTGTGTAATACTTCCTCCAGCCCTATGCCATCCCAGTGATGGTGTGTCATGGTGCGTTGCAGGAGAGGTGATGGAAGTGCAGACGTTTGAGTTGGCGGACTTTTATGCAGTGGCTGCGGGCGCAGCGGTTTTGGCCAGTGGGGGCTTGCCGCTTGGCAGTTTATGAATGAACTGAATCGCAACAAGGAGCGTTTAGCACTGGCGCTGGAAGCCGCTGGCCTTGATCTGTGGGAAAACGATCTGGTCACCGGCGAGGTAACGTTCAAGGCCCTGAAGACATTGGATCAACTGGGCTATGACAGCTCTGAGATGGCTAGCACGGTCGAGGAGCTCTTAGGCCTCGTGCATCCCGATGACCAGCCCCACCTTCAACAAGCCGTGCAAGACCATGTGGATGGCATAACGCCGCAATACCGCTGTGAGTTTCGGCTGCGTGCCAAAAATGGCGCATGGATCTGGTTTGCCAACTTTGGCAAGGTCATGGACGGCACTGCAACGGCCGAGGGCAGGCGCTTTGTGGGAGTTACTTTCAACATTGACGATCGCAAGCGCAAAGAACACGAAATCGAGCAGATGAATCGCCTGCTCGCCGAAAAAAATGCCTTGCTCGAAAACCTCAATCTTCAGTTGGAATTGTTGGCGTCCACCGATTCCCTCACCGGACTGACCAACCGCCGCAAACTGATGGAGCTGGGCTTGCAGGAGTGCAAACGGGCAGAACGTTTCCGGCATCCCTTGTCCGTGTTGATGCTCGATATTGACTATTTCAAGTCGATCAACGACACCTGGGGGCATCTGGTAGGCGATCAGGTGATTCGTGCCGTGGCCGAGGTCTGCAAAGAGCGTGTGCGGCAAGGCGTCGATACCGTTGCGCGATTTGGTGGGGAAGAGTTCATCCTGCTGTTGCCAGAAACGAACATGAAGGGGGCTTACCAGCTTGCCGAAGTGCTCCGGGAGTCTATCGCGCAACGCGAGGTGGTCGCCAATGCACAGGGCGACCATGCCCAATTCACCGTCAGTATTGGCGCTGCTTCTTGCGACGGCAGCAATATCCCGGCCTTCGAGGAGCTGCTAAATCGGGCAGACAAGGCCCTCTACAAAGCCAAACAGTCGGGGCGCAACAGCGTAGAGGACTGACCTGCAGTAAAGCAGCCACTATCAGTTGTCGGATATTCGCAGCACAGCCGGGATCCTGCCCGTAACCGGCTGGCGGTGTTGGCTTCGTATCGATCTGGCACGGCCCCATCAATTGCGTTTTTGTGGTGCTATGGGGAAAGAGAGCACTACGTATCTGGTTAATTTTACATCCTATCTCATTTTCATCCTGAAACGGCATTCCCGCCGTTTTGGGTGAGCCGAAATGGGAAGTGCTATTCATTCTATAATTCAAGCTGCAACCAGTGATCGTATCTGCCATTGGGGCGTAATGATTTATTGGTCTTTTGCACCATCCGAATGTCTAACCAAAAGAAGTCATGCTTATGCGCTATGTTTTGTTTGCTGCGGCAGCGGGAGCCGTGGTAGCGGCTGCTTTGTATGCAGTTACTGTGAGTGGCCGGGCACCGGTCAGTGCCCAGGATTTTGTCAATTTACAACAAGGCGACTCAATTCAGGCGGGTTTCAGGCGCGCTCATGCCAAGGGGTTTTGCATCAGTGGCGAGTTTCAGGCCTCCGGTGAATTAGCTGCTTACTCCAGTGCCAAAGCATTGCAACCAGGCAGCTACCCCTTTATTGGCCGTATTTCAATTGCCGGGAGCAACCCAACGGCACCTGATTTACGCGCACCAGTACGCAGCCTGGCTTTAACCATTTTGCCTGATACCGTGCATCAATGGCGCACGGCGATGAATACACCGCCGGTGATGGCGGTAGCAACGCCGGAAAAGTTTTATCAACAGCTGTTGGCCATTCAAAGCAATACCGTGCCGCAGTTTTTTGCTGATCACCCGGAAAGCGCGCATTTTTTACAATGGCGTAGCCACTATCAGCCAACCCAAAGTTATGCCACAGAGCGCTATCACAGCATTAATGCTTTTTATCTGGTTGACCGGCAAGGCAATCAGCAAGCTGTGCGCTGGGCGGCCTTGCCACTGACGGATGAAGCTGGCGTTATTGCAGACGAAGAGGCAGCCGATGCATTGCAGCAGGAGTTTTTCAGTCGGCTGCAGCATGGGCCAGTGCGCTTTGATATGCAGTTTACCCTGGCAACCGCCAAGGATAACCCGGCCGATGCCACCATTCCCTGGGCTGAAAGCAACCCCCAGCTCAGTGCCGGGACTATCGTAATTGAGCAAGCCAGCTTGCAGCAAGAGGGCGCCTGCAATGCGCTTAATTTCGATCCCCTAGTGCTGCCCGCTGGCTTTGCACCATCGGCAGACCCGATTCTACGCGCCCGCGCAGCCGCCTATGCCGAATCGCATCGGCGCCGGGCCCGCGAAGTCTTGATGCAGCAGGTTGCTGGAGGTGCCAATGAATAAGCCGCAGACTTATCCCCTTGCCATGCGGGTAATGCATTGGCTGATGGCAGCGTTAGTGCTTAGCCTGCTGTTTGCCGGTTTAACCATGGTCAAGTCACTGGGGCCCTGGCAGCAGCAACTGCTGGCCTGGCACAAAGCCATGGGGTTGATTGCCTTGCTGGCGATTGTGGTGCGCCTTATCATTCGTTTGCGCTCAGATACGCCAACATTACCTGCTAGTGTACCGAACATGCAGCAACTGGCAGCGAAGCTCACGCAACTTGGCTTTTATCTGTTGCTCTTTGTGATGCCGCTATCCGGCTATTTAATGCAAAACGCCGCCGGCCGGCCACTGAGCTTGTTTGGGCTGCCATTGCCAGCCTTGCTTGATACCGATTTAGCCCTGTACGGCTTGTTCCGTGAAATTCATGGCTGGGCAGCACTGCTGTTGGTGCTGCTGATTGTGGTGCATAGTTGTGCCGCGCTCTATCACGGCTTGATTAAGCGGGATGGAGTGTTTCGCAGTATGGTCCGAAAATAAATCATAGCGTGCCAAAAGGTCTCGGCATCGCTTGGTGCAGTGACCTTTTTCGGAAAAGAGTCAGTCTGGATTCTGCAGCAGTAGCAACTGCTCCAGGGCGACCTGCTCCAGCGCGGTAATCATTTCTTCAGGATAAACCGAGTGATACAAGGCCCGCATGCGGCCATCCCGATAACTTTGCAGCAGCGCCTGCTGCCAGCGCGCTACACGCTCAACAGGTACATCACGACTAAACGCCAGGTACTGGCGGGTTTCGATAAAGCCGTTCAACTGCACCAGTTCAATACCCAGCTCTTCAACTTCTTGTGCTCTGAGCGCTGCCGACGTCTCACTGAGCAAAATGATATCGACCCGACCCCGCAACAGCAAATTAAAGCAGTCGCCATGCTGCACTGTTTGGAATAAATTGTGCTCTTCATTAAACCCCAGCTCGTTAAGCTTATCGAGGTACACCGATTGAATGTACTCGCAGGCGATATAGTGCTGAGGCCAATAGGCTGGGGGCACTGCCACATTAAAGCGATCCTTTCTGGCATAAAGCGCGATGCGGTGAATTTTTAGCGGGCCAACCCATTGAAATAAGGGTTCACGACTCGGAGTCCGGGTGGTTTCAAACAAGGCCGTGTTCAGTTCTGTTGTGGCAATGGCAAAGGCTCTTGCCCAGGGCATGAGTTCAAAGTGGACGTTTTCATTGAGCTGCTCTGAGATGCTACGTAGCAGTTCGAAGGTCACACCGGCCAGCTCGCCGTTTTCATCCAGGTACTCGCCTGGCGGGCTGTGCTCGGTCAGAAATTGCAACGCTGGCGCTGGGTCTGGTTTGGTCGCGTGCAGTGAACCGCTAACCCCTAAAAGTAACGCCAGCACAAATCGGTATACCATGCAAACACCTGTGTGGTTCGTGAAAGAACTGCTACAGCAGTCATTTTGGTTGATGGTAGTGCAGACTGATGCAATCACCAAGGATAATTTGCTTAGCGATAATTAAGGTCTGATACAGAGCTTGGATCGATCGCATCTTTCCTGGAGTTAGGCTAACCCGATGGCCTCTTGGTCCATTTGCTGAACCTTTTCGTAAACTCCTTAGTAATACTTGACTAAAATACTCGGATAAATAGTTGAGTGTTTTAGTCAGGTATTGTACCATCGCTTTTTCTGGAGAGTTCTTTGATTATCAAACAATGCTAACGAATACAGCGCATGCTGTGATTTTGTTTGGTGGTTGTTTTAAGCAAATTGGTTATGAGGGCTTTATGCGCGGTACCATCACTGAAACGGTGACTCAGGTTCATCATTGGAATGACACGCTTTTTAGCATTAAAACCACACGACGTCCTAGCTTCACCTTTGAAAACGGTCAGTTCGTGATGATTGGCATCGAAGTGGACAACAAACCATTGCTGCGGGCGTACAGCATTGCCAGCGCGAACTACGAAGATGAGCTGGAGTTTTTCAGCATCAAGGTACCGGATGGCGCTTTGACCTCGCGCTTGCAACACATAGAAGTGGGTCAGCCGTTGCACATTTCAACCCGCCCAACGGGTACCCTGGTCGCAGGGCACCTGACACCCGGCGAAAACCTGTACCTGTTGGCGACCGGAACCGGCTTGGCACCATTTATGAGCATCATTAAGGACCCAGCCATTTACGAACAATTCAATAAGGTGATTCTGGTGCACGGCACGCGGACAGTGTCAGAGCTTGCGTACCAGGATGTCATTTGCAATGAACTGCCTAACAATGAGTTTTTTGGGGATTGGGTACGGGAGAAATTAGTCTACCACCCTACAGTGACGCGTGAACCCTATCGTCATGCCTTGCATCAGCAGCGTATCACTCGCTTACTGGAATCGGATGTCTTCACCGAGCACCTTGGCATGCCGCCATTAAGCCCGGAGCGGGATCGGTTTATGCTCTGCGGCAATCAAGCCATGCTGGATGAAACCATGGCCATTCTAAATGCCCGAGGCTTCAGTAAAGCCAACTCACGTCAGCGCGGTGACTACGTCATCGAGCAGGCTTTTTTGGAAAAATAGACCATTTTTTGTAGGAATAGTGTTATGAGTGAAGCCGCAGCAACCGTTCAGCAAGCGCTGATGCAGCTTGGCCTTGAGACGCCAATGATTGAAAATGGGCTTAGTCCGGAAGAAAAGTACCAGCAGATTATCCGGTTGATGACTGAGGTTATGACCACTCTTGGGCTCGATCTAACCGATGACAGCTTGCAGGAAACACCGCATCGCATCGCGAAAATGTTTGTGCACGAACTATTTGCTGGCCTCAATTACAGCAATTTCCCAAAAATCGCATTGATTGACAACAAAATGGGCAGCAGCGAAATGGTGAAAGTTCGCGGCATTGCGGTGAACAGTACCTGCGAGCACCACTTTGTTACCATTGATGGCGTCGCAAAAGTCGCCTACATTCCGGCTAAGCGCATCATTGGCTTATCCAAGCTAAATCGGGTAGTACGTTTTTTTGCCCAGCGACCACAGGTGCAAGAGCGTTTAACGCAACAGGTTTTGGTGGCACTGCAAAGCTTGCTCGATACCGACAATGTCGCGGTGCACATCTGTGCAACCCATTATTGTGTCAAAGCCCGGGGCGTGATGGATGCGCAGTCAGTGACTGAAACCACTGTACTTGGCGGCCTCTTTAAAACCAATCCGGCCATTCGGGCCGAATTTATACAATAAAGTTTTGGCCTGAGTGCTCAGAAGTAGCTAAACCCAGGATTCACAACGTTCAGATACACCATGCAAGCTATCAAATGCATGGTGTATCTCAGCAAACCCCACCCCATTGCAGCAGAGCTTTTGATCGTTCAAGCCTTGCATTTCTGATAACTGAATTCGTTCCTGGCTATTTACTGTACCAACCAGACGGTTTATTATTGGTATTACTGTACCAACCAGACGGTTTTTTGAGGGCGGGTAATGAACAAAAGAGCCAAAGTAACCAAAGCGCAGATCATTGAAGCGGCGCTAAGCGTGGCGGCCGAGAAGGGCGCGGGCAAGGTCACGCTGGATGAGGTGGCCAAAGTCAGTGGCTTTAGCAAAGGCGGCCTGCTGTACCATTTCCCCAGCAAAGAAGCGCTGATCAGCGCCATGGTGCAACAGTTGGTGGATGACACCGAAGCTGGCCGGCAGCAACTGCTGGCGCAGGGTGACAATGCACTGACCGCCATGATCAAGGCCCATGCCCGCTTATCCGAGCAGGTGCAGGGCAATACCGCCATGGCCATTCTGGCGGCAGCGGCCGAGCAACCTGGCTTGCTGAGCCCGGTGCAACACGCCTGTCAGGTGTTGGTGCAAGATATCAATGCCGACAGTGGCGATAACCCGGAAGCGGTGTTGCTGATGCTGGCCTGCGATGCGCTCTGGTTTCAGGACATGCTGTCCATTTCTCCCTTTACTGCCCAGCAAAAAGAGCAGTTGCTGCAGTACATGCAGCGCCGCGCTAAGGAGCTGATGCCATGAAAGCTTTCTTCGTAAAAACAACAGGTACTTTGACCTTGTTGCTAGTACTGTCACTTGGGCTGACAGGCTGCTCAAAAGCTCCGGATGATACAGACCAGCAGGCGCCAGTGACCGTAAGGCTGGTGACCGTCAATGGCGATACCCAGCACAGCAGCCGCAGTTTTGTCGGCCGGGTCGATGCGGTCAGCACCGTTGATCTGGCATTTCAGGTCGGGGGCCGGGTGACGGAATTGGCGGTGCAGCAAGGTCAGGTAGTGCCGGCCGGTGAGCTGTTGGCTGCGCTGGATCCTGCCGATTACCAGCTGGCGTTGCAACAGGCCAGGGTGCAGCTGGAGCAGGCAAAGCGCGATCTGGAAAGAGCCAGGCCGCTGCGCGAGCAGGGCATTTTAACGCCGTCCGATTTTGAGCAACTGCAAACCAGTTACGATCTGGCCAAAGTAGCGCTGGATAATGCCCGGCGCAATGTCGAGCACGCCCGGTTGGAAGCCCCCTTTGATGCGCTGATCACCCGCCGGTTGATTGAGCGCTATTCCACGGTGGCGGCAGGGACGCCGGTGCTGCGGGTGCAGAACATCAGTGAGCTAAGGGTGCATATCAATGTGCCGGAGCAGTTGATGCGCCTGGTGAACGACAGCGCTGATTACCGGGTTTCGTTGCGCCTGCCAGGTTTGGATGACGGGGTGGTGCTGCAGTACCGCGAGCATGCTACTGAGGCCGATGCCATCACCCAGACTTATCGGGTTTCCTTCGCTTTGCAACCGGTGGCCGGGGTGAATCTGTTGCCGGGGATGACAGTGAATGTGGTGACCGAGCGTAGCTTGCAGCAAAGCAATTTATCGGTGCCTTTGTCGGCGATTGATACTGGTACGCCGGAGCAGTTTTATGTCTGGCGTTACCTTGGTGACAGCCAGACAGTAGAGCGGGTTCAGGTGGAGCTTGGCCAAATTCATGGCCAGCAAGTTGATATCCTCAGCGGCGTGCAGCATGGCGATCAACTGGTATCGGCTGGTCACGTGCATTTGCAGCAGGGGCAACGGGTGCGCCCCTTTCAGGCGTACTGAGCGGGGATAACGGATGAACATTGCCAGTTACGCCATTGACAAGCAAATCAACACCTGGTTGTTGGTGTTGCTGTGTTTTCTGGGCGGCCTGTGGGCCCTTGCTACCATTGGCCGGTTGGAAGATCCGGCCTTTACCTTAAAAGAAGCCATTGTGATGACGCCGTACCCGGGGGCGACCGCCGAGGAAGTCGAGCGCGAAGTGACGGAAAAAATGGAGTCGGCCATTCAGCAGCTGTCGCAGTTAAAGCGTATCAGCTCGAAATCCATGCCGGGCATGTCGGAGATTAGGGTCGAAATCCAGGACAAATACGATGGCAGCCAGATGCCACAGATCTGGGATGAGCTCAGGCGCAAAGTCACTGATATTAAGCCAGAGTTACCCGGGGGTGTGCTGACTCCGATGGTCAATGATGATTTTGGCGATGTGTTTGGCATTTTCTATGCGGTAACCGCTGAAGGCTTCAGCGATCGGGAGGTCCGCGAGCTGGCGAGCTTTTTACGGCGCGAAATGCTAACGGTACCAGGGGTCGCTAAGGTGCAAACTGCCGGTGAGCCGCAAGAAGCCATTTACGTTGAAATCCCGCACGAGCGCCTGCTAGGGCTGGGCTTACCGCCAGGGGTGATTGTCGATACGCTGCAATCAGAAAATGCGGTGGCCTCCGCCGGCTCGGTGCTGGTTGGCGATAAGCGGGTGCGGCTGGTCAGCAAGCCTGGGCTTGATTCTGTGGCTGCCATTGAAAACGTCCGTATTGGCAACCCGGGCTCGACCGAGCAGCTCAGTATCTACGATGTGGCCGAGGTGCGGCGCGATGCGGTGGAAACGCCGAGCGAACTCATTCGCTTTAACGGCAAACCGGCCTTTACCCTGGCGGTGGCCGGTTTAAGCGATGCCAATATTGTCGATGTCGGTAAAGCCGTTGATCAGCATCTTGAGCTGTTGCAGGCGCAAATTCCGCTTGGGGTGACGCTGCAGCCGATTTACCAGCAGCATCTGGTGGTGGAAAAAGCCATCAACGATTTTATCGTCAATCTGGCGCTGTCGGTGCTGATTGTGATTGGCGTGCTCTGCCTGGCCATGGGCTGGCGGGTTGGGTTGGTGGTGGGAGCAACCTTGCTGCTGACGGTGCTTGGTACGGTATTTTTTATGCGGCTCTGGCACATTGAAATGGAGCGGATTTCGCTGGGAGCGCTGATCATCGCCATGGGCATGCTGGTTGATAATGCCATCGTGGTGGCTGAAACCATGTTGATCAATAGGCAGCGAGGTCTTAGTTCACGCCAGGCCGCTCGGGAAGCTGCTGGCCGAACCCAGATCCCGCTGCTCGGCGCCACCGTGATTGGCATTATGGCCTTTGCCGGCATTGGCTTGTCGCCAGATGCCACCGGTGAGTTTTTGTTTTCGTTGTTTGCGGTGATTGGCATTTCCCTGCTGCTAAGCTGGGTGCTGGCCGTCACTGTGACGCCGCTGTTTGGCCATTACCTGTTTAAGCCGGCCAGCGGGGCTTCGGCCGAGCCTTATGCCGGTCGTTTTTATCGCCACTACGCTGCTTTGCTGCAGCGGGCGCTGCGTCATCGCTGGCTGACGCTGGGCGGACTGGTGCTACTCACCCTGATTAGTGTGCTTGGTTTTGGCAAGGTGCAGCAGGTGTTTTTTCCGGCCTCGAACACGCCGATTTTCTACGTCAATTACTACCTGCCACAAGGCTCGGATATCCAGGCCACATCGCGGGATATTGGCCACCTGGAAGATTTTTTACTGCAGCAACCCGAGGTCGAGTCTGTCAGCAGTTTTGTCGGTGCTGGTGCCAGCCGTTTCATGTTGACCTATGCTCCTGAGTTGCCCAACCCGGCCTATGGCCAGCTGATTGTGCGCACCGGGCATCGTGATGAAATTCCACCGCTGATGCAGCGGCTGCGCGAGCAAATGCCGCCCGAGTTGCCGCAAGGCACCATCTATTTGCAGCAACTGATGTTTGGTCCGGGCGCCGGTGCCAAGTTGCAGGTGCGACTATCCGGTGCCGATGAAGCCGAGCTGCGCCGCTATGCCCAACAGGTGGAAGGCATCATGCGGGCCAGTGGCGTGATTACCGATATCCGGCAAAACTGGCGGCAGCGTGAACTGGTGATTGTACCGGATTTCAATGAAGAGCGGGCCAGGGTAGCCGGGGTGAACCGCACTGATTTAGCGCAAACGCTGGAACTTGCCACGACCGGGGTGCGAAGCGGGGTCTACCGTGAAGCCGATCGGCAAATTCCGATTGTGGTGAGGCCACCGGCGCATGAGCGGCTGAGTGTCGATAACCTGCAGGATCGGATGATTTGGAGTTCGGTCGACAACAGTTACATTCCCATTACCCAGGTGATTGATGGCCTGCACACCCGCAGCGAAGAAGCCCGTATTCATCGCCGCGACCGGGTTCGCACCTTGACGGTGGAAGCCGAGCCTGTGCTTGGCGTTACCGCCGATCAGGCGCTGCGGCAGATTAAAGATCAGCTCGAGCAATTACCGCTGCCGACCGGCTACCGGTTAACCTTAGGCGGTGAATACGAAGACTCGGCCGAAGCCCAGCAATCGCTGGCCAATCAGTTACCGCTGAGCTTTTTGGTGATGCTGGTGATTAGCATTTTGTTGTTTGGCTCGTTCAAGCAGCCACTGGTGATTTGGCTGATTGTGCCGATGGCGATTTGCGGGGTGACGGCGGCACTGCTGTTGTCCGGCCTGCCGTTTGGCTTTACGTCCTTGCTGGGCTTTTTAAGCTTATCGGGCATGCTGATGAAAAATGCCATTGTGCTGGTGGATGAAATCGATCTGCAACTGCAGCAGTTGCCAGATAAAATAGAAGCCATTGTCCAGGCCAGCATCAGCCGGATCCGTCCGGTGATCCTGGCGGCGCTCACCACCATTTTGGGCATGCTGCCACTGCTGTGGGATGCGTTTTTTAACAGCATGGCGGTGACCATTATGGGCGGCCTGGCCTTTGCTACCGTGCTGACGCTGGTGGCCGTGCCTGTGCTGTATGCGGTGGTGTTTAACATTCGAAGCGCAAAAAACAGTTAAGCACCATGCTCCGGTTATTGCCGGGCATGGTGCACGTCTTAAATGACTAGCCTGGCTGTGACGGCTAATTTTCATTAGTTCTGTCAAAATTGCAGATAGTGGCGGTTATCTTCTACGCTTCCATGTAGAATGCGCGTTTTCTAAGCGCGGTCAGCTTTTCTGAGTCGTGCACATGGGTAGGATAGGTATGAAAAAGACATTCTCGTTAACGCACCCCAAGTTAAAACCCGCTCGTTGGGTCGATGCGATTAAGCATGAAATTAAAAAGTATCTGCAGCGGGAGCGGCGCAAAGCACTGCCAGCTGGCATGGACTACTGGACCTTTGATTGCCGTTTTGGCGCCACCGAAGACGTCGCCGTCAAAATTTTCCCCTCAGACATCAATCAACAGATCGATGCTGCGGTGGCGCAAGACTTACCGGGCTTTTATGTTGAAATTCTGGCCAGAGCCTGTCAGCACCAGCCGCGCGATCATCACGACGACGCCAGTGACTAATTTTTGTCCCTGCTAAAGGGGGATCATTCTGCAGAGGAACGCCTATGCAATTTTCATCGTTAGATTTAGCGGCAGATTTACAGCGCGCTCTGACCGAATGCGGTTACAGTGAGATGACGCCGGTGCAAGCCCAGGCTATCGTGCCGGCTCGTCGGGGCAAGGATTTGCAGGTGACGGCGCAAACCGGTACCGGTAAAACGGCCGCTTTTGCCATCCCATTGCTGCAGCGTATGCTGGATACGCCTAAGGCTACTCAGCCGCGCCGTCCAAGGGCTCTTATTTTAACGCCGACCCGCGAGTTGGCTGAACAAATCGCCACAGCCATCACGGCTTACGCGCAGTTTGTGCCGCTAAGCGTGACCGCATTGTACGGTGGCGTCAAAATGGGCGGCCAGGCCAGTAAACTGGCGGCTGGCGTCGATATAGTCATCAGTACCCCTGGCCGTTTGCTGGAGCATATGGCGCTTGGCAACGTGATGTTAGGCGATGTGGAATTCGTGGTGTTGGATGAAGCCGACCGCATGCTGGATATGGGCTTTAGCACCGATGTGCTGAAATTGCTGCAGATGACGGCACGCAACCGGCAAACCTTGTTGTTTTCTGCCACCACCTCGCCGGCGGTCAATGAGTTGTCGCATAAAATTCTGAAGAATCACCAGCAAATCCGGGTCACCAAAGCCAACAGTGCGGCGGATACAGTCCACCACGTGGTGTATCCGGTGGAAGAAAGCCGCAAAATCGAGTTATTCGAGCAGTTGCTGGCCGAGCAAAACTGGTTTCAGGTATTGGTGTTTACCAGCACCAAAGAGCAGGCAGACCGTTTATTAGCCGGCCTGCAGCAGCGCCGCATTGAAGCAGCGGTGTGCCACGGCGATAAAAGCCAGGGTGCACGGCGCCGCGCCCTGGCGGATTTTAAATCGGCCAAATTGCAGGTGTTGATTGCCACTGAAGTCGCCGCCCGGGGCCTGGATATTCAGGGGCTGGATTATGTGGTCAACTTTCATCTGCCGTATTTGCCGGAAGATTACGTGCACCGCATTGGCCGTACTGGTCGGGCAGGGGCCAAGGGGCATGCGATTTCCTTTGTCAGTCGTGAAGAAGAGCAAAGCCTGGAGCGCATTCAAAAATTAATGGGCAGCACCATTAAGCGCATTAGCAAACCAGGTTTTGAAGTCAGCACCCGCGATTCGTTGTTAAAAAGCATTTCGCGTAAAGTGCTGACCGGGCGGGCCAATAAGGCATCCGAAACCACCATCGACCTGGAGCGCTCAGGCAAGGCTGGTTCGAAAGCCAAGGCTAAGCCGAAAGGCGCTGTTTCATCACAAGCTAACGCCAGGCCAAAAGCCAAAGCGGGCCGCAGAAAGTAACGTTAGCCCTGATTGTAGTTGCTGCATGGCAGCACGTCTAAGTTGATACAAGGAAAGATCATGCGCTTTAAAGGAAAAATAACCCAATGGAATGATGCCAAAGGCTTTGGTTTTATTCAGCCGATGCAAAGTGGGGAAAAGGTGTTTTTCCACATAAAATCCGTGCAAAATCGCAGCCGGCGGCCTGTACTCAACGAGGTAGTTACTTACTCGGTAGCCAAAGATGGGCAAGGGCGCTTGCAGGCCCAGGCCGTCACTTTTGCCGGCGAAAAGCTGAAGGTGAAAAAAGCCCGCTCCGCCTCCAATGTGCCTCTGTCCGTTTCGGTGGTGTTTTTCCTGCTGTTGGCACTGGCGTGCTGGGCCGGCCGACTGCATCCCTATTTTTTGGCGGCTTATGTTGGCCTGAGCCTGCTGACCTTTCTAAGCTATGCATGGGATAAGCACAAAGCCAAGCGCCAAAGCTGGCGTACCCCCGAGTCTACGTTGCATCTGTTGTCACTGGCAGGTGGCTGGCCCGGAGCCTTACTGGCTCAGAGTCGCTTGCGGCATAAATCAGCCAAAACCAGCTTCTTAACGGTGTTTTGGCTGACGGTGGTAGTGAACCTCGCCGCTTTGTATTGGTTGGCAGGTCAGCCTTTTTTGCTGTGAAGCAATTGGCTGTCAGGCAAGTAGCGATACCAACATCGATTGCATAGCCATCATCTCAAACTAAAATCTGAGGGATGAATTTGCAACCGTACCATTGATTGCATAGGGAGACCCAGTGGTAAAAGCCGTTATCTTTGATATGGATGGAGTGCTGATTGACTCCGAGCCCATGTGGCAACAAGCCGAGTATCAGGTGTTCCGCCAACTGGGGGTACCGCTGCAACTGGCCGATACCAAACAAACGGTGGGCATGACCACCAAAGACGTGGCTGAATTCTGGTACCGGCAAAGCCCCTGGCAGGGGCAGAGCCTGGCCGAGACCGAAGCGGCCATTATTGCGAAAGTAAGACAGGCGATTGCCCGAAATGGCCAGGCCAAGGACGGTGTTGTGGCATTGCTGCAGCAATTGCAGCAGCAGAGGCTCCCCATTGCGGTGGCGACCAACTCTGCTCAGGTGTTGATGGATACCACCCTGGACACCCTGGGCATTCGCGATTACTTTGCGGCGCACTGTTGTATCGAAATGGTTGAGCAGGGCAAGCCCGCACCAGATATTTACCTGCTGGCTGCCAGTCAGCTCGGGGTAGCTCCGGCCGATTGCCTGGTGTTTGAAGATTCCATTACCGGCATCCGTGCCGCCAAGGCCGCAGGTATGCAGGTGATAGCACTGCCTTCAGAAGAAGACTGGCAGCATGAAAAATTCAAGCTGGCTGATGGCAAGTTGCGCTCGCTTTTATCCTTTGAGTTGATGCAGTACCTAAGCGATGACGTTATAAACTAATCTCTTCTCCTTGCATGCCAATTGCCAGTTCATCCAGCTCTGCCAGCGTATAATCAAAACCCCGCTCATCAAATTGGTAGCGAACTTGTACCACCAGGCCGCCATCCAGCAACCGGGTGGCGACATCGGCCACCGGCCAGTGTTTCAGCCCGTGCAAAAAGCGTGAGGCAATTTGGGTGTTTGGAAAGCGGTAACAAATTTCGTTGGTCATCATAAAGTCATTGGTTTTGCATTAGAGCGGTACATTAGGGCTGTAGGGGGTGATTTCAAGTCTTAGTTAACCAACAAGCGGGCAATGCTGGTGCGCCAGTAGTGGTAGCAGCTTTGTTGCTGCGTTTTAGTCAGCTTGGGTGTGAATGGTGCCGAGCCCTGCCACAAGGAGGCGACGTCACTGAGCTGTGGGTACCAACCCAGCTGCCAGGCCGCTAAAAATGCCGTGCCAAACGCAGTGGCATCGCTGTGTTGGCTTGGGGTGATGGCTTGTTGTGTGATATCAGCCAGGGCCTGTAAAAACCAGCGATTCACGGTCATACCGCCATCGACCCGTAAATCAGCAATCCGGATGCCATCGTCGGCCATGGCCAGCAATAAATCCTGTGTCTGGTAGGCGACACTGCGCAAAGCGGCGGCGCACAGCTCGGCTTTGCCGCTGTTTCGGGTTAAGCCAAACAACGCGGCTTTGACTTCGGGCTGCCAGTAGGGAGCGCCCAGGCCGGTAAAAGCAGGGATCAGCAGCTCGGTTTGTTGGGCGTCAACTCCCTCAGCCAATGCTTCGGTATCACTGGCTTGCTGGATGATGCCCAGTTTATCGCGCAGCCACTGCACCGTAGCGCCAGCCATAAAAATGCTGCCTTCCAGCGCGTAGCAGGTTTCGCCACGAATACGCCAGGCGACGGTGCTTAGCAGTTGGTGCTGGCTGCACAGCGCCTGGCCGCCGGTATTGACCATGACAAAGCAACCGGTGCCGTAGGTGCTTTTGCCCATGCCGGGCTGAATGCAAGCCTGGCCCAGCAAGGCGGCTTGCTGATCGCCCAGTAGGCTGATAATGGGAATGGGGTGACCAAACAGCCTGGCGCTGCAATGGCCAAAGTCGGCAGCACTGTCGCGGACTTCGGGTAGTATTGCCCTTGGGATCTGAAAAAGTGTCAGCAGCTCCGGATCCCAGCGTTGCTGATGAATATCAAACAACAAAGTGCGGCTGGCATTGCTGGCATCAGTGGCATGCTCCTGGCCACCGGTCAAGCGCCACAGCAAAAAGCTATCAACGGTGCCAAAGCAAAGTTCCCCGGTCTCAGCGCGCTGCCTCGCCCCGGGGATTTGCTCTAGCAGCCACTGCAGTTTGCTGGCAGAGAAGTAGGGATCGGCCAGCAATCCGGTTTTGGCACGAATGCTGGCTTCATGCTGTTGTTTTAGTGCCTGACACTGCTCAGCGGTGCGTCTATCCTGCCAGACAATCGCTGGGTACAGTGTTTGGCCACTGGCTTTTTCCCACAGCAAGGTAGTTTCCCGCTGATTGGTCAGTGCCAGGCCTGCGACTTGCTCGGGAAGAATGCCGTTTTGTTGCAGCAGTTGCTGAATGCAATGAAGCACGCTTTGCCAGATTGCCTCCGGATCCTGCTCGACCCAGCCAGCTTGCGGATAGCTCAGTGGCAGCTCTTCACTGATGCTGGCGATGGGGCTGAGCTCGCGGTTGTAAAGAATCGCCCGGGTAGAGGTAGTGCCTTGATCAAGGGCGATAATAAAATCCGACATGCTTTTGCTGTCCTTTGAATACTTAGCTCGAATGTGTTTAGCCTAGCAGTATTAGGGCCTGCCCAAAAGAAAAGTTAAAAAGAAGTCGGAGATGCAGGTTGTTGATGATGTTAAAAGTACTTTTGCAGCCAAAGATCAATATAGCCATGTGCGTGGATGGTCGTTAATGCTTGTCGAATAGCGGCTGCTTTGTGTGGATTGCTGTGACTGATTGCACAATAACTGGGTTGGGCTTCAAACCCTATCTGGTCGGCGACTAAGGCCTGTGTTTCCTCGGAGTATTTATTGACGTTGACATAGTAGCTGTATGAAAAACTGTCTGAAATCACAACATCCACTCGATCCAGCTGCAGACGCTGTAAGTTCTCTCTAAGGCTTAAAGCATCATCTCTGCTGGCATCTCCTTTTGAAAATAAAGCATCCAGCTCAGGGTAATTAAAGCCTCTGGAGGTGCCTACTTTCTTGCGATATAAATCACTCAGCTGCCGGAATGGTGATGTAGAGGTTTTTCGAATGAGCAAATCAACGGTTGTATACAAGGGCTCAGACCAAAGCATGAGTTCAGGTTCATTGACCCATTTAGGGCTGGTAAAGCACCAGAGATCTGCCTGACCACCTTGGATCCATTGCTCAGTTCTGGCCCTCGGGATAGTAAGGTACTCAAGATCCCAGCCAAGCTGATTTGCGACTTCTTTGCTTATATCGATTACCAAGCCGGTTTTTGGTGAGGACTCACTGTTGATAATAAAGGGTGGCGTATTGGTTTCACTGATGATAGCGCGTAAGGTCTCAGCCATGATTGGAAAGCTAAGTAATGCGATGAAAAGATAAGCTATGGTGTTTATCATGGTTGATGTCTTAACTGAGTTGCTTTTACTTGCACGGTCTCAGGCAGCTGCCGCTTGTTAACAAAAATGGCAGATCCCGAAATTTTCTTGGCCTGCTGTTTTGCCGCAGTAGCCAAGTCGGCCACATCATGATGGTTTCGGCAGGCCGCGATATTGGGCGTAGCTATGCCGATGGATAAGGTGAGGATAGGATAAAATGTCTCAGCACCGAGCCGATCCGTGGCCGTGAAACCGCCCTGGCTTAGATCTTCAGGTTGATAATAGTGGCGTACGCGTTGCTCAAAGGTGCTGAGGATACGACCGGATGTCTGGTAGGCATCGGTTCCATGGAATACCACAATAAAATCGTCACCACCGATATGACCAATGAAGTCGTGCGGGCTTTTTACTTCGGTTTGAATGATCTGAGCAAGCAGTTCAATGACTAAGTCACCTTTGCTGTAACCGTAGTGATCGTTGAAAGGCTTGAAGTGATCAATATCAAGATAGGCAATGGTAAAGTCGAGTTCGCATTTCAACAGCTTTTCGATATGCGCATTGATTGGTACATTGCCCGGCAGCAAGGTCAGTGGGTTGGCGTAGCGGGCGAGCTGTATTTTATTTTCGCTGATGCGTTTTAAGACTTTACGCACAGATCCAAGGCCATAGTATTTACCTTGCTCGGTGACAATAAAAAATTGATTGGCATCGTCATTCTCATCATCACTTAAAATAGCGCTGACATGATCAATGGATAAATGTTTTTCTACCACCACCGGTGACTTTTCCATGCAGTGACTAATGGATTTTCGTTCATACAGAGCATGGCCAAACTTATGGGAGAATTTCTCCTGAATTAAACTCCGGGTAACTATTCCAATAGGCTCATTTTGCCGGTTAATAATGGCTGCACAGGATAGTTGCTTATCAAAGGCGAAAAAATCGGCCACTTCCCAGGCTGGTGTATGCTCCGCGAAAGCAGGGGTTTTGCACAGAATGGATTCTAATGAGTCACTCAACGCGATTTCAGTATCGATATTCAACAATTGTGTTAAGTGGATAGGGTCGATCTGGCAGGTTGGGTAAGGGCGTCCCAGTAAGTAGCCCTGGCCGAAGTCAGCGCCGAGTTCTCTGCATGTCAGCAGCTCCTCGGATGTTTCTATGCCCTCGGCGATGATCAGTGACTGAGTATTGCCGGCAAGCTCTATGATGTTACGAACGAAAGCTTTCTTAATCGGGTCGCGGTGCAGTTGGTCAATAAAATAGCGGTCAATCTTTACAATATCGGGTTGCAACTCGGACCAGAGCTTTAAGCCGGAAAAGCCACTGCCCAGATCATCAATAGCAATTTTAAAGCCACAATCACGGTAATGTTTTACGGCATTGACGAACAGCTCAGTATCCTCCACCTGAAACTGCTCTGACAGTTCAATAACCACTTGATCTGGTTTTAAGCCAGCTTGTGCGATCAGTTGTTTGGTCATGCCGGTAGGGTGATCAGATGCAAGCAATACCAAAGGATTCACATTCAGAAAAAGCAACCCTGAAAAGGCTTCAACAGCAAAAGCTCGAATGCTGAGTTCGCGACACAGCAGCTCGAGCTCTTCAAGTAGGCTAAATGCCTGGGCTGTTTTAAACAGAAGCAGCGGTGAGTGTAGCGGGCTGTCCGAGGGGCCCCGGATCAAGGCTTCATAGCCTAAGACATCGCCACTTTGTAAAGTAATGATGGGCTGAAACAAAGGTGCCAGTAGTTTGTGTTCCAGAATTCGAAGCAACTCGATGCGGTGAAAATCACTTAATCCCAAGGTTTTGGCTCACAAAAATGTTCAATTCATACAAGTCTACCTTGAGCTATGCATCACCCTTCCTTTGGTATCGATGTGTACCTTAACTGGTGATTATGACAGGTTAATGACTTATCAGCGGCCAAGCATGTTTAACCGTGCTTTCCAGTATAAGCGCCAATGCTCCACCTGTTCGCTGAACTTCAGCCTGTCCTGCGCCATTGTCAGGCTGGCAGCCTTACTCTATGATGACTGTCTTCTGTGGTTGAAACGAACCTTTGCTATGACGATGCATGCCGCTGGCAAACCCCGACTGTGGCTTTGGTTGCTGTGGCTGGTGCTGTTTTTCAGTGCCTGGCTCTATTTGGTGCTGGGACGGGGGCTGTGGCCGGTGGCGCTGGAGCACTGGCCGATGGCATTTGCCATGGCCATTGGCAGTTACGCTGCCGGCTCTACCCCGATGGGCGGTGGCACCGTTGGCTTCCCGGTGTTGGTGCTGTTGTTTGAACTGCCAGCGAGTCTGGGGCGTGATTTTAGTTTTGCCATTCAATCCATTGGCATGGTCAGCGCCAGTATTTTTATTCTGGCCAGGCGCCAGCCCATCGCCTGGGCCATGCTGAAAGGCGCCATGCTCGGTTGTTTGCTTGGCTTACCGCTAGGGATCTTTTTGCTGGCCCCTCTGGTGCCGGAACTTTGGATCAAGCTGCTGTTTGCCGTGGTCTGGGCCAGCTTTGGCGTGCTGCACCTGTGGCGCTTGCAGGAGATTGCCGGCCATAGCGGCATGACCGAATTTGACGAGCGCTGGGACTTTCGACTGGGGTTGAATATCGGGGTACTGGCCGGAGCTTTGGTGGTCTCAGTGACCGGTGTTGGCATTGATATGGTGCTCTATACCGCTTTGGTGCTGATCAGCCGGGCCGATCTGAAAATCGCCATCCCTACTTCGGTGCTGATTATGGCCTTTGCCTCGGTACTGGGTGTGCTGTTTAAAGTAACGCTTGGCCCTGGCCTGGCGCCCGGTGTGTTTGAAAACTGGCTGGCCGCTGCCCCTGTAGTGGCTTTGGGGGCGCCACTCGGTGTCTATATTGTGGCGAAAATTGGCCGCAAGCCGACCTTGCTGGTGGTATCCACCCTTTGTGTTGGTCAGTTTGTTTGGACTCTGTACTCCGAGCAAAGCGTACTGGGCTTCGGTGGCATGGCGGTGGCTTTGCTGGCGGTGGCGATTTGTCTGTTAGGCTTTGAGCATCTGCGCCGTTTTGGCGCCCGTTTGGCTGGCGAGCGCTTGGTGGCTGCGCAAATGCAAGCGGATGCCCCAAAAGCCGATGCGGAATCAGAACCTGCGCCTGAGCCGCTGGACTCTAAGGCACCTGGAGTCTAAGACCTTGCGCTCTAATCAGCAGCGGCCACCGCATAGCGGCTGGCCAGCCGGCTTTCACCCAGGCCACTTTTGCGGGTGACCACCAGCTGGGTGGGGATGCGCTCTTTCATCGCTTCAATATGGCTAATCACGCCAATCATCTTGCCGCTGGCATTGAGGTTATCCAGCGCATCCAGTGCAATATCCAGCGTTTCGCTGTCCAAAGTGCCAAAGCCTTCATCCAAAAATAGCGAGTCGATGCTGGTTTTATGGCTGACCAGATCGGACAGCGCCAGCGCCAGTGCCAGACTGACCAGAAAGCTTTCGCCGCCAGATAAGGTGCGGGTATCGCGCACCGCATCGCCTTGCCAGGTATCCAGTACGCAGAGCTCCAGCCCTTCGCCGGCTTTGCGCTGCAACTGATAGCGGCCATGCAACCGCTCCAACTGCTGATTGGCCAGATAAATCAAATGATCCAGCGTTAACCCCTGGGCAAACTTGCGGAATTTGGCGCCATCGCGTGAGCCTATCAACCCATGCAAATAGCTGAGATCGTCCAGCTGCTCGCGCTTGGTGCTGATGTCTGACAGCAACTGCTGCTGCTCGCTGCGCAGCCGCTCATCCTGCTGCAACTGGCCGCTGATGCCGCCAAGCTGCTGGTTCAGGGCATCCAACTGCTGGTGCAGGCTATCGAGTTGCTGCTCGGTGTCGCTGGCATCGGTTTGGGCATACTGGCTGGCATGGGCATCATCCTGCAATTGCTGCCACTGCCGATCGAGCTGCTGCCTGGCAAATTCTGCTTGTTGCTTTTGCTGCAGCAATTGCTCACGCAGTTGCTGCAGTTGCTGCTTATCTTCAGGGGTGAGCAGGGCGCGCAGGAAGCTTTGCTCGTCGACAAAAATTGAAGCCTGCAAGGCCTGCTCAAATGCCTGTCGCTGCTGCTGGCTGCGCTCTTGCCATTGCTGTTGGCTCTGTTGCAGGCTTTGGATGCTGGCGCTTAGCTGATCCCAGGCCTGTTGTTGCTGCTGACGTTGCTGCTCGGCTTGCTGCAGCTGGTGCTCAGCTTGCTCCAGCCGCTGCAAGCTTTGCTGGCGCTCGACAGCGGGATCTTTATCGGCAAACAGCTGCTGCCGTTGCTTTTGTAATTGGCTGAGCTCTGCGTCACTTGCTTTCAAAGAAGCACTGCGACTTTGCAGCCACTCTGTCAGCTCCTGCTGTTGTTGCTGCAAATACTGCTGTTCGCTTTGCTGGCGCTCCAGCTGCGGTTTTAACTCGTGCAGCTGTTGTTGTTTGTGTTGCCACAGCTCAGCATCCTGCTGTTTTTTTACAAGGAAGTCGGCAAATTCAGCCGGCGCTGGCATGCTTTGCTGCTGTGCCTGCAGCAGTTGGCTGATGTGTTGCCACTCGGCGCTTAGCTCTTGTTCCAACTTACTGAGCGCGGCTTGCTCGCTGGTCAGCCGCTCTTGCTGCTCTGTTTGCTGCTGATGGCACGCCTGGTACTGCTGCCTGGCTTGCTGCAACTGGTGTTCGAGTTGCTGGCAGTGCTGCTGTTGTTGCTGTAATTGCTGGTTCAGTGTGCGCAGTTGCTGAATACGGCCGCTTAGCTGCTCGAGCTCTGCCTGCTTGCTGCTCAAAAGAGCGCTTAGCGCTGTACCGTCGTCAATCGCCATCGTCGCTGGTACGGCGGCCTGCCTGGCCAGGCACTGCTGCCACTCCTGCTGCAATTGCTGTTGTTCAGTGACCAGTTGCTCGCAGGCCGTCTGAAGCTCAGCCTGATGGCGCTGGCAGCTATCCAGTTCAGCCCGCAGTTGTTTGCCTTGCTCTTCCAGGGCTTTGAGCTCAGCCAGGGCTTGATCGCGCTGCTGAAGGTGCTCCGTCGGGTTGTACGCATGCCCATCCAGCGCCGGGTGCTGCTCGCTGCCACAGAGCGGGCAGGGGCTGCCGGGTGCAAGCTCCGAGCGGTACTGCGCCAGTTGCTCATCTTGCGTCACCAGCTTGCTAAGAGCCTCGCTCAGTTGGCGCTGCTGGCGGTATTGTGTTGTCAGGTTTTGGTGTTGCTGCTGCAATGCTTGCAGGTTTTGGCTCACTTGCTGCAACTTCAGCTGCTTTTCCTGCTGCTGGGCGGCGTTTTGTTGGTCATGCTTTTGCACTTGCTGCAAGGCATGCCAGTGAGGCAACTGCTGGTTGATGGCATCCCGTGCGGCTTCGTCCTGCTCCAGTGGACGGCCTTGCCCGATATCCTGCAGCAACTGCTTTGTCTCTGCTACTTGTTGCTGCGCGGGCTGCAGCTGTTTTTCCAGCGTCTGGCAGTGGTTGCTTAGTTCCGCTGCTTTGGTGCTGCTGCTTGCCAGTTGCTGTTGGCAGTCCGTCCGCTGTTGCTGCTTTTCGCTCAGTCGTTGTTGCAGTTGCAGGCAGCTTCGATGCAGCTGTTGCAAGCGGCCCAGTTCACGGCCAAGCTGCGCATCGGCCTGGTGCTCCTGCAGATAGCTATCCAGTTGCTGCAAGGTTTTGGTCAGCTCTGTCAATTGCCGGGTTTTGTCACTAAGTTGCTGCTCCAGTTGCTGCAACTTTTGCTGCTGGCTGCTGTACTCTGCCTGCTGTTGTTGCTGCTGAGCTGTCCGTTGCTTCAGGCTCAGATCCAGCGGCACAACTTGCTCGCTTAGTAGTTGCTCCAGTGCTTTGTGCTGGCTTTTGGCTGCTTGTAGCGCTGCCTGCTGTTGCTGCATTTCGCTGGTTGCACTTTTGAGCCGGGCTTCCTGCTCGGGCTGCTGCTGTTGGCGCTCGTTTAACTGCTCTTCGGCTTGCTGTGCATGCTGCTGGCTGTCTTGCCAGCGCTGATACAGACCACGCAGCGCCTCGGCGGGCTCACTGTCGGCCAGCCGCTGCAGTGCCGGGGCGGCTTGCTGCTGCGCCTGTTCGGCTTCTTGCAAAGCGGCCTGGGCTGCTTGTTGCTGTTGTTGTGCCTGTTGGCAGGCCTTATGCCAGGCCAGTTGAGCACGGAGCTTGTCTTGCTGCTGGCGCAGTGGCTGCAGTTGTTGCTGCAGGCTCTGTTGCTGCGTTTTCAGTTCAGCTTGCTGGGTATCGGTTAGCAGCTGCATGCCATCGGCCTTGGCGCTTAAGGTGTCCAGTTGCTGTTTGGCCTGGCTGAAACGCTCGTGCACCAGCATCGAGATCTGGCCATAGATTTCGGTGCCGGTCAGCTCTTCCAGCAGTTCGGCGCGCTCGCTTTCATTGGCCAGTAAAAAGGCGGCAAATTGGCCTTGCGACAACATCATCGAGCGGGTAAAACGGGCAAAGTCCAGCCCGGTCAGTTGCTCGACTTGTTCGTTTTTTTGTTTTAGCTGGCTGGCCAGTACCTTACCGCTTGCAACTTCCGCCAGCTCCACATCGGCCGGTTGCAGCTTGCCATCGGCCTGGCCGCGGGCGCGGCGCATGCTCCAGTGAGCGCGGTAGACGGTGCCTTTGACCTCAAATTCCACTTCGGCCAGGCAATCACTACAGCCGCGGGTCATAATGTCGTTGCTGCTTTGGGTGATAAGACCTAGCCGTGGCGTTTGGTGATAGAGCGCCAGGCAGATCGCATCCAAAATGGTGGTTTTGCCAGCGCCGGTTGGGCCGGTGATGGCAAACAGGCCATTGTCGGCAAAAGGCGGCTCAGTAAAATCAATGCGCCACTGGCCCTTTAAGGAGTTGAGGTTGGCAAATTGCAAACTCAGAATTTTCATGCCGGGCTCTCCCCGCTATCTCCCTGTGCAAGATCATCCAGTATCTGAGTAAACAGCTGCTCCAGCCGGGTTTTTCGGGCGCAGGTGTTTTCATCGTCGAAGTGCTCCAACGCCAGCCGGCGCTCAAACACCTGCTGCGGAGTCAGCTCGGTCAGGGTTTCCTGTTGCTGCTGGCTTAGCGACTGGCGCTGTTTGCTGCGGGCCCGGCGCAGCTGCAGTACGTCCACCGCTTTCCCGTCGCAAAGCGCCTGAATGCGCTGCTGCAGATTGGGCAGGTAATCATCCAGTGTGACTTCAATGCTGAGCCAGGTAGGCTGGTCGGCTTGCTCTGGGTACTGGCTAAGTTGCTGTTCCAATTCGCTCAAATTGCCTTTTAGCAGCGCCATGGGCTGAAAGCGAGGTACCTCAAGCGGTGTCACTTCCTCAAGTTTGTCATCGGCAAATTGCACCAGCAGCACCTGCTTGCTGCTACCCAGCTCATCAAAACTGAGTGGAATCGGCGAGCCGCTGTAGCGAATATGTGGCTTTTTACCAACGATTTGAGGTCGGTGAATATGGCCAAGGGCAATGTAATCGGCCGGTGGAAATGCATCGGCGGCAAAGCCATCCAAGGTGCCGATGTAAATATCGCGCACCGACTCGGACTGGCTGACCCCTAAAGCACTTAAGTGGCCTGTCGCCACGATCGGCAGTGGCTGTGCTAACGCCTGGCGCTTGGTCAGGGCCAACTGGTACAGCTGTTGGTAGTGCTGCGAAATGGCGGTGCCCAGCGCCTGGCGCTTGGCAAGACCACTATCGCCGGCACGGCTTTGCAGCACATCGCGCGGCCGGACAAAAGGCACGGCGCACAGCAGGGCACCAGGGCTGCCATCGCGTTTTGGCAAGGTCAGCAGTTGTTGTTCGGGTTCATCCGTGACACTGGCCACCACATAGGTATTGAGGCAAGCCAGCAACTGGCGCGATTCATTCAATACCGATACTGAATCGTGGTTGCCGCCCAGCACCACCAGGCAGATACCAAGCCGGTTGCAGGCCACTACAAATTCGTTGTACAGCTCGCGGGCATAACTGGGCGGGGTGCCGGTATCAAACACATCACCGGCCACCAGGATGGCATCGACCTGCTGCTGCTCTGCCTGTGCCAGCAGCCAGTGCAAAAACGCCTGATGCTCGGCTTTACGGCTTTTGGTAAAAAAGCTTTGGCCGAGGTGCCAGTCGGAGGTGTGGATAATTTTCATACAAGGCATGCTGATGAACGATAGACAGAGCCTTAGACTACCATAATGGCTTCATTTTTAAGGGACCTTTGCTGGTTTCTGCTGAAAAAAACAGGCAGCGCGGGCTGCCTGTTGCTTCCTGACTTAGATATATGCATTCACATGCGTTGCAAGCGTCGCCAGTCACGAATGACTTCCCAGCCCGGAAACAGAGCGATAATCAGTAAAGTGATGGTGATGCTGCGCTCCAGCTGCTCCGTCGTCAGCCAGGGCAGTTGGGCCGGCACACCGCTTAAGAAAGGACTGGTCCATGCCAGAATAACAATGGCTGTTACCAGCAGGGCATTGAGTGCCAGGTTGGATTTCAGCAGGGCAGCTGACCAGTAACGCTGCTTCAGTTGCCATGCACTTAGGGCAATACCCAGCAGCAGCAAAGGGCTAAAGGCCTGCAGCAAGAAACGACTGGTGATGCTGAGCTCTACCGATGCAAGGTTCTGCCCAAAAACCGGGTACCAAATCAGCAGCAACAGGAACAAGTACGTCGCCAGATCGGTGAAAATATCACTTAGTTCAATTTGTTGCCAAGGTTTCGCTAATTGAGGCAGCTTGGCAGGATCCCAGCTGGTTGTAGACTTACAAGCACTGCCTTGCTCTTTCCCAATCATCCAAAAAATCAGTGTGATCACACTAAAAGCAAAGGTCGCATCGCGAATAAATCCGCCTGCCATATGCTTTAACATCAACAATAGCCCAACCTGTTCATTGCCAAGCCAAAGCAGGCTGGATTGAATGACCTGGATCAGGAACAGAATGCCAAACACCATGGCCAGGGTGTAACTAAATAACGGCATCAGCCCGATTGGGATTAAAGGGGTTGGCGGGGCAAACTGATGCGCCATTTGTTTCGGCGGACCAAGCTGTTTCAATACGCTGTGTATTCGTTCTTCATCCGTTAGGCTGGGCGCTTGCTCTTGCAATGCATCCAGCTGATCGAGAATATTGGCTTTTAATTCGCGAGTGACATCCTGCTGTTTTTCTTTTGGCAGCTCTTGCTGCACGGCGGCCAGATAGCGTTCTAATAAGTCCATGGCTAGTGCTCCAGTAGTGGCCCTAAGGCGCTGTTTAGTTGTTGCCATTCTTGCGTTAACTGCGTCAGCAAATCGGCGCCTACTTCTGACAGTTGGTAGTAGCGCCGCTCCCGGCCTTCGCCCTGACGCCACTCGCTGTCCAGCAGGCCCTGATCGGCAAGTCGGCGCACCAGCGGGTAGAGGGTGCCTTCGTCGATCTCAATACCGGCATCCTGCAGTTGCTTGCGCAGCGAGTAGCCGTAGTGCGGGGCTTTCAGTGAGCTAAGTACCGCCAGTACCAGCACACCGCGCCGCAGTTCCAGCCGCATTTTGTCCAGTTGCGCTGAGGTCATCGTTGATTCCTGCTTACTGTGTGCCACATACTGTATGTGGCACAGTAAAAATATACTAGGTGACACACAGTAAAGGTGTCAAGGTTGTTTTGTGGTTTTTTTGCACAAAAAAGCCGGCGCAGGGCCGGCTAGTGAGTGAATATGCGTTGTTAAGCCTGATACAGCTCCAGCGGCAATCCATCCGGATCCTGGAAGAAAGTAAAGGCTTTGTCGGTGAAGGGATCGATGCGAATGGGCTCGACGGCGACACCTTGTTGTTCCAGATAAGCTTTCACCTCGGCGACATCCTCCACCACAAAGGCTAAATGACGCAGGCCTTGCGCTTCGGGTTGGCTCGGCCTTGGCGGCGGGGATGGGAAGGAGAACAGCTCCAATTGACCGCCATCCGGCAGTTGCAAATCCAGCTTCCAGGAGTTGCGCTCGGCTCGGAAGTGTTCGGCCAGAATGGGCAGTTGCAGCAGCTGATGATAAAAGGTTTTCGAGCGCTGGTAATCCGAGCAAATAATAGCAACATGGTGAATGGCTTTTAGCACAGCGGCTTGCTCCTTTCTAAGAACACAAAGTGCAACAGGCTCTTTAACAATTGGTCACAGTCTTTAGTGTCGAAGTGGTTATAATTTCGCCATGACTTGTGCCGGGGAGCTTATGATGCGTGTTTTTTATGTGGTTTTATTGCTGGGGTTCGTTGCTGGCTGTGGTGATTCCGATACGACCACACCACCCGTGCAGCAGCAACCAGAACCTGCTGGTTACCAATACAGTCAGTCCAGTGTAGCACGTCAGTTGGTACCAGAGCTAACGGCTGCCGAATTTGACCAGTTGATTCAGGACAACACCGAGTTTGCCCTGGCGCTGTATCAGTGGCAGGCCGAACGCAGGGACAACGTTTTTTTCTCGCCTTTGTCCATTTCGCTGACCATGGCCATGAGTTTTGCCGGTGCCAGGCAGCAGACGGCGACTGAAATGGCCTCGGCACTGCGCTTTCGCTTGCCTGACTCGAAGCTGCACAGTGGTCTGAACAAAGTGTTGCTTCATTTCGATGATGTCTCTGCTGGCGAACACCCGATGTCGCTGCAGCTCAATCAAGCCAGTTGGTTGGAGCAAACGACAACCCTATTGCCAACTTACCTGGATCAATTGGCGCTCTACTATGGTGCCGGTGTCTATCAGACCGACTTTATCCAGCAACCAGAGCAAGCCAGACAAGCCATTAACCAGTGGGTCGCCGAGCAAACCCAAGATAAAATCAATGAGCTGCTACCAGAGGGCAGTGTCAGCCCGGATACCCGGCTGGCACTTCTTAATACCATCTACTTTCAAGCCAATTGGGCGCAACCCTTTGCGCCTGAATCAACCGAAGCCGCGTCCTTTTACCAACTAAGCGGCAGCAGCGAGCAGGTGCCTATGATGCGTCAGACAGCCATTCGTGCCGGCTACAGCGAGGGGGCTGGTTATCAGGCCATGCGTTTGCCCTACGCCAATCCAAACTTTTCGATGCTGCTGCTGTTACCCGCCGAAGGCAACTTTAATGCTTTTGAGCAGCAGCTGACCACCGCGCGCCTTGATGCTATCCGTGCCGAGTTATCCGAGCATTTGGTGGATTTGGAAATGCCAAAGTTTGAATTAAACCAGCAGCTTAATCTGACATCCGCCCTGCAGGATTTTGGTATGCAGGAGGCATTTCAAGCCGATGTGGCCGATTTCAGCGGCATCAGTGACAGCATGTCGTTGTTTATAGGCGGGGTTGTGCATCAGGCCGTTATTGCGGTTGATGAATTTGGCACCGAAGCGGCGGCAGCGACAGGCATCACCTTTGAGGTAACCAGCATGCCACCTTTGGCCGAGTTGGCGCTGAACCGGCCATTTATCTATCTGATTGAAGAGCACGAGACCGGCGCCATTGTGTTTATGGGCCGGGTGCTGGCCCCTTGATGCAGTTCAGTTGGCGTTCACCCGGTCCGGCTAAGCTGTGGTCTGAATTAGTGTTCTTTCCAGTTAATAAGGACTATCCATGAAAAGTATGCTATTAACCGCCATTCTGATGTTGGCGCTGCCGTTAAGCAGCCAGGCCAGCCCCTTGCCGGACTTTCCATTTGTGACCGTTACCGGCACGGCTGAGATGGAAGTGGCGCCAGATTCGGCCCGCATTACGCTGATGATCCGGGCCAACGCCGAAACCGCAGATGCCGCCACCAGCTCGGTCTATCAGCAAGGTCGTAGCCTGCTGAACTATTTAGCCAGCAAAGGCGTGGATTTGGCCGATATTGAAGCGGCTCAGATCAACAAAGAGGCGACCTATAAGGACTACAGCAGCCGCATCATTACCGGCTATGCGGCAACGCAGCCGGTGGTGGTGCAACTGCGCAGCCTGGAGCATTACGTCGACGTGATGGATCATCTGTTCAGGCAGCCGGCTATTTTTTCCATTCAGGGCCAGTTTGAAACCAGTCAAAAACAGCAGCTGGAGCAAGAGCTGATGGCCAAAGCCGGCGCCGATGCCCGTCAGCGGGCAGAGCGACTGGCAAGAGCCCAGGGTGCGGAAATCCACTCGGTCTTTGCCATAAATGAAGGCCATCGCAGCTGGGGAAATTTGGGCTCTGATTTTGGTTTTGGGGCGGGCAGCGGTGTCTATGGTGTGATGCGAACGGCCAATGCCGATAGAGCCGAAAGCAGCCTGGTGCTGCCCAAACACATTCGCATTCAACAATCGGTGCAGGTACTTTACCGTTTGCAGCCTTAAGGGTTGTCAGGGCAGGGGCTCGGGCTCCATGGCTTGGCACGCCCGGGCCAGAGCCATTGCCGTTGTCGCTGCAGCGGACTGAAGGTATAGCGGTCTGGGGCAGGCAGCAGCCGTTGCTGGCATTGAACCTCCAGCTGATAAATCTGGCCCTGTTCAAACTGCGTGAAGCGGGCTGGTTGCCCTTCTTGTTGCAGCAAGATGCAACTGGCCCCGCTGTTATCGCGATAGTCCTGACTTTGCAGCCCTTGCTCGCCTTGCAGGCCCTGAACCAAAATCAGCGGCACGGCCTGGCAACGCAGGATATGCACCATGCTATCGCCCTGACGGTAATGCAAAACAGCCGCGCTTGGCTCGGTATCGGGGAAGTCTGTCTCGGCGGTGTAATGCACAATGCTGCAAGCCGATACACTGAGTAATACCGCTAAAAACACAATTTTCATCTTACCCCCATAGCATTGCCACCAGGCGCATAGCCAACGAAGGATCCTGCCAGTAGGCGGTATGGGCCAGTAACCAGCGCTGGCCGGTATGGACATAGTGACCATGCAGCAACCAACCTTTGGCATCACAGCCCTGGCGGTAGCGTAACTCGACGGGCCCCTCGGTGCCTGCCACCTGAACTTTATTGCCAAACACCCGGCCACTGACGATGGGATCATGCCGACTGTAAAAATTGTGCCAGGGCAGACGCTCATGCGCAGCAGGCACAGGGTTCAGCTCAATTTTGGGGAAAATTTGCCATGGGCCCAGCGTCAGTGCCAGTCCGAGCGGGCTGCCCAGGGTTACCAGACCCTGTACGGGCCAGAGGCGGCGATCCTCGCCGGCAAACAAGCCGGGCTCTGCCAGCATTTCATTCAGCACCTGCAAGGCATAAAAGCTGCCTAAGCTGTGTGCCAGCAGCAACACACGGTGCCCTTGTTGGTGCGAGTCCAGAATTTTCTGCCGCAGGCCTGCGCGGATGGTGGCGGCTGTGCTGCCCTGGCCAGCGGCAATCACCACATCACCAATTAAGTCCACCGTCATGGTCAAGGCCCGACGGCGGAGTGGGCGGCCTTTGGCAATCGCGCTAGCCAGCTGCTTCGCCAGTTGCACCGTCGGGTGCGCGTCGTTGGTATCTTCGTACAGGTATTGCAGCACCTGGTAGTCTTCACGAATATGACTGGCGGCTAACACCGGATCAATCAGGGCTTGCACCTGTTGCGCCAGTTGAATGCTTGCGTTGCTGCCGGTTTGCACACCATGCACCACCAGAATTCGTGGCGGCTTGCCAAGGTCAACGGCCATAAAAAGCACCAAAATTTAACGGAATCGTTCAATCTTAGTACAAAGGATGGCCAGATCAACCGGGCAGGGAGTCAGGCGTTACGCGGCAAAGCGTTGTTGCAGGTAGGCGATAATGTCGTTGGATTCATACAGCCATGTTGCCTCGCCCTGTACTTGCTCAATGCGCAAACAGGGCACTTTCACCCGGCCACCACCGGCTTCAAGCTCAGCTTTGAAAGCTGTGTTGTGTTGCGCATCGCGCTTTTCGATGGGCAGGGCAAGTCGGGCGATTTCTTTGCGGACCTTGATGCAAAAAGGGCAGGCCGCAAACTGATACAGTGCCAGTTGCTGGCAGGCGGCATCGACCTCAGCCTGGGCTTCGGGCTGCCGTTTTATCGGAGCGGGTGTGCTGAGCTTTTCAGCGATAAGCATAAAGGGGGTGAGGATAAGACGGACAACACGAAAAAAGGACCGGATCAGCACGCGCATAGCAGAACTCTGTTGGTGGTTTGAGGGAATTGTTCAAGATGCAGCATTTTATCATGGCAGGCAGCTGAAACCCAGTTAAGTGGTCATCGAGTAGGTAGCTTGCCCTCTGTTTCTGGCATGCATCATGGTGTAGCATTGGCTTTTTTGGCAAAAGTGAGTTGTGATGACCGAATCGATTTATGCCATTGGCACGGTAGGCACCCCCTGGGGTGAGGCGGAAAAAGCGCTGTGGTTAAGCCAGCAAAGCATTAAGCGCAGCTATCTGCAGCAAGTGGCCAGTGAGCTGGACGCATTGCCGGATGGTTTTGAGCTGGTTTGTTACGGCCAACTCGATTACCGTCGCTTTGATGCCAGCGAATACCCGCTGTATGCAGTGAAAAGCAAGCGTTGGGATCCGGCCAAAACCTCTGTGTTGGTGACAGGGGGCGTGCATGGCTATGAAACCAGTGGGGTGCAGGGTGCTTTGGCGTTTTTGCAGCAGCAGGCGTCTGAGTACAGCCAGGCATTCAATCTTTTGGTGCTGCCATGTTTAAGCCCCTGGGGCTATGAAACCATCAACCGCTGGAACCCCAAAGCACTGGACCCAAACCGTTCTTTTATCAGCAATAGCCCGGTGGCTGAATCGGCGCTGGCCATGGCCTATGTGCACTCGGTAAGCAAGCACTGGCTGGCGCATATCGACTTGCACGAAACCACCGACAGCGACAACAGCGAGTTTCGCCCGGCCAAAGCCGCCCGTGACGGCACTGTGAATACCAACTGGAACATTCCGGATGGTTTTTATCTGGTCGGCGATACCAAACAGCCGGCCGCTGATTTTCAGCAAGCCATTAATGAGGCGGTGGCCAAAGTAACCCATATAGCCGAGCCGGATGAACAGGGCTGTTTGATTGGGGAGCCGGTGGTGCAGCCAGGCGTGATCTTGTACGACACCAAAGCAGCTGGTCTTTGTGCTGGCATGACGGATGCTGCTTTTGTTACCACCACCGAAGTCTACCCGGATAGCCCGCGCAGCACACCGGAAAACTGCATTCAGGCGCAGCAGGCAGCCATCTGTGGTGCCCTGGATTACCTGCTCAAAGGTTAACAGCCTATCTGCCAGTTGCAGCAGAGCTGTTAGCAACAGCCCGGTTCTGCTGCAATGCCTCCTCACAGGTTGCCAGCTTACCGAATTTCAGCTAGTTGTTAATAGGGCCGCGTTTTTTAAGCGTTTAAAATTGTTGCAGCAGATATCTTTAGGCTGGAGGCGTTATGTTGGCGAATTTGTCGATCCGTTATCGGTTGTTGTTGCTAATTGGGATCCCATTGTTGGCCATGCTGTTGATGGTGGCCTTGTCATTGTCGAGCATGCAAAGCATCAATCAATCGACGCAGGAATTGCACTTTGAAATGCAAGAGCAGCAAATGCTCACCGAAGTCAGACAGAGCCTGGTAGCACAGCCGATGCTGGCGCTGTTGAGTTACCAGCAAGGCCAGCAATCTGCAGCAGAAACGGCGCGTCAATTGCAAGCGGGCTTAGCGCAAAGCGAACGGACCTGGCAACAGTTTCGAGCCGTTGAGCTGCCAGACAATGAAATGGTGTTTGTGCGTCAAGCTGAGCAAGTACTGCCTGACCTTCGCAATAGTCTGACAGCCTTTAGCCAGGCGCTGCAAAGTGGCGAGGATTACAGTGCTTTAGTCATCGCACTGGTTGGGCAGTCCGAACGCTTGCAACGCCCACTCAACGAATTGCTCGAAATTCAGATGGCGGACGCCAATGAATTTGCTGCCGAGGCTCAACACCAATACCAGAGCAATATGCGACTTTTTTTTATAATCATTGCCGTTATTCTTTTGGTGGTTGTGGCACTTGCCTTGTTGGTTTACCGTTCCATCCAACATCCGTTGGAGCAGCTAAATCAGGTGATGCAGCAAGTTGAGCACAGCTCGGACCTGACTCTAAGAGCCAATCAGGATGGCCGTAATGAACTATCGACTCTGGCTCAATGCTTTAACCGCTTAATGGGGCATTTCCAGAAGGTGCTTTTTGATGTCGAGGGCGCTTCCAACCAGGTAGCGGCGGCATCGGAGCAGCTCAGCAGTGTCAGTCAGGAAGTCAGTCAAATAGCTGCCAGTCAGGAGATGCAAACCGCCCAGATAGCCACCGCCATTACCGAAATGGCGGCAGCGGTGCAGGAAGTGGCGCGCAGTGCTCAAGTCGCATTGGAGTCCACCGAAACCGCCAATGAGCAAGCCTCTGATGGGCTTAATGCGGTGGAAAAAAATATGGAAATTATGGAGCTGCTATCAGGTTCTATTTTGGGTACTGCAGAGCGGCTCAAAATTCTGGATGAGCGCATTCAGGAAATTGCCAAAGTGATTGAAGTGATTCAGGGCATTGCCGAGCAAACCAATCTGCTGGCTTTGAATGCCGCCATCGAAGCGGCCAGAGCTGGCGAGCAGGGGCGTGGTTTTGCGGTGGTCGCCGATGAGGTTAGGGCGCTGGCTTCCAATACCAAACAGTCGACCGAAAGCATTCAACAAACCATGGAGCGTTTGCGCCGTGGTGCCAATGAAGCGGTGGAAGCCATGCAAAGCTCGTCGACGCAAGCCGATGAAAGCTTAGTATCGTCGAAAGAAACCGGCGGCTCTTTCCAATCGGTTAGCAAGGCCATTCGTCAAGTGGTGGATGTGAATGTACAAATTTCCACAGCCACCGAAGAGCAGGCCAATGTTGCCAATGATATTACGGAAAGCGTGAACACCATGGCTTCCAGTGTGACGGAGGTAGTGACCGGTGCCAATCAGTGTGCCCAGGCCAGCGCCGAATTATCGGAGCTAGCGCAGCGGTTAAAAGACCATGTTAATCGCTTTAAAATTGCGAGCTAGGAAATACCGCGTTTTTTCCTGGAAACTAGTTGCCAACCAACCCAACCGGAGGACAGCATGACGCGTACTTTGCTAATCTTGCCTGCCGTGTTATTCAGTGCTCAGACGCTCGCCAACGGCGGCCTTTTTCTGGTGGATGATGCCGCCATCACCGATGAAGGGCGATGCAGCCTGGATGCCTGGTGGACCCGGCAGGAGGGGGCTGGTGCCGGTACGGTGATCCCGATGTGTACCCGCTCGGGTTTTGAGTGGGGACTACCGCTGACCTTTGCTTCTGGCAGTATCACCGCTTATGGCCTAGAGGCCAAGACGCTGTTGGCAGCGCCAACAACGGATAGTGCTTTGGCCTTTTCTACTGGTCTGATGTTGGCCAGGGATGGACACCGGCTGGAAGAAGTCTTCATCAATCTGCCTTTCAGTCAGCAGTGGTTGCCCTGGCTGGAGCTGCATGTGAACCTGGGGGCTCTCTATCAGTACCAGGAACGCGACCTGGCGCTCAGTTGGGGAGCGGCGGTCACAGCGGCACTTTGGCCTGAGCTGGCCGTCATTCTTGAAAGTGCCGGCATTGGCCGGGAAGACCCAACCCTAGCTGCAGGGCTGCGCTGGCAGCCCATGGAGCAGTGGGAGTTGGACTTGTCCTTTGGCCGCGAGCTGGAGTCTTCCAGCAACTATCTTGCCGTGGGTTTTAACCTAGCTTTTTAAGGCAGCAGCTGCCTTAACAGCTGCTCGGCGCCTTGTTGATTCAAATAGCGTGGCACAGCATAAGTAAAACGAGCTTCTTTGAGCGCTGCGCGGGCGATGGCTGGGATATCGGTCGATTGCAATTCGGTGACCTTGTCGGCAATGCCAAAATCCTGCTTGAGCCTGCGGATGGCTGTTATCAGGGCCTGGGCTGCTTGCTGCTCAGTCGCTTCAGCGTCTGCCAGCTGACAGTGCTTGGCCATCAGCGCCATTTTTCGGCGGGCTTTGGGCTCGGAGTACTGAAGCACCGTCGGCATCACCATGGCATTGGCCAGACCGTGCGGCAGGTGGTAATAGGCCCCCAGCTGATGGGCAATGGCATGAATGTAACCGACACCGGCTACGGTAAAAGCTTTGCCGGCTAAATGCGCCGCTTCGGCCATCTGCTGGCGCGCTGCAAGATCAGCTCCGTTCTGGTAGGCTCGCGGTAGGTATTGAAAGATGGCTTTGGCTGCGGTCAGTGCCTGCTGATCGGTGGTTCGGGTCGCGTTGCGTGAGACAAAGGCCTCGACCGCGTGCGTTAAGGCGTCCATGCCGGTGCTGGCGGTGATGGCGGGCGGCAGGCCGGTCATCAGGTGGGCATCGAGCGCCGTCGCCGTCGGCAGCAAACGCACATCAATCAACGGCAGTTTGCGTTTGTTGGCCGGATCGGACACCACGGCAGCAATGGTGACTTCCGAGCCGGTACCCGCCGTGGTCGGAATGGCGTACACCGGCAGCATGCCGCGCCATACCCGCAGCAAACCGCTCATCTTAAGGACCTGTTTGTTATTTTTGGCCCTTGCCGCAATCAACTTGGCGGCATCCATCACCGAGCCGCCGCCCACGGCCAACAGCGCAGTGGCACCGCTTTGTTGCAGTACCTGGAAACCGGCTTCGATGTGCGCATTGGTTGGGTCTGGCGTGATCTGGTCAAACAGCTGGTAAGGGAGCTGCAGCCGCTCGAGCTCTGCCTGAATGGGGGCTAACACACCGAGCTTGCTTAACGCTGCATCGCTTATCACCAGAATAGCGTTGTGTTGCTGAGTCGCCATGTAAGATAACAGAGCCTGGCTGCTGTTGGCGCCACGAAAAACCTTGGGCCAGCGGAAGGGCAGCAAGGCGGTGGCCAGTTTAAAGCCCGCCATGTAGAGCCGTAAGACGATTTTTTCCAGTGCAAACAGCATGCTGCTTTCTCTTCGATTGAAAAGTACTTAAAGTAATTTGTACACCAGGCGCAGCTGCGATGCAAAGCAATTGCCTGCTGCAATGACATGGATGAATTGCATCAGGCAGATGCATGCCTTAGGCTGTAGCAAAATAAGGAGAACTTATGAAGCCACAACTACTACTGGCGTTTGGAGCTATCGCTTTGATGGGCTGCCAGCCTGCTGAGCAAAGCGCACCACAAAACACCCCGGAAGCCGCCGCTTTTGAGCAATTTTTTACAGCCTTGGCTCAGCACTGCGGCAAAGCTTACCCTGGTGGCCTGACGCTGGAGCCCGAAGGCGACGAGATGCTGACCGGCACCGAGCTGTTGATCGTGCACTTTCGGCAGTGCAGTAATGAACAGCTAAAATTACCGTTTCATATCGAGCAAGAAGCCACGCAAAGCTGGGATCGCTCCCGCACCTGGATCATCAGTCGTCATGCCGATGGCCTGGAGCTGCGCCATGATCATCGCAAGGCTGATGGCAGTGATGACACCACTACCATGTATGGCGGCTTCACGGTTGGCGAAGGCTCTGACATCACCCAGCAATTTCAATCCATCCCACGTACCGAGGAGTCCGGCTATTTTCGCGGCTGGCGCATCGAAATTGAACCAGGGGTGCGTTACACCTACGGCACCGTGCGTGGTGACAACTGGAGCTGGCGCATCGATTTTGATTTAACCCAGCCGCTTGCTGAGTTACCGCCGGCACCTTGGGGGCATGACTAAGGTATGCCCTAGCTTTTTTAGCGGCACCTTTTTTGAACAGAAGATTGCACAACGGCGCTAACTCGCGTAGATTAGCGCCCCTTTTTGCTGCAATTTACTGAGAAACGAGAACGCATGATTTCTGCCGCCAATATCACCATGCAGTTTGGCTCCAAACCACTGTTTGAAAACATTTCCGTCAAGTTTGGCCAGGGCAACCGTTACGGCCTGATCGGGGCCAATGGCTGTGGTAAGTCGACCTTTATGAAGATTTTAAGCGGTGAGCAGGAGCCTTCCAGCGGCAATGTGTCGGTTGAGCCGAATGTGCGGGTTGGTAAATTGCGCCAGGATCAATTCGCCTACGAACAGTACAGCATTGTTGATACGGTGATTATGGGCCATGAAGAACTGTGGCAGGTGAAAGCCGAGCGTGATCGCATCTACGGCAGTGCCGAGATGAGCGAAGAAGACGGCATGCGGGTAGCCGATCTGGAAGTGCAGTTTGGTGAAATGGATGGGTACACTGCCGAAGCCCGTGCCGGCGAATTGCTGATTGGTGTGGGGATTCCGGTGGAACAGCACTTTGACTTAATGTCGACGCTGGCACCGGGCTTAAAGCTGCGGGTACTGTTGGCGCAGGTGCTGTTCTCCGATCCGGATATCATGCTGCTGGACGAACCCACCAACAATCTGGACATTCACACCATTCGCTGGCTGGAAAACGTGCTGGCCGAACGCAACAGCACCATGGTGATCATTTCGCACGACCGGCATTTCTTAAACCGGGTCTGCACCCATATGGCCGATATCGATTACGGCGAGCTCCGGCTGTATCCTGGCAATTACGATCAGTACATGTTTGCCGCCACCCAGGCCCGAGAGCAGCTGCTGAACGAAAATGCCAAGAAAAAAGAGCAAATTGCCGAGCTGCAAAGCTTTGTCAGTCGTTTCTCGGCCAATGCTTCCAAAGCCAAGCAGGCCACGTCGCGTGCCAAACAGATTGAAAAAATTCAGTTGTCGGAAGTCAAAGCCTCCAGCCGGGTTAATCCATTTATCCGCTTCGAGCAGCACAAGCAGCTGTACCGGTTGGCGCTGGAGCTGCAGGATGTGAAGAAAAGCTTCGATGAGCTGCCGGTATTAAAAGGCGTCTCGGCACTGATTGAAGTGGGCGAAAAAGTCGCGGTGATTGGTGCCAACGGCATCGGTAAAACCACCTTGCTCAAGTGCTTGATGAACGAATACCCGGTCGACTCTGGCCTGGTGAAATGGTCGGAAAATGCCGAAATCGGCTATTACGCTCAGGATCACGCCTATTTGTTCCAGCAAAAAATGTCGGTGTTTGACTGGATGCTGCAGTGGAAGCAACCGCAGCAAGATGAGCAGGCGGTCAGAGCCGTGCTTGGCCGGATGCTTTTTTCCAAAGACGACATCTTAAAACCGGTAACCGCTTTGTCCGGTGGTGAAAAGGGCCGGATGATCTTTGGCAAGCTGATGCTGCAACGGCCGAATGTGCTGTTGATGGACGAGCCGACCAACCACCTGGATATGGAGTCGATTGAATCGCTGAACCAGGCGCTGCTGGACTATCCGGGCACGCTGATTTTTGTCAGTCATGACCGGGAGTTTGTGTCCTCGCTGGCGACCCGCATTATCGAAATCACCGCCGATGGCATTCGCAACTTTGCTGGCAGCTACGATGACTATTTAAAAGAGCAGGATCAGCAGCGCAACTAAACTGCATTCAAACCCGGCTTCGGCCGGGTTTGTCGTTTAAGGCTCGACGCTTTTGATATCCTGTGCTTAGATAGGGGCAGTCGCCATGTTTTCTGGCATCTGGCTGTTCGCCTACTACCGCAGGAATTGCTATGTCCTTGTTGGCATTTGCCGATCAAAGCACCGACTTCAGTCTGGCCCTCAGCGGCTCGCATCAGCCGCAGCTGGTGCTGTTGTCATTGGCTATTGCCATTTTAGCTGCCCATACCAGTTTTAACTTTGCTCAACTAATGCGTTCCAGTACATCGGATCAGATCCGCCTGCTTTGGCATGTGCTGGGCGCATTTTCGCTTGGTACCGGGGTGTGGGCCATGCACTTTACCGGCATGATGGCGTTTACACTGCCTGTGGTTGTGGAGTACCAGCTTTGGTTGACCCTGGCTTCTATTGTGCCGGCAGTGCTGGCTGCAGCGGTGTTGTTGCAAGTGGTGGCGATGCCTCAAACGCAGTGGCACTCTGTTGCTTTTGGCGGTCTATTGATGGGGGCAGGCATTGGTGTCATGCATTACACCGGCATGGCTGCTATGGTGCTGCAAGCCGAGCGACTGTACCGGCTGGATTGGTTTCTCGGCTCGGTGTTGGTGGCCGTGGCGTTGGCGACGCTGGCACTGTCTATACGTCCTTTGTTAAGTCCATTGATCCGTCAAGCTGAGGTAGTCAAAGCCATCAGTGCGATGGTGATGGGGCTGGCGATTGCCAGCATGCATTATATGGCGATGCATGCTACTGTCTATTTGGCTGCTGATCATGTGCAAGGTATCGCGGGCTTTCGCATCAGCTCAGAAACCTTGGGTGATCTGGCTGTGATGGTAGCAGTGGCTATTTTGCTGGTCGCTACCGTTGCCGTAATGATGCGGTTGCGGCTGCAGCGGGTGGAAAAACGCACTCAGCAGTCTGAGCGCATGGCAACGCTCTGGGCTCAGCGCATGCAACGTATCTCCGAGCGGGTACCTGGTTTGGTCTACCAGTTTAAACGCCATCAGGATGGAAGCTATTCATTTCCCTACGCCAGTGACGCCATCCGGGATATTTACCAAGTGACGCCACAGCAGGCCGCCGAGGATGCGGCTGCGGTGATGGCGGCGATTCATCCTGATGACTTGGAAGGCATGCTTAGCAGCATCGAGCGCTCTGCTAAAGAGCTAACCCCTTGGCAGTACGAGTACCGGGTGCTGGACGCACTTGGGAACAGTCGCTGGGTGTATGGCAGCTCCCTGCCAGAACGGGAAGAGGATGGTATCAGTTGGTATGGTTTTATCACCGATATTACTGAGCGAAAAGCAACGGAAGAGACCATGCATCGGCTGGCCTTCTACGATGAATTGACCGGTCTTTACAACCGGAAAAAAATTCTGCTTTGTTTGCAGGAGTTGCTGCTGGATATGGAGCTCGGTCAGCACTATGCAGCTGTGATTTATCTGGATCTGGATGATTTTAAACGTTTAAACGACACTTTGGGGCATCAGGCTGGCGATCAGCTGTTGCAGCAGGTCGCAGACAGGATCAAACAAGAAGTTCCGGTAACCACTTTTTATGGTCGCCTTAGCAGCGATGAATTTGTGGTGTTGCTGGGCTATTTACCCGCCAGCTTGCGCCTTGCTAAAGAACTGGCTGGTCAGCAAGCTGAGCAGTTGCTGCAGGTGTTGCAGCGTCCCTACAGCATCAGCGGCCATCAGTATTGCAGCACCGTCAGTGTGGGCGTCTATATTTTTGAACAGGCCGAACAGCCAGCCGAGTGCCTTAAACGGGCGGATCTGGCGATGAGTTATGCCAAACAGGCCGATGGCAATGACGTGTGCTTTTTTGAACCGGACATGCTGGCTGAGGTGGAGCAGCGCTTTGCGCTGGAGCAGGCCCTGACTCAGGCACTGCAACAGCAGGAGTTTCTTTTGGTGTATCAGCCGCAGGTCACCGAAGCTGGCAAAGTGCTTGGGGTTGAGGCGCTGATCCGCTGGCAACATCCAGAGCGAGGCCTGGTTTCACCTGCTTATTTTATTCCGCTGGCCGAAGAGTCGGGCCAGATAGAAGCTATCGGGCGCTGGGTATTGCAACAGGCTTGCCAGCAGTTGCAACGTTGGCAGCAGACTTTGTTTGCCGACCTCACGATAGCAGTGAACATTAGTGTACGTCAGTTTTATCAGCCTGACTTTGTCGACATGGTGGCAGGTCTGTTGCAGCACTACCGCATAGCACCTGGCTTACTAAAACTGGAGTTGACCGAAAGTTTGGTTTTGACCGATTTAGACGATGCGGTTGCCCGGATGCAACAGCTAAAAGCGCTGGGACTGCGCTTTGCTATGGATGACTTTGGCACCGGTTACTCATCCTTGTCGTACTTGTCGCGTTTGCCCTTTGATGAAGTGAAAATTGACCAACATTTTGTTCGGGAGTGCCGGGATGGCCACAAGCCAAAAGACTGGGTGATAGTGGACGCCATCATTGGTATCGCCAATACCTTTGGCATGGAGCTGGTAGCTGAAGGGGTAGAATACAAAAGCCAACAGCAGTTGCTGCATGCCAGCGGTTGTTATTGCTATCAAGGTTACTTGTTTGCCCGCCCTCAGCCGGTGACTGATTTTGAGCACTGGCTACATCAACGCCAACTGTGATGTTATTGCTGCTAGTTTTATGATTCGATGGCTTCATTTGTGCGAAGCCATCGTACCCAAAACTTTAGTGTTTAAGCATAGGCTGGGTAATCGCTGTAGCCCTTCGCATCCTGAGTATAGAAAGTGGCTGGGTCTGGTTCGGCCAGTGGCAATTGCTTAGCAAAACGTTCCACCAAATCCGGGTTGGCAATATAAGCACTGCCAAAGGCAACCGCATCCAACTGACCGCTAGCCACCGCAGAGCTGCCCTCATCGAAGCTGTAGCCCATATTGCCAATCAGGGTGCCTTGGTAGTGTTCACGGGTGACGGAGACTACATCCGCCTGTTGAATGCCGGCAAAGTCGGCCCGCATCAGGTGCAAATAGGCCAGCTTAAAGCGGTTCAGCTCACTGGCCAGATACTGCATCAGCTCAATTGGGTTATCGTCCAGCATGCTATTAAAGCTATTGAGCGGTGATAAACGCAAGCCGGTACGATCAGGGCCAATGGCATCGGTCACCGCAGCAATCACCTCAAACAATAAACGGGCACGATTCTTCAGAGGGCCACCGTAGGCATCGCTACGCTGATTGGAGCTGCTGCGTAAAAACTGATCCAGCAGGTAACCGTTGGCACCGTGGATTTCAACGCCATCAAACCCTGCTTCCACAGCATTGAGAGCCGCCTGGCGAAAGGCGGTGACAATGGCTGGGATCTCGCTGAGCTCAAGTGCACGTGGTACCGCATAAGGTAGCTTCCCTTCCGGGGTATGCACCGTATTATCAATGGCAATGGCGGATGGAGCGATCGGAGTGGCTCCGTTATTCAAGGCTGGATGACAAGCCCGGCCACCGTGCCAAATTTGCAGGAAAATCCGACCGCCTTTGGCATGCACCGCATCGGTGACTTTACGCCAGGCGCTGATTTGAGCCTCTGAGTATATTCCTGGTTCGCGCCAAAACGCTGAGTTGCCTTCGGTGATCATAGTCGCCTCTGCAATCAGCAAGCCGGCACTGGCGCGCTGCGCGTAGTAATCGGCCATGATGTCGGTAGGTACATGGTCGGCATCGGCCCGGCAGCGAGTCAGTGGGGCCATCAAAACACGATTTGGCAGGCGGAGTTTGCCAAGTTCCAGTGGGGTGAATAAGTCAGTCATAAGAAGATCCTTAGTTGATCACTTTTGAACACTATGGGGGCGGGATCCTTGCGATTAAATTGCATAAAATTCAGTTGAGTGTTCGATTTTTTGATTGTGTCGGGGCTTGGCTCGGGGGACACTGAGCCGAAGTGCCACATAACAGGATCTTCCATGATTGATTTTCGCAGCGATACCGTGACCAAACCCACTGCAGGGATGAGAGCGGCCATGATGACAGCAGAGCTTGGCGACGATGTGTTTCAGGACTGCCCAACCACCAACGCTCTGCAGGACTGGGCGGCTTCGCAGTTGGGATTTGAAGCCGCGCTTTTTGCATCCAGTGGCACCCAAACCAATTTACTGGCGATGATGAGCCACTGCCAACGGGGTGATGAAGTGATCCTGGGCCAGGACTGGCATACCTACCGCTGGGAAGGTGGTGGTGCTGCCGTATTGGGTTCCATTCAACCACAGCCATTAGCCGTGCAGGCCGATGGCTCCTTGTTGCTGGAAGACATCGTTGCCGCGATTAAACCGGACGACCCTCATTTTGCTCGCAGTCGCTTGGTGGTGGTGGAAAACACCATTGCCGGTAAAGTTTTAAGTCCTGAATACATGGCCAGTGTCGCCAGTTTGGCCAAACAGCATCAGTTGGCTTGTCATATTGATGGGGCCCGTGTGATGAATGCCGCCACCAAGCTTGCAGCGGAACGCGAACAGGATGTCTGGCAGATGGCACGCCAGCTGTGCCAGGGCTACGACACCCTGTCCTTGTGCTTGTCGAAAGGCTTGGGTGCTCCAATTGGTTCATTGTTGTTGGGTTCCAGTGAGGTCATCAAGCGGGCTCGACGTCTTCGAAAAATGCTGGGTGGCGGGATGCGGCAAACCGGCCTGTTGGCGGCAGCAGGGCTTTATGCGTTACAGCACCAGGTTGAACGATTGGACGATGATCACCGGCATTGCCAACAGTTGGCGGATGGCTTGACATCGCTGGCAGAGCGCTACGCCTGTTGGCAGGGCAAGCTGCGGTTGCAGCCGGTGCAAACCAATATTCTATTTTGCGATGTGGCACCAGCGCTGGCAGCTGAGTTGTTGCCTTATCTGAAGCAGCAGGGCGTACTCCTTAGCGGCAGCAACTACAGTCATTCCGGGACTCAGTGGCATCGTTTGCGCTGGGTATGCCATCTGGATCTCAGTGCTGCAGCGATTGCCCGCACGCTGGAGTTGCTGGAAACTTTCAGCAAGCAGCAAGAAAGCTAGCCATGATGAACTATGGATGACAGTAAGGGCATGAAGTGCTTTTCATGCCCTTATTCATGCTCGTCCGCTTGCTGCTGAAGCGCTGCTGCCACTAAGGCTTTAAACAGGTGGCGCTGGCGACGAAGAAACAGCAAAAACTCCGGGTGCCACTGCACCCCCAGCAGGTAAGGGTAGTTGGGATCTTCGATGGCTTGCACCAGTTGATCCAGATCCCGCGCCACTACCTTCAAACCATCACCGACTTGATTGATGGCCTGGTTGTGCAGGCTGTTGATTTTGCATTTCGGGCATTGCAGCAGCTTCGCCAGCAGTGAGTTGCCTGCTTCTAAACACAAGGTTTTCAGCGGCAGTACGGTCCAGCGATGCGAGGTTTTGTAGCGATGCTCTTTTAGCTGCTGATGCAGGTTTCCGCCCCGGCTGACATTTAAAAGCTGGGCACCGCGACAGATCCCAAGCAGAGGTTTGCGCTGCTGCAAAGCTTGCTTGATTACCGCCATTTCCAGAGTATCCCGCTCCGGATCATACTTAGGATGGACTTCAGGCTCAGCAGCGTAAAGCACCGGATCGACATCATGGCCACCGGTAACTACTACGCCATCGAAGTGGACGGCTTGCTCGTGCTGGGATGGCCGCAACTGCAGAGGAACTCCACCATAGAAGCGCACGGCCAGCGCTACCAAAAAGCGTGGTCCAAAAGCACCACGCTCTGGCCCCGTAATGGCAATTACCGGTTTAGCCATTGTTGCTCCAGTTGGTGTGGCCAGTCTTGCAGCAATTTACCCAGCGGCTTGTTGAGCAGGGCCAGGTAGGCGGCTACGCAGGCGCTCAGTTGGTCAGGATTGGCGACCAGTTGTTCTACTTGAATCCAGCCATTCCAGGCCCGGTGCAAGCCCCAGTCGGCTAGCTGAATTTCGGAGCTGGGTAGACGGTAATGAAAAGTTGGCCGGGCTTTGACCAGTTCGTCTTTGACGGTGGCTTTGACTCTGCTTTCATCCAGCTCCATAAAGAGCGGCAAGCAATCCAGTGCTCGGTTGCGTGTTGGGTTGTATCTCAGGTAATCGTCGATAAGCTGAGCCAAATCCGGCTGGTAATCGGCAGCCAGAATCAACTTTTGATAGGCTTTGGGGTAAGGGTTTATGTAACTGGTTAGGCGGCGGGTGACGTCGATTTGCTCTTGTTGCAGCAGCCAGTCGTGCAGGCAGACAAAGGCTTGCAAAAAGCGCAGCAAAACAGCCGGGTCTTTGGATGGGATCTCCGGGTTCAGTTGCAAGCCAAAGGCATTTTGGAATTCATCGGAAGAGCCCTTGGCCCCGCGCTGATGCAGCTGTTGAATAAGACGCTCAATATCGGTTAAGCGCTCAAATGGCAGGGGTGGGCTCACTAGCTCGAGCGGTACCAGTTGGTTGGCCAATGACGCCAGCAGCTGTTCGGCACTTTCGGACAAGCTGCCGGATTCCTGCTCGGTTTTCCCCAACTCTTTGAGTAAATGAAAGTCCAGCTCCACCACCCAATCGCCGGCTGGATCGCCGGTTAGGCGCAGATCGTAGCGGCCTTTTTGCTCGGTGTTCAGCCCGAGTTCTTTTGCGACCAATTCAGCGAGCTCGTTCAGTTCAAGGCCACTGAGTTCAATTTCTACTCCAATACGCCTCGGGTTACCCTGATGGTTGTTGGCAAAAGGCAGTGGTAACAAGCGAACTTGTTCAGTCATGATGGCTCCCACAGGTGTTTGCCGAGTTGTCAGACAAGGCTGGTTCGGTTAGGCTTAGCGCCAATTGATTATTACCAGCCTAGAGCGAGCAGTTTTCGATGTCAAATCAAAGGCTCATGCCAGTATTTAATAAGTGCATCTATCAATGATTGCTGTTCCATCGCTTTGTCCGCTGTGCCAATCCAACCAAACCCATCGGTACCATACGGAGCAGAGACCAAAGGTGCTGGTGCGCGATTATTGGCGCTGCGACCAGTGCGCACTGGTCTTTGTGCCGGCGGCCTTTCATCTGGATGCTGTGGCAGAAAAGGAGGTGTACGATCAGCACCAGAATCAGCCGGATGACCCGGGGTACCGCAAGTTTTTAGGCCGTGTATTTGAACCTTTGCGGCAACGATTGGCACCCGAAGCGGAAGGTTTGGATTTTGGTTGCGGCCCGGGGCCGACGCTGGCGCTGATGTTTACAGAGGCGGGATTTCAATGCGCCAATTACGATCTCTACTACTGCCATCAGCCTGAGTGTTTAAGCCGACCCTACGACTTTATTGTCAGCACTGAGGTGGTGGAGCACTTAAGCGCGCCCGGCCAGGTACTTGCGCAATTGATTGGGCTGCTCAAACCCGGTGGCTGGCTGGGGCTGATGACCAAACGGTTGACGACGGATGCCGCTTTCGCCAACTGGCACTATACGCTGGACCCCACTCATATCAGCTTTTTTGCCGATAACAGCTTTCGCTGGCTGGCTGCACGCTACCAGCTGCAGCTGGAGTTCTGCGGCCCGGATGTGGTGTTGCTGCAAAAGCCAGCTGGCTAAAGCCTTACCAAAGCTCCGGCTGAAGATGGTTGTCAGCTTGGTTTTGCTCACCTGGCCAGGGATTAAGCACCGGGTGGGCAATGCCCAGATCGGCGATAAAATCCCGGCACAACTGAGGCGCCGAGGCGTTATCCGGGGTGTGGAAAAAGTAGTAAGGTGTTTTGCCTTCATCCAGCCATTGGCGGATTTTAGCCAGCCAGGGCTGGTAATGCTGACGGTTGATGGCGGCATCGTCGCAGCCGATAAAACGCAACACCGGTGCATCGGTCAGGCAAATCGCATGCACCGGTAAACGTGGCTTTTTGCGCTGAGCATCGAGAAGCGCCGGATGGCTGGCCGGCACCGCAAACAGAGCCCGGCTGTCAAAGACCACCCGCTCAGCGCCGTAATCACGCAGCAGCCGGTTTAAGGCCACTTCGTGTTCCGCTTTATCAAAAAATGCCAGATGCCGGACTTCTACACAGCAGCGGACATCAGCGACCAGTGCATCCAGCATTGCGGCAATCCATGCCAGTTGCTCAGGGCCAGCAGTGGCTGGTAGTTGCAGATGCACCTGACCGATGCGGCTGTGCAGCGGCTGCAGCGACTGCCACCAGTTTTTTAGCTCTGCCTCGGCATCGGCATTGGCCTGATGGCTGATACGCGAAGGCACTTTGAGTACAAAACGAAAATCAGCCGGAGTCTGTGCGGCCCAGCGCTGCAAGGCTTCAATCTTGGGGTCGGCATAAAAAGTGGTATTGCCTTCCACAGTGTTGAACACCTGGCTGTACTGCTGCAAAAAATCGGCGGTTTTACAGCTTGGGGAAAACAGACTTTGTTTCCAGCTGGCATTGGCCCACATCGGGCAGCCAAGGTAGAGCATCCGCGGCTCCTTCTGACAAAAAATGCCATCATAGCAGAAGGCGCAGGCAGTGACATTGCTGCTGTTTTCTTTATAATACCGTCCCATCCATGCCTGAGTGCGCGTTCATCGCCCGGCAGGCTTTTTTGGCAGTTTTTCGAAAGGATTGAATGCATGCGCAGTCATTATTGCGGTTCCTTAACCGCGTCGCAGGTCGATACAGAAGTTACATTGTGTGGTTGGGTCAATCGTCGCCGCGATCTGGGTGGCCTGATTTTTTTGGACTTGCGTGACCGTGAAGGCCTGGTGCAGGTGGTGTTCGATCCCGATGAAAAAGCCCTGTTCGAAACAGCCTATACCCTGCGCAACGAATTCTGCATTCAGGTCAGCGGCAAAGTTCGGGCTCGGCCGGCTTCTCAGGTCAATGCAGAGATGGCGACCGGTGAAGTCGAAGTCTATGCCAAAACCCTGCAAATCCTCAGCAAGTCGGCGCCAATTCCGCTGGACTCCAACCAGAACAACAGCGAAGAGCAGCGGCTGAAGTACCGTTACCTGGACTTGCGTCGCCCGGTGATGACGGAGCGATTAAAGTTTCGTGCCAAAGTAACCAGCTTTGTCCGCAATTTTATGGACAGTCACGGCTTTTTGGATGTGGAAACCCCGATGCTGACCCGGGCCACGCCGGAGGGTGCACGCGATTATCTGGTCCCCAGCCGTACCCACAAGGGCAAATTTTTTGCGCTGCCGCAATCGCCGCAGTTGTTTAAGCAATTGCTGATGATGTCTGGGCTGGATCGCTACTACCAAATCGTCAAGTGTTTCCGTGATGAAGACTTGCGCGCCGATCGCCAACCGGAATTTACTCAGATCGATATCGAAACCTCTTTTATGACCGCCGATCAGGTGATGGCGGTGACCGAGCAAATGATCCGCGAGCTGTTTCAGCAGCAATTGCAGGTCGACCTCGGCGATTTTCCCCGCATGACCTACGCCGATGCGATGCGCCTGTATGGCTCCGACAAGCCGGATCTGCGCAATCCGATGCAGTTTGTCGATGTCGCCGATCTGGTGAAAGAGGTTGAGTTTAAAGTCTTCTCTGCCCCTGCCAACGATGCCAAAGGCCGCGTGGTCGCACTGAAAGTACCGGGCAAGGCCGAGGCCATTTCCCGCAAAGACATTGATGGTTACACCGATTTTGTCGGCATTTATGGTGCCAAGGGCCTGGCCTGGATGAAAGTGAAAACTGTGGGGCAGGGCATCGAAGGGGTGCAGTCGCCAGTGGCCAAGTTTTTAAGCGATGACATCGTTAATGAGATCCTGAGTCGTACAGAGGCTGCTGCTGGTGATATCCTGTTCTTTGGTGCCGATCGCTACTCGGTGGTGTGTGAAGCCATGGGCGCACTGCGCCTGAAGCTGGGTGAGCAACATGGTCTGACCGAGCAGGGCTGGAAACCGCTGTGGGTGGTTGACTTCCCAATGTTTGAGCAGGATGACGACGGCCAACTGATGGCCATTCATCACCCCTTCACTTCACCGGTCAATCCGGATCCGGCGGCGCTGGAGCAGTCACCGGCAGAAGCGCTTTCGAATGCCTATGATATGGTACTGAATGGCACTGAGCTCGGTGGCGGCTCGGTCCGTATTCACGATCCGCTGATGCAGGCTACGGTATTCCGCCTGCTTGGCATCAGCGACGATGAAGCCACCGAGAAATTTGGCTTCTTACTGGAAGCCCTGAAATACGGTACACCGCCGCATGCTGGTCTGGCTTTTGGCCTGGATCGCTTGGTGATGCTGATGACCGGTGCTAGCTCAATCCGTGACGTGATGGCTTTCCCCAAAACCACCACTGCAGCTTGTCCTCTGACCGATGCACCGGGTCTGGCCAATCCGGCTCAGCTGGCGGAGTTGATGATAGAGCTAACCAAGGAGTAAGCATGGCAGGTCATAGCAAGTGGGCGAATATTAAGCACCGCAAAGCCAGACAAGATGCCAAAAAAGGCAAAATTTTTACCAAAATCATCCGGGAGCTGACAGTTGCTGCCCGGATCAGCCCTGAGGTGAGCTCCAATCCCCGGTTACGGATTGCGGTCGATAAGGCGCTGTCGGAAAACATGACCCGCGATACCATCGATCGCGCTATTAAGCGGGGTGCCGGCGCGACCGAGGGCGACAATTACGACGAGCTGCTTTACGAGGGTTACGGCATCAATGGGGTGGCGGTGCTGGTGGAAACCATGACCGACAACCGCAATCGCACCGTCAGCGATGTACGCAATGCCTTCAGTAAAAATGGCGGCAACCTGGGTACCGATGGCTCGGTGGCCTACTTGTTCAGCAAGCAGGGGGTGTTGTCGTACGACAGCGACACCGACGAAGATGCGCTGATGGAAGCCGCGCTTGAGGCCGGTGCCGAAGACGTGCAACGCAACGAGGATGATTCATTCGATGTGCTGACCACGCCGGACAGCTACTCCGATGTCAAAGATGCGCTGGTCGCGGCAGGCTTTGCCCCGGCCAATGCTGAGATCACCCAGGTGCCCAGCACCAAGGTGAGTCTGGATCTGGAGCAAGCGAAAAAATTCCTCAAAATGCTGGATACGCTGGAGGATTTGGATGACGTGCAAAACGTCTTTCACAACGCCGAAATCAGCGACGATGTGCTGGCGAGCCTGGACTAAGGGTGGCCATTATCCTGGGCATTGACCCTGGCAGCCGTATCACCGGCTATGGGGTGGTGCAACAGCAAGGCAGCCGCTTTGAGTACCGCTCAAGCGGCTGCATTCGTTTACCCGAAGCGGATTTGGCCGAGCGCCTGCAAGTCATTTTTCAGGCCGTGACCGAGCTTATCTGCCAGCATCAACCCACGGTCTTTGCCATAGAGCAGGTCTTTATTGCCCGCAATGCCGACTCGGCGTTAAAGCTGGGGCAGGCGCGGGGAGCGGCCATTGTGGCTGCGACCAATGCTGCGCTTCCGGTGTTTGAATACTCCGCTCGTCAGGTCAAACAAGCCGTCGTTGGTACCGGTGCGGCCGACAAAGCCCAGGTGCAACATATGGTCAAAGCCATGCTCAAACTGCCCGGCACGCCACAGGCTGATGCGGCCGATGCGCTGGCGGTGGCGCTTTGTCATGGCCATACTCAGCAAAGTTTAATCAGTCTGGCCGGCCAGGCCCGCAAAACCGTGCGTGGCCGCTTAAGATAAGGAACCCTGATGATAGGACGATTGCGTGGCATCTTACTGGAAAAACAAGCCCCGGATGTGCTGCTGGAAGTCGGCGGTGTGGGTTACGAAGTGCAGCTGCCGCTGACCAGTTTTTACCAGTTGCCGGAGCTGGAGCAGGAAGTGGTGCTCTACACCCATTTCGTGGTGCGTGAAGATGCGCAGCTGTTGTATGGTTTTCACAGCGCGACCGAGCGTGCTTTGTTTCGCCAGTTGATCAAAGCCAATGGCGTTGGACCTAAGCTGGCATTGACCATTTTATCCGGTTTAACCGCCGATGATTTTGTGCGCTGTGTGCAGCTGGACGATTTATCCACTCTGGTGAAATTACCGGGCATCGGCAAAAAAACCGCCGAGCGTTTGCTGGTGGAAATGCGAGACCGATTAAAAGACTGGGGCATGGCAGCAGCCGACAGTGCTTTCAGTACTTTGCAGTTAAAACCGGTTGCGGTCAGTCTGACCGCCAGCGAACAAGCCGAACAGGATGCGCTTGGTGCCCTGGTCAGCCTTGGGTATACTCAGCAGCAAGCCAGCAAAGCCGTGCAGCAGGTGAAAACCGACGACATGAGCAGCGAGATGCTGATCAAAGCCGCCCTCAGGAGCATGATGTAAGCCATGATTGAAGCCGACCGTTTTATTCAGCCGACTGCCAGCCGGGAAGATGAAGCCATTGACCGGGCGATTCGTCCCAAATTGTTGGCGGATTACACCGGTCAGCAGCATGTCCGCGAGCAAATGGCGATTTTTATTGAGGCGGCACGGGGCCGTGGTGAGCCGCTGGATCATTTGCTGATTTTTGGCCCGCCGGGGTTGGGTAAAACGACGCTGGCAATGATTGTCGCCAATGAAATGCAGGTCAACATCAAAACCACTTCCGGCCCGGTGCTGGAAAAAGCCGGCGATTTAGCAGCACTGCTCACCAACCTGGAAGCCAACGATGTGCTCTTTATTGATGAGATCCACCGGCTAAGCCCAGTGGTGGAAGAAATACTCTATCCGGCGATGGAAGATTACCAGCTCGATATTATGATTGGCGAAGGCCCTGCCGCCCGCTCTATCAAGCTGGACTTGCCGCCTTTTACCCTGGTGGGCGCCACTACAAGGGCCGGTGCCTTAACCTCACCGCTGCGAGATCGCTTTGGCATCGTGCAGCGGCTGGAGTTTTACAAAGTCTCAGAGCTAACCCAAATTATCCTGCGCTCAGCCAGCTTTTTGAATCTGGTACTGGATGAGGCCGGTGCTACTGAAATTGCCCGCCGTTCACGCGGCACCCCCCGTATCGCCAACCGCCTACTGCGCCGGGTGCGCGATTATGCTCAGGTTAAATCCAATGGTCAGGTGACGCAGCAGGTGGCCGCCGATGCGCTGCAAATGGTGGATGTGGACGCTGAAGGCTTTGATTACATGGATCGCAAGTTGTTGCTGGCCATTATCGAAAAGTTCATGGGTGGCCCGGTCGGGCTGGATAACCTGGCCGCCGCCATTGGTGAAGAGAAAGACACCATTGAAGATGTCATTGAGCCATTCCTAATTCAGCAAGGCTTTATTCAACGCACGCCAAGAGGGCGCATTGCATCGCCGCGGGCTTACCAGCATTTTGGCTTTGATTTGCCCGAGAGCTAAGATAAGAACTGTTTCGTACAGATGGCAGCTAAAAAAAAGCCCGCTCAGTGAGCGGGCGAATGCAACAAGTTGAAGGAAGTGCTTCAATAAAATCCAGGGAACATCTGCGAGCAATAAAGTGGATTGGGAGATCCAACCTCTACCACTCTGTGAACTGGTCTAATGCAAGGTCAGGAACCTTGCACTTTGCGCTAGCTCAGAACACGAGGGTATTCTAGGGAGTTAGAGTAAAGACTTCAAACGAGAAAAATTGCCGCTTTCAGATTAGAAAAAATAATGCTTTATTCATCTGTTGTTCATGCGGCCAAGGTAAGCTGATCGTTAGAGTGCCCATAGTGCAATTGTTGAGCCTTGCTATGCCTTTTATAAAAAGCCACAGTGGTGCCAATATAATTCATGAAGCGGTAATAAAGCAGCCATTGAAGCTGGTCGTATTTTCACGCGTTTTCAGCGCAGTCGATGCAACTTTTTTCAGTCCGCAAAGTCCTTGCTATCCGGGTTTGGAAGTATTTAACAAGGATGCCCGGCTAGCTGTTGAGTTCGTAAAAGGCCTGCCCTATGATAGGTGCTGCGCGGCCTCAGCCTCCAGCAACCAAAATTATAAATCAACATCGTCAACTCTCAGAGGAATATCCAGTGTCCGGTTCCGGTGAATTATCAGTTCTAGGCTTGTTGCTTGAAGCAGGCATTATTGTGCAAGCGGTTATGTTAACTCTGGTGGGCATGTCCATTGTGTCCTGGGCGATGATTTTCCAGCGTAAGAAGGTTCTGAAGCTGGCCAGCGTAGAAGCCAAACGCTTTGAAGATAAGTTTTGGTCGGGTATTGATTTATCCAAGTTGTACACCGAAGTCAGTGCCCGTAGCCAGGTGACCGGCCTTGAAGCCTTGTTTAAATCCGGTTTTAAAGAGTTTGTCCGCTTGCACAAAAGCAGCCGTCAGCCCGGTGCTGTGATGGAGGGGACCCAGCGCGCCATGCGGGTGGGGTTATCGCGCGAAGTCGAACGGTTGGAAACCCATCTGCCGTTTCTGGCGACGGTTGGTTCGATCAGTCCTTACATCGGCTTATTTGGCACCGTCTGGGGCATTATGAATGCCTTTATTGCGCTGGGTGCGGTACAGCAAGCCACCCTGAACATGGTTGCGCCCGGTATTGCTGAGGCCTTGATTGCAACGGCCATGGGTTTGTTCGCGGCCATCCCGGCAGTAATTGCCTACAACAAATTTTCACACCAGGTTGAGCTGCTGGAAAGCAGCTACGTCAACTTCGTCGAAGAGTTCGCCAATATTTTGCACCGGCAGGCGGTGAGCAATACCGGAGAAGCGGCCTGATGTACATCCGTAAAAAGCGGCGCATGATGGCAGAGATCAACGTGGTGCCTTACATCGATGTGATGCTGGTGCTATTGATTATCTTTATGGTCACTACCCCGATGCTGACCCAAGGGGTCAAGGTCGAGCTGCCCCGTTCATCGGCCGAGCCGCTGGAGCAAATGACCGACGGCAAGCTGCCCTTGGTGGCAACGGTTGATGCAGCAGGTCTTTATTATTTTGACCACGACGGCACTGAACACGGTCCTTTCACCTCGGCCGAGCTGGTTAATGAAGTCGCCAGCTGGTTGACGATAGAGCCCGGTACTCAGGTGATTGTGAAGGGCGATCACACCGTCAGCTACGACGCCGTGATCCGTTTGATCAACTTATTGCAAAATGCAGGTGCGCCATCGGTGGGTCTGATGACCGATCCGGGGGAGGGCTAAACCATGATGCAGCCGGAGTTTAAAACAGCTTTAAAGAAGTCGCTGTTGCTCCATCTTGGTTTTGTGCTGATTCTGGTGGCCAGTAACTTTGCACCCGGACCCAGCCTTGAGCCTACGCCGGTGACGGTGACTGCCAGCTCAGCCCCGGCTGCGCCTATAGAAGCCGTTGCCATTGACCAGCAGCAATTTGATCAGCGGGTACAGCAGCTGCGCGATCAGCGTGAGCAAGCTCAGCGTGCTGAGCAGCAGCGCATTGCCGAACTGGAGCGAAGAGCCCGGGCTGCCGAACAAGCCCGAGCCGAGGAAGAACAGCGCATTCGACGGCTGGAACAGCAACGACGCCAACAAGATGAAGCTGCGCGTCAGGCATCTGCCGCGGCTGCTGAAGCGCGCCGTCAGCAACAGCAGGAGGCCGAGCGTGCTCGTCAGGCTGAGCAACAGCGTCAGCAGGCAGAAGCTGAAGCCAGAGCGGCTGCTGAGCGCCGTCGGCAAGAGCAAGAAGCTGCTGAGCGAGCTGAAGCAGAGCGGCAGCAGCGTGAGCGTGAGGCGCAATTACGTGCTCAGCAGGAGCGTGAGTTGCAGGAGCGATTGGAGCGTGAGGCTCAGGCCCGGCAAGCGGCCCGTCAGCGGCAAACGGTGACCGAGGTTGAGCGTTACACTGCGATGATCCGCGACCGCATTCAGCAAAATTTGCGGGTGGATGAGCGGATGCGCGGTCGTCAGTGTCGTATCAACATTCGTTTGGCCAGCAATGGCTTTGTGACCAACTCCAGTGTGGTCAGTGGCGATCAGCTGGTGTGTGATGCGGCCATTCGCGCGGTAGAACGTGCCGGCACTTTGCCGGTGTCGTCCGACCCGGCCGTGTACGAGCAGCTTCGTAATATTAACTTAACGGTGATCCCGGAATTTTGATGATGAGAACTTTGATCCAATTCAGTTTGTTGTTGACGCTATTGCTCAGCCTAACCGTGCAGGCGCGCAGTGCCCTTGAAATTGTGATTACCGAAGGCATTGATTCGGCGCAGCCGATTGCGGTGGTGCCTTTTCGATTCGAAGGAACCAATCCGCCCTCGGAAACCATCACGGAGGTGATCGCAGCGGACTTGATGCGCAGCGGTCAGTTTAACCCGATCCCACGGGTGCGGATGCCGCAACAACCCTATCAGGCCAGTGATGTTGATTTTGCGGCCTGGTTAAAAGAAGGGGTCGAGCATCTGGTGATAGGCAGCATCCGTGAAACTGGTCCTGATCGTTACACGGTTTCTTTCGAGTTGATTGATGTGGTGCGTGGCAATGCAGGCCTGAGCCAGCAGATGCTGAACCAGGGCCAATTGGTGCAAAGTCAGGACTATGTGCTGGACGCACGAGACACTTCCATTGCAAGCAATCAGGTGCGTCAATTTGGTCACCGCATCAGCGACATTGTCTATGAACGTTTAACCGGCACCCGTGGCGCTTTCCTGACCAAAATAGCTTATGTATTGGTGCAGCATGATGCCGAGTTTCCTTTTCAGTTGGCGGTTGCCGATTACGACGGTGCCAATCAGCAAATTTTACTGCGCTCACGGGAGCCTTTGATGTCACCAAGCTGGTCACCGGATGGCACCAAACTGGCTTATGTCACCTTTGAACAGCGGCAAGCACAAATTGTCATCCAGGACATCTACACTGGCCGGCGCAGCGTTCTTAGCAGTTACCCGGGCATTAATGGGGCCCCAACCTGGAGCCCGGATGGTCGAAAAATGGCGCTGGTGTTGTCGAAAGATGGCAACCCCGAAATCTATGTGATGGACATCGCAACAAAAGAATTGACCCGGGTGACCAATCATCGTGCCATCGATACTGAGCCAGCCTGGTCGCCCGATGGCAAAGAGATCATTTTCAGCTCGGAGCGCGGTGGTAATCCGCAACTTTATAGCGTAAATTTACAAACTGGAACTACAAGGCGGTTGACCTTTGAAGGTGAGATGAACTTATCCGGGACCTTTACCCCGGATGGCCAGTCCATTGTCATGGTTCACCGTAACCGAGGACGTTACCAGATTGCCCGGATGGATCGACAGACCCGCTTTTTGCAGGTTCTGACCACCACCAGCCTGGATGAGTCGCCCAGCATTGCCCCGAATGGGTCTATGGTGATTTACAGCACCATGCATGGGTCGAAACAGGTGCTGGCATTGGTCTCTATGGATGGTCGTTTTAAAGCCCGGCTACCTGCCGCCGAAGGGGAAGTTAAATCCCCGGCCTGGTCGCCATTTTTATAACCAAAACTCTTAATTACTAATTAGTAAGGATATGTTGCTATGAACCTTCATCCTGCGTTGAAAGGGTTACTGATTGCTTTACCCATCCTGACTCTTGCGGCCTGTAGTTCCACCTCACAAACCTCGGTATCCGAAGCGGAGGCAGAGGCCGCGCGCCGTGCTCAGATGGAGCGCGATGCTGCGGTTCAGGTTGAGCGAGCCGAGCAGGCGTTAACGCCGGCTGAGCGCGTGCGCCAGCAAATGGAAGCGCTGCGCCAGGAAAACGTGATTTACTTTGATTTTGACCGTTCGACCATCCGGCAGGAGTTTGTTGAAAGCCTGCGTGCTCATGGCGAGTTCCTACGCAACAACCCATCGGTGCGGGTAACCATTGAAGGCCATACCGATGAGCGTGGTACCCCAGAGTACAACATTGCTTTGGGTGAGCGTCGTGCTCAGGCCGTTGTCCAGTATTTGCAAAACCTGGGGGTTCCGGCCAGCCAGATGCGAACTGTCAGCTACGGTGAAGAGCGTCCAGTCGATATGTCGCGCACCGAAGCTGGTTTTGCCAAAAACCGTCGTGCCGTTCTGGTGTATTAATATCTAGCTAAGAGAAGCGTTGTGCAATGAAAAAACAATGGATAGTGCTGGTCAGTTTGGTCTCTGCTGTGGCAATGGCAAACCCGGCCCCGGTTTCCGACATCAGCCGTAGCCGGGGCGCTGCGCCTGCAGCCGGCTCTGGCAGTCTGGAGCAACGATTGGAGGCTCTGGAGCGGGTGGTTGAGGCGAGGGGCAATGCGCAGATGCGTATGCAGCAACATTTAGAGCAGTTGCTGGATGAGGTCTCTGAACTGCGCGGACAGACCGAGCTGCACAGCCATCAGTTGGAAGAAATTGTGCAACGCCAACGCGACATTTATCAGGAAATTGAGCGTCGAATGAGCGCAGGCCCTGCACCGGCTCAGATGCAAATTGAAACCAGCATCGATCCAGTGCAAACGCCTTTCTCGTCCGATGTGTCTGAAAATGATGCCTACGACCGCGCAGTACAGATGGTGCTGCGTGACCGTCGTTACGATGCAGCCATTACCGAGTTTGAGCGGTTCTTGCAGAACTACCCAAACTCTGTCTATGCCGCCAACGCCAATTACTGGTTAGGTGAGCTGGTGTTGCGTGATAACGAGCTGTCAAAAGCGAAAACCTATTTTCAGCGCGTGGTGCAAAACTTTGCCGACTCCAACAAGGTGCCGGATGCGCTCTTTAAACTGGGGCAAGTGGCCGAGCGGGAAAACAATGTTGCGGCAGCCCGGCAGTATTACCAGCGTGTGGTGGAGCAGCATCCCAATGCACCGGCAGTGCGTTTGGCTCAGGGGCGGCTCGACAGCCTGAATTAAGAAAAAGGTTGCACCCTTGTTGTGATTTTCAGCAAGTTGCTTCCTATTTAAGCGTTTAACAGCAGTGACGGTGTTTTTTTTATTTTTTTGGTTGCACTGACGCCTGAAATCAGTAAGATATGCGTCCGCGGCGAGGGTCATTAGCTCAGTTGGTAGAGCAGTGGACTTTTAATCCATTGGTCGATGGTTCGAATCCATCATGACCCACCACCGCCTCTTTTGTCACACCCTGAACCGGGTCATTAGCTCAGTTGGTAGAGCAGTGGACTTTTAATCCATTGGTCGATGGTTCGAATCCATCATGACCCACCAGGTTCCGTTGTGCACACATTTTTTAGTGGGTCATTAGCTCAGTTGGTAGAGCAGTGGACTTTTAATCCATTGGTCGATGGTTCGAATCCATCATGACCCACCACTTTCCCTGTTTTCTTCCTCCAGCGTTAATTTTTGTCATTTCGCGTTGTCTCACGCTATAATAGCGCCCTTTTTTCGGTAATGAAGACTGGCACGATGGAACAAAGTTTGTATTTCGACGAACAGCAGTTTGTTTTTCCGCGCAAGCCGATGCCGCTGAATGCGGAGCAAGCATCAGAGTACAAGGCGCGTATTAAAGCCTTATTACAGCAGCACAACGCCGTGTTGGTTGCTCACTACTACACCGATCCTGAAATCCAGGCACTGGCAGAAGAAACCGGTGGCTGTGTCTCTGATTCATTGGAGATGGCGCGCTTTGGCAAAGAGCATCCGGCCGAGACGTTGATCGTGGCGGGTGTGCGCTTTATGGGCGAGACGGCCAAAATCTTAAGTCCGGAAAAAACCGTCTTGATGCCGACGCTGGAAGCCACCTGCTCGCTGGATCTCGGCTGCCCGGCCAAAGAGTTTTCGGCGTTTTGCGATGCGCACCCGGACAGGGTGGTGGTGGTTTATGCCAACACCTCCGCCGCGGTCAAAGCCAGAGCCGATTGGGTGGTCACCTCGTCCATCGCCCTGGATGTGGTCGATTACCTGGACAGCCAGGGCAAGAAAATCCTCTGGGGCCCGGACAAGCACTTAGGCGCCTATGTGCAAAAGCAAACCGGTGCCGACATGCTGCTGTGGAACGGCGCCTGCATTGTGCACGACGAATTCAAAGCCAAGGCCTTGGTTGAGCTTAAGCAGCAATACCCCAACGCTGCGGTGCTGGTGCACCCGGAGTCGCCAGACTCCGTCGTGCAACTGGCCGATGCAGTCGGCTCTACCAGCCAGCTGATCAAAGCCAGTCAAACCCTGCCCAACGACACCTTTATTGTGGCGACTGATAAGGGCATCTTCTACAAGATGCAGCAGCAGGCCCCGGAAAAGACCTTTATTGAAGCCCCAACCGGCGGCAACGGCGCCACCTGCCGCAGCTGCGCCCATTGCCCCTGGATGGCGATGAACGGCTTACAGGCGATTGAAGAAGCTCTGGTGAGCCGTGACGGCCATGAAATCTTTGTCGACGACAGCCTGCGTCACCGGGCCTTGCTGCCACTGGATCGGATGCTGAATTTCGCCAAAGAGCAGCAGGTTGCTGTAAAGGGCAATGCCTAAGCTGCTTAATTTAGCAGCAGAAGGTTGCAAAGCAACAGATAACTGTTGCAACAAGTCCGCTTTTTACCTAGTATAGCGGCGCTCGCTACGGCGAGTATCGGAGAGGTGGCTGAGTGGCTGAAGGCGCACGCCTGGAAAGTGTGTTTAGGTTAACCCCTAACGAGGGTTCGAATCCCTCCCTCTCCGCCATATTCAAACAAAAAGCCCCCAGCGAAAGCTGGGGGCTTTTTGTTTGACTGCGGAGCAGGGCGGACTTGGTTCGAAACCTTACCCTATTTACTTCCAACAAATCTAAGCTATCTTCAATACACCAAACCCTTTGGCCGGCAGCTCTGCATGGATTGGCTACTATCATGACAACCCCGACAACAGATTTACCCAGTCCGGTAGCACCGGCTGAGCGCATGCTGATCCTGGATGCGATCCGTGGCTTTGCCCTCTTTGGCATTTTAATGATGAACATCGAGTTTTTTCAGCGGCCCATTCAGGCGCTGATGCTGGGATTTAACTCCGAGCAAAGCGGGCTGGATTATGCGGTGGCCTGGTTGTCTTTTACTTTTATCCAGGGCAAGTTTTATACGCTGTTTTCCTTGTTGTTTGGCCTTGGTTTTATTGTGTTTATTGACCGGGCCAGGCAAAAGGGGGCGGCAGCTACTGCTTTATTCCGTCGCCGTTTGTGGGGTCTGCTGGCCATTGGTGTAGTGCATCTGCTGTTTATTTGGAGTGGCGATATACTGCACTTGTATGCTCTGGTCGGTTTTTTGCTGCTGCTCTTTGTCAATGCCTCGGTGAAACGGCTCTTTATCTGGTCTGTGGTGCTGTTGCTGACCCCCATTCTGCTGATTTTGCTTGCTACACAGCTCCTCGAGATGGCGATGCAAGTGCCTGAGGAGGCTGCAAAGCTCGAAGCTGGCTTTGCCGCCGATAAAGAAAAATTGCTGGCAGATATCGCCCGTGGAGATTTGCTCTATGCAACGGGAGGTTATTGGCAGCTGGTGCAGTGGCGGCTTTATGAGTTTCAGGCCATGTACCTCAGCCCTGCGTTGGTACTCTTTGTGCCGATGATCCTGGGTATTTTTTTGCTGGGTGCTGCGCTGGGTCGCTCTGGTATCTTGCAAGAACCCCAGCAGCATGCCCGCTTTTTCTGGCGGCTGATGTGGTTGGGTTATGCCATCGGGTTGCCATTAACCTTGACCTGGGGCATTTATGGGACGGACGTGGAGATGGTGACAGCCAGCATGCGCAATGCAGTGTTGATGACCTGCCAAAACTTTTCGAATCTGGCATTGTGCCTGGCCTATCTGGCGACATTGGTGCAGCTGTACCTGCACAAAAGCCGTTTGATTGGCTGGCTTGCACCAGCAGGGAGAATGGCGCTCTCCAACTATTTACTGCACTCCATTGTTTTTACCCTGCTGTTTTACGGCTATGGTTTCGGGCTTTACGGCGACTTGGGGCGGGCTGCCGCAACCTTTTGGGCCCTGTTGCTTTATGGCAGCCAGCTTTGGTTTAGTCATTGGTGGTTGCAGCGCTATCGCTATGGGCCGATGGAGTGGTTGTGGCGCAGCCTGACTTACCGCAAGCGACCATTGTTTGCTCGCTGACTTAACGCAGTTCACAGCGATACCAAGCTGATCTCCCCCTGCATGAAATCCACGGCCTGACCGCTGAGCAGCACCCGCTCGGTGGCAAGCTGGCAGTGGATGGTGCCACCTCTTTTGGAGGCCTGGTAGGCGCTTAGCTGCTCTTTGCCAAGCTTGTTGGCCCAGTAGGGGGCCAGCTGGCAGTGCGCTGAGCCGGTGACTGGATCTTCGTTTACCCGAAGCTTGGGGAAAAAGCAGCGGCTGACAAAATCAACATCTTTGTCTTTGCTGGGGCCTGGAGCTGTAGCAACCACACCACGCAAGCCCAGTTGTCTCAGCTGCTCGAAGTCGGGCGCCAGTGCTTCGACTTCCTCGGCACTGTGGTACACCGCAATGTAATCAAAGGCCGCCAGCACGTCTTTTGGCGCTTTGCCAAGCCCGGCAAGCAGCTTAGCCGGCGCTGCAACCGGTTGTGGCCTACTGGCTGGAAAATCCATCTGGTAGCCGTTGTCCGAACGGGTCACCTGCAAAGGCCCGCTGCGGGTGGCAAATTCCAGTGTAGCTTGGTTATACCCCAAATGACGGTAAAGCACATGGGCAGCGGCCAGAGTGGCGTGGCCACAGAGGTCGACCTCGGCTTCCGGGGTAAACCAGCGCAATCGATAGCCATCGCCTTCCGGCACAAAAAATGCGGTTTCCGATAAGTTGTTTTCTTCGGCAATGCGTTGCAGCAATCCATCGTCCAGCCAGTGGGTCAGCGGACAGACCGCCGCTGGGTTGCCACTAAAGACTTGATCGGTAAAAGCATCCACCTAAAAAATTTGTAGCTTCACTGGGTTTACTCCTGATTGAAATGGCTAGCAGATTAACCGTTTAGCTTCTGTTTGACGAGCTGAATCAATTGTCTGATCGTTGCCTGATCGGCATCAGCTATGCCGATAACAAGTCCTTGTTCAGGCTCGTTTAAAAAACAATAGCGGCTAAAGGGCTGAACCTTAAAGCCGTGCTGCCTGAGTGCTTCGCATAATTTTACATCGTCACGAAGTCCGGGTAGCAATAAGGTTAGATGCAAGCCGGCATCCTGTTCCAGCAGCATCAGCTTGGAACTGAGGCTGATTAAACATCATTATTCCTTTACTCAGCAACAAATTTCCTTAGCTTGTCAGTTAGCCTTTGTCCGTGCTTTCTGAGTGGTTGATACTGCAGTCAACATCAACAGGAAAAGCGAGTAAGTTATGAAAATTGAAAAAGAAATTAAAGTGTTACGTGGTGCTGTGGTGGCGTGTCTGGCATTATCAGCGGTACTGGTGACCACGGGTATGAGAGCAAACAAGGATGTCCGATTTGATACCTTGACGGTAGAGCGGATTAACATTGTCGAGGCGGATGGTACGGTAAAAATGCTCCTGACCAATACAGCGCGCTTTCCGACCACTGAGCAGGTCAATGGTACTGTATTAAATGAGCATCGAAAAAAGCGCTCCGGCATGCTGTTTTTTAATGAGGAAGGGATAGAGGCAGGCGGCTTTATTTACGATGGCAGCAAAAATGAACATGGTCACAGTGCTGGTATGATGTTGGCTTTTGATAAATACGACGGTGATCAGGTGATGCAACTGCTGACTATGGATGAAATGCGGGATGGCAAGCGAGTGGTGAGTTCCGGGTTGGCATTTAATGATCGCCCAGAGCATGAAACCCAAGACGGGATGCGCCGGATTATGCATGAGTTAAATCAGATTGAGGATCCAGAGCTATGGCGGGAAACCGCTATTGCCTATCAAGAGCAAGGTTTGATTGGTGGCACACAGCGGATCTTATTGGGTAAAACCCACGAAAGTAACAACGGGTTATTTTTGTTTGCCAGTGATGGCTCGCCTCGTGCCAAGTTTTATGTCGACGAGCAAGATGAAGTTCAGTTACAGTTTTTCAATCGTGAGGGAGAGCTCACGCATACCTGGTCTGGCTCGCAAAGCCATGAATGATGTGATGTCTACCGCAGGCGCTCATAAGCGCCTGCACTTTTAATAAGGTAATACCAGCTTATGCTACGGCGATGGATGATGTATTTGCAGGTAGATCGCACTTTTTTGGTGCTGGTTTTTTTATTTAGCTATTTTCTGGTGATTAGCAATCGTGTTGGTGCGGGGATGATATCCTGGTATACGGTTGTACCAGACGGGCCCATTTTTCAATTTATTGCCGCTCTGTTTATTTTTAGCCTGGTCCGGTTTTGGTTGAACAGACAAGCCCTCAGTCAGAAGCCGCAGCTTGGCTGGCACCATTATGGCTTCATCTGTTTGATTGCGTTAGTGTGTTACCTGCTCTTTAGCAATGGCATCAGTTTGTTGATTGCGATCGCTTTTGATACGGTTGCACTGAACTTCAATGCCGATACCCTGCTGCAGATAAACCTGGGTTATGTTGCGGATATGGTGATTTACTCCGGTATTTACCTGGCCTATACACACAGCAAACAGGCGGAAGCTTACCGCGAGCAGTTGTCTGATTATCAGCAGCAGCTGGCCCAGTTAAAAATTCAACAGCTAAAAGCTCAGCTGAATCCGCACTTTGTCTTTAACTCATTAAATACCCTGGATGAGCTGATTGCGACCGATCCCAATCATGCCAGCCAATACTTGCACGATTTTGCCGAGCTCTACCGCTTGTCGTTGCAAAATACCGATCAGCAGTTGGTGCCGATGATGCAAGAGCTGCAATTTGCCAAGCGTTATTTTCAGTTGTTGCAAGCGAGGTTAGGGCCTGGTTACCAGCTTAGCATCGAGGCCAATGACGTTGAGCACTATGTACTGCCGCCATTCAGCCTACAGCTATTATTGGAAAATGCCCTGCAGCACAACCAGGGGAGCTCAGAGCAGCCGCTGGTCATTCGAATGTATTTATCGGATCAGCTGGTGATCACACACCCCATGCAACGGCGCTTGCAGGCAAAAAATGGCCACGGTATTGGATTGCAAAATTTAGCCAAGCAGTTTTTATTTCTGACCGGACAGGGAGTGACGGTGGAACAAACCGATGATAGTTTTACTGTAAAATTACCGCTGATCAAAAGGGTGGCAGATGCATAAGTTGGTCATCATTGAAGACGAGCCATTGGCCAGAAACAAGTTAAAGCGCCTACTGCAGGAACTTCCTGATGAAACAGAAATTATCTCTGAATTAACCAGTGTTACTGAAGTCGATGCCTACCTGGCTAAAATGCCAGCAGTGGATCTCATTTTTTCGGATATTGAATTAACCGATGGCAATGTGTTTCAAAGCTTTCAACGTTATACGCCACCGTGTCCGGTAATTTTTATTACGGCTTATGATCAGTTTATGCTGGACGCTTTTGAAACCCATGGTATTGGTTATTTGCTAAAGCCCTACAGCTTGGAAAAGTTGTTGCAAGTCTGGCAGAAGTTCCGGCAACTGACGTCCTCTTCGTCTGAAACCCTGTCCCAGCCCGCGTTACACCAATTGCAGGCCCTACTGAACCAATTACCAGCGCAAGTCAAAGCACCCGAATACCCAAGTCGGCTGCCCATCCGGCAGCAGCAACAGATTTATTTTCTTACTGTCAGTGATTTGGTCTATATCCAGGCTGACGGAGGTTTACTGCTTGGCTACGACATCACCGGCAAACGTCACTTTCTGCCTTTTACTTCCTTGCAGGCATTGATGGAAATATTGGATCCTGCCTGTTTTTTCCGCATTAACCGCAGTGAGCTGGTGCAGTTAAAGTACATTGAGCGCCTGGAGCGGTATTGTAAAAATACATTATTGATTCACCTGAAGCTGGGTACTGTTCAGCTTAAAACCAGCCAAAGCAGAACAGCCGCTTTTACCGCATGGCTCGGCGTTTAAAAGCCAGCTATTGCGCCAGATCAAGGCCCGCCAGGCAGGCTTGAGTTCACTAAGCGCAGAGTCTGTTGCTTAGAGGGGGCCTATGTCAAGCATCCAGAGGGATCCGGCTTTGATCGCCGAATACAATATCCATGGCCCGCGTTATACCTCCTACCCGACGGCGCTGGCACTTTGCAGGGTATAGGAGGCCAATTTCCTGTTAGCATTTTTCTACGGACCGTCGGACATTTACATTTAGCATGGTCTAATGCAATTTTTTCTACTAGTATGGAGCTTAGGCGCTATAAGAAAGTATAAAAAGTGGCGACTATGAAAGTAACAAACTATACATTAAACAATAAACTGAATAAGAATAGGTGTGTTCATGAAGAGTAAGTGGATTCTGAGTGCTGTGGTAAGTTTCATCGTTATGGGATGTTCGTCGCCTGGAGCCATTGTACCGATGCCTGCGGTTCCGCAGGATGAAGTCGACACGATTCGATTCAGTGTGTTTACACTGCCGCGAGAACAGCTGGACGATAACGTGGTTCAGAGCACGGCTTTTCCAATTCCGGTGGGAAGTTCGGTGGTAATTGCGGTTCCGGATCAAATGACACGTCATGACGGCTTATCCGACAATGCCGATTTTCGTACCGATGGGTTCTTTAACGTCGCAGAGCAACAAATTGAACGTACACTGTTGAGGAATGGCTTCCAATTGATTGATCGCTCTATTTTCGAAGCGATTTTGCGCGATCAGCGTGATCGACGTAATCGAGAAATCATCGGCTCCATCAGTACAACCGGCTTTGATCTGCGTGATTATGACCCAGGTTGCCACCCGATACTGGCTCAGTTAGAGGAGCGGTTTAACCGCAATGCGCTTAGTGCATCGGAGTATGCCAGAGAACTTGATAGCCTAAGAACACAATGCCGGGTGGGTTCAGCTACCCGGAACCGGGCCGAAGGTGAGCATGAACTGTCCGATATCTCAGAGTTAATCCGGGCAGCCAGTGCCAGTGATGTGCAGGCAGATTACATCTTGCAAATTCCGGAGTTCAATACCATTCGTGCCCGTGAAGAGCGATTAAACCTGTTTAACTCAGGAGAGCTGCGAGATTTTATGGCAAAGTATCCTGGTATCGCCAATCAATTCCAGCAACGACAGTTCTTCGACTGCCAAAGCCTTGAAGCGACTTTAAATGCCAAGTTGATTCATGTTCGTACTGGCAATGTGGTTTGGATTGGCAATCATTCTGTGGGAGAGCTTGAATCTGGGCAATCCAATATGGAGCTTGAGTTACGCTACCGGCGCTATGTTGCCAATGAGCAGCAGATCCGCAATTTTGTCAATCAACAAAACTTACCACATGTCCGTGAAAATCGAGGCGATTTCGTTCAGGTTCCATCATTTCAATACAGAGAAGAGCTGACTGGTCCGGTACAAATTTCTGGAGTAAGCTGCACAGTAAAAGATCGCAGTGCTGATGAAGTCAATAATACCCGGAATCAGTTGTCGCGGAGAGTGGCTGTTGACTTGATTGGTACCATTCGGGTAGGCACTCTGTAATCGCTAAAGCTTTCAGCTGAGTCTTGCATCCTGACGCTCAATCCCCTGGCCTGCCCAGGGGATTTTTTTTGGTAATAATGATGAGTTTTGCGACGAAATACTTTCGGCTAATGCAAACCAAGACGGTTGTTGCGTCAGATCAATGCCTGTTGCACAGGCTTGGGTACACTTAGCGCAGAGTCTGTAGCTTAGAGAATTCCTATGCCAAGCATCCAATGGGATCCGGCTTTGATTGCCAAATACAACATCCATGGCCCGCGTTATACCTCGTACCCGACGGCGCTGGCGCTGCAGGCGCCTTTTGACAGCCAGCAAGTGCAGGACACCCTGCTGGCATCGACCGGTGAGCTGAGCCTGTATCTGCATCTGCCGTTTTGCCACCAGCTCTGTTACTACTGTGGCTGCAACAAGGTGGTCACCCGCCATCAGCACAAGGCGGATCGCTATCTGGATGCACTGGAGCAGGAAATGGCCATGTATCAGCCCTTGGTGGCACACCGGCCCATCGGCCAAATCCACCTGGGCGGTGGCACTCCGACTTTTTTAACCGAGCAGCAGTTAAGCCGCTTGATGCAGCTGTTTCATCGGCACTTTGATTGTACAGCGCTGGATGAGCTCAGTATTGAAATCGACCCGCGCAGTTGCAGCCTGGAAAAGTTGGCACATTTGCGTGGGCTTGGCTTTAACCGGGTCAGTTTTGGCGTGCAGGATTTCGATCAGCAGGTACAAATTACCATCAACCGGGTGCAGGATGCCGATTTGGTGCGCCAATTGGTGCAGGCAGCCAAAAAGCTTGGATTTGCGTCAATCAACCTGGATTTGGTTTATGGTTTACCGTACCAGCAAGCTGGTTCGTTTCAGCAGACGCTGGACCAGGTGGTGGCGCTGGAGCCGGATCGGGTGTCTTTATTTAGTTATGCGCACTTGCCAGCGCGCTTTGCTGCCCAGCGCAAGTTGCCGGAGGCCGCTATGCCCGGCGCTGAAACCAAGCTGGCCTTATTGCAGCAAGGCATCGCCACCTTTAGTCAGGCCGGTTATCAGTTTATTGGCATGGACCACTTTGCCAGGCCCGAGGATGGCCTGGCCAAAGCGCAGCGGGCAGGGCAGTTACAACGTAATTTTCAGGGCTATACCACCCATGGTCAGAATGCGCTGCTGGGCCTTGGGGTCTCGTCGATCAGTCAGGTGGATGGCGTGCTGTGGCAACACGAAAAAGAATTGCCGGATTACTATCAGGCGATTGAAGCCAAGCAGTTGCCGCTGGCCAAAGGTTTTGTCTTGTCCAAAGACGATTGCATTCGTGCGGAATTGATCGCTCAGCTTATTTGTCATTTTGCGCTCGATACTGCAGCTTTTGGGCAGAAGTGGCAGCTTGATTTTGACCACTACTTTGCGGATAGTCTGGCCAAGTTGACTCCCTTTATCGAGGATGGTCTGGTTGAGCTAAGCCCGGCAGGCATTAAAATAACCGATGCAGGCCGGTTGTGGGTGCGCAGTATTTGCAGTGCCTTTGATGTCTATTTGCAGCAGGGACAGCAGCGTTATTCCAAAGTGGTTTAAAGTGTAACACTCAGCAAAAAGCCACCCGAGGGTGGCTTTTTGGTAGCTGAAGTCCGGTTACAGATGGTAGCTGATGTGCTGGTGAAAACGGATCAGCAGATCATCACGCTCCGGGTTCAGGTTGACCCCTTTGGCAAAACGACGCAATGCGGTTTCGACCTGATTCATAAAACGGCCATAGCCCATATCGGTGTAATCGTCTTTGTTGGCAAAAATAATGAGTTGAGCGGACTCAACCAGGTTGCTGTCGTCCCAATCGGCGATCAGCTGCCCTTCACTAATGCTTGGATCAAAACCAATCATTTGCAATTCTTTGCCGCTGCTCATCTTATCGAATTTGCTGTTACGCACCAGCGGCAGCAAACCATTGGCCAGCACCGCTCTGTGGGTCAGTTTGTTCAGACTGGTGGCTTCAACAAACTGGTCCTGAATGTGCTGGTACAGGGCGGTATAGGGACGATCGGATTTAGCATCAATTTGCACCTGCTCTTTGATGTAGCGACTGAGTGGCAAATTGATAATGGCGTAGGTCAGGGCGCTGTGCTCAGACGGCAGTTCGCAGTTGCGGGCTTTGTAGCGCGCATCCAGCGAGCGAAGCTTATAGCCGTAACTTTCTTTCACGCCTTTGCTTTTGGCAAAGAGATCGTACGTCAGGTGCTGGTGATCCCGAACCTTGATTTTCAGCTCAGGGCTGTTGATTTCGTCGCTGAATCGCTGCAACAAAGCGCGCACTTTGTTGTGGAACTCAGCCGCATTGGCGCGAATGTTGGCATCGGTGGCTAAAAACAGCAAAGAGATCTTACGGGCTTTTTCCGCCGGGTTGAAAAAGCTGTTTTGCGCTTCGTGATACGCCGGATTGTAGAAAAACAGGATTTGCTCCGCTGTTTGCAGGGTGTAGGCCTCGCTGTGGAAGCGCACCACAGGCGTTTTGCCATTGGCAATCAGGTGCACGTTGCGAAGGCCTGCCTGATCGGCCAGCTCAAAAAATATTTTACCCAGTTGCAGGTAGAACTCTTTGTACGGCTCTTGGCTGTCGACCATAGGGGCGCCAAAGCGTGCGAGGATCGCATCGGTCAGACTGAATTCGGCAAGCAGGTACTGATTGTCCCTGGAGCTGGTTGGAATATAAACTTTGTGTTGGCTGCTGACTGGCATAACTCCCCCGTTGATGCTGTACTAAATCGCTGGCTATTGTAGCAAAATTTAACCAGCTGGACTTATCATTTTTGTTGATTTTTCACAAAGATAGCAAAAGGCTCCGCCAGCAGCGGAGCCTTGGCGTTAATGGCCGGAGCGGGCAAAGCGACCCAGCTGTTGCTGCGTTCTGGCGGTGCCTTCCAGCAAGGCCTTGGCGGCGTCATCAATGGATGTCATCTGGCTGTTGGCTTCATTGGTGACATGCTCAATGGCCGACAAATGCTGGTGAGTTTGCTGGTAGCGTTTTTCCAGGGCACCGACGGTGTCATTGATGCTTTGAACCCGGGTTTTTGCATCGGCCAGCTGTTGTTGTAAACCGCTAAACTCTTCGCTGGTTACGCCAGTTTGCTCTTGCGCTTGCCGTGCCTGTTGATTCAGGCTTTCCGACTCGGAGCGGGTTTCCTGCACAAGCCGCTCCATATCATTCAAAAAGCCTGAGATCTGACGGGTGGCATCGTTGACTTTGGCGGCCAGGGTGCGAACTTCATCTGCAACCACGGCAAAACCCCGGCCAGCTTCGCCGGCCCGGGCGGCTTCGATGGCGGCATTGAGAGCCAGCAGGTTGGTCTGATCGGAAAAGTTCTCCACCATCACCAGAATTTGCCGGACATTCTCTGCATTTTGATGCAGCCCATTGATGGTTTGACCAAAGGTATCCAGCAAATTAACGATGCTGGCCAATTGGCCGGAGAGCTGTTGCATTTGGCTGCTGGCACCCTGAGCGCTTTTTACCGTCACTGAGGCGACTTCTGTCATTTGATCGCCATGCTGCACGATATCGGCCAGGTACTCCAGCACCTGATCGCTCTCACCGCGGATCTGATGGCTACGTTTTTCAGTATCCTGCAAATGACTGCGGGTGGTACGGACGGCTTGGGATACTTGCTCATTGGTTTCGTGGGTGCGCTTGGCTTCCTGATGAATATCGCCAAGCAGTTTACCCAGTTGACTGACAAATTCGTTGTAATGCTCAGACAGCGTGCGGAATTCATCATGGGTAAAAGCGGGCAGCCGGTGCTGCAAATCGGTGCCTTTGCTATTGGTTTCCTGCAGTGCTGATACCAGCGCCTGAACCGGTCGCACGATCAGGTGGTGCATGTAAAAGATGGTGAAGACAAAGGCCGAAGCGCCCAACAGCAGCAGCAGCCACCAGCCGGTTCCAGCGCCACCGGCCGGGTAAGCCAGGTACAGTGCCAGCCCAAAAAACAACGCCAGAAAGCCGATGTTGCCAATAATTTTCCGGGTGAGGGTGTAAAAGAAAGTTTGCTCAATAAAGTTGTACACGTTGCCAAAACTCCCCATCGTCATTCCAGCCATTCAGTTTCACGCACAATACCAGCAGCATAGCATAACTGCCCGGGCAGGCTATTGTTGTAACGCAGGTTTTGTGCATTTTTACTCAGATGGCAGCAGTTGCAAACCAAAGCGCTGCAACTCCAGATGCATTTGCTCTTTTTCCAGCAGTTGCCGTACCCAGAGGTAGAGTGTTTCTATCGAGAGCTCATGGTTGGGGTTCAGCAGTAACTGGTGACGATAGCTTTGATCAATGCGTTCAGAGATCAGTAACTTTTCAGCACTTCCCGGGTGTTGCTTGAGATATTGATACAAAAATGAGCGTGTCACTATGGCGGTATCGGTTCGTCCTTTTAACACCAGTTCGACACTTGCCTGATGATCACTGACCAGGGTCATTTGGTATTGCTCGGCCAGCAGGGCCGGATCTGTTTGGAAGTTGGCAATTTGGTAATGATACCCAAGGATACCGGCGATGGTTTTGTTGCTAAGATCGTCAAACCACTGCTCGGAATGTGCTTTGCTGCGTAGGGCGATAAAGACCTCATCGTCTTTGGCGAAGGCCGGTGAGTTGTCGATGGTAATGGAGCGTTGTACCCAGCCCCAGTAGGGATCTTCAAAGAAAATGGTGTCAAATAGACCTTGTTGATAATCCTGATGGCGCCGAACTGGTGTGGTGAGTACCAGTTCAAAATGATAGTCCTGCTGCAGTTGGTTGAGCTGGTGGATCAGTTCTACGGTAAAGCCTTTGGCTAAACCATGCTCCAATTGAATGTAAGGAGGAAATTCGTAAGCACCGACCCGAACCAGGGTTTTTGAAAACGCTGGATTAAAAAGTGTGATTACAAAAATTAATGTAGAAATCACAACCAACCGCATAATCGATTCCTTTTAACAGCGACAGCTAATTCACTCCTTTCCTATATCTTCGTACCACAGTTCGGGAGCGCTGGCAATAAAGTCTTCCATCAGTTTAATGCACTCATCGTCTTGCAAAATGGTGACGTCGACACCCCGCTGGCGGACATACTCTTCTGGTCCCTGAAAAGTCTTGTTTTCTCCTACCACAATTTTAGGAATGCCATACAGCAAGGCGGTGCCGCTGCACATATCGCAGGGCGACAAGGTAGAGTAGAGGGTGGCTTTTTTGTAATCAGCCGGTGAAAGGCGACCTGCTTGCTCCAGGCAATGCATCTCGGCGTGCAAAATGGCACTGCCTTGCTGCACTCGTTGATTGTGGCCACGGCCGACAATCTTGCCATCGATCACCAGCACAGAGCCGATGGGGATGCCGCCTTCGGCCAGGCCTTTTTTCGCTTCGTCGATAGCTGCTTGCATAAAGGGATCGCGCATCGCTGGTTACTCCTTAGTTTGGCTTTTAAAGAGCATAGATGCTTTCGCTGGTGGATGCGAGCTGGTTTTCTCTGGCCTGGGGCTGTGCTAGATTGCCTTTCTTTATGTTTGTCACAAGGTGAGAAAAATGCTGAGTATCATGACGCTGCTGGTTGGAGCCTTAAATCCTGCGGTAGCAACCGACAATGAAGCGGCGGCACAGTTTTGGCTAAATATGGCGCAACATTGCGGCCAGGCTTATCAAGGCAAGCGCGTCATTGCGCGGGACGACCGGCCGGATTTGTTGCAAGGGGATGAAACCTTGATTGTGCATTTTCGTGAATGCTCCAGCGAGCTGTTGGCATTGCCATTTCATATCGGCCATGCAGATGGCCGTTGGGATCGCTCCCGTACCTGGCGCTACAGTTGGCAGGATGGCAAGTTGGAGCTGCGGCATGATCACCGCTTAAGCTCGGGGGAGCCCGATAAGAGCAATACCATGTATGGTGGTTTGTCGATAGACAGGGGTACACCACAGCAGCAAGCTTTTCTATTTACTGAGCGGACCGCCGAAGATGGCTCTGCACTGGGATGGCGCATCGAAATCGTGCCAGGTAAGCGCTACACCTACGGCACTTTTAGCGGTGACAACTGGACCTGGCGGCTCGACTTTGATCTGAGCCAGCCGCTGGAGAAAGTGCCCCCAGCGCCATGGGGGCATCCATAGGCTACAAGTCTGTTAGCCGCCAAAGTTGGCCGAGAAGTTGTACACCACACCGAGCGACAGTGCATAGGGATCCTGGCCGGGTTCAATCGCCAACTGCTTGCCATGGCCACCACCGGCCGAGACATTAAAGCTGGCATTGTCGGCGTTGTTGGTAAAGGCTGCCGCTGCATACAGGGTGAGCTGGCGGCCAAAGCGCCGGTCCAGGCCCAGCGACAGCATGGTGGCACCGCTGTTGTCAGCATTGGCATCGCCGGCATGGTAGAGCTGGGCTTTTACACTGTAGGCGTCACTGACTCGATAAGCAGCACCAATGCCATACGCATCCCGGTTACCCCCATTAAAGTTTTCACTGCTTTGCCAAAAGGCGGTTAACCGCCATTGGTCGTTTAAGCGATAACTTGCACCGGCCCGATATCCGCTCAGAGCATTATTTTCTGGACGGCTGCGCCGTTCATAGGCCAGCATCAACATCAGTTCTTTGTTGTCAAAGGTAACGGAACTGCTGATGGCATCGTCTTTGTTGTCGGTGTTGCTGCCGCTGCGGTCGTTCGGTGAATAGTGCAGGTCGAAGGTGAGCTGTTGAAAAGCCGGCGTCTGATAATGCAAGCCATTGCGAAAACGCCGATCCATATCGACCCCGCCACCACGCACAATGTTGCGGGCGTCACCGACCTGATCGCCAAACAAGTCGGTTCGGCTGCGGACATTTTTTAGTGGGGTATCAAAAAAACCGGCCCGCACCAGGCCAAAGTCACCTTGCAGTCCCAAAAAGCTGTTGCGCGAGGCCCAGTCGCCACTGCCTTCATCCAGGCGGATCAGGCTTTCAATTTGCAGCAATACCGTCAGATTGTCCTGCACTTGCTGGGAGCCGCGGATACCGAAGCGACTGGCGTTGCTGGAGATATTCAGGCCTCTGTCGTTGCCGTTGTCCAGCTGATCAACAGATAGATGCGCCCGGCCATAAATGCCAAACTCAGTTGCGATGGCCATAGTGCTGTGCAGTGCCATGGTAACGGCTGCGGCATGGATAAGGCGGCTTTTTTTCATCAAAGGATTCTCTTCATAATTTTGTCATTATGGTAGTTGGGACTGCGCTGGAATAAAAGACTATTCGTCAGGCTAGTCTGCTTTTAGCTGATAAAACCGAATTTGCAGTTGCCTGCTCTGCGGCCAGATGTGTTGCAATTGATGCAGCAGTTGTCTTGTGCTTATTTTAGCGAATCTTGCTTGCGCTTGGGAGCTGAGCAAAATATCGGCCCGTATAGGTTGCTGGTAGTAGAGAAAAACCTCAGCATCGGCTGCTTCGAGTTGATAGCGCTGCAGCAAAGTTTCCATAGCTTGCTGCAGAGCTGGGCGAATAGAGCTGCTTGTCAGCTGTTCAGGCAGGGTGCTGGCCGGGCTGTTGATGTGCACCAGGATATCGCCGATTTCAGTGAACTGCTTTTTAAGCTGTTGTTTGACCTGTTGCCCCAGCCAGTGGGCTTCGGAGGCACTGAGTCGTGGCGCGACTTCCAGCTTGAGCTCCAGCAGCACCTTACCGCCACTGGTGCGGCTACGAAGGGCATTGATAGCAAGGATGCCTTGAGTTTGCAGGATCTGTGCCCGATAGGCTTGTTGCTGCTCGATGGAGACGGCAGTATCAATCAGCTCGGCCAGACTGCCTGTTAGCAACTGCAAGCTGATCCAGCCAATCAATACGGCCACCAGCATCGCGGCGACTGCATCCAGCCACCAGACACCCAGCATGGCACCGCCAGCCCCTAGCAGCACCACGATGGAAGAGAGCGCATCACTACGGCTGTGCCAGGCATTGGCGCTCAGCAGCTCTGACTGCAATGAGCGGGCAGTTTTGATGGTATACCAGTACAGTCCCTCTTTGATACCAAAGGAAAGGCCTGCTACCAGCAATACCGGCCAGGTCGGTACAGTGCTGCTCTGGCCTTGCCATAAGCTGAAAGCATTCTGCCAGACCAACCCGATGGCAACGGCCAGCAGCATTAAGCCAAGGATCATCGTGCCGAGGGTTTCAATACGGCGATGACCAAAAGGGTGGTTTTGATCGGGGGCTCGCCCTCCCAGCCGGATGCTGATAAGGACTACCAGATCGGTTGCCAGATCCGACAAAGAATGCACACCATCGGCCACTAGGGCAGCGGAGTGACCGAGCAGGCCGGTGATGATTTTCACTACGCCAAGCAGCGCATCAAACAGCGCACCGACCAGCGTTACTTTGCTGGCGTGCGCTGCATCCTGCTGCAGGGATGTGACTCCAATATGTGAATGCCTCATGTCAGAGCGCTGCTATAACGAGACAGATGCCTTCAGTGTTAGTCACCAAGCCGCCTCGCGTCAAGAGGCGCCCAAAGTGCTAATGAGGCAATGGCCATTTTCTTGCTAAATACCAGCCAACAACCATAGCAAGGACAAAACTTAGGGTGGCAAAGCTGCCTGAACTCAGAGCGGCCAATGCGGGCCCCGGACAATAACCGACCAGACCCCAGCCAAGACCAAATACCGCAGCTCCAATCAGGATAGGCTTGTCGAGCTTGGTCGCTGTAGGCAGCTGAAATTTTTCCGCCAATAAAGGTGCCGGTTTGCCGCGGACCAACCGAAAACCGACACTGTACACGGCAAGAGCAGCGGCCATAACCAGAGCCAAACTGGGATCCCAGTTGCCAGACAGGTCCAAAAATGCCAATACCTTGGCCGGATCGATCATCATGGAAACGGCGATGCCGATGGACATCAACAAACCGGCGACAAAAGCGATGATGAGTTGCATGGAGGGCTCCTTAAAACAAGCTGGCGACGAGAACGCCAACAGCCATAAACACAAGGGTGGCAGTGATGGAGCGTGGCGAGAAACGGCCAATGCCGCAAACGCCATGTCCTGAGGTGCAGCCACTGCCCCAGGCCGTGCCAAGGCCAACCAGCAAGCCGGCAATCAGGGTTCGTGGGCCAAGCTCAGGGGTGCTGAAACTAAAATCGCTGATAACCAGTGCCACCAGCAAAGGCCCGAGTAGCAAGCCTGCAACAAAAGCCAGCCGCCAGCTGCGGTCTTGCTTTTGGAAAATGGCCTGGCTGGCAATACCGGATATCCCAGCTATTCTGCCAAGCGCGGCCATCAGCAATAAAGCTCCCAAGCCAATAAAGGTGCCACCAATCAAAGCGGATAGCGGAGTAAAGTTTTCCATGATCACCTCTTATTTCACAATAGGGAGTTTTGCGTCCAGCCAGCCCTGCATGCCCGGTGCAACGGAGTACACCTTTGAAAAGCCCATGCGTTGCAATGACTCGGTTGCCAGAGCGGAGCGCGCACCAGAGCGGCAAATTAAATACAGTGGCTCTGCCGCCAGTTGCGCCAGTGCAACCTCTGCAGCGCAGCCACTGGCTGCGACGGCTGGATGGTTGGCCAACTGCATTTCAAGCACGCCGCGGGGATAATTGACCGCACCGGCAATATGGCCTTGAGCAAACTCGGCTGGCTCACGCACATCAATCAATCTGGGTTCAGGATGTGTTTTCAGGTAATCTGAAAGCTGATCAAGGTCGACTTCCTGGATGCCTGCTTTGGCTTCTGCTACCAATTGTTGTGCTGTTTTCATCTGTATCTCCAACTTGTTAGATAACGGATTGAGTTACGACAACCACTGCCATAACGGCTAAAAATACCGCAAAACCCTTCTGCAGTTTTTCTTTAGGTAAACGGCGGCCTATCCAGGCACCTAAATAACTGCCGGCAATACCTGCCACGATCATCAGCGCAATGACGGTCCAATCGAAACTTAACCCCTGATTGGTAAAGACCACGTAGTATTTGGCAAAGCCGACAAAGGATTTTAAGGCGATCACCACCAGACTGGTGGCAACCCCAATGACGATGGGTAAGCCGCCCATCAGCACCAATGCTGGCACGATAAGAAAACCACCACCGACGCCGACAAAGCCGGTCACTGCACCTACCACCAGGCCATCAGCCAAGACTTTGGCCTTGTTAAAAGCGAGTTGGTTCGCGGTATCTTTCAATTGGCTGCGCCACATAAAGAAAGCAGCGACGATCATCAAGAGGGCAAACACCAGCAACTGCCAACGGCTGTCGACCAGAGTCCCGGCCCATGCCCCCAGATAGGTTCCAAACATGCCCGGGATACCAAACCAAAAGACATGACGCCAGCTGATGAGTCGCTTAAAACCATTGTGAAAAGAGCCAAAAGCACTGATGGCTGCGACGATAAGCAGTGATGAAGCAATGGCTAACTCTGCCGGCATGCCTAACAGGTACAATAGCACCGGGACGGTAAGAATTGAGCCGCCTGAGCCAAATAAACCAAGACTAAGACCTATAATAAGTGCGCCTAAGAGTGCTAACATAATTCATATATTCCAAAAAAGAATATGCATATAACTGAATTGCATTTTAAACTGTGCTCAGCTATGATGCAATCACTATTTAGTGAAGTCTAATTTAAAAGAGGTGCCCCGATGACCACGCAACAGCAGCCGATGCACATTGAGATGTTTTTTGATAACGATAGCAGTACTTTCAGCTATTTGCTGGTGGACGAGAGCAGTAAAGTGGCGGCATTGATTGATCCTGTGCTCGATTACGATGCCGCTGCCGGCGCAGTGGATACCCGCAGTGCCGATCAGGTATTGGCCTACCTGAAGCAGCATGAGCTGAAGCTGCAATGGATTTTAGAAACCCATGCCCATGCCGATCATTTATCTGCTGCGCATTACCTGCGGCAAAAAACCGGCGCCCGGGTTGGCATTGGTGAAGGCATTCGCAAGGTGCAGCAGACCTTTAAGGTGGTGTTTAATATCGGCGATGAAGAGCTGACCGCCAAGGGCGACTGTTTTGATCATCTGTTCCATGATGACGAGACTTTCCAGATTGGCGCTCTGACCGGACGGGTCATCAACACACCGGGGCACACCAACGACAGCGTCAGCTATCTGATAGCCGGTCATCTTTTTGTGGGTGACTCCTTGTTTATGCCGGATGCAGGCACGGCACGTTGCGATTTTCCAGGCGGCGATGCAGCTGTGCTCTATCAGTCCATTCAGCGGCTGTATCAATTGCCGGATGAGACTCCGATGTACATGTGCCATGATTACCAGCCCAATGGCCGTGAATTGCGTTACAAAACCACGGTGGGGGAGCAAAAACAGCAAAATATCCATGTTGCGGCACAAACACAGCAGCAGGACTTTGTGCAAAAGCGCACGGCGCGCGATGCCACTCTGGCCGTGCCGCGGCTGATTTATCCTTCGGTGCAGGTAAATATCCGCGGCGGGCAGTTGCCATCAAAAGAAGGCAATGGCACGGCGTACATCAAGATCCCACTGAAAGGAACGGCTCAGCTTGACTGAGCCGAAAGTTATTGGCTTTGGCGATTCGCGCATTCAATGCACAGGGTGGTGTAAGGAATGGCGCTAAGCCGCTCGATGGCAATCACATCCTGGCACACCGAGCAGCGGTCGTAGCTACCTTGCTCCATCCGGGTTAAGGCCCGGTTGATGTGTTGCAGCTCTTGCTCGGCTTTTTGCTCCAGAGCACTTAGGACGTCATCATTTTCCCGCTCTTGTGCCTGCTCGGCCAGATCGGAGCTACGGCCCTGACGAAAATCATGCTCGATTGCGGCAATTTGGCGCTCCAGCTTCATTTTTCGTTGCAGCAATTCTTGTTTCAGTTGTTGCAAGGGCATGGCATCTCCTCCGCTCTGGTTTACGCTGACGATCCCACCCAGTGTAGCTTGTTTTGCGGGCTGCGCCTTGATCTGGCGCAAGGGCCTTAGCAACGCCTCTTATTGCCAACAAGCCATATCACCAGCGTACAGCATCACCAACGCACAGCATCCCCATCGTGCAAACTGGCCGGTGGGTGGGTAATAACCTTTTCACCGGCAGTGAGTCCCGCTTCAATCTGTGTGCTAAGGCCACTGCGTCGCCCCGGCGTCACCCAGCGCAGCCTGGCTTTGCCATTGGCAACGACAAAAACAGCCCAGCGGCTTTCGCCCTGATACTGTTCGCGAAAGAGTGCACTGCTTGGTATGCTGATGGCATCGTGCTGTTGCCAGAGTAAAAAGCGGGCTTCGACCCGGTAGCCTTCGCCAAGCTGCTGCCATAGTTCAGGGCCGGACTCAATGCTTACCAGCACCGGCACCCGCTGCTCGTCGACACCAAGCGCCGACACCCGGGTAAAGCCGGCTGGTTCAATCCGGCGAACCAGACCCTGCAAGCTGCTGTCGCCGCCCCAGCGTTCCAGCTCGACTGGCATGCCTGGCCTTACCCGCACCGCATCGGCCGATAGCAAGTCCACCTGCACTTCCAGCTGATTCAGATCGCCCAGGGTAAGCACTGGGGCTCCTGCCATAATGACGCCTTCGCAGCAGCGCTGACGCTGCAACACCAGGCCGTTGACCGGCGCCAGTACCTTGAGTAGGCGCTCTTCACCGCTGCGACTCCCATCGGTAATAGCCAGCACAGCTCGGGCATTTTCCACTTCGTAGCGGGCTACTTCCACGGCGGCGGTGGCCACCCGTTCAGCCGCTTGTGCCCGTTGCCAGTCATGGCGCAGCCGGTCGAGCTGGGTGGCGGAAATCACACCTTGTTGCTGCAGGCCCTGATGGCGCTGATATTCTTGTTCAGCGTAGCGGCGCTCTTGCAAGCTGCTGTCAAGACCGGCTTTGGCAGCCAGCAAGCGTGCCTGGGCTGCCGATACCTGCTCACGGGCTTGCTCCAGACTGCGTGCATCCAGCGCCGGGGCTGGGGCGGGTTCTAATGAAAACAACACCTGGCCGGCTTGCACACTGTCTCCCGGCTCCAGCACCACCCGATGCAGATAGCCATCGATGGGGGCCGATATGCTGTAAGTTTCCCGCAGGCGGGTACGGCCCTCATCCTCAATGGTTTCGGCAAAGTAGCCTTGCTGCACCGGGCTGATGCGCACCTGCATCGGGGCAGGTCGCAGCGCCCAAAACAGCGCCAGCAGCAGGCCTAGGGCCAGGATCGTCCACAGGCTGCGTTTAAGGGGGTTGTTCATGGCATTACTCCGTTTTTAAGGCGGTAATCATATCAAGTCTGGCGAAGCGTTTTAGCATCAGGCTCAATGACAGCAAGGTAGCCAGCAGGACCCCAAGGGTCGCCAGCGCGTAACTGGATGGCTTCAGCACAAAAGGCAGCCGGAACAAATCCATGCTGAGCGCCTGATGCATCGACCAGGCAAAGCCGGTGCCCAATAACCAACCAAGCGGAATGGCCAGCAAGGTCAGCAGCAAAACCTCACCGGCCAGCACCCAGCCGACCTGATAGCGCTCAAATCCGAGAACCCGCAAGGTGGCGAGCTCGCGTGAGCGCTCCGCCAAAGCGATGCGGGCATTGTTGTAGATCACCGCAAAGGTAATGGAAGCGGCCATCAACACCAGAATGGCCATCATGCCAAGCAGGGTGTCCTGAATGTAATCGCGCAGCTGGCTTTCAATGTCGCTCATCAGGCTGATACCAGCAAGGTTGGGCTGGCGCTGTAGCCGTTGCTGCAAATCCTGGCGCTTGGTCGCATCGGTCAACAGCCAGACACCCGACAGGGCTGGCCCCTCCTGCAGCAAGCGATTCAGCGCCCGGCGCTCCATGTAGCCGCTGACCCCAACAGGCTCATCCACGACAGCGGCAAGTGTGATGGCCAGCCGCTTGTTAGCCCCTTCCATCAACTCGACTTCGAGCGCATCGCCAACCGAGGCGCCGAGGTAATCAGCCAGGTAACGGGTCAGCACCAGTCCGTCGGGTGGCAGCCGGATTGGGTTTAGCTCGGCATCAAGCAATCGCCGCAGCTGCGGCTCGGCTTCCATGCCTTGGATCACGGTGCGGTAGCTGCTGCGCTGATGGTGCAGGCGCACCGGCACCAGGCGAAACCCTTCCACTGCCAAAACAGCTGGCTCTGCCCGCAGCTCTGCCAATACCCGATCCGGGCTGGCTTCGGTGAAAGTTAGCTGGGTATCCATCTGCAGGATCTGGCGGTACTGAATATCCAACAAAGCATGTAACGCATGAAACTGAAAACTGCCGACCAGCAGCAAAGCGGAGGACAGGGCTATCCCCAGCACCGACAGCAGGCTTCGTAGAGGGTGACGCCAGAGATTGCGGACGATGATCCGGTTCAGTTGACCGAGCCAGGGGCCGAGCAGCCAGGCTTGCAGCCGGTTGCGCCGAAAACGTGGAGGTGCCGGAGGGCGCATTGCCTGAGCCGGCTGCAGTTTGGCCACCAGTCGCAATACATTGAACACCCCGAGCAGCGCTGCACCCAGCGCCACCAGCAAGGCCAGCGCCAGATGCTGCAGCTGCACCCGAAGTTCCAGCTCGGGAAAATGAAAGTAACGACCGTATAGCTCTGCCAGGCCATTGGCTGCCCAGAGCCCAAGACCAATGCCAACCAACACGCCCAGCACCACGATGCAGGCTGCCAGCTGCAGGTAATGCAGTAGCAAGGCCCAATGGCTGTAGCCAAAAGCTTTCAGTACTGCAATTTGTTGCAGTTGATTGCGCACCAGGCGCCCAATCAATACATTGAGCAAAAAAGCGGCGACGCCCAAAAACAGCGTCGGCAGAAACACCGCCATCACCTGCAGTTGTTCGAGCTCTTCGGTTAAAAAGCGGTGAGAGCTTTGCTCGCTGCGCAAATAACTGCCGCGGCTGCCGTAGGGAGCCAGCAGCAGATCCAGTTCATCCAATACCTGCAGCGGGTTGGCACCGCGTTGCAGGCTGACACTCAGGTGATTAAAAGCGCCATCCATCAAAAAGGCATGGGCCAGTGCCCGTCGCGGCATCCAAAGTACGCCAAAACGGTGGTAGTCGGGCAGCAAGTCGGCCGGCCCCAGCTGGTAAATAAACTCTGGCGACAGCACGATGGCACTGATCCGAAGGCGCTGCAACCGGCCCTGAATGATGGCGCTTAGCTGATCGCCTGGTTGCAGCTGATGGGCCTTGGCAAAGGGCTCGCTAATGGCCACTTCATCGGCTGCCTCAGGCAATCTGCCCTGGCGCAGCAGCGGTTGATTCAGCAAGGGCAAGCCTTGCTCGGGCAGCGACAGCATCAGCCCACGGATTGGCTCGTTAAAGCCGGCCACTTCCAGCCGCACCGGCGCCCGCACCGAGCTTTGCACCTGATGCACGCCATCCAGTTGCTGTAGCTGGGCCAGCCGGTGCTCGGGAGCTCGCGTCAATTCGACAAAGACATCGGCAAAGTGGCTTTGCTGATAAAAATTGAGCTGGGCGCGCTGCAGCATATCCAGGGTGGTGACGGACAAAAACAGCACCATGACACCGGCGCCAATGACCGCAGCAATGGCGGCTATCTGGCCTTTCATTGCCAGCAGATCGCGCCAGAGTTTGCGTTGCAGGGCCTGCATTACCAATGCAGCTCGGCAGCGGATTTAGGCGCATCATTGCGCGTTATGTCGACAATCTGGCCGTCTTTTAACCGTATCACCCGATCGGCCATGTCGGCGATGACTTCGTTGTGGGTGATCACCAAGGTGGTGGTGCCGAGCTGCTGATTGATTTGATGCAACACTGCCATCACCTTGCTGCCGGTTTTCGAATCCAGTGCGCCGGTAGGTTCATCGCACAGCAACACCCTCGGTTTTTTGGCGATGGCGCGGGCAATGGCGACTCGCTGCTGCTCGCCACCGGAGAGCTGGGATGGGAAGTGATCAGAACGCTCGCTTAAGTCCACCAGCGCCAGAGCCTCAGCTGGTGTCATTGCGCCCGGGCAGATGTCGGTCACCAGGGCGACGTTCTCAAGGGCAGTTAAGCTAGGAATTAAATTGTAAAACTGAAACACAAAGCCAACCTGTTCGCGGCGGTAGCGGGTCAGGGCTTTATCGTTGGCCTGGCTGAGTACGGTATCGCCATAGCGCAACTCGCCCGAGCTGGCGCTGTCCAGCCCGCCCAGAATATTGAGCAGAGTGGACTTGCCCGAGCCGGAAGCGCCCAGCAGCACCACAAATTCACCGCGGTACAGGTTCAGATCTACGCCTCGCAGTGCCTGGATCAGCACATCGCCCATCTGGTAGTGTCGGGTTAATTGGTAAGCCGAAAAAACAAGTTCTTTGGTCGTTGCTCTGCCAGCTTGCATCCAGCTGCTCCATGCGGTTTGATTATTTCATTTTTTAACAGTGTAGCTGAAGCGGGGAACAAGACGTTGATCGTGCGCAACAGAAGTCATTAAATGATTTCATGGGCTAGTTGCAGTAGCCGGGAGTTAAAACGAATTTGCTGGCTTCTTGCCTGAGTTAAGTTAACCCGAAAACGCATACTTTGGGGAGTGTAGTGCACAGAAATCAGTACACCTCGTCGGAATAAATCCGGGTGATCCGAAATCCACAGCATTGGCTGTCGGTGCAGTTGTCCCAGCCACTCATCGGGTGGCCAGTAGGGAAAGCCAGACCAAAGGATATGGCATTGCCGGAGCTGGTCAGGGCTCGTCAGCAGCAATGCCTCTGGTTCAAACTGACTGAAATCAGGCAATAAGCGATTGAGCGGTTCCATCATTTTTTGATCATGCAATACGCACAGTCGAGCACGGTCTGACTGAGTGGGCAGCTCGGCATACTGACTAAAGCGGATCAGTAAAGCTGCCAGCCGCTCGGTATCAGCATTCACTGGGGCTGGAAGCCAAAAGATGCTGCAAAGCAGCAGTACCGAGATGCTTTGCGGTATTGCCTTCATCTTAGCCTCCACTGCAATTGTAAAGCTAGGCTCCGGGGTTGCTGTTGGTAGGCTTCATAGAAAATAGCCGGGATTTCCAAGGCATGTTGTTTCGTGCTGTTGTTGAGTGACAGCCCCACCGTCAGCGTAGGCAACGGTTGCCATTGCAGCCCCAACTGATGAAGCAGATAACCTGGCAGGCTCAGCTCATCATAGCGACGCTTTGACACGCCATAGACTTGCCAATGCAGCTGCCAGTTCGGATGGATGGCCCATTCCAGTTGAGACTTGAGCAGGCGGGCTGGCGAGTTATCAAGCCGAGCCGATTTAGCCTGAGATGAATGTTGGATGCTGGCAGACAACTGCCAGCGAAGTGCTTTACGGCGCCACTCGAAACCAGATTCGGCACCTTTGGAGTCGGCAGGCATGGCATTGACAAAGTATGGCAAAGGATGAGGTTCAAAGATAAGTTGCTTTAACCGGGCTTGATACAGATTGCTGAACAGATGCAATTGATCACTGACGCGGAAGCGCAGTAACAGATCGGTAGACTGGATGCGTTCTGGCTCTGGGCGTGCAACCTCGAGCTCATCGTTGTAGATGCGCTCGATAAAACTGGCAGCTCTTGCAGCACGGCCATGACGAAGACTTAGTTGCAGTTTGGGGGTAGGGTGCCAGATGAAGGCTGCCTGAGGACTGTAGTGGTGTAGATCGAAGTCGTCCTGGTCGTATCGAATACCAACCTGGCCGCTCAGTGTTGGTCTCAGTTGCCAGTGCAGCTCACTGTACCAACCCAGATGGAAGTTTTGGCCTTGCAGTCGCTCTGTAAAGTCGAGCTCGGGAAGGGCAAACTCCGTTACCTGGCGATGGTCTCGTATCAGCTCAACGCCGCTCCACCAGCTCCATGTTGGGCCTGGTTGCCAATGGATTCGAGCGTCGAGGGTTGTCCAGCGACCACTTAGCTCGGTGGTGTAGGGGGTCCAACTGTTGTGATCCAACACAAGAGGATCGGTCCGATGAAATTTAGTTTGAAACGAGCTCAAGGTGAAATAGCCGCTGAGCTCAGGTGAAAAATAATGGTCATGTCTGAGTGATGCCATGTAATTTTTGTTGTACTCATCGCTGACCAACTCTTCCAGAGTTAAATTCTCTGTAAAAAGCGGGCTGGTTCGCTGTCGGTTTGCTGTGCTGAGTAACAAGCTGGTGTTACGCCACTGAATTTTGCCGCTTAACTTGCGAATAAGCTCTTTGTTGAGGGCAGGATCCAGGCCTGGATCGTCCTCCAGCAGAATGGGTATGTTTTTTTGATCGGTTAAACTGGCGGATAGCCAGCCTTCGAAGTTTTCCGAGCTGCCAGTACCGGCAAGAAGCTGAACTTTTTGTTGTCCATGATTGGTTACTGTTGTCAGAGCTCGCACACCAGACAGGTCTCTTGCTCGTTTGGTAACGACATGAATGACGCCCAACATGGCATTGGCTCCATAGGCTGCCGAAGGGGCTCCAGGGTGATACTCTACCCGGTCGATAAGTTTGGTGTCGAGAAAAAACTCTTCACCGAGCAGACCGGCACCATCGGTATTTTCATTTATTCGCGCGCCATCAATCAGGAACAATAGCCGAGAATTAAAATCACCGGGTTGGCCGATCCCTCGAGAGTTTAAATAGGTAAAATGTGAGTCTTGCATCACATGCAAACCGGGGAATAAACGTAAAATATCACCAAGACTTCGTAATTGCAGTGCTGAAATCTGCTCGGCGGTGACAATGTAGATAGGGCCTGGTGTGTTGGCACTGCTTTGTGAGAAGCGTCCCGAGACGGTGATGTTCTGCGGTACCTGTTGATGAGGCTGTTGCAAAAGCTGCTCTAAGTCCGGTACCGCTGCACTTAGCAAGCAACTGCATAGAGTGAATAGCCAGACAGCGTTTTTCATACCGGGGCTCCATAACGAACAAATCGGTTGCGGCCAGTATGTTTAGCCTGATACATGGCCTGATCTGCCTGTTCCAGCAACAAGGCTGCATTGTCTGCATTCTCTGGACATAAGGCAATGCCAATGCTGCAGCCGATGGGCATAACTTGTTGCAAGTAATGTATTGGTTCTTGTACTGATTGCAAAATACGCTTTGCCAGCTGCTCAGCTGCCAAAGCATCTGGAATTGAACGCATCAATATCGCAAACTCATCACCACCCAGGCGATAGCATTCATCCTGTTGTCTTACGCATTCTTGCAGCCGCTCAGCCACAGTCTGCAACACGAAATCACCTGCATTGTGACCAAAGGTATCATTCACGAACTTAAAGTTATCCAGATCAATGAAAAGTAAAGCAATTTTCTGCTGCTGCGTGAGGGTGTAATTAACCTCTTGCCCCAAGTGCTTGTTAAAGGTTAGGCGATTATTGATGCCGGTAAGCTCATCACAATGCGCCAGTGCTTGCATGGCGTCACTGTGGGCCTGTTGCTCGACCAGCTGCTGGTGCATATCGCGTTGCCAAAACTCAAGTCGTTTTAGCAGTTCATTAAAATGACTGCTTAATCGCCCAATGTCATCGTGCTGCCGGATGGGAGCGCGCAGCTTAAAGTTGCGACTGTGGGATACTTCGGTTGCCAGCTCTGTCAGAGCTTTGAGTGGCCGAAACGCCCGACGATTTGCATGCCACGACCAGATACCTGCTCCGACAAAAACCAATACAATGAGCATCAGTTGACCGGCAAGGAAACGCGTTAGCCAGGCATACTCCTGGTCAAGTTGCTCGCGAATGTAAACAAAACCTTCGACCCTATCTTTACCAATCACTGGAACCCAAATGATCAACTCCCTGTTGTTTCGCTTAAGGCTTGGTAAAACATCCAGAGTAGGAGGCTGTTGTGCGCTGGGCACTGCTGTCTCTGGCCACCAGACAAAAAGGTCTGCGTTGGCTTGGTAGACCCCAATTTCATTGGCCGGTCGGTAGTCGGCATGATAGCTGAGTTCTCCGACGGCGGCACTGCGGTCTCCGAACACCAGCATCACCTCGATTTGACTGGCGAGCTGGGTGGCGTGCAGCAAGGAGGAGGATTCCAGACGCTGCATCATCATAGTCCAGAACAAAGAGAAACTAAGGCTACCTGCAATCAATAGACTGACTGCAATAATCAATAGATTCTGCAGGGTCAGCTGCCGTGCCAGTGAATGATAGCGCTCAGGTTGTCCCATAAGGTGCCAGAAACTGATGCGAGGTCAGTTAAGTCTGGCACATCTTTGAAAAAAATAAACATTCCAGTCGTTGTGATAGCTGAGAGCACGCCCTGATGACAGCTGCTGACCAGGTGCCATAAAAAAGGGCGCCGCAATGGCGCCCACAAAGGCGCTACCTAAAAGTAGGCGCGTACTCCCAGAGAAAGCTGAGTACCAAAACGTTCCAGATAGGACACCTGGTCGTCCCGGTCAATGTAATGCCAGGCTCTGTTATTGGTGAGGTTGGAGGCTTCGGCAAACACCGTGACTTTGTCGTTGATGTCGTAGCTTAAGCTGGCATCCAGCTGACCATAAGCGGCGTGCCAGGCTGGACCGCCCCAGGCATCCGGGTTCAGTAGGTACTTACTGCGCCAGTTGTACGCCAACCGGGCCTGCAGACCATACTGCTCGTAATACAACACGGCGTTGTAGGAGTTTTTCGACATGCCCTGAAACGGCAGGCCAGCTGCTTTTAACTCGGGGTCTTCATAGTTGCTGTCGACATAGGTGTAGTTCAGCAAGAAACCCAGGCCATCAAACGGGGCTGGCAGAAAGTCAGCAAAGGACTGTTGCCAGGCCAGCTCGTAACCACGAATCGAAGCACCGTAATCACCACTGACTGGCTCGTAAATGAAGTATTCAATCCCTTCAACCACACCAGGTTTTCCTTCAGAGCTGATAAACGACAGAATATCTTTGTAGAAAACACCCACATTTAAAGCACTGGCTTCGGCAAAAAACCAGCCCAGCACCAGATCGGCCTGACGAGCGCGCTCGGGTTCTACATTGGCATTGCCTCGGCTTAGCACTGGCAAGCCTTGTTCACGGCTGGTAAAGTTTGGTGCTGCCCAGGGGCGAAGGTAGCCAAGGCTCGGTCGGCTCAGCACTTCTGCAGCCGATGCGCGCAGCTGCAGGTCATCGCGCAATTGCATGCGGAAATTCATGCTGGGCAGAATATTGGTGTAGCTGCCACTGAAGCCGACATCCCGGACTTCATCTTGCCAGTCGTTATTGACAGGTTCGCCGGTCTCGGGGTTGAGCTCTATCAAGCTAAAGTCGTAGCTAAAGCCGGTGGAGTCGACACTGGTGCGGCTGGCTCGCAGACCAAGGTTCAACACATAAGGCATCTCTGCCAGTTCACTTTCAAAATCCGCTTGAACAAAGGCTGCGGTGACTGCTTCAGTTACCCGGTAGCTGTTCTGTAGTACGACACTAGGAACAATGCCAGCATTGGCGGCGTCTTCATTGATGGTACGGTAGTAATCGACCAGATCATCGTAGTCAAAGCTGGGCCAGGGTTGTGGAGTTAAGCTGTTTTCACCTTTTAAAAAGTTATCAAAGTTTGCTGGGCGAAAAACCGAGGATGGAATGGCAAAAAGCTCGAACGCACCACGCTGGAACACCGTACTGTCATCAAATGCATAGCCATCTTGCTCCAGAAAGTAGCCGCCGCGGCTAAATTGACTGGGGTTGCGGGATTGAAAGCCGTCTTGTTGCTTGGCTTGGCGCAAATAGGTCAGGCCGGCATCCAACCGGGTCATGATGCCGCCAAAGGGTTGGTACTGCGTCATCAGCTTTAAATCGGTCACGCTGTCTTTCACTCCGGTACCGGAGCTTAAGCTGTAATGGGCACCGTATTGCTGATCGGCCGTTAAGCCTGGCTCAATCACCACATCCGGCAGCATATGGCCGGTACTGTAATCGATATCAATTGCATCAACAAAGCCACGGGCAACAATGAAGCGATTGTCGCCGTTGTTTTTATTGCGGGCTTCGGAGTAGGCGGCATCTGCTTCCAGTGTCCACTCGTCATTCAGGTAGAAGCGGGCATTGGTGCCAAGTTGCCAGGTATCGCTGCGCCTTGGTGTGGTGCGATTTAGCAGTTCGACCATGGTTTCCGGGCCGGTCTGACGAATTTTATTCACCCGTCCCAACTCGTCAAAATTAGGGTCGGTAAAGATGGGCGTGCTGGGCGTCCAGGACTCATCGTAATTCACAAAGCCGATCTCGTAAAAGCTGCCATCGGTGGTGTAGCGGGAATACAAGGCATCCAGGTTTAAATCCAGTCGATCATTGGGTTGCCATTGCAGGGCCAGCGAGCTGCCAATGCGGGTTCGAACATCCTGAGCATTGGCGAAGTACATGTACATCGGGATTTGAGAAGGAAAGCGCTCGTCATCGCTGATCACACCGTCGCCATTCATATCGACATTCAGGAAGGCGTCCTCGTCTTCATCATCAAAGCCTGAGGCCCTGTAGGTGTCTGCTCTTAGCGTTTTGCGTGAATACACCATGGAAAACAAAGCGCCCAGCCGGCTATCGGCGGTCTTATCACCGATGATAAAAGAGGCATGTGGATGGATGTCGCCTGAGCGGGACTCGTGGATCCCCTTGACTGAAGCCGCCACGGTTCGGCCATCCAGCGCCAATGGCTTGCGGGTTTCGATGTTGATGACAGCACCGATGCCGCCATCAATAAGCCGGGCTTCAGGAGACTTGTACACGCTAAGAACATTGACCAGTTCAGAGGCAATGGTATCGAAGTTAAAATCGCGACCGGCAAATTCAGAAGCCAACTTACGACCATTCAGGGTGGTGGTGTTGTAGCCACCGCTTAAGCCTCGGACAGAAATGTTCTGTCCTTCGCCACTGTTGCGGGTGATGGTGATTCCCGGAATGCGTTGCAGGGCTTCAGCCAGGTTTTCATCTGGAAACTTGCCGATGTCATCTGCCACCACCACATCCACCACAGAGGTCGCATTTTGTTTTAAAAACTGCGATTCGCTGATGCTGCCCCGGATACCGCTCACCTGGATGCGCTCAATCTCATCATCGTCCTGTATTTGTTGTTCGGCCCAGCTGGCTGGCGCTTGCAGACTGAATAGACCCGCCAAGGCTAGCGCCAATGGCTTGGGCGTAAAGGATTGCTTTTTCATAATGTCCCCTGTGTTTTGTTATTGGTGCCGTACGATTTACCGTACTTCTCTCCTGGTGTTGCCATACAATTCGAAAGGTATCGAAAGTCTATATTGATTTCGATTGTGGTTTTATAGCCTGTTTTTTGCTCATTGATCAATAGTGAAACCAAAAAAAATTAATTCTTGCTTTTTGTTTTTGGGGCTGGTAAATCTAATAGCAGGCTGATGGCAAGCGAATGCAAGCTGTGTGAACTGCAGAATGAATCGTAAGCATTTGAAAGAGTCTGTGAAGGTGTTATCTTGACGTTAATGATGAAGCGATAACAACAAGCGGACTTGATATGAGTGGATTAAATACGATTGAGCGGCAGCAGCAAATAGTCAGGTTGACCCAGCAGCATGGCAAGGTCTCGGTGAAGGAGCTTTCAGAGCGCTTTGCCGTATCCGAGGTGACCATTCGCAATGATCTTGGTGTTTTGGACCGGAAAAAGCTGCTGGTTCGTTCGCGCGGTGGGGCCATGGTGAATTCTCAGCTAAGCCGGGAATTATCACTGAAAGAAAAAAGCCATCACCGCCATGCATTGAAGCAGCAACTTGGCAAGGCGGCGGCGCTGTTGGTGGGGGACGATGAACAGATCCTGCTGGATTCAGGCACCACCACCCAGGAAGTAGCTGCCAACCTGGTCGATCGCAAGAATCTGGTGGTGATGACCAATGGTTTGAACATTGCCATGGAGCTATCGCAGGCGGAAGACGTGCAGGTGATGCTGACCGGTGGTGTCTTGCGGAAAAAGTCGATGTCGTTTTATGGGCATCTGGCAGAAAAAAGTTTGCAGGACTTTCACTTTAGCAAGTTGATTTTAGGGGTTGACGGCTTTGATTTAAAAAGCGGGCTGGCAACACACTTTGAAAAAGAGGCGGTGCTCAATCGCATTATGTGCGAAATCGCCAGTGAAATTATCGTGGTGACGGACTCATCCAAATTTGATGCCCGGGCATTTCATCGCATTTGCCCTATTCAAAGGATCCACACGCTGGTAACCGATGATGGCATTCCGGCTGAGTACGTCCAGGCATTAGAACGACAGGGTGTGCGCTTACATCTGGTCAAACAGAGCAAATAAGACAGGAGCATGAAAATGTCCAAACTGAATCGTCGATCCTTTTTAAAAGCCACCATGGCAACCGCAGCATTGGGCGCCATGGCAGGATGCAGTAGTCAGGCCAGCGGGGCCTATACCCCGGCAGCCAAAGGCAAGAGTGTGATGGGCCTGGTGGCGCCCAAAATGGACACGGTTCGGGTTGGACTGATTGGTGTAGGAGAGCGGGGTGTCGGCTTTGTGCGCCACTTTTGCCACATCGATGGCGCTGTGGTCACTGCGATTTGCGATACCGATCCTTTGGTTTTGGAGCGGGCTTCCTCGATTGTGACTTCGCTCGGCGGCGACAAACCAGCCGTGTACGGGGATCATCCTTACGCCTACCGCGACATGCTGGAACGCGATGATATTGATATTGTGATCATTTCCACCCCCTGGGAATGGCACCATCCGATGGCCAAAGATACCATGCTGGCCGGCAAACATGCCTTTGTTGAAGTGCCACTGGCACTGACCGTGGCTGAAATGTGGGATCTGGTGGATACCGCTGAAAAAACCCAGCTGAACTGCATGATGATGGAAAACGTCAACTATGGCCGCGATGAATTGATGGTCCTGAACATGGTGCGTCAAGGCCTGTTCGGCGAGCTGCTGCACGGCGAAGCGGCCTACATCCATGAACTGCGCTGGCAAATGAAGCAGATGGATCGCAAAACCGGTTCCTGGCGCACCCATTACCATACTACGCACAATGGCAATTTGTACCCAACCCATGGACTTGGGCCGGTGTCGCAGTACATGAACATCAACCGGGGTGACCGCTTTGACTACATGACCTCGATGAGCTCGCCAGCCCTTGGTCGGGCGGCCTATGCCAAACGTGAATTTCCTGCGAATCATCCACGCAATCAACTGAATTTTATTCATGGGGACATGAACACCAGCATCATCAAGACGGTGAAAGGCCGGACCATTATGGTGCAGCACGATACCACCACACCCATGCCCTACAGTCGGCACAATCTTATTCAAGGCACCAATGGGGTTTTTGCCGGTTTCCCCAACCGGATTGCGCTCGAAAACGGAGGTCGCAAAGACTTCCACTACTGGGACCATGATATGGATTACTGGTACAAAAAGTACGAGCATCCACTTTGGGTTCGGATGGGGCAGGAAGCAGAAAAGCAAGGCGGCCATGGTGGCATGGACTTTTTGATGTGCTGGCGGATGATTTACTGCCTCCGTAACGGAGAGCCGCTGGATCAGGATGTGTACGATGGTGCTGCCTGGTCGGTGATTCTGCCGCTCTCTGTGGCTTCGGTTGCTGATCGCGGTAACTCCAAAGACATACCGGATTTTACCCGTGGTGCCTGGGAAACTGGCAAGCCGCTTGGCATTGTCAGCTAAGCCCGACAGCTAGTCGTTCATTTATTGCCCTTTACCGGGGCTTAGTCCCCGGCTTTTTTGATTCGATTGAGGAACTCATGCAATCACTGCACGCCATCCTTGCTGCCAATAAAACCGGTCAGCAACGAGGACTATATTCTGTTTGCTCTGCCCACCCCCTGGTACTGAAAGCGGCTTTGCTGCAAGCGAAGCAGGACCAAAGCCCCTTGCTGATTGAAGCGACAGCCAATCAGGTCAATCAGGATGGCGGTTACACCGGCATGGCACCCACTGATTTTATAGCCTTTGTCCGTCAACTTGCCACTGAGGTAGGTTTTAACGAGCAGCAATTGATTTTTGGTGGCGACCATTTGGGGCCGGTGTGCTGGCAATATCTCCCCGCGGCACAAGCCATGGCGAAAGCCGAGGTGTTGATTGCGGCTTTTGTTGCGGCAGGCTTTGAAAAAATCCACCTGGATACCAGCATGCCCTGCGCCGATGATCCGGCGGTGTTAAGCGACGAGGTGATTGCTGATCGGGCCGCTCAACTCTGCCAGGTGGCAGAGCAAAGCGCGGCAACTAAGGGGCGAGCTGGGTCTTTGTGTTATGTCATCGGCACCGAAGTACCGCCTCCTGGCGGCGTCGCTGAGCTGGAGCAGGGCATTGCGCCGACTTCGGTTGCGAGCGTCAAAGCAACACTGCAAGCCCACAAGCAGGCATTTGCCGCGGCGGGTTTGGCTGCAGAAGTTTGGTCCCGGGTGATTGCCGTAGTGGTGCAACCCGGTGTTGAGTTCGATAATAGCCAGGTGCATGCCTTTGATGCAGACAAAGCGCATGATTTAACCGCTTTTATTCAAGCTGAACCGGGGCTGGTGTTTGAAGCCCATTCAACCGATTACCAGAGCAGCATGGCGTATCGGGCGCTGGTGCAGGGGCATTTTGCTATTTTAAAGGTTGGGCCTCAGCTGACTTTTGCACTGCGTGAGGCCTTGTTTGCTTTGGCTTTGCTGGAACAGCAGTTGATACCTGCGTCGCAAAGCTCGGCCCTTGTCACCACCTGCCTGGCTTTGATGGCCGAAAAACCACAGCACTGGCACAAGTTTTACCGGGCAGAAGGCGCTGAACTGGTGCAGCTGCAACTCTACAGCTACAGTGATCGAATACGCTACTACTGGCCAGAGCCATTGCTGCAACAGGCGGTAGCGCGTTTATTTAGCAATTTACGTGGCTGTACGCTTAGCCAGCCCTTGTTGCACCAGTTCCTGCCGCAGCATACGGTGCCTGAATCGGTGCAGTCCTTGACAACAGACCCAGAGCAGCTGGTGATCCGACATATTCAGCGGGTGCTGGCGCGTTATGCCAAGGCCTGTGGTTTTCAGCAGCAGGAGCTCCAACAATGAATACGATACTTGAACGGGATTTGAGCAGCTGCCTAGGCCTCACTGCCGCCGAGTTGCGACGAGCTGGCGCGACTGCTACGGCCACTGAAATCAACCAGCAACCCGCTTTATGGCAACAGCTGCTGCACGAGGTGGCTCAAGAGCATTTTGGTTTAACGGCCTGGTGGCAGCAGTTGGAGCAGCAGGCTGGCATGCGCATTATTCTGACCGGGGCAGGCACTTCGGCCTTCATTGGGCAGGCACTGGCGCCTTATCTGCAACAGCAACTGGGCAGCCGGCATCGGGTAGACGCCATCGCTACCACCGATCTGGTCAGCCATCCTGAGCTCTACCTGGCCGGGGATAGCTCGGTATTGCTGATTTCCTATGGCCGCTCTGGCAACAGCCCGGAAAGTGTGGCTGCTGCTGAATTGGTCAGGCAGTTGCACCCGGGCAGCCATCATCTGGTGCTTAGCTGCAATGCCGAAGGCAAATTGGCGTTGATGGCGCAGGCCGATCCGGCCAGCCGGCTATGGTTAATGCCGCCTGAAGCCAATGATCAAAGCTTTGCCATGACCAGCAGTTATAGCTGTATGTTGCTGGCCACCTTGTTGTTGTTCGGTGCCGCCCCCTCAGAGGCCAGACGGATGATTGACTGCTGCCAGCAGTTGTTGGAGCAACGGGTGGCGCAACTAAAAACACTGTCAGCGCAACCTTGTGAGCGGATGGTGTTTCTTGGCTCGGGTCCGCTGCAAGCGGTAGCACGTGAGTTGGCGCTGAAGTATCTGGAGCTGACCGCGGGTAAAATCCCGAGCTTCTACGACACGGCTCTGGGTTTTCGCCATGGGCCCAAGTCCCTGGTAAATAGCCGTACTCAGCTGCTGCTGCTGGACGCCTTTCAGCCCTACAGTCGACGCTATGATCTCGATATGCATCAGGAGCTGACTCAGGATGAGCAAGCCATCTCGGTGCAGTTGGCTTCGCAGTATTTGGTGGCTGATTATCAAGCAGCCGACGACATCTGGTTGTGTTTTCCGTACGCGCTTTGTGGTCAGCTGCTGGCATTTTTCAAAGCGCTGGAGCTGGGCGTCTCCCCGGACAACCCATGCCCGTCCGGTTTGGTGAATCGGGTGGTGCAGGGCGTCACCATTTATCCGCTGGGTACGGGGTAAAGACCATGGCCGTGTATTATGGACTGGACATCGGTGGCACCAAAATGGAGATGGCCATCTACGATGCAAACTGGACCTTGCTGCATGAATGGCGTGTATCGACCCCAGGGGGCGATTACCCGGAATTTTTGCAGCAAGTGCAGCAACTGGTCGCGCAGGCAGATCAGTGGAGTGGCCAGCACGGCATGCTGGGCATTGCTTTGCCCGGCATCAGCGATACGCAGGGGCTGGTGATTTCCAGCAACCTGCCTTGTTTGAACCAACAACCCGTGGCAGCCGACTTGCAAGCGCTGCTAACACGCCCTGTGGTGATCGAGAATGATTGCCGCAGCTTCGTTTTATCCGAAGCCCGGCTGGGCGCGGGTCAAGACTTTAACCGGGTGCTGGGGGTGATTCTTGGAACCGGCTGTGGCGGTGGTTTCTACGCCGATGGTCAGTTGCAGCAGGGAGCCCAGCAACTGGTGGGGGAGTTTGGTCATCAAAGCCTGGCTGCCCGGGTGATCCAGCAGCACCAACTGCCGCTGTTCCGCTGTGGTTGCGGTTTGCTCGGCTGCGCAGAAACCTATGTCTCAGGCCGGGGCCTGGAACGATTGTACCAGCATCTGCAGGGCAACGAAGCCAGCACCTACCAATGGCTGGACGCTTACCGTGCCGGTGAAGCCGCAGCGCAAGCCACCTTTGCTGTCTATATGGACGCGCTGGGCGCCGTGTTGGCGGCGCAAATTCTGGCCTACGATCCCGATGTCATTGTGCTGGGCGGGGGCTTATCCGATATTGCCGAAATTATTGCAGCCGCACCTGCCGCGGTGCGGCCACACCTGTTTGCAGGCTTGCAAGTACCGCCTATTCGGGCAGCTGCTGCCGGTGCGGCCAGTGGCAAGCGTGGCGCAGCTTTAGCCGGAGCTTTGTATGAACACTGATCCTTACCAGATCCTGGCGCCCAGAGTGCTCACCCCGGAAGGCTGGCGCTACCAGCACTACCTGCAGATTGCCGATGGCTGCATTGTCGGCATTCAGGCCGAGCCTCGGGCGGATTGGCCCCTGCACCGCCTGTCGGAAGGCTCCTTGGTGCCAGGTTTGATTGATGTTCAGGTCAATGGCGGCGGCGGCGTCTTGTTTAATCAGCAACCGACTCCGACGGGGTTGCGGCAAATGCTGAGTGCCCACGCCCGTTTTGGCAGCACCGGCATCTTGCCAACGGTCATCACCGACTCGGTAACGGTAATGCAGCAGGCTGCCGACACTGTTGCAGCTGCACTTGCCGCCAAAGAGCCCGGCGTGCTGGGCATTCACTTCGAAGGCCCTCATTTGTCTCTGGCGAAAAAAGGGGTGCACACGCCAGCTCATATTCGCTCGCTGACGGATGCGGAGTGGAATTTGTACCAGCGCAAAGATTTAGGCATCAAGGTGGTGACATTGGCCCCGGAAAGGGTCGCCCCGGAGCTCATAGCCGAGCTGGTTGCGGAGGATGTCCGGGTTTGTTTAGGCCACTCCAATGCCGATGCCGCCACAGTGCAAGCGGCGCTGAATGCCGGAGCTACAGGCTTCACCCATTTGTACAACGGCATGTCGCCACTGACATCGCGCGAGCCAGGCATGGTGGGGGCCGCTTTGACCGACAGGCGTAGTTGGTGTGGCATTATTCTGGATGGTCACCATTTGCATCCGCTTGCCGCTTTGCTGGCTTATCAGGCCAAGCCAAAAGGAAAACTGTTTTTGGTCACCGATGCCATGTCACCTGTTGGTACCGAGCAAACACAGTTTGATTTCTTTGATGGGCAGGTGGTGCGCCAGGGCAGCCGTTTGACCGATCCAAGCGGCTCATTGGCGGGCTCGGTGCTGGACATGATCACCGCAGTGCAACAAGCCAGTCAGCAACTGGGTGTTGGCCTGGCCGAAGCCCTGGAAATGGCGTCGGCCTTCCCGGCTGATTTTCTGGGTTGTGCCGACCGGTTGGGTCGTCTGGCACCGGGTAAACAGGCCGATATGGTCTGGCTGGACGACTCGCAGCAAGTTCGACAAAGCTGGGTCGCCGGTCGGCCATTTTATCTGGATCCACAATCGAAGGTAGCGTTATGACAACGAGCTTTAAGCAACAGAGCAGCTTCTTTCCGATGCTGTTGATTGGTATTTTGTTTTTTGTGTTTGGCTTTGTGACCTGGCTGAACGGTGCTCTTATCCCATTTTTAAAAATTGTCTGTGAGCTGAATGAGTTTCAGGCGTTGCTGGTCGCTTTTGCTTTTTACATAGCCTACGTGGTGATGGCGCTGCCTATGTCGGTGCTGCTAAACCGCTTCGGTTATAAGCATGGCATGACCATTGGTCTTGGCATCATGGTGCTGGGCTCTGTGTTGTTTATCCCAGCGGCACAAAGCGCCCATTATGCGTTCTTTTTGCTGGCGCTCTTTGTACTGGGGACAGGTCTGACCATTTTGCAGACGGCTGCCAACCCCTACATTGTTTGCATTGGCCCACGTGAAAGTGCAGCCATGCGCATCAGCATTATGGGCATTGTCAACAAAGGGGCCGGCTTCATTGTACCTTTAATCTTTGCCGCCTGGATCCTGACCGGGATGGAGCAGTACACCGAAGAAGCCATGGCCTTGCTGACACCCGAGCAGCAAGCGATAGAGCTGCAAGCCCTGTCAAATCGTCTGGTGGTGCCCTATTTGTACATGACGGCGGCCTTGCTGGGGTTAATGGCCTTTGTGCACTTTTCCCGCTTGCCGGAGCCGGATTTATCCGAGCCCGAGCCTGCTGCGGATGCGGTGACCACCCTGGTGGCAGAAACCGAGCAAGCGGCTATGACTACAAAATCGATGGAATCGGATTGGCGGGCGATTTGGCGTCACCCGCAACTGGTGCTGGGGTTTATTGCCTTGTTCTTTTACGTTGGGGTGGAAGTCATCGCCGGTGACAGCATTGGGCTTTATGGTCAGGGGCTGGGTGTGGCGCATTTTGGCGTGCTGACCTCCTACACCATGGCGTTTATGGTGGCGGGTTATCTGCTTGGGGTGCTGTTGATCCCGCGCTATTTATCGCAATCTTCGGCTTTGTTGGGCTCGGCGCTGGCAGGTCTGGTCTTTACGCTTGGTATTCTGCTCAGTTCCACGGAGCAATCCGTGTTATCGGATTGGACACTGAGCCTGGTTGGCATACCGGCGGTGCCGGACTCGGTGCTCTTTGTCGCCTTGCTTGGATTTGCCAATGCTTTGGTTTGGCCTGCGGTCTGGCCGTTGGCGTTGCAAGGCCTGGGACGTTTAACGGCGACTGGCTCAGCCTTGCTGATTATGGGCATTGCCGGCGGCGCTTTATTACCGCTGGTCTATGGCTATCTGGCACACAGCAGCGGCAACAGCCAATCGGCTTACTGGATGCTGTTGCCTTGCTATGCCTTTATCCTGTTTTACGCCGTCAAAGGCCATAAAATCAAACAGTGGTGATAAACCACTGAGTAGAAACAACTTGCTCCTTCGCAACTCAACCAAAGCGGCTATACTCTGGGGTAGATTTGAATTGCTTGCAGAGGAAGCCGCTTGTTGAGCCCTTACCCAACACCCAGTCACTTTTTCCGCTTTAGTCGCAGAAGGCTTTGGCTATGGAGCTATGTCAGCCTGCTGGGTGCGCTGATCAATCTGCTGGTGTTGCAACTGCCATTGCTGGCTCCCTTGTTGTTGGGCAATACGGCATTTTTGGTGCTATTGCTCCGATTGGGACCAGCTTGGGGGCTGGCTTGTTTCGCTGTAGTCACGCTACCATTTTTGGGGGCCTGGCTTTGGTGGCTGAGCCTGGCCGAATTTTGTCTGGTGTTTTTAGCCTGGCGGCTTGGTCAACAAAAAATCGGCCACCTTTACCTGTGTTGCTGGCCTTTGCTTGCTGCTGCGGTTGTGTTGTATCAACTTTGGCTTGGCGCAGGTATTGGATTTGCCCTGTTGATCAGTGGGGTGCTGGCTCTGGGAGGGGTGCTCAACCTCTTTGGCAGCAAAATGATTCTGAATGTGGCCATCGGCAAAGGTCAAAGTCAGCATCAGCCGTTAGCAGAGCAATTGGCTGGCCGCATTACAGTGTTTTCGGCAGTACCTGCGCTGGTACTGATTTTGGCAGCCTTGCACGCCTATGTGATCTGGGATCTGAGCAAACGCCATGAACAGTTGATTCGGCTGGAGCAGCACTTTCTTAATTACAGTGCCAATCAATTGCAGCAGTTTCGGGCTGCCGTGAAACAAGCAGCACTGAGTTACAGCCGGCAGCCGGATGCGGGAGTGTTAACTGATTTGCTGGCCATGCAGCCGCATTTTATTTCAACAGCTATTGTGGATGTTGTTGGCGATGTGACTGACTACCGCATCCGAACCGGTGAACAGTTACAAGGGCCGGTGAATGTGGCTGATCGTGCCTACTTTCAGCAGCTAAAGCTCAAACCTGTAGGCAGTTATGTCAGCGATGCCTATGTCGGGCGGGGATTGGGGCATGACCTGCTATTTGCAGTGAGTGCGCCGATGCTGAGCGTGCAGCAAGAATTCCGGGGCATTGTGCAAGCCTCTGTGTTGTTGTCCTCTTTAATCCAACAGTTGCAGCCAGCTGAAGCCAGCCCGAATATGCGCGCTGTGCTACTGGATAATCAGGACCAGTTGATTTGGTCGGTGCCATCATCCGAGGCCTATGGCCGCTCCTTCCGTATCGGAGCCGACTTGTTGCCCGGTAAACTGGTGTTTGCTTCGTCCTGGCTCAGCCCAGATGGCGGCATTCAGTTGAACCAGCCAGGCCGCAGCTTTATCCGCCAGCATCAAACCGATGATGGCTGGCTGTTGCTGCTGCAGTATCGGTTGGACTCGGTATTGCTGGGGTACAACGTGCTGACTTTGATGGTGATTTTGCTGGCTATTCTGGCTTTGTGGCTGCTTAATCGCAGCTCTTTTTATGTGGTTCGGCTCTATACCCGGCCTTTAAAGCAACTGATACAGTCCATTCAGCGGTTGGAACTGCAACAGCAAGCTCCATTTTGCGACCTGTCGGATCGCGTATCAGGGCTTGAAGTGCAACAATTGTTTGAGGCCTACAATGCCATGGTGGTGCGCTTGCATCAGGCTGGCAGCCGGCTGGAAGAGCTGAATAGCAGTCTGGAGCAACGGGTCAGACAACGTACCGAGGAGCTGCAAACCGAGCGGGACAGAGCGACCGAACTGGCAGAGGTGAAATCCCGCTTTCTGGCCACCATGAGTCATGAACTACGCACCCCTTTAACCGCCATCATCGGTTATACCGAGCAGTTGCTGCGTCAGCAAAAGCAGGAATCTTCGCAACACGATCAGCTGCAGGTGATCGCCCGCAACAGCCGCTATTTGCTGGATGTCGTTAACGACATTTTGGATGCTGCCAAGCTGGAAGAAGGCAAGTTGACCATGGTGCGACAGCCGGTGGCATTGGCAGCTTTGCTGCAGGATTTGTGCAGTGATGTCAACAAACTGGCCAAAAGTAAAAAGCTGCAGTTGGAAGTCGTTATTGCGGACGATATTCCAGCTTGGCTGCTGTTGGACCCACAGCGGGTGCGTCAAATTCTGCTGAACTTATTAAGCAATGCCATTAAATTTACCGAGCAGGGTAAGGTGGTGCTGCGAGCATCCAGATTATCGGCTCACCGCTTGCTGGTGGAAGTGAGCGACACCGGCATCGGCATGAGCATGGAGCAGCTGGAGAAGATTTTCTCGGCTTTCGAGCAAGCAGACTCGGGCACCAGCCGCAAATACGGTGGAACCGGCCTTGGGTTGCACATTAGTTATCAGCTGGCGGAATTGATGCAAGGCGAATTGTCGGTCAGCAGTTCGTTAGGGCAGGGCAGTCATTTCCGGTTGGAGTTGCCCCTGGTGGAGCCTGAAGCTGAGCAGCTGGCTAAACAGCAGTCCTTGCAGCCACTCTCTTGGCAAGTGCCAGTACTGCAAGGGCAGGTGCTGGTGGTCGATGATGTGGCGGATATTCGGTTGCTGGTGGCGGACTTGCTTGAGCAAAGTGGTTTAACCGTGACCCAGGCTGAAAATGGCGAGCAAGCTACGCAGCTGGCCCAGCAGCAGCGGTATGACCTAATCTTAATGGACATGAATATGCCTGTTTTAGATGGCGCTGAAGCCACCCGGCGATTGCGACAGGTTGGTCTGCAGTTGCCGATTTTGGCATTGACCGCCGATGTACTGCCGGAAGATAAAGCGGTGTTTTTGCAAGCCGGTTGCAATGAAGTGTTGACTAAGCCGATTGACCCACCTGAGTTGTATCAGATGGTTCAACAGTATCTGCAGGGGCAGCCGAAGGTGGAGGCAAAGCCAGACAAGGCCCAGGCTACAATCAAGCGGATTGAGGCGCTAAAACAAAGCTACCTGCAGCAGCTGCCAGCACAGTTGCAGCAATTGCAAGCCTTTGTGGCCAAGCAAGATGAGGCCCAGATTCTGGGGTTGCTGCATCGGATCAAAGGCACTGCCGGCAGCTTTGGGCTGGCTGCTATTAGTCAGTGCGCTGCTCGTTTGGAGCAGCAGCAAAAAAAAGGCCAGCACATCACAGCAGAAGACTGCGAGGCGCTGGCTGCGTTGATGCAGTCCGCTTAACTGGTTGCTAAGGGACTGCCTCGGTCAGATTTAGAAATCAACCTGCAGCACCGCCGTGCACTGCTCAGTGCTTGCGCGACACAATTGATACTGAGCCAGGTTGTCACTGGTTTTGAACTGATCGTTGTAACGGCCGGCTCGCTGCACAGTGGTCACCGGTTGGCCATTACGGCGCAGTTCCAGTCCTGTCACGTCCCCTTCCAGTCGTAATTGCACCAGCGTTGAGCCTGAGCGGGCACGGTTCACCCGAATCAGGCTAAGCTCTGCTGCAACAGGGGGGACTGGTTCACTGAGTTGCATGGCAATCAGCAGTGGATCATGATCCGAGGTGCGAAATGGATCGGCCTGATAGAAGTTATCGGGTTTCTCCAGGCCACCAGGCAGCGGGCCTTCGCTGTAGTTGAAGGCTGGGATCTCATCCGAGTTGATGTACCAGGACTTGGCTTGCAGCACTTTGGCCGCCAGGGAAGGGCTGGCAAAGGCATGATCCAGACTGCCGGATTCACCCATAAAGGTGTAACTGTACACCCGGTAATCGTTGTCGTTGCTCTGCACTGCCAGATTGACGAAGCCTGCTGCTTCAAATGCCGCCAGTGGGTCTTCTTTGGCGTAGGCGTTAAAGTCGCCCAGTACCAGATAATCGGTGTTTCCGGCTCCAGTCGGATCAGTTTCTAACCAGCGCAGCAAAGCATGGGCCGATTGGGTACGCCAGTGATTCCAGCAACCTTGGCCATCGCCCTGATCGGCATTGATCCCACTGGCACTGCCGCACACTTTCGCCCGCAAGTGAATGGCTACCGCGGTAAGGGCAGCACCTTCTGTGGTGATAAAGCTCTGGGCCAAGGCCGGGCGCTGACGCGAGGTGTCAAAGTCGGGATCGACACTGGAATCCAACACCGCAAAGTCACCCAAAGGTGAGACAGCAGTGGCACGGTAGATAAACGCCGGTTTGATGGCGTCGGTGCCCAGCCAGCCTGTGGCTACGTAGTGCCAGTCCGATTGTCCCGGTGCATCATTCAGCGCTGCAACCAGTCGTGCCAGGGTGGCGTCATCGGCATCGTTTTCGATTTCAATCAGGGCCAGCACATCGGCATCCAGCGCCAGAATGGCCGGTACCAGTTTATCCAGCTGGCGTGTCAGCTCGCTTTCTGAGCGGGCACCACGGCAACTAAGCGCATTGGGACCACAGCTGTTGCCTGGCAGATCAAAAGTGGTGAACAGGTTTTCCACGTTAAAGGTGGCGACTCGGATGTCCCCTTGTTCGCTCAGAGTCGGAGCCTGCAGTCTTGGGTTGCTGTTGGTCAGAAAAACCGGGGTGCTGAGGTAGCGGGCACGGTAGGCACCAAAAGCATAGCTCATCACGCCTTCAAAACCAGCTTGCAGCTGATAGCCATTGCGGATTGGATTGCTGGCTGAGATCGGCTGAATGCCATCTTCACCAGTGATAAAGGGCTGGCGGTTGACGCCGGTTAAACCGTTGTCAATAATCAGGCGATTCAGTCGGTTTTGTGCCGTCAAAGCCTGGGCTTCTGCACCAGGGCTGACAACTTGTGTTGGGTTGTACAGGCGTCCATTGGACACGCTAAACTCACCAAAACGAACCGCATTAAAGACATCGGTTACTGTCAGGTTTTCTGCGGTTTGCAACCACATGCCTTCGATGGCTTCAAGCTGAGCAAAGTCAGCGACAGGCAGGTGCAATTGCACTGGTGTGACCTGATGCAGCTGGTTGCTATCACAAACCGCAACCTCGCTCACTGCGGACAGCTGGGTTTCTTCAAAAAACTCGGCCACTGTACCACGAACCCGAACCAGATCGCCGGGTGCAACCGGCACACCAAAACCATTGTCGTAGACAAAGATGCCTTCGGACGTGGCTGGGTTGCCATCTTGGTAGTGGTCCTTTTCCTGCAGATAGAAACCACCGAGACCACCGTTGTCGGTGTTTTGGAACACCGCGGTCACCACCGCTTGCAGCTGAACTTCAGCACCTTGCAACGGGCTCTGGAAGCCGGCGCCCTGAACCTGATGAATGCGGGTGACCGGGTTGTCACAAGCAAAGGGGGCGGTTGCAATTGGGTTTTCAGCGGTCAGCAGCAGATTGGACAAACGCCAGGTGCTGCAGTTACCGCTGTCAAACTGGTAACGAAAAGCCAGGTGGGCCTGACCACTGAGCGAAGCCAGCTGTTCAAAACCGTCGAAGCGGACTGGCACATTGTTGCTGCTAAAATCATCCGGGCTGATGCTGGTGAGCAACACCCAGTCTGCAGGATTAAGCTCTGTACCATTGAATTGGGTAGAGTAATAGATATCCAGGTTATTGACACCGGCGAAGCCACGAGCAATATCAATGGCCAGGCGCTCATCGGTCTGGCTGTCGACATCAAAGGCAGGTGATACCAGCCAACTGTCATTGGCATTGCAGCTGCCGTCAACAAAGCCAGAAAAACTGACGTTGTTAAAGCCGCCATCCCATTGCCATTGCTGCTCCCCATTTAAGCTCCACTGCTGCCAACCTTTGTCAAAAGGGTTGCTGGCAAAATCGCGTTGATAGACCGTAATCCGCTCGGCATCGGCACTGATGACACCACTGACCTGAATATTGTCAAAGCGGTTGTTGCCGGTCGCGTTGCTGGCACCAAGCAGCTCAATTCGAAAGTAGAGCTGTTCTTGGTTGTTGAGCGCCGTAATATCGCTCAGATCATAGCTGCGCAACTGGAAGCTGCTGCCAAGGGCGCCTGAGTCCACTGCAAACTCGGTAAAGTCCTCACCATTCAGTGACCAGCTTAGACGACGCTCGTTAAAACCGGTGGCGGTTCCGCGCTGGGCCCAGCTTAAGCGGAGGTCCTGATAACCAGTGCTGCTCACCTGAATGATGATGGCAGCGCCATTGTTGCTGGTCGCCGGGCCACCTTGCACCGACAAGCTGCCACCAGCGGCGTAGCCAGGCAGGGCATTGATGGTGGTACCTGCGAAAGACTGGATGGTCAGATAACTGCCATTGGCTGCAGTTTCCTGATTAAAGTCAGTAAGGTAAATCACACCGTTGCCAATGTCTGGTGCTTGTGGAAAAGAGTCCGGGCTAAAGCCAAAGCTGCCGTCCGGCAGTTCATTGAAGTTTTGTGACCAGTAGGCGATGGGGCTTTGGGCCCACAAGCCAAAGGTGCTGAGCAGCAGCACCAAAGCCAGTAGCTGTTTCATGGGTCGGTTCCGTATTGTTTGTAGTTATGACGTGGTACGGCAGTACGCCTGGTTAACACCGGCCTCGGGCATGGGTTCGCAAAGGCCGGTAAGAGTTGGCTAGTATAATGCGCTCATGTGTCATTTTCATTAAACTTTTCAGTAAATGCTAATTTTAACATGGCTTGAGGTTTTTTTTGTTAACATTTAATGCAATAAAAAAGCCCGGTTCAAAACCGGGCTCTGGAACAATGGCTTGTTTTAAGCTGCGTTTACCTTGGCGGTGTTGGCTTGCTCGGACTCCAGCAAGGCTTTGTCGGCAGCCAGATAATTAAAGTCAAAGTCATCGACGTTGATGGTGCGCAGACGACTGACTTCGGCTTTACGCAGCAACTCGGCTTCTTGCTCTGAAATAATCTTCAGCTCCAGCCCCAGTTCTGCAACCTCGTTCAGGCGGAAGAATGGCAGGCGCTTGTTGGCTGCTTGGCAGACTTTGTCGAACAAGGGCTCGGCAGCCAGCACATCACGCAGTGCCTGCTCGACCATGCCAATCGGGTTGTTGTCTTTCGCGGCTAGATACAGGTGGTGACCCAAGCGCGAACGTGCTTCGCATGGCGTTTGCATAATGCGGGCAACCTGATGCTCCACTTTGTCGGCAGGGCGGCGCAGCGTCCGACCCCATGGGAATACGACGCGCTTTAACACCACACCGACCAACCGGTTCGGGAAGTTATCAAAGAGTTCGTCCAGCGCTTGTTGCGCCCGGGCCAGATTGTCTTCACAGGCCCATTGTACCAGCGGCAGGTCTTGCGGCTGACGACCTTCGTCCTGGTAGCGCTTTAACACGCTGGATGTCAGATACAGCATGCTGAGAATGTCACCCAGACGCGCCGAGATCCGCTCGCGGCGTTTTAAATCACCGCCCAGGGTACCCATGGCAACATCCGACATCAGTGCCAGTGCTGCACTAAAGCGATTCATCTGCTTGTAGTATTTTGCGGTGGCATCGCTGTACGGGGCACTGCTAAAGGCGCCACCGGTCAAGGACAACCAGAAGGTACGGAAGAAGTTGCTGATGGCGAAGCCAATGTGGCCAAACAGCGCCTTATCAAAGGCCGTCACCGCGGCACGGTTGTCCTCGTTGTAGGCGGCTTGCAGCTCAGCCAGCACGTAAGGATGACAGCGGATGGCGCCCTGGCCGTAGATGATCATGTTGCGGGTGAGGATGTTGGCGCCTTCGACCGTGATGGCAACAGGTGCACCCTGGTAACCACGGGCCAGATAGTTGTCAGGCCCCATGCAGATGCCTTTACCACCATGCACATCCATCGCATCGATCATCGCCAGGCGCATGCGCTCGGTAATGTGGTATTTGGTGATGGCAGAGATAACCGAAGGCTTTTCCCCCAGGTCAATCGAACCCACTGACATGGTGGTGGAAGCACATGCCATGTAAGCATAGCCTCCAATACGGGCCATGGCTTCTTCAACGCCTTCCATTTTACCCACCGGGATCTTGAATTGACGACGGATACGGGCATAAGCGCCTGTTGCCATCGCCGCGGCCTTGATGCCAGCTGTGCTGTTGGATGGCAGGGTAATGGCGCGACCTACCGACAAGCACTCAACCAGCATACGCCAGCCCTGGCCAGCCATTTTGGCGCCGCCAATAATGAAATCAAGCGGTACAAAGACATCGCTGCCCTGCGTCGGACCATTTTGGAAAGGCACGTTCAACGGGAAGTGACGACGGCCAATTTTCACCCCTGGGGTATCGGCTGGGATCAACGCACAGGTGATGCCCAGATCTTCCTTATCTCCCAGCAGTTTGTCCGGGTCTTGCAGTTTGAAGGCCAGGCCAAGCACAGTGGCAATAGGGGCCAGTGTAATGTAGCGCTTGTTCCAGGTCAGACGCATGCCCAGCACTTCTTTGCCTTGCCATTGCCCTTTACAGACCACACCAAAATCAGGAATGGAGCCTGCATCGGAGCCTGCCTCTGGGCTGGTTAGTGCGAAACAGGGCACATCCACACCTTTAGCAAGGCGAGGCAAGTAGTGATTTTTCTGCTCATCAGTGCCGTAGTGTTGCAACAGTTCGCCCGGGCCTAAGGAGTTCGGGACACCGACAATACTGGACAATACCATGCTTTTGCTGGTGAGTTTTTGCAGCACACAGGACTGGGCGTAGGCAGAAAACTCCAGACCACCGTATTGTTTCTTGATGATCATGGCAAAGAAACCATGGTCTTTCAGGTATTGGTAAACCTCGGGTGACAGATCGGCACGCTCATGGGTTATTTCCCAGTCGTCGACCATATCCAGCAAGGTTTCCACCGGGCCATCCAAAAACGCCTGTTCTTCAGGGCTTAAGCGTGGGGTGGGGAAGTTGTGCAACTTTTGCCAGTCCGGGTTGCCACGAAACAGATCGGCTTCCCACCAGGTGGTACCAGCATCGATGGCTTCTTTTTCGGTGCTGGACATCTCCGGCATAATTTTGCGATACAGGCCCAGCAAGGGTTGTGTCAGCAGTTTTTGCCGCACGAAAGCGATGTTTAACGGCAGTGCCAGCACCAGAAAGATAATCCAGCTGACCATGCCGACAGGGCCGGCGAAGGTACCCGCGGCCAAGGTTAAGGCTATGGCTGCAGTAAACAAGGTTAAGCTGGCTCGGTAGTAGGCAAGCATGCCAATCACCAGCAGCAATATCAGGCTAAATACAAACCCTTCCATATTTATCTCCTAAGAGGTCTGACCACTATTCATCCAAGAGTATAATCTTCCACAGCAAGTTGCAAGTATTTCAGTCAGGTTGCCATGGTTGGACGTACAAAGTGCTTTACATGCCTTGATACGAATCAGTATAGTCGTTTGGCTCACTGTTGGCGTCCGGTGGCGCCAATCATTGTTCTGGGAGTAGTGAAGACCATGTGCGAGTTGCTGGGGATGTCTGCCAATGTCCCAACGGATATCTGTTTTAGCTTCAAGGGATTAAAAGAGCGCGGAGGCCGGACTGGTCCGCACCGGGATGGTTGGGGTGTTGCCTTTTATGAAGGCAAGGGTGTCTGTACCTTTAAAGATGCGCTGCCCAGTTACGAGTCAGAAATTGCCCGCCTGGTCAGTGATTATCCGATTAAAAGCTGTGCTGTGGTGGCTCATATTCGGCAGGCCAATCGTGGCCGGGTCAGTCTGCAAAATACCCATCCCTTCACCCGCGAGCTTTGGGGTCGCTATTGGACCTATGCCCACAATGGTCAACTGCATGATTACAAGGATTTGCCGGTGGCACGCTTTCAGCCGGTTGGTACTACCGACAGTGAGCGGGCTTTTTGTTACCTGATGAGTGAGCTGGACAAACGCTACCCAACTAAGCCGCGCTCGCGTAAAGCCGCCTTTCGTTTTCTGCAGAAAAAAGCGAAAAGTCTGCAACAATTGGGGGTGTTCAATATGCTGCTGACTGATGGTGAGTATCTGCTGACTTATTGCACCACCAAATTGCACTGGATTACCCGGCGGGCACCTTTTGGTATTGCCCGCTTATCGGATGTGGACGTGGACATCGACTTTGCCAGAGAAACCACACCCAATGATGTGGTGACGGTGATTGCGACCGAACCTCTGACCCTGAATGAGCAGTGGCACAAGATGGCGCCGGGTGAAAGCCAGCTGTTTCGTTACGGTGAGCCGATTTAACGCGAAGACAGGGCTGCGGTGTCGCTTTGCTGCCAACGGACTTCATGCAGTTGCAAATCGACCTGCTCGACATTGTCTTCACCATGCCAGATCCGCACCAGCAGGTAATCCAGTTCTGGAGCGACCCAGGCATAAATTTGTCGATCAGAGTCGTCTTCGACCCGCTCTATTCGCCAGGCTTTCACTTCACCATAAGGCAATGGCAGGGTTTCTTTACCAACCACCTGAAAATGATAGGTTCTTGGATCACCCCGCCGGTTTAATACCTCGTAGCTGAAGCTGCGTTTGCCTGCGGCCAGGTCAATGGCCAGTTGTTGGTGGTAACTGAGCTGATCCAGCCAGGCATCACTCCAGCCATGTTCTTTCAACTCTCCCTTACGACCTTGCCGCACCTCTTGCTTGACAGGATCCAAGGTCAGTTGATGGTGACGGTTGGGCCCTGTGCCACTGCGGCGCATTTCATAATGCAATGGCTGGACCCGGGTTCCATCCAGTTGAAAGGTCGTTTGCTCTTCCCGGCGATCACGCAGCACCATCCAACTGACTTCACTGCGGTAACGCAGGGTATAGGTACCGTTCTCTACGGTTAGCTCACGCTCGCCCTGGCCATGGCTGCGGCCATTACGATACACCACGTACTTTGCCTGATAGGGTTTTAACTCCAGCGGGAGCTCAGTGGTCGCTGGTTCGGCGAAAAGAGGAAAAGCCAGCCAGGGCAGGCAGAAAAAAGGCGCCCGCAGGCGCCATTCAGAAATCATGTTCATCATCATCATGGGCATATCCATACTGCGGTAAAGGTTCATTGTCCAGCAAGGCATGGTTGCCTTGCTGTTGCAAACGACCCTGACAAAACCAGCGGATCACCAAAGGATAAATTCGGTACTCTTGTTCATGCACCCTGGCAGCCACTGTTTCTGCATCATCGTCAGCAAAAATCGGTACTTTGGCTTGCAATACCACAGGTCCGCCATCCAGCTCCTCGGTGACAAAGTGCACACTGCAGCCATGGATGGAATCCCCGGCTTCAATCGCACGTTGATGGGTATGCAAACCCTGGTACTTTGGCAACAGGGAAGGATGAATGTTCAATAACTTTCCGGAAAAGTGCGTAACGAAACTCGCAGTCAGGATCCGCATAAAGCCGGCCAGCACCACAACATCGGGTTGGTAACGCTCGATCAGTTGCTGCAAGGCGCTATCATAATCCTCGCGGTTTTGGTAGTCCTGATGACTCAGGCTATGGGCTGCACAGCCGGCATCCCGGGCACGGGTCAGGCCATAGGCGTCGGCTTTGCTGGAAATGACCGCCGTCACCTGGCCGGCAATAAAGCCTGAGGCGCAGGCGTCCAGGATTGCTTGCAGGTTGCTGCCGTTTCCGGATATCAGTACAACAATGGATTTCATGCCAACCCTTAGCCGTGCTTAACGAATAATGACCTGTTCTTCGCCGGCGGCTGCCGGTTGGATCTCACCCAGGTGCCAGGCCGTTTCGCCAGCTTGTTGCAGCTGATCCAGTGCCGGTTGCAGCTGTGCGGCGGGTACCACAACGATCATGCCGACACCACAGTTGAAGGTGCGGTACATTTCGTGGGTGGTGACGTTGCCCTGCTGTTGCAGCCATTGAAAGATTGCCGGCCATTGCCAGCTGCTGCCATTGACAACGGCTTTGGTGCCTTCAGGCAATACCCGTGGAATGTTTTCCCAAAAGCCACCACCCGTCACGTGGCAAAGCGCATGCACGGGCTGCTGCTTGATCAGGGCCAACAGGTTTTTGACATAAATGCGAGTGGGTTCCAACAGGTGATCGGCAATGGATTTCCCCGCCAGCTCCGTGTCGGTCGATTGGCCACTGACTTCTAAAATTTTACGGATCAGCGAAAAACCATTGGAGTGCGGGCCGGATGAAGCCAAAGCAATCAACTGGTCGCCGGCTTGCACCTTGCTGCCGTCGATCAACTCGGATTTTTCCACCACGCCGACACAGAAACCGGCGATATCGTAATCATCGCCATGGTACATGCCAGGCATTTCAGCGGTTTCACCACCGACCAGCGCACAGCCAGACTGAGCGCAACCGTCGGCAATGCCTTCGACCACGGTAGCTGCGGTATCGACGGCCAATTTACCGGTCGCGTAGTAATCGAGGAAGAATAATGGCTCAGCACCTTGCACAATGAGATCGTTCACACACATGGCCACCAGGTCAATGCCGACGCCTTCGTGCCGCTTCAGGTCCATGGCTAAGCGCAGTTTGGTGCCGACGCCGTCAGTGCCGGATACCAGCACTGGCTCCTTGTAACCTGCCGGGATTTGGCACAAGGCCCCAAAACCACCCAAACCACCCATCACCTCCGGGCGATGGGTGCGTTTTACAGCACCTTTGATACGATCGACCAGGGCGTTGCCAGCATCAATATCGACACCGGCATCTTTGTAACTTAAAGATGGATTTTGGTTGCTCACGGCATTCCTCAATTCGGGTAGGGCTGAAAATGGGCGCTATTTTACCTGCTTAATGGGCCGGACAAAAGCTTTACTGGGTAGCATTTGTCATGGCCTGCTGGACATAGTCGGCAATGCTGATGCTGTCGTCCTGCACAATCTTGTGATAAATTATTGATGCAAATGGAAATTCCTTGTCAAGGTAGGTCAGGCAAACGTAGGGTGCATCCTGGCTGCTTTTGTCATGAAACCAGTCGCCGCCAAGCTCACGGCGGAAAACTTCACCGGTGTAGGCGCCTAAAATCGTGCAGAGCGTAAACAGCAGATCCTGAGCATGGGCCTGGGTTTTTTGCCGCTGATGCAAGGCTGAAATCAAGGTGTCCAGCTGTACCAGGCTGTTGCGGCTGTAATCCAGCTCCAGCTGGAACTCTTCACGTCCATATTGAACGGCGTCCGCTGCCGACTGGACCATCAGGTCTTTTAACTGTTGATCGTGCATGCTATCTCCTTGGATTGTTCATTCGTATGCGCGGCTAAAATGCACTGGCGCAGCAATCTGCTGCCGGGGCCAAGTTGTTCTTCGTAAGGGCTGAGCAGTGCCATGGGAGCCAGTTTTTCACCGCCTGAGGCCAAATCCACCAATTGCAGGCTGCCATCGTGCAAACCCGCTTGAACGCTGAAGTCGGGAAGCCAGCAAAAGCCCAGACCCAGCTGGAGAATTTCAATGGCTTCGTAAAAGTTATCGACGGTCCAACGCTGCTCGGATTTTAGCCAGCCACTTTGTTCCTGTGGCTTTTGCGCGGTATCTCGTATCACAATTTGCAATTGTTGACTGAGCTCGGCCAGTTCTACTTTGCCTTGGCTGGCTATTGGGTGCTGGCTGCCAATAACCGGCACAAAGCGGGTAATGCACAAAGGCTCGCCCAGAAAGCCACGGGGAACCTGGCCGGTAATGACCAAATCAGCCCGTTTCTCCTGAATGATTTCGGCGGTGCCGGTGAGAACAGAATCAATAATTTGCACCCGGCTGCCCCGGCTTTGCGGGTAAAACGTCTGCAAAGCCCGGTACAGGTACTGCTTGGGGTAGGCCAGCTCAACAGCAATACGGATTTCAGGCTCCCAGCCTTTATCAATGGTGTCAGCCAGTCGCTCCAGATCCTCAATTTGCTGCGTGACCATGCGTGAGCGGCGCAGCATCACCTCGCCTGCTTCGGTCAGAAAGGCTTTGCGGCCTTTGACTTCCAGCAATTCGACACCCAGCATGCTTTGTAACTTGGCAACGGCATGATTCAGCGAGGATTGACTTTTGTTGAGAAGATCGGCTGCCTGGGCGTAACCGCCGGCATCAACCACTGCTTGCAGGATACGCCATTGTTCAATGGTCGTCTTGGGGCGATATGGCATGAAACCCTTGCTCTCCTGTTGGCCCGGACGGCTAGCGCCGGGCGACAATCACAGCCCTTAGTGGTGCCGGATACCCTTCAATGGTTTTACTATGGTCATTTGGGTCCAGAAAATCAATTAAACTTTCATTTTGCATCCAGTCGGTGCTGCGCTGCTCTTGCAAACTGGTGGGCGTGCAGTCCACCACCTGCGGATTTTGAAAGCCCAGCCGCTTGAGCCAGTGACACAAAGCGGCGCAACTGGGGATAAACCAGACATTGCGCATTTTGGCGTAGCGTTCACCAGGTACCAACACACTTTGCTCGTCACCTGGTATCACCAGGGTTTCCAACACCAGCTCACCGCCAGGGCGCAGCTGCATTTTAAGTTGCTGCAAAAATTCCAGCGGCGAGCGACGATGGTACAGCACCCCCATTGAGAACACGGTATCAAAGGCTTCCAACTCCGGCAGTTCGTCACAGCCAATCGGCAACAGGTGCACGGATTGATCGGGGTGAAAGTGTTTGATGGCTTCAAACTGACTGTAGAAGAGCTGCGATGGATCGATGCCAACCACAAAGTCGGCACCGGCTTCACGCATACGCCAGAGGTGATAGCCACTGCCACAGCCGACGTCCAATACATAACGGTGTTGCAGGGGTTGAATATGAGGCAGCAGGCGCTGCCACTTCCAATCCGAGCGCCATTCGGTGTCGATGTGGATGCCATGAATGCAAAAAGGGCCTTTACGCCAGGGCATCAGTTGACGGAGCAGGTGCTCGATGCGCTTACGCTGACCGGCGTCAATATCATCCGGTGAGCCTAGTGTAATGGTATCGCCAAGCTCAATCTGGGATGGCGTTGTTGCAGGCAATTGAGCCAGAATTTTTTGCCAGCGCGGAAAGTCGCCGTGTAAGGCATGCTGCTGCCAGTGCGCCAGTTGAGCGGGTAACGTTTGCAGCCAGTGTGCCAGCCGGCTGGCAGCGATCTGCTGATAAAAGGAGTTAAATAAGTCGCTCATGCGTTTCTCACGGCTGTTTAAAAGCTATCATGGAGCAGAAGTTAAAGCATTGGAACCAGACGGTGCTTTCGCTAAAACCAGCGGCCTGTAAGCGCTGCTGGTGCTGTTCAATGCTGTCGGGTTGCATCACATTTTCCAAAGCGGTGCGCTTTTGGCTGATCTCCAACTCGCTGTAGCCATTGGCCCGTTTAAAATCGTGGTGCAACTCTACCAGTAGCTGATTGCTGCAGGGGGCGGGGCTGATGATTTTTTCCGACAGCAGCAGGATGCCACCAGGCTTAAGCGCCTGAAAGACTCTGTTGAGCAAGGCGGTGCGGTCGGATTTGGCCAGAAACTGCAAGGTAAAGTTGACCACCACCATGGCGGCATTGCTCAGCTCTGTGCTGCGGATGTCGCCTTCGATCACCTCGACCGGAACATCCGAGCGAAAGGCTTCCAGGTGTCGCCGGCATCGCTCGACCATGGCGGCGCTGTTATCGACGGCAACAATCTTGCAGCCAGTGGCGTTGATATGACGCCGCATGGCCAGGCTGGCAGCGCCCAATGAGCAGCCCAGATCGTAAAAGTGGCTGTGGTCTTGTTGGTAGCGACTGGCAAGCTGGCCGATGGTTTGGATGATGCTTTGGTAGCCTGGGACCGAGCGTTGGATCATATCCGGAAAGACATCGGCTACCTGCTCATCAAAGCGAAAATCCTGAATATGAGCTAAGGGCTCAGCGTAAATCTGATCTTTTGACATAACACTTGCATGACGAACGACAAGGCTCTAAGTGTATCTGAAACGAGCGTAGAACACGATGCATTTGTGGTGTCAGGCCCTTACTGGTTGTGCAAGGGCCTGACTTGAAAGAGACTAGGCTTGGCTTGCCAGACGCTTATTGGCTTCACGGCGACGGACGTAATCACCTAGGCCCAGCATCAGGATAGCAATGCTTTGGTACAAGGGGATCATCACCATAATCAGAATGGCCCGTTCACCTTCGGCCTCATTGTTGACAAGGCCAAGGTAGGGTAGCAAAGCAATGGCGTGGATCAGCACACTGGCCAGTGGAAAGAGTTTTCTTAACTGATACTTAAAGTGCAAGAGCAGGCAAAGGGCGGCGGTTGCAACCGTAGGCAGTACCAGCCACAGCTGCAACGGTGAGCTGCCAACCAGGCTGCTGCTGAGCTGAATCACCAGCCCAGCCTGCAGCAACAACAGAAGCAATGTACCGACAAGCAATTTCATAGCGAGGGTTATCCTTGAGTGTCTTTTTTGAGCCAGCTTACTTGATAGAGGTCATGGCGTCGATCTTTTAAGTTCATCACCGAGCCTTCATTGCGAATTTGTGTCAGCCTGTCTAAATCCAGATCGGAAAACATCAGCATTTCGGTGTTGGGGGTGGTTTCGGACATCACGGCATCGTGCGGGAAAGCAAAATCGGATGGGGAGAAGACTGCCGATTGGGCGTATTGCACATCCAGGTTGTCGACCGATGGTAAGTTGCCACAGCTGCCGCAAATCACGACGTAACATTCATCTTCGATGGCGCGTGCCTGGGCACAATGCCGGACGCGCAAATAGCCGTTTTTGGTGTCGGTCCAAAAGGGCACAAAAAGCACGTCCATATCCTGCTCGGCCAGTAAACGGCTGAGCTCCGGAAACTCGACGTCGTAGCAGATTAAAATACCAACACGGCCGGCATCGGTCTGAAACACCTGCAATTGATCGCCGCCTTGGATCACCCAGTCACGACGCTCGTGCGGGGTAATATGGATTTTACTTTGCATCTCTACGGTTCCATCGCGCCGGCAAAGGTAGCTGACGTTGTAGAGATTATCCCCCAGCAATAAAGGCATGGAGCCGGTAATGATGTTGATGTTGTAGCTGACCGCCATAGTGGACATTTCCTGGCGAAAGCGCTCGGTAAAGCCTGCCAGGAAACGGATGGCTTCCGTTTGGCTGGCATTTTTGTCGCACAACCCCATTAGGGGAGCATTAAAAAATTCAGGAAAGAGCGCAAAGTCGCTTTGGTAGTTGGATAACGCATCGACGAAATACTCGACCTGCTGCAGCATTTCATCGACCGATTGTACTTTACGCATCTGCCATTGCACTGCGCCGATTCGAATTTGAGTTTTCCGGCTTTCAATCAGACGGCCCGGCGGCTCATAAAAGATGTTGTTCCATTCCAGCAAGGTGGCATAGCCCTGGGACTGCTCGTCTTCCGGCAAATATTGTTTCAGCAAGCGCTTGAGCTGGAAGTCGTTTGACAGCTGAAAAGTCAGGATGGGATCGTAGATTTCCTGTCGCTTGACCGCTTCAAGATAATCGGCAGCCGACATCTCGCTTGCGTGCTGATGGTAGTTCGGGATCCGGCCCCCGGCTAGAATGGCCCGCAGATTTTGCTGGCGGCACAACTCTTTGCGGACTTCGTACAAGCGGCGGCCAAGTCGGTAGCCGCGGTACTCTGGATCAATGAGCACATCCAAACCATAGAGGGCATCTCCATGGGGGTTGTTTAAAATGGTCATGCGTTGACTGATCAGCTCGTCGTAGGTGTGGGGGTTGCTAAAGCGCTCGTAATCGACTTGCACCGCCAGGGCAACACCGACGATGTCGTCGTGATCGACCACCACAAACTGGCCGTCCGGGAAGTCCTGCACCAGCTTTTCAATGGTGTGTCTGGGCCAGGCACCGCCTAAATCGGTGTACACCCTGTCCATTAGACGTTTGAGTTGTGGGTAGTCGGCAACTTCTAAGTTTCGGACTTTAATATGGAGTTCTTCTTGCACCAGACGTTCTCCTTACTTCTTGAAGCTTGATATTTTGGCAGGCCGGATCCTCGCTCAAGAGGATAGGGGGTGTCGCTGGACTTCCGGACCTGCAACATCACAGCACTCCAGCTGTTCCAGGGAAATACTCTGTTGCTGATCAAAGCCGGATATCAGTGTTTCAAGCGGCACCTTCAGCCCCGTGACGCCACAAGCCTGATTGCGTCCCCGGGCCTTACCTGCATAGAGGGCTAAATCGGCCAGCTGCAACCCTTTCTCCCAGTTTAGCTGCTCTTCGGATATATCGGCAAAGGGCAGGGTGATAAAACCTGCTGTGGCTGTGACCACGATTGATTGGCCGCCGGCCTGAAAGGGTTTCTCGGCCAACAGGTAGAGTGTGCGCTCCACCAAAGCGTTTAGATCTTTTGCTTTAATACGATGCAGGTAAAGCAGGAACTCTTCGCCGCCCCAGCGAATGGCCTGATCCTGATGCCGTAAGGAATGCTGCAAACGTTTTGCGACCTCGACCAGAATGTCATCACCGGCGGCATGGCCGTGTTGATCATTAATTTGTTTAAAGAAGTCAATGTCGAGCAGGATCAAGGCATCGCGCTCTTCACCCTGATGACGATGCTCTTTATGCTGCCAGCGTTTGGCCATGCGCTGCTGGAAAGACCGGCGGTTATAGAGCCCGGTTAAAGGATCGCGCAATGATTGAAACTCCAGCTGTTTATTGGCTTCTTTTAAGCGGCGATTGATATGGCGGACTTTGCGATACAGCTGCCACATCAAGACACCAGCTAAGGCTGCCGCTAAGGTCGCTAAAAGAAAGAGCCGGTTTTGCAGCTGTTTGTTTTCAATGGTGCGCTCTTGCAATGCATTGTCTTGCTCCAGCCGTTGGATCCGGTGGGCTTGTTCTCTGGCTTGAAAGCGTTGCTGCATTTCTGCCAGGGTTCGCTCCCGTTCAGCGGTAAAGAGTTCGCGGTTTAGCTCGCGTTGCTCGCGTAAAACCGCAGCTTCTTCTCTGGTATAACCCGCATGCTGCAGGGCATCGGCAAAATCGCCCAGAAAGCGCTCCAGATCACTGCGCCGGCCATGCTGTCGAAAATACTCGATACTTTGCCTCATTTGCTGCAAGCCTTGATCCACCGAACCTTGTTTTACAGCGATGTAACCCAAATTCATTTGTATTAGCTGCAAGGTCAGTTCATCTTCCAGCTCAGTTGCCAGTGCTAATGCTTGTTTCAGTGGCTCTATCGCTTGCTGATATTGGTTCAGTAGTATATGAGCGGCACCGATGTTGTTTAGGCTTAGCAAGACAATGCCTTGGTAGCCATATTCATGGGCAGTTGCAATGGCCTGATAGTGCGTTTGAATCGATGCCTCATGCAGGCCCAGTTCACCTTCGATGTAGCCTTTACTCAGATAGTATTCGGGCAGGTGATCGGGAAGATAGATTTTTGCTCCAGAAATGGCTTGCTCAATCAACTCCAGCCCTTGTTCCAAATTCTGCATATCGGCATAAAGCTGAGCAAGCTGGCTTTGCAGGTGTGTTCGGCGAATGCCTGCACGCTCGCCCTCGGTTTCAATCACGGCTTCCATGGCTGCATGCAAGTTCTGGCTGGCTAACTCAAATTGATTATCACGCAAATAGATGGTGCCAAGCAGGTTGTGAGCAAAGTACCGAACACGAGGTTGCTCCGCATTGGGTAAAAAAAGCTCCAACTCGACCATGGTTTTGTAAGCCGCATTCAAGTCATCCTGCCTTAAAAGCGCATAGATTTTTGTGGCGAGGGCCTCACTCATCACGTCGCCAGAGGGGTGAGCTCTGGCGTGTTCCATCAGTTTTATCAGGGCTGGCTCCCAGGTCTCTTGCTCGTCATAGGACAGATGATGCAGGACTTGCATGGCAAGATAGCGTGTTTGACTGCCGTAAGCAGGGGAGTTCAGCAGCTGGGTACGAACCCTTTCAAGCTGCTGCTGTTCTTGATGCTGATCTTGCCCAATAAGCAAAAGATAGGCATCCAAAGCGGCTTCTGCATCGGCATCAAGTGGGTTTGACGCATGCACAGATAGAGTAAACAGCATGAACAAAGCGGCAAGCCAGTAATTTAGTCGACTTGATACTCTGGACGCTGTCGTTAAATAACAACGCAAAAAGGTGCTGGGTTGCGCACTGTGCTGCACTGAATTCGCCTGTAGGAAAAGTAACCGCGCTTAACATAGCAAGTCTGAGCAAGAAAGCCAACCGTCTTGATTTGTAAATGCTTTATTAGTTAGTGCTGTTGACTGGTTGGGTATAAAGCGCAAAGCAGGCATACTGGATCACTGAACGAATCGATTAAGGAACCCATCTATGAGGCGGTATTGGTTTCGCCTTGGCCCTGCTACCCTGGTAACCGCTGCTTTCATCGGTCCGGGTACTGTGGTGACGGCCTCTTTGGCCGGAGCCAATTATGGCTATGCTTTGCTTTGGGCTTTGCTGTTTTCGGTAGTTGCGACCATGGTGCTGCAGGAAATGGCGTCTCGCCTTGGCATTGTGACCGGCCAGGGACTGGGCGAAAATTTACGGTTGCTGGTGCAACAACCGCTGCTCAAAGTTGCTTTTTATGGCTTGATCATCGCAGCTGTGGTGATAGGCAATAGCGCCTATCAGGGCGGGAATATCACTGGGGCCAGTTTAGGGGCTGATGCCATCTGGGGGGATAGTCGGCCGATTCAGCTTTTACGTGAATTAACTGGGCTGAACCCTTGGGCGCTATTGATTGGCGGTCTGGCTACGGTGGTACTATGGCGCGGCGATTACCGGCTGATAGAGCGCAGTTTAATTGGCTTGGTGCTGTTGATGAGTGGTGCTTTCGTGGCAACCATGCTGCTCACTCGCCCGGATTATACAGCCTTAGTCACCGGCCTGGTCTGGCCTTCGCTACCATCCGGCTCAACTCTGACGGTAATTGCCTTGATTGGCACCACTGTGGTGCCTTATTCGCTGTTTTTGCATGCGGCTAGTTCGGCTGAAAAGTGGCGACAATGCGAGGATAAGCGTCAGGCGCTGCTAGCGTCGAATGCCGATTTACGCACCGCTATTCCGCTAGGTGGTATTGTCTCGATTGCGGTGGTCTCAACCGCCGCGACCGCCTATTTTGGCACAGGCCTTCACATCGACAATGCGGCTGATCTGGCGCTGTCACTGGAGCCGTTATTTGGCTCGTTAGCAACTTATTTGATGGCTTTTGGGTTGCTGGCAGCTGGGCTCTCGTCGGCGGTGACGGCACCTTTGGCAGCCGCTTATGCTTTGCGGGGTTTGCTGAATTTATCGGCTGGTCAGTTTCGGCTCACCTGGCTGGTGGTGATTGGCATAGGTGTAGTGGTGTCTTCGCTGGGGCTGCGGCCAGTGTCGGTGATTTTATTTGCGCAAGTGGCAAATGGCATTTTGCTGCCTGTGCTGGCACTAAGCCTGTTGTTGGCGGCAAACTCTCCTATACTGGGAGCATACAAAAACCGACCACGGCACAATGCAATGGGACTGGCTGTACTCTTGGTGACCTTGTTGCTTAGTGGCCGCAGCCTTTGGCTGGCATTGCTGGCTTGACTGCCTTATACAGAGCTGGCTTGACTGCCTTATACAGAGAAAGTATGCGCGAACTTGGATCAAGACTGTTTTGGCAGGAGATCACTAGAATGAACCCTGCCTGACTTTAGCCGTCTTTAAGGCTCTTGCACGCCCCAGCCGTCGTACTTGCCTCCCAATTGCTTGCAGTCTGCTTCCAGACCAGACTCAAACTCAGTAATTGCCGCATAATTGAGTGGAACTTGTTGGGTAAGTTTTAGTTCCCATTGTTGGGCACTGTCCAGTGCCAGGCTTAGCCGGCCGTCCGGGTAACGTTCTGCCATGGTGGTTAGCGCAGACTCCGCTTTGTCCTGTCGTTTAAAAAAAACATAGAAATCAAGCTCCGTTGGCTGGTCCAGCACCAGGCCAGACTCCAGCAGCAGTTGCAACATATCGCCGTTGGCATCGTCAGGGAATTGCATCGTTGGTTCATCCAGTTTGGTTTTGAAACAGTATATCAGTTTCTTAGCAAGGCTTGATATCCAGTTGTTGTTGGCTAGGTTTGCCATCCTGGACATGGTAGGATCACTGAGGTGTTTTTCAGGAGTTGATGCGATGAAGTACCTAGTTGTAACCCTGCTCGGATGGATGCTGTGCGTAAGTGCTCCGGTCTGGGCCTATGGTGCCCAAACCGGCAGTCTGGAAGTTATCATGAAGACCTTTTCTTTTCAGTATCGTCAGGCGGTTGAAGCTCAGACTGTGGAGCAGCGGCTGCGTCATGTCCACGAAATGCAAGCTGGCATCCTTGCAGCACAGCAGGCGCCAATGCGTGAAGATATGGCTGAAACCTTTGTCGAAGGTTTTCAAAAAGTGGCCGCCAAGTTGGATGGGATTGAGCAAGCTCTGCTAGCCGGGGATATGGTCAGCGCCGAGCAAAAGCTGCAGCAAATCGATCGGCTGCGAGTGGAGTACCATCGTCTGCGTAAACGCAGTTTTTGGCAATGGCTGTTTGGTGGCCGCTAGTATGACACCATTGCAGCCAGCGTCTTTACAGGGACAAATTGATGTGGTGGCTTTCGATCTGGATGGCACTCTGGTTGAGAGCCCGCTCGATTTTGTTGCTATCCGCCATGAACTAGGTTGGCAATCTAATTGCGACTTATTGCAAACCCTGGCGGCCATTTCTGATGATGATAGCCGTGCTCATGCAGCGGCGGTGATATCCCGTCATGAGATGGAGGCTGCAGAGCGCTCAGTTCTTCTACCGGGAGTGCTTGAAGCCTTGCATGAGTTGCACGAATGTGGCTTTCCCACCGCTATTTTGACCCGAAACATTCGAGTTGCAACCCAACATATGTTGAGCCGGTTAAAGATCCCCATTTCCTTGGTATTGACCCGTGAAGATTGCGCAGCAAAACCAGATCCAGAGGGACTGCTGCGTATCGCAGCGCATTATCAGCGACCAATCCATCGTTTGCTCTACATTGGCGATTATCACTTTGACCTGACTACGGCTGCCAATGCCGGAGCGCAATCCTGCCTTTTGCTTACAAACTCCAATCAGCAATACGCGCAGCAAGCCAATTGGTTGATGGCCGATTACAGCCAGTTGGCCAGAGCTCTGACAAGTTAAGCTTGCAGCACCCTCGGTGTTGTACGTATAGTAAGCAGCAAAATACAGTACCCGAGGTGCTTTTGTTCGCTCGACTGCAACAAGATTTTCATTTGGCTATGCTCAGTCTGGTGGGGCTTATAGTCTTCCTATGTGTCACGCCCTATGCGGTCTATCGTTATTGGGAAGGCAGTTACCTGGTTGCCTATGTGGACGCCACCTTGGTGGTGGCGACTTCGTTGGCTGTGCTTTATGCCTGGTTGACTGGCAATACCAAAGGGGCTGGCTTGTTTGTTGCCAGCATCTTTTGTGTTGGTGTTGTGCTGGTGGTCTCAAGTCTGGGGCCTGTTGGCCTTTTTTGGACCTATCCGTTTATTATTTTCGTTTTTTTTCTGGTGCCACCTTTTCGCGCTCTGTTGTTGCTGGTACTGGTATTGGTGACTTTGTTGGCGTGGTCGGCCTGGCTGCCGGGGACAATCTTTGATGACAGGGTGCAACTGACATCCTTTGTTGTGACCGCCACGGTCACCAGCTTTTTTTCCTACGTATTTGCTTACCGGATGCTGGTGCAGCGCCGCGAATTGGAGTCGATGGCAGCGAGGGATGCGTTAACCGGTGCAGCCAACCGGCGTGAATTGGATCTGGCGCTGGAGTTTGCTGCCGGAGCGGGCCGCCGCAGCCGGGATAAAGACATTGCACTTTTGCTGCTTGATCTCGACTTTTTCAAAAAAATCAATGATGAAGCTGGTCATCAAGCCGGAGATCAGGTGTTGGTGAATTTAGTGCAGCTGCTGCAAAAACATACCCGCCTCAGTGACCAGGTGTATCGTTTTGGTGGTGAAGAGTTTGTAATTTTGCTGGATGATGTGGAAGCCGATGAAGCGCTGGCTGTGGCAGAAAAGCTGCGACAGCGAATCGCCGCTGAACTGCAAAGTCAAACCGGTGCTGTTAGCGCCTCCATTGGTGTGGCGTTACTGGGGCCGCAGGAAGCTTGGCAAAGCTGGTTGGCGCGAGCAGACGCTGCCTTGTATCGGGCGAAGTCTGGTGGCCGAAATCAGGTGGTTATGGCACAGGCGCATACTCAGTAGCTCTCATGTTAGCATCAGCGCTCGATAGGCAGGCCTGCTCCAGCAGGTAAGGCTGTAGCAAAGGCTCCATGCTCTTGAGCACCTGTACCGGTAAGGCAGAGGTGAAGCGTAGTTCGCCGGCCTGCGAACCTGCGGCATAGGCCGTTAAGGTCCCAAAATAATTTGGCCCCAGATAAAACACCAAAGTAGCGGTGCGGTTCAGGCTGCGCTGGTCAATGCGGTTTCCGCGACTGTCGACGGTGGTGATGCGGTTATCGCCAGTGCCCGTTTTTCCTCCAGCCAAACCAAGTTGACTGTAAGCTCCCTGCAAGCGCCGTCCGGTTCCATCTTGAACTACCTGATGCAACACTTGGCGCAATACAGCAGCAACTTCAGGCTCCATCACCCGAATCCCTAGCGTCGCACTTTGATGCCAGCGGGTATGGTAGGGAGTGTTTTTGCCCAGCGTCAGTGCATTTAAAGCTTGGTTGGGGTAGCGCAAACCATCGTTCATGATAATCGCCATCAACTCAGCCAGAGCGGCTGGTCGATCGCCTGAGCTGCCCAAAGCGGTAGCCAGCGAGGGCACCAGATGATCAAAGGGATAGCCAAGCTGTTGCCAACGGTAATGCAAATCCCAAAATGCCTCAACTTCCAGCATAATGCCGATGCGATTGTCTCGGGCACTGCGATGCCGGGTTCGGAACAACCATTGATAGACTTCTTGTCGACTGCTGGCGCTGAGAGTTACTAGTTCTTGCCAGCTCAACTCAGGTTGTTGCTGCAAGGTGCCGACCAGCCAGAGCTCCAGCGGGTGGACTCTGGCATGATAGGCTTGATCCGGCAAGCTGAGTTGTCGTGCTGAAAAACTGCGATGCCAGCGTTGCAACTGATTGCTACTGACACCACCTGTGGATTCCCTGGCTAGATAATCATCCAGTTGTTGTACGCTGGCGTCTGGAAAGAGCCAAAGGTAAATAGCGGCCAGCCGATCGGGTCGTTGGCGTGAGGTTTGCTGCAGCAACTGCAGCCGCTGTTCAGCATCGTGCTGGCGATGTTTGCGCCAGAACTGTTGCAGGTAAGCGACGCCTTCACGATCGGCAAAGTGGCTCAGGTAGAGAGCTCTGCGTTGGTCATCGTCGCTTTCCAGCAGTCGATCGCCTTGGGTGTCTTTGTGGTAAATGCTGTAGCTGATGATGTCGCGCAGCAAGCGGACAAAGGGTAAGTTGATGGACTCTTGCGTTGCCTCCAGCACGGTTGGATTGCGTTGATTGTCTTCTGCCATAAAGTTGCCAAAGCTGTGCAGTCCGCCACCGGTAAAAAAACTTTCTGCCGGGTTGGCACTGTAACGCCGCTCCATGGCAAAGTCTAAAAGCTGCTTCAGTTCAATATCTGGAAAGCTAAGCAAGGTATCGATGACCCAACGGCTGATGTGATCTTGGGGGGCAATGTTCAGGAATCCCAGCTCGGCAGCTGGTTCACCGGCATAGCGCTGGTACAACTCAGCAACAATTTCCAGATAGGTCACCAACACGCGAAGTTTTGCGGTGGAGCCAAGCTCCAATTTACTTTGACTGTTCAAATCGAACGCCGCGGCAGAGGTATCGGTTTGGACCCGAAGTTGGTACCCCTGTGGCTGTCGCTCAAACAAGACAAAGCTGTATTCAACCTGGGCTGCTTGTGCTGGTGTGAGTAGCCGGTGTCCGATGATGCCATGGTGAGCGGCTTGCTCTGGATTGCGGAGTTGTTGCAAAAAGGCCCCCAGCTCTTGTTGCAGCCCAAGATGCAGGCTGCTGTCAACAATGAGATCCAGCCGGTCGCTTTGATAAGGACTCACACGCAGCAATTGATCGAGCTGTTGCCGAACTAAGTGGCTGGCTTTGCTATCGTCATTGCTGTGTTGGCTTACCCAAGGCTTTGGATCGATTTTAAGCGGCGTTCTGCTGGCCAGATCGGCCAGCTGCTGACTGATAACGCCATCCACTGTCAGTAATTGCAAATACAGTTGCACCAATTGTTGCAGTTGTTGGTGCCCTTGCAGCAAATAAAAGCTTGGACGTCGCTGCGCAATCATCAGAGCCAGCACTTGATTCAGCGCGGTGGCTGTTTCTCTGGTAGCTTCAAGCTCAGTCAATAAATGACTGACTTGCCGGTAATCGGCGCCAAACCAGGCCCAAAGCCCATCCGGAATGCCATGCACCTCGCCATAACCTGGAGCAGCCGCCAAGGGCACTGTATTGAGGTAATGCAATACCAGCCGTTGGCGATGGGCGGCTGTCACTGGTGAATCCTTATAGGCTCGAATACTGGCAGAAAGCATCTGCTTAAATTTATCGCCAACGCTATGGGTACGGCCGGCGGGGGAGTGGCGGTACTTTTCCAACTGTGTTGCCAGGGTGCTGCCGCCGCCGGAGGCATTACCATTGTGTCCCAACCATTGTTGGCTTTGGCTGAGCAGTGCTGCTCCAAGCCTTGGCCACTCAATAGCTGGGTTGTGAAAAGGGGAAGGGGCTGTTAGTAAGCTTTTGTTTTCAATGTAAGTGAGCAGTTCAGGCAGCAGGGGAGGCATATCCAGCAAGCTGGCAAACTGGCGTTGTGGGTAGCTAAACTGGTAGATTGTCTGCTGCTGACAATCACGCAGCAGCAAGCCGGTTTGCTGTTTTTCCTCGTAGGGTGGGAAAAAACCCATTTGACTGTAACGCAACAAAGTTGGTGAGAACTTCTGCTGCTGAACAACTTCAAAGCCACGTTGGGCTAACCGCTCCTGCCACTGCTCTGCGAGGCTATAACCGCGCTGTTGATTATAAGGCCCGGATTCGGGGAAATGAATGGCCGAACTTGGCCCTGGCTGCAATTCACTGCTTAGCTTTTGTCCGAGTCGATGCAACAGCTGGGATTGATAAAAACTGGTACGAGTTTCCTGCCAAGCCGCAAGCAAAAGCAATAGAAGTGCGAATGCCAGCAGCCAGGGCCAGTAACGTCGCTTGACTGCAGGGTTGCTGAGGTGGCGCTCTTCTCTGGTGCTGCTAAAGTCCTTGCGCTTTAGCAAGGGTGCAGAGTTGAAACCAGGCTCAATTCGCTGCGGCATCGGCTTGTCCTGCTGCGTTAGGTTTTAGCACCAAGTGCCAAGGCTCTGCCTTGACGCTCAGGATCGTCCTGAACCTGCCAATGCGCCAGATTCTGTTCAATCAGCTGACACAAGGCATCGATATGCGCAGGGTTATCATTCAGAGCTGGAATGTAGTCGTATTGCGCCCCTCCAGCGGTTAAAAAGTACTCTCTGTTTTCTTCGCCTATCTCTTCAATGGTTTCCAGGCAATCGGCTGAAAAGCCAGGGCAAAATACTTGTACATGGGTAATGCCCTGTGCTGGCAAGGCTTTTAGTGTTTCATCGGTATAAGGCGTCAACCACTCTTCGCGACCAAAGCGGGATTGGAAGGTGGTCAGGTACTCATCGCTGTCGAGTCCTAGCCGTTGTGCAATCAGCCTGGAGCTTTTGTGACACTCGCAGTGGTAGGGATCACCGTTGAGCAAGTACCGTTTTGGGATACCATGATAAGACAAAATCAACTTTTGAGGTTTACCGTGTTGTTGCCAAAAGGTCTCTATTTGCTGAGCTGCTGCTTCAATAAATGCTGGAAAATCATGGTAATGACTGACAAATCGAAAGTCAGGCAACCAGCGCCGTCTGGTGAAGTCTTTCGCAATGGCATCGAAGGTCGAAGCTGTGGTCGAGGCGGAATACTGAGGATAAAGCGGTACCACCAACAACTTGCGAACGCCTTTGGCAAACAGCTCATCCAACACGGTCTGGATGCCCGGATTGCCATAACGCATGGCAAAAGCCACTTCTAAATTACGATGGCCCTGTTGCTGCAATTGTTGACGAATCGCATCGCACTGTTGTTGGGTATGAAACAGCAGTGGCGAGCCTTGCTCGTTAAAAACGGTGGCATAAGCTTTGGCTGAGCGTCTCGGGCGAAAGCGCAGAATAACTCCATGCAAAATCAGCCACCACAGCAGTCGGGGCACCTCAACTACTCTTGGATCAGATAAAAACTCCTTAAGGTAACGTTTTAGTGCAGCGGGTGTCGGCGCATCCGGCGTGCCCAGGTTGGTGACTAAGATCCCTATTTTGTCGGCTTGTTGGTGCTGGTAGTTTTTTGTGTTGGTAAAGCGCATGGTGGTGTTTACCTGTTGAATAATACGATGGGGCACTCGATACGTTTGCGGCAAAGTTTCAGATGCCGTCAATGGCAAAAATGCTGCCGTGCCGTATGGATGACTGATTCTAAGTATACGACGATCGAGCTTAGTTTGCCAAAGAAGTCTGAGTTAAGTTGGTGATAAATCACACAAAATAGTTATTATTTGGTCATCTGGAGTGCAGGGATCTGATATTAAACGAATAAAAAAGTATTTCGACTTGATAAATCATTGACTTTACTATGAAATGAAATGGAATGGTCGACAGCCAATGCTTGCAGGAAGCAAGAACTGCTGCTCGAACTCGATTTTCGTTTCACATGTATGCAGAAGCAATCAATCAATGGCGGACTTTGATTAGAGGCACTCTGATACCGGTGTAGCATGTTTAAATATCTGCTTTTTGTTATTGTATGCTTCTTCACAGCGCCTGTTCAGGCGGTGCAAGTTATTGCTCATCCTTCAATAGAGCTTCACCATCTTAGCCCAGCACAACTACGGGCTTTGTTTAGCATGCGACAAACTCAGTGGCCTGATGGTTCTGCTGTACGGGTCTTTGTACTTAGCAGTGACCATCCACTGCACCAAAACTTTTGCAAAGAGCAGCTTCGGATGTTTCCCTATCAATTAGATAACATATGGAATCGATTAAGTTTTTCAGGCATTGGTAGCAGGCCTCAACAAGTCTCTACTGAACAAGAATTGATTGAGCTGGTTCAGAGCACGCCAGGGGGTATTGGTTACCGGGCTGGCAATGCCAATGACACAGGGGTTCGTATCATTGAAATACGTTAATTGTTTTTGTCCATCAGAGGCTTCCCGCTTGAGAAAACGATCACTTGCTGTGTTGGCAGTTTTTGTCGGTGGAATGAATACTGCTTCGGCTCAAGAGTGGCAGTGGCATGGCTTTTTATCACAAGGCATGATTCAGGCTGATAAAAGCAATTTCATTAATCAGAGTGGCAAACCGTCGATTGCTTTAACTGAGTTGGGTATCAATGGTGCCAAGCAGTTATCACCGAACTTTCGCCTGGCTGGTCAGTTGGTGTATCTGGATGGAGGCAATCGCTATCCCTCAGGTTTAAAGTTGGATTACCTATTTCTGGATTGGGCTTTGTTAAATCAGCTGGATTGGCAACTAAATGCCTATGTCGGGCGATTTAAAAATCAGCATTGGATCCATTCAAGTACCCGGGATGTGCCGCTAACACGTCCGAGCATCGTGCTGCCGCAGTCGGTGTACTTTGATCCTTTTCGAGATATTGCAGTTAGCAGTGATGGCCTGGCGTTAAAGTCCAGCGTCGATACTAGCTACGGTCACTTGGAGTTGAACTGGAGCCTTGGTGCAACACCATTGTCGGAGCAGCAAACAAAGCTGCTGCTTGGTGACAGAGTGGATGGACGGTCGCGGCAGAAATATGTTCATCAGGCCAGCGCATTCTGGCAGCCTGAAATGAGTCACTGGACCTTTGGTGTTTCGCTGCTTGACTCTGAATTTAGTTATCGTGATGCGTCAGCCGAGTTTTTTTATGATGCTGATTTTGTGTTGCAGCGCTTTATGTTGAATGCTCAATATCACCGTGAGCGCTGGCAACTGGCGAGCGAGCTTTTTCAGGAGCGCATGGATATTCGTGGTTTTATCGCACCAGAATTTGCTATTGCACAGTTCGGCCAGGGAGGCTACTTACAAGGAATTTATCAGCTCAGTGCGGATCTACGCATCCATGCGATGGCCGATTATTTTGTAGCCAACAAAGACGATCGCCGCGGTAAGGAACTGATGGCGATGACGCAGGGGGCGATTCCGGATTATTTTGGCTTTCAACACAGTCTCAGTGTGGGGGTTAGTCGCGATCTGGCGCCTAGGGTTCGCGTGCAACTGGAACATCATTGGGTTCATGGAACTGCTCGTTTGGCTCCGGTTGTTGTTCCCGACCTCATAACAAATAGGCATTCTCACTGGCAGCTATGGGCGATCCAGTTGATGTATTGGTTCTAAAGATGCGTCGCTTTATTAGTTTGCCCTGGAAGCTGCTGATGGTGATGTTGCTGGTGTTGTTTGTGATGACATCAGGTCTCACCACCTTGTCTTTGGTCCGGGTGCAGGATGAGTTTTCGCAGCAACAAGAGCAGAAACGATTACTGGGTGAGCAGCAGTTCGCTCAATATAGCCAATTGATTGAAAACCAGCTTCGTATCTGGGTCGAGTCTTATGCGGAGTTAACTTTAGGTGAACACACATCAAATGGTCTCTCGAGCTTTACCAGAGCCTTGAGTCAGCAAATTGAGACGCTAAACTTGCATCTGAACGTTGATGAGATCTGGTTGTTTCAGCAAGATGGTCAGCTGGTATTTCAGAGCTCGGCTATCACTCCGGCAGAGATTGATCGACTCGCCGGCGAGGCATTGGTCCAGCAGCAGCCGCAAAGCCTGATTTTATGTGACCAGTATTGTGTCAAGTCGCTGGCTGTTCCGCTGCTGCTGGATGCCGGTGAAGTGGCGGTGGTGGTGATGACGACCACTTTGGTTGACATTTTATTTTATTTAAATCGCTCTTTGCAGGCAGATGTCGCCATCGTCAGCCACAAAAAACAGGCATCCGCCAGGCCCGCTGACATTCGGTTGCTATCCAGCTCCAACCCTGATTTGCTGCACGACTTGTATTATCAGCTCCCCCAGTTGATGGATGTTACGAGTATTGTTCGCCAAGGGTTGCGGCTCCAGTCAGGTCATCGTCATTACTTTGCGCACATGCAACCACTCGATACCCGTCTCCCCAGGCAGTATCATTTAATTTTGATTGAAGACATCAGCGATTATGTGTTGGCCAATCAACGTTATCAGCAGCGAATCATCATCATTGCAGTGCTGGCTTTTTTCATTCTTGCCTTGCTTATCTATAGCATTACACATCGATTGAGTGCCCGACTGCTCCGTTTAGCTGCACGACTTCCTTTACTCGCGAATCAAGAGTTCAGCCGCTTTCGCCTTGCCAGTGAGTCCCGCTCAGTTTTATTCATTGATGAAGTCGATACCTTAAATAATGCTGCCAACAAATTAAGTTGGCAGCTTGAAGAGTTGAATAAGCAAGTCGAGCATCACACCAAGGAGCTGGAAAATATTGCTATGTACGATTTGCTGACTGGCTTGCCAAATCGCAACATGTTGCAATATCAGTTAAAGAAATCGCTGGCGATGCTTGAAGAGGCGCCGGCTTTTGTTGGTTTGTTGTTTTTGGACTTGGATCAGTTTAAAAAGGTGAATGACAGTCGGGGCCATGCAGTTGGTGATCAGCTCCTGATGGAGGCTGCAGCACGGTTGCGTGCATGCGTCCATAGCTCCGATACCGTCTGTCGTTTTGGCGGTGACGAGTTTGTAATTATTCTTAGCAATATGGCTGATGAACAGGAAACTGAACAGGTTTCTGAGTCTGTTTTGCAAGCCTTTGCAGAGCCAATCACAGTGGCTGGAGAAAGCTTCCAGATAAGCAGCAGTATCGGCATCAGCTGTACTCAGGACCCGGCAACACCGACCGAAGACTTAATTCGACAGGCTGATTTAGCCATGTATCAGGCCAAAGCTAAAGGCGGCAATAATTGGCATCACTACACAGCGGAAATGTATCGGGCTTTTGCCTATCGCTTGCAGCTGGAGAGTGAAGTTCGGACAGCACTGGAGCAACAAGAGTTTAGTCTGAGCTTTCAGCCTCAAATAGAGCTTGAGACAGGCCGGCTTTATGGTTTTGAAGCATTGCTGCGCTGGCAGCATCCGCAGCGCGGCATGGTACCACCGGATGACTTTATCAGTGTTATTGAGCACTCGAATTTAATGCTGCCACTGGGGTATTGGGTGATTGAACGTTGCTTTGTGGTAGCTCGTCGCTTGATGGATGCCGGCTATGATGACGTTAAATTGGCCATTAATCTATCGGCAGATCAGTTTGTTGATCCGCAACTGATCGCTTTTCTTCAACACAAGTTGGCGCATTATCAACTGCCAGCCAGTTTGTTTGAGCTGGAGCTGACGGAAAGCACTCTGGTTAAAAGTGTCAGTGATACCCTGGCCAGCATGCAGCAACTTAAAGCCATGGGTTTTTGTTTTGCCATTGGTGACTTTGGCACCGGTTACTCGTCGTTGAGTTATCTGAAACAAATGCCGGTTGATACCATCAAAATTGATAAAAGCTTTCTATTTGGCATGCTCGACAATCATGCCGATTATCAAATTATCACCTCGACCATAGCCATGGTGCAGAAGCTGGATTTAAAAGTGGTCGCGGAGGGCGTGGAAAGCAGGGCGCAACTGCGGATCCTGCAAAAATACCACTGTGATTTTGCTCAGGGCTTTTACTTTGCTAAGCCGATACCTGAACACGAGCTCTTTGCGGTCTTGCAGCAAAAAGTACGTGATGGTCTCTGGTTGGCTCCAATCTAAGTTTTTTACACTCTAGCGTCGGACTTTAGTACCACTTGCTCTAACTGCCAATCACCTCTATTGTGTGGTGCGCTAAAGTCCTGTGCTGGTCCTTCAGGCACAATCTGCGTCGGATTGATCATCGGGTGGCTGATGTAATAGTGACGCTTGATATGATCCATATTGACGGTTTCAGCAATGCCCGGTACTTGATACAACGAACGCAGGTAATGGCTGAGCGCAGGGTAGTCTGCAATGCGGCGTAAGTTGCATTTAAAATGACCCACGTAAACGGCATCAAAGCGGATCAAGGTAGTAAATAGCCGCCAGTCGGCCTCAGTCAGGTAATCACCGGTTAAAAAACGTTGGTCAGTTAACAGCTGCTCGGCTTTATCCAGTGCTTTAAACAGAGCTTCAAAAGCTTCCTGATAGGCATCCTGGCTGGTGGCAAAACCTGCCTTGTAAACACCGTTATTGATATCCCGATACACCCAGGCATTGACCTCATCAATTGAGTCACGTAACTCTGCCGGGTAAAAGTCGAGCCGATTGCCTGTCTGGTGATTAAAAGCACGGTTGAATATGCGCAGGATGTCTGCGGACTCATTGTTAACCAGTCGCTGCACTAGCCTGTCCCACAGCACCGGGACTGTGACCCGTCCGCTGTAATCGGCTTTTGCCTTGGTGTAAAGCTGATGCATGTAGTTTAGGTTATAGAGTGGTTCGCGATCACCGCCATCGCCATCAAACTCCCAGCCATGCTCCAGCATGATAGGAGAAACCACGGTTACCGGAATCAACGACTGCAAGGATTTAAGCTGGCGGAGGATCAGCGTCCTATGGGCCCAAGGGCAAGCCAGTGACACGTATAGGTGATAGCGGCTGGCATCGGGTTGACTGTGTGCTTGGATATCATCACGAAAGCTCGAGTCCTGACGCTGAAACCGGCCGGAGGATGCTTTGGTATCGTACCAGCGATCCTGCCACTTGCCATTGACCAACAAACCCATGGTTATCTCCTTTTTGTACTTCAGTACTGTTACCCATCTTCTGATGCTTAATCAACGTGGGCAGCTCAGTGAGTACTATAACAGCGGCTCAATCGAATAATAATTGGCAATTATGGGTTTGATGATTCATGTTTTTCGAATAGTTGGCCGTCCTAATGCCACAAGCGGCGCCAGCGTCCCAGCTGCAAACCGCGGTTAAACCAACTGCGGGCGGTGGTTAAAGCCGGCTCGGATGCCGTCAGCCAGCGGATAAAGCCAGTGCTAAAAAGTGCCGACAGGTATAGCTCCTGCTCAATGCGTTTGAGGTTATCTGCTTTTAAATCGGCGATTTCTCGTAACCATTGCACAGTACGGCTAATGCGAAGCAGGGCGGCAGCTTGCAGATGAACATGGCCCGGCTCCAGTTTGTAATACAGCATCTGCCGGGTCACGTTACGATGAGGGGCCAAAGCATTAAGCCAGTGCATCATTGCCGTGAGTAATTTTTCCTGTGGAGAGCTGTGCTCAAAATCCGGTAATTGCTGACAAGCCAGCATGGCTCTGTCGGCCTGATCAAACCAGGCATCCACTAAGTCATCTTTTTGCGGGTAGTATTGATAAATAGTTAGCAAGGGGACATCCATAGTCGCAGCGAGGTCTCGAAGCCGGACATGCTCCCAATCGCTGCGCTCAGCCAGCTGCAGTGCTTGGTGTAAAATTATCTCTGCTTGTTCATTCATTGCCTGGCCTCCTGCTTGCATCTTCACGTGACTTAGGTATAAGTATGGCATAGTTCAATTAGGCTGCAGCTTGACATGGTCTCAACAGAGTGGATTTTATTGGCCTTAAGTCCGGTGTTTTTAGCACTGGTTGCCCTGGAGTGGCGTTTAGGGTTTCGGCGGCGCTTGCCTTGGTATCAGTGGCGGGATACGCTGGCCAATGCAGTGCTTGCTTTAATGCATCAGGCCGGTGAGTTGCTGGCGTTGTTGTTGTTAATGCCCTTTTATTGGTGGCTGTTTCAGCACCGGCTGTTTGAAATTTCTCTCAATGCTTCCACCTTGCTGTTTGCATTTGTACTGCAAGACTTTTTGTATTATTGGTTTCACCGGGCATCCCACCATATCCGTTGGTTGTGGGCATCACACATCGTGCATCATAGTTCCCGCCAGCTCAATTTAAGTACCGCTTTTCGGCAAAGCCTGATGTATCCGGTTTCGGGCATGTGGTTGTTCTGGTTGCCAATGATGCTGTTGGGCTTTTCACCCTGGTTGGTGCTGGCTGTGGTGTCGCTCAATCTGGCATTTCAATTCTTTGTGCATACTCAGGCCGTTCAGCGGCTGGGATGGTTGGAGTACATTTTCAATACGCCTTCCCATCATCGTGTGCATCATGCGATGAACCCGAGGTACATTGATAAAAACTTTGCCGGAGTTTTGATTGTTTGGGATCGGCTTTTTGGCACCTTTGAAGCCGAGCAGCCAGATGAGCCTTGCCGTTATGGCATTACTACTGATTTTGAATCGAACAATCCACTGGTGATTACTTTTGATGAGTGGCGCCTGATGTGGCTAGACTGGTGTCGGGCGCAAGGCTGGAAGAATAAAGCTTTGGTGTTATTGTCGGTTACGAGTTCCGCCAAAAGTACAAACCAGCCTGCTGAAACTGTGGAGCGAATAACGGAAAAGTAGTTGACTCAGGAGGAAATTTTTTCAATCTGCACTAAGCTTGAACTGGATGAATTAAAAAGCAGAGGTGTGTAATGAAACCTTTCTTGCCTGGTTTTTTGCTGGTTGCTCTATTCATGCTCGGTTGCACTGAGGCACCGGTTCAACCCGATGCGCAGTCTCAGGAGCAGGAAAGCTATACCACCGAGTCAGCCGTGCCGGCTCAGCCGTCAGATTGTCAGTTGACCATGGGCTTTGATGCCTGGGAGCCCTATCAGTACGTCGGGGTAGGGAATGTTGTTACCGGCCTGGATGTAGAAATAGTCCATGCGGTCGCCGAGCAAATGGGCTGTACCGTCGAGATACAGCAAGCAACCTGGGTTGAGCTGCTGAATGCCTTACGGCGTGGCGAGGTAGACTTTGTGTTGGGTGCTTCCATGACCGAAGATCGGCAGCAGTTTGCGTATTTCTCCGAGCCTTATCGCGAAGAACGCTTTATTCTCTATGTTCGGCGTTACGAGGGCAATTTGCCCTACACCAACATTACTGAGTTTGTGCAGGCGGGTCATAAACTGGGCATCGTCAACGAGTATTTTTACGGCGATGAAATCACCCGCTTGTACACCGATGATGCCTATCATGATCAGTTTGTTGGCGCCATTATCAGCGAGATGAACATGGCGCGGCTGATTGATGAGGAAATCGATGGTTTCCTGGAAGACAGCTTTGTTGGTGCTTCCATTATTCGGCGCCGCGGCCTGGATGATTTCATTGAGCCCCATAGCATTAACTTGGGAAGCTCAGAAGTCTATGTGATGTTCAGTCGGGCTTCGGTGGATGAAACCGTGGTAAACGCCTTTAATCAGGGACTTGCTGCCGTTAAAGCCAGCGGCCTGTATCAGCAAATTCTGGATAAATATGGCCATTAAGAGCCATTGAGTGTCAGGTATTACGGCAGATCCTAACAGAAAGCTTTGGCTAGGATCTGCCGGGTAAAGCCAGTTTTCAGGTAAAACCCCCGGGGCAGTGTCAAGATGGGCTCTCCTTCATTGCCAATTGCGGCAGTGACCGCCTTGCTATTGGCTGCTTTGGGACGAAGCTGCAATACTTCGCCATGTTCGCCCCGGATCTGATCGATGCCACCCAGCGCGATCAAGTCCATCAGCTCTTCCCAGTCTTGTTGCAGTTTCTGCCGTTGTTCGTGATCAGGCTGCCACAAAAAACCCCGGCCAACCACGCGCTCAGCCACCGGCAAGCTGCGCTCGGCCAGCACCGGCAACCAAAGCACATGACTCAGTTTACGGCAGACCCAAGAGTCTTGCCATTGTTGCTGACCGACACCGGTTAAAGGGGCAACACAGACGTAGGTGCTTTCCAGTGGCAGCCCTTGTTGATTAATGGGTAGGGTTTTCAACTCGACGCCTAGCTCGGGAAAGTCGGGTTCAGCCCTGGAGCCAGCACTGGCGCCCAACAGTTGTTCCAGCAGTTGTCCGGTCCAGCCTTTATCTTGCTTTAAGTTGTCGGGGACGGCGATATTGGCTTCCGCTGCCAGTTGACCCAGAGTCAGTCCGGCCAGGGCATGGCAGCGTCGCATCAACTCATCCAGATTTTTTGGTGGTGTCATTAGGTCAAGACGCCCTGGTTTTCTATCCGTTTGTTTAGCAAAGCAGCATAGCATGACGGGCTTTTATACGTTGAATAAAAAGTCGGCGATCTGTGTTATGCACAGGCTTAAACAAAAGCTTTCGAATAAAATGCAAGTTAAGTTGTTTATTTTGATGGTTATTTTTGAGTGTTGCTTAGTGGGGTCTGTGATTTGGGCAAGTTACTCATGGTATAAAACCTGGTTGTGCACAGCGCTATCCACAGAGGCTGTGAAAAAGTGCACATATGCTTGCTGTAACCTATTATTTTGTGGATAACTTAAGGATCGTTAGCATGGAAGCATCCAAGGCACTGGCTGTTGAAAAATAGCGATTGCCGTTCAGATAACTTTGTGAAAGAATCTTTGCTATAGCTGCAGTTAAAAAGCTCGAGGTTTATGTGATTGATGCCGAAGGTTTTCGGGCCAATGTCGGCATAGTGATTTGTAACCACCAGGGACAGGTGTTTTGGGCAAGACGTTACGGACAGCATTCATGGCAATACCCGCAGGGTGGCATCGATCAGGGCGAAACGCCTGAGCAGGCGATGTACCGTGAGTTGAACGAAGAAGTTGGTTTACAGCCGGATGATGTAGAAATTCTGGCGGTAACCAAGCATTGGTTGCGCTATCGATTGCCAAAGCGGTTGATTCGGCGTGACAGCAACCCGGTATGCATTGGTCAGAAGCAAAAGTGGTTCTTGTTGCGTCTGACCTGCCCTGATGGCGATGTAGATCTGGCTAAAACCACTCATCCGGAGTTTGATGGCTGGCGCTGGGTCAGCTATTGGTACCCGGTGCGTCAGGTGGTTGCTTTTAAGCGCGATGTCTACCGAAAAGTCATGAAAGAGTTTGCCCCGATCGCTTTGCCATTTCCCCGTAAAACCGGAAAACACAAGGGTAAGTCGGATGGATAAACCATGGCCATGCTCAGCCAGCTAAGGCGGATTGTTCAGGATGTGGCGCAAGAGCCCGTTCTGGGACAGGCTTTGTCTGGTCTGGTGGCGAATGTAAAGCAAGCACTCGCCACCGAGTGCTGTTCGGTTTATCTGGCGGATTACGATCAACAACACTTTATGCTGATGGCAACTGACGGCCTCAACCCTGAGGCTGTCGGTAAAGTGGCCATTGGTTTTTCTGAAGGCCTGATTGGTTGGGTTGGTCAGCGTGAAGAGCCGATTAACCTGGCGGCGGCCCATCAGCACCCCCGCTTTAAAGTAACCCCTGAGGTCAGTGAAGACCGATTTTCTGCTTTTTTAGGCTGTCCCATTATTCATCATCGCAAAGTACTGGGGGTGCTTACCATCCAGCAGGGAACAGAGCGGGTATTCAGCGAAGATGAAGAGTCCTTCCTGGTCACATTAGGTGCCCAGCTGGCATCGGTATTGGCCAATGCCGAGTTACGCGAGGCGGCGTCACCGGTATCTGGCAGTAAAAGTCGCTCCAGTCAGCTCAATGGGTTGCCGGGTGCGCCAGGTATTGCCATTGGCGAAGCCTATGTGTTGCAACCGGCCAGTGATTTTAATGCCGTATCGCTGCAGCGCTCCGAAGAACCGGATAAAGAGCTATCCCGTTTTTACCGGGCTGTTCGTACCACCAAAGCCGAGTTTAAACGCCTGTCCGATCGCATGGCGAGTCACTTGCCGGCCGATGCACTGGCGATTTTTGATGTCTATCAGCAATTGCTTGATGCAGCCAGTTTAGGGCAGGAAATTGAGCAGCAAATTGCCGAGGGCTGGTGTGCCAAAAGTGCATTAAAACGTGTGGTCGAGAAATTTGCCCGTCAGTTTGAAGACATGGAAGACGCCTACTTTAAAGAGCGGGCCACCGACATTCGGGATTTGGGTGAGCGGGTATTGATCCATCTGCTGGATACCGAAAAACGGCATCACAAGCTGCCGGAAAAAGTCGTTTTGGTGGCCGAAAATGTGACCGCTTCAATGCTGGCCGAGATCCCAAGGCCCCAGTTGGTGGCCATAGTCTCGTTAAAAGGGTCGGTTAACTCTCATGCCGCCATTATGGCCCGTGCCTTGGGGGTGCCGGCCGTGATGGGGGTGGAAGGGCTGTCCCTGATGCAGTGGCAAGGACAGCGCTTGATTGTGGATGGTTACCAGGGCCACATTTTGTTGGACCCGGCCGAAGCCATCTATGCCGAGTACCAGCAACTGATCAGCGAAGATGCCGAGCTGTCTGCCCACTACCTGGCAGAAATCACCGAAGCCGCCCAGTCGCTTTGTGGTCATCGCTTTGCGTTGATGCTAAATGCCGGCCTGGCGGTGGATCCCGATCAAGCCAGCAACGACATTTGCGATGGTGTTGGTCTGTACCGAACCGAGTACCCTTTCATTGTCCGCAACCAATTTCCAACCGAGCAAGAGCAGGTCGAGCTCTACCGCACTATGCTGGCTACTTACCCCGGAAAACCAGTGATCATGCGAACTCTGGATGTTGGCGGTGACAAAGCCTTGCCGTATTTCGCCATCAGCGAAGACAACCCTTTTCTCGGCTGGCGGGGTATTCGGCTAACGCTGGATCACCCTGAGATTTTCCTGGTGCAAATCCGGGCCATGCTCAAAGCCGATATTCATGCCAACAACTTGCACATTTTACTGCCGATGATTTCGGAGTTGGCGGAGATCGATGAATCCTTGCGTCTGATTAAACAGGCTTGTTTTGAAGTAGGGGATGAGCTTGGACTGGAGTTGGTGCGGCCAAAAGTGGGGGTTATGATTGAAGTACCTTCCATTATGTACCAACTGAACGAGCTGGCCAGCAAAGTTGACTTTTGCTCGGTTGGCACCAATGACTTAACTCAGTACTTGCTGGCGGTTGATCGCAACAATGCGCGGGTGGCCAGCTTGTACGATGCCATGCATCCTGCTGTGCTGCGAGCGCTGCATCAAATGGGGAAACAGCTTCAAGCCCTGCAGCTGCCCACCAGCATTTGTGGCGAGCTGGCTGGAGAACCCGCTGGTGTATTGTTGTTGGCCGCTATGGGCTACGACTCCTTTAGCATGAACAGCAGTCAGCTGGCGAAAATTAAGTGGTTGCTGCGTCGGGTACAGCTGACTGAGCTGCAGGCTTTGTTGCACGATGCTTTGCAAAGTGAATCCCCCAAAGCAGTGCGTCAAAAAGTCCATCGTTTCTTAGAACAAAAAAATCTGACCTCTCAGCTACGCTCCTGATTGTCTGGTACACTGATGCCCTTGGTCCATGTCAGCTAGATAAGCGTTAGCGTACAGTTAAGGAACTTTGCTTGCTAAGTATCATCGTTATTTCTGCATTGATGGGTGCCGTTGTTGGCTTGCTGGCCGGCTTGCTGGGCATTGGCGGCGGCCTTATTGTGGTGCCAGTTCTTTTGGTGTTGTTGCCAGCTTTTGGCATTGTTGGAGCTGAGCATGCCATGCTGGTCGCCATCGCGACCTCCTTAGGCTCCATTGTGGTGACTGCTACTTCCTCGGTGCGGGCACATCACAAATGGGGCAATATCCCCTGGCCACTGGCCAGTAAAATCATGATTGGCTCTGCACTGGGAGCCTGGTGTGTCGGCTACCTGGCACATCTGGTCGACGGCGTTGTGCTGCAGCGTATCTTTGCTGTCGCTGTCACTTTAATCGCACTTCGGATGCTGGGCTCCCGTTCTGTGGTCGGCAAGCGTGCGTTGCCCGGAGCTCCTGCAATGGTTGGCCTTTCGGGGGCTTTTGGCGGCCTCGCCAGTCTGCTCGGGATCGGCGGTGGCGCCTTATTTGTGCCTATGCTGAATTATTTTTCGGTGGATATGAAGCGTGCCATCGGTTGTGCCGCAGCCAGCGGCATCGCCATTGCGCTTTTTGGAACTCTGGGCTATGTTACCGCCGGCTGGCAGCAGTACCAGTTAAGTGATGGCTTTTTGGGCTTTATTTACTTGCCCGCCATGCTTGGTATTGTGCTGACCTCGATTTTTACCGCTCCTGTGGGGGCGCGGCTAACGCAACAGCTGCCTGTGATGAAAATTAAGCGTTTTTTTGGTGTCTTTTTGATGCTGGTGGCGCTTCGAATGTTTTTTGCCTGATGAGTAAAGAGTGCCCATGTCGCAATCCTATTTAACCTTCCCCAACATTGACCCTGTCGCCATCAACCTGGGCCCGCTGGCCATCCACTGGTACGGTTTAATGTACCTGGTGGCTTTTTTGATTGCCTGGTGGCTGGCTAACCGGGCAGCGGCCAGACCAGGCTCGGGCTGGACCAGGCAGGAAGTGAGCGACCTGCTGTTTTACGGCTTTTTAGGGGTGATCCTGGGTGGGCGTATCGGCTATGTGCTGTTTTATCAGTTCGACAGTTTTTTGGCCGAACCGAGCTATTTGCTGCGCGTTTGGGAAGGGGGGATGTCCTTCCACGGTGGCCTTTTGGGTGTACTGGTGGCTATGGCCTGGTTCGCACGCAAAACCCGAAAAGATTTTCTGGCGCTGGGGGATTTTGCCGCACCACTGATTCCGCTAGGTTTAGCGGCCGGGCGCATCGGCAACTTTATCAATGCCGAGCTTTGGGGGCGGGTCACAGAGGTGCCCTGGGGCATGGTATTCCCTGGTGCCGGGCCACTGCCCCGGCATCCGTCACAGCTTTATCATGTGGCGTTGGAAGGGATCCTGTTGTTCGTGATTATCCTGCTGGTTCGTCATTTCAAACCGGCCAAAGGCACGCTAGGGGGCGTTTTCCTGCTGGGCTATGGTGTGGCACGTTTTATCGTCGAGTTCTTCCGTGAGCCGGATGCGCACCTGGGGGTACTGGCCCTGGGCATGACCATGGGGCAATGGCTCTGTCTGCCGATGATACTGGCAGGTCTTGGCCTTATTGGTTACAGCCAACTGCGTCATAAAACAACAGCGGGGGCCGCATGAAACAGTATTTAGCGCTTTGCCAGCGCATTATCGATGAAGGGCACTGGGTTGCCAATGAACGAACCGGCAAGCGTTGCTTAACGGTCATCAATGCTGATTTAAGCTATGATGTTGCTGCCAATGCTTTTCCGCTGATCACCACCCGGAAAAGTTACTGGAAAGCCGCCATTGCTGAATTGCTGGGCTATATCCGTGGCTATCGAAATGCAGCTGATTTTCGGGCGCTCGGTACCAAAACCTGGGATGCCAATGCCAATGACAATGCCGCTTGGCTTGCCAACCCGCATCGGCAAGGGCCGGACGACATGGGACGGGTTTATGGGGTGCAAGGCCGAGCCTGGGCCGGGCCGGATGGCCAAGTGATCGATCAGCTGAAAAAAGTGGTGGATGATTTGTCGCAGGGCAAAGACGATCGGGGTGAAATCATTACCTTTTACAACCCGGGCGAGTTTGACCGCGGCTGTCTGCGCCCCTGCATGCACACCCATAACTTTTCATTGCTGGGGGACACTTTGTACCTGACCAGCTATCAGCGCTCTTGCGATGTGCCTTTAGGGCTCAACTTCAATCAGGTACAGGTGTTTACTTTTCTTGCTTTAATGGCACAGATCTGCGGTTTAAAGCCGGGCAAGGCCTACCACAAAATTGTCAATGCACATATTTACGAAGACCAACTGGCGCTGATGCGGGATGTGCAACTAAAGCGTGAGCCTTTTCCATCCCCCAGACTGCTCATCAATCCGAAAATTCAATCCTTGCAGGATTTGGAAACCTGGGTCACGCTGGATGATTTCAAGGTTGAAGGGTATCAGTGCCACCCGGCGATCCAGTATCCCTTCTCGGTATAGCGTAAGTCTGGCACCGATTTTGTATGGATGCTGGTATTCAATCTGGCAGCAAAGGCATCCTTGTGAAAAACTGGTTAATTCCCCTGATGGTACTGACATTGCTGGCCTGCAGCCATGCTGAACTGCGGCAACAAAGTGCCGTCTCCGAGGCAAAACCCCGCCTGGACCCGGTGTTGTTTTATACCGAGCGGCTGGCCGAGCAGTTGCTGGCGGACTTGCCTGTGCTGCCACATGGCAGCATGACGGCGGTGACCTTTACCGACAGCGCTACCTTGCAACCGGACAATACCAATGTCCGCTTGCGTCATCTTGGCTTGCAGTTGCAGGAAAGCATGCTCACCGTTGCCAGTCAGCTGGGCTTTCAGGTAACGGAGTTTCGTGCCGGTCAGGCTTTGCAACTGCATGCGCAGCACGACAGTCTGCTGACCCGGCAGCTTTCAGAGCTGGCCAATCAACAATCGGTCCGTTACGTCATTGCCGGCACCCTGTCGCAGCATGAAGATTTTACTATAGTTAATGCACGCTTGGTCGATACAGAAACCAATAGGGTGCTTGCCGCTGCTGCCGATCAAATACCAACCGCCGTACTGGGTTCAGCAGAGCAGGTGCAATTGCGCCAGGGCAGGATGTACCGGATTTCGCACTAGAGCCAGATCGGCAGCAAGGCGCCGATGATGGCGTAAGCGTTTTTTCCGATTGAAGCGACTTGATTTTAAGGTGGAACTTTATGCGCAGTATCAGGCAAACAGCGATGCTAGGACTGGTGGCAGCCATGGTGCTCACTGGGTGCGCATCGCAGCAAAAGTGGCAGGAGTACCGCGAGCACAGCCTGCAGGCGGCTCCGGCACCGGCTCAGACCGAAACCGACGTTGGCTATTATCAGAGTTTGGTGCATCAGCAGGCCAATTACAGCAGCAACCGGCGCGCTGAAGCGCGGCTGCAACAACGCTATCAGGGTGAGCAGCGGATGCCGCTGAATCATTATGTGCAAGGCATGATGCATGACTTGATCGCCGTGATGGATCCGGGCATGGCCGATGCTATTTTTGCAGTCACCAGCTTTGTCTATCTGGATGGCCCTTACGATGAGACTGATTTGCTGGGCAATCAGCTGGCTGAAAGCTTTATGCACGAAGTGCATCAGTTTGGCTTAACCCAAATCGATTTTAAAACCACCGACTTTATTCGGGTGACGCCACAAGGGGACTTTGTTTTTAGTCGGGACTTTCTGGAACTGCGGGAAGAACAGCCCATTGAGTATGTGCTGGGGGGCACCTTAGTGCGGCACCAGTCCGGTGTGATGGTCAATGCCCGTCTGGTTGGCATCGACTCCAAGCGGGTGCTGGCAGTGGCGCAAGGCTTTATTCCTCAACCGGTGATCGCCGGTTTGCAGCCCTCCGAGCGGCCGCAGCAGGTTCGCTTGATTCAAGGAGCGGACTAATGCGCTTGTTGCTGTTGCTGATGCCTTTACTACTCGGTGCGTGCAGTCATTGGGCGTCCTGCTATGGCGAGCAGTGTCAGGCAGAGCAGCTGACTGAACTGCCGGAGCCTACTACCTGGTACCGGCAGCCATCTTCCGCTGTACAGCCGGAAGCTGAGCAGTATCTGATGCCCAACTGGCCGCAAAGCCAGAAGCGATTGCAGCACTATGCCGAGCAGTTGGCGTATCAGTTGGTGCAAACTGAGGCCCTGCAGCAGCAGCGGGTTGCCATCAGCAGCTTTGTGGAGCTGGATGAAACCTTGAGCAAGAGCAGTCCACTGGGCAATCAACTGGCAGAGCTGCTGCGTACCTTGTTGCCACAGCATGGCGTTCAGGTGGTCGAGCACAAACTGACCAGCAACTTTCATGTCGGGCCGCATGGCGATTTTGCCTTGTCGCGGGACACCCGCTTACTGGCCCGGCAGTTGCCGATGGATGCCATTCTCACCGGCACGCTGATCACCACGGAGCGCGGCATGGAAATTCAGGCCAGGGTGGTGCAGCTGGACTCCCAAACCATCAGCAGCAGTGCCAGTGGCTTTATTCCTCATCTGGTGCTCAATCAAATTCGCCCATAAATCAAGCCTTTCGGTCTGGATGTATTTTCTGCTAGAATCCTGCGCTGTTGCCCTATAGTTAAATGGATATAACGGCCCCCTCCTAAGGGGCAGTTGCAGGTTCGATTCCTGCTGGGGCAGCCATTAATTGTTGCCTTCTTTATTCAAGTGTCTCTTGTCGGTAATACCTGACCATCCCACCTCAAAATTTTTTTTGAAGCCAGCTGCTGGGCTGGTGCGTACCTTGATTGCACGAAAAAGCACCGGTCAAATTCAGCTCGGTGGTGGTTAGTGAATTGAAGTTGGGTCATTGTTGGTATTTACAGCTATAGTGGTAAGCATAGTCACGCGTATCTGGAAAACCGGTGGTGCTTCAGATACATTAATGCCATGATTTTAAATCGGTAACTGCAGTTGCATTCATACCCAAGTCGGATTTTATTGCTGCTTTTGGCCGTATTGGTCTGTGGCCTGGTTTTTTGGTCAACCATCGGGCATGCGGTCCAGTTGCATGCGGCCAAGGTGGAGCTGCCAGAGACTATGCCTGCGGTTGTCTATGGGGTGACGCAGGATCAGCAAAACTTTCAATGGCTGGCTGCGGAGTTTGATGGTTTGCTGCGCTTTGATGGTCAGCAGTACCTGCGCTTTGCACCGCCTGCGCTCAGTCAGAGTGCGAGCTACAGCCAAGTTATCAGCGATTCGCAAAACCAACTTTGGGTTGGCACCTGGGGTAGCGGGCTGTGGCGGCTGGATGAGCTGCGTAAAAACTGGCAGCAAGTCACAGCACTCCCTGAGGATGCGCAGATCCAGTCGTTGCATCTAAGCTCGACTGAGGTACTGTGGATTGGTACCACCCATGGTCTCTATCAATTAGCCTCTGGTAGCATGCATGCGGAGCCATTTCAGCCTTTAGCGGGGCAGCGGATCTGGCATTTGGCAGAGCAGGGCAATGGCACTTTGTGGGTTGCGACATCAAATGGTTTGTATCAGTTGTTCCCGGCAGCAGTTGAAAAAAGTGACTGGTTGCAGCACGAAGTGTTTAACCAGCAAGAGATCCGAACTGTTGAAGTAAGCGATCAGTTGTTGCTCGTTGGCCTGCGGGCACACTTGGCGTTGTTGGATATCAGTAAGCCGGAGAGTCTGCAACTCTTTGGCTTTGGTAACCCGAATACAATTCTTGCTGAATCAGCAGGCAGCTGGTTGGTTGGCTCCATCGACGGTATGTTCAGGGTGTGGTTAGCAGGCTCCGAACTGCAAAGTGAATTGCTGCTTCCAGCCATTGATGTCAGGCACATCTTGCGTGATAAGTTTGGCCAGATCTGGTTAGGCAGCCGTAATAGTGGGCTTTTGCCGCTGATGCCCTCACCGATGCGTGCGGTTAAGCCCGACCTAAGTGCATTTATTAGCTCAGACAAACCGCGTCGTCTGGGGCCGTCTTCTTTAACTTCCACCCGCTGGCAGGCCTTGGAGCAAACCTTGCTGCAACTCAAAAATGGTCAATGGCATGAACTCATGTTTATGGCTGAATATCCGGTGGCTTATGTCAGGGATGTGGTGGAGTTTGGCCCGCATACGCTGGCATCCACAGACAAAGGCCTGTTCAGGCTGAATGATAGGCGCCACTTTGTGCCGGTACCTCTTAACATTACTCTCAACCGTTTGAACATTGAACGGATGGCCATCTCTGCCGATGGCGCTTTATGGCTTGGGCTATGGGAGGAGGGAGTAATTCGAATCCCCGCCGAAGCTGCTACACAGCACATCATGGATTGGCAAGCTGTGCAGCTTCAGCCTGGTGGCAAGGCACAGGATGGTATTGTTGATATCCAGATCGATGCGCGGCAACGACTGTGGTTATTGAGCCGTCAAGGCAGATTGTATCTGGGGGAGCAGGAAAGCATGACCTTAGTCTGGCAACCGGACAGTGTGCTGGCCACAGGCTACTTTCAGTGCATGCTGGCTGAGAAGGATGTGCTCTGGCTCTGTAGTGACCGTGGTTTAATCCGACTGAGTCAGGATCTAACCGAAGCAAAGGTGCTGGGCCAAGCCGAAGGTTTGCCAGACCAACGGGTGATTGGCATTACCCGAACCGACCATTTTATTTGGGTGTTAACCCGTAATGGCGTGTTGAGTTTCAAACCCGATGGCACCCAGCTGCATCTGATGGCTGGGCGGCGAGGCCTGGACTTTAACCGTGTTCAGCTTAAGGGGCTTCGTGCATTGTCGGGTGACAAGGTGCAGCTAGCGACCAGCACAGGTATTTGGCAGCTAAGTCAAGATGATATGACCCCGGTGCCTGACAACCTGCAGTTGCATCTGACCAGCATGCGATTGAACCGACAGCTGTTTAGTCTTACTCAAAGCAGTGGCAGCATTCAATTGCCAAAGAGCGTTGATGAGCTGCAGCTGCAATTTCAATTACTGACTTTCCAGCCTCATCTTCGTGTGCAGTACTTTTTTCGTTGGCAAGGGCAGCAGGAGTGGAATGCTTTGGGGCAGGATGCACTTTTGACTCTTAGCCAGCTTGCTCCTGGCACACATCGGCTGGAAATTATGGCCAGAGCCGGTGGTCAAGAGGTCAGAACTGAGCCATTGGTATTGCATGTTCCAATTCCTTTCTGGCAGCGTCCAGCTGGTATAGCCTTGCTGGGTGTACTCAGTGCCATGCTGCTGTTTGGTCTACACCGCTTGCATACCAGGCGATTGGAACAAAGAGCAGCAGCGCTTGACCTGGTTGTCGCGCAGCGCACTGCCGAGCTGGAACAGGTCAATCGGCAGCTTAAGTTGCAATCGAATACCGATAGCCTGACCGGTTTGCTGAACAGGCGGGCTTTGTACGCCGCTGCGGCACTGTTACAAGCACAGCGATGCAGAACAACATCACCGCTCACGCTGGTGTTGATGGACATCGATCATTTCAAACAAATCAATGATTGCCACGGTCATCATATCGGTGATGCGGCACTAAAAACTTTTGCTTCTTTTTTGAAGAAACGGCTTCGCGGTCAGGACCTGATTGCGCGTTGGGGAGGGGAGGAGTTTTTGTTGTTAATGCCGCAAACAGATCTGCAGCAAGCTGCTCACCTTATGGAGGAGCTGCGTGTTGGCATGCAACAGTTGAATGTACCGGAGCTAACGACACCACTCAGTGCCACTTTTGGCATCAGTCCGGTAGCAACCCAGGCTGACGCCTTAGAGCAAGCGGTGAAAGCAGCGGATATGGCCTTGTATCAGGGTAAGGCTCTTGGCCGCGATCGGATCGTGCTGGCATCCCAGGCTGAGCCATCAAAGCATTAAATGAGCGTGGTATTGGTTTGATACCAGACAGGCAATTCAGCTAAGCTGTTGCTTCCCGCTGCAACACTGGTAATCAGCAGCAACAACGAGCTCAGCACTGAGCCTGGCTTTTACAGGGAATTTGCGTTGACAAAGAATCTCACTCCTGGTTTTGTGGTGGCGCACAGTCATCGTCTGGAAGACTTAACCGCAGTGGCGGTGCAGTTTATGGCCAGCTATCCGCTAGCGCCACTGGAACAAGAAACCGTGCTGGTGCAAAGCAATGGCATTGCCCAGTGGCTGAAAATACACCTGGCTCAATCGCAAGGCATTGCCGCCATGCTGGATGTGACCTTGCCGGCGCGTTTTGTGTGGAAAGCCTACCGCACCATCCTGGGTGATGACATTCCGAAAACCTCGCCATTTGATAAAGACCGCCTGAGCTGGCGCATCATGCGGTTGTTGCCCAGTTTGATTGCTCAGCATCAAGATGCAGACAGTCAGGCATTTCGGGTGCTGGAGAACTATTTAGCAACCACAGGAAGCGGCGCTTCCGGGTTTGCTGACGAGTTCAATGAACGCAAACTTTTTCAGTTAAGTGCCCGCATTGCCGACTTGTTCGATCAGTATCAGAACTACCGGGCCGATTGGCTCGAGCACTGGGCTGATGGCCGTGCCATCTTAAGCTCTGAAACCGAGCCGGTTTCCTCGGATAGTCGTTGGCAGCCACTATTATGGCAAGCTCTGGTGCAGGACATTGGTGCCGATTTAGTTTGGACCAACCGAGCGGAGCTGCACCGGCGCTTTGTTGCCAAAGCCAAAACCTTGACGGCGCCACCTGCCGGGCTGCCCAGGCGGCTGGTCATTTTTGGTATTTCGTCACTGCCGCAGCAAACGCTCGAAGTGCTGGATGCGCTGAAAGGCTGCATGCAAATTGTGCTTTGCGTGCACAACCCCTGCCAACACTATTGGGCCAATATTGTCGATGGCAAAGAAGCGCTAAAAGAAGTACTGAAGCAGGCAAGCAACAAGCGGCATCCTGTAAAGCCAGGTATGCCTGAGGAGACACCGGACGATGTGCTGCATTTGCATGCGCATCCGCTGTTGGCCAGTTGGGGCAAACAGGGCAGGGACTACATTCATCTGCTGGACTTGTACGATGAAACCCTGGAAAAGCAGGGCGCATTTGACGCCATGAAGTTCGAAATTTTCGACGAAGCACCGGTGCACAACAGGCTGCAGCAGCTGCAAAACGATGTGCTGCATTTGCGTCCGGTGCAGGAAACCAGAACGCGATGGCAGGTCGACGCTGCATCCGGCCAGCCTGATTGCTCGATTCAGTTTCATAGTTGCCACAGCATTCAGCGTGAAGTCGAAGTCCTGCACGATCAACTGCTTGCTGCCTTTGAGCGTGACGCGAGTCTTGAGCCGCGCGATGTTATGGTGATGGTGCCTGACGTCAACGCTTATGCCCCGCACATTGATGCAGTCTTCGGCCGGCTGGACGACCATCGCCGTATTCCATACAGCATCGCCGATCAGGGACAACGCCATGTGCAGCCGCTGATGGTGGCTTTGGAGCAACTGCTGACCATTGAGCAATCACGGCTGAGCCAGGCCGATGTGTTGTCCCTGCTAGGTGTTCCGTCGATTCAACAGGCATTCGACTTGTCCGAACAAGAGGTGTTGCAACTGCGGCAATGGCTGGACGAAGCTGGCGCCCGCTGGGGCCTTTGCGCTCAGCATCGAGCCCAGTTTGATATGCCCGAACAGGAGCTGACCAACAGCTGGTGGTTTGCATTAGAGCGCATGGTGTTCGGCTACGCCATGGGCCGACCGACGGACGATGCCCAAGAGCGCTGGCACGCCATTGAGCCCTACCATGAGGTGGCGGGCCTTTCTGCCGATGCTGCCGGAAAGCTTGGGCTTTTTATCCAGCTGCTGAACCAGTGGTGGACTTTTGCCAGCGAAGAGCACGCCCTGACCGAATGGGCCTCTGCCGCCGAGACGCTGTTGGCGCAGGTATTTAAACCGGCCAGTGACTCGGATTTAACGCTTATGGGGCATTTGAATGCGCAGCTTGTCGAGCTGCTGGTCGTGGTGGAAGAAAGCGGTTTTCAGGCACCGCTAACACTGGCCACCTTCAAGGAAAGTTGGCTGGGAGGCATTGATCAGCCCAGTTTAAACCAGCGTTTTTTAGCCGGTTCGGTCAATTTTGCGACCCTGATGCCGATGCGTGCGATTCCTTTTAAGCAGATTTACCTGCTCGGCATGAGCGATGACGCTTACCCACGTCGTCAATCGGCCATCGACTTTGATCTGATGCGCCATCAATACCGACCCGGGGATCGCTCGCGTCGCGATGACGATCGTTATCTGTTTTTAGAGGCCTTGTTGTCAGCGCGCGAGAAGTTTTCTATCAGCTGGGTAGGGCGCAGTGCTCAGGATGGCAGCGAGTGGCCGCCGTCAGTGCTGGTGGCGCAATTGCGTGATCATCTGGTCAAGGGCTGGTGCCCGGCTGGAGTGGCGCCGCAAGACTTTCTGGCCGCTTTGACAACCGAGCACAAACTGCAGCCTTTTCACCCGGACTACATGACAGCCGGCACCGGTCTCTTTACCTATGCCCGCGAGTGGCAAGCTGCGCGCGCCCCAAGTGTCAGCGAAACCGAGCCTCAACAGCTGCCCCCCTGGACCGCAGAGCACGATCAGCGTTTGCAGCTGAATCTGCGCACTTTGGTCAATTTTCTGCGGGAACCGGCACAGCCTTTTTTCAACCAGCGCCTTGGCACCTACTTTGGCAGCAACGAGCTGCAAACCCGGGACAGCGAAACCTTTGCACTGGATAGCCTTAAGCGCTGGCAGCTTAGCAGCGAACTGTTGCAAAGCGGCATTGCCCAGCTGTGTGCGCAGTTAAAAGCGGGCACTTTTGAGGTGCTGGACGATTTGCAGCCTTTGCAGCCTGCTTTTGTCGCAATCTTTGCCCGGATGGAGCGTGAAGGGGCTCTGGGGGTCCGCACCATCAGCGAAGGGATCCAGCAACAAGCGCTGGAGCGTGTCAGCGCGCCCTTGCTGGAGCTGTCAACGCAATTGGCCGGCTGGCAGCCGATTGCCGATGAAGCGGTGCTTTATGAGTTTCGAACAGCAACAGCCATGCCGATGATGATTGAAGAGCGTGCCACTCAATTGTTTAGCAATGCGGCCGGTGAGGTGTTGCAGTTGGTGGTGACCGCCAGCAAACCCGAGGCGAAACATCGATTTTTGCCCTACCTAAAGCACTTGCTGCTCAGTGCGGTTCGCAGACAAAATCCGCGGTTGGGGGTTGTGACCACCATGGCGTTGTACCGCAAAGACAAGGATAAAGCCGAGTTGCACCGTCTGCCTCCGGTTAGCTCAGATCAGGCGAAAGTGGTACTTGAACAGTTGCTGGCAGCTTATGCCCAGTCGTTGTCGCACCCATCCGCTGTGGTGGGTGAATTGGCGGTTAGCTGGCTCGACACTTACTGGAAGGCGTTAAATGGCAACTTGACCTTGGCCCGGAAAAAACTGCCAGCCTTTGACGCGGATGGTGCAAGCCTTGAGGCAACAGAGCGACTGCTCAATGCGTTGGATGGCCAGGATGAACTGGCTCAGAGTTACCCCTACGCAGCCCGGGTCGAGCCGGATTTTTCGCTGTTGCCAAATGACAGCGCCTTTGTGGCCGCAGTGCAAACTCTATACGCCCCGATGACTCGATTGGAGCAGGGTCTGGCTCTGTGCTGCGAGCTGCCAGCCCTTGAGCAGGACGACAGCCAGGGAGGTGCGCCATGAGTACGGCAGCCAATCTGTTGACCAACCCGCTGGACTTTCCGCTGCGCGGCAGCCGCTTGATTGAGGCCAGTGCCGGCACTGGAAAAACCTACACCATTGCCGCCTTGTATCTGCGCCTGGTGCTGCAACATGGCGGCCCTGAGTTGTGTTTTCCCCGGGAGCTGTTGCCAAAAGACATTCTGGTGATGACCTTTACCCGGGCCGCTACCGCTGAGCTTTCGGATCGGATCCGAGCCCGGTTAAGTGAAGCGGCGAGCTACTTTCGGGACCATGGGGCGAGCGCCGGGGATGCCTTTTTGCAGAACCTCAAAGCCGATTACCTGCAAGCTGGCTGCAGCGATGCTGAGCTGAGTCGGCTGGCCCGGCGTTTAGAGCTGGCCGCCGAGTCGATGGACGAGTCGGCAGTGCACACCATCAATGGCTGGTGTCAGAAAATGCTGACCGAGCATGCCTTTGCCAGTGGCAGCTTGTTCGAACAAGAGGTCAACACCGACGAAGATGCCCTCAAACTCGCTGCCGCCGAAGATTATTTTCGTCGCTTTATCTACCGCTTGGAGCCTGAGCTGGTCAACGACATCATCGCTCTGGTCGAAACCCCGGAGCAGCTGGTCAAAAAAATAGGCCGGGCGCCGGAAGGCGAGTTGCTGGCAAGCCGGGATTACCAGCCGTTAGCAGCAACGCGTCAGCAAGCGCGCGCCAAAGCCGAAGCTGAGATACAACCGCTAAAAGCCCGTTATCGCACTGCTTCGGAGCTGTTGGATGCCATTTTGCAATTACCAGACAGCGGCAACAAAGGCCGAAAAGCGGCAGCGCAGGCGCTGACTCACTGGCTGAGTACGGACGCCATTGCCATTGCCATTGAGAAAAGTTCAGATGCTAAATACTTACAGTACGATGAGCTAGTCAAAAAATTCAAAACCAAGCTGCCAGACAGTGCCGTGGTGTTTCAGGATTTTGCCGCCGATGTCGAGCGGAGCAATGCCATCGCAAAACAGGCCGACTCGGCCTTGCTGCAGCATGCCAGTGGCTATATTTATGCCCGCTTTCAGGAGCTGAAACAGCAAGCTGCCATCATGGGCTTCGACGACATGCTGACCCGGCTGCGCGATGCCTTGCGGGGGCCCAATGGCCTGTTTTTAGCGCAATGCATCCGTGAACAGTACCCGGTGGCGCTGGTGGACGAGTTTCAGGACACCGATCCGGTGCAGTATGAAATTTTCGATACCATTTATCGGGTAAAGCGCAATGATGCAGAGACTGGTATCTTCCTGATTGGCGATCCTAAGCAAGCCATTTACAGCTTTCGTAACGCCGATATTTTTACCTACCTAAAAGCCCGCCAAGCCACCGAGGGAAGGCATTACAATCTGGCGACAAACTTCCGCTCCAGTGAACCCATGGTGGCGGCGGTCAATGCGCTGTTTCGTCGTGCCGATGACAACAGCCGCCGCGGGGCTTTTTTGTACAAAGACGACATTCCCTTTGTCGAAGTTGCCGCCAATGGCCGAAATAAGGTGTTCAAAGGGCTGGATGGCACCGAAACTGCCGCGCTGCACTGGCATCTGGCCCCAGAGCCTGCGGCCAATAAAGAGGCCTACCAAAAACCAGCAGCCCGCTACCATGCCAACCTGATTGCCCAGCTGTTAAACAGCGATAAAGCAGGTTTTTATCAAGGGGATGCTCGTACTGCGGTGGCTCCGAAAGATATTGCGGTGCTGGTGGCCAATGCCAAAGAAGCGCGACTGATCCGGTCCGAGCTTAGCAAACGTGGGATCCGAAGTGTCTATCTGTCGGAAAGTGACTCTGTCTATGCGCAGCCGGTCGCCAACGATTTGCTGGCGCTGGTGCAGGCCTGCGCGCAGCCGCGGGATCCAAGCCGGGTGCGGCGTGCGCTGGCAACGCCGTTATTGGCCGAGCCGCTGGCCCGTCTGATTGACTATCAGGAAAACGAGTTGGTGTGGGAGGGCGCGGTCGAGCGCTTTATGGGCTACCACGAACTGTGGCAGCGTTTTGGCATTTTGGCGGCGCTGCAAGGTTTATTGCATGATTTTCAGGTGCCGGCGCGGTTGCTGGCCGATGCGCGCCAGGGGGAGCGTCAATTAGCGGACGCCCTGCATATCTGTGAATTGCTGCAGCAAGAGAGCATCAAGCATGAGGGCATCGCCAGCCTGGAAGCGTACTTTGCGCAGCAGGTTCAGGAATACCGCATTGCGGCTGGCCCGGATGGCAGCAGTGGCAAGCGCACCAACAGCGAAGCCTTGCAATTGCGCCTTGAAAGCGACGAAGCACTGGTGAAAGTGATTACCTACCACAAGTCGAAAGGCTTGCAGTACCCTTTGGTGTTTATGCCTTTTGCTGCTTATACCGTGGAGCAAAAATATCGGTTAAGTGAGCACCGGTTCCCGCAGCGCTACCATGTGCTGAACTCCCAAGGAGAGCGGGTTAAAAAAGTTGCCTGGAGTGCCGGTGACGAAGAGGCAAAGTCCTGCATTCTTCGGGAGATGCTGGCAGAGGATGTGCGTAAAATGTACGTGGCTTTAACCCGGGCCGAATTTGCTACCTTTGTTACCTTGCAGGCGCTGGGCGATCCAGAGCACAACCCGCTGTTTTATCTGTTGTATGGCGATGAACGCATCAGCAACAAGCAAAGCGATGTGCTGGAAAAAGCGCGCCAGCGTTGGCAGCCCGCTGGCGTACTTCATACCGAGGTTTCTTTGATGCAAGAGACCGAGTTGGTGCAACTGAAGCTTGGCGTGTGGTCCCTGGAGTCACTTTCCGCCCGCGTATTTAGCGGGGATTTTAAGGCGCGCTACTGGTCGGTCAGCAGCTACAGTGCGCTCAGTTACGGCTCTGAGATGCTGACACCCGATAGCCCGCTGCAGATGAACACCCTTGAGGGAGCACGGGATGATGCTGTGCCAGCGGTGGTGGCTGATGATCATGCTGTACCAGCCGGGTTCGAACAGGCATCAGACAAGGTGATTCGTACAGAAAACGGCGCTGGCCGCATTCATCATTTGCCCAAAGGAGCAGGGCCGGGTACCTTTTTGCACACTTTGCTGGAAGAGGTGGCTGAACTTGGTTTTGCCGAGGTTGCGCAAAACCCAGAGGTACGAGCGAGCATGCTGGATAAAGCCTGTCAAAGTCCGTTTTGGCAAGAGCACCGTGCCACGCTCGATAGCTGGCTGCAGCAGTTTTTGCAGCTTCGTTTTGAGTTGCCAGGCGCAGCGGAGTCTTCAGGCGGCAGTGTTGCGCTGGCTGGTTTGACCAGCTACAAAGCCGAGCCTGAGTTTTGGTTTGAAACCCGCCAGGTCAGCACCACACGGCTGGACGCGCTGATAGCCCAGCACATTCAGCCGGCGTATCCGCGGCCGAAGCTGGACGCGACCCGACTGAACGGCATGCTCAAAGGCTTTATTGACCTGGTGTTCGAGTACCACGGCAAATACTACGTGGCGGACTACAAGTCGAACTGGTTGGGGGAGCACGACACCGATTACAGCCTTGACGCCATGCGCAGCAAAATTCTGGCCAGCCGCTACGATTTGCAGTACGTACTCTACACCCTGGCGCTGCACAAATTACTCAAAGCCAGACTGGGCGAGGCCTATTGCTACGATCGCCATGTCGGTGGCGCCGTCTATTTGTTTTTGCGCGGCCATCATGCCGACAGCCGTGGTGCTTTTATTGACCGACCACCTCGGCAGCTGATTGAAGCCCTGGAAAACGAGTTCCTGGCACAAGGAGAAGCCCATGCCTGAAGCCAGCCGCTTGTTCGCAGCCAAAAACACCATCGAACTTTGGCAACAGCAAGGACTGTTGCGCGCCATCGACGCTCAGCTTGGCAGTTTGTTGCAAGGTGCAGGCACTCTGGAGCCCATCGCGGCCCTGGGTGCTTTGGTGTCCTATCAGGTTGGTCGCGGTCATACCTGTTTGTCCTTGCCGCAGCTTTTGCGCGATCCGGTGAAAACCCTGGGAATCGATGACAGCAGCTCTGAGTTTGAGACGCAGTTTCGTGATTTGATGCCCGATCTGGCGCAGTTGGTGGCAGCGCTTAACCGCTGTGATTCGGTGCTTTGTGTTGCAGGTGCCGATGCAGTCGATGCCTTGCAACCTTTGGTCTGGGATCCGCAGCGTCAGCTGTTGTATTTGCGCCGTTATTGGCAGTACGAGCAGCGCATTGCCACATGGCTTGGCGACCGGACCGCACAACTGCAACAGGCTGGTCCTGCCGAGCCGCTTCGCGCTGTTATCGCGCAGCTGATTGCGCCGAAAAACGATGCCATCAGCTGGCAACGTTTGGCCTGTGCCAATGCCGCGAAACAGCACTTCAGTGTCATTACCGGCGGTCCTGGTACCGGCAAAACTTATACGGTGGTGCGGGTATTGGCGACCTTGCTGTCCTTTCATGAGCACTTGCGGATCGCGCTGGCCGCGCCAACCGGAAAAGCGGCGGCCCGGATGGAAGAGTCGGTTAATGCGGCCTTAGCCGATACCGATAACCCGGCGCTGTTGCGGGTGAAATCGGCGCTTAGCCGCAAGGCCTCCACCTTGCATCGCCTGTTGGGATCGCAGCGCAACAGCCGTTATTTCCGCCATAACAGTGCCATGCCACTGCCTTTTGATGTGGTGGTGGTGGACGAGGCATCGATGATCGATACCGAAATGTTCGATGCGCTGCTCGATGCAATTGGATCGCACACCCGGTTGATTTTGCTCGGCGATAAAGATCAACTGGCTCCGGTGGAAGCCGGTTCCATTTTGGCGTCCTTATGCCAGGGCGCCAAATATCGCCATTACTCAGCGGCGCATCGACAGTGGCTGATGGCTGCCAGTGGTGAAACCCTCCCAGAGCCAGCTGCCTCCGTTGCGCCAGGGTTGCACGATCACATTGTGATGCTGGAAGGCTCCGAGCGCTTTCAGGGCGCCATTGCCGATCTGGCACTGGCTGTGAATGCCTGCGATGTCGACGCGGCCAATCAGGCGTTAACCAAGATCAGGCTGCTGCCTGCACCTTCACTTGCGGTTGTGGCAGGCCAATCCATGCCAGCCCTGGCAGCCGACCCGAAAGCCAGCGCATTTTGGCGTGAACTTGCCAGCGGCTTTGCAAGCTTTATAGCGCTGTGCAATCAAGGGGAAGTCGGGGAGGAAGAAGCCATCAATGCCTGGGCGGCCAGGGTGTTGTCGACCTATGCCGATTACCAGCTGCTGACTGCCCTTCGATCCGGCCCCTGGGGCCAGCAGCAGTTGAACCGGATGATGGAGCAGCTGCTGCGTTCAGGCTCAGCCAGCGGAAGTGGTGCCTGGTACCACGGTCGGCCGGTGATGGTTACCAGCAACGACTACAGCCTGAATTTAAACAATGGCGATATCGGCATTGTGCTGAAGCATCCCAGTGATCAACGGCTGCGGGTGGTATTCCCGGCACCTGTCACCGAGGCCAATCCCGCCGGCGTTCGCTGGATTTTACCCAGCCGGCTGGATGCGGTGGAAACCGTCTATGCGATGACGGTGCACAAATCTCAGGGTTCGGAGTTTCGCCATGCGGTGATGATCTTACCCGACCGTGATTCGCCGGTTCTCTCTAAGGAACTGATTTACACCGGCATTACCCGGGCCAAGCAACAACTGAGCCTGGTGATCCCCAATACTGCGGTCTGGCAGACGGCGTTAACCCGTCGGGTTGAGCGGTTGGGTGGTTTGTTTGTAGCCAGTGAGGAACAGGAGCTCTGACAAAGCAGGCCCCGGTAGCGGGCGAAGCCACCGGGGAAGAGTAGACGCTATGCTGAGCGGAGTTAGCGCTGTGTGGCCGCTTTCATCTGCTGCACAAAGCGGGTTAATTCCTGCAGCAGTTGCTCGGGTTGATGGTGAAAGGTTTCAATGCGTTTGACAATGGCGGAGCCAGAAATGGCACCGGCAGCGCCGCTGTCCAGCGCAGCTTTGACATGCTCTGGTTCTGAGATGCCAAACCCTAGCAAGGTTGGCGCAGCATGGTACTCGGCCAGCTTATCGATCAAATGATGCGCCGGACTGGCCGCCTGGGTTTCGGTGCCGGTAACACCGGCCCGGCTTAGCAAGTAGGTGTAACCACGGCCATAGGATGCGACCTGACGCAAGGTGTCGTCGTCGCAGTTGGGCGGCACAATGAAAATCGGTGCCACGCCATGCTGCATCGCTGCCTGCCTGAAGCGCTTGCTCTCGTGCAGCGGCACATCGGCAATCAGCACCGAGTCGACGCCGGCGGCAGCGGCTTGCTGGTAAAACCCATCAATGCCTTTGGCCATCACCAGATTGCTGTACAGCAGCAAGCCGATGGGTAAATCCGGGTAACTGGCCCGGATCTCACTGATAAGCTGCAGTGCCTGACCTGGAGTGACACCGGCTTGCAGCGCCCGGATATTGGCGCCCTGAATGGTCGGGCCATCGGCCACCGGATCGGAAAAGGGTATGCCAAGCTCGAGCGCATCGGCACCACCGGCAATCAGGGCTTCAATAATCTGTCGGGACAAGGCTATGGACGGGTCCCCCAGGGTAACAAAAGGAACAAAAGCCCCTTGCTGTTGCTGCTCAAGGCGCTGAAACATCTGCTGGTAACGACTCATGCCTCGGTCTCCTGCGACGATTGTGGGTTTAAAATGCTGTGGACATGGGCCAGATCTTTGTCGCCCCGGCCCGATAAGTTGACCAGCAGGATTTGTTCTTGCTCGGCCTCGGCCGCCAACTTCAGTGCATAGGCCAGCGCGTGCGAGCTTTCCAGCGCGGGAATAATGCCTTCGTGCTTGGCCAGCAGTTGAAAGGCTGCCAGGGCTTCATCGTCGTTGATGGCGACATAACTGGCGCGGCCACTTTGCTGCAAATGGGTATGCTGGGGGCCAACCGCCGGGTAATCCAAACCGGCTGAAACCGAATAGGACTCTTCAATCTGACCATCCGGGGTTTGCATAATGGCGGTGTAGGCACCGTGCAGGATGCCATAACTGCCGGTGCTCAGCGCCGCACCGTGCTGATGGCTGCTGAGCCCCAGGCCGCCGGGTTCGACGCCAATCAGCTGCACGCCGGTCTCGTCGATAAAGTCGGCGAACATGCCGATGGCGTTGGAGCCTCCGCCGACACAGGCAATCACGGCATCCGGCAAGCGGCCTTCTTCTTGCAGCAGCTGGGCCTTGGCTTCTTCGCCTATCATGCGCTGAAACTCACGCACCAGCGTCGGGAAGGGGTGTGGGCCGGCGGCGGTTCCCAGCAGATAGTGGCTCTTTTCGTAGGTGGCAGACCAGTCGCGCATGGCTTCATTAACCGCATCTTTTAATGTGCCAGAGCCTGAGGTGACCGGGATCACGGTTGCCCCCATCAGCTTCATCCGAAACACATTGGGTTGCTGGCGCTCAATGTCTTTGGCACCCATGTAAATACGGCACTTCAGGCCCAGCAAGGCACAGGCCAGGGCCGTGGCCACGCCGTGCTGGCCGGCGCCGGTTTCGGCAATGATGTCGTTCTTGCCCATCCGCTTGGCCAGCAAGGCCTGGCCCAGTACCTGATTGGTTTTATGGGCGCCGCCATGCAGCAAGTCTTCCCGTTTTAAGTAAATTTTGACCTTGGGGTTGGGAGAAATATTGCGGCACAGGGTCAGTGGGGTAGGCCGGCCGGCATAGCTGGTCAGCAAATGCTGAAATTCGGCATGAAAGGCCGGATCGTCCTGGGCTTCAATAAAAGCCTGTTCCAGTTGCTTTAAGGCCGGTACCAGCAGTTCTGGCACGAACATGCCGCCATAGTCGCCGAAATAGGCAGATATACTACGCTTTGTCATAAGAAAACTCTCGGATCCGGTTAAAAGTAATGGTTAATTTGTGCTGATCTTTGATGCCAGGCGCCTGCTCAATGCCGGAGTTGATATCCAGCCCGGCTACCGGCAGCTTCAGTGCGGCGACCACATTGTCTGGGTTCAGACCGCCAGCCAGCATCACTGGCACGCAGGTGTCCAATGTGTCCAGCAACTGCCAGTTAAAAGCCTGGCCGGTCCCGCCGGCAGTGCCAGCCTGGTAGGTATCCAGCAGCAGACGATCGGCTTTGCTGGTAAAGTTGGGCAGGCTGTCACCAATCCGGTAGGCGCGCCAAATCTCGGTGCCTGCCGGTAGCAAGGGTTTCAGTTGGTCGATATAGGCATCGTCTTCCTGACCATGCAGCTGCACAGCCGCAAGCTCGAGTGCCTTAGCGATGCTGGCTACCTCGCTGGGCGCGGCATTAACAAAGACGCCGACAAACTGCAAGACGCCCGCGCTGGGCAAGGACGTAGCAGCTTGCGCCTTTGCGGCTGCGACCAGGTGCTGAGCCTGCTCCAGGCTGACTGCGCGAGGCGACTTGGGGTAGAAAATCAGACCGGCGTAGCAGGCACCGGCCTCTGCCACCGCCAACACATCTTCGGGCCGGGTCAGGCCACAGACTTTGTGCTCGCCACGGGTCAGGCGCTTGCAGGCCAGTGCCAAATCGGCTTGCGCCATTAAAGAGCTGCCGACCAAAAAGGCGTCGGCCACTTCGCTAAGCTGCCGCACCTGCTGATTGGTGTAAATGCCGGATTCAGAGACCACGGTGGTTTCGGGCGGAATAAAGCCGCGCAGGGTCACGCTGGTGGTCAGGTCGGTCGATAAATCGCGCAGGTTGCGGTTGTTAATGCCAATCAGCCGGGCACCGAGTGCGACGGCTCGCTGGGTTTCCTCGACAGTGCTGACCTCGGTCAGCACCGTCATGGCCAGCGCATCGGCCACCTGGTGCAGTGCCTGGTACTCGTCATCGTTTAATACCGACAACATCAGCAGCACCGCATCGGCGCCATGCCGCCGGCCCAGGTACATTTGGTAGGGGTCGATGATGAAGTCTTTGTGCAGCAGCGGCTGGTCCACCAGAGCCCGCATCTGGCTCAGGTTGTGGTAACTGCCCTGGAAAAATTCGCTGTCGGTCAGCACTGAAATGCAGTCGGCGTAGCGGCCATAGACTGCGGACAATTCACTTAAATCGAAGTTTGGCCGAATCAGTCCTTTGGATGGCGAGGCTTTTTTGCACTCCAGAATAAAGCGCGGACCAGGCTGCTGCAGTGCTTTTAGAAAATCACGCTCGCTGGGTTTGACCTCGGCCAGGAAGCTATCCAGTGGTCGCTCCGCTTTTTGCCGGGCGACTTCCAGACGCTTGGCATCGATGATTTTGCTGAGAATATCAGCCATTGGACAACTCCTTCATTCGTTGCAGGCGTTGATAGCCCTGGTCGCCTTGCAGCAGCTGTTTAATATGGGCCACGTTGTCTTTTAGATCGCTATGTTGGCCACAAATAACCATCATGGCAGCGACATTGGCGGCAATAGCATCCTGATGCGCCGGCAGGCCTTTGCCCTGCAAAATAGCCAGACTGGCGGCGGCGTTTTCTGCCGGGCTGCCGCCGGCCAGTTCGCTTAAAGCGCGCTCTTTCAGGCCAAAATCCGCCGGGGTTAATTGAAATTGGCGGATGTTGCCATCGTCCAGCTCGGTGACCTCTGTCGGGCCGTGCAGCGCAATCTCATCGCAGCCGCTGCCATGCACCACCCAGGCCCGGCGCACACCCAGTTGCGCCAGAGCCTCGGCCATGACCGGACCCAGGGCAGCATCGTAGACGCCCAGCAGCTGATATCCGGGGGAGGCCGGGTTGAGCAAAGGGCCCAGCACATTGAATAGGGTTCGGGTTTTAAGTTGCTGTCGTACTGGCATTGCATGCCGGATGCCGGCATGGTAAAGCGGGGCGAATAAAAAGGCGCAGCCGGCTTGCTGCAAACTGGTTGCCGCCTGTTGCGGCGACAGTTGAATGTTGACGCCCAGACTTTCCAGCAAATCGGCAGAGCCGGACTTGCTGGAGACACTGCGATTGCCGTGTTTGGCGACCGACAGCCCGGCTGCGGCAGCAACAATGGCGGCAGTGGTGGAGATATTGATGGTGTTGCTGCCATCACCACCGGTGCCGCAGCAATCAATGCTGTCGCTGGCAACGATCGGAAAAGGCGTGGCGGCCTGGCGCAGCGCCTGAGCCGCGCCGGAAACTTCTGCGGCATCAATGCCCTGTAACTTGCCGGCCACCAGCACCGCCGTTAATTCGATGGGGTCAACCTGGCCGTCTACCACAGCACGAAAAAACTGCCGGGCTTCTTGCTGGTCAAAGCGACCGCCGTTTAAACGTTTTTGCACCAGTTCAGTGATCATACAGGGCTCCTTGACAGCAAATAATCCAGACTTTGTTTTAACAGCGGCTTGCCCAGCGTGGTCAGAATTGACTCCGGGTGAAACTGAAAGCCAAGTACCGGCAACGCTTGGTGGGCAATGGCCATCGGCATCGTGCCCAGTGCCGCAATGACACTCAGACACGCAGGCACTTCAGTGGCGATCAGCGAGTGGTAACGGGCCACCGAGAAGCTGCGTGGCAAGTCAGCAAAGACCGGGTGCTCCGTCAAAGCGATGGCCGAGGTTTTGCCATGCACGGTTTCACCGGCCTGACCGACGCGGCCACCAAAGTGCTCCACCAGGGCTTGATGGCCAAGGCAAATGCCCAGCATCGGGAACAGCCCTTCGGCCAGCCGTATCAGCTCTGGCATTGAACCAGCCTGGGCTGGCGCGCCTGGGCCGGGCGACAGCACCAGAGCGGTTGGGCCTTGCTCTTGCTGCATTTGTTGCAGAATAAAGGCCGCGGGCACGGTGTTGCGGTAAAGTTTCAATTGATACCCCAGCTGTTCAAATTCGTCGACCAGATTGTAGGTAAAGGAGTCTATGTTATCGAGCATGTACAAGGTGGTCATGGCGCCTCCTGAGTGCTGGCGGTTTGAATGGCGCGGATCACCGCTTGGGCTTTGCTGCGGGTTTCATCGGCTTCGGCCTGGGGATCGGAGTCGAATACCACACCCGCACCGGCCTGAATCGAGGCCACACCGTCTTTGACAAAGGCCGAGCGGATCACGATGCAGCTGTCAAAACTGCCATCGCCTTGCAGGTAACCGACCGCGCCGCCATAGCTGCCGCGGCGTTTTTGCTCCACCAGGCGAATCAGCTCGGCGGCTTTGACTTTCGGCGCGCCGACCAGGGTACCCATGTTCATGCAGGCCTGATAGGCGTGCAGTGCATCCAGCTCCGGTTTTAAGGTGCCGATCACCCGAGAGACCAGATGCATCACGTAGGAATAGCGATCCACCTTCAGCAGCTCCTTGACGAAACGACTGCCCGGCACCGAGATGCGGGCAACATCGTTGCGGGCCAAGTCCACCAGCATCAGATGTTCGGCTTTTTCTTTTTCGTCCTGGCGCAGCTCCAGTTCAATCCGGCTGTCCAGATCGGCATCGATGCTGCCATCGGCATGAAAACCACGGCGTCTGGTGCCGGCGATCGGGTAGATTTCCACCTGGCGGTTGCTGGCGTCGAATTTCAGCGCCGACTCAGGGGAAGCACCAAAGAGACTGAAGCCTCTGTCCTGCATAAAAAACATATAAGGGCTGGGGTTTAGTTGCTTTAAGCGGGCATAGGCGGCCAGCGGTTCGGGGCAGGGCAGACGAAAACAACGCGATGGCACCACCTGGAAGATGTCGCCACAGACAATGTGTTGTTTTAATCGCTGCACCTGGGCTTTAAAATCTTCATCGCTGATATCCACGGCCACGCTGCTGTCACTGGCGGGCTGCTTTGTGGGGCGAAAACTGTGCTTTTGCAGGCTTTTTTGTTTCAGCTGTTCCAGCCGCTTGCCGATGGCAAAGCAATTGGCTGCTGCGCCTTCACCGCAGAATACATTGCCAATCAGCCGACTGCTCTGTGCCTGATGATCGGTAATCAGCAGGGTCTCGGCCAGATAAAACAGGTAATCCGGGCAGCAATTGTCGCCATCCGGCACCTCTGGCAGGGTTTCGACGGTGGCAATCATGTCATAGCCAATGGCACCGCCCAGGAAAATGGCAAAAGGCTCATCGCTTTGATTGTTCAGCTGCGATTGAATGCATCGCAGCACACTAAAAGGATTGGCCAGCTGCAAACGGCTGACCTCATCCAGCAGCGGATCGGCAGCCGGATACTGCACCTTCAACCGCTCGCTGCTGAGCTCGATTTGGGCTTGCTGCTGCAGTTTATCCGCCAGATAGGGCAGCAAGGTTGCGCCATTGGCGCTCAAGGCTTCGAGTTCCACCTGCTGGCCACGGCATTCAATGCGCAGCGCCGCATCAATCAACAGCAGGCTTTTCAGATTGTCCTTGCTGTCAATTTCAGCCGACTCCAGCAGCAGGGAGCAGGGGTTGGCCGCTGCCAGTTGCTGGTAACACACCAGCGGATCAGGCTGGTAGTCCATTGCCATGGCAATGCTGGCAACTTCACCGGCTTGTTCTGTTATGTGACTGAAAATCATAATACTCTCTGCATCTTAAAGCGCTCTGCCTCTGAAAGGCTCTGAATTTGAAGCAAAAAAAAGCCCGTTTCATCGAAACGGGCTGAGGTTATTAAAGCTAAAACAACGCCTACAACACACGCCCGTTGGGAGTGTGCCACCACCAGTTGATTGCAGTGAATGAACAGGCATTGAGAAGTTGCATTAGCTTTAATCACGTTCTTAATTATCGTTTGTGCTATAAAACCGCGATTTTCCATTCAGGTCAAGAGGCCGGATGAAAAAAATCGCAACAGTTCAAGCTGGCATTATAAACTGATAAATGTCTGGATGGCCATTATGAATTTGCACCAATGTTCAGATTCCATTCAGCGAGCAGCAACTAAGGTTCAATTTTTTACAATTGTATGGAAACTGTTGGTATGTCTGTGTTGTTTCGTTCACTTGTTTGGAGCAGTTGTCTGTTGCTGCCGCTGTCACTTGCAGCTGCTTCGTCCGACGCCAGCCCAACTGTGCCGGCACTGAGCCTACTTGCATCTAGCGACTCTACGCCGGGTTTTCAGGCCAGGGATGTGATTACCCCGTATTCACGTTATCGGGCAAGTCCCATCAAGAAGAAGCAACGTCTTCATGGGGTAGTGGGGGTGAGTGCCGATCTGTTGAATGATACCTTGCACCCGGGTGGCTATCTGGCGGCACAAGTCCGTTTTGCTGACTACTTTACCGAAATCGGTGTGCTTGGGCAGCGACTCCCACGAGCTGGCGCCGAGCTGCCGGATAAAACCCGGTACTTTATGACGGTGCGCTTTACCATGAATCAGCCCATAGGCCCTTACGCTATGATTGGCTTGAATCCATTGCAGTGGTTGGATGGTGTGGAGGACATGCGTCTTGATTTGCATGCCCAGGCCGGTCTGAGTTGGCAGAGCTCTGGCTCTTTGCTGCGGCTGGATGCCTATGGTGCCATGTACTCTTTTGAAAGTCGCAGGCCGTATGACCCAAGGGAATCCAGCTTTGATCGGGAGCGTAAAGGTGAGTTTGCTCGCAGCACCCAATGGGGGGCCGGACTTCGGCTTAGCCTGATGTTTTGAATCGTTATTGCCGCCAAAGTGTGCGGTATACCTAAGTAACCTCAAGATACAGAATTCAGCGGGAGATAAAAGCACTTTAGGCAAGGCGGCTGTTGGAAGCTTTGGTGGTTCCAAAGCAAGAACAGCGAACGCGGGATACAGTGCTTTTAGCCCCGCCCTACGGGAGCCGCTGGGCGCTTCCACTGCGGTGTTACCCTGGCGAGCAAGGTGGTCGACATTGCGTCGCCAGGGTGCCTTGCATTGAAAGCGCCCAGCGACTCTGAAACTCGCATCTTGAGGTTACTTAGGTATAATGTGAACTCAAGCAGGAGTTCGCATGAAAATCGATTTGCACAGCCATACCCGCCATTCCGACGGCTTATTAACGCCGGTCGAGCTGCTGCAGCGCGCCGAGTTGCGCGGGGTGGATGTGCTGGCCATTACCGATCACGATACGGTGGCGGCGATCCCGGAAGCGCGGGACTATCTGGCAGCTCATGGCAAAGGCCTGCAGCTGATCCCAGGTGTAGAAATCTCCAGCCGTTGGCACAGTTTTGAAATCCACCTGGTGGGGTTGAACATCGATGCCGATTGCCCGGTGTTGCAGCAACGTTTGCAGCAGCAACTGCATAAACGCACCGAGCGGGTTCAGGCCATTGCCGAGCGGTTAAGCCGGCGCTGTAAGTTGCCCGATGTTTTTCCAGAACTCGAAGCCATGGCCGATGGCGCTGCCCTAACCAGGGCTCATGTTGCTCGTTATCTGGTGCAGCAAGGCGTGGTGGATACCATGGGCAAAGCTTTTGATAAGTATCTGGGGCGAGGCAAGTCCTGTTATGTCGCGCCCAACTGGGTCGAGCTGGCGGAAGCCGTGGTCTGGATCCAGCAGGCAGGTGGCCAGGCCGTGCTGGCGCACCCACTGAAATACCAGCTTTCGGGCAAGTGGCTGCGTCGTTTGGTGGTGGATTTCGCCAGCGCCGGTGGCGATGCGATGGAAGTGGTGTCCCCTCAGCAGACACCGCAGCAGCGGGCAGAGCTTTGGGCTCTATGCCAGCAGTATGGCTTGTTGGCCTCGGTCGGCTCAGATTTTCATCAGCCAACGCCTTGGAATGAGCTGGGAAAAAATCTATATTTAACCGATGCCATGACGCCGGTCTGGGCCAACTGGTCTCTTGCCGGCCAACAGGCTTTGCCGCTTTCGTCGGAATGAGCCGAGGCTTAGCGAGCACAGCCTAATAAGCAGCTATACCTAAGTAACTTCAAGATGCTGAAACTCGCATCTTGAAGTTACTTAGGTATATAACCATAAGAAGAATCCCATGAGTCAGTTTTTCCATCTTCACCCCGATAATCCACAGCAACGCTTGCTTAAGCAAGCCGTGCAAATCATTCAGCGCGGTGGCGTGGTGGTGTATCCAACCGACAGTGGCTATGCCCTGGCCTGTCATTTGGGCGATAAAGCGGCCCATGATCGCATCCTGCGTATTCGGCAGATTGATGGCGATCACCACTTTACCCTGATGTGCCGTGACTTATCCGAATTGTCTTTGTTTGCCAAAGTCGACAACACCGCCTTTCGCTTGATTAAAAACAACACTCCCGGGGCCTATACGTTTATTCTAAAAGGCACCAAGGAAGTACCGCGGCGTTTTCTCAATGACAAAAAGAAAACCATTGGCCTGCGTATTCCGCAGAACCGCATTGCCCTGGCGTTGCTTGAAGAGCTTGGCGAGCCGTTAATGTCGACCAGTTTGTTGCTGCCTGGCCAGGAGTTTGCCGAGTCGGATCCGGAGGAAATGCGGTCTCAGCTGGAAAAGCAAGTGGACCTGATCCTGCACGGCGGCATCATTGCCGAGGCGCCGACTACCGTAGTTGACTTGTCCGATGGTGAGCCGGTCATCGTGCGGGAAGGCCTGGGCGACGTGCAGCCTTTTCGTTGATGTCTGCTGATGGATGAGCCGAGCGATCTGACGCCATTAACGGTTCAGCAGCCGTTGCCACTGGCTTTTATTCGTGGCGAGGCGGTGCTGGAGCGGCCGGAAGACCTCTACATCCCGCCGGATGCGCTGGAGGTGCTGCTCGATACCTTCGAGGGCCCGCTGGACTTTCTGCTTTATCTGATCCGCAAACACAAATTCGACATTGTGCAGCTGCCGGTACTGGAAATCACCCAGCAGTACATGGAATACATTGATCTGATGCAGGAGCTGAACTTTGAGCTGGCTGCTGAATACCTGGTGATGGCAGCCATGCTGGCGGAGATCAAGTCCCGCTTGCTGCTGCCAAAGCATCAGCACAGCGAGGACGACGAGCAAGATCCCCGGGCCGAACTGATTCGCCGCTTGCAAGAGTACGAGGTCTTTAAACAAGCCGCGACCGATCTTGATACCCTACCGCGGCAGGAGCGTGACTACTTTGCCGGCCAGGCCCGCCTGGCAGACAATTTTCAGCCCCTGGTGATCCTGCCTGACGTGGCGGTTGAGGATTTGCTGTTGGCATTAAAAGACATTATGAAGCGGGCGAAAGACTTTCAGCACCATCATATTCAGCGGGAACAGATGTCGACCCGCGAGCGGATGAGCCGGATCCTGACCTTGCTGCAACAGCACGATTACCTGCCGTTTGAAGCTTGCTTTGAGCTGGCCGAAGGGCGGGATGGCGTGGTGGTCAGTTTTCTGGCGATTTTGGAGTTGAGCAAAGAAAAATTGATTACCCTAACGCAAGTGGCCTTGTTTGGCCCCATTCATTTAAAAGTGGCAACCGGAGCTGAAGCATGAAACGGGTGATTTCTGAGCTGCAGTTGCTGCAACTGGTGGAAGCGGCGCTTTTTACCGCCGAGCAGCCCTTGTCGTTGGAGCAGCTGCAAAACTCCGTGCTGGAAGACTTTGCCCTGAGTAAAAAGAAAGTGCAGCGGATTTTGGCGCAAATTGAGCAAGATTATGCCGGCCGTGGTGTACAATTGCAGTTAACGGCTTCTGGCTATCATTTTCAAAGCCGGCCTGAGCTCAGCGAGTTTTTGGCCAAGCTTTGGCCGGAGCGTTCGCCACGCTATTCGCGGGCTGTGTTGGAGACCCTGGCGCTGATCGCCTACCGTCAGCCGATCACCCGGGGAGAGATTGAAGATATCCGTGGGGTCAGTGTCAGTTCGCAGATCATGCGGACCCTGCAGGACAGAGGTTGGGTCAAAGTGGTGGGGCACAAAGAAGTACCGGGGCGACCTGGCTTGTATGCCACCACAGCACAGTTTTTGGATTATTTTGGTTTACAGAGGTTGGAACAGCTACCAGAGCTGATGGCCTTTCAGCAACTTGGCATCACCGATGCCGGGGAATTACCGTCGGGACGACAGGAGAGCAATGCATGAGTGAAAAGTTACAGAAAGTATTGGCGCGGGCCGGGGTTGGCTCGCGTCGTGAAATGGAAACTCTGATCAGCAGCGGCCGAGTCTCTGTTGATGGCAAGGTGGCTTACCTTGGCGACAGGGTTGAAACCCAGCAAGTGATCCGGGTAGACGGCCATGTGGTGAAAACCATCAGTGAAGATGCCCAAGTCTGCCGGGTGCTGGCTTACCACAAACCGGAAGGTGAGATTTGTTCGCGTCATGATCCGGAAGGGCGCGCCACGGTGTTTGATCGCTTGCCCAAATTGCAGGGCAGCCGCTGGATTGCCATTGGCCGGCTGGATATCAATACCTCGGGCTTGCTGTTGTTTACCACCGATGGTGAACTGGCCAATCGCCTGATGCACCCTAAGTTTGAAGTGGAGCGTGAATACGCAGTGCGGGTTTTTGGCGAAGTCACCGATGCCACCATTCAGAAACTGCGGACCGGGGTGATGCTGGAAGATGGCAAAGCGCACTTTAAGAAAATCAAAGTACTGCCAGGCGAGGGGTTAAACCGCTGGTTTCATGTGATGCTGACCGAAGGGCGCAACCGTGAAGTGCGTCGGATGTGGGAATCGCAGGGCACCGTGGTCAACCGCTTGATCCGGGTGCGCTATGGCGACCTTCACCTGCCAAAGCACATCCCAGCCGGCGGCTATGCCGAATGCACGCTGGACGAGGTCAATTACCTGCGCGAGTTGGTGAAGCTGCCCGCTGAAACCCAAAGCCTGCTAAAAGCCGAAGACCGAAGCGAACGACGTCGCCGCATTGCCGGTATTCGCCGGGCGGTGCGTAAACACCAGATTGCCGAAAAAACACCGGCCAAAAGCACGGCTGTCAAAGCCAAGCCCAAGCCCAAGCCTGCTTCGGAGTCAGCGAAAAAGCGTCCGGCTGCCAGGCCCGCCAACAATAAGCGCCCCAGTCGGCAGGGACGCTAGTTTTTAGCTGTCACCGCGCTGGTAGCCATCAGGGTTTTGTTGCTGCCAGCGCCAACTGTCCTGCACCATATCGTCCAGTGTTAAACGGGCCTGCCAGCCAAGCAGGGTGCTGGCTTTGTGTGGGTCGGCATAACAGCTGGCGATATCGCCGGGCCGCCGGTCAACGATGCGGTAGGGGACTGGCACGGCATTTTTCCTGGCAAAGGCCTGCACCATCTCCAGCACACTGTAGCCTGTACCTGTGCCCAGATTGAACGCATCGATACCGCTGTGCTGCTGCACGTATTCCAGCGCTTTCAGGTGCCCCTCGGCCAGGTCCACCACATGGATGTAATCACGTACGCCGGTGCCATCTGGGGTTGGGTAGTCATTGCCAAAGACGCTGAGTTCAGCGCGTTTCCCGACAGCAACCTGGCTGATAAAAGGCATCAGATTGTTGGGAATGCCATTGGGATCCTCCCCGATGCGGCCGCTTTTATCGGCGCCGACCGGGTTAAAGTAACGCAGCAAAGCAATGGACCAGGCCGGGTCTGAGGCGGCCAGATCTTCCAGGATATGTTCTATCATCAGTTTGCTCTGGCCGTAGGGGTTGGTGGCCGAGCGTGGGGCTGTCTCCGGGATGGGCACGGTTTTGGCGTCGCCGTACACCGTGGCCGATGAGCTAAACACCAGTCGCTTCACGCCGGCTTGCTGCATCACCCGGCACAAGGTGATGGTTCCGGCCACATTGTTGTCGTAGTATGCCAGCGGTTGCTCGGTGGATTCACCGACGGCTTTTAAACCGGCGAAATGCACCACGGCAGCAATGGCATGCTCGGCAAAAAGCCCTTGCAGGGCTTGTTCGTCACGAATATCCATTTGCAGGCTGAGTAAAGAGCGCCCCGCCAGTTGCTGCACCCGTTGCAGGGCTTCATCGCTGCTGTTGCTGAAGTTATCAATGCTGATGACGTCAAAGCCAGCACGCAGCAGAGCCAGGGCAGTGTGACTGCCAATGTAGCCGGCACCGCCGGTCAGTAAGATTGCGGACATGATGCTTCCTTAAGGTAAAACTTTCTTAAAAGGCTTTACAGTCGATTGCCGGTAAACCCCGGCAGCCAGATAGGGATCGGCATCGGCCCAGGCTTGGGCATCGGCCAGAGAATCAAACTCAGCCACCACCAAAGAGCCGCTAAAGCCGGCAGTACCCGGTTCCAGACTGTCGATGGCAGGTAAGGGCCCGGCCAGCAGCAAGCGTCCCTGCATTTTCAGCGCTTCCAACCTGGCCAGGTGAGCGGGTCGGGTCTCTAGCCGTTTGCTTAAGCTATCGGCAACATCTTCGGAGTAAATCATATAAAACATGGGTAATCCTTGTGCAGGGGCACCGTATCGGATCCAGCGAATGCGGTGGCTGCATGCATCCAGCGACCGAAAAGCTAGGATTTCAGCGTCCGCCCTGTTAGCATGCTGAAAAAACGAAAAACAATTCTAACAATAATTGTCAGGGAGTCCCAACCAAAATGAAACGCGAGCTGTTTAGTTCTAAGATTGGCTTTATTCTGGCGGCAGCAGGTTCTGCCGTTGGTATTGGCAATCTGGTCGCCTTTCCGGTGATGGCCAGCCAAAATGGCGGTGCCGCTTTTTTAATCATGTATGCTTTTTTTGTGTTTTTTATCTGTTTGCCGGTCATGCTGGCTGAAATGAGCCTCGGGCGACACACCCGGCAAAACCCGCATGGTGCCTACAGTAAAATTGGTCAGACTCCGCTTTGGAATGGGGTGGGCTGGCTGGCGGTGATCACGCCCTTTATGATTGGGGTCTTTTACCTGGTGATCACGGTGTGGATTTTTGGCTATCTGGCCAAAGCGGTGATGGGGCAACTCGACACCCTGGCGCAGGACGGCGCCTTTGGGGTCTTTATTAACAGCAATGAGCTCTACATCTACATGGCGGTGGTGATTGGCCTGACCTTCTTAATTTTGCAAAGTGGGGTCAAGCAAGGCATTGAGCGGGCTGCTACGTATTTAATGCCTGCGCTGTTCGTGATGCTGTTGTTGTTGGTCGGCTATGTACTGACGCTTGATCACGCCATGCTCGGTGTGCAGTTCTTTTTAATCCCTGATTTTAGCAAGATCAATGTGCAGGTGCTGACCGACTCGCTGGCGCAAGCGTTTTTCTCACTGTCGCTGGCGATGGGCATTTTGATTACCTACGGTTCCTACATCCAGAAAAACAACGACATTGTTGGCGCAGGTAAAATGGTGGCGGGCTTATCCTTACTGGTTGCCTGTTGCGCCGGTTTGCTGATTTTGCCAGCGGTGTTCTGGTCGGATCCATCGATTGACCCATCTCAGCTTACTGATTCCAGCATTGGCATGATCTTTATGGTGTTGCCAAAAATCTTCCTGGCTTTGCAGCAGGACATTGGCTTTTTTGGTGCTTCCTTTGTGGCTTCGTTCTTCTTTTTGCTGGTGTTTTTTGCCGCCATGACCTCATTGATTTCCATCATTGAAGTGCCGGTCGCCAGCCTGATGGATACCAAGGGTATTTCCCGCCGCCGTTCTTTGGTGACTTTGGGGGTTGTGATGGTGGCGCTGTCGGTGCTATCCGCCTTGTCGTTTGGCCGGGTCGACTGGCTAACCAGCTTCCTGAGCTATGGTGGGGCGGATAAGTCGTTCTTTGATGTGATTATGGATGTGTTCTATTACAGCATCCTGCCACTCAATGGTCTGCTGTTGTGTCTGTTTGTCATTTACCGTTGGCAGAAAGTGAATCTGCACGCTGAGATGCGCGAAGGCAACCCGGGGTTTGAAGGCAGCCTGATGCAGAAGTACATCGATTTCTCACTGGGAACCTTTATTCCAGCTATCCTGGCAGTGATTTTCCTGCTGAATGTGCTGGGGCGCTTCTTCGGCGTGCAGTTCTTTTAGTTTCGTTAGCAAACAACCCGCTAGACTTTATAAACCCCAGCCTTTGTTGCTGGGGTTTATTTTTTGTGGGGCGTTGAAAGGCTCTTGCCGTCTGGCAGAGCGCTCGATTTCCTCGGAGGGAAGCACAATCGGAGGGAGGCACAAAAAAACGTACACAAAATTGCTTCTGTGTACGTTGTTCTGGTTGGCTGGAGTTGCCGAGGGACCCGCAGGTGAGGCTCAGCAGGGCTGAGCCTTGGTTTGCATTAGTCCGTGGAGGTCTTGCTCATCGGCGCCGATGCTACCTGGCGGGCAAAGCGGCTGCCCGCCTGACGCTCGGAGCTCTGCACTGCCGGGCGGTTCTCTGCAGGCATGGCCGAGGGCAGCTCAGTCGCAGGCTCGTCCGTCACTTTCACCGGTTTGGCCATGCTGGACACCACCATTTGCTGGTAGCGATTGGCGCGGCCAGCTGCTGGAGCTGCTTGCTCGGTGGCAGCAGGGGTTGCAGACGGCTGAGCAGCTTGCGGTTCTTGCTTAGTGCTCTTAGCATCTGCTACCGGCTCTTTCGTCTCCATTGCTTCCGTCTTGACTGGCTTGGCAGTGGTTACCGCAGCTGCAGCCGACTCGGTTTGCTCTGACTTGGCTGGGCTCTTCGGTGCAGTGGCGGCAGCATCGTCCTTGGGGCTTTCAGCCTTAGTACTCTCTGCTTTAGCACTGTCGCCTTGGGCGCTGTCATCCTGACCGGCTTTGGTTTTAGCCTTGGCTTTGCGGGCTGGTGCACGCTTGCGAGGCTTTTTCTCTGCTTCAGTTTGCTCGGTCTCCGCTTCAGTCACCTCAGCTGCAGCAGCAACGGCTTCTTGCAGCTGGCTGTCGGTGGCTGGGGCGCTGTCCTCGGCCTGATCCTGTGCTGGCAACAAGTCCAGTTGCTCGGAGCTTTGCTCTTGTGCTTCCTCACCGTCAGGGCTTTGCTCTTTTTTACGCTTTTGACCCGCAGCACGCAGATGGCGCGGTGAACGGCGAGCACGCTTACGCTGATCGCTCTGCTCCTTGTCTTCTGCGCTTTGCTCTTTGTTATCCGCACTTTGCGACTTGTCATCCGAACCTTGTTCGCTGTCATCGATGCTCTGCTCAGCGCTTTTTTCAACAAGGGTGGCATCTTTCGGTGCGGCCGCAGCATTGGCTGCAACTTGAGCACTGGCGTCAGCCGCGGACTCAGACACAGTCGCTGCAGCTTTCGGCTCGGGAGCAGCCTTCGCTGTGGCATCGGCTTGCTCCGTCACAGTGGCAGCGGCGTTATCGTCCTTCGGCGTTGCTGCTGCCTTGGTCGTGTCGGTCGCGGTTTGCTCTGCAACCGGAGCTTCAACCTTGCGGTTTTGCGCCTTGTCGTTGGCAGTCACAGCGGCCGCATTGTCGGCAACAGCGCTCTCGGCCGCAGCAGTGTCGGCCACTGCAGAAGCAGCTGCTGCCTCAGCAGGGGCTGCTTTTTCCAGTCGCACGGACTTTTGCAGATTACGGCGCTGACGGCGCTCTGCCACTTTACGTGGTTGAGACGGCTTGTCGTCGGCTTTCTCAGTAGCCGCTTTGGGCTCCTGCTTGGCTGGCTGCTTCTGGCCTGGTTTGGCATCTTGCTTTTTGTTTTGCTCAGCCGCTTTGTCCGGGCGTGAAGCAGGCTTTTGCTGGCCGCTTGCTTTGCTTTGCTCGGCATCATCACGGCGCGCTTTGCCATCCTGACCACCACGGCGACGATTGTTGCGACGGCGGTTGTTGTTTTGGCCGCTGCGGCGTTGTTGCTCATCACGCTGTGGTGCTTTCGCGGGTTTCGTTGTATTGGCTGCTGTTTGCTCGCTGTCGCTGCCAGCAAACAGTGACTTCAGCCAGTTGCCAAGCTGTTGCAACAAACCTGGAGCTTCGACAACAGCCGGAGCTTGAGTCGCTACAGGGCTGGCAGCAGGGGCTTGTGGTGCTGCTGAATCTGGAATGCTGATGGCGGCAAGGGCTGGTTTTTCGCGGCTGACAGTTTCCTGCGTCAACGGCTGGTACAAGTCTTTGCTCAGATCCGGCGTCTTCACCATCTGATAACTGCTTTCATCCAGCTCTTCGTCAATCCGTACCCGGATCACTTCAAAGTGGGGGGTTTCCAGATGTTCGTTTGGAATGATAAAGACATCAATGCCATGACGTTTCTCAATGCGGCGCACGGCATCGCGCTTCTCATTCATCAGGTAGGTGGCCACCGAAATAGGGACCTGGGCCTGAATCTGGCTGGTGTTGTCCTTGATGGATTCTTCTTCAATCAAACGCAAAATGGACAGCGCTGAAGACTCGGTGCTGCGGATGGTACCGCGGCCGTGGCAGCGTGGGCACAAGTGGCCAGCCGACTCTCCGAGCGAAGGACGCAAGCGTTGACGTGACATTTCCAGCAAACCAAAGCGGGAAATCCGGCCAATCTGCACCCGGGCCCTGTCTTGCTTGACCGCATCTTTCAGCCGGTTTTCCACTTCACGCTGATGCCGCACCGGTGTCATGTCGATAAAGTCGATCACCACCAGACCACCTAAATCGCGCAGTCGCAACTGGCGGGCAATTTCATCGGCAGCTTCTAAGTTGGTATTGAAGGCCGTTTCTTCGATGTCGCTGCCTTTGGTGGCTCGGGCCGAGTTGATGTCGATGGCGGTTAAAGCTTCGGTGCTGTCGATGACGATGGAGCCACCAGATGGCAACCGGACTTCGCGGTGAAAGGCGGATTCAATCTGATTTTCAATCTGGAAGTGCATAAAGAGCGGCACATCACCGGTGTACAACTTCACCCGGTGAGCGAAATCCGGCCGGAATTGTTGGATGTAGAGCCGGGCTTCGTCAAAGATTTTTTGGCTGTCGATCAGGATTTCGCCGATATCCCGGCGCAGATAATCCCGGATAGCCCGGAATACCACGTTGCTTTCCTGGTGGATCAGGAAAGGGGCTGGCCGATTGGCGGCAGCCTCACTGATGGCTGACCAGTGCTTGAGCAGGGACTTTAAATCGTAATCCAGTTCCTCAAACGACTTGCCGACACCAGCCGTACGGACAATTAAACCCATGCCATCTGGCAAGGTTAATTGACTCAGAGCATCTTTTAAGTCCTGACGCTCATCGCCTTCAATACGGCGGGAAATACCACCGGCACGCGGGTTGTTGGGCATCAAAACCAGGTAAGAGCCGGCCAGGCTCACGAAGGTGGTTAAGGCTGCGCCTTTTTGGCCACGCTCTTCTTTGTCGATCTGGATAATGACTTCCTGGCCTTCTTTGACCACCTCTTTGATGTTGGGGCGGCCATCAAATTTATAACCGGACGGGAAGTACTCGCGGGAAATCTCTTTTAAAGGCAGGAAACCGTGACGGTCAGCACCATAATCGACAAAGGCAGCTTCCAGGCTGGGTTCAACCCGGGTGATTTTGCCTTTGTAAATGTTGGCTTTCTTTTGTTCATGACCCGGGCTTTCAATATCCAGGTCAAACAGTCGCTGGCCATCGACCAGCGCAACGCGGATTTCTTCTTCCTGCGTTGCATTAATTAGCATTCTTTTCATTGTGATGTGACTCTGTGTTCAAGCCACAACGCAACAACTCCGAGTAACGGGTGCTCAGACGCTTTCAAGCATCGTGCTTGCAGTCTCACGACTGGAATGCTCGAGGAAACCTAGTCCATATAAACCTAGTGCATACAATTGACAGTTGTCGCTGTAATTCATCAAATCTGAAACACACCGCATCGTTGTGCGCTGCGTTATAGCATCTATCTATAATCTTTATGCCCTGCTGACCGGATGCAGTGTTTTGTCGGTATTGGCAATAAATTACTCAGCATTGCCTCAGACAAAGTGGCGATAAATTTGCGCTGGGGGAGGAAAAACATTGGTTTTCACCACGATTTCGGTATGATCCGCCCAGTAGCGGTGCCGCACAGCATCTCTTATGTCGCTCAGAGCGCCCTAATTGCCATTATTCTGGCTGAATTAGCCGGGGCATTATCCCACTAATTTACAGGCAATAGCAACTAAATTGTAATTTTAGCAGAGTTCAAAGGCTTCATGACAGAAGACATTAAATTGGGTGTTCAACTTGTTGAAATCGATTCGGAATTTTCTGGTCAACGCGTAGACAATTTCTTGATTGCACGGCTGAAAGGCGTTCCGAAAAGTGTGATTTATCGAGTGTTGCGCAAAGGCGAGGTTCGAATAAACAAAAAGCGGGTCAAACCTGAGTACAAATTGCAAGCAGGTGACTTGCTGCGGATCCCACCCATTACAGTCCGTCAGCAAAACGACCATGTTTCAACCCAGTTGGCTGTGGTGCAGCAACTGGAACAGCAAGTCTTGTTTGAAGACGAGCATCTGCTGATTATCAACAAACCCTCGGGCATGGCGGTGCATGGTGGCAGCGGTTTGAATTTTGGGGTGATTGAAGCGCTGCGTGCGCTGCGCCCGGATGCGCGCCATCTGGAGCTGGTTCATCGGCTAGACCGTGACACCTCAGGTTGCTTGATGATTGCAAAAAAGCGCTCTGTGTTGCGGCATCTGCATCAGCAGCTGCGTGACAAAACCGTGGAAAAAAAGTACCAGGCGCTGGTGGCGGGCGATTGGCCGTCCAAACTACGCAAAGTGACCGAGCCGCTGCGAAAAAATACCCTGCAATCCGGTGAGCGGGTGGTGCGGGTTGATGCGGTGGACGGCAAAGAGTCGGAAACCCGTTTTCGGATTTTGCAGCGCTATCAGCAAGGCACTTTGGTTGAAGCCTTCCCGGTGACCGGCCGTACCCACCAGATTCGGGTGCATACAGCGTGCAAAGGCCACCCGATTGCCTGTGACGATAAATACGGTGACAGCGACTTTACCGGCCAGATGAAAGCCCTGGGGCTATCGCGGTTATTTTTGCATGCCTTTAGTTTGCGGGTGCTGCACCCTGTGACAGAAACCACCCTGAGTATTGAAGCACCACTTGATCAGGACTTAGCGAGGCTGCTGACGCAGTTGCAGAGGGTTTAGCATGACATTTCAGCTTGAGCGCATTGAACTGGTTATTTTTGACTGGGATGGCACCGTGATGGACTCGGTGGGCCGTATTGTCTCGGCAATGCAAACAGCGGCCCGGTTAACGGCTTTGCCGGTCCCTTCAGCCCATGCCGTGAAACAAATCATTGGTTTGAGCCTGGATCTGGCGTTTACTACTTTGTTTCCAAAGCTGACTGCGGCCCAGCACCAATTGTTATTCGAGCATTACCGCGAGCAGTATGTCGAGCGTGATCCGACGCCGACGCCGATGTTTGAAGGTGCCGAAGCCCTGTTTGGCCAGTTGCGGCAACAACAGAAACAGCTGGCGGTTGCCACCGGCAAGGCACGCAAAGGACTGGACCGAATTTTTGCCGAAACCGGCCTGGCGCATTATTTTGCAACCACACGTTGTGCCGATGATGCCAAATCCAAGCCCGATCCGGATATGTTGTTGCAAATCCTGGCGGAAACCCGCTTGCAACCTGAGCAAGCTCTGATGATTGGCGATACCAGCCATGATATGAAAATGGCTGAGCAGGCCGGCATACCGCGCATTGGGGTGACCCATGGCGTGCATGGTGCTGAGGTGCTGTCGCAGTATCAGCCGGTGGCTGTGGTCAATGACTTACCTCAGTTGCAGCGTTTACTGACGCAGCCGGCTATGGCGTTTCCGGTCTGAATCCCTGCGCTATTCTGGCTTACGCCAGCGGGTTGACGCCGTGCTGGCGTAACATCGCCAGCAAGCGGATCAGTGGCAAACCGATCAAGCTGTTTGGATCCTTGCCTTCAAGCTTTTCAAACAAACCAATGCCTAAGCCTTCGCTTTTAAAGCTGCCAGCACAGTCCAGCGGTTGCTCCAGCGCTACATAATTGACAATTTCAGCATCGGTCAATTGCCGAAAGTGCACGGAAAAAGGCTCACAACAGAGTTGGCTTTGGCCACTGGCTGCATCAACCAGCGCCAGCCCGGTTAAAAATGTGACCTCCTGACCGCTAAAGGCCTGAAGCTGGGCGATGGCGGCTTCGGTTTTATGCGGCTTGCCAAGAATGGCGCCGTTGAACACAGCGACCTGATCCGAGCCAATTACCAGCCCCTGGCTCAATGTGCCCGCGATCTTGCTGGCTTTGGCCAGTGCCAAGCGCTGCACCAGTTCGGCCGGTGCTTCACCGGGGAAGGGACTTTCATCAATGGCAGGGACCGCGACCTGAAAAGACAAGCCGGTTTTTTGCAGCAATTGCTGGCGGTATCGGGAGCTGGAGGCCAGCCATAGCTCGGCCTGAGGGGTAGTCTGCATCAGGGGACTCTGCATCGAATCAAATCTTCTGAGCGTCACTATAAAGAAAAGGCTGAGTAAATGCGACAAAATAGCCTGAAAGCACACAGAATCCTTTGACACTTTGATGGTGGATCTATATGATGCGCGCCTTATGCAAAAAGTAAAAATTCCTGTTACCTTAGACCCAGTCCGGTCGGCACAAAAACGGTCATCCTACGATGGCATTGTGCCACTAAAGAACTTAGCCCGGCTGAGTGAGCAACTGCTGGATACCAGCGGTGAGGTAACCGTTCGAATTGATTGCGAAATCGACGAGCAAAAGCTGGTTGTGCTGCAAGGAGATGCCGCTTGTGAGGTGCAGGTCCGCTGTGAGCGGTGTCAGCAGCCCATGACGGTTCAACTGAGCTGCCAGTTTGCGTTTACCCCGGTTCGCAGCGATACTAAAGCGCTGGACCATATTCCCGAGCGCTACGACGTGGTCGTCACTGACGAACACGGTGAAGTGAATTTGCAGCAATTGGTTGAGGATGAGCTTATCCTGACCTTGCCGATGTATCCAATGCACGATGAGCGCTTTTGCGCTGCAACGGATCAGCCTCAAAGCTTCGGCCAGGTGCAAGATGAGCCAGAAAAACCGAATCCTTTTGCAGTGTTGCAAGAATTGAAAAAGAAATGATTTACTAGGAGAAAGCCATGGCTGTTCAGCAAAACAAAAAATCTCGTTCACGGCGTGATATGCGTCGCTCACACGACGCCCTGACAGGCCCTACGCTGTCTGTCGACGCTACCACTGGTGAAACGCATCGTCGTCACCACATGACTGATAGCGGCTTCTTTAAAGGCCGTAAAGTCAAGTAACTCTGGATGCACCTGGTGCAGCCAAAACAAATCCACATTGCGCTGGATATGATGGGGGGCGATCATGGCCCCCCAGTTACTTTACCTGCAGCCATTCAGGCGGTGCAGGAATTCCCTCATCTGCTACTCACACTGTGCGGCGATGCTGCGCTATTGCAGCAAGGCTTAAGCCAGGCTGGCTTTGGCAACCACCCCCGTTTACGTATTCAAGGTTGTTCTCAGCAAGTGAGCATGTGCGAGAAACCCAGCTCTGCGTTGCGCAACAAACGCGACTCTTCAATGCGGGTAGCGCTCGACCTGGTTGAACAAGGACAGGCTGCGGCCTGTGTCAGTGCCGGCAACACCGGTGCTTTGATTGCCATGGCGCATTTTGTATTAAAGATGCTGTCCGGTGTCGAGCGGCCGGCATTAATCAGCACCTTGCCTTCCACCGCGACCCAACCGGTTTACATGCTGGACCTGGGCGCCACCGTTAATTGCGATGCCGATACTTTATTTCAGTTTGCGGTGATGGGCTCGGTGATGGCCGAAGAAGTGGAAGCCTTGTCGATGCCGCGTGTTGCCTTGCTGAACATGGGTGAAGAGGAAATTAAAGGCTCCGATCAAATCAAACAAGCTGCGCTGCTGCTCAGCGAGTGCGAAGAGCTCAATTACATTGGCTACATAGAAGGCAATGATATTTTTTCTGGCAAAGCCGATGTCATTATTTGCGATGGTTTTGTCGGCAATGTGGCATTGAAAACCTGCGAAGGGGTGGCCAAGCTCATCATCAATCAAATCCGCACCACCTTGCACAGCAGCTTGCTTGGTCGAATTGCAGGCAAACTGGCGCAACCCTGGCTGAAAAGCATGGTCAAAGGCGTGAACCCCGACCAGTATAATGGCGCAAGTCTGATAGGATTGCGCGGAATTGTCGTGAAAAGTCATGGAAATGCTTCCAAAGAAGCTTTTTTTAGTGCCATCCGGCAAGCTGTTCGAGAAGTTGAACGTCAGGTCCCGGCCAAAATCAAAGATCGGCTGGAACAGGTATTAATTGGAAAAGCGTAGGTTGCCATGTATTCTCGCATTATCGGAACCGGAAGTTATTTCCCGTCTCAAGTAAGAACCAACACCGATCTGGAAACCATGGTCGAAACCACCGATGAGTGGATTATCGAGCGCACCGGCATCCGTGAGCGCCGTATTATCGGCAAAGACGAATCTGTGGCCACCATGGGCGCAGCAGCGGCCCGTCAGGCCATTGCAGCGGCCGATATTGATAAAAACTCCCTGGACATGATCATCGTTGCCACCACCAGCGGTGCGCGCTCTTTGCCCAGCTCGGCTTGTGAAGTGCAACGCGAGCTGGAAATTCCGGCCATTCCGGCCTTTGATGTTGCGGCGGCTTGTGCTGGTTTTTGCTACGCGCTGAGCGTGGCAGATCAGTACATCAAAAGCGGCATGGCCAAGCGTATCCTGGTGATAGGCTCGGACTGCTTGTCGCAATTGGTGAGCCCCGAAGATCGCAGCATGGTGATTTTATTTGGCGATGCCGCCGGTGCTGTCATTCTGGAAGCGTCCGAACAGCCAGGCATTTTATCGACCCATATTCATGCCGACGGCAAGTACTCTGAGCTGCTCTATGTCGATAACCCGATCCGTGGCGATGTCGAGTCGGTGCACAACTCCTGGGGCTCAATGAAAGGCAACGATGTGTTCAAGGTTGCCGTGACCAAGTTGTCTGAAGTGGTGGAGCAAACGCTGGCAGCCAACCAGATGGACAAATCCGAAATTGATTGGCTGGTACCGCACCAGGCCAATTTACGCATTATTTCTGCCGTAGCACGCAAGCTGAACTTGCCGATGGAGCAGGTGGTGATTAACCTGGACCGCTATGGCAATACCTCGGCGGCAACAGTGCCGACAGCACTGGACGAAGCCATTCGTGATGGCCGGATCCAACGAGGCCAGACCCTATTGCTGGAAGCTTTTGGTGGTGGTTTCGCCTGGGCTTCCGCCTTAGTCCGTTATTAACCCTTGCCGGGTTTTTGACTCCATAATAACGGTTTGACAGGATAGAAAAATGACCAAAAAAATTGCCATTGTTTTTCCGGGCCAGGGCTCGCAAAGCCTGGGGATGTTGAGTGAGTTGTACGCTGCGCACCAGGTGGTGCAGCAAACTTTTGCTGAGGCTTCTCAGGCGCTGGGCTACGATTTGTGGCAGCTGGTGTCAGAAGGGCCAGAAGCGGAACTGAATGCCACCGATAAAACCCAGCCTGCTTTATTAACGGCCTCGGTGGCCTGTTGGCGTTTGTGGCAACAACAAGGCGGCGCCACACCGGCTTATTTGGCTGGCCACTCTTTGGGCGAGTACTCAGCCTTGGTCTGCGCCGGCGTTTTATCCCTGGCCGATGCGGTGGTGCTGGTGGCCAACCGGGGCCGCTACATGCAACAAGCGGTGCCAGCTGGTACTGGTGCGATGTATGCCATTATTGGCTTGGATGATCAAAGCGTTGCTGAGTGCTGTGCTCAGGTCGCCAAAGACGAAGTGGTGGCGCCGGTGAACTTCAACTCACCAGGCCAGGTCGTGATTGCCGGCCACAAGGCTGCCGCTGAGCGGGCTGCTGAAGCCTGCAAGGCTGCCGGAGCCAAACGTGCTTTGCCACTTGCCGTCAGCGTGCCTTCGCATTGCGCCTTAATGAAGCCAGCCGCCGCCACTTTAGCACGCGACATGGCCGGGCTTGATTTTCAAACGCCACAGCTTAGTGTGGTGAACAATGTGGATGTGGCCGTTTGTCAGGATGCCGCTGCCATTCAGGACGCACTTGTTCGTCAGCTTTACAGTCCGGTACGCTGGACCGAAACCATTGAATGGTTGGCCAGTCAGGGGGTGACCGAGGTGTTGGAACTGGGAGCTGGCAAAGTCTTGTCGGGTCTGATCAAGCGGATTGATAAATCGCTGCATGCAGCTTCCGTCAATAACACAGCATCACTGGCTCAGGCGCTTTCCGGCGAATAACACAACAAAGGATCTTATTTATGACCGCTTTATTTTCTTTAGAAGGCAAAGTTGCTCTGGTGACCGGTGCCAGCCGCGGTATTGGTCGCGCCATCGCAGAACAATTGAAAGCCCAGGGCGCCACCGTCGTTGGTACTGCTACCAGTGAGAAAGGGGCGGCTGCCATTGCGGACTATCTAGGGCCCAACTGTGGCCTGGTGCTGAATGTCACCGATACCGATTCGATTGAGGCTTGCCTTGGCAGCATCAAAAATAATTTTGGTGATATTGATATTCTGGTCAATAATGCCGGTATTACTCGCGATAATCTGCTGATGCGCATGAAAGATGAGGAATGGTTTGATATCATGCAGACCAATTTGACCTCGGTGTTCCGACTGAGCAAAGCGGTGTTGCGTAGCATGATGAAAAAGCGTTATGGTCGCATCATTACCATTGGCTCCGTAGTGGGTACCATGGGCAATGCGGGGCAGACCAACTATGCAGCTGCGAAGGCGGGTGTATTGGGCTTTACCAAGTCATTGGCGCGTGAAGTGGCCTCCCGCGGCGTAACGGTCAATGCGGTAGCGCCGGGTTTTATTGACACCGACATGACCAAAGAGCTGTCGGATGAGCAAAAAGAAGCGATTTTCGGTCAGGTGCCTGCCAACCGTCTGGGGCAGCCGGCTGAAATTGCCGCTACTGTGGCCTTTTTGGCTTCGGAGCCTGCGGCATACATTACCGGTGAAACGATTCATGTCAACGGCGGTATGTACATGGTGTAAGCGCTGCATGTCAGACCAGCAAAAAATGCCGGTAGGACGACTTGCAACAACGCAGCCTTACGCATAAACTAGCGCCACATAAAATTGCACGAACTGTTGCGATTTAAATGAAAAAAGGAAGAAAAGATGAGCAACATCGAAGAACGCGTTAAGAAAATTATTGTTGAGCAACTGGGTGTTAAAGAGGAAGAAGTCAAGCCTGAAGCTTCCTTTGTTGATGACCTGGGTGCTGATTCTCTGGACACTGTAGAGCTGGTTATGGCTCTGGAAGAGGAGTTTGATACTGAAATTCCTGATGAAGAAGCAGAGAAAATCACCACTGTACAATCTGCGATTGACTACGTGAAAGCCAACGCAGAGTAAGCCGCTCTGGCTCAAAACGGGTAGCCTGGCTACCCGTTTTTTGTTTGGGGCTAAGCCAGCTTCTGGCTGCCAGGCTAAGCCCTTAATCAATCAAGGACGAATACATTCCACTGCAGCATGGGCATGCTGCAGTGGAATGTATTTTCGTGAGCTCCTGTGGAGGATGCAGTGTCAAAACGTCGAGTCGTAGTGACGGGGCTGGGTTTACTCACCCCGGTTGGAAATGATGTCACCAGCAGCTGGCAAGCTCTGCAACAAGGCAAAAGCGGTGCCGGTCTGATTGAGCACTTTGATACCGAAGCCTACAGCACCAAGTTCGCCGCCATGGTGAAAGATTTTGATGTTGAGCCTTATTTCCCGGCCAAAGAAGCCAAAAAAATGGATTTGTTTATCCAGTATGGTGTGGCGGCAGGGATCCAGGCTTTTCGTGATGCCGGCATCGAAGTCACCGAACAGAATGCTGGGCGCATCGGTGCTGCCATCGGCTCCGGCATTGGTGGCCTGGGTCTGATTGAAGAAAATCATACCAAGTTGCTGAACAGCGGCCCACGGCGCTTATCGCCATTTTTTGTGCCCTCGACCATCATCAACATGATTGCTGGTCAGCTGTCCATCATGCTTGGCTTGCAAGGTCCAAACATCAGCATTGTGACCGCTTGCACCACTGGCGTACACAACATTGGCCAGGCCGCTCGGATGATCGCCTATGGCGATGCCGATGTGATGCTGGCCGGTGGTGCTGAAAAAGGGTCAACGCCACTTGGGCTGGGCGGCTTTGGTGCAGCCAGAGCGCTGTCGACCCGCAATGATGCGCCTGAGCAAGCCAGTCGCCCCTGGGACAAAGACCGCGATGGTTTTGTGCTGGGTGACGGCGCCGGTGTAGTGGTGCTGGAAGAGTACGAGCACGCCAAAGCCCGTGGCGCCAAAATTTACGCTGAGTTGGCTGGCTTTGGCATGAGTGGCGATGCTTACCACATGACTTCACCACCGGAAGATGGTCGTGGTGGCGCCATGGCGATGCAAAATGCCTTGAACGATGCCGGGGTCAATCCTGAGCAGGTGGGCTACATCAACGCCCATGGTACTTCGACCAATGCCGGGGATGTGGCTGAAACCCGCGCCATTAAAACGGTATTTGCTGCCAACAAGGACAGCATCATGGTCAGCTCCTCCAAGTCGATGATTGGGCACTTGTTGGGTGCTGCTGGTTCGGTTGAGTCCATCATTACCATTTTGTCGCTGCGCGATCAGCTGGTCACGCCCACCATCAACCTGGATAACCCGGATGAAGGCTGTGATTTGGACTATGTGCCGCACACCGCCCGGGATGCCAAGCTGGAGTATGCACTGTGCAACTCGTTCGGTTTTGGCGGCACCAATGGCTCGATTTTGTTTAAAAAAATCTAGCCCCAGCAAGCGTTATACCACAAGCCCGCATTCAGCGGGCTTGTTTGTTTTGGGACGGTTCTTGCTGAGCAAAGGTCAACACGCCCTAGCTTAACCGGGCTTTGATTTTCGCAGCTTGCCACTCCGCCTGGGTAATGGGGCTGGTTGCAATCGTCTGGTGGTTCAGATGGGCATACTGCTGCTTGCGCGCAGCGACCTGCTGCATAATGGCGGCAAGCTCTGCCTCGCTTTTGCGGTTCCAGTTGGCGATTTCAGCGATGTGCCGGTAGCAACCGATGCAGACTTTGTGCTGATCGAGCTTGCAGCAGGCAATGCAGGGCGATTCAATCCTGCTCATGCGACGACAGGGCTTTGTTCACCGGCGGCTCAAGTGTCAGACGCTGTGCCTGAATCACCACCTGTGTTCGGTTGGTGCAGCCCAGTTTGCGGAAAATGGCGGTGATGTGTGCCTTAACCGTGGCTTCAGAAATGTTAAGATCGTAGGCAATTTGTTTGTTCAGCCAGCCTTCGGTCAGGTAATACAAGACTTTGTACTGCTGATTGGTCAGCTGCGCCACCTTGGCTGCCAAATCCAAATCTTCCTCCTGACTGGCTTGCTCGTGCAAGGCTTTTTGCATCGATGGTGGCACCCACAGCTCGCCGGCCAGAACTTCCTTTAAGGCTTCGCTGATTTGTGCCGGATTGGCCGATTTGGGAATGTAGGCCGAGGCACCAAAGGATATCACCCGCTTGACCACATCCAGCTCTTCACTGGCCGAAATAACCACGATGGGCAGGCTGGGGTAGTTTTTCCTCAGCTGAATCAAGCCTAAAAAGCCACAATTACCAGGCATATGCAGATCGAGCAGCAGCAAGTCGGTATCCGGGTGCTGTTCCAGCGCCTGGCAAGTGGAGTCGAACGAGTCTGTTTCTATGGTTGCTTTGGTACTAAAGGTATTGCTGATGGCATTGATCAGCGCATTACGAAACAAAGGGTGGTCGTCTGCCACGATCAATTTAGCCATGAGTCCTCGTCTTTCTTATTATCTGTTATATGGCATTGGTGCAATGTTGCTCCAGAATCATGGGCGTTGCACGTTTCTGGTTGGATACAAGTATAGAACGAAAGGCCGCAATCTGCGGCCTCTGGTAAACAAACAACTGGCAGTGGCTGCCTCTAGGAACGATTTAACCTGTTTTCAATCAATTGATCAACCACCGATGGATCGGCCAGCGTCGAAATATCACCTAACTGATCATGCTCATTGGCTGCGATTTTCCGCAGAATGCGCCGCATAATTTTGCCCGAGCGGGTTTTCGGCAAGCCCTGCGGAGCCCACTGAATGATATCGGGTGAGGCAATCGGCGAGATCTCTTGCCGGACCCAGGCGCGCACGGCCTTGGTTAAATCTTCAGAAGGTTCAATGCCAACACGCGGGGTCACATAGACGTAAATACCCTGACCTTTAATGTCGTGGGGGTAACCGACTACGGCCGCTTCGGCAATGGCGTCGTGCGCCACCAGACAGCTTTCAATCTCTGCGGTGCCAAGCCGGTGACCAGAGATATTTAACACATCATCGACCCGGCCGGTTAACCAGTAATAGCCATCTTCATCGCGACGAGCGCCATCGCCGGTAAAGTAAGTCCCCTGGTAGGTGCTGAAATAGGTTTGTTCAAAGCGCTCGTGATCGCCAAACACCGTCCGCATTTGGCCTGGCCAGCTGTCCTGAATGACCAGGTTGCCGGCAGCAGCGCCTTCCAGCACCTTGCCATCGTTGTCGACAATGGCGGGCTTGACGCCAAAGAAGGGGCGGGTTGCCGAGCCAGGTTTCAGTGCGGTAGCGCCCGGCAATGGTGTGATCAAAATGCCGCCGGTCTCTGTCTGCCACCAGGTATCAACAATGGGGCAGTTGCCATGGCCAAATTTTTCGTGGTACCAGCTCCAGGCTTCCGGGTTAATCGGCTCACCGACACTGCCCAGTGTCCGAAGGCTGTTAAGTTTGCTGCCTTCAACCGGCGCGTCGCCATGCGCCATCAGGGCACGAATGGCGGTTGGCGCTGTGTATAAAATATTGACCTGGTACTTATCGATGATTTGCGCCATCCGCTTCACCGATGGGTAGGTGGGTACGCCTTCAAACAACACACTGGTTGCGCCGTTGGCCAGAGGGCCATAAACAATGTAGGTGTGGCCAGTCACCCAACCAACATCGGCGGCGCACCAGTAGATATCGCCCGGATGGTAGTCAAAGACATACTGATGGGTCATCGAGGCCCAGACCATGTAGCCGCCGGTGGTGTGCAATACGCCTTTGGGTTTGCCGGTTGAGCCGGAGGTATAGAGAATAAAGAGTGGATCTTCAGCGTTCATCGGCTCTGGCTCACAACTTTTTGGCTGTTTGGCCAGCAACTCGTGGTACCAGATATCCCGCCCCGGATGTTCATCGACATTCTCACCGACATGTTTCACCACGATCACATGCTGCACCGGGCTGGCTTTGCCCAAGTGCCCCAGTGCCAGATCGGTATTGTCTTTCAGTGCCGTTAACCGGCTGCCACGGGGGGCCTGATCGGCCGTGATCACCAGCTTGGAGTCGCAATCCTGAATACGGCTGCCCAGTGCGTCGGGCGAGAAGCCGGCAAAGACCACCGAATGAACGGCGCCAATTCGGGCACAGGCTAAAATGGCCACCACGGCTTCCGGGATCATCGGCAAGTAAATGGTCACTCTGTCGCCTTTGCCTACACCCAGCGACTTCATGCCATTGGCCAGTTGGCAGACCTGTTCGTACAGCTCCTGGTAAGTGACATTTTTTTGGATACCCGGCTCATCGCCTTCCCAATAGTAGGCAATGTCATTGGCTTTATGCGGTAAATGACGGTCCAGACAATTGTAGCTGGCATTCAGAGCGCCATCTTCAAACCATTTGATGCTGATATTGCCCGGCTGATAACTGGTGTTTTTCACCTTGCTGTAAGGCGTGAACCAGTCAATCCGTTTGCCATGCTCAGCCCAGAACGACTGAGGGTCCTGCACCGACTGTTGGTAGAGGCGCTGATACGCTTCGTTATCAATTAAACAGCGCGATTCGGCGGCAGCTGGTACCGGATAAAGGCTTGGCTGTGTCATGACTGTGTCCCCATTGGTTTTTATAAAAAAATAGTACCAATGTTCTAACCAATTGCCGGGCGGAAAGAAATTAGACCATTGTCTAGCTTTGGCAATTGTACCGATCAACATGGCAGTAAAAATTGAATGCAATGACTGTAACAGCTGATGCGACTAAAGGCTAATTGCACAACTGCAGCCACTAAACCAACCTTGTCACTACTTGCTTATCGTTTAGAAAATAATCACAGCATCAACGACAAGAACACCAGGGAGCACCGCATGAAACAACTACCATTTGCCTGTACCTTGCTGGCTGCCAGCATGACACTTGGGTTAAGTCAGGCTCAGGCCTCTTTTACCGTCGGCAATACCGACATCAGCTTCGGCGGCTTTATCAAGCTGGATGTGCTGTTAAACGACACACCAGATGGTAATTTAGGAACCAATATTGGGCGTGATTTTTACGTACCATCCTTAACACCGGTCGGAGGCGAGGGCGAAAGCACCAAGTTTGACATGCATGCCCGTCAGTCACGTTTCTTCTTTACCACCAGCACCCAACTGGAAAATGGCAAGACCTTAGGTGCCCGGCTCGAGTTTGATATGATGTCGACTCCCGGGGGCGATCAGCGCATTTCCAACGGTTACTCACCGGGTATTCGTCATGCCTTTTTCACCTACGACAGCTGGTTGTTTGGTCAGACCTGGTCGACCTTTATGGATTTAACCTCCTTGCCTGAAACGGTCGATTTTGTTGGCAATACCGATGGACAAATTTTCGTGCGTCAGCCGCAAATCCGTTACACCAACGGCAACTTCCAGTTTGCGATTGAAAACCCGGAAACAACGGTCACGCCGGATGCGACCGGAGGCCGTGTGGTGACGGACGACAACACCATGCCGGATTTGGTGGCACGCTACAACCATCGGGCCGACTGGGGTTCGCTGTCGGTGTCTGGTTTGCTGCGTCAGTTGGCGTATGAAGACCGGGCCTTACAAATTGATGACAGTGTGATGGGCTATGGTTTATCGGTCACGGGCAAAGTGATGCTGACCGACACCAACGACATTCGCTTTACCTTTAATACCGGCAAAGGCCTGGGGCGTTACATCGGCTTAAACACCGTCAATGGTGCTGTGCTCGATAGCAATGGTGAGCTGCATGCCATTAAATCAACCGGTTTTACCGCCGCTTATCGTCATGTCTGGGATGCGCATTGGCGTACCAACTTGATCTATGCCACTTTGCGGGTCGACAACGATACCGACCTGACCGGCGCTGGGGCCACCAAAAGCACCGAGAGCCTGGCAGCCAACATGATTTATCAGGCATCGCGGCATTTGCAGTTCGGGTTGGAGTTTCGTCATGCCACCCGTAAACTGGAGTCTGGGGCCGATGGCGATCTGAACCGGCTGCAGTTTATGGCCAAGTATGATTTTTAAAAGCCGCTTTTCAATTTAAAAAGGCAGGTCCTTCTGCAATAATAGCGGCTGATGCCGCTATTTTTTTGATGCCTGTAGATGCCAACTGCCACTGAACTTGCCGTTTTGCCAGCAACCGACCAAGCCTACCAACTGCTGTATCAGGATGATGCGCTATTGGTGGTCAACAAGCCTTGCCAGCTGTTGACCGTCCCTGGCCGCCACCCCGCCAATCAGGATTGCCTGATCAGTCGGGTGCAGCAGCGTTTTCCAACGGCGTCGGTGGTTCACCGGCTGGACTACGACACCAGCGGCTTGCTGGTGTTGCCACTGACCAAGGCAGCTCTCTCTGCCATCAGCAAGCAGTTTCAGGCTCGCACCGTGAAAAAACGCTACCTGGCCGTGGTGGCCGGCCTCTGGCAACCGCAGCGGGGCAGGATTGAGCTGCCGATAGCGCCGGATGCCGCACAGCGTCCTCGTTATAAGATTTGCCCCGAGGGTAAGGCCTCCGTCACCGATTTTGAAGTGCTGGCTATCGATCACAGCCGGCAATGCAGCCGACTGGCATTGGATCCGGTGACAGGCCGCTCGCATCAATTGCGGCTGCATACTGCGGCGCAGGGACACCCCATTCTGGGCGATCCTTTTTACGCACCGCCCGAAATCCAGGCGCTAAGTCATCGCTTGCTATTGCACGCGGCACGGCTTGAGTTTGACCATCCGCTTAGCCAGCAGCGGCTGTCGTTTGACGCTGAGCCTGATTTTTAATCGCAGTCTGGCTGCCGCTGGTCGGTGCTGGATTGAGCCGCTCTGCATTCACTGTTACCATCCATTTGCATTGTTTTCACCTTGATTGAGAGTACGCCATGAGACGAATTTCAGTACATCTTTTCAGCCTCGCGTTGTTGTGCTGGCTGGCCATGCCGGTAGCGGCAAGCGCCGAGGCTAAGCCAAGCGCAGCAAAAACGCCAAGCGCAGAAAAAACGGCAAGCGAAGCCAAAACGGTGTTGTTTCTGGGGCCTGTACCTGCGCTGGCTTCAGAGCGCCTGCAAGCAGCGGGCAAAGCCGGGCCGCAGCGTCAGCAGGTCCTGCGGTTGTTAGAGCGTCACCCGGTGCCGGTTGCCGGGCGTTCGGTTGAGCTCTTTGGCGAAACCTTAGCATGGCGCCAGCTGAACCCGGAGCAAGCTGCTGAAGCAGGGCCAGGGATCTGGTTTGTGCAGTTGCAGCATCCGGCCTTTGTCAAAGGCAGCTTGTCGGTTTCAGGCGTGGCTGCGCCGCAGCTGTACCTGAACTTTCAATCGGTGCATGCTGGCAGCGAGCTGGCATTGGCAACCGGCTATCAGCAGCTGATCCTGTTCAGCGATGGTCGCAGCGACGATGAAGCCGTTGCACTGACATTTACCAGCAGCAACGACGTCACGGCACAATTCAAATTGTCGGCCAAGGAGCCGGTGAATAACCGCTTACTGACCAATGCCGAGACCATCCATCAACTGGCACTGTCGGATGACACCAACTGGATGTTGCTAAGCTTCAGTGGGCGGACGGATGCCAGCGATATGCCGTTGCAACGTACTGAGCTGCGCGATGTCAGCCGCAATCAAATTCGCCACAGCTGGAGTGGTCAGGTACTGAGCCGGGCTGCCTTTAGCCCGGACAATCAGTGGCTCAGTTACATCGCCGACAACACACTGTGGCTGATGAACCTTGCCAGCGGCGAATTGCGCACCTTGTTGGAGAATCAGTCCGATATCGGCGGCTACCGCTGGGCACCGGATAGCAACAGCATTGTGCTGCAATGGACCGAGCGTGACACCAGTTTGCACAATGCCAAGGCCAAGGTGTACCGGTCGATGGAAGACCGCTGGCGTGGCTACCGCGACATCAGTCGTTTGTTTCAGCTGGACATTCAAAGTGGCCTGGTTCGCGCATTAACTGTTAAGGAGCAAAGCACCGCTCTGAGCGATATTCGCTCCGATAGCCGCGCTTTGTTGTATACCCAACGCGTGAATGACCGCAGCGCGCCGCCGCATGCCCGTACCGCCTTGTATGAGTTGGATCTAAACAGTCTGGAGTCCCGTTACATCGGCACCTTTGCCCACCTGAATCAGGTGCGCTATCACCGGGATCAGCTGCTGGTGGTCGGCGGCCCTAACTTTGCCGATGGTGCCGGTATCAATCTTCCCTCCGACGAGTACATTGCCAACGATTACGATGGCCAGCTGTATCGTATGGACAAAGAAGGCCAGCACATTCAGGCCTTGTCGGAAAATTTTGACCCGGCAATCAACTCAGTGGCGGTCAATGCCCGAGGTCAGGTGATTGCGCATGTCAGCGAAGGCGATCGTTCTGCGCTGTACAGTGTGGATGTGAATCGCTCGCGTTTTCAGAAGCTGGCTTTATCGTTCGACGTGATTGAACAATTTGCTCTGGCTAACGATCGTGGTGCGACTGTTTTGGCGGCCGGCACTGGTGTGGCCACCCCGCAGCAACTGGAAATGGTGCGGCCGGGACAGCGTCGCGCTACGGTGCTGCACAGCAGCAGTGAGTTGTATCGGCACATTCAGCTGGGGGAAGTGCGGGATTTTCATGTTGAGAACCCAACAGGGGACAGAATCGAAGGGCGTTATTACCTGCCGCCAGACTTTGATGCCAGCAAACAGTACCCGACCATCGTTTACTACTATGGTGGCACTACCACGGTCAACCGTCAGTTTACCGGCCGTTACCCCTTCCATCACTGGGCGGCCAATGGCTATGTGGTTTATGTGGTGCAACCGCGGGGTACCATCGGCTATGGCCAGCGCTTTTCAGCGCTGCATGTCAATGCCTGGGGCAAGTACACCGCCGATGACATCATCTATGCCACCGAGCGCTTTGTCGAAGCGCACGATTTTATTGACCGTGATCGACTCGGCAACATTGGTGCTTCGTACGGCGGCTTTATGACCATGTACCTGGCAACGCAAACCGATTTGTTCTCGGCTTCGGTGTCCCATGCCGGCATCAGTGCGCTCAGTTCTTACTGGGGTCAGGGCTGGTGGGGCTTTTTGTACTCGGGCATTGCCAGCCGTGGTAGCTTCCCCTGGAACAACCATGAGCTTTATGTTGGCCAAAGCCCGCTTTACATGGCAGACAAAATTAATACCCCTTTGCTGTTGATCACTGGCGACTCTGATGTCAATGTGCCGGCTGGGGAATCGCACCAAATGTACACAGCGCTGAAGCTGTTGGGACGTGATGTCGCCTTAGTGACCATACCGGGTGAAGATCATCACATCATTGACCGGGAAAAACGCTATGTCTGGTGGGATCACTTATTGGGCTGGTTTGATAAGCACTTAAAAGAACAGCCGGACTGGTGGCAACACTTGAGCCACTAAGTAGTGCCATAAAATAAAAAAAACCAGCGCAAGCTGGTTTTTTTATGTCACAAAAATTTACAGAGAGCCTGCTTACAATCAATAGAATTTTTTATGTCATTGATTTATATGGATTTCGCTATGTGGCATTGTTGTTGCTTGGTTTCGGCTTCGGTTTGATAACGATAAGGACGTTTCATGTTAACGAAAAAAACAAAAACTATGTTGTATAGCAGCGCTTTGTTCTCGGCTCTGATGCTAAGCTCGACCGCCAGCGCATCTTTGTTCGAAGGCGGGCTGCCTGCCGACTGGAATTGTGTCGGCACCTGTGGCGCTTTGGGGGCGGATGGCGATGTAACATTGGCACCAACCGGTGCTGCACAATACGGTTATGTTGCTTCCACCAATGGCGTTACAGGGGTTGGCCTGCCCGGTTTAACGGGCACGACAGGCTCAACTCTGACTTCAAGCTTATTCTCTGCGCAAGCCGGTGATGAGCTTAACTTTTTCTTCAACTACGTCTCATCCGATGGCTCAGATGAATTCGTGGATTACGCCTGGGCTCGTTTATTAAATGAAATGAACGATGAAGTGGCCATTTTATTCACAGCTCGTACTACACCAAGTGGCAGTATTGTTCCTGGCTTTGGTATGCCAGAACCAACAGCGACCTTAAATCCGGTTGAAGTACTGATGAATCCGGGCGCACCTACTTGGTCACCTCTTGGCAGTGACAGCGGTCGTTGCTTTGACATTGGCTGTGGTTACACCGGTTGGATTAGCTCGAGCTATAACATTGCCAGCACTGGCAATTATTTCTTAGAGTTTGGGGTGGTCAACTGGTCTGATAGCCTGTATCAATCCGGCATGGCGTTTGATGGCATCACAGTTGGAGGGGCACCGATAGGGGATACCAATCCAGTGCCTACACCAGCCACTTTGGGCTTGTTGGGTTTAGGTTTGTTAGGCGCACGCCTGGCCCGGCGTAAAAAGTAAATCGCTTTGCTTTTAAGAAGAGGGCAGGTCATTTGACCTGCCTTTTTTTCGCAACCACCAAACCGGAAAAAGCAAAGCACCGGCAAAAACGCCGGCCAGGTGAGCATCCACCGCCACCTGAGCTGCAATCAGCTGTGACAGTTCAGGATCAGGCCCAAACAGTTGCTCATAGCTGACTTTTGCCAGCACCAGAGCCACCAAAAGCCAGCCGGTTTTATCCTTTTGGCAGATGTCGGCCAAAGCGCCCAATACAACCATGGCATGCAAAGCGCCGGATAAACCCACCAACAGATCCAACTCTGGAAACAACAGCAACAGCAGGGCATTGGTCAGCACACCAGCTACAAGCAACCACAGCAGGTAAAGTCGGCTTTGAAAGTGCTGCTGGTGCAGTAGCAACAGCAGGCTCAAGCCGGCCAGGTTTAATAACAAATGCCAAAGGTTGGTATGCAAAAGGTTGGCAGTGAGTAATCGCCACAATTGGCCTTGCCTGACGGGGTTGATTTGGTAGTTCAGTGTCTGTTGCCAATGATCGGGCAGACTCAGAAGCAGCAGACAAAGCAGCGCAAAAAGCGCAATACCGATCAGGGCAGCGCTTTTGAAATAGGCCGGGTAAAAACTTCGTGCAGGCATTTGAGAAGTGTAACCAGCTTGTCGACGAAAGTCATGAAGATTGACGATTGATCTTTGTCAGACTTCTGGGTAGGGTAAAGTTCGGTACAACCTCAGGTTTTAGGCTCGTATGAAGACTCTGTTGCCACTTTTCTCCTTTTTGTTTATCGCATCCTTTGCCGATGCATCGACACCCGTTCAGGCCGATCGCGAGCCGGAGGCGGCAACTGGCCGCTATCAGCAGTCGCTGGTTGAAGCCGAGCATTATATGGTATCTGCCGCCCACCCTCTGGCCTCGAAGGCAGGGCTTCGAATTCTGCAGCAAGGGGGCAGCGCCATGGATGCTGCTATTGCGGTGCAATTGGTGCTTGGTTTGGTTGAGCCGCAAAGCTCTGGCATTGGCGGTGGTGCCTTTATTTTGCACTGGGATCAGCAGCAGCAACAGATGACTTCCTTTGATGGCCGTGAAACCGCGCCTGCAGCCGTCGATGAGACTTTATTTATGCAGGGTGATCAGGCTATGGCGTGGCGTGAAGCCAATGTTGGAGGCAAGTCTGTCGGAGTACCGGGGCTTTTTGCCGCCATGCAGCAGGCGCATCAGCGTTACGGCGTGTTGCCATGGGCCGCACTGTTTCAGGATGCGATAACGCTTGCCGAAGACGGTTTTGAGGTGTCGCATCGTTTGGCGCGTCAGCTGGCCTCTGGTTGGAACCAGGGATTGCAGCACAGTGAGGAGGCCATGGCGTATTTTTTCCCCAATGGCGAAGCACTGCAGGCCGGGCAACAGCTTAAAAATCCAGCCTATGCTGCTATTTTGCGGCAGGTGGCAGCGGAAGGTGCCGAAGTCTTTTATCAAGGCGACAACGCCAAAGCCCTGGTCAGCGCTGTGCAGCAGGCTCCGGTCAACCCCGGGCAGTTGAGCACCGCCGATCTATTGGCTTACCAGGTTGTTGAGCGAGAGCCGGTGTGTGGGGCCTACCGCGGTTACCGGGTGTGTGGTATGGCACCGCCGAGTTCCGGTGGCATTGCCGTATTGCAGATCCTGGGGATTCTGGAAGCCTTTGAGCTTGCCAACTATGCGCCCGATAGCGTAGAAGCCATTCATCTGTTTGCGATGGCGTCACAGTTGGCTTTTGCTGATCGGGATCACTATGTCGCCGACAGTGATTTTGTCAAAGTACCGGTGGCCCAGTTGTTGGCGCCCGATTATTTGCAAAGCCGCAGCCAGCTGCTGACCCTGGAGCGAGCCTTGCAACAGGTCGCTCCGGGTGAGTTTGGTGCTGAGTGGTCCCGACAAACGACTTACAGTCCCGAGCTGGCGGCTACCACCCATTTCTCAGTGGTGGATGCGGCCGGCAATGCGGTCAGTCTGACCTCCAGCATCGAAAATGTCTTTGGCTCTGGCCTGATGGTCAATGGCTACCTGCTGAACAACCAGTTAACCGATTTTTCGTTGAACCCGAAGTCGGATGGCGCTTTGGTCGCCAACCGGGTCGAGCCGGGCAAGCGTCCGCGCTCCTCGATGGCACCAGTGATGGTGTTTGATGCTGAGGGGCAGCTTCGGATGGTGCTGGGCTCCCCTGGTGGCAGTCGCATCATTAACTACGTGGCCCATACGTTAGTGGCTTTAATTGATTGGCAGTTGGATATTCAATCCGCAATGAACTTGCCAAGAGTGACGCACCGCAACGACTTCCTGGCGCTGGAAAAAGGCACCGAATTGGAACAGCGACAAGCCGCATTGCAGCAACTTGGGCATCAGGTCCGGGTCATTGATCTAAACAGTGGCCTGCACGGTATCGTCTTGTTAGAATCCGGCTTGCAAGGGGGCGCCGACCCACGCCGGGAAGGCCAGGTACTTGGACATTAAGGGAAAGCGAATGGCATCTGTAGAGCAGCAACGGCAAGCTGGTGTGTTAACACTGAGCATGCAGCGACCTGAAAAGAAAAATGCGCTGGACCAAGCCATGTACCAGCAGCTGGCTGATGCTTTAAAAGAAGCCGCAACCGATCCGGACGTCAAGGTCGTGTTGCTGCAGGGGCAGGATGATTGCTTTACTGCAGGCAATGACTTGCAGGACTTTTTAACCGGTGGCGAGTTAAATCAGCAGCACCCAACGGTGCGCTTTTTGTACCAACTGGCTGAATTTCCGAAACCCATAGTCGCCGCTGTGGCGGGTCTTGCCATTGGCATTGGCACCACGGCTTTGCTGCACTGCGAGTTGGTCTATGCCACTGCAGACACCCGCTTCCAACTGCCGTTTACCCGATTGGGCCTGTGCCCGGAAGCAGCTTCGAGCTTGCTGTTGCCGCAATTGATAGGTTATCACCGGGCCTGTGAATACCTGTTGTTGGCAGAGCCATTTGATGGGGAGACGGCCGAGCGGATGGGGCTGGTGAATCGATTAGTTCCAAAGGCAGAGTTATTGGCTTTCGCCAATGAAAAAGCCAGGCAGTTAGCTGCGCTGCCTGCACAGGCGGTGCAGACCAGCAAGCGCTTATTAAAGGCCAATCAGCAAGAAGCCTTGCATTATACGCTGCGGGAAGAACTGAACGAGTTTCAGCAGTTGTTGCAAAGTGACGAATGCAAGCAAGCAGTACAGCAGTTCTTTCGTCGCGGATAGAGGTTACTTGGGTATATTCGGTTAACCGCGGCTATAAGGGTCGTGTCTGATCTCTGCCACCAACCAGCGGCCACGCACCCGGACCATTCGTACTTCGCGCATTTCAGTGATTTCGCGGCCTGCCAGTGGGCCGTGAAATACCAGCATCACATTGGTTTCATTGCCATATTGTTCACGCAGGTTTTGTCCGGCGCGATTGACGTTGATGGTGACTTCATCGTACGACATATTGATCAGGGTTCGGCCCACTTGGCGTGGTGTCCCGTAGTGCTCCAATAATTCAGCCAGCTCTTTGGTGCTGAGGCTTTTCGCCAGCTCCAAATCATTTTTATTGTAGATGGCATCAAAAAAAGCAGCGGCAGCATGCTCTGGCGCATGAAAGGTGCCAGAAAGGGCGTCATTCGAATCTGTGCAGGCCAATAACCAAAACAATAAAGGAAGCAGGAAAAGTTGTCGCACCATGATTGAGGTACCAAGCAAGCTGTAAAGCTTAAGTGTGGTTGTTTCTCGCTAAGCTGTAAAGGCAAAAAGGCAATAAAAAAGGCCGCCAAAGCGACCTTGATTGATTCGTTAAATAATGCCGCTGCAGTTTTTACGCCTGCAGCTCTTGCTCGGTAAAGACATCGGCAAACAGTGGGCTGGACAAGTAACGTTCAGCAGAGCTAGGTAAAATCACCACGATGTTCTTATCGGCAAACTCAGGCTGCTCGGCAAGACGCTTGGCGGCGACCACGGCAGCACCGGAGGAAATCCCGGCCAGAATGCCTTCTTCTTTCATTAAGCGATGCGCCATGGCGATGGCTTCGTCGTTGCTGACCTGCTCGACGCGGTCAATCATTTCCAGATCCAGGTTGCCTGGAATAAAGCCAGCGCCAATGCCCTGAATTTTGTGCGGTCCAGGCTTTAACTCTTCGCCAGCACGTTGCTGGCTGATTACCGGCGAGTCGGTCGGCTCTACCGCGACGCTAGTCAGCGGATGCTTTTTCTCCAGCTTGATGTAACGACTGACACCGGTAATGGTACCGCCAGTCCCCACGCCAGCAACAAAGACATCCACCTTGCCATCGGTATCGTTCCAGATTTCAGGACCGGTGGTTTCGAAATGAATTTGCGGGTTGGCCGGATTGTCGAATTGCTGCAGCAAGACGTACTTATCCGGGTTGGATGCTTGAATTTCCTTGGCTTTCTCGATGGCACCCTTCATGCCCTTCGGCCCTTCGGTCAGCACCAGGTTGGCACCCAAAGCTTTTAACAGCTTACGGCGCTCCAGGCTCATGGTCGCCGGCATGGTCAGCGTCAGTTTGTAGCCACGACTGGCGGCAACGAAGGCCAGCGCGATGCCGGTATTGCCAGAGGTTGGCTCAATCAGCTCTTTGCCTTCGGTCAGCACGCCTTTTTGCTCGGCATCCCAAATCATGGCGGCGCCAAGACGGCATTTCACACTGAAACTTGGGTTGCGGGCTTCGATTTTGGCGTAGACATTGCCACCCGTCACACGATTTAATTTGACCAGGGGGGTACGGCCAATCGATAAGGAATTGTCTTCAAAGATGTTTGCCATAACAGCATGCTCCGGTTTGCTAGCAGATTTTCGTTAAATTAACGCCTGGATGGCCAAAAGCAAAGAAGCGTTTTGCTATATGTTATTCCGCCTGCACCAGAGTTGCCTTTGTCAGCACTGGCACGACCAGCGCCAACAAGGTAAAGTAGCAGCCTGCGAGCAATAAAGGTCTGTTTATGTCGTTTCAAAGTACCGAACACTACATTGTTTCCGATGAATTGGCACTGGCGGTGAATGCCGCCATCACGTTGGAAAAACCACTATTGATAAAGGGCGAACCCGGCACCGGCAAAACCCGCTTGGCCGAAGAGTTGGCCGAAGCGCTGGGTGCTGAGCTAATCAGCTGGCCCATCAAGTCGACCACCAAGGCGCAGCACGGTTTGTACGAGTACGATGCGGTATCGCGCTTGCGCGATAGCCAGCTTGGCAGCGACAAGGTACACGACATTGCCAATTACATTCGTCCCGGCAAGCTGTGGCAGGCCTTTACTGCCGATAAACGTCCGGTGTTGTTGATTGATGAAATCGACAAAGCCGACATCGAGTTTCCAAACGATTTGCTGTACGAGCTGGATCGCATGGCCTTTTACGTGCATGAAACCGGTGAAGAAGTGGCCGCCAAACAGCGGCCTATCGTGATCATTACCTCGAACAACGAAAAAGAGCTGCCGGATGCCTTTTTGCGCCGCTGCTTTTTCCATTACATTCGCTTCCCGGATGAAGCCTTATTGCGCGACATTGTCTCAGTGCATTTTCCGGCCATTCAGTCCGAGCTGCTTAGCACAGCACTGGAAGTCTTCTTTGAGCTGCGTGAGTTGCCCAGCCTGAAAAAGAAACCTTCTACTTCGGAGCTGCTGGATTGGTTGAAGCTGCTGCTGGCGGAAGAGATCCCGGCCGAGGTATTGCGCGACAAACAGCAAAAGGGCGGTTTGATGCCGATGTTTGGTGCCTTGCTGAAAAACGAGCAAGACGTTGCCTTGGTGGAAAAACTGGCCTTTATGGCGCGTCGCCGCTGATGCTGGTTCAGTTTTTTCAAACCCTGCGCAAGCATGGTCTGAGTGTTAGCCTGACGGAGCTGCTGGATTTGCTGGCCGCTTTAAAGCAGCAGGTGATCTTTGCCGACACCGAGGCATTTTACCATTTGGCGCGTTTGGTGCTGGTCAAAGACGAGCGCAACTACGACAAGTTTGACCGCGCTTTTGCCGAGTACTTTGAAGGGGTGGCGGCGGTCGATATCGCCAGCAGCATCCCGGATGACTGGCTGAAGCCCGATGTGATCCGTCAGCTGACTGATGCGCAAAAACAAGCCCTGAAAGGCCTTGGCAGTCTGGATGAGCTGCTAAAACAATTTAAAGAGCGTTTAGCCGAGCAGCAAAAACGCCATGCCGGCGGCAACAAATGGATTGGCACCGGTGGCACCTCGCCCTTTGGTGCCTACGGCTACAATCCGGAAGGGATCCGGTTGGGGCAGGAGGGTTCCGGTGCCCGCAGAGCCGTCAAAGTCTGGGACAAGCGCGAGTTTCGCGATCTCGACAGCGATGCCGAGCTCAACAACCGCAGCATTAAGCTGGCGCTGCGTCAATTACGCCGTTTTGCACGAACCGGTGCCAGCCAGGAACTGGACTTACCGGAAACCATTCGTGCGACCTCGCAGCAGGGGGGACTGTTGGATTTGCAATGGCAACCCGAACGGCACAATGCCATCAAAGTACTGCTGCTGTTGGATGTGGGCGGCTCGATGGACGATTACATCCACGAGTGCGAGCAGCTGTTTGCCGCCGCCCGCAGCGAGTTCAAACAGTTGGAGTTTTTTTACTTTCACAACTGTGTGTACGAAGGGGTCTGGAAACACAACCAGCGCCGGCGCGAGCAGCAAACCAAGGTGATGGATTTAATTCATACCTACGGCTCGGATTACAAGCTTATCTTTGTCGGCGATGCCACCATGGGCCCTTACGAAATCGCCTGGCCCGGCGGCAGCGTCGAGCACTACAACGAAGAAGCCGGCGATGTCTGGCTCAACCGGCTGCTGGCGCAGTACCCCAAAGCCGTGTGGTTGAATCCGCAACCCGAAACCTGGTGGCCGCATTATCAGTCGATTGGTCTTATTCAGCAGATCATGGCTCAGCGCATGTACCCGCTCACCCTGGACGGTTTGCAGCAAGCAATGCGGACTTTATTGAGTTAAACAGCTGTCAGCCTTTGCTGACAGCGCTATAATCGAACAAGCCCATAAAAGACAGAGCAGACCCTACAGGTCGCCCAAGACAAGGTTGGATTATGAAAAATGTTGTGATCAGTGGTTCCGGTGTTTTTACCCCGGGTGAAAGCATTTCCAACGAAGAGCTGGTTGCCAGCTTTAATCAATACGTCGATAACTTCAATCAAGCGCACGCGGCTGAAATTGAACGCGGAGAGTTAGAGGCTTTAGGCCACTCCAGTTGCGACTTTATTGAAAAGGCTTCCGGCATAAAGTCGCGCCATGTGCTCTACAAAGAGGGCATTCTGGACCCTGCCGTGATGCACCCGGTCTTTCCGCGCCGGGGGGAGGGCGAGATCCCGGAAATGGTTGAAATGGCGCTCAGCGCCGCCAAAGAGGCCATGGCCGAAGCCGGTAAAACCGCTGCCGATATCGACTTAATCATCTGCGCTGCCTCCAACATGCAACGTCCTTATCCGGCCTTGTCCATCGAACTGCAGCAGCAACTGGGTGCCAGCGGTTATGCCTTTGATATGAATGTAGCCTGCTCCTCGGCTACCTTTGCCATTAGCAATGCGGTCAATGCCATTCGCGGTGGTATGGCCAAAGTGGTGTTGGTGGTGAACCCGGAGTTTGCTTCACCGCAGGTCAATTACCGTAGCCGTGACAGCCACTTTATTTTTGGCGATGTCTGCACCGCCACCATTATTGAAGCCGAAGAAAGCTGTCAGGCACCTTCGGCCTTTCGGATTTTGGGCATGCGTCTTAAAACCGAGTTTTCCAACAACATTCGCTGCGATATTGGCTACACCGAGCATTGCTTTGACACGCCTGAGCCGGAGATCGCTTTCTTCCGTCAGCAAGGCCGCAAAGTCTTTAAAGAGCTGTTGCCACTGGTGGCCGATGTCATCGCCACTGAAATGGCAGCGCAGCAGGTGACACCGGATCAGCTGAAGCGCTTGTGGTTGCACCAGGCCAACATCAACATGAACATCTTTGCCGCCAAAAAGATTCTGGGGCGGGATCCTGAGCCGGAAGAAGCGCCGTTGGTGCTGGATCGCTATGCCAATACCGCATCCGCTGGCTCCATCATTGCTTTTCACCAGCATAAACAGGGCTTAGCCGCTGGCGATAAAGCCATTTTGTGCTCCTTTGGTGCCGGTTATTCGATAGGTTGTCTGGTGCTGGAACAGCTTAACTAAGGTCTCTTGTATTGCCCTAAGCCGTTTGCTTTGTAACAAAGTATGTCGACAAAGCACTTTTTTACGCAAAAACCGTCCCTTTAATGGACGGTTTTTTATTTAATTATCTGATTTTAAAAATTTATTTTCCGTACTTGTTATGCATGCTATCGCTCAGGCGGCTTGATGTGATTTGTAACATTTAACACAACCATTAGGACCTTTTTTTCGTTAGTATAGAAATAACTGATAAAAAGCGCTCGAGATCTTCATGACGCCCAAACAACTCAAAATTATTTTGCCCCTTGCCATTTTAGCCGTTGCCATTGTCTTAATGATGCTGCTTAAACAAGGGCGGCAGCCGGCAGAGCAGCGTGAAGACCTGCCAACCGGTGTGTTGGTGGATACCATAACCAGTCAGCAAGAGTCGTTGATTTACCGGGTTAGCTCGCAAGGTACGGTGCGGCCTAAGCTGATGACCAATCTGGTATCGGAGGTGAACGGCCGCATTACCGAAGTCTCCCCCAACTTTGTCGAAGGTGGCTTTTTTGCTGCAGGTGAGCTCTTGGTCAAAGTCGAGCAAGATGACTATTTAACGGCGGTTAAAGCGGCAGAAGCCAATCTGGCGCGTGCAACGGCGGCGCTGGAAGAAGAGCGGGCCCGGGTGCGGGTGGCCGAAGAAGAGTGGGCCTCTTTTACCGATGGCCTGGCACCGGAGCTTGGTCTGCGTCGGCCGCAGCTGGCACGTGAGCTGGCCAATGTGCGCTCGGCCGAAGCCGAGCTCGAGCGTGCTGTACGCGATCTAAGCCGTACTGAAATTCGTGCGCCTTATGCCGGCTTGTTGCAAAGCAGAGCGGTGAACCTGGGGCAATTTATCAGCCGTGGCACGGTGCTTGGTAACATTCTTGGCACTGACCTGGCGGAAATTCGCCTGCCGCTAAGCGATCACGACTTGGCTTTTATGCGCTTGCCAGGGCCCGACAACCCAAATTATCCAGCGGTTGAGCTGTCGGCGGTAGTTGCCGGGCAGCTGCAGCAATGGCAAGGAAAGCTGGTGCGCACCGAGGGCGTGCTTGATGAGCGCAGCCGGGTGATTTACGCGGTGGTGCAAGTTGAGGACCCTTACCAGTTGCAGAGGCCAGGCGATTCGCCATTGCGTTTTGGCCGTTTTGTCCAGGCCAATATCGAAGGGATCGCTTCCGGCGCAGTTTTTCGGGTGCCCCGCAATCTGCTAAGGCCTGGCAATCAGTTGCTGCTGGTCGATGCAGACAACAAGCTGGAGTTTCGGACTGTGCAGGTGCAGCGTACCGATGAGCGCTACGCCTACATCAGTGCAGGTTTAAGCGATGGTGAACACTTGGCGGTTTCGGCCTTACCCAATCCACTGGCGGGCATGCAGGTGCGGCTTGGCCGGGTTAATGGCGAATGGCAAGAGGTCGATAGCACCTCTCAAACGGCACAAGCGGGAGATTAAGGCATGGATACCCACAAAGGCATAATTGCCTGGTTTGCCCGCAACAATGTGGCGGCCAATCTATTGATGGTGGTGCTGATCCTGGCCGGGGTGGCGTCGTTACTGACCATTAAAAAACAAATTTTCCCCGAGATAGCGCTGGATGAAGTGACCATTCGGGTGCCGTATCTGGGTGCCGCGCCGCAAGAAGTGGAAACGGCGGTGATTGATAAAATTGAAGAGCGCTTGCGCTCGGTCAACGGCATCCGGCGCATCCGCTCCACGGCGGTTGAAGGTATGGCCACGGTACGGGCAGAGATCTCCAGCAGCTACAACATCATGGAGGTGATGGAAGAGATCAACACCCAGGTGTCCGCCATTGCCACTTTTCCGGAGCAGGCTGAACGGCCCATCGTCTACCGGCAGCGCTTTCAAAGCAACGTGATTTGGCTGTCCTTGTATGGCAATGCCGATGAGCGCAGCATGAAAGAGCTGGCCAAGCAAGTTCGGGATGAATTGAAAAAGCGCTATGGCATCAGCCAGGTTGAGGTGGTCGGGGCACGGGATTACGAAATCTCCATTGAATTGTCCGAGGCCGTGCTGCGCGAGTACCAACTCACCTTCGATCAGGTGGTGCAAGCCATCCGCAGCAGTTCGGTCGATATTCCTGGTGGCTCCATCCGCTCCGATGCTGGCAATATCCTGCTACGCACCCGTGGGCAGGCCTACCGTGGGCATGAGTTTGCCGACATTACCCTGCTGCGTTTTAACGATGGCACCCGACTGCGGTTGGGCGACATTGCGGCGATCAACGATGGTTTTATTGAGCGCGATGGCGAGGCCACCTTTGATGGCATGCCATCGGTCTCGATTCGGGTGGATGCCGTTGGCGATGACAATACGCTGAAAATCGCCCGGCAGGTGAAAGAGTACGTTGACGAGCAACGGGAGATCCTGCCCGCGGGCATTTACCTTGATCACTGGGGTGACAGCAGTTACTACCTGCAAGGCCGGATTGAGCTGATGACCAGCAACTTGCTGTACGGCGTTTTGCTGGTGTTGCTGGCGCTGACGCTGTTTTTGGAGTTCCGCATTGCCTTCTGGGTGATGGTTGGCATACCGGTGTGCTTTTTGGGCGCTCTGGCCCTGATGCCGCTGCCGGCTTTTGGCGTTTCCATCAATATGATCAGTCTGTTTGGCTTTATTTTGGTGCTGGGCATTGTGGTCGATGACGCCATCATCATCGGTGAAAGTGCCTACAGCGAAATTGAGAAAAAAGGCAAATCGATGGACTCGGTGATTGCCGGGGCGAAAAAAGTGGCGATGCCGGCAACCTTTGGGGTACTAACCACCATTGCTGCTTTCTTGCCGATGTTGCTGGTGGGGGGGCCTCAGGGGCCAATTTGGGAATCCATTGCCTGGGTGGTGATCCTGTGCTTGCTGTTCTCCATTGTTGAGTCGAAACTGATTTTGCCGACCCACATTGCCCACATCGATACCAAGCCCTGGGATCCCAACCGTCGCGGCCTGTTTTATGCCAGCGGCCGGGGGGCTAGCAACTTTCTACGGACCATTCGCGAGTGGGTCGCTGCCCGCTTGCAGCATCTAATTCATCAGCATTACCGGCCTTTTATACGGCGCTGCATTGAGTTTCGTTATGTCACTTTAGCGACCTTCTTTTCCTTAATGCTGTTGATGATCGGGTTGCTGAGCGGTGGCTTTGTCCGCTGGGTGTTTTTCCCGGATATTCCCAGTGACTTTATTCAGGCGTCCATTGTGATGGAAGAGGGCAGTTCCAGCCAGCAAACCCAGCAAGCGCTGGATGAAATGGAGCGGGCATTGCTGCGCGCCAACGAGCGGCTAAAAACCGAGTACAAGGCCGATGTCATTCAGCACCGGCTGGTGTTTTTAAACAGCGATACCCGGGGTCAAATGGTACTGGAGCTGGAAAAAGCCGAAGGCCGTGACATCGATGGTTTTGAAATAGCCCGGCTGTGGCGCGAGGAAATGCCAGAAATTGCCGGGGTCCGCTCCATCAACATCAATGCCTCGACCGGTGGCGGTGGTGTAGGCGCCGATATCGCGCTGCAAATTCGTGGCGACAACCTGGCGATGCTGGAAGCGGCCGCGGAAGAGCTCAAGCATGCGCTGGCGCAATACCAAGGGGTGTTTGATATTCAGGACAATTTGAGCGGTGGCAACGATGAAGTGGTGCTGTTGCTCAAGCCCGAAGCCGACTTGCTTGGCTTAACCCTCTCCGATGTAGCGCGTCAAGTACGCTATGGCTTTTACGGCGCCGAAGCGCAGCGGGTGCAGCGTGATGGCGAGGAGGTCAAAGTGATGGTGCGCTACCCGAAAGACGAGCGCAGCTCGCTTGGCAATCTGGAGCAAATGCGCATTCGCACAGCAAATGGTGGCGAGGTGCCCTTTAGCATGGTCGCCAGTTACGAGCTGCAGCCGGCCTTTAATGCCATCAACCGGGTCAATGGTGAGCGGGCGGTGACCATTACTGCCGCCGCCGACAAAGATCGGATTGAACCTGGCCTGGTCGTCCGTGAACTACGTGAGGGCATTATGAAAGAGCTGCCACTGCGTTACCCGGGCGTGACCACGGCGCTGGAGGGCAGCAGTCAGGATGAAATTGATGCGATGCGTGACATGATGAAAGCGGCGGTGTTGGCGCTGTTCTTGATTTATGCCTTGATGGCCATTCCGCTCAAATCCTACAGTCAGCCGCTGATCATTATGAGCGTGATTCCCTTTGGCTTGATTGGGGCTGTGGTCGGTCATATGCTGCTGGGGCTGAGCATGAGCATCATGTCGATTTTTGGCCTGATTGCCCTGGCTGGGGTGGTGGTCAATGACAGCCTGATTATGGTGGACTTTGTCAACAAAGCCAGAGCCGCTGGTCACAGCATTCGTCAGGCGGTAGAAGAAGCCGGTACCATGCGTTTTCGCGCTATCGTGCTAACGTCCATGACCACCTTTTTGGGCTTAACCCCCATCGTGCTGGAGCGCAGTTTGCAGGCACAAATTGTGGTGCCAATGGCCGTCTCGCTGGCCTTTGGGATATTGTTTGCCACCGTGATCACCTTGATCCTGATCCCGGCGCTTTATGTGATTCTGGAAGACTTTAAGAATTTGTTCCGTAGCAAAGAGCAAAAAATCGATACCCGGCTGGGAGAGCTTAGCTGAGTATAGGCAGTACAAAAAAGCCCCTGAATTCAGGGGCTTTTTTACTAGAGCTTGTTGCTCTAACACTCAATAATGTTCACGGCGAGACCACCGCGCGAGGTTTCTTTGTACTTGGTTTGCATGTCCTTGCCGGTGTCCCACATGGTTTTAATCACTTTATCCAGCGATACCTTGTGATCGCCGCTGCCCCGCAGTGCCAGCCGGGAGGCATTGATGGCTTTCACCGCCCCCATCGCATTGCGCTCAATGCAGGGTACTTGCACCAGGCCACCAACCGGATCACAAGTCAGGCCTAAATTGTGCTCCATGCCAATTTCGGCGGCATTTTCGACATGGCTGACCGAGCCGCCCAGGATCTCGGTTAAAGCGCCGGCGGCCATCGAGCAAGCCACGCCCACCTCGCCCTGACAGCCAACTTCGGCGCCGGAAATCGAAGCATTCTTTTTGTACAAAATACCAATGGCAGCAGCTGTCAGCAGATAACGCACGGCAATGTCGGCAGTGACCGGCTGAATAAACTTGTCGTAATACATCAAGACTGCTGGAATAATACCGGCGGCGCCATTGGTAGGAGCCGTGACCACCCGGCCACCGGCTGCGTTTTCTTCGTTCACCGCCAGGGCAAACAGATTCACCCAATCCATTACCTGCAAAGGATCCGAGCTTTTTTCCACACTGAGCCGTCGGTACAAAGATGGCGCCCGGCGCTTTACCTTAAGCCCACCCGGCAAGACGCCCTCGGTGCGAATGCCGCGCTCAATGCAATCGCGCATGGTTTGCCAGATATGAAACAGCTCGTTTTTGATTTGCTCCGGGCTGCGCAGCACTTTTTCATTTTCCAGCATCAGGCTGGCAATCGACAAACCGTGTTCTTTGCACAGAGCCAACAACTCGGTGGCGCTTTCAAACGGAAAGGGCGGCGGATTGTCGGCAGCAAACTGGCTGGCCGCTTCTTTTTCGCGGGCAAAGTCCTCGGCCTTGACAATAAAGCCACCGCCAATGGAAAAGTAGACCTCGCGCAGCAACTCGGTGTCGCCGTCCCAGGCCACCAGCTCCATGCCGTTGGAGTGCTCTTTTAAGGTTTTGCGGCGATGAAAGGTAATGGCGCCTTCACGTGGAAACTTCACCGCCTGCTGTTGGCCCAGCTGCAAGCTTTGCTCTTTGTGCACCTGCTCCAGCAGTGCCGGGATCAGGTCCGGGTCAATGCTTTCCGGCAAAAAACCACTTAACCCCAGAATCACTGCTTTGCCGGTACCGTGGCCGATGCCGGTCTGGCCCAAAGAGCCATAGAGCTCTACTTTCAGGCGGCTGACTTGCGACAAAAGCCCAGCTTGTTTTAAGTGCTCGGTGAACTGGTAGGCAGCCCGCATCGGGCCCACGGTGTGCGAGCTGGATGGACCAATGCCAATGCTGAACATATCGAAGGCGCTGATAATCATAAGTAAAATAAAGTGAATTCAGACAGAATAGTCCGATTGTATACCAAAGGTGGTCAGGCTGTAAGTCATGCTGAAACTGGTCAGGGCAGGTTACGGCTGCAAAGTCGCACCAGTACTGTCAGCTGGACTTTACATGAAATATTCTAATGATTTTTTTGAAAGCGGGGAGAACCAGTCTCCCCGCGATCCAAGGGGGGCCTTTTTAGTGCTTGGCTGCGGCTTCGACCGCCCGCATCACCCGCAGCACATTGCCGGACCAGAGTGCGCGGATCTCGTCTTCGCTGTATCCGCGGCGCATCAGCTCCCAGGTGACGTTGATGGTTTCGGTGGCATCATCCCAGCCTTCAACCCCGCCGCCTCCATCAAAATCCGACACAATGCCGACATGCTCAATGCCGATGCGATCGACAGCGTAATCGATGTGATCGATAAACTGGGCTAAGGTCACATCCTGGTAGGTGCGGCGCAGCTCAGCCAGTCCGTCCATGTACGCCTGAACATCGGCATCGCTGGCACCGCTCCAGCCGGCTGACAAATAGCGCTGCCGCAATTCGTCCTGGCCGCGCTGAATGCGTGGGTCAACTGCTGCAACATAGCTGCGAAACGCCACCATTTGCGCCACACCGCCATTGGCTTTGATGGCATCAAGCTGCTCATCATCCAGGTTGCGCAGGTTTGGGTGCACACCGGTCACGCCGGAATGCGAGGCAATGACCGGCGCACGGGACAATGCCATGGCTTCCAGCGAGCTGCGTTTACCGACATGGGAAATATCCACCATGATGCCGTAATCGTTCAGCTTTTTAACCAGTTCACGGCCCAAGTCGGTTAAGCCCTGATCCGGTTTATCGCCTTGATCCAACCGTGGGTTGGAGCTGCCACCAAATTGATTGTTGCCCATGTGGGTAATGCCGACATAGCGGACGCCGCGCTCGGCCCAAAGTGGGATCTCATCGACGCTGGTGCCCAGCGGGTAAGCGTTTTCCATGCCAATCAGCGCCACAAGCTTGCCCTCGGCATGCAAGGCTTCCACTTCATCGGCGGTGCGGGCCAGACCGATTTGGTCGCGATAGGCCCGGGTCATCCGTTTAATGGCCTGGTAGCTGTCTTCAGCGCGCTGGCGGGCATTGGCGTAGCCTTGCTCGGTTAAGCTGCCCTGGGCCACGTAGACAATGAAAAAAGCGGCATCCAGACCACCGGCCCGCATTTTGGGTAAATCGACCTGAGCCCGGGTCATCACGCCCGGATCCAACTGTGGTGTGGCATAGCCGCGGCCAATATCGACATGGGTATCCAGTGTGATGACGCGGGAATGCAGCTCCCAGGCTTCGCGTTCACTGACCTCGCGCGGCTGACGCTCGGCCAGCGCCGAGCCCATCAGCAGCAACGAGCTGGCTGCTAAGGCGCTGAAGAGTTTTGACATAGAATGCTCCTGTTCCTGATTGTTGTTATTTTGCAAAAAATCAGAGGTAGCATACCGTTGCTGGAAAAGCAGTACCAGATAGATCGGATAATTTACGGTTGGCAAAGGTTGAACCGGGTGAGGGGCTGGCGGTTGTGCATGTCAGTTGCTGTGTAAACGCACAAAGTACAGCGGGTACTGCCGGTTCCAAAGTTGTTGGCTAGCGATGCTCCCTGGTATGCCACAGCCTGAGGATGTAAATGGTTGCATCAAGGATTTCATAGCGAACTTCGTACTCTGCCAGAAATATTCGTCTGACTTCGCGAGGTTCGAATTGAAACAACTGTTCACCAAGACGAGGATTACTGCGTAAGCAAGAGGGTGCTTCGGTCAATGACTGAACTGCACGTGCCGCCGCGAGCGGATTGGTTTGCGCCAGAAAATCATACAGCCGCACCACATCAGACAGTGCCTTACTGGTCCACTTCAGCTCCATCATCGGGGCAGAGGTAAAGAGTGCTCGGTAGCAAGGCTTTCCGCCCAGGCCTGCACTGCCTGATGGTCAATTACCCGGCCAGCATCTACATCCGCCAGTGCCTCGCGTGTCAGACGATCCTGCTCTTCTTCCTGAGCAACCCAGGCAGCCAGGGCTTGTTTAATGATCCAGCCGCGTGAACGCTCCAGTCGGTTTGCCAGTTGGTCAACTTTCTCTGCCAGCGGTAAAGGCACATGAGCTGTCAAAACCTTGGTTTCTGAAGTTGAGCTATTGCTTTTCATAAGTCATGCCCCTGCTGATTAATTATGATTCAAAGTTAATCATAGTGATTCATCGACTCTTGTTCAATAGACTCTGGTAAAACGATCTCAGCCTAAGTTGGAAAGTAGTTTGGGCCTTGGTTTATCCTCAGAAACCGGTCATTCACAGCAAGCGTTAATGATTCATCAAGCGGGCGGCAATCATCGAGGTTAACACCACAAAGCCGATGGCCAGGCCAAAATACAGGGTTTCCAGTGTTGCGCCCACCTCCACCGCTTGCTCCAGAAACAAAATCACCAGAATCACCGAGGCGACCTGCATCAGGGTGATTTTTAAGTCGTGAAAGCTTTTGATGTCCAGTGCTTTTAGCAGGCCTTTATCCCGCTCGACCGTTTTGGTTAAAAAGAGTCTGTACAAGGCTGAGGCAATGATTTGAAAGGTCAGCGCAATCAGCAGCGTATCCAGTACTTTTAGCAGCTTGACAGCCAAACGTTTGCCTTCATCCGCTTTGACCGGGATTTGAACCACCGTATCGACAATCACACCATACACAATGGAAACGCTGGCGGCATAGAGCAGACAGGCCGAAGCGGCACAGACCACAATGGTCAAAATCACCAGAATGCGGCTGCTTTGCAGAATTTTTTCCATCAAAAACTCCTTTGATTTGTCCCGTCGGCACTGTCCGATTTGAACGTGCGCCAATCGCATGGTTCCCTAGAGGGGATGAGTACTGCTCACAGGACTCCCCAACTGCTGCCGTAACCGATGCAAAATAGCCGCAGTTGCGCCCCAGATCAGCTGCTGTTGCCAGTGCAGAAAATACACCGGATGCCGTTTGCCCCGGTACTGCCAATCCCAGGCTTGCCAGCGTTCAGTTTGCCACAGCTCTTGCAGCGGGGCATGATAAATATCGGCCACTTCATCCAGTTGCAGCTGCCAGCGGGGTGGAGCATGCACCAGGCTGAGCCAGGGCTCAATCACAAAGCCGGTGCTGGTGGCCTGAGGCGGCAGCTGGCCCAAAATGGTGACATCATCGGGATTAAGGCCTACCTCTTCCTCGGCTTCACGCAGTGCCGCCGCTTTGCTGCTTTCACCGGCTTCGATGCGACCACCGGGAAAGCTGATTTGGCCGGGGTGATGTTTAAGGTGTGCCGCTCTTTTGGTGAGCACCAGCTCCAAGCCCTTAGGTCCTTCCAGCAGGGGCAGCAGTACCGCAGCCCGCTGAGCCTGGCCTTGATTGCGCAACCCCACAGCCGCCTTGGGCGGCATTTGAGTGACAAAGCGGGACAGCAGCCAATCGGTGGAGTAATTCATGCCTGCGATTCCGCAGTGGCTTTTAGGGTAGGCAGAATTTTATGCACTTTATCCAGTGTTTCCTGATACTCGCTGTCGGCTTCTGAGTCGGCCACAATGCCACCACCGGCCCAGCAATGCAGCTGGCCGTTGCAGGCCACTAGGGTGCGGATGGCGATGTTGGTGTCCATGTCACCGCTTTGGTCGATGTAACCGATGGAGCCGCAGTACACCGAGCGGCGATGCGGTTCTAACTGTTCAATAATGGTCATGGCGCTGATTTTTGGTGCGCCGGTAATGGAGCCGCCCGGAAAAGCGGCCAGCAGCAAATCGGTGGCATCCAGCCCCGTTGATAGCTCGGCGCTGACCGTGCTGACCAGATGGTGCACCGCCGGGTAGCTTTCAATGGCAAACAAATCCGGTACCCGCACACTGCCAGGCTCAGCCACCCGGCCTAAGTCATTGCGCAGCAAATCGACAATCATCACGTTTTCGGCGCGATCTTTTGGCGAATTGCGCAGCGCCTCCGCTGCCTCGGCATCCAGTTTGGCATTACTGTGGCGCGGTTTGGTGCCTTTAATCGGTTTGGTTTCGACCTTGCGGCCATGCAGCTGCAAAAAGCGCTCCGGTGAAATACTCAGCACGCAGCCTTCGGGTAAGCGCATAAAGGCAGAAAATGGCGCGGCATTGGCTGCACGCAGTTTTCGATATGCTTGCCATTCACTGCCCTGATAACCGGCGCTAAAACGCTGCGCCAGATTAATCTGATAGCAATTACCGGCCAGCAGGTGCTGATGCACTTGCTCAAAGCGGGCTTGGTAGCCGGCTTTGTCCATATTGGCCTGCCAATCACTGGTCAGAGCAAAGGGCGTGGAATTGGGCGGGTACTGGCTAAGGCGGTTATTGAGTTTGCTCCAGTTTTGTTCGGCATCGCCGCGATAATCGAGGTACCACAGCTGTTGCTTCTCTTTATCCAGCACCAAAGCCCAGAGGTAAATGCCGATGGCCATATCCGGCAGCGGCAGATCTTTGCTCGCTGTATCCGGTATCTGCTCACTGTAGCGACCAAGATCATAGCCGAAATACCCCAAAGCCCCGCCTTGAAAGGGCAAGTCGAGTTTGGGGGCGGGGGTAGGGAAGTAGCACTTCAGGGCGGCCTTGACCACGGTTAATGGATGCTCCTGGTAGTGATGGCTGCCTTGTGCATCGGTCAGCACTGTATGGCCATCTTTGGCCTCGATGGTGCAAACCGGCTCTGCCGCCAGCACATCAAAACGGTTGTTTTTACCGATCGGACCTGCCGAATCCAGCAGTATTGCCCAGGGCTGCTGGGCCAGCGGGGCAAAAAAATCCAGCAAATCGGTCGGGGCGTCGCCAATAATATGGTAATGCTGCATGCAAATATCCCATTGCACGACCAAGGTTGTATCGATGAAACTCTGGCCGCTGTTTTTGATGCGTTGTATGATACCAGCCGACCAACAAAGATAGAACGACTGCCTGAAGCAGTGATTACGACAGAGGACAGATTTCAGATGACCGTCATCCGCCAGCAAGACTTTATCGACAGCATTGAAGATGCATTGCAGTACATTTCGTACTACCATCCGCTGGATTTTATTCAGGCGCTGGAAAAGGCCTACCACAAAGAGCAGAACAAGGCGGCCAAAGATGCCATCGCGCAAATCCTGATTAACTCACGGATGTCGGCCGAAGGCCATCGGCCGATTTGTCAGGACACCGGCATTGTCACCTGCTTTGTTAAAGTCGGCATGGACGTCAAGTGGGACAAAACCGATTTGACGGTGCAACAAATGGTCGACGAAGGCACCCGCCGTGCTTACAACAACCCGGACAACCCATTGCGCGCCTCCATCGTGGCCGATCCGGCTGGCGCCCGAAAAAACACGCGCGACAACACTCCGGCTGTGGTGCACATCGATCTAGTGGCCGGTGATCAGGTCGAAGTGATGATTGCCGCCAAAGGCGGTGGCTCGGAAAACAAAACCAAAATGGTGATGCTGAATCCATCCGACTCCATCGTCGATTGGGTGCTGGAATCCTTGCCGAAAATGGGCGCTGGCTGGTGTCCGCCAGGCATGCTGGGCATCGGCATCGGTGGTACCGCAGAAAAAGCCGCCGTGCTGGCCAAAGAGTCCTTGATGGACCCGGTTGATATTCAGCAGCTGATTGACAAAGGCGCCGAAACCGCCGAAGAAAAACTGCGGTTAGAGCTGTACGAAAAAGTCAATCAGCTCGGCATTGGTGCTCAGGGCCTCGGTGGTTTAACCACAGTGGTGGACATTAAAATCAAAAGCGTACCGACCCATGCCGCTTCCTTGCCAGTGGCCATGATCCCAAACTGCGCCGCAACCCGCCACGTGCATTTCCACCTGGATGGCTCAGGCCCGGCCGATATCAAGCCGCCCAAGCTGGAAGACTGGCCGCAAGTGACCTGGGAGCTTGGCAGCAATGTGCGCCGGGTGAATCTGGATACCATCACCCCGGAAGAGGTGCAAAGCTGGCAAGCCGGTGAAACCGTGCTGCTCAGCGGCAAGATGCTGACCGGCCGCGATGCCGCCCACAAGCGCATTGCCGATCGCTTAAATAAAGGCGAAGGTTTGCCAGAAGGCGTCGATTTGAAAAACAAGTTTATCTACTACGTCGGCCCGGTCGATGCAGTGGGCGATGAAGTGGTCGGCCCGGCCGGCCCCACCACCGCCACCCGGATGGACAAATTCACCGACATGATGCTGTCGCAAACCGGTTTGCTCGGGATGATTGGCAAATCCGAGCGCGGCGATGCCACGGTGGAAAGCATCAAGCAGCACAAAGCTGTCTACTTAATGGCCGTTGGCGGCGCCGCTTACCTGGTGTCCAAAGCCATTAAAAAAGCCCGGGTGGTGGCCTTTGAAGACTTGGGGATGGAAGCCATCTACGAGTTTGAAGTGGAAGATATGCCGGTGACCGTGGCGGTGGATAGCCAGGGCAACAATGTGCACAAACAAGGCCCGGCGATTTGGAAAGTAAAAATAGAAGAAATGGCTGACGCGAAATAAAAGCGTGCAAAGCATCCGAACCTGCAAGCCTTGCTTGCAGGTTTTTTTTAACCAGGGGAAGCTACTATGAAAATTAGTTTCGTGACGCTCTCAGCCATGCTGATAGCCGGCTTTGGTCTGCAGGCCAGCACCAAAACACCCTTGCAGGTGGAGCATCTGGCGCAGTTCAATCAATTGAGCGATATTGTGTTGGCGCCGGGCGGCAATCAGCTGGTGTTTGCACAAAAAAACGGTGGTGTTAAGCCGGCCGATAGCAGCCATGATCTCTACCTGATGGACTTTAGCCGCAACAACAGCGTGCAAAGGCTGACACAAAACAGCAGCCGTGAGCACCAGGTGCGCTGGGCTGCCGATGGCAGTGCTATTTATTTTTTGGCCGACCGTACCGGCTCCAACCAGGTATGGCGCCTTAATTTAGCTGGGGGCGAAGCGCAGCAAGTCACCGATCTGCCGTTGCCAGTGCAGGGCTTTCAGCTCTCTGCCGATGGTAAATTGCTGGCATTGGCGCTTCGGCACAAGCCAGGCTGCGGCGATATTGCCTGCACCTTAAAAGCACAAGCGGCTGATGCCGCCCGTGACGATACAGCCATGGTGTACGACCAGCTGATGGTGCGGCACTGGGATCGCTGGCTCGATGGCTACCGCACGCACCTTTTTGTTGCCAGCCTGGATACCAAGCCGGTGACCGATGCACGCAACCTGATGCCCGATTGGAACAGCGACATTGCCGGCATCAACGAAGTGGCCTTCACACCGGATCAACAGCATCTGGTGTTCAGTGCCAAGATGCCGGGTGTGGATGAAAGCTGGCACACCAACTTCGATATTTTTGAGGTCAGCATCGAAGGGGGTGAGAAGAAAAATCTCACCGCCGACAACCCGGCCTGGGACTCGCATCCATCCTTTTCACCGGACGGCCGCTTTATGGCCTACCTGGCCATGACCACACCGCAAGCGGAATCCGACCGGCGCCGGCTGGTGCTGCTCGATCAGGTCACCAATCAACGCACGGTACTGACTGAAGATTGGGACCGCTCCATCTATTCGTACCAGTTTGGACCCGATAACCGCACCATCTATGTCACCACGCAGGATGTCGGCCAGGTCAGTATTTACGCCATCAACACCAGCTTTGGCGATGTGCGTAAGGTGTATGGCGATGGTACCGCCGGCCATTTAAATGTGGCGGCTGATCGCATCGTCTTTAGCAATCATCGTCTGAACCAGCCGACGGAGATTTATCAGATTCAGCCCGATGGCAGCCGCTTGCAACAGCTCACCCATGTCAACGGCCCCTTGCTGGAAGGCATTGCCTTTGGCGACTTTGAGCAATTTAGCTTTGCGGGCTGGGAAGGCAACACCGTCTACGGCTACCTGGTCAAACCGGTCAACTTTGACGCCAGCAAGCGCTACCCGCTGGCGTACCTGGTGCACGGCGGTCCTCAGGGCAGCTTTGGCAATATGTTCCATTACCGCTGGAATGCGCAGCTGTGGGCAGCGCAGGGCTATGTCGTGGTGATGGTCGACTTTCATGGTTCCACCGGTTATGGCCAGGCTTTTACCGACTCCATCAGCCGCGACTGGGGCGGCAAGCCCTTGGTCGACTTGCAAAAAGGCTTTGAATACGTGCAAAGCGCTTACCCCTGGATTGATGGCGACCGCGCCTGTGCGCTGGGGGCTTCCTACGGTGGTTACATGATGAACTGGTTTGCCGGCAAATGGCCGGATGCTTTCCGCTGTCTGGTCAATCATGCCGGTTTGTACGACATGCCAAGCTTTTACAGCAGCACGGAAGAGTTGTTTTTCCCGGAATTTGACTTGGGCGGTACCGCCTGGGATGAGGACTCCGATTACGCCAAATTCAACCCGGCGGCTTATGCCGACAACTGGCAAACGCCGATGCTGGTGATCCACGGTTTAAAAGATTACCGGGTGCCCTACGCACAGGGACTGGGCGCCTTTACCAATTTGCAGCGCAAAGGCATCGAATCGCGCTTGGTGATTTTCCCCGATGAGAATCACTGGATCCAGCAGCCGGCCAATCGGGTACGTTGGTACAACGAGGTCTTCGACTGGATGAAACGCTTTACGGCCGAATAATCGCTTCCTCCCGGCCGTCTTGGCGGTACAGGGAAACACCAAAAGCGCCTGTGGGCGCTTTTTCTTTATTAGGTAAATTGCAACTAATGTGATATCAATGTTATCTGTTTTTTATCATAACAATATCATAATCCCGCAGAGAAGAAATCATCATCCTGATTCAGACTGTTCCTGAAACACAGCCTCCACAACCCTGTGGTGGTAAAAACGGATTTTAAGGAGAACGCGATGTCGTTTGCAGCAAAAGTCAAATGGATCAGTCTGTTTATAGTGCTCTTTCCAATGATCATGGCCACTGCCGTGATTACTTACCTGGCACACAGTGCTTTGTATCAGCAAGCCGAAGCAAGCCTGACGTCCGTGCGTGAAATTAAGCAACAACAGATTCAGTCGATGCTCACGGAGTTTGCTGATGGCCTGGAAGTGGTTGCTGCCACAGTGCAAGCCATGCAGACACTCAGTGGCATCGAGCAACAGCATGCCTTGTTTGTGCAGCTTAACCAGCAGCTTGGTTTTTACGATATTTTTGTGATAGATCCGCAGGGCAACATTATCTACACCGTCGAGCGTGAATCCGATTACCAGACCAATCTGCGGCACGGCCCTTACCGGGAATCTGGTTTGGCGCGTTTGCTGCAGCGCAGCCAGCAGCACAGCAGCATTGTGATGGAAGACTTTTCTCCTTACGCTCCCTCCAACGGTGAAGCCGCGGCTTTTCTGGGCCGTCAGCTTCAACTGCATGACGGCGTCTATACCGTAGCGGTGCAGCTGTCGATAGACAAAATCAACCAGGTGATGCAGATCCGTGAAGGCATGGGGCAAAGCGGCGAAACCTACCTGGTGGGCAGTGATTTTCGCATGCGCTCCGATTCCTTTTTGGATCCACAACAACGAACGGTGCAGGCATCCTTTGCCGGCACAGTGCAGGCCAATGGGGTGGATACCGAGGTGGTGCATCTTGCATTGGCAGGGCAAAGCGGGGTTCAAGCGGTGGTCGATTACAACGGCAATTGGGTGGTTTCAGCTTTTGCTCCGCTCGATGTTTTCGGTGTCCGTTGGGCGCTGTTGGCCGAAATTGACCGGGCCGAAGTGCTGGCACCGGCGCAGCGTATGCTGTGGGTTGGCGTGCTGATTTGTCTGTTGGCTATTGTGCTGGCCTTTGTTGCGGCTCATCAGGTTTGCCGTTTTGTGTTGGGACCGCTCGGTGGTGAGCCGGAGCTGATGTGCCGCCTGACCAGCGTGATTGCTGCTGGGGACTTAACCACACCGCTGGAGTCGCAAGACAAAGACAAACATCTGATGGGGTGGCTGGCTCGGATGCAGCAGAGCTTGCGGCAGTTGGTGCAACAACTGATTGGGGTTGGTCAGCAACTGGAAATGACAGCCGAGCAAAACTCAGCCGCCATCACCCAGGCCGATGGCAGCATTCAACTGCAGGCAAAAGAAACCGACATGCTGGCAACGGCCATCGAGGAAATGAGTTATGCTGCGGCGGAAATTGGCCAAAACACCAGCAAAGCCTTAACTGAGCTGCAAGGTTGCAAAGGTGCATCTGAGCAATTGCAGCACAACCTTGGCAGCAGCCAGCGCAGTCTTCGTAAAACCCTGGACAGCTTTGCGGAGATCCATCAGCAGGTTCGGGCGCTGGAAAACGACAGCCAGAAAGTAGGCCAGGTACTGGAGGTCATCAACGCCATTGCCGAGCAAACCAACTTGCTGGCATTAAACGCCGCGATAGAAGCAGCCCGGGCCGGTGAACATGGCCGTGGCTTTGCGGTAGTATCCGATGAAGTGCGGCAACTGGCTGGCAAAGTGCAAGATGCCATTCAGGATATCTCAGCGGTGTTGCATGGCATTCGTGGCCAGTCGCAATCACTGGCAAAACATTCGGAAATTTGTGCCAACGAGTCGGCCAAAACGGCAGAAGACGCCAGCCTGATGGTCGACTCCGCTGAAGAAATCGATCAGCGACTGGCCACCTTAAAAGAGTTGATGGGGCAAACCGCCAGTGCCGCCGAGGAGCAAACCACCGTCTCAGCCACCCTGGCCGAAGGCATCAGCCGTTTAAGCGCTTCGGCCGAAGAAAACAGCACCGCCATCAGTCAGGTGGCGGGCAGCACCCGCGACTTGTTGGGGTTGGCCAATCAATTGGGCCGCTCGGTCGCTCAGTTTAAAGTCTGATTAGCCACGATGGCTGGCATCGATGTCAGTGTTGCCAGCTATCACTTCCTATCCAATGGCTAACTACAGCTATTGGATGAACTTAAAGCACTGGTTGACAGTGCTAACTTTTGCTATCAAAATGATAGGTGTCAAGTTGATAGGTTTTTCATGGGAAAGAACAAGCCTAAAGGTGTGAACGAATTTCCACTTACGGAAGAAACAGCCAGAAAGCTAATAAATGATCTGGCAGAAAATTACTCCCACAGGATCCGATGGAGTAAGCATGTAAAGGAGCGCATGATTGAGCGCGGGGTGACTACTGGGCAGGTCATCACACTACTTAAAAGTAAGCATTCAGTTTTCAGAGAAGGCCCATATCCAGAAGCAAACGGAGATTGGAAGTTTAACCTGAAGGGGCTATCTGCAGGCAAAGTGATTGAATTGACCGTTGCACTCAAGAATCATCATGACAGTCCGCTGTCAGTTCTGGTAACTGTCTGGATCGAATAAAGAGGTTGGTATGTACCACTACGCGGAAAGCGGTTTATCCAATGTGTATCTTAAGAATGGTTTTACCGTTGAAATAATCGATGGTGAAGAGTTTACCAGCATTGATGATATGAACGGTCTTCACAGCACAATAGCTCAGGCTGTTGTCGAGAGTCGAAAACCACTCACACATGAAGAGTTTAAGTTTCTACGTATTGAGCTGAATGTCTCTCAGAAAATGCTTGCAACACGTTTTGGCGTGGATGAGCAGACTATTGCTCGTTATGAGAAAGGCCAGACAAAAATTCCCCGTACCACAGATGCTGCTTTAAGATCTTTGTATATGGAAAGCTTGCAGAAAAATAGTCCAGTCAGTTATTTTCTTGATCTACTTGCGGATACTGAGGCTGAAGTAGCTGCAAAAGAGATTCGTCTGGAGGAGGTTGAAGATCATTGGGCAATTGCAATCTAGTCACCCAAGTCAGAACACCAGCCATTTATACCATAGAACAAGGGCGCTGATTCAGCGCCCTTGTTCTATTTCAAACCGTGTTTAGTAAGCTTCGGTATGCACATCACGAACTGCACGGCCAGATGGATCGGTCATTTCCGCCATCTTGGCATCCCAGGCCAACGCTTCTGGTGTCGAGCAAGCCACTGATTTGCCCCCTGGCACGCAGGAAATAGCACCGGCATGCGGGAAATGCTCTTCAAAGATCACCCGGTAGTAATAGCCTTCTTTGGTATCCGGTGTATTGACCGGGAAACGGAAGCTGGCGGTGGCCATTTGCTGATCACTGATTTCATGCTCAGCATGGGCTTTTAAGCTGTCGATCCAGCTGTAGCCAACACCATCCGAGAACTGCTCTTTTTGCCGCCACAGGATCTCATCCGGCAGCAAGCCATCGAAAGCCTGGCGCAGAATGTGTTTTTCCATCTTGCCGTTGCCGCACATCTTGGCTTCCGGGTTTAGCCGCATTGCCACATCCATAAAGGTTTTGTCCAAAAATGGTACCCGGGCCTCAATACCCCAGGCCGACATCGCCTTGTTGGCACGGTTGCAGTCAAACATGTGCAGCCGGCTGATTTTGCGCAGCGTTTCTTCATGGAACTCTTTGGCATTCGGCGCTTTATGGAAGTACAGGTAGCCGCCAAAGATCTCATCCGAGCCTTCGCCCGAGAGTACCATCTTAATGCCCATGGCTTTGATTTTGCGTGCCATCAAGTACATTGGGGTCGAAGCCCGAATGGTGGTGACATCGTAAGTTTCCAGGAAGTAGATCACATCACGGATCGCATCCATGCCTTCTTGCACCGTAAAATGCACATTGTGGTGCACAGTGCCAATGGCATCGGCCACTTTTTGTGCTGCCACCAGATCCGGCGAGCCAGGCAAGCCCACCGCAAAAGAGTGCAGGCGGGGCCACCAGGCTTCGGTCTGGTCGTCGTCTTCGACCCGACGCTTGGCAAATTGCTGGGCAATGGCGGAAATTAATGAAGAATCCAGACCGCCGGATAACAACACACCGTAAGGCACATCCGACATCAGATGGCTTTTCACGCTTTGCTCCAGCGCGTCACGCAAGGCTTTCACATCGGCCTGGTTGTCTTTGACCGCATCGTAGCTTTGCCAGTCACGCTGGTAGTATGGCTCCAGCTTGCCAACCTTGCTGTCAAAGATGTGTCCCGGCGGGAACTCTTTGATTTGTTTGCACACCGGCACCAAAGCCTTTAGCTCGGAAGCAACAAACAGCTGACCATGCTCATCGTAGCCGTAATAGAGCGGAATAATGCCAATGTGATCGCGGGCAATCAGGTAACGCTCTTGCTCGGCGTCGTACAGCACAAAAGCAAACATGCCGTGCAGCATATCGACAAAATTGACGCCATGCTCCAGGTAAAGCGGCAAAATCACTTCGCAGTCGGATTTGGTTTTAAAACCGTAGGGCGATACCAGGTTCTTCTCCAGCTGCTTGTGATTGTAGATCTCACCATTCACTGCCAGAATGTGATTTCGTTGATCATTAATCAGAGGTTGGGCACCATTTTCAGTATCTACAATCGCCAGACGCTCGTGCGCCAGGATGGCATTATTGTCATTCCAGATCCCAGACCAGTCCGGACCACGATGACGTAACAACTTAGATAACTGCAGCGCCTGCTGGCGCAATGCTTTCACATCAGTCTTGATGTCAAGCACCCCAAATATCGAACACATGTTCACCTCTGTAGAATTAATTGAATTTCGTTTGGCAGTATGTACGGCTATCCGTACCCCCTGAATGTGCCATGCCCAGTAGAAAAAGCAAGTGCTTTTTGTAGCTTTGTTTCATGGTAAACTTTCAGTGCCAGCGACAACCAAGTGAGCTTATGCAGTCCAACCGAATAAAACCTCGTTTTCAGCCACCGACGAATTGGCAAGCCGAATTGTTTCAAAGCAATCCCATCTTTGCCGATCTGCAGCAGCTGTTTCAGCCGTCCCGGTGCCGCGACTGGCCCACCCCTGACTGGTTGAATCAACAGCGCACCGATACCAGCTATGAATTTGTCGCCAATGCCTTGCTGGAGCGCGATGGGCGTTATTACGAAGACTATATTTATGCAAGCCAGCAAATCCCAACCCGGGCTGAAAACTGGCACGATTTCTTTGGTGGTCTGATTTGGTGCTTGTTTCCCCGCACCAAAGCACTGCTGAACCAGCTGCATATTCAGGAAATAGAGCGGGCAGGGCATAGCCCACGCACACCACTGCGCAATAAAATCACCCTGCTGGATGAATGCGGCGTGCTGATTGCCTACACCCCAGCTCAGCGCAGCCTGGTGCAGCAATTGCAACAGCATCAGTGGACCGACGTTTTCTGGCAGCGGCGAGCGCTGTGGTGGCAGCAAGTCCGGCCTGTGGTGTTTGGCCATGCCATCTACGAAATGGCAACCCAGCCTTTTATTGGTTTAACCGCCAAATGCTGGTTTATCGAGGTGCCAGACGATTTTTGTGGCTCGCCACTCATCAGCCAATACGCCCATTTGGATGCAGAGCTTTCGCAGTGCATCGGCAAGCAGCCCGAGTGCTTACTGCAAAAAACACAGCTAACCCCCTTGCCCCTATTGGGTGTTCCAGGCTGGTATGCCGACAATCAACAGCTGTCGTTTTACCAAAACCTGGATTACTTTCGACCAAAAAGAAACCGTTAGCTCGTCCCGCCGGTTGTCATCTGTAGTGCCTGTTGCTAAACGAACTTCGACATAGTCAATGCCAGTTCCCTGTGTCTGTAGTGCACCTGTATAGCTTGAAATGAGCGGGTGAACATCCACTTGGCTTCTATCTTTAGTGTTAATCAAAAAAAACGTGTATGTGTTTAATGGTTAAGTGAACTGGTGAGTTGTGTTGATGTAAGGCTAGCATGGAAAGAATGTTTTGGTTACAATCGCAGCAACAATAAACCGCACTAACAACAATAGTAACAGTAGTTTGCCACCAGGTGAGCGAACCTGGTTGTGCAATTGGAGATGTAAATGCTTAAAACCCTTGTCTTCTTAGCGCTATCGATACTAACCGTCTTATCGTTGTCATTAAACGCAAGTCAAACGGTAACCGGGCGATTCCAGCCACTGCAACCGGAAGATATGAGTTATTACCAGAACTTCCACTGGTCAAAACCTGTTCCGCGTAAAGAGTTGTATCAGTCAAGATTGAATGGGTATGAGCATATGTACGAAAAAATGATGACCTGTCTTTCGATGACAATTTATGATTTGCCGGAGCAGATTGGCTTGTTTAAAGATGGTGGTCATGAACCTGATGAGCATATGAAAGAAGGAAGTCCAATTGATTCAGTTGTGGTTAGCGATTGGCTGGTATACAACTTTGCAGAGAAAATTTATCAGACCTACAACGGTTCTCTTGACCCTGAAAACGACAATGACCCGGCGTTACGTCACGTTAGAAATGAGTTCTGGTCACATTGTTTAATTTCGCTGGATGTTTGGCTGTTTACCCAAGCCGCACAGCGGCGAGCTGATGGCGATGCGAACTGGCGAGAGTTTCTGCGTGAAGGGGAGCCTTTGAATAAAAAATAAATGACCTGCGCAACCAAAATACGGCATGTGCAGAGTTTCTCTGCTACAGCAAATTATTAAATTTTATAACATAGATTGAGAACCGCATGACTTTTACTTTAAAAACACTTCGTCTAGGTACCTTGCTTATGCTGTGTGTAAGTTGTATAGCGCTTAGTGCGTGTGGTGATAGCAATGTTGCACACAAGCCTCAAGAACAGAATGGTGCTTCGGTAGCAGCGCATGAGGTGTCAGAGACTGATAATAGAACCGGCAATGTTAAAGCAGGTTCCAGGAATACCAGCGCAGCTGAGCTGGTCGCTGAACATGCGATCCACTGGTCGCATCCGAACTTCTTTCCAGCAGAGCTACTGGGGGGAGAGACTGGTTGGCAAGCAATGTATACGGCACATGCAAAGCTAGAGAAGGTATCGAGCAACGAAAATGTCGTGATGCAAATCAGAAAATGTCATGAAAACACGAGGGAAGCGAGGCTCATTGCCGCTGGGTATAACTTCGAAAACTCAACTTTAATGCGTAATTACAATGATCGTGTCGCTAGCTACAAAGCACAGAAAGGTCGGTATCTGGATAAAGATGTAGTGTTGTATTTCTTTGGCTTATTGGAGACGCATCAGCAAACATTAACGTCGGAGCAATTTGAAGCGGTGAGTGATAAGTTTTGGCAATGGTGTGTTGCATTACCCAACACGCATTGGTCAGGGCGATACCAAGATAACCCGATCCGTCTGGAATGATCTCAAATGGTATGGTAAGCAGATAAGTATACAACGACTTGATAGCAGGCTCTCAACATCCAATTAAGATTTAACCTTGGCAAGGAGGCGCTGCAATTTAATTTGCATTCCGACATACGCACATTTGGCGGATCATTCGCCCTCTGTGTTTCACCCGTTGCAAATACCTTTAATCCAAAGGGCACCATGACAGCATTGGTGCCTTCTAACTTCTCACAAGTCGCAACTTCTAAAATCTGCTTACATTTTTGCTGTCGGAAAATAGCCAAAGCAAATTGCTATTCATGCCGTCCTCTTTAATAATACAGCCTTGTTTACATGACTAGACCAAGCATGGTGCCAGCAGAAATGACGCTAGTCATCTTTGTTCAGCCACTCAGACCCAGAAGGACTCGTGGATGATAGAAATTAAGAACCTGGCCAAAGCTTTTGCCATTGGCAAGGGCTCCAAGCTGTCTGAAAGCGAAAAACAGGATGTACGCTACAGCAAAACGGCCTTTCATTCGGTACGCGATGTCAGCTTTCATTGCGACCAGGGCGAGGTATTGGGCTTACTGGGCCCGAATGGTGCCGGTAAAACCACCACCTTGCGGATGCTTTCCACCGCATTAAAACCCGACAGCGGCAGTGTGCTGATCAATGGCGTGGATGTGCTGAAACAGCCACTGAAAGCCCGTCAGCAAATTGGCTTCTTGTCGGCCGATACCGGCCTGTACGGCAAACTCACCGCTTTTGAAAACATCGCTTATTTCGGCCGTTTGTACGGCATGAAAGAAAAGGCGCTACGCAGCCGCATCGATGAGCTGTTCACCTTGCTGAACATGCACGACTTTGCCAACCGTCGGGCCGACAACATGTCGACCGGCATGAAACAAAAAACCGCCATTGCCCGAGCCGTGGTGCACAGCCCCAAGGTGGTGATTCTGGATGAACCAACCACCGGCCTGGACATCATGACGGTGCAAACGGTGCTGGATTTTATCAAGTCGCTGAAAGTGCTGAACACACCGGTGATTTTCTCCACCCATCATCTGGACGAAGTGGCGTCCTTGTGCGACCGGGTGGTGGTAATCGATCAAGGCATCAGCACTTTTTCCGGTAGTATTGAGGGGTTTCGACAGCGCTCTGCCAGTGGCGATCTGCGTGAAGCTTTTTTATCCGTCATTAACCAGCCAGAAACGGCTGTGGCACAAGGAGCAGCCTGATGTGGCAAGTGTACGTGAAAGAACTGATGGAATTGATGCGGGACAAAAAAACGCTGATCTTCGTGATTTTATTGCCCATTCTGATTTTCCCGGTGCTCTTCGGAGTAATGGCTCTGGTGCTCACCAGCACCACCAGCAAAGCCATGCAGCAAGAACACCGCTATGTGATTGTCAATGCGGAGCAGGCACCGCAATTTGCTGAAGCCTTGTTTTATCATAAAAACTTTCGGAAGGTGGACTCCGGGCTCACCGAACCGGAGCAACTGATCGCCGCCATTCGTGCCGGTGACTTTGATGTGGCTCTGGTGATCCCGGAGGATTTTCAAGCCCGCCAGGCCGCGGTAGAGCAAAGCGAATGGCAACTGATTTACAACCAGTCTTCGCAGCTGGATTTTATGTACCAGTACTTTAGCGAGTTGATGCGCCGCTACACCGAAGACTTGCAGATGACCAGTTTAAGCCAGCTGGGGGTGGACCCGGATCGGCTGCAGGCCATTTTAACACCGGTAGAGCTGCGCCGGGTCGACACCGCCGACACCCGGGAAAACATTGGTGAAAAAATTGGCGCTTTTATTGCGTACATCCTGATCCCCATTTGCCTGATGGGCGCGTCTTATCCGGCAATCGACATGGGAGCCGGTGAGAAAGAGCGGGGCACCTTAGAAACTTTGCTGATTTGCCCGGTCACCCGCACCGCCATTGTGTTGGGAAAATTTTTCACCGTGCTAACCACAGGCCTTGCTACCACCTTAATAACAGTGGTGAGTTTTGGCATCTGGACAGCGGTTGTCAGCTCCTTCACCGGCTTTGATGTCATTACCAATGTGATGGCCAGCATCTCGGTAACCGATCTGTTGTTGATTTTCCTGATGCTGCTGCCGATTTCGGCTATTTTTGCCTCCTTGTTGCTGGCGATTTCCATCTACGCCAAAACCTTCAAAGAAGCGCAAAACTACATGAGCCCATTGTCCTTTGTGGTACTGATGCCGCTGGTCGCCGCGATTTTGCCCGGGGTGAATTTAACCACCACCACAGCGATGATCCCTTTGACCAACGTGGCGCTGGCCATCAAGGAACTGATCAAAGGCACCGTCGATTACGGCATGCTGATGATGATCTTTGCTTCGACGGTGGTGATTGCCGGTGCCCTGGTGGCATTTTGTGTGCACTGGTTCCAGCAGGAGAAGGTGTTGTTTCGCTAGGCAGTGGAGCTGCGGTTACCGCCGGATAGCGGCTAGTTACCGCTGGCAAAGCCCGCTAGTGACCGTTGCCGTTGGCAACTAGTGACCGCCGCTTTGCGGCTAGTGACAAGCAGCTGCGCTGCAGTGACTGCTGGCAAAGCCAGTTAGTGACCGTTGCCTTTGGCAACTAGTTACCAGGCAGCATAGCTGCCGTTACCGCTTTTAATCAATAAATACTATTGATAATAGTTATTAATTAGATTAGGATCACCCCATCAACTGATGAGGTGATCCTATGTACGTATGTTTGTGCAAAGCCGTGACCGACAAAGCCATTAAACGCCATGTAGCCGAGGGCATTCGCTCCATTCGAGAGCTGCGTGCTTGCACCGGCCTTGGCAGTCATTGTGGTCAGTGCACCTGTCAGGCCAGTCAGATCCTGCACAACGAAACCCTGCTGCAAGCGCAGCAAGGCATTGAACTGGCACATCAGGTTGCCTAACCGAGTGCTAATGCACTCTATTCTTTTGAGGGCGTGTTGACCTTTGTTGTTTGTTTTTGCAGCTGCTTGGCTGGTATTTATACAAGGCAAAGGTTGTAAGGTGTAGTTATTCTACATGAAACAAGCTTTAACGCAGTAGAAATGCCAGCCAAGCGCTGCCCGAAGGGTTCGTCTGGCGACGCTCTGCTCTTTGTCACTC